>NZ_JAHTKI010000005.1 GCF_019145475.1 Pseudomonas botevensis
GGGGCATCGCCTACGGTTTGCTTCGCTGCACCTCCTCTCGATGTGTTTGGCTGCGCCAAACGGTCGCTGCGCTCCCACCCCCGGATAAATCCCTCCACTCAGCCTGCCGAAGGGGCCGGCACGGCAAGATCAAAAGCGGTACTCGAGCTAACGCTCATTGTGTTGAGTGGTGAAGGGCGGAGGTGGACGGCTTTTGCTTTTGCTTTTGCTTTTGCTTTTGTGGGAGTGGGGTTGCCCGCGAAGGCGGCCTTCGGGCCGACCGGGTTCTGGTGGGTGTACATATTCTTTACTGCCGCTGTGGTCAGTCCCCTCTCCCTCCGGGCGGTCCGACGTTTCGGGAGAGCTAGGGTGAGGGGAGCGAACTCAAGTCTGCTAAAAAGCCGTCTGAATCCACAAAGCCAACCAGAGCATGTCTTTGAATTACTGAAGACTGCGATCAATTCTCCGACCAAAAAAAAGCCACCTCTCGGTGGCTTCTCTTCAGCAATCTGCAATCAGTCGTAGATCACTTTCTTTTTCCAGTCTGCATCGGCTTCGACATCTTTGAGGCCGGCGGTCAGTTGGTTTTCTTCGCCTTCGACCGGGGCGATCTTGTCCATGACCAGGGCGTTGGCGCGGGCCAAGAGTTTTTCCAGGTATTGCAGTTGTTCGGCGTAGATCTGCGGGTCTTGCTGTTTGCGCAGGTATTGCACGCCGCGTTCGAAGGCGAGGCGGGCCTGGCCTGGCTGGTTTTGTTGCAAGGCGTGCTGGCCGAGGTTGTTGAAGAACTCGATGTGCAGCAGTACCAGAATGTGGCGGACTTCGCGGATCCAGTGTTTGGCTTCGTTCGGTGGCAGGAAGCCGTCCTGGGCGGCGCGGGTGATCTGGCCGTGCAGGGCTTCGAGGAGGAAGCGGACGTCCTTGGCCTTGGCTTCGGTCTGGATCGGGGCCGGTGGGTTGTTGACCGGGATCGATTCACCCTGGCCTACCAGTGCGGTCAACTCGGTGATCCGCGCCTTGGTGATGGCGCTGGTTTTTTCCAGGTTCAGCAGGCGCTGGCAGACGTTCAGTTCCAGGCGAGTCATCAGCAGCTTGAGCGCCGGGGTCATGAACTGGCCGGGGAAGGTCTCGGTGAGTTCGCCGCATCGACGCAGGCGATCATTGAGTTCGACCTTGGTGCGGGCTTTCTCCAGTTTGTTGTTTTCCACCACATGGTTCATGTAGCCAATGGCGATCAAGATTGCGATCCCGGCTATGACTAGCAGGGTGATCATGAGTGGTGTCACCGGTAAGACCTCTTTATAGGGTTCGCGTGCGAGTGTAGTGGCTTGGCATATAGGAGCCTAGCGCCGCTCGACGGGTTGGATCGGCGAAGCTTCAATCTGTATCGGCCGCAGACCTGCTTAGATAAATGCTGGCGCTTGGGGTGCAGATTGCCATCACCTGTGCGGTGGACTATAGCGCCTTGGCGAGTGTCGGAATATAGGCGCCAGACATCGGTCGATGGAAAACCCCGATTGCCCTCGTAAAGCAGGTCGAAGTCATTGATTTAAATAAATTTATATCAGGGGGTTGACGACCTCCCAATCCATCCATAGAATGCGCGCCACTTGCAGCGTAAAGCACACAGCGAAACGAAGCAGGGAGTGAATGTTGTAGCGTGTCCCCTTCGTCTAGTGGCCTAGGACACCGCCCTTTCACGGCGGTAACAGGGGTTCGAGTCCCCTAGGGGACGCCAATGCGGGAATAGCTCAGTTGGTAGAGCACGACCTTGCCAAGGTCGGGGTCGCGAGTTCGAGTCTCGTTTCCCGCTCCAATTTTAAGCAGCTTTGCTCCAGGGCAAGGTTGAGTGAAACCAGAACACATCTCAGGATGTGAGTCTGGAACTGAAACACTACACCATGGTGTTTCAGGCAGTGTCCCCTTCGTCTAGTGGCCTAGGACACCGCCCTTTCACGGCGGTAACAGGGGTTCGAGTCCCCTAGGGGACGCCATTTGCGGGAATAGCTCAGTTGGTAGAGCACGACCTTGCCAAGGTCGGGGTCGCGAGTTCGAGTCTCGTTTCCCGCTCCAATTTCACAAAAACGCCGCTCAATAGAGCGGCGTTTTTGTTTGCGCGTTTTTTGTGTTTCCTGTCATTCGCACGTAAAAAAGGCCCGCCGAAGAGATTCGGCGGGCCTTTTGCGTTTTAGGCAGATTACCAGGACAGCATCAGCCGCCCGGCAAACAGAATCAGCACAACCCCCATGGTGCGCTCGAACCAGTGCCCCATGCGCAGAAACAGCAATCGAACCCGGCTGCTGGAAAAAAACAGCGCAACGACCACGAACCATGCGGCGTTCACGAAACACATCCACAGCCCGTACAGCGCCTGAATCTGCAGCGGTGTGCTGGCGCTGATGATCGTGGTGAAGATCGCCAGGAAAAACAGCGTGGCCTTGGGATTGGTGGCGTTGGTCAGAAAACCGGTACTGAACGCTTTGAACAGGGTTTGCTCGACCAGTGGTTCATCGCCGGTTTTTTCACCCTCCAGTGCCGATTTCGGTTTGCTGCGCAGCAGGCAGACGCCGAGGTAGAGGATGTAGGCACCGCCGATCACCTTGGCCACGGTCAGCAGCCATGGCGTGGTGTGCATCAAGGCGCCGACGCCGAGCAGGGTGTACAGCACATGCACGGAAATCCCCGCACCGATGCCCAGCGCGGTGCAGATCCCGACCAGTCGTCCGAAGCGCACGCTCTGGCGAATCGTCACGGCGAAGTCCGGGCCGGGAGCGACCACGGCCAGGAAGTGGATGGTGGCCAGCGCCAGAAACTCGCCCAGGTAATTCGATAACATCTCAGCTCCAGAAAGTCAGGGGTGAAGCATTGCCGCGATAGCCGACAAAGAACGAAAGGCTCAATCGCGGATCCGCCACGCCCGGGGTGACCGAGTGCATGCGGCGCGAGTTGAACATGATGAAGTCGCCAGGCTCGGGACGAATCTCCAGCGCAGGCGGGCCGAGCAGCGCCGGGTCGATGCCGTAGCTGTCGCCGCGCATCTCGTCGAATTGATCCGGGGTCACGTCGTCATTCCACATCTGCAGCGCGCCGCCTTCGGTCGGCATGTTCAGGTACACGTTGCAGGCAAATTGCGCTTCCAGACTGCGGGCCTGGAAGCTGTCCGGCGCGTCCTTGGCAAAAATGTCGTGGTGGGCGAGAAAGCACACGCCGGGTTTCACCACGCGCGACAGTCCGACATACATTTTGCGACCGTAGAGGTTTTCCAGATGCGCGCCGGCCGGCCAGGACTCGTCGAGCATGCAGCGCAGCGTGTCGATTGGCGAAGAGTAGGGTGCACAGCGATTGCGCAATTCGGCGATGTTGCTGGTGGCGCGTTCGAAGTAGTCCTCTATCAGCAGCGGCTGGTTTTCCGCTTCGTAAAACGCCATGCCGATACGACCGATGCTCGGGGCGTTGATATAGCCCTCGAAGCCGGGAGCGAGAATCTTGTCGCCAATCTGGATTGCCAGTGTCTCGGGCAAAAAGCCTTTGACGCGGATGGCGAGGACTTCTTCGCTGGCCAGTTTTTTTATGCACGTCTCATCGAGACGCTCGACGTCAAGCATCATGTGGGTAGGTCCATCTATCGAATAGTCAACGGAACCGGCGAATGCGGCTCCCCCGGCGACGGACGATGCGCGAGGCACCGTCCGAAATTCTCAATCCACGCTGTAGTGGACGGATAACGTGCCTTTCTTCTGCGAAAGCGACGCGATCGTGACTGTGCCCAGATCCTTCAGGCTTCGTACATGGGTCCCGCCGCAGCCGTAGGCCGGCAGTTCTCCGAAACCGATTTCCCGCGCGCCTTCGCGCAAGGAGGTCAGGCGCGGCAGATCGTGCTCGATCCACTGGCCGATACCGTATTGCACCGTCTGCGGATCGACTTCCTGAGCCGAATCCCCCGGTTTGAATTGCACCCGGCCCTCGTCCGGCCAGTGATGCGCCTTGACAGGCATCCAGCCCAGCGCCTGGATGAAATGGCCAATCAAGTGCCCGGCCGAATGCATGCGGGTGTTGAAACGGCGACGTTCTGCGTCGATCCGGATCTGCGTCATGCCCAACGGCACCGGGCGGTCGACGTAGTGAATGATCCGTTCCGCCTCCTGTATCACCCGAAGCACCTGGCTATCGCCAATCCAGCCCGTATCGCAAGGCTGACCGCCGCCCTGCGGATGAAACAGCGTGGCGCGCAATACCACGGCGAACTCGTTCTCGTGGGGCGAACAGTCGAGGACTTCCACACTGGCCTTGAGGTCATCACTATGGAAAAAGAGGCGAAGCGTCATATTCCATGCCCTTATTAAAGTTTCTTTTTTAATTATATGAATCGTGTAATAACGTGATAATCCGTTCAAACATCAAAGGACTGTTGCGCTGTGAGCATAAATCTCCCCCTGCCGTTGCTCGGTGAAATGGCGATTTTCGTCAAGGTCGTGGAGACCGGCAGCTTCTCCGAAGCCGCGCGCCAGTTGGGTTCGTCGCCGTCTGCGGTCAGCCGCAGCATTTCCCGTCTGGAAAAGGCCCTGGCCACCCGATTACTGCAACGCACCACCCGCAAGTTGCGTTTGAGCGAAGGAGGAGAGGAGGTGTTCAAGCGCTGTCAGGAGATGGTCAGCGCTGCCAAGTCGGTGATGGAAATCAGTGGTCAGTTCACCCACGAAGCGGAGGGGCTGGTGCGGGTCAGTGTGCCGAAAGCGGTTGGACGCTTTGTGGTTCACCCGCACATGCCCGAGTTCTTGCGCCGCTATCCGAAAGTCGATGTGGAGTTGTTGCTGGAGGATCGTCAGGTGGATCTGATCGACGATCACGTCGACCTGGCGATCCGCATCACCGACAGGCCACCGGCCGGGCTGGTGGGGCGGCAACTGCTGACCATCGACCATTTGCTCTGCGCGACGCCGCAATACCTGGCCGAACATGGCACGCCGACTCACCCCCACGACCTGCTCAATCACAGTTGCATCTATCTCGGCGAAACTCCAAGTGATGCGCGCTGGAAGTTCAAGAAAGGCAGTAAAGCGGTGACGGTCGGGGTGCGCGGACGCTATGCCGCCAATCACACCGGCGTGCGTCTGGGGGCGGTGCTGCAACATATCGGCATCGGCAGTCTTCCGTATTTCACCGCCCGTTATGCGTTGGAGAAGGGGTTGGTCGTGCAGGTCCTGCCGGACTGGACATTCCTCGCTTCTTATCATGGCGGCTTGTGGTTGCTGCATTCGCCGACGCGCTATCTGCCGCCGAAACTGCGGGTGTTCATCGATTATCTGGTGAAATGTCTGGAGAGGGAGCCGACCCTGAGCAAACCGGGCAAGGCGGGGAGTGCAGGTCAGGTGTCGGCGGACTACGAACTGCCCGAGGGTGAAGGGCTGCTCTAGCCGGAAACAGAAAGGCCCCCATGGCATTGCCATGGGGGCCTTTTCGTTGTCTGGCGACGATCAGTGCTTGCTGTCCTGATCCGACATCGCCAGCAATTGTTTTTCCTGGTTCCAGTCGAACGGTTCGTCGTTCTGTTCGGCTTCGTAGCGACGTTCTTCCAGCGCCTGGTACATGTCGATTTCTTCGTCGGCCAGGTAGTGCAGGCAGTCGCCACCGAAGTACCACAGCAGATCCCGTGGGATCAGGTGGGCGATTTGCGGATAGCGGGAAATGATCTGGGTCAGGATGTCCTGGCCCAGGTACTGGCTTTCGATCGGATCGACCGGCAACTGCGCCCGCAGGTCGTCGAAGCGCTCCAGAAACAAGGCGTGGCTTTCTTCGGGAACCTGATCGGCCTCACCTACGGCGACCAGAATACTGCGCAGGTGGTCGAGCAAAACCAGATGGTCGGCAACGATGTTGGACACGAGATAAGTCCTCAAGAGCAAAACGGGCGCGGAGTATAAAGCGCCCGCGCCCTTTTTTCCCAGTTATGCGATGGAGCGGATCAGCGGACTTTCCCTTCCGCAGGTGCCAGTTCCTCCTTGGAGAAATCATCCACGTCGATCACCTTGCGCCGCGCTGCTTCGGCATCGCGCAGCGTCTGCGCTTCCCCGGCCTGCAGCACGCCGGCTTCCAGTGCGGCATCAATGGCATGCTCACCCGCGACCGGTTTGACCTGGCCGCTTTTCAGTGACGTGTGCAGTTTCTTGTGCAGCGGTTGCGCGGCGCTCAGCAGATCGCTGGCGTGTTGCAGGGCGCCGACCGCGTCATCCGCTGATTGCGGGCGATAGCAACCGGCGAGCAGTTCTTCCAGCGCCGGATCGCCCTTGGCCCGACCGATGACCGCTGCGACCTCGGCACCGAGTCTGTCCGACGGGCCTTTGTGGCGACGCCCGAACGGGAACACGATCACCCGCAGCAGGCAGCCAAAGACCCGGTTCGGGAAGTTGCTCAGCAGTTCGTCGAGTGCCCGTTCCGATTGGCCGAGGCTTTCTTCCATGGCCCAGGTGAACAACGGCGCCATGTAGGCCGGCGAATCGAGGTCGTGATAACGCTTGAGTGCCGCCGACGCGAGATACAGGTTGCTCAGCACGTCGCCCAGCCGCGCCGACAGCCGCTCGCGGCGTTTCAGCTCACCGCCCAGCAGCATCATGCTCAGGTCGGCGAGCATGGCAAACGCCGCTGCCTGCCGGTTGAGGGCTCGGAAATAACCCTGACTGAGCTTGTCTCCCGGTGCATGTTCGAAGTGTCCGAAACCGAGGTTCAGCACCAATGTGCTGGCGGCGTTGCTCACGGCGAAGCCGATGTGCTTGAGCAGCAGTCCGTCGAACTCCTTGAGAGCCTGTTCCTTGTCCTCGCGGCCGGCCAGGGCCATTTCCTTGAGAACGAACGGATGGCAGCGGATCGCGCCCTGGCCGAAGATCATCAGGTTGCGCGACAGAATGTTCGCGCCTTCCACGGTGATGAAGATCGGTGCGCCGTTCCAGCTGCGCCCCAGATAATTGTTCGGCCCCATGATGATCGCCTTGCCGCCGTGTACATCCATGGCGTGGCTGATGCACTCGCGGCCGCGTTCGGTGAGGTGGTACTTGAGGATCGCCGACAGCACCGACGGTTTCTCGCCCAGATCCACCGCATTGGCGGTGAGCATCCGCGCGGCGTCCATCATCCAGGCGTTGCCGCCGATGCGCGCCATGGCCTCCTGGATGCCTTCGAACGCCGACAACGGAACGTTGAACTGCTCGCGGATCTGCGCGTATTGCCCGGTCACCAGACTGGTGAACTTGGCCGCGCCGGTGCCCACAGCCGGCAGCGAAATCGAGCGCCCGACCGACAGGCAGTTCATCAGCATCATCCAGCCTTTGCCGAGCATGCCCTGACCGCCGATGAGGAAATCCAGCGGGATGAACACGTCCTTGCCCGAGTTGGGGCCGTTCATGAACGCCGCCCCCAGCGGCAGGTGCCGACGGCCGATTTCCACGCCGGGGGTGTCGGTTGGAATCAGCGCCAGGCTGATGCCCAGGTCTTCCTTGTCGCCAAGCAGGTGATCCGGGTCATAGGCCTTGAAGGCCAGGCCGAGCAGCGTCGCTACCGGACCGAGGGTGATGTAGCGTTTTTCCCAGTTCAGGCGCAGGCCGATGGTTTCCTCGCCTTGCCACTGACCCTTGCAGATGATCCCGGTGTCGGGCATGGCTCCGGCGTCGGAACCGGCGAGCGGGCCGGTGAGGGCGAAGCACGGAATGTCATCGCCCCGGGCCAGCCGTGGCAGGTAATGGTTGCGTTGTTCATCGGTGCCGTAATGCAGCAGCAATTCGGCGGGGCCGAGGGAGTTGGGCACCATTACGGTGGAGGCGAGGTCGCCGCTGCGGGTGGCCAGTTTCATCGCCACCTGTGAGTGTGCATAGGCGGAAAAGCCTTTGCCGCCGAACTCCTTGGGGATGATCAGGGCGAAGAAACCGTGTTCCTTGATGTGTGTCCAGGCTGCGGCCGGCAGGTCCATCGACTGGCCGATCTGCCAGTCAGTGACCATCGCGCAGAGTTCTTCGGTGGGGCCATCGATGAATGCCTGTTCTTCTTCGCTCAACTGCGCCTTGGGGTAGGACAGCAATTTGTCCCAGTCCGGACGCCCGCTGAACAGTTCGCCGTCCCACCAGACCGTGCCGGCGTCGATCGCGTCGCGTTCGGTCTGCGACATCGGCGGCAGGGTTTTCTGGAACCAGTTGAACAGTGGCGCGCTGAAATGCTTGCGCCGCAGATCCGGCAGCAGCAGGGGAGCGGCCACGACGGCCAGCAGCACCCAGAACACCAGCAGCAGCCAGCCCGGTGCCCGACTGAAAATCCCCATCGCCAGCAGATAGGCCGCGACGATACCCAGCGCGGGCAGCGGGGCGATGCGCCGGTGGGCCAGATACGCCACGCCGACGATCAGAACCAGTATCCACAACAACAGCATATTTAATCCTCCGTGAACCAGGGCGAACCGACCCTCAGAGCTTAGACGGCATCCGCAAAACAGGAGGGTCGGAACAGGGCGATTGAATTCGTGGGAAACCCCGGATGGCTTTTGTAGTTTCGGTGGGCAACACGCGTGGGAAATCGTTCGCTCGCTGCGCAGCTTTGCGTCCAAGTTTGGCCGAAACGCCGTTATCTCTGTGCTGAAGCTCTCGCTAGACTCCAAGCTCATCCAGGAGAAAGCCGTCATGCGCGAGTATTTGAGTCCCGGCCGCTTCATCGATAGTGACCACCCCGCCGTAGTGGAGTTCGCCGAGCAACATCGAGGCGCGAGTCGTGATCCGCGCGCGCAGGCGGTCAGTCTTTACTACGCGGTGCGCGAGGCGGTGCGCTACAACCCGTATACCTTCAGCCGTGACCCGGATACCTTGCGCGGCAGTTATGCCCTGGCCACTGCAGAGAGTTACTGCGTGCCCAAGGCCACGTTGCTCGCCGGTTGCGCGCGGCATTGCGGGATCGCCGCGCGCATCGGTCTGGCAGATGTGCGCAATCACCTGTCGACTCCGCGTCTTCTGGAGCTGCTGCGCAGCGACGTATTCGCCATGCACGGCTACACCGAACTGTTTCTCGACGGTCGCTGGGTCAAGGCCACGCCGGCGTTCAACCAGAAACTCTGCGATCTGTTCAATGTGGCGCCGCTGGAATTCGACGGGATCAATGACAGCGTGTTCCATCCGTTCAACCGCGATGGCGCGCAGTTGATGGAGTACCTGATCGACCACGGCCAGTTCGCCGATGTGCCGCAGGCTTTCTTCTTCGAACACCTGGAAAAGTGCTATCCGCACCTGTTCGGCGATCAGCAGCCGCAACTGTTGGGCGATATGCAGAGTGATCTGCCGTGTGATGTCAGCCGGGGCTGATCCGGCGTATGCTGCCCGCCCACTCATTGGAAAAGAGGCGGTCATGCTGAAGATCTGGGGTCGCAAGAATTCGTCGAACGTAAGGAAACCGCTGTGGGCCGCCGAGGAGCTTGGGCTGGCTTACGAAGCGATCGACGCCGGTGGCGCGTTCGGTGTGGTCGACACGCCCGAGTACCGGGCGATGAACCCGAACGGTCGAGTGCCGGTCATCGAAGACGACGGCTTTGTGTTGTGGGAGTCCAACGCCATCGTCCGCTACCTGTTGGCCCGGCATGCGGCCAATACCCCTTGGTATCCGGCGGATCTGCAAGCCCGCGCCATCGCTGACAAGTGGATGGACTGGACCACCTCGAGTTTTGCCGGGCCGTTCCGCACGGTGTTCTGGGGCGTTCTGCGCACGCCGGCGGACAAGCAGGACTGGCCGGCGATTCACGCTGCGACCAAGGAATGTGAGGCGCTGCTGGCGATGGCCGATCAGGCGCTTGCCCGTCAGCCGTACCTGTCCGGAAGCGAAATCGGCATGGGCGACATTCCGCTGGGCAGTTTCATTTATGCCTGGTTCGAAATGCCTATCGAGCGTTCGTCGCTGCCGCATCTGGAGGCGTGGTACGCGCGGCTGAAGCAGCGTCCAGCCTATAAAAAGGCTGTCATGACCGCGTTGACTTAATACCTACTATCGACACGCTTGACTGTACTTGTGCGGCGGCGGCAAGCACCATTGCGCTCGGACGCCGTGGTTGTTTCCCTCGCCGCACGCCCTTATCTATCCTTTTCATTCTTTCTTGGCGTAAATCAGATATGAGTTCCGCTCTGTCCATCCGGCAGCTAACCAAAACCTACGGCAACGGGTTCCAGGCCTTGAGTGGTATCGATCTGGACGTCGCCGAGGGTGACTTCTTCGCCTTGCTCGGCCCCAACGGCGCCGGCAAATCCACGACCATCGGCATTCTCTCGACCCTGGTGAACAAGACCAGCGGCTCGGTGAATATCTTTGGTAATGACCTGGACAAGAACCCCGCCGCGCTCAAGCGCTCGATTGGCGTGGTGCCCCAGGAATTCAATTTCAACCAGTTCGAAAAGACCTTCGATATCGTCGTGACCCAGGCCGGCTACTACGGCATTCCGGCGAAAGTCGCCAAGGAGCGCGCCGAACAGTACCTGACCCAGCTCGGCCTGTGGGACAAGCGCGATGTGCCGTCGCGTTCGTTGTCCGGCGGGATGAAGCGTCGTCTGATGATCGCCCGCGCGCTGGTGCATGAGCCGCGCCTGTTGATCCTCGACGAACCGACTGCCGGGGTCGATATCGAACTGCGCCGTTCGATGTGGACGTTCCTCACCGAACTGAACCAGAAAGGCATCACCATCATCCTCACCACGCATTACCTGGAAGAGGCTGAGCAGTTGTGCCGCAACATCGGCATCATCGACCACGGCACGATTGTCGAGAACACCAGCATGCGTCAGTTGCTCGGCCAACTGCATGTGGAAACCTTCCTGCTCGATCTGAAAAACGGCTTGGGCGCCGCGCCGCAACTGGCCGGTTATCCGGCTCGCCTGCTCGACGGCCATACCCTGGAAGTGCAGGTCGACAAGTCCATGGGCATTACCGCGCTGTTCGGCCAACTGGCCCTGCAGAACATCGAAGTGTTGAGCCTGCGTAACAAAACCAATCGCCTCGAGGAGCTGTTCGTGTCCCTGGTGGAGAAAAATCTGTCGAAGGTGGCGGTATGAGTTCCGAGTTCGGCCCTAACCTCGTTGCCCTCAATACCATCGTTTACCGCGAGGTCCGCCGGTTCACCCGGATCTGGCCGCAGACGCTGCTGCCGCCGGCAATCACCATGGTTCTGTACTTCGTGATCTTCGGCAATCTGATCGGCCGGCAGATCGGCGACATGGGTGGCTTCACCTACATGGAGTACATCGTGCCGGGGTTGATCATGATGTCGGTGATCACCAACTCCTATGGCAACGTGGTGTCGAGTTTCTTCGGCAGCAAGTTTCAGCGCTCCATCGAGGAATTGATGGTGTCGCCGGTTTCGCCGCACACCATTCTGATCGGCTACACCCTTGGCGGTGTTCTGCGTGGTTTGATGGTCGGCGTCATCGTGACGCTGTTGTCGCTGTTTTTCACGCATCTGCAGGTGCATCACCTGGGGGTGACCATCCTGGTGGTGGTGCTGACGGCGACGATTTTCTCGCTGCTGGGTTTCATCAACGCCGTGTTTGCCCGCAACTTCGATGATATTTCGATCATTCCGACGTTTGTCCTGACGCCGCTGACGTATCTGGGTGGGGTGTTTTATTCGATCACTCTGTTGCCGCCGTTCTGGCAGACGGTGTCGCTGGCCAACCCTGTGCTACATATGGTCAATGCGTTCCGCTACGGCATTTTGGGGGTGTCGGATATCCGTATCGGGATTGCGATTACGTTCATGCTGGTGGCGACGGTGGTGTTGTATTTCGGGTGTGCGCGGTTGTTGGTGAGTGGGCGCGGGATGCGGACCTGATTGCGGCCTTCGGGCCAACCGGGTTCTGGCAGGTGTACACATTCTTCGCTCCGCACCAATCCCATCCCATAAAAAACGGCCTCCTATCTGGAGGCCGTTTTGCATTTATCCCATTCGACTTTTCTTGCGCCGCGCCCATTGCCGGGCTACCCACCAGCGCCAGTACATCATGACCAGGCAATAGGCGAGGGCGCCGAGTGCGAGGCCGACGACCACCGAGCCGAGCAGAAACGGTTGCCACAACGTCGAGAGTTCGCCGCTGATCCATTCCCAGGTCAGTTCGTCAGGCAGGCTGCGGGCGGGGATGTTCATCAGCCAGGCACCGGCCTGGTAGGTGCAGAAAAACACGGCCGGCATGGTGATCGGGTTGGTCAGCCAGACCAGGCTGACGGCGATCGGCATGTTGCCGCGCACCATGATCGCCAGGGTGGCGGCCACCAGCATTTGGGCGGGGATCGGCAGAAACGCGGCAAACAGGCCGACGCCCATGGCGCGGGCGACCGAGTGCCGGTTGAGGTGCCAGAGGTTCGGGTCATGCAGCAGCTTGCCGAGAAAGCGTAAGGATTTGTGTTCCCTGATGCTCGTCGGGTCGGGCATGTAACGTTTGAATAAGCGCCGGGGCATAAGGCTTCTCGGTCGGTTAAGGCGGCAAGTATGTCTGGATTCTAAAAGTCGCCCATTCAGACTTTGTGACAATTGTTGACGACGTCGCTGCCCGATTCCCGCTATGCCTGATGACGGGACTCTCAAGGACGGGCTTATGCGCACAGGGATGATGGCGCTGGCAGTCGGTCTGCTGGCCCCGGTTTTTTTGCCGGCCTTGCCGCCGGTCGGGCTTTTGTGGGTGTTGCCGGTGGTGGCGTTGATGCTGCTGCCGTTTCGCAGCTATCCGCTGGCTTTGCTGTTGTTCGGGTTTACCTGGGCGTGTGTGGGTGCGCAGTGGGCATTGAACGATCGTCTGCCCCGGGCGCTGGACGGCGAGACTCGCTGGGTCGAAGGCCGGGTGGTCGGTTTGCCGCAGAACAGCGAGGGAGTGGTGCGATTCGAGCTGGCCGATGCGCGCTCGCGTCACGAAAAGCTGCCAGGCCTGATGCGTCTGGCCTGGTACGCGGGGCCACCGGTCAATAGCGGCGAGCGCTGGCGTCTGGCGGTCAAGCTCAAGCGGCCGGGTGGTCTGCTCAATCCCGACGCGTTCGACTACGAAGCCTGGCTGCTCGCGCAACGTATCGGCGCCACCGGTACGGTGAAGGACGGCCAGCGGCTGGCCGCTGCGCAGTGGGCCTGGCGTGACAGTCTGCGGCAGCGTTTGCTTGAGGTGGACGCCCAGGGGCGTGGTGCGGCGTTGGCGGCGCTGGTGCTCGGCGATGGTTCGGGGCTCAGTCGCGAGGACTGGCAGGTCTTGCAGGACACCGGAACCGTGCATCTGCTGGTGATTTCCGGGCAGCACATCGCCCTGTTGGCGGCCGTGATGTATGGGTTGGTGGCCGGCCTGGCCCGGCTCGGTTGGTGGCCGCGAAGCTGGCCCTGGTTGCCTTGGGCCTGTGGCTCGGCGTTCGCTGCTGCATTGGGATATGGCCTGCTGGCCGGCTTCGATGTGCCGGTTCAACGGGCGTGCGTGATGGTCGCGCTGGTACTGCTGTGGCGTTTGCGTTTCCGCCACTTGGGGGCCTGGTGGCCGCTGTTGCTGGCGTTCGACGGGGTGCTGTTGATAGATCCGCTTGCGAGTCTGCGGCCGGGATTGTGGTTGTCCTTTGCGGCGGTGGCGATCCTGATTTTTACCTTCGGCGGTCGCCTGGGGCCGTGGCGCTGGTGGCAGACCTGGACGCGGGCGCAGTGGCTGATCGCGATCGGTTTGTGCCCGGTGTTGCTGGCCTTGAGTCTGCCGATCAGTCTCAGTGGGCCGTTTGCCAACTTGTTGGCGGTGCCCTGGGTCAGTTTGCTGGTGTTGCCGGCGGCGCTGCTGGGCTGCCTGTTGCTGTGGGTGCCTTGGGTTGGCGAAGGTCTGCTGTGGCTGGCCGGCGGTCTGATCGACTGGCTGTTCATCGTGCTGGCGCAGATTGCCGGGCGCTGGCCGGCGTGGATCCCGCCGAGCATTCCGGGGTGGGTCTGGGCGCTGGGTTGCCTCGGTGCGTTTCTATTAATGTTGCCGCGTGGTGTGCCGTTGCGGCCATTGGGCTGGCCGTTGTTGTTGATTCTGACGCTGCCGCCCCGTGAGCGACTGGCAGAAGGCGTGGCCGATGTCTGGCAACTCGATGTCGGCCAGGGCCTGGCGATCCTGATCCGCACCCGTCATCACACGTTGCTGTATGACGCGGGGCCGCGATTCGGCGATCTCGATATCGGCGAACGGGTGGTGCTGCCGGCGTTGCGCAAGCTTGGCGTCGAACGTCTCGATCTGATGTTGCTCAGTCATGCCGACGCCGACCATGCCGGCGGGGCGCTGGCCGTGGCGCGCGGTTTGCCGCCCCGACGGGTGATCAGCGGCGACCCGCCAGGACTGCCGCTCGAACTCCACGCCGAAGCCTGCGAGAGCGGGCGGCGATGGCAGTGGGACGGCGTCCGCTTCGAACTGTGGCAATGGTCCAGGGCCCACGACAGCAATCAGCGCTCCTGCGTATTGCAGATTGAGGCCAACGGCGAGCGACTGCTGCTGACCGGGGATATCGACACCGCTGCCGAACGCGTGCTGCTGGAGAGTCCGCTGGCCGTGCCCACGCAATGGTTGCAGGCGCCGCACCATGGCAGCCGCAGCTCGTCCTCGATGGCCCTGCTCAACGTGTTGCGCCCGCATGCCGTGCTGATTTCCCGGGGGCACGGCAACTCGTTCGGTCATCCACATCCGATGGTCATGGCCCGTTATCGCAAACACGGGCTGACGATTCATGACAGCGCCGAGCAGGGTGCCATTCATCTGCAACTGGGGCGCTTTCAGGCGGCCCGGACGATGCGCCAGCAGCGCCGGTTCTGGCGCGTTGCAGAGCTGTCGAACCCTTGAGAACGCCTGTTCATGGGCGATGCGGGGACGACATCACGGTCGTCGGAGCGGCGGGTCTTTATCGTGGATCGGTATGCTAAAGTGGCGCACTTTTTCGAGGGGGCTGTCACTGTGTGGGAATTGGTCAAATCCGGCGGCTGGATGATGTTGCCGATCATTCTGAGTTCCGTCGCCGCCATGGCGATCGTCGCCGAGCGCCTGTGGACCCTGCGCGCCAGTCGCGTGACTCCGGAGCATCTGCTGGGTCAGGTCTGGGTGTGGATCAAGGACAAGCAGCTCAACAAGGAAAAACTCAAGGAATTGCGCGCCAACTCGCCGCTGGGTGAAATCCTCGCCGCCGGTCTGGCCAACTCCAAACATGGTCGCGAGATCATGAAGGAGTGCATCGAAGAGGCCGCTGCCCGGGTCATCCATGAACTGGAGCGCTACGTCAATGCGCTGGGCACCATCGCCGCCATGGCGCCGTTGTTGGGCCTGTTGGGTACGGTGCTGGGCATGATCGATATTTTCAGTGCGTTCACCGGTTCCGGCATGACCACCAATGCATCGGTACTGGCCGGCGGTATCTCCAAGGCGCTGATCACCACCGCTGCGGGCCTGATGGTCGGTATTCCGTCGGTGTTCTTCCATCGGTTCCTGCAACGGCGCATCGATGAGCTGGTGGTGGGCATGGAGCAGGAAGCGATCAAACTGGTCGAAGTGGTGCAGGGCGACCGTGACGTCGACCTGGCCGAGGGCAAAGCGTGAAATTCCGTCGCAAGCCTCGGGAAACCGTGGACATCAACCTCGCGTCGCTGATCGACGTGGTGTTCATCCTGCTGCTGTTTTTCGTCGTGACCACCACGTTCACCCGCGAAACCCAGTTGCGCGTCGATCTGCCGGAAGCGGTCAGCGGCTCGCCGGCCGAGGATCAGCAGGTCAAGCAACTGGACGTGGCCATCAGCGCCGAAGGCGTGTTTTCGGTGAATAACAAAATTCTGCCGAAAAACGATCTGGCGACCCTGATGGAAGCCATGCAGAAGGAAGCCAACGGCGACACCAACATGCCGTTGTCGATCAGTGCCGATGGCAAGACCCAGCATCAATCGGTGATCACCGCCATGGACGCGGCCGGCAAGCTCGGTTTCAGCCATTTGCGCATGACCACGGTCGAGGCGGCGCCTAAATCCTGATGGCCATGTCCGATCGTTTGCTCGCCGCGTGGTATCAGGGACATCCGGCCCTGAGCCTGTTGCGGCCGCTGGAGTGGTTGTATCGCCGTGTGGTCGCCGGCAAGCGCCAGCGCTTTCTCGACGGCGAGGGCGAGATCTTTCAATCGCCGGTGCCGGTGATCGTGGTTGGCAATATCACCGTTGGCGGCACCGGCAAGACACCGATGATCCTGTGGCTGATCGAGCACTGCCGACGCCGGGGCCTGCGGGTCGGGGTGGTCAGTCGTGGCTACGGCGCCAAACCGCCGCAATTGCCGTGGCGGGTCGCTGCCGATCAAAGTGCCGACATCGCCGGTGACGAACCGTTGCTGATCGTGCAGCGCACCGACGTGCCGCTGGTGATCGACCCCAATCGCGGCGCCGCCGTCAAAGCCTTGCTCGACAGCGAACCGCTGGACCTGATCCTGTCCGATGACGGCATGCAGCATTACCGTCTGGCGCGGGATCTGGAGCTGGTGCTGATCGACGCCGCCCGTGGCCTGGGCAACAAACGCTGCCTGCCCGCCGGGCCGCTGCGCGAGCCGGTCGAGCGCCTGCAAAGCGTCGACGGGGTGCTGTTCAATGGCGCCACGGCTGATCGCGACGACGGCTTCGCGTTCCGCCTGCAACCCTCGGCGCTGATCAACCTGCGCAGCGGCGAACGCCGACCGGTCGAGCATTTCCCCGCCGGCCAGGCCGTGCATGCGGTGGCCGGGATCGGCAATCCGCAACGTTTCTTCAATACCCTCGAAGCGCTAGACTGGCGGCCCGTGCCCCATGCGTTTGCCGACCATGCTGAATACAGCGTGCAGGCCTTGAGTTTCACCCCGTCATTGCCGCTGGTGATGACCGAAAAGGACGCGGTGAAGTGCCGCGCCTTTGCGGCTGCCGACTGGTGGTATCTGGCGGTCGATGCCGTGCCGTCGCCGGCCTTCGTGGCCTGGTTCGATACCCAGTTGATGCGCCTGTTGCCGGATCGTCTTTTGCCTTAATTCGTTTTTATCCAGGGAATGTTCATGGACACCAAATTGCTCGACATCCTCGCCTGCCCGGTCTGCAAAGGCCCGCTCAAGCTCAGCGCCGACAAGACCGAACTGATCAGCAAGGGCGCAGGCCTGGCTTATCCGATCCGCGACGGCATCCCGGTGATGCTGGAAAGCGAAGCCCGCACCCTGACCACCGACGAGCGTCTGGATAAATGACCACTGCGTTCACCGTTGTCATTCCATCGCGCTACGCTTCGACCCGTCTGCCGGGCAAGCCGCTGCTGGACATTGCCGGCAAGCCGATGATCCGGCACGTCTGGGAACAGGCGAGCAAAAGCAGCGCCAGCCGCGTTGTAGTGGCGACCGATGATGCGCGCATCGTCGAGGCCTGCCAGGCATTCGGCGCCGAAGTGGTGCTGACCCGTGAAGACCACAATTCCGGTACCGACCGGCTGGCCGAAGTGGCCGCCAAACTGGGCCTGGCCCCTGATGCCATCGTGGTCAACGTCCAGGGCGACGAGCCGCTGATCCCGCCGAGCGTGATCGATCAGGTCGCCGCCAACCTCGCGGCCCACACCGAGGCGCGCATGGCGACCCTCGCCGAGCCGATCGAGGACGTGGCGACCCTGTTCAATCCCAACGTGGTCAAGGTCGTCAGCGACCTCAACGGTCTGGCGCTGACCTTCAGCCGCGCGACCTTGCCCTGGGCTCGCGACGCGTTCGCCAAGAGCCGCGAAGCGCTGCCGGAAGGCGTGCCGTACCGTCGCCACATCGGCATTTATGCCTACCGCGCCGGTTTCCTGCATGACTTCGTGAGCTGGGGGCCGTGCTGGCTGGAAAACACTGAATCCCTCGAGCAATTGCGTGCCCTGTGGCACGGCGTGCGGATTCATGTGGCCGATGCGCTGATCGCGCCGCCGACCGGGGTCGACACCCCTGAAGACCTCGAGCGCGTTCGTCGCCTGTTGGGGGCCTGATGCGCGTTCTGTTCGTGTGCCTGGGCAACATTTGCCGTTCGCCCACCGCCGAAGGCGTATTGCGCCACAAGTTGCGTGAAGCCGGTTTGGCCGGGCAGGTCGAAGTGGCCTCCGCCGGCACCGGTGAATGGCACGTCGGCAATCCGCCGGACAAGCGCAGCCAGGCCGCCGCCAAATTGCGCGGCTACGACCTGTCGGCGCAACGCGCGCAGCAGGTCAGCCGTGCCGATTTCGCCAGTTATGACCTGATCCTCGCCATGGATCACAGCAATCTGCGCAACCTCAAGGCCCTGCAACCGTCCACCGCCAAGGCCGAGCTGGACCTGTTCCTGCGGCGGTATGCCGGTGAGGTGGATGAAGTGCCGGATCCGTATTACGACGGCGATCAGGGTTTCGAGCAGGTGCTGGATCTGATCGAGCGCGCCTGTGACCAATTGCTGATCGAAGTGAAGGGCCGGTTATGAGTTTGCAGGTGCAATCGCAGGTTTCCCTGAAACCGTTCAACAGCTTTGGCGTGGAGGTGCGCGCACAACTGTTTGCCGAGGCCCGCAGCGACGCCGATGTGCGCGAAGCCCTGGCGTATGCCGATGTGCAGGGCGTGCCGTTGCTGGTGATCGGCGGCGGCAGCAATCTGTTGCTGACGGCGGATATTGCGGCGCTGGTGCTGCGCATGGCCAGTCGTGGGATCCGCATCATCAGCGATGACGGCAACCGCGTGGTGATCGAAGCGGAAGCGGGGGAGCCGTGGCATCCATTCGTCCTGCACACCCTGGCCGAGGGCTTGTCGGGACTGGAAAACCTCAGCCTGATCCCCGGCACCGTGGGCGCTGCGCCGATGCAAAACATCGGTGCCTACGGCGTCGAGATCAAGGATGTGTTCGCCGGCCTCACCGCACTGGATCGCCAGACCGGTGAGCTGCGTGACTTCAGTCTGGAAGAATGCAACTTCGCCTATCGCGACAGTCTGTTCAAGCAGCAGCCGGGTCGCTGGCTGATCCTGCGGGTGCGCTTCAACCTTGACCGCGTCGCTCATCTGCATCTGGAATATGGCCCGGTGCGCCAGCGCTTGAGCGAACAGGGCATCGAGCAGCCGACGCCGACCGACGTCAGTCGCGCGATTTGCAGCATTCGTAGCGAAAAATTGCCGGATCCGGCGGTGCTCGGCAATGCCGGCAGCTTCTTCAAGAATCCCCTGGTGTCGGCCGCGCGGGTAGCGCAGATCAAGGAGCAGCACCCGGATCTGGTGGCCTATGCGCAACCGGACGGGCAGATGAAACTTGCCGCTGGCTGGTTGATCGAGCGGGCAGGGTGGAAGGGCTTTCGTGAGGCGGATGCCGGCGTGCATAAATTGCAGGCGCTGGTGCTGGTCAACTACGGTACGGCGACCGGACTGCAATTGCTCGATCTGGCGCAGCGTATCCAGAAAGACATTGCAGAACGTTTCAATGTCGAGCTGGAAATGGAGCCGAATCGCTATTGAGGCTACGCTTTCAAGGCGCATTCCAAAGCCCTGCACTGGCGAACAGTGCAGGGCTTTTTTGTTAATGCTGGGTTAACTTGGCCCGCTAACGATGCAAGTCATTTGCTCCATCAAAAGGCCCGGTGCAGACGCTTGCGTCCGTACAAGAGAGCCTCATTAGCCTGAGTCGATCTGCACGAACCACCGCCGTTCTCACGGCGGCAGATTGCTCGACCCCATAACCTCCATGAATATGCGGGCGTGCCCATGATTACCCTGAAACTCAACGGTCAAGACCATCAACTCGATGTCAGCGAAGACATGCCGCTGCTCTGGGCGATCCGTGATGTCGCCGGTTACAACGGCACCAAGTTCGGCTGCGGCATGGGCCTGTGTGGCGCATGCACCATTCACATCGAAGGCTCGCCGGCGCGCAGTTGCATCACGCCGATCGGCTCGGTGATCGGGCAGAACGTCACCACGATCGACAACCTGCACGCCGATCCCGTGGGGCAGGTGGTTCAGCAAGCCTGGCTGGACACCGCTGTTGCCCAGTGCGGTTATTGCCAGGGTGGGCAAATCATGTCCGCCACGGCGTTGCTCAAAACCAACCCGAATCCGACGGATGAACAGATCGAAGAGGCGATGGTCGGCAACATTTGCCGCTGTGGCACCTATAACCGGATCAAGACTGCGATCCGGCAGGCGTCCACCCACCTGAAGGAGGTCAAGGCATGAGCCGTCTACCGAACGATTTTTCCCTCAGTAACCTCAGCCGCCGGGGATTTCTCAAAGGGGTGGGTGCCACCGGTGCGCTGGTGCTGGCCGCCAGCTGGGGCTGGCAGGATGCGCTGGCCGAGGACCCGCCGAAGAAGTTCGGCGCCGACGGCATGCCCAACGGCTGGATCGACGATCCGAAGGTCTACGTCAGCATTGCCGCCGATGGCACGGTGACCGTGGTCTGCAACCGCTCGGAAATGGGCCAGGGCGTGCGTACCAGTCTGACCATGGTGGTGGCCGATGAGCTGGAAGCCGATTGGGCGCATGTCAAAGTGCAGCAGGCGCCGGGGGATGAAGTGCGCTTCGGCAATCAGGACACCGATGGTTCGCGCAGCATGCGTCACTGGTATGAACCGATGCGTCGTTGCGGCGCGGCGGCCCGGACCATGCTGGAGCAGGCTGCCGCCGAGCAATGGAAAGTGCCGGTCGCCGAGTGCCAGGCGCAATTGCACAAGGTTGTGCATAAACCGTCCGGCCGTGAGCTGGGTTATGGCGAATTGGCCGCTGCGGCCAGTGCGTTGCCGGTGCCAGCGCGTGACAGTCTGCGACTCAAGCCGCCGTCGGAGTTTCGCTACATCGGCAAGGAAGGCACCAAGGCCATTGACGGCGCCGACATCGTCAACGGTCGCGCGGTGTACGGTGCCGACGTGCATTTCGACGGTATGTTGTTCGCGGTCATCGCCCGGCCGGCGGTTTACGGCGGCAAGGTCAAGTCGGTGGACGACAGCGCCGCACTCAAGGTGCCGGGCGTGCTCAAGGTGATCCAGATCGAACCTCGTCCATTGCCTTCGGAGTTTCAGCCGTTGGGCGGTGTGGCCGTGGTGGCGAGCAACACCTGGGCGGCGCTCAAGGGACGCGAGGCGCTGAAAATCGAATGGGATGACGGCCCGAACGCCAGCTACGACTCGATTGCCTACCGCAAGGAGCTGGAGGCCGCCTCGCTGAAACCGGGCAAGGTCGTGCGTAATACCGGTGATATCGAGAAAGCGTTGAGCGGCGCCGCCGGCACCCTTGAGGCCTCTTACTATTTACCGCACCTGGCGCAGGCGCCAATGGAGCCGATGGTCGCTATCGCCCGTTACCAGAACGGCACCTGCGAGGCGTGGGCGCCGAGCCAGGCACCGCAGGTCACCCGTGAGCGGATCGCCGAACGACTGGGGCTGCCCTTCGATAATGTAACGTTCAATGTCACCCTGCTCGGTGGCGGTTTCGGTCGCAAGTCCAAACCGGATTTCGTCATCGAAGCGGCGATTCTGGCCAAGGAGTTTCCCGGCAAGGCCGTGCGGGTGCAGTGGTCGCGGGAAGACGACATTCACAACTCGTATTTCCACACCGTCTCCGCCGAGTACCTCAAGGCCGGTGTCGGCAAGGACGGTTTGCCATCTGCCTGGCTGCACCGCACGGTGGCGCCGAGCATCACCGCGCTGTTTGCGCCGGGCATGAATCACGAGGCGGCGTTCGAACTGGGCATGGGCTTCACCAACATGGCCTACGCGATTCCCAATGTACGTCTGGAAAACCCCGAGGCCACGGTTCACACGCGGGTCGGCTGGTATCGCTCGGTGTCGAACATTCCCCATGGCTTCGCGATCCAGAGCTTCGTCGATGAACTCGCACACAAGGCCGGTGAGGACCCACTGAAATACCAGATCAAGCTGCTTGGCCCGGATCGCCAGATCGACCCGCGCACCCTCAGCGAGGAGTGGAACTACGGCGAATCCCCCGAGCGTTATCCGATCGATACCGCTCGCATGCGCGCCGTGCTGGAAACCGCCGCCAAAGGCGCCGGTTGGGGTCGGCAACTGCCCAAGGGCCGTGGCCTGGGGCTGGCCGTGCATTACAGCTTCGTCACCTATGTGGCGGCGGTGATCGAAGTCGAGGTCAAGGACGACGGCACACTGGTCGTACACAAGGCTGACATCGCCGTGGATTGCGGGCCGCAGATCAATCCGGAACGGATTCGCTCGCAGTTCGAGGGTGCTTGCGTGATGGGCCTGGGCAATGCCGTGTGGGGCGAAATCAGCTTCAAGGACGGCAAGGTGCAGCAGGACAACTTCCATATGTATGAAGTGGCGCGCATGTCCCTGGCACCGAAGGAGGTCAAGGTGCATCTGGTGACACCTCCGGGCGAAGTGCCGCTGGGCGGTGTCGGCGAGCCGGGTGTACCACCGATTGCGCCGGCGCTGTGCAACGCAATCTTCGCCGCCACCGGCAAGCGCATCCGCAGCCTGCCCGTGCGTTATCAGTTGCAGGGCTGGCAAAAGGCACAGGCGTGATGGACAGCGTCGATCTCAACGTCCTGCGCAGCGTCCTCGAATGGCGCCGCGCTGGCCAGCGGGTGGTGTTGTTCAGCGTGGTGCAGACCTGGGGCACTGCGCCCCGGGCGCCTGGCGCGATGTTGGCGCTGCGCGAGGATGGCGTAGTGATTGGCTCGGTGTCGGGTGGTTGCGTCGAGGATGACCTGATCGCCCGGCTCCACGATGGGCGGATTCCCGCCGACGGGCCGCCCGTGCAGTTGATTACCTACGGCGTGACTCAAGAGGAGGCGGCGCGTTTCGGGCTGCCCTGTGGCGGAACCTTGCGTCTGACCGAAGAGCGCATCGGCGATCCGGCCTGGGTCGGCGAATTGCTGGCGCGCTGTGAAAACCATGAAATCGTCGCTCGCGAGCTGAATATCGAAACCGGGGAGGTGGTGCTTTCGCCGGCCGGCAAGAGCGATTCGCTGAGCTTTGACGGCACGACCCTGCGGGCCATTTACGGCCCGCGCTGGCGCTTGCTGTTGATCGGGGCCGGGCAGCTTTCGCGGTACGTGGCCGAGATGGCGCGGCTGCTGGATTTCGAAGTGCTGATCTGCGATCCGCGCAGCGAATTCGTCTATGGCTGGGAGGCGCAGCAGGGTCGTTTCGTCCCCGGCATGCCGGACGATGCGGTGCTGAGCATTCAGACCGACGAGCGCACGGCGATTGTCGCGCTGACTCACGATCCACGTCTGGATGACATGGCGCTGCTGACCGCCCTCGATTCGAAAGCGTTTTATGTCGGCGCTCTCGGCTCACGGATCAACAGCCAGAAACGCCGCGACAATCTGACTGAGCTAGGCTTGTCGGAACAGGCGATCGAGCGTCTGCACGGTCCGATCGGTCTGCACATCGGCAGCCACACCCCGGCAGAAATTGCCTTGTCGTTGCTGGCGGAAATCGTCGCGATCAAAAACGGCGTGGAGTTGAAGCAGAAAAAGGCAGTGGAGAACGTATGAGTCGATCCATCGGAGTGGTCGTGCTGGCCGCCGGCGAGGGCAGTCGCTTTCGCCAGGTGGCCGGCGCCGACAAAGACAAGTTGCTGGCCGATTGCACGGGGCGCGACGGCTCGGTGCGTTCGGTGATCGAGCAGGTGTTGCTGAACCTGCCCGCCGACCTCGATAAGCGCGTGCTGGTCACGACCGAGGCGCGGCCGCAGGCGATGCGCATGGCGCAGGCTTATGGTTGTGAGATCGTGTCGATCGAGTCGACCGGCATGGGCGACAGCATCGCGGCGGGCGTTGCGGCATGTGCGGATATGGACGGCTGGCTGATCGTGCTGGGGGACATGCCATTCATATTGCCGTCGAGCATTGAGCGCGTGGCGGCGGCGCTTGCCGAGGACGCGGTCAGTGTGCCGGTGCGGGAGGGCGAGTATGGGCATCCGGTGGGGTTTGGCCGGGCATTCGGGCCGGGACTGATGGCGCTGTCCGGTGAGCGCGGGGCCAGGGCGCTGTTTGCCCAAGGCAGGGTGATTGAAGTGGCAGTGGATGATCCCGGCGTGCTGTGGGATATCGATGTGCCAGAAGCTTTGGCGTTCCCGCACGCCTGAGGATTGCCCGGATTGTCATAACGCTGAAAAAATCGACGCGTAAAAAAGCCCCGCCTGGATAACCAGACGGGGCTTTTTCATGGCTTCAGGAATCAGACCAGAGGTTTGGTCTCGTGTTCTTTTTCCTGGGCCTGTTCGTGATGCTCGACCGCGTCCTGAACGGAGCGCGGCGCTTCGGCGATCACCGCTTCAACCTGCGCCACTTCTTCGGCGACCGGGGCAGGGGCAGCCTCGACCACTTCGGCAACGGCTGGCTCGGCAACGACCGGAGCAGCAGCGGCAGCCAGTTCGGCTTCCTTCTGCAGGCGCTCGGCTTCACGCTTGCGGCGACGCACTTCACGCGGATCGTTCGGTGCGCGACCGTTTTCAGTCAGGGCGCTGACCGGTGCGGCCGGGGCCACTGGGGCCGGTGCTTCGGCAACCACTGGCGCTTCAACGACAGGCGCCGGAGCGGGTTCGGCGGCCACCACCACTGGCTCGGAAACCATGGCGTCTTCTACTGGAGCCTCAGCCACCGGGGCCGGGGTTTCAGCGACGGCCGGCTCGGCAGCCCAGTTGAATGTGGTCTGCTCTTCGCGAACTTCACGAACGGTTTCGGTCACGGTTTCAGCAACGGTTTCGACAACCGGTTCTGCAACAACGACGGGGGCTTCGGCAACCACGGCAGGTTCGGCGGCGACTTCAACCTGAGGCTGAGCTTCGCTGACCGGCGCTACTTCGATTTCCGGAGCAGTGGTCACTTCGACCGGCGAAGTGGCTTCAACGACCGGCGCTTCTGCTGGAGCGGATTCCAGCGTGGCGGCGGTGGCGCGTTCGGCTTGCTCGTTGGCCTGTGCTTCAGCCGGAGCACTGATCACGCTGCTGGCAACGGCGGCGGTAACCGCCAGGCCGGCAGCCAGGTCGGCAGTGCTCGGTGCGGCAGCGTCTTCGCCGGATTCGGACTCTTCCGAACCTTCGATCACGTTGCCGTTGGCATCACGCTGACGCTCGCGACGGTTGCTGCGGCGACGCTGACCACGGGAACGACGACGTGGACGATCGCCTTCGGCGTTCTCCGAACCGTCTTCCGACAGTTGCTCTTCGCCAGTGATCACTTCTTCTTCGGCAGCGGCAGCAGCGGCCTGTTCGGCACGCGGTTGACGTTCTTCGCGCGGAGGACGTGGCGCACGCTCTTCGCGTGGCTGACGGGCTGGACGCTCTTCAGCGGCGGCAGCAGCGGCAGCGGCGACTGGAGCAGCCGGAGCGGCGTCCAGTGGCTCGCGCAGTTCACGTACGCGTTCTTCACGCTCGCCACGTGGCTTGCGATCTTCACGCGGGGCGCGCGGTGCACGTTCTTCACGCGGAGCGCGTGGAGCGCGTTCTTCGCGAGCTACCGGTGCATCTTCACGGGTTTCACGCAGTTCACGGGCTTCGCGTGGCTGACGCTCTTCACGCGGCTCGCGTGGAGCGCGTTCTTCACGTGGGGCACGTTCTTCGCGCGGCTTGCGTTCTTCATCGCGGCGACCGTTACGGTTGCGGCTCTGCTGACGACCGTTGCGACGCTCTTCGTTACGGGCCGGACGCTCGGTGGCCGGTTTTTCAACCACAACCGGAGCGACGGGCTCTTCCTTGGAGGCGAACAGGCTGACCAGCGACTTCACCAGGCCTTTGAACAGGCTAGGCTCTGGCGCGGCGACCGGAGCAGCGACAGGTGCCGGAGCGGCTTCTTCGGTCGGTGCCGGAGCGTTGGCGCGTGCCGGAGCAGTCTTGACGGCGGCTTCCTGGCGAACCAGGGTGCGGGTCGCGGCGGCTGGCTGGGCTTCTTCAACCTCGGCAGCGGCAGCGGCGATCTCGTAGCTGGACTGGTTGTTGGCCGCTTCAGGGCTGTCATCGCGCAGGCGCTGAACTTCGAAATGCGGGGTCTCGAGGTGATCGTTCGGCAGAATGACGATACGTGCGCGGGTGCGCAGTTCGATCTTGGTGATCGAGTTGCGCTTTTCGTTGAGCAGGAACGCAGCAACCGGGATCGGCACTTGCGCGCGAACTTCGGCGGTGCGGTCTTTCAGGGCTTCTTCTTCGATCAGGCGCAGGATCGCCAGGGACAACGACTCGACGTCACGGATGATGCCGGTGCCGCTGCAGCGCGGGCAGACGATGCCGCTGCTTTCGCCCAGGGAAGGACGCAGGCGCTGACGGGACATTTCCAGCAGGCCGAAGCGCGAAATGCGGCCGATCTGCACGCGGGCGCGGTCGGCTTCCAGGCATTCGCGGACTTTTTCTTCCACGGCGCGCTGGTTCTTGGCCGGGGTCATGTCGATGAAGTCGATGACGATCAGGCCGCCGATGTCGCGCAGGCGCAACTGACGGGCGATTTCTTCGGCGGCTTCAAGGTTGGTCTGCAGGGCGGTTTCTTCGATGTCGCTGCCCTTGGTGGCGCGCGCCGAGTTGATGTCGATGGACACCAGGGCTTCGGTCGGATCGATGACGATGGAGCCGCCCGACGGCAGTTCGACGACGCGCTGGAACGCGGTTTCGATCTGGCTTTCGATCTGGAAGCGGTTGAACAGCGGAACGCTGTCTTCGTAGAGCTTGATCTTGCTGGCGTACTGCGGCATCACCTGGCGGATGAAGGTCAGGGCTTCGTCCTGGGCTTCGACGCTGTCGATCAACACTTCGCCGATGTCCTGGCGCAGGTAGTCGCGGATGGCGCGGATGATCACGTTGCTTTCCTGATAGATCAGGAACGGCGCGGAGCGATCCAGCGAAGCTTCTTTGATGGCGGTCCAGAGTTGCAGCAGGTAGTCGAGGTCCCACTGCATTTCTTCGCTGCTGCGACCAAGGCCGGCGGTGCGCACGATCAGGCCCATGTCGGCAGGTGCGACCAGGCCGTTCAGCGCTTCACGCAGTTCGTTGCGCTCTTCGCCTTCGATGCGGCGGGAGATGCCACCGGCGCGCGGGTTGTTCGGCATCAGCACGAGGTAGCGGCCGGCGAGGCTGATGAAGGTGGTCAGGGCTGCGCCCTTGTTGCCACGTTCTTCTTTCTCGACCTGGACGATGACTTCCTGGCCTTCGCTCAGGACTTCCTTGATGTTGACGCGGCCTTCAGGGGCTTTCTTGAAGTATTCGCGGGAGATTTCTTTGAGGGGCAGGAAGCCGTGGCGCTCGGAGCCGAAATCGACAAAGGCAGCCTCAAGGCTTGGTTCGATGCGAGTGATGCGGCCCTTGTAGATGTTGGCCTTCTTCTGCTCGCGTGCACCGGATTCGATATCCAGGTCGTAGAGGCGCTGGCCGTCTACCAGTGCAACACGCAACTCTTCGGGTTGAGTTGCGTTAATCAGCATTCTTTTCATGTAGTACCGTCGGTTTCCGGGCTGCCGGAAACGGCGTTCGGCACACACGACTTCTCACGGTCGGTGTCAGGTGCGTCGGGAGTGGTTGGCCAATCCCGTGTCCGGCGATGTCCGACCAGATGGGTCGGGACCGCGACGTACGCGTCCTGCTTGCTGTGGCTACATAAGCACTCAGTCAGGAGGAGGAATCAACCGGCGGCTGTGGACGAGATGAAGCGTCTTGATAAAGCCTATTGCTACACAGTCCAGCGGTTGTGCATCTCCACCCTACACGTATCCCTGATAATTCGGGTGCTGCCGCGCGCAGAATCCGCAGCGGGTTGGCATTTACCGTGAGCTCCGAAAGGGGAGGTCACGCATCATGGCTAATTTAGGCGGTGTTTCCGAAGATTTCGCTCGGGGTCATTCGCGACTGACTGCACTTTGTGAACTGGCCGTGAATATGAGCTCGCGCAGCGAGTGAAAACTCTGCTTTGCGGCGTGATTCAGGCCTCATGTCACCTGCGCTTGTTACAGCTGCAAACTCCACCGTTACGTAGCGAAAGCCCCGTAGGACGGCCTTGCGTCCTGGTGAATTGCGTTGGTCAGGGCCGGTTTTTGACCGTGGTTCCTCTGTCCAGGCCGCTTTTGGCGGCGTTCGCGACTATAGCAGCAATGATTAAGTGCTTCAATTCCATAAAAAATTGTTATCATCCGCGCCATGACGACTACTGCCCCCCCGACTTCCGGCGTTCAATTGCTTGAGGTCTCGCCGGAATATGCCGGCCAACGCATCGACAATTTCCTCCTCGCCCGGCTCAAAGGCGTGCCCAAGACCTTGATTTATCGCATTTTGCGCAAGGGCGAAGTGCGAGTGAACAAAGGTCGGATCAAGCCCGAATACAAGCTGCAGGCCGGCGATATCGTGCGCGTGCCGCCGGTTCGCGTGCCAGAGCGCGACGAGCCCGTGCCGGTCGCTCAGGGGCTGTTGCAGCGCCTGGAAGACTCGATTGTCTATGAAGACAAGGCGCTGATCGTGATCAACAAGCCGGCGGGCATTGCGGTTCACGGCGGCAGCGGGCTGAATTTCGGCGTGATCGAAGCCTTTCGTCAGTTGCGTCCCGACGCCAAGGAGCTGGAGCTGGTGCATCGCCTCGACCGCGATACCTCCGGCCTGCTGATGATCGCCAAGAAGCGCAGCATGTTGCGCCACCTGCACGAGCAGTTGCGCGGCGACGGTGTCGACAAACGCTACATGGCGCTGGTTCGCGGCCATTGGGCGACTTCGATCAAGCAAGTCAACGCGCCGCTGCTCAAGAGCAACCTGCGTTCCGGCGAACGCATGGTCGAAGTCAACGACGAGGGCAAAGAGGCACTCACCGTGTTCAAGGTGCTGCGTCGTTTCGGCGAGTTCGCGACCATGGTCGAGGCCAAACCGGTGACCGGTCGTACTCACCAGATTCGCGTGCACACCCTGCACGCCGGGCATTGCATTGCTGGTGACAGCAAGTACGGCGATGACGATTTCAGCAAGGAAATCCGCGACCTGGGCGGTAAGCGCCTGTTCCTGCACGCCTACATGCTGACCGTGCCTCTGCCGGACGGCGGCAAGCTCAACCTGCAGGCGCCGGTGGACGAAATGTGGGCCAAGACTGTGGAGCGCCTCAGTGCAGCACCCTGATTACAAACTGCTGATTTTCGATTGGGACGGCACCCTGGCTGATTCCATTGGTCGGATTGTCGACGCGATGCATTCGGCCTCCGGGCGCTCCGGTTTCGAGTTGCGCGATGATTTTGCCGTCAAAGGCATTATCGGTCTGGGTTTGCCTGAGGCGATCCGCACGTTGTATCCCGAGATCAGTGATGCGGAAATGGTCGCTTTTCGCGAGTATTACGCGGATCACTACATCGCTGCCGAAGCCGTGCCTTCGCCGTTGTTCGAGGGCGTGGTCGAGTCGATGGCGTCCTTTCGCGAGCAGGGGTATCACCTGGCTGTCGCGACCGGCAAGAATCGTCGCGGACTGGATCGGGTGCTCAAGGCCAATGGCTGGGAAGATTATTTCGATATCACCCGTGCCGCCGATGAAACCGCGAGCAAGCCGCACCCGCTGATGCTGGAGCAGATCCTCGCGCATTGCGGTGTGCGTGCCGAGCAGGCGCTGATGGTCGGGGATTCGTCCTTTGATCTGTTGATGGCGCGCAATGCGGGCATGGGCTCGGTGGCGGTGAGTTACGGCGCACAGTCGATTGACTCGCTGCAGCAGTTCGAGCCGCGTCTGTCGATTGACCGTTTTTCCGAATTGCATGCCTGGCTGGCGCAGCAGGCCTAATACGATTTTGCTGGGGTGGATGGCATGACCGACGAATGGAAAGCACCGGCCAAGGCAAGTGCCGACGACGGTGACGCGAAAAGCTGGAAGCTGTTGGAAAAGACGCTGCTGGCGGGTGTGCAGGAGCAGCGGCGCTCGCGGCGTTGGGGGATTTTCTTCAAGCTGCTGACGTTTGTTTATCTGTTTGTTGCGCTGATCCTGTTCACGCCGTTGATGGACATGGAAAAAAGCGCCACCCGTGGCCCCAATTACACCGCGCTGATCGATATCAACGGCATGATCGCCGACAAGGAGCCGGCCAGCGCCGACAATATCGTCGGCAGCTTGCGGGCGGCCTTCGAGGACAAGAAGGTCAAGGGCGTGATCCTGCGCATCAACAGCCCGGGCGGCAGTCCGGTGCAGTCCGGCTACGTGTATGACGAGATCAAGCGTCTGCGCGGGTTGAACCCGGATACCAAGCTGTATGCGGTGATTTCCGATCTGGGTGCTTCCGGTGCTTATTACATTGCCAGCGCGGCGGATCAGATCTACGCCGACAAGGCGAGCCTGGTGGGTTCGATTGGTGTGACGGCGGCCGGTTATGGCTTTGTCGGCACCATGGAGAAGCTGGGTGTCGAGCGCCGCACCTACACCTCTGGCGAGCACAAATCGTTCCTCGATCCGTTCCAGCCGCAGAAGCCTGAAGAAACCGCGTTCTGGCAGAGCGTGCTGGATACCACGCACAAGCAGTTCATCAATAGCGTCAAGCAGGGTCGTGGCGATCGCCTCAAGGACAAGGAGCATCCGGAGCTGTTCTCCGGGCTGGTCTGGTCCGGCGAACAAGCGCTGCCGCTGGGCTTGATCGATGGTCTGGGCAATGCCAGTTCGGTGGCGCGTGACGTTATCGGCGAGAAGGAACTGGTCGACTTTACCGTTCAGGAGTCGCCGTTCGACCGCTTCTCGAAGAAGCTGGGGGCCAGCGTCGCCGAGCAACTGGCGATGTGGATGGGGTTCCACGGGCCGTCGTTGCGCTGAGTGTCGTTGCTATAAGAAAACCGGCCTTGATGGCCGGTTTTTTGTGAGTCAGGGAATTTGCACGCCTTCGGCCAGCAGCATGTCGATCAGGCGGATCAGCGGCAGGCCGATCAGGCTGGTGGCGTCCGGGCCTTCAGTGGCTTGGAACAGGCTCACGCCAAGACCTTCGGCCTTGAAGCTGCCGGCGCAGTCGTAGGGTTGTTCGGCGTGCAGGTAGCGTTCGACGCGTGCTTCGTCCAGTGTGCGCATGTGTACGGTAAACGGCACGCAGTCGACCTGGCAGGCCCCGCTCTGGCTGTTGAGCAGGGCGACGCCCGTCAGGAAGGTGACGCTGGCGCCGCTGGCGGCCAGCAACTGTTCGCGGGCCTTGTCGAAGGTGTGCGGTTTGCCGATGATCCGGTTGCCGAGCACGGCCACTTGATCCGAGCCGATGATCAAATGTGCCGGGTGGCTGGCGGCAAGGGCCCTGGCTTTTTGTTCGGCGAGGCGTTTGACCAGCTCGATTGCCGGCTCGCCCGGGCGATGGCTTTCGTCGATGTCCGGTGAGCTGCAGACGAACGGCAAACGCAAGCGGCTGAGCAATTCCCGACGATAGGTCGAGCTTGAAGCGAGTAATAAAGGCAGCATTCGCATCTCCTGAGGCAGGTGGCGGATTCTAGCGGAGGCTTGCAAGTGACGGACAGGGCACAATTTCCTTTGACATGGGTGGGTGCATCCCTATAATGCTGCGCCTATGTTGAATGACCCGATTCCACCTCACGTTGACCCGCGCAAATTGGCTGACCGTGGCACCACCCTTCAAGGTGAACTGCTGCTGGCCGATTTGAAGAGACTCTGCGACCCGCTTTCCGACGATGTCGGTACGGTGCAGGCGAAACTTGTTTTTGAACGAGATGAACGTAAATCTGTGGTGATCCACAGCTTTATCGACACCGAAGTCAAAATGGTTTGCCAGCGTTGTCTTGAGCTGGTCACCCTGCCGATCCACAGCGAATGCAGTTACGCCGTGGTGAAGGAGGGTGCGAATACCCAGTCGATACCGAAAGGTTATGACGTGCTGGAACTGGGCGAAGATCCTTTGGATCTGCAGTCACTGATCGAGGAGGAGCTTCTGCTCGCCTTGCCCATTGTGCCTGCTCATCATCCGGAAGAATGCCAGCAGCCGGCGGGAGCAGATGAACCCGAACCGAGCGAGGACGAGGTAACGCGGTCCAACCCGTTCAGTGTATTGGCGCAGTTAAAGCGTGACCCAAACGTTTAGGAGTTAATCAATTATGGCTGTTCAGCAGAACAAAAAATCCCGCTCTGCCCGTGACATGCGCCGTTCGCACGACGCTCTCGAGGCTAGCACCCTGTCTGTAGAAAAAACCACTGGTGAAGTTCACCTGCGTCACCACGTATCGCCAGAAGGCGTATACCGTGGCCGTAAAGTGATCGACAAGGGCGCTGACGAGTAATCACTTGTCCGCTCAAGTCATCGCGATTGACGCAATGGGCGGGGACTTCGGTCCCCGCAGCATTGTTCAGGCCAGCCTTGCTTGCCTTTCTGCTACGCCCTCGCTGCACCTGGCCCTCGTCGGTCAACCCTCCCTTCTTGAAGAATTGATCACCGGCCAATCGGCTGCCGATCGCGCGCGTCTGACGATCGTGTCGGCGTCCGAAGTCATCACCATGGACGAAAAACCTGCCCAGGCCCTGCGTGGCAAGCCGGATTCGTCAATGCGTGTCGCACTTGAGCTGTTGCGTGACGGCAAGGCTCAGGCCTGTGTCAGCGCCGGCAATACCGGTGCGTTGATGGCCTTGTCGCGATTTGTCCTCAAGACCCTTCCAGGCATCGACCGGCCGGCGATGGTCGCGGCGATTCCCACTCAAAAAGGCTATTGCCAGTTGCTCGATCTCGGCGCCAACGTCGATTGCAGTGCCGAGCATCTGTTGCAATTCGCGGTGATGGGGTCGGTGGCCGCGCAGACGCTGGGTATTGTTCGCCCGCGTGTGGCGCTGCTGAACATCGGCACCGAGGACATCAAGGGCAATCAGCAAGTCAAGCTGGCTGCGACGCTGTTGCAGGCGGCTCGTGGCATCAACTACGTCGGTTTCGTCGAGGGTGACGGGCTGTACCGTGGTGAAGCTGACGTGGTGGTTTGCGACGGGTTCGTCGGCAACATCCTGCTCAAATCCAGCGAAGGCCTGGCGACGATGATTGCCGCGCGCATCGAGGCGCTGTTCAGGAAAAACCTTGCCTCCCGTGCCGTGGGAGCGCTGGCTTTGCCTTTGATGAAGCGTTTGCAGGCGGATCTGGCGCCGGCGCGACACAACGGCGCGAGCTTTCTCGGATTGCAGGGAATTGTGGTGAAAAGCCACGGTTCTGCTGGCGTCCAGGGCTTTCAGAGTGCCATTCAGCGGGCGTTGATCGAGATTCAGGAGAATCTTCCCGAGCGTCTTCACGGCCGTCTGGAGGATTTGTTGTCTTAGGCGTTTTCGTCGGACAATGCTTAAATGTGACCGCCCGGTTCAAAGGGCCATCCAACTGTCAGTTTCTTGCGTCCCCAGGACGGGACGTCAATTCTCCGACGACAAGATCATTAGGGGCTTGTTACATGTCTGCTTCCCTCGCATTCGTCTTTCCAGGACAGGGTTCGCAGTCCCTCGGCATGCTGGCCGAGCTGGGCGCGCAATATCCGCTGGTCCTCGAAACTTTCAAAGAAGCATCCGATGCTCTGGGTTATGACCTGTGGGCACTGACCCAGCAGGGGCCGGAAGAGCTGCTCAACCAAACCGATAAAACCCAACCGGCCATTCTGACCGCCTCGATCGCCCTGTGGCGCCTGTGGCTGGCTGAAGGTGGCGCGCGCCCGGCCTTCGTCGCCGGTCACAGCCTGGGTGAGTACAGCGCCCTGGTGGCGGCTGGCAGCCTGAGCCTGGCAGACGCGGTGAAGCTCGTCGAGCGCCGTGGCCAGTTGATGCAGGAAGCGGTTCCGGCCGGGCAGGGCGGCATGGCTGCCATCCTCGGTCTGGAAGACGCCGACGTGCTGGCTGCCTGCGCCGAAGCGGCGCAGGGTGAAGTGGTCAGCGCCGTCAACTTCAACTCCCCGGGCCAGGTGGTTATCGCCGGTGCCAAGGCGGCGGTTGATCGTGCGATCGAAGGCTGCAAGGCGCGTGGCGCCAAGCGTGCGATGCCGTTGCCGGTGAGCGTGCCGTCGCACTGCGAGCTGATGCGTCCGGCCGCCGAACGCTTTGCCGAATCCATTGCTGCCATCGACTGGCAGGCGCCGCAGATCCCTGTGGTCCAGAACGTCAGCGCCCAGGTGCCGGCGGATCTGGAAACCCTCAAGCGTGATCTGCTCGAACAACTGTACAAGCCAGTACGCTGGGTCGAATCCGTACAGACCCTGGCCGCCAAGGGCGCGTCCAGTCTGGTCGAGTGCGGTCCTGGCAAAGTGCTGGCCGGTCTGAACAAACGCTGCGCCGAAGGCGTATCGACTTCCAACCTCAATACCCCAGATGCCTTCGCTGCCGCTCGCGCAGCGCAGGCCTGAATCAGGAGAAGCTTGCATGAGTCTGCAAGGTAAAGTTGCACTGGTCACCGGCGCGAGCCGTGGTATCGGCCAGGCTATCGCACTGGAACTGGGTCGTCAGGGTGCCATCGTCGTTGGCACCGCGACCTCCGCTTCGGGCGCCGAGCGCATTGCCGCAACCCTGAAAGAACACGGTATCCAGGGCACTGGCCTGGAACTCAACGTCACCAGCGACGAGTCGGTCAGCGCTGTACTGGCGAGCATTCAGGAGCAGTTCGGCGCGCCGGCGATCCTGGTCAATAATGCCGGCATCACCCGCGATAACCTGATGATGCGCATGAAAGACGACGAATGGTACGACGTGATCGATACCAACCTGAACAGTCTGTATCGCCTGTCCAAGGGCGTTCTGCGTGGCATGACCAAGGCGCGCTGGGGTCGAATCATCAGTATCGGCTCGGTGGTGGGTGCCATGGGCAACGCAGGCCAAGTAAACTACGCAGCCGCCAAGGCCGGTCTGGAAGGTTTCAGCCGGGCAATGGCGCGTGAGGTCGGTTCGCGTGCGATTACGGTCAACTCGGTAACCCCAGGGTTTATCGACACCGATATGACCCGCGAACTGCCTGAGGCACAGCGTGAAGCCTTGCAGACGCAGATTCCGCTGGGGCGTCTGGGACAAGCTCAAGAGATCGCATCCGTGGTCGCTTTTCTTGCGTCCGACGCTGCGGCATACGTGACCGGAGCTACAATCCCGGTGAACGGCGGGATGTACATGTAAGTAAAATGTGACGGATTGCTTCAAAAAAATGTCATACGAGCTGTCTAAAATCCGTTATAAAGCTGCAATCTATTTATAGGCAGAGGGCTGCCGGGTCTGGGGAACGAAGCTTTCAGTTGAAAAGCTGAAAAGCCTTTCTATACACTTACCCACTGGCCAGCTGCCTGAATTTGTCCATTAGGAGTGAAAACAAGGTATGAGCACCATCGAAGAGCGCGTCAAGAAAATCGTTGCCGAGCAACTGGGTGTTAAAGAAGAAGAAGTGATCAACACTGCTTCCTTCGTTGAAGACCTGGGTGCCGACTCCCTTGACACCGTTGAGCTGGTGATGGCTCTGGAAGAGGAATTCGAGACCGAAATCCCTGACGAAGAAGCTGAGAAGATCACTACTGTACAAGCTGCAATCGACTACGTTACTAGCCACCAGGGCTAATAGTTTGTAATCGTTGTTTGCTGTCATGGAAAAAACCGCACTGCCATCATGGCGTGCGGTTTTTTCTTTAGGCCTGATGCAAAGTCGTCATTTGAAAAAAGGAGAGTGCTGTGTCGCGTAGACGCGTCGTAGTCACCGGTATGGGTATGTTGTCGCCACTGGGCACGGATGTGCCGAGCAGTTGGCAGGGCATTCTGGCTGGCCGCAGTGGCATTGGTCTGATCGAACACACCGACCTTTCTGCCTATTCCACCCGCTTCGGCGGCTCGGTGAAGGGCTTCAATGTCGAGGAATACCTGTCGGTCAAGGAAGCACGCAAGCTCGACCTGTTCATTCAGTACGGTCTCGCTGCGGGTTTTCAAGCGGTTCGCAACGCCGGTCTGGAAGTTACCGACGCCAACCGTGAGCGCATTGGCGTGGCCATGGGTTCGGGTATCGGCGGTCTGACCAACATCGAAGAAACCAGCCGTACGCTGCATGAGACTGGCCCGCGACGGATTTCTCCGTTCTTCGTGCCTGGCTCGATCATCAATATGATTTCCGGTTTCCTGTCCATCCATCTGGGTGCACAGGGGCCTAACTACGCCATCGCCACGGCGTGTACCACCGGTACGCACTGCATCGGCATGGCGGCGCGCAACATCATGTACGACGAAGCCGACGTGATGATTGCCGGCGGCGCGGAAATGGCCGCGTGCGGTCTGGGCATGGGTGGCTTCGGTGCCTCTCGTGCGCTGTCGACCCGCAACGACGAGCCGACCCGTGCCAGCCGTCCATGGGACAAGGGCCGTGACGGTTTTGTGCTGTCCGACGGTGCCGGTGCCCTGGTGCTCGAAGAGCTCGAGCACGCCAAGGCTCGCGGCGCGACCATTTATGCCGAGCTGATCGGCTTCGGCACCAGTGGCGACGCGTTTCACATGACTTCGCCACCTGCCGACGGCGCCGGTGCTGCACGCTGTATCACCAATGCACTGCGCGACGCGAAGATCAACGTCGATCAGGTGCAATACATCAACGCCCACGGCACCTCGACCCCGGCCGGCGACCTCGCCGAAGCCAACGCGATCAAGTCGGTGTTCGGTGATCACGCCTATAAACTGGCGGTCAGCTCCACCAAGTCGATGACCGGCCACCTGTTGGGTGCGGCGGGCGCGGTCGAGGCGATCTTCAGCGTGCTGGCGATCAACAGCCAGGTGGCACCACCGACCATCAACCTCGATGAGCCGGATGAAGGCTGCGATCTCGATTTCGTGCCGCACACCGCGCGCAACATGGACATCGATGTCGTGTTGTCGAACTCCTTCGGGTTTGGCGGCACCAACGGCACGTTGGCGTTCCGTCGGTTCGCCGGCTGATGGACTGCTGGGTCGACGGTCAACCGGCTGACGCTCTGTCGCTGAAAGATCGCGGCCTGGCTTACGGCGATGGTCTGTTCGAGACCATCGCCGTGCGTGGCGGTCAGCCATTGCTGCTGGATCGTCATCTGATCCGATTGGCCGACGGCTGTTCGCGCCTGGCCATCGCGGCCGATATCGAGCTGATTCGCGCCGAGCTGCAATCCTATGCCGCGGCCATGGGCGAAGGTGTGCTCAAGCTCATCCTCACCCGTGGCGACGGCTTGCGCGGTTATGCGCCGGATCCTTCGGCGCAGGGCCGGCGCATCCTGCAAGGCAATCCCCCCGCCGCTTACCCGGCCGCCCATGGCGAGCAGGGCATTCGGCTGTTTCCGTGCGCGACGCGCCTGTCCGTTCAGCCGTTGCTGGCCGGCCTGAAACACTTGAATCGTCTGGAACAAGTCCTCGCCCGTGCCGAATGGCAGGACAGCGAGCACGCCGAAGGCTTGATGCTCGATCAGGCTGGTCGGGTGATCGAGGGCGTGTTCAGTAATCTGTTTCTGGTGCGCGACGGTGTGCTGGTCACGGCGGATCTGAAGTGCTGCGGCGTGGCCGGTGTGATGCGCGCCGAAATATTGTTTCAGGCCGAGTCATTGGCAATCCCCGTACAAATCACCGACATCAGCCTCGATCAACTGCAATGGGCCGATGAAGTCTTCGTCTGCAACAGCGTGTACGGCATCTGGCCGGTACGCGCCTGTGCTGCACTGCACTGGCCGGTTGGCCCGCTCACCCGTAAACTGCAAACCATTGCCCGCACGCTACTGGATGCTTGATTCGTGAGACGTAAACTTTTGCTGCTGCTGGAAACCGGACTGGTTCTGGCAGGGCTGCTGCTGGGCGCCAGCGCCTGGAAGATCCATTCGGCGCTGGAGCAGCCACTGAACATCACGCAGGAAGAACTGCTGGATGTGCCCAAGGGGTCGACTCCGACCCGTACTTTCCTCGGACTTGAATCGGATGGCGTCATCAAGGACGCCTTCTGGCTGCGGGTCTATTGGCGCTTCAATCTGGCCGGCACGCCGATTCACAGCGGCGAATACCGCATGCAGCCGGGCATGACCGTCAACGGTCTGATCGAGTTGTGGAAGCGTGGCGACGTGGTTCAGTACAGCCTGACGCTGGTCGAAGGCTGGAACTTCCATCAGGTGCGCGCCGCTTTGGCCAAGGATGAAAAAGTCGAGCAGACCCTCAACGGTCTGAGCGACAGTGAAGTGATGGAGAAGATCGGCCATCGCGGCCTGTTCCCGGAAGGGCGTTTCTTCCCGGACACCTATCGCTTCGTACGCGGCGTGTCTGACGTCGAGTTGCTGAAGAAGGCGTTCGACCGCCTTGACGAAGTGCTGGCCAAAGAGTGGGAAAAACGTTCCGCCGATGCGCCGTACACCGAACCCTATCAGGCGCTGATCATGGCCTCGCTGGTGGAGAAGGAAACCGGCGTGCCTCAGGAGCGGGGGCAGATTGCCGGTGTGTTCGTTCGACGCATGGCGCTGGGCATGCAATTGCAGACCGACCCGACCGTGATCTACGGTCTGGGTGATCGCTACAACGGCAAGCTGACCCGCGCCCATCTCAAGGAAGCGACACCGTACAACACCTACGTGATTCCGGGGCTGCCGCCGACGCCGATTGCCATGGTCGGTCGCGAGGCGATTCACGCGGCCCTCAACCCGGTGGAAGGCAACAGCCTGTACTTCGTCGCCCGTGGCGATGGCAGCCATGTGTTCTCCGACGATCTGGATGCGCACAATAATGCGGTGCGCGAGTTCCAGCTCAAGCGACGCGCGGATTACCGCTCCAGCCCGGCGCCAGCGACGGCACCGGGAGCTGCTCCGGCCGCCGAAGAGGCGATTCCTGCCGCATCGCCCGATACCGCGCCGGACGCGTTGCCGCAGGTTCCCGCCCAGGACCCGGCACCGGCTCCGCAGGCCGCACCCGATCCGGAAGCGGCCGCCCCGCAAAACGCGCAATGACTTTGACTAAGGACTGCCTGTGACTGGCTTGTTTATTACCCTGGAAGGCCCGGAAGGCGCCGGCAAGAGCACCAACCGCGAGTACCTCGCCGAGCGCCTGCGCGCCGCCGGTCTCGAAGTGGTGCTGACCCGCGAGCCCGGTGGTACGCCGCTGGCCGAGCGCATTCGTGAAGTGCTGCTGGCACCGGTTGACGAGGTCATGAACCCGGACACCGAGCTGCTGTTGGTCTTCGCCGCCCGCGCCCAGCATCTTGCCGAGGTGATCCGCCCGGCACTGGCCCGTGGCGCCGTGGTGTTGTGTGACCGTTTCACCGATTCGACCTACGCCTATCAGGGCGGCGGTCGCGGTTTGTCGCTGGAACGGATCGCCGCACTGGAGACTTTCGTGCAGGGTGATCTGCGTCCGGATCTGACGCTGATTTTCGATCTGCCGGTGGAAATCGGCCTCGCCCGGGCCAGTGCCCGTGGTCGCCTGGACCGTTTCGAGCTGGAAGGCCGGGCGTTTTTCGAGGCGGTGCGCAGTGCCTTCCTCAAGCGTGCCGAAGCTGATCCGGCGCGCTATGTGCGGATCGACGCCGGTCAACCGCTGGCGCAGGTCCAGCAATCGCTCGACGGGCTGTTGCCGCGATTGCTGGAGCTGAGCCGTGGCTGAGGCCTACCCGTGGCAGGCCAGCCTCTGGCAGCAACTGGCCGGGCGTAGCCAGCACGCGCACGCCTATCTGCTGCACGGACCCGCCGGGATCGGCAAGCGTGCGCTGGCCGAGCGTCTGATGGCCAGCCTGCTGTGCCAGCGTCCGACACCGGACGCCTGCGGCGAGTGCAAATCCTGCCTGCTGCTCAAGGCCGGCAGCCATCCGGATAACTACATCCTCGAACCGGAAGAGGCGGACAAGGCGATCAAGGTCGATCAGGTGCGCGATCTGGTCAGTTTCGTGGTGCAGACCGCGCAGCTGGGCGGGCGCAAGGTCGTACTGATCGAGCCGGTGGAGTCGATGAACATCAACGCCGCCAACGCCTTGCTCAAGAGTCTTGAGGAGCCTTCCGGCAATACCGTGCTGCTGCTGGTCAGTCACCAGCCGAGCCGGCTGTTGCCGACCATCAAGAGCCGCTGCGTGCAGCAGGCCTGTCCGTTGCCGGGTGAGGCCATGAGCCTGGAGTGGCTGGCGCAGGCGCTGCCGGAATGTTCCGTCGAGGAGCGTGTCGAACTGCTGACCCTGGCCGCCGGATCGCCACTGGCTGCCGTCGACCTGCAGGCCCAGGGCGTGCGCGAGCAGCGGGCGCAGGTGGTGGAAGGGGTGAAAAAACTGCTCAAGCAGCAGCAATCGCCGACGCAGCTGGCCGAAGAATGGAAAACGATTCCGATGCTGCGGCTGTTCGACTGGTTCTGTGACTGGTCGAACCTGATCCTGCGTTATCAACTGACGCAGGATGAAGCGGGCCTTGGCCTGGCCGACATGCGCAAGGTCGTGCAGTATCTGGCGCAGAAAAGCGCTCAGGGCAAGGTACTCGATATTCAGGACTGGATTCTCGCCCAGCGCCAGAAGGTCTTGAGCAAGGCCAACCTCAATCCGGCGTTGCTGCTGGAGGCGCTGTTGGTGCAATGGGTGGGGCTGCCAGGCCAGAGGTAGATGCCCCAAAACAACGATGTGTGCCTAGACTCTGAAGATCAGCAGTGGAGGTCAACATGAATGAACCCATCGGCCCAGGGCCGCGCAACGGCATTTTGTCCCTGACCATCAAGGACAAGTCCGTGCTTTACGCCGCTTATATGCCGTTCATCAAGAATGGCGGTCTGTTCATCCCGACCAACAAGAGCTACAAGTTGGGCGATGAGGTGTTCATGCTGCTGAACCTGATGGAGGAAGCGGAAAAGATTCCTGTCGCCGGCAAGGTGGCCTGGATCACCCCCAAGGGTGCCCAGGGCAACCGCGCTGCCGGTGTCGGCGTGCAATTCAACGATGGCGACAACACCGCCCGCAGTCGCATCGAAACTCATCTGGCCGGAGCCCTGAAGTCCGACCGTCCCACTCATACGATGTAAGTTGCCGTGTTTTTATGCTCGTAGATTCCCATTGTCACCTTGATCGCCTCGACCTTGCCGCCCATGACGGTTCCCTGGATGCCGCGCTCGACGCCGCGCGCGGGCGCGGAGTAGGGCACTTCCTGTGTATCGGCGTCAGCGCCGACAACGCCGCCGAGGTCAAGGCCCTGGCCGAGCGTTACGACGATGTCGATTGCTCTGTCGGCGTGCATCCGCTGGATGTGCAGCCGGGCGCGGCCCCTGCGCTGGATTGGCTGTTGCACGAACTCAATCACCCGAAAGTGGTGGCGATCGGTGAAACCGGCCTGGATTATCACTACGAGCCGGAAGCCGCCGAATTGCAGCAGGCGTCGTTTCGCCTGCACCTGCAAGCGGCGCAGCAGACCGGCAAACCGGTGATCATCCACACCCGTGGTGCCCGCGCCGATACCCTTGAGTTGCTGCGCGAAGCCGCGTTGCCCCAGGCCGGTGTGCTGCATTGCTTCACCGAAGACTGGGAGATGGCCAAGGCTGCGCTGGATATGGGTTATTACATTTCCCTGTCGGGAATCGTCACGTTCCGCAATGCCGATGCCTTGCGCGATGTGGCAAGCAAGGTTCCGGCGGATCGCCTGCTGGTGGAAACCGATTCGCCTTACCTCGCGCCGATCCCTTATCGCGGCAAACCGAACCTGCCGCAGTACGTGCGGGAAGTGGCAGAGTTTCTGGCGATGCTGCGTGGCGTGCCTTATGACCGGTTCGCCGAACAGACGACGCAGAATTTCAGGCGCCTGTTTCCGCTGGCGCACGTAAAGCCCTGAATCGCAGGCAAAAAAAACCCGGGTTCTGGGGGGTGAATCCGGGTTAAGACCATTAGGAGTAAAACAAAGGCACGCGGTCCCTTGGTACCTTTATCGGCGCGGCACTTGGGGGAGATGCCGCCCGACAGTTCAAGTATTGATCAGTCTGGCGTTCAGTCCAGTTAGCCGGTCGGGGTTTTTAAACAAATTTGGAATACGTTCGCTTCAGTTGAGTTCTCATTCACGGGCAAACGTTCGTGAAATGAACGAGAAGTACAGATATGGTCGGATGTTCCGTGCATTTTTGCGTAAGTTAGGCATAATACGCGGCTTCGAATTTTGACCCCTACAGACCTTTTCTTATGCACAAAGAACCTCGTAAGGTCCGTGAGTTTCGTCGCCGCGAGCAAGAAATTCTCGATACCGCGCTCAAGCTGTTCCTCGAACAAGGTGAAGACAGTGTCACCGTCGAGATGATTGCTGATGCCGTGGGTATCGGCAAAGGCACGATCTACAAGCACTTCAAGTCCAAGGCGGAAATCTATCTGCGCCTGATGCTCGATTACGAGCGCGACTTGAACGAGCTGCTGCATTCGGCCGATGTCGACAAGGACAAGGAAGCCCTGTCCCGTGCCTACTTCGAATTCCGCATGCGCGACCCGCAACGCTATCGCCTGTTCGACCGCCTGGAAGAGAAAGTGGTCAAGGGCAACCAGGTGCCAGAGATGGTCGAAGAGCTGCACAAGATCCGTGCCTCGAACTTCGAACGCCTGACCCTGCTGATCAAGGGCCGCATCAGCGAAGGCAAGCTGGAAGACGTGCCGCCGTACTTCCACTACTGCGCTTCCTGGGCGTTGGTGCACGGCGCGGTGGCGCTGTATCACTCGCCGTTCTGGAGCAATGTGCTGGAAGATCAGGAAGGTTTCTTCCAGTTCCTGATGGACATCGGCGTGCGCATGGGCAACAAACGCAAGCGCGACCCCGAAACGCCGAGCAGCTGAACCATTCAGTTGCCTTATTGCGCCATGTTTTCGCTACATGACGCAGTACCGCAGGAATATACTCAGGCATAGGGCTTGCTAAAACTTGATTTGTGAGTCAAGTTTTAGCGGCTCGATTTCCTTTCGCCGGAGTGATCATGATCGTTGACCGTCAAGGCAGGCGTTTTCGCAATTTGCGGATCAGTCTGACTTCCGCCTGCAACTACGCTTGTACCTACTGCGTGCCCAACGGCAAGCGGTTGGTGGCTGCGCAGGATGAGCTGTCGGCCGAAGCCATGGCACGCGGCGTTGCCTACCTGATCGAAGCGGCTGGTATCGAGCGTCTGCGCATCACCGGCGGTGAACCGCTGGTCAGCCCCAAACTCGAATCGTTCATGACCGCCGTCGGCCAGATGGGCCTGGAAGACATCAGCCTGACCACCAACGGTCAACTCCTCGGCAAAAAACTTCCGCTGTTGGTGGATGCCGGTCTGCGCCGGATCAACGTTTCCCTCGATACCCTGGATGCCGGCGCGTTCCGCAGCATCGCCCGTGGTGGTGACCTGGCGACCGTGCTCGACAGCATGGATCAGGCCTCGGCGGCGGGGATGAAGATCAAGGTCAACATGGTGCCGTTGCGCGGGCAGAACCTCGATCAGGTGATGCCGCTGCTCGATTACTGCCTTGAGCGGGGCTACGAGCTGCGCTTCATCGAGCTGATGCGCATGGGCCACCTGGCCAAGGACTCCAACGCCTTCCTGCAGCAGTTCGTCAGCCTTGAGCAATTGCTCGGCCTGATCGGCGAGCGTTACGAGTTCGCGCAGACCGACGCCCCGGTGGACGCCACCGCCGTACGTTATGCGATTCCCGGCCTGGGCAATTTCGGCGTGATCGCCAACGAAAGCGTGCCGTTCTGCCGCACCTGCTCGCGGTTGCGTCTTTCCTCCACCGGATGGCTGCACGGCTGTCTGTCGTCGAGCAACCGCCACTATGTCGGTGATCTGCTCGACAAGCCGCGTCATCAGGCGTTGCCGGCGTTGCAGCGATTGCTGGTCAAGGCGCTGGGGGACAAGCAGGAAGTGGCGTTCTCCGGCGGTGCGACGGTGATGAAGATCATCGGCGGTTGATCAATCGCCTTCGCGAGCAAGCCCGCTCCCACAGACTCTGTATCCGGGTCCGTGGGGGCGGGCTTTTTTGCGAATGCCGTCTCTGAGTCCGCCATATTCCCGAGCTGGCGCAAAAGCTGCATCCAACGGCCATTCGCCGGTTTTCCGTCACCGGCTTCTGGAGGATGAGGATGCGTAGCCTGGTTTTGCTGCTGGCCGTTTTGGCGCTTGGCGGCTGCATGAATGTCAGCGATATGGCCGAAGGCACTCGCTATCACATGAGCGACGCGGGGCTGCTGGATCACAGCGACAGCCGCCGTGTGAACAACCTGCGCATTCAGCCGGATTCGTTCATTTATATCGCCCAGGGTTCATTCGCGCCGCCGGGTGGTTCCTATCCCCGGCCCAACGTGGTGGCCGAAGAAGCCTTCAAGGGTTTTGTCGAATATTTCCCGATGGTCCGCCGCGCCCGTGCGCCGGAAGGTCTTGACCAGGCGATGGGCGAAGCCCGCGACGCCGGTGCCCATTACCTGCTTTACACGCGTTTCGCCAAGGCTGACGACCGCATCGGCAACTCTGACGAGTGGCTCGATCAGGAAGCCGTGGATCGCCTGGGCATCGATGGCGGGGTGATTCAGATCATGTTGATCGAGACCAGCACCCAGTATTTGATCGATACTGCACGGATCAAGAGTCGTGGCGGTTTACTGACGTTCCATGACAACAAGCCAGAAGACCTGATCGGCCCGCCGCTGGAGCAATACGCGCGCAGTCTGCTGGGCATCAGCGACCAATAATCCGGAGAGAACGCCATGAGTGGCCCGCAAAAAGCCAATGACCTGCTGGGACAGATCCCGAAGACCAAAGGCCTGCCGCCGGTACACCTGTGGAATCCGGATTTCTGTGGCGACATCGACATGCGCATCGCCCGGGACGGCACCTGGTATTACCTGGGTACGCCGATCGGGCGCAAGCCGATGGTCAAACTGTTCTCCACCATCATCCGTCGTGACGGCGATGACTATTTCCTGATCACCCCGGTCGAGAAAGTCGGGATCAAGGTCGACGATGCGCCGTTCGTGGCGATTGCCGTGGACGTTGAAGGCGAGGGTGAGACGCAGGTGTTGCGCTTCACCACCAACGTCGACGAAACCACCGAGGCCGGCGTTGAACATCCGATCCGTGTGGAAATCGACCCTGACACCCAGGAGCCGGCGCCCTACGTGCATGTGCGCAGCAACCTTGAAGCGCTGATCCACCGCAATGTGTTCTACCAATTGGTGGAGCTGGCGGTCAGTCGCGAACTCGACGGCCAGCGCTGGCTTGGCGTGTGGAGCGGCGGCGAGTTCTTCCGCATTGGCCTCGAACCCTGATCCCACATTTCTTGTAGGGTTCGAAAATCTGATTTGACTCTCAATCGTATGATGATTAGCGTGGACACCCATCGCGAACGGCTTTGAGGTGCCCATGTCCAGCAGCTTTCATGCATCAACGGTCGACTGGCTGGGCGGCTGGATTGCCGCCGGCCAGGTCAAGCCGGGGCAGGCCATCAAGGTCGAGGCGGACCTGGGTGAGCAACTGGGCGTCAGCCGCACGGTGATTCGCGAAGCCATCAAGACCCTGGTCGCCAAAGGCATGCTCGAAGTCGGGCCGAAGGTCGGCACCCGCGTGCTGCCGGTGCGGCGCTGGAACCTGTTCGATCCGCAGGTGGTCGGCTGGTTGTCGCGCAGCGGTTTGCCGGAAAACTTCGTCGATGACCTGCTCGACCTGCGCCGCACCATTGAGCCGATGGCCGTGCGCTGGGCCTGCGAACGTGCCACCGTCGAGCAGGTGCAAGCGGTGCAGCAGGCTTACCATGCGCTGGAGCGGGCAGTGGACAGCGGCATTGATTACAACCGCGCCGACCAGTTCTTCCACGAATGCATTCTTGCCGCCAGCCACAACCAATTCATCGAGCAAATGGTGCCGGCCCTCGGCGCGCTGCTGGCAGTGTCGTTCGAAGTTTCCGCCGCCGATCCCGATGAATTGCGCCGCACCTTGCCGATCCACAAAGACATGGCCGACGCCATCGCCGCCCGGGATGCCGCGCGTGGGGTATGGGCCTGCATGACCCTGATCGATAACGCGGACCTGGCGATCAAACGCTTTTACCCGCAAGTCCGGGCCGACAAAAAAGCCAGCTAGGACCACCGATTCTGCTCCCACAGTAAAAACAACAAGAACAATCAAGGAGGTTGCATGACATCGACCGCAGTGACCCAACACCGGGCGCAACTCGGTGAAGGCCCGTTCTGGGACGCGCCGACCCAGGCGTTGTATTGGGTGGATATCGCCGGCCGCCAGGCCCTGCGCCTGATCGGCCAGAACGTGCAGATCTGGCAGATGCCGGAGCACGTTTCGGCTTTCATTCCGTGTGCCAGCGGCGATGCCCTGGTGACCCTGAGCAGCGGTGTCTATCGGCTGGATCTCGACTCCCCGGGCCTCGAACCTCGGCTGACGCTGTTCTGCATCGCCGACCCACAACCCGGCAACCGCCCCAACGAAGCACGTTGCGATGCCCGGGGCCGGTTATGGCTGGGCACCATGCAGAACAACATCGGCGAGCAGGGCGAGGATCTGCCGGTCGTCCGGCGTTCCGGCGGCTTGTTCCGCATTGACCCCGACAAACGGGTCACGCCGTTGCTGCGTGGCCTGGGCATTCCCAACACGCTGCTGTGGAGCGACGACGGCACTACGCTGCTGTTCGGCGACAGCCTCGACAGCACGTTGCACCGCTATTTCATTCATACCGACGGCAACCTCGACAGCGCCCGTGTCTGGTATGGGCCGGATCAGAACGGTGGCCCGGACGGTTCGGCGATGGATACCGAAGGCTTTGTATGGAATGCCCGTTGGGACAGTGGCTGCCTGCTGCGCCTGACGCCGGAAGGCAAGGTCGACCGGCGGATCGATCTGCCGATCAGCCGTCCCACCAGTTGCGTGTTCGGCGGGGAAGATCTGAAAACCCTGTACATCACCAGTGCCAAGAGTCCGCACAACCATCCGCTGGATGGCGCCGTGCTGTCGCTGCGGGTCGATGTTGCAGGAAAACTCTGTACGCGATTTGCTGATTAAATCCCAAAATATGGGATGCAAAATTATATATTGAGATTATTTGGCGGTCGGGTTTATAGTCGGCTCCAGCAGTAACACGCACTCACACTTAAAAAGAACAAAACAGGTGAAGTGATGCAGCGAATTTCCATCGCACTCCCTTGCGGAGCCAGCGCTTCGGGCCGTTCCAGTGCCGTCGCGGCTTCGTGCCTGTTTGTTCTTGAAGCCTTGCAGACCGGTCATCGTCAGATGCCCGGTCTTTTTTGTGCCTGCAAACAGGAGTTTTGACCCATGGCCGAACCTCTTTCCCTGCCACCGGTGCCTGCACCGCCGAAGGGTGAGCGACTGAAAAATAAGGTCGTGCTGCTGACTGGCGCTGCCCAGGGTATTGGCGAGGCGATCGTCGCGGCTTTCGCTTCACAGCAGGCCAGACTGGTGATCAGCGATATCCAGGGTGACAAGGTCGAAAAGGTCGCCGCCCACTGGCGCGAGCAGGGCGCGGATGTGCAGGCGCTCAAGGCTGACGTGTCGTCCCAGCAGGATCTGCACGCCATGGCGCGACTGGCCGTTGAGCGCCATGGCCGCATCGATGTGCTGGTCAATTGCGCCGGGGTCAACGTGTTCCGCGATCCGCTGGAAATGACCGAAGAAGACTGGCGCCGCTGCTTCGCCATCGACCTCGACGGTGCGTGGTACGGCTGCAAGGCTGTGCTGCCGCAGATGATCGAACAAGGCATTGGCAGCATCATCAACATTGCCTCGACCCATTCCTCCAACATCATTCCCGGCTGCTTCCCGTACCCGGTGGCCAAGCACGGTCTGCTCGGGCTGACCCGTGCGCTGGGCATCGAATATGCGCCCAAGGGTATTCGGGTCAACGCGATCGCACCGGGCTATATCGAAACCCAGCTCAACGTCGATTACTGGAACGGTTTCGCCGACCCCCATGCTGAACGTCAGCGTGCCCTGGATCTGCATCCGCCTCGGCGCATCGGCCAGCCGATTGAAGTGGCGATGACGGCGGTTTTCCTGGCCAGCGACGAAGCGCCGTTTATCAATGCCTCGTGCATCACCATCGATGGTGGCCGCTCGGTGCTGTACCACGACTGATCGCATGGAATTCCAGGCGCCGTGGTCCGTCTGAAATTCAATCATCATACGATATGACTATTTTGTGATAGATAACCGGAACACCCTCAGAACGCTTTAACGCTTTTCAAATAATGCTCAAGAAAAATAACAAGGAGTCTGTTTATGAAACGTCGTTTCGCCATTCGTACCCTGTGCAGCGCCGCGCTGGCGGTTACTGCATTCAGCCTGAGCGGTTCGCTGCTGGCCGCCGATCCGGTGAAGATCGGTTTCCTGGTCAAGCAGGCGGAAGAGCCGTGGTTCCAGACGGAATGGGCCTTTGCTGAAAAAGCGGCCAAGGACAAAGGCTTCGAACTGATCAAGATTGCCGTTCCGGATGGCGAGAAAACCCTCTCGGCCATCGACAGCCTGGCGGCCAACGGCGCCAAGGGCTTCGTGATCTGCCCGCCGGACGTCTCCCTCGGCCCGGCGATCATGGCCAAGGCCAAGCTCAATGACCTCAAAGTGATTGCTGTGGACGACCGTTTTGTCGATGCCAGCGGCAAGTTCATGGAAGACGTGCCGTACCTCGGCATGGCCGCGTTCGAGGTCGGTCAGAAGCAGGGCGCCGCCATGGCCGCCGAAGCGAAAAAGCGTAACTGGGACTGGAAAGACACCTACGCGGTGGTCAACACCTATAACGAACTCGATACCGGCAAGAAGCGCACCGACGGCTCGGTCAAGGCGCTGGAAGACGCTGGCATGCCAAAGGAACACATCCTGTTCTCGGCACTGAAAACCCTCGATGTGCCGGGCAGCATGGACGCCACCAACTCGGCACTGGTGAAACTGCCGGGCGCGGCGAAAAACCTGATTATCGGTGGCATGAACGACAACACCGTGCTCGGTGGTGTGCGCGCCACGGAAGCCGCCGGGTTCGCGGCGGCCAACGTGATCGGCATCGGTATCAACGGCACCGACGCCATCGGCGAACTGAAGAAGCCCAACAGCGGTTTCTACGGGTCGATGCTGCCGAGCCCGCACATCGAGGGCTATAACACCGCGAGCATGATGTACGAGTGGATCACCACCGGCAAAGAGCCGCCGAAGTACACCGCCATGGATGACGTCACGCTGATCACCCGCGACAACTTCAAGCAGGAACTGGAAAAGATCGGCCTGTGGAACTGATGGCTGCGACGGCCCGGGCAACCGGGCCGTTGGATCAGAGTGAAGAGGTGGCTTAAATGCACGCGCAAGTACAGACACACGAATACGGCCTTCTGCGTTTCAACGGGATCGGCAAGACCTTTCCCGGCGTGAAAGCGCTGGATGGCATCAGCTTCGTCGCCCATCCGGGGCAGGTTCACGCCTTGATGGGCGAGAACGGCGCCGGCAAATCGACCCTGCTGAAAATCCTCGGCGGCGCCTACATCCCCAGCAGCGGCGAATTGCAGATCGGCGAGCGGACGATGGCGTTCAAGTCCACCGCCGACAGTATCGCCAGCGGCGTCGCGGTGATTCACCAGGAGCTGCATCTGGTGCCGGAAATGACCGTGGCCGAGAACCTGTTTCTCGGTCATCTGCCGGCCAGTTTCGGCCTGATCAATCGCGGCACGCTGCGTCAGCAGGCGCTGGCGTGCCTCAAGGGATTGGCGGATGAGATCGACCCGCAGACCAAGGTCGGACGCCTGTCTCTCGGTCAGCGGCAACTGGTGGAAATCGCCAAGGCGTTGTCCCGTGGCGCCCATGTGATTGCCTTTGACGAACCGACCAGCAGCCTGTCGGCGCGGGAGATCGATCGTTTGATGGCGATCATCGGCCGCCTGCGCGACGAGGGCAAAGTCGTGCTGTACGTGTCCCACCGCATGGAAGAAGTGTTCCGCATCTGCGACGCCGTGACCGTGTTCAAGGACGGTCGCTACGTGCGCACTTTCGACGACATGAGCCAGTTGACCCACGATCAACTGGTGACCTGCATGGTCGGCCGCGACATCCAGGACATCTACGATTACCGCAGCCGTCCGCGCGGCGCGGTGGCGCTCAAGGTCGATGGCCTGCTCGGGCCGGGACTGCGCGAGCCGATCAGTTTCGAGGCGCACAAGGGCGAGATTCTGGGCTTGTTCGGGCTGGTCGGGGCAGGGCGCACCGAGCTGTTCCGCCTGCTCAGCGGTCTGGAACGCAACAGCGCCGGACGCCTGGAGCTGCGTGGTCATGAGCTGAAGCTGCGCTCGCCGCGCGACGCGATTGCCGCAGGGATTCTGCTGTGCCCGGAGGATCGCAAGAAGGAGGGCATCATTCCTCTGGCCAGTGTCGCCGAGAACATCAACATCAGCGCCCGCAGCGCGCATTCCGGGCTCGGTTGCCTGCTGCGCGGGATCTGGGAAAAGGGCAACGCCGAGAAACAGATCAAGGCCCTGAAAGTGAAAACGCCCCACGCCGGGCAACAGATCAAGTTCCTTTCCGGCGGTAATCAGCAGAAGGCCATTCTCGGGCGCTGGCTGTCGATGCCGATGAAGGTCTTGCTGCTCGACGAGCCGACCCGAGGCATCGACATCGGCGCCAAGGCCGAGATCTACCAGATCATCCACAACCTGGCCGCCGAGGGTATTTCGGTGATCGTGGTGTCCAGCGACCTGATGGAAGTCATGGGCATTTCCGACCGCATTCTGGTGCTGTGCGAAGGTGCCCTGCGCGGCGAAGTCAGCCGTGACCAGGCCAATGAATCCAACCTGCTGCAACTGGCTTTGCCGCGCCAACGCGCCAGCGGCGTGGCGAACTGAGAGGTGACTATGATGACAACCCAAAACGAAACCCTGCCGACCGAGCGCAAACCCCTGGACTTGCGGCGCTTCCTCGATGACTGGGTGATGCTGCTGGCGGCGGTGGGCATTTTTGTCGCCTGCACCTTGCTGATCGACAACTTCCTTTCGCCACTGAACATGCGCGGCCTGGGCCTGGCGATTTCCACCACCGGGATCGCGGCTTGCACCATGTTGTATTGCCTGGCGTCGGGGCACTTCGACCTGTCGGTGGGGTCGGTGATCGCCTGTGCCGGCGTGGTCGCGGCGGTGGTGATGCGTGACACCAACAGCGTGTTTCTTGGCGTCAGTGCGGCACTGGTGATGGGGCTGATCGTTGGCCTGATCAACGGCATCGTGATTGCCAAGCTACGGGTCAATGCGTTGATTACTACGTTGGCGACCATGCAGATCGTCCGCGGCCTGGCCTACATTTTTGCCAACGGCAAAGCGGTGGGCGTGTCGCAGGAATCATTTTTCGTGTTCGGCAATGGCCAGTTGTTCGGCGTGCCGGTGCCGATCCTGATCACCATTGTCTGCTTTCTGTTTTTCGGCTGGCTGCTGAACTACACCACCTATGGGCGCAACACCATGGCCATTGGTGGCAACCAGGAAGCGGCGCTGCTGGCAGGTGTCAACGTCGATCGGACCAAGATCATCATCTTCGCCGTGCATGGCGTGATCGGTGCGCTGGCCGGGGTGATTCTGGCGTCGCGCATGACCTCGGGGCAGCCGATGATCGGTCAGGGTTTCGAGCTGACGGTGATTTCCGCTTGCGTGCTGGGCGGGGTGTCGCTGAGTGGCGGGATCGGGATGATCCGGCATGTGATTGCCGGGGTGTTGATTCTGGCGATCATCGAGAATGCGATGAACCTGAAGAATATCGACACGTTTTATCAGTATGTGATTCGGGGTTCGATTTTGTTGCTGGCTGTGGTGATCGACCGTTTGAAACAACGCTGAGATCAAAAGCCCCCTCACCCTGGCCTTCTCCCGGAGGGAGAGGGGACTGACCGAAGTGTCACACGCTCTACATCGACCTGAAAAATCCGCTCGATTATGGATTCGGCAAAGCCCTTTCAGGTCGACGTACCTCCCTAATATCCCCCATTCAGTGCCCTCTTCCTTCGGGAGAGGGCCAGGGTGAGGGAAAGCTTTTGACCCCGGCGCCTTCCGTCACCTCACGCAAAATTTCCCTTGCCCGTCTCAGCCCGTTTCGGTTATCAATTTGTACATGATTAGACAGGTACGATTTGACAAGAAACAAAGGGTGGTCGACGAACTCGTCCGGCGCATCGAAAGCGGCCTCATGGAGGACGGCTTTCTGTTGCCCGGCGAGCATCAGTTGGCTCAGGAATTCAACGTCAGCCGTGGCACGTTGCGCGAAGCGCTGGCCGAACTGAAGCGGCGCAATTACATCGCCACGCAAAGCGGCGTCGGCTCGATCGTCACCTTCGACGGGGTGGTGCTCGACCAGCGCAGTGGCTGGGCGCAGGCCCTGGCCGATACCGGGGCGCTGATCAATACCGAAGTGTTGCGTCTGGAAGCGGTGACTCGAACGGATCTGCAAGCCGTGTTCGGCACTGATCAATTCATCATCCTCGAACGTCGTCGCCGTTCCAACGACGGCACGCTGGTGTCCCTTGAACGTTCATTGATGCCCGCCAATGGCGGCCTGGAAAGCCTGCCGCGAGTGGGTCTGATCGACAATTCCCTGACCATCACCCTGGCCGCCTACGGTTACGTCGGCGAGCGCGGCGATCAATGGATCGGTGCGGAACCGCTGAACGCCGTGGACGCCGAACTGCTTGGTCGCCCTGAAGGCACGGTGTTTCTCAAGGCACTGCGGACCACCTACGACCGGCAGAACCGTTTCATGGAGCAGGTCGAAAGCCTGCTCGACCCGGTGCATTTCCGTCTGCACCTGCAATTTGGAGAATCGAAATGACCGCGCTCGACCGTGCCCTGGGCGCGTTTTATGGCCTGGCCCTCGGCGATGCGCTGGGCATGCCGACGCAATCGCTGAACCGCGAAACCATCAAGGTGCGCTTCGGCAAGATCGCCGATCTGCAAGACGCCGGTCCGCTGCAACCGATCGCGGCGAATATGCCCAAAGGCTCGATCACCGATGACACCGAACAGGCGATTCTGGTCGGCGAGTTGCTGGTCGAGGGCAAGGGCCGGATCGAACCGGCGGTGCTCGCGCAGCGGCTGATCGAATGGGAAGCCGAGATGCAGGCCAAGGGTTCGCAGGATCTGCTCGGGCCATCGACCAAACGTGCGATCGAGATGATCCTTGCCGGTCACTCGCCGGAAGAGGCCGGGCGCTACGGCACCACCAATGGCGCGGCGATGCGCATCACGCCGGTGGGGATCGCGGCGGATGTCGCCGATCCGGAGCGTTTTATTGCGGCGGTAGTGCAGGCCTGTCAGGTCACCCACAACACCACGCTGGGGATTTCCAGCGCAGCGGCGGTGGCGGCGGTGGTGTCGGCGGGCATCAATGGCATGGACCTGGGCGAGGCGCTGAACCTCGGCCAGCAGATCGCCCAGCAAGCCGAAGAGCATGGGCACTGGGTCGCCGGTGGCCGCATCGGCTCGCGCATCAGTTGGGCGCGCAGCATCAGCGTCGACAGCGACAAGGCGTTGCTCGCTGATCTGCTGTACGACGTGATCGGCACTTCGGTGGCGTCCCAGGAGTCGGTCGTCGTTTCCTTCGCTCTCGCGCAGCAAGTGGCGGTAGGGGAAATGTCGGCGTTCGATGCGTTGTGCATGGCCGCCAGCCTCGGCGGCGACACCGACACCATCGCGGCGATTCTCGGCGCCATGCTCGGGGCCTGCCTGGGTCTGGAGAGCTGGCCGGCGCCGATGATCGAGACGGTCAAGTCAGTCAATGATCTTGAGCTTGAACCACTGGTAGCAGGGCTGTTGGCCCTGCGCTGAAGGGGCCGACGCCTTCGCGGGCAAGCCTGCTTTCACACAAGCATTCCGCAGGATTGAGGGCGTGACAGCTCCGGTGTGGGAGCGGGGCTGCTCACGAAGGGCGCGCCGCCGATCTGCTTTTTAACTCGCAATGGATCGCACAGACAGGCCCAGGACGGCCGGGATGTCTTGTCGTTTTGCGTCATTGCCACAACCACAATAAAGGCAAACAGGAGCATTTCTCATGAGTTCATCGAACGCCGGGCAAAGCGCCGGGCAACTGGAAACCCGGGGCATCGAGCCGGTGCCGGAAGGCGAGTGCAACGGTCATCCGCTGCAACTGTTCTGGGTCTGGTTCGCTGCCAACATTTCCATCCTTGGCCTGCCGCTGGGCGCCACCCTGGTCGCGTTTCGCGGCCTGGCGATCTGGCAGGCAATCATCGTCGCCATCCTTGGCGCCGCCGGTTCATTCGCGGTGGTGGGGATCATCTCGATTGCCGGTCGCCGTGGTCGTGCGCCGAGCCTGACCCTGTCGCGAGCGATCTTCGGTGTGCGCGGCAATATCGGTCCGACCCTGGTGTCGCTGATGTCGCGCCTGGGTTGGGAAACCGTCAACACCACCACCGCAGCCTTCGTGCTGTTGTCGCTGTGCTCGATCCTGTTCGGCTCGCCGGTCGAGGCGAAGAGTGCGCCGGTGCTGACCCTGGTGTTCATCGCGATTTTCGTGCTGCTGACCCTGTCGGTCTCCGGCCTTGGCCACGCCACCTTGCTGGTCATCCAGAAGTGGGCGACCTACGTGTTCGGCGCGCTGAACATTCTGGTCGGTGGCTTCCTTTGCGCGACCATCGACTGGAGCGCGGTGTTCAACGCCACGCCAGCGCCAATGAGCGCGATGATTATCGGTATCGGCACCATGGCCGCCGGCACCGGGATCGGCTGGGCCAACGCGGGCGCCGACATGTCGCGCTACCAGCATCGCAGCGTCAAGGCTGTGCGGCTGGTCGCCTCAGCGGCGTTCGGTGCGGGGATTCCGCTGGTGTTGCTGATCACCCTCGGCGGCTTGCTGTCGGTGGGCAACAACGACCTCGCTTCAGCCACCGACCCGATCGTGGCGATCCGCGACATGCTGCCGACCTGGATGGCTGTGCCGTACCTGATCACCGCGTTCGGCGGGCTGCTGCTGTCGAACAACCTGTCGGTGTACTCCGCCGGCCTGACCACGCTGACCCTCGGTCTGAAGGTCAAGCGCGTGTATGCGGTGGTGGTCGACATCGTGGCGATCTTCGCCGGTTCGATCTACTTCATGCTGATCGCCGACAGTTTCTATGGCCCGTTCATCACATTCATTTCCCTGCTGGCGGTGCCGATCACCGCGTGGGTCGGGATCTTCGTCGTCGATCTGATTCATCGCCACTACTACAGCCCGAAAGACCTGCTCGACGTCAGCCCGAGCAGCGCCTATTGGTACAACGGCGGTATCGAGTGGCGTGCATTTGGCGCCTGGGCGATCGCCATCGTGCTGGGCTTCAGTTTCACCACCATCGGCACCACCGCTGAAAACGTCTGGTTCAAGGGCTTTCTGTCCGACTCGTGGCTGGGCCATAACGGCCTCGGCTGGATCGTGACGTTCGTGGTCGCCGGCGGGATTTACTGGGTACTCGGCGGGGCAAAAGATCGCCGCGCCGCGCAGGTCGAGAATGCTCATGCCTAAGATGTTGCACACCGGCCAGGTCATCATCGACCTGGTCATGGCCGTGGATGAACTGCCGCAGATCGGCGGCGACGTACTGGCGCAATCCGCCGCTTTCGAGGCCGGCGGAGGTTTCAATGTGATGGCCGCCGCCGCGCGTAACGGCCTGCCGGTGGTTTACCTGGGGCGCCACGGCACGGGCCGTTTCGGTGATCTGGCGCGTCAGGCGATGCACGCCGAAGGCATTCACATCGGCATCGCCGAACCTGCGCAGCGCGACACCGGCCTGTGCGTGGCGCTGACCGATGCGTCGGCCGAGCGCAGCTTCATTTCCTACATCGGCGCCGAAGGTGAGGTGAGCGTTGACGATCTGAACAGCGTGCCGGCCGAGGACGGTGATTACGCCTACGTCAGCGGCTACAGCCTGCTGCATGCGGGCAAGGGCCAGGCGCTGGTGGACTGGACGCTGGCGCTGCCAGCCTCGGTCAACGTGGTGTTCGATCCGGGACCCTTGGTGGATTCGCCGGATACGCCATTGATGCAGGCGCTGTTGCCGCGCATCGATGTGTGGACCAGCAATGGCGTTGAGGCGTTGCGGTTTACCGGGGCGGCGGACATTGCCCAGGCTCTGGATCGCCTGGTGGAATATCTGCCGGGTGATGTGCTGATGGTGGTGCGTGATGGATCGCAGGGTTGCTGGATTCAGCAGCGCGGCGAGCGTCGGCATGTGCCGGGGTTTACCGTGCAGGCGGTGGACAGCAACGGCGCGGGCGATGCCCATGCCGGAGTGTTTGTCGCTGGATTGGCGCAGGGATTGCCTGCCTTTGAAGCGGCACGGCGGGCGAATGCGGCGGCGGCTCTGGCGGTGACTCGCTGGGGACCGGCGACTGCGCCGGGGACGGCTGAGGTGGATGCGCTGATCCACAACACCTTCAGCGCCTGACACGATGCCTTCGCGGGCAAGCCCGCTCCCACATTGGGATTCGGTGCTTTTCTGTGGGAGCGGGCTTGCCCGCGAATTGGCCTTTGGCGTCACTGCAAAAAAAACGCCCTCAACCCGCCTTGCGCAGCGCCTCGATCAACGCTTGCTTGCGCATCGACGAGCGCCCCGGAATCTTCTTCGCCCGGGCCTCTTTCATCAGGCTGTCGACCGTCTGCGTATCCCTCGAGGCCTGGCTGTTACGCGGGTGTCCTTCACGGCTGGCAACCGCACGCCGCGCGGACTCCTTGCGATCTTCGGACTTGGCGCTGGCCGGTTTCCGGCGTCCGGAGCCACCGGATTTTTCACCGCCCCCAGACTGTTTGTTCACCGTCGCCCAGGCGCGTGCCTCGGCCTCATCCTTCGACACGCCTTTTTGCTCATAGCTGTCTTCGATGTGTGCGGCCTTGCGCTTTTGTTCGGCGGTGTATTTGGCTTTGCTTCCACGAGGCATGGGATTTCTCCTTTGCGTCAGGATGAATGAGCGGGAGCTGCCAGAGGCAACTCCCGCACGGAGTCAGCTCTCGAGCTTGCGGGCGGCTTCCACGCCGGCGGCGCTGAGCTTGATCGGCAGGTTCAGCGAATGCTCGCCCGCTTCGTTGCAGGTCACATGGCCGTGGTGGATCAGTCCACGTTCCTGCAAGGCGGCGAGGGCGCTGGCGACGACCTTCTCGCCGCGATAATTGTCCAGCACCTCTTTGCCCAGCCCGCTCGGGTGGGCGTGGAGCAGGCGGGTGAGGACTTCTTTTTCCAGGTTTTTATCGACGCTCATGTTTACCTCTTCATGGATGTGGATAAGGGTTGCTGCGGGCCAGCTACTGGCCGGAGCCTTCGGAGCCTGAGCCTCCGGTGGTGGTTTTCGAGCCGACGCCAGGGCCGGCGTTGTCCGGTGTGGCGGGGGAGTCGGGCGTGTTCATGCCGCCCTGACGGCCCGGATCGCTGCCCTGGGTGCGCGGGTCGGTGCCGGTGGCGGGCGGCTGGTTGATCACAGGCACGCCCGAGCCGTCGGTATTCATGCCGGGGGCGCTGTTGATGGCAGGGGCTCGGGGCGGTGTGACCGGATCGGTCGGCCCGGTGCCGCTGGCGGTGGTGGCGGCGAAAACCGCCGGGCAAAGCAGTGTGGCGAAGATGAGGGCAGTCAACCTTGACGAAATCATGGGGCTCTCCAGTGATTGGATTCCTTACATGATCTTGGTCTGCCCTCGCGCGGTGTTGGTGCCTGATGAACGACGAACGGTCTAGGTCGCCGGGGCGGTTCTGATGCTGATTCGACGCCAGAACAAGCGGCCAAGCGTGATCAGCCAGTTCACCAGCGCGATCGCCAGCACGGTCGACAGCAGCGTCGCCATGCCATGTTCAACGATGATTTTCCCGGCCAGCAGAGGAAAGCCGAAAACGCCGATAAAGTACGCCAGGCTGAACAGCAGCAACGCCTGGGAAGTGCTGCCGGCCGGGGCTTCGTTGGCGGCCAGGCCGTTGATCACCGAGTAGGTCAAGCCATAACCGACACCGAGCATCACCGCCGCCAGCACATAGCTCGGACCGCTGTCGACGCCGAAGGCGAACAGCACAATCGAGCCGAGCATCAGCCCCGACAGCAGGCACGATGCACGCAACGGATCGCGCTTGACCACGAAGCCGGCGATCAGCATGCGACTGCTGATGGCCGCGCCCATGAAACCGAGGAAGAACAGCGAATAGTCCAGTGAGCGCGCTGCGGCATAACTGGTCTGGAAGCTCGACAGTCCGCCGAACACGCAACCGCCGAGGCCGACCATGATGATCGGGAACAGCGCCCGGGAGCCCAGCACCTGGGTCGTCGCTCGCCAGGTGATGCGTGCTGCTGAAGTCGCCTGGGTGCTTTTCAGTCGTGCGCCAAGACGCCAGAACAGCCACACGCCGATCAGACTCGCCGCCGCTGCCAGGTAAAACGCCGAGGTCACAGGCAAGCTGAACGCGCTGGCTGCACGGCCGAGCAACGGGCCGCTGCCGATCCCGGTCATCATGCTGCCGGACAGCAGGGCGAAGTATCTGGCCCGTTGCGCCGGGCTCACCAGGCTGGCGACGATGATCGGCCCCAGCGTGTAGAAAACGCCCCAGCCGAGGCCCAGCAGCAAGCCGAAAAACAACAGCAGATGACCGAACCCCGGCGTCAGCGCAAACCCCAGGCTCGCCGCCACCAGCAACAGACCGAACAGCGCAATCGAACGCGCTGCGCCGAGCAGATCGGACAGATGCCCCGACACCAGCACCGCCACAAACGTACTGAGCATCGCTGCGCTGATCACGCTGCCGGCATCGTGCTCGTTACCGCCGCGCGAACCGATCAATAACGACAGCAGAAACGTCGCGCCATAGGACAGCGACAGCAGATAACTGGCGAGGCAAAACAGGCCGAACAGTTTGCCCGAGACCTGGGGTGTTGCTTGCGGCATGACGCGGTTCCTTGAGCGGAAGAATTCAACGTCATCTATCTAACACGGCCGGCGCGGGGCTTAGGTCTGAGCTTGCTGATCTCAGGATCGTCGCCGGCCGGAGTAATGCCTCACATGATGCCGATTTCTTCCTTGAACTGCTCCATGAAACCCTTCAGCCGTTGATGACGGATATTGGCCAGACGCTGACCGGCAGCGGTCTGGAAACCATCAGCGAGGTGCAGCAGTTTTGTCTGGAAATGATCGAGGCAGAAGTGCGTGTCGTCGTAGTCCCTTGCTTTGGCTTCCGGATCTTGCGCGTCGTACAGCGCGCTGCCCATGCGCCCGGCGACGTAGAAAGTGCGGGCCACCCCAAGCATGCCCAGGGAGTCGAGGCGATCGGCGTCCTGCAGCAGCTTCGCTTCGTGGGTGCGCGGGGTGATGCTGGCGGAAAAACTGTGGGCTTCGATGGCGTGGCTCACGGCGCTGATTTTTGCCGCCGACCAGTCCAGGTCTGCCAGCACCTGCGAGGCTTTTTCCGCTGCCAGCCGCGAGGCCTGCGAACGCAGTGGCGAGTTCTTCTCCACCGCCACACAATCGTGCAACAACACCGCCGCCAGCAATACTTGCAGATCGCCACCTTCTTCGGCCTGCAAGGTGCGCGCGTTGTGCCAGACCCGTTGCAGATGCGACAGATCGTGAGCGCCGTCTCCTGCGGGCTCCAGCGCATGGGGCAACAGGTCGGCGGCGAGCGTTTCCATAGGCGCAAAGGCATTGATGGTCATGCAGATCCTCAAATCAAACGAAATCCCTGTGGGTGCGAGCCTGTTTGCGAAAGCGCCGGCACAGCCAACTTCTCCACTGACTGACCACCCCTGTCGCGAGCAGTCTCACTCTTACAATAGTTGCATCCGCACCGGCAGTTTTGCCGTACACCCCGCGCCGCTTTAGTATGGCGGTTTCCTTTTCCGACAAGGCCCGTCCATGACGATTGAAATCCGCCCGGCGACCCCCAGCGATGCCCCGCAAATCCTCGCCTTCATCACCGAACTCGCGGATTTCGAGAAGGCCCGGCACGAAGTCATCGCCAGCGTCGCCGACATCGAACGCAGCCTGTTCAGCGAAGGCGCCACCGCCCACGGCCTGATCTGCCTGCGCGACGGTTTGCCGATCGGCTTCGCGGTGTTCTTCTTCAGTTATTCGACCTGGCTGGGCAGCAACTGCCTGTACCTCGAAGACCTCTACATCACCCCTGAACAACGCGGCGGCGGTGCCGGCAAAACCCTGCTGCGCCACCTCGCCAAGATCGCCTGCGCCAACGATTGCGGCCGCTTCGAATGGAGCGTGCTGGACTGGAACACCCCGGCCATCGAATTCTACAAATCCCTCGGCGCCCAGCCACAAGAGGAATGGGTGCGCTATCGCATGGATGGCAAGGTGTTGCGGGAGTTTGCCGACGGGCGTTAAGGGGTAGTGGCAATCTGATACGTAAACGATTGTCGACAGGGCTCTAGTCCGGCATTCTACGCGCCATTTTTGCACGCTCATGGACGACATCTGCAATGCCTTCGGCACTCTTTCTCCGCGCCCGTGGAGCCTTCGCTGCGTCAATGAGTTCTCGGACGAGCCTGTTGCCAATCATCCTTACACTATCAAGCGTGGGAATGGCAGTGAAGAACACGGCGTAACTGATGCGGCCGGATTTACCCATGCGGTCAGCTCCCATCTTGCTGAAACCATCCAACTGTTTGTGGAGTGACTCTAGCGGGAACGCCGGAATCGGTGAGCAATGGCGTGTGGAAAGCGGGCCGAACGTAAACAGTATCATGGACGTCAATCACGAATCGGCGGGTATCATGTATACCACGGCTCTGGCGGATGGAGAGTCAGCTTTGAATTACATGACCAACTCGGTCAATAAACATTTCAGGGGCGAAATGTGATGATAATAAGGAACATTTTTATACTGTTCATGTGCGTGGTGGCAGGCTGTACTTTTAAACAAGCCAAGCCTCCTGCAAATCTTCAATTCTCTAAAATTGAACGTGTTGGTAATACGCCACTGTACGATCTACACTTTTCTTCCGATATTGATATTTTGGGGCCGTATAAATCGTTGATCGGCGTTGGATTACTTTGCGCTTTAGAAAACGATGATGACTTTAGTGAAGGTCATCAGATGAAACGCTTCATGCGCGGTGGGGTTTCAGATGATTCATCAGGATCCCATTTGGATTTTGTTTCGCAAGTGGTTTTCAGTGAGTCGGTTGCCAATGGAAATAGCGAAAGAAATCTGACGCCTGCAGAAATAAAGAAATTATTGGGTAATAAAAAACAGGTGACTTGTAAGTTTTTTGCCAGTGCGACAATGATAGATACTTATTTTTCAAATGTTATGTACGTTCCGGTTGAAAGTATTATTCATGCTTTGGGTCAGTAGCGGAATCTGTGAGGCGAACAATTTATAATTGTTGTGTGTCTGATTTTTTGGGGTGGTGATGTATAGATTGGTTTTAGCTGTATTGTTTTTGCTCTGTTCTTCATGTATGCAATTGCATGTTCCGGCGCCACGAATTGAGTTCGCATCTATTGAGTATGATGCCGGAGATTATAATCTTCGCTTCAGGTCTGATAGAGATTTGGTGAATTTATACAGGTCGCATGGTATTAACGAACAAGTCGGAACATGGTTGAAATGTTCGCTGGATGGCGACGTTGATTTTTCCATTCTTCATAAGATTCGACTTTACGGTGGCGGTGTTGTCCGTGATGTGCGAGTTGTTGAGGGGGATCGACGTTATGAGTTTAATGTGTGGTTCAGATTTGAAGAGGATGTTGATCAGGGCGGCAGTTCCAGAATAATCAGAAAAGAGGAGTTGTTATCGTTGCTGGGCAGGCAAGACTATATTCCCTGTCAAGCGACGATAACGGCTACTTTCTATAAGGCCTATTATTCAAAGGTTATGTATATACCCACGTCTCGGATCATTGCTGAGGTTCAAAAAGTAATCACAGCGCCGGAGTATGTAATCTTGCCGCCGGAGCTTCGGCCGCTATCGTGGCTTCAATTCGAGCAGATTTGCATCATCGAGAGACGCTACTACGCAGGGGACACCATCGTTCATGGAGGTGTGTGTAGTGGACTGCCTTACAGTGGATTATTGAGTTCGTTCGCACCACTGAATGGCAAATTTCGAATTGTCGATGCCCACACGCGAAAGCCCCAGCCGAACGTGCGGTACATGATCAAGCGACCGGATGGAAGAGAAGAGGAAGGGCTGAGTGATGCGCAGGGCGATACGCATGTCTTTGGTTCGAATTACCCTGAGAGTTTCAAGCTTTTCCTGTTTGACGAAGGGCTGGAAGCCATGATGATGTGAATTTTACAAATCCCAAAATATGGGATGCAAAATTACATATTGAGATTTCTGGCTTGAGAGGTCTATAGTCCAGCTCACTCACTGCCAAAAACAAAACAGGTGAAGCGATGCTGGCGCAATTGATCGCGCTCGATTGGGGGACGACCTCATTACGTGCTTATAAACTCGCGGCGGGTGGCCAGGTGCTGGAGCAGCGTTCGCTGTCGTCCGGGATCATGCAGTTGCCGAAGACGCCGCGCATCCTCCACGGTCGCGAATGCGCCGATGGTTTTGAACTGGCCTTCGACGAGGCCTGTGGTGACTGGCTTGATGCGCAGCCGCAGTTGCCGGTGATCGCTTGCGGCATGGTCGGCAGCGCCCAGGGTTGGCGCGAAGCGGCCTACCGCGACACGCCGGCCAACGTCGCCGATCTCGGAAATTCCCTGCAAACCGTACGCAGCCTTCGCGGCACGCTGGTGCATATCGTGCCGGGGGTGATCCAGCGTTCGCGTCTGCCGAATGTCATGCGTGGCGAAGAAACCCAGGTGCTCGGCGTCTTGCAGAATCTTGCGCTGGAGGCGAGTGACGATCTGTTGATCGGCCTGCCGGGCAGTCATTCGAAATGGGTGGAAGTGGTCGATGGCTGCATCACCCATTTCGACACGTTCATGACCGGCGAGGTGTTCGCCGTGCTCAGCGAGCACAGCATTCTCGGCCGTACCCAACAGCACGGCGCGACTTTCGACGGCCAGGCGTTTGATCGTGGCGTGCAGGTAGCGTTGTCGGCGGACGGCGAGATCGGTGTGTTGTCGACCCTGTTCAGCGCCCGCAGCCTGGGCCTGACAGGCGAACTCAGTGCCACCGCACAGGCCGATTATCTTTCCGGTCTGTTGATTGGCCATGAACTGGCGGCGCTTGCCCAGGTTCAGCGGCGTCGACGCAACAGCGTCCATCTTCCTTCGATCATTCTTATCGGCAACAGCCAATTGTGTGCCCGTTACAGCCGTGCGCTCGACGCCTGCGGTTTCGCCCGGGTGACCCTGGCGGAGCAGGCCACCGAGCGTGGCCTGTGGCAACTGGCGCTGGCCGCCGGACTGATCGATTCCTCATCCCGTTAACCCTGACTGGAGGCCTGACATGCTCAAGCAAGCATTGGCGCAAAACGGTCTGATCGCGATTCTGCGCGGCCTGCATCCGCAGGAAGCCGCGGCTGTCGGAGAAGTCCTGTATGCAGCCGGATTTCGCGTCATCGAAGTACCGCTAAATTCCCCTTCGCCGTACGAAAGTATCCGCATCCTGCGCGAGGCCTTGCCCGCCGATTGCCTGATCGGTGCCGGCACGGTGCTGACCCCGGAACAGGTGGAACTGGTGAAAGAGGCCGGGGGGCAAGTGATCGTCATGCCCCACAGCGATGCCAAGGTGTTGCGGGCGGCGAAAGCGGCGGGGCTGTACCTGTCGCCGGGTGTCGCGACGCCGACCGAAGCCTTCGCCGCGCTGGAGGAGGGCGCGGACATTCTCAAGCTGTTCCCGGCCGAGCAGATGGGGCCGGCGGTGGTGAAGGCGTGGCTGGCGGTGTTGCCGGTCGGAACGGTGCTGGCGCCGGTCGGCGGGATCACGCCGGACAACATGCAGGTCTTCATCGACGCGGGCGTCAAAGGCTTCGGCCTCGGCTCCGGGCTGTTCAAACCGGGTATGACGACTGAGCAAGTGGCGGCCAATGCCAAGGCCTATGTCGCGGCCTGGAAAGCCCTTCGCTAAGACTTTCTGGCGCTGAGTGCGCTGCATCTATAAAAGCTGCATTTACAAAAAGAGAGCAGAGATGAAAATCACCAAACTCACGACCTTCATCGTTCCGCCGCGCTGGTGCTTCCTCAAGGTCGAAACCGACGAGGGCGTGACCGGTTGGGGCGAACCCGTGGTCGAAGGTCGCGCGCACACCGTCGCGGCTGCCGTTGAGGAATTGTCCGACTACCTGATCGGCAAAGACCCACGCAACATCGAAGACATCTGGACGGTGTTGTATCGCGGCGGCTTCTACCGTGGCGGTGCGATCCACATGAGCGCCCTGGCCGGTATCGACCAGGCGTTGTGGGACATCAAGGGCAAGGCCCTCGGCGTATCGGTCAGCGATCTGCTGGGTGGTCAGGTGCGCGACAAGATTCGTGTGTATTCGTGGATCGGCGGCGATCGTCCGGCTGACACCGCGCGCGCGGCCAAAGAAGCGGTGGGCCGTGGTTTCACAGCGGTGAAAATGAACGGCACCGAAGAGCTGCAATTCCTCGACACCTTCGACAAGGTCGACCTGGCACTGGCCAACGTGGCGGCGGTGCGCGATGCGGTCGGACCGAACGTCGGCATCGGCGTCGACTTCCATGGCCGGGTCCACAAACCCATGGCCAAGGTGCTGATGAAGGAACTCGATCCGTTCAAATTGATGTTCATCGAAGAACCGGTGCTCAGCGAAAACTACGAAGCACTGAAAGAGCTGGCTCCGCTGACCAGTACACCGATTGCCCTGGGCGAACGGCTGTTTTCCCGCTGGGACTTTAAACGGGTGTTGAGCGAAGGCTACGTCGACATCATCCAGCCCGATGCGTCCCACGCCGGTGGCATCACCGAGACCCGCAAGATCGCCAACATGGCCGAAGCCTACGATGTGGCGCTGGCGCTGCATTGCCCGTTGGGGCCGATTGCGCTGGCGGCGTGTCTGCAACTGGATGCGGCTTGCTACAACGCGTTCATTCAGGAGCAGAGCCTGGGCATCCATTACAACGAGAGCAACGACTTGCTCGATTATGTGAAGGACCCACGGGTGTTCGACTACGACCAGGGCTTCGTCAAGATCCCGAACGGCCCGGGGCTTGGCATCGAGATCAACGAGGAATATGTGATCGAGCGCGCCGCCGTCGGCCACCGCTGGCGCAACCCGGTCTGGCGGCATGCCGATGGCAGTTTTGCCGAGTGGTGAGTCGCTGACTCAACGCTTTTCGCCCCCCCTTGCGGGAGCGAGCTTGCTCGCGAATGCGTCATGTCAGCTCAGCAGATGTTGACTGACAAACCCCTTTCGCGGGTGAGCCCGACTCCCACAAACGCTCAGTGCAAGGCTTCACGCCGACCTCAATAAACATAAGAAGAGGCACCCCCATGCAACCGCAAACCCTGACCGGGCAGGCGTCATTGGTCACGCCCAGCCGCAAGCGCTTTTTCATCATGGTGTTGCTGTTCATCACCGTGGTCATCAACTACCTCGACCGCAGCAACCTGTCGATTGCCGCCCCGGCGCTGACCTCCGAACTGGGCATCGACCCGGTTCACGTCGGGCTGATTTTCTCTGCGTTCGGCTGGACCTACGCCGCCATGCAGATCCCCGGCGGCTGGCTGGTGGATCGGGTGCCGCCGCGCATTCTGTACAGTGCCGCGCTGCTACTGTGGTCTGTGGCGACGGTGATGCTCGGCTTCGCCGCGAGCTTCATTGCGTTGTTCGTGCTGCGCATGGCGGTCGGTGCGCTGGAAGCGCCGGCATATCCGATCAACAGCCGCGTGGTGACCACCTGGTTTCCCGAGCGTGAACGGGCCACCGCCATCGGTTTCTACACCTCCGGCCAGTTCGTCGGGCTGGCGTTCCTGACCCCGGTACTGGCCTGGCTGCAGCATGAATACGGCTGGCACATGGTGTTCGTGGTCACCGGCGCGGTCGGCATTATCTGGGCGGCGATCTGGTACGCGGTGTATCGCGAACCACGGGATTTCAAAGGCGCCAACGAGGCGGAAATCGACCTGATCCGCGAGGGCGGCGGATTGGTGGATATCCAGGCCGACGCCGCGAAGGTCAAGGCCAAATTCAGCTGGACGGATCTGGGCATCGTCCTCAGCAAACGCAAGTTGTGGGGGATTTACCTCGGTCAGTTCTGCCTCAACTCGACGCTGTGGTTTTTCCTGACGTGGTTCCCGACCTATCTGGTGAAGTATCGCGGCATGGACTTCATCAAGTCCGGCCTGCTGGCGTCGCTGCCGTTCCTCGCTGCGTTTATCGGCGTGTTGTGTTCAGGGTTCTTTTCCGACTTCCTGATTCGCCGTGGTTATACCGTCGGCTTCGCGCGCAAGTTGCCGATCATCGGTGGTCTGCTGATTTCCACCTCGATCATCGGCGCCAACTTCGTCGAGTCGACGCCGCTGGTGATTGCCTTCCTCGCGCTGGCGTTTTTCGGCAACGGGCTGGCCTCGATCACCTGGTCCCTGGTGTCGACGCTGGCGCCGGCCAGGCTGCTCGGATTGACTGGCGGGGTGTTCAATTTCATCGGCAACCTGTCGGCCATCGCCACGCCGATTGTCATCGGTTTCCTCGCCAGCGGTGATTCGTTCGCGCCGGCGATCACCTACATCGCGGTTCTGGCGCTGATCGGTGCCTTGTCCTACGTGCTGCTGGTGGGCAAGGTCGAGCGTATCGAGTTGTAGTCGTCCGTGTCGGGCGACCATAATGCCGCCCGTTCCCTCGCTCAACGGTAAAGGCTGGATATGCAGGAAGACGCCCCAAAAAACGCCAAGGACGCCGCGCCCACCGGCACCCAGACCCTGCTTCGCGGGTTGGGTGTGGTGCAGGCCGTCGCCAGTGGCGCCCGCGATCTGAAAGAGATCGCGCGGCTGATCGGCACCACGCGCAGCACCACCCATCGGCTGGCGAGTTGTCTGGTGGACGAACGCTATCTGCGGGTTGTGCCGCAAGTGGGCTATCTGCTGGGGCCGAAGCTGATCGAACTGGGTTTCCAGGCGCGCGAAGAGTTGCCGCTGGCGAGCCTGGCCGGGCCGTATCTGGACGAATTGTCGGCGCTGACCGGTGACACTGTTCACCTGGGCATTCGCGAAGGCGACGAAGTGCTGTATCTGCTGAAAAATCCGGGGCGCAATGGCCCGGAAATGCGTTCGCGGGTCGGCCATCGCATGCCGCTGGCGCGCACCGGGATCGGCAAGGCGCTGATGCTGGATGACACGCCGCAGAATTGGCAGCGGCTGTACGACATCAGCCTGCCGGCGGGTGGGAAAAGTCAGTTCTGGCCGCAGCACCCACAGCAGTCGTGGGAGCAACTGGAGCAGCGGATGACCGAATACGTGGCCGGCGGCTACGCCTTCGATCTGGAGGACAACGAGCCGTCGATCCGTTGCGTGGCGGCGCCGATCCGCGATGCGAGCAAGCAGATCGTCGCGGCCATCAGCATCGCCAGCACCGTGCCTTATATGCCACTGGAAAAAATGGCCGAGCTGATTCCCCTGATCAAAGGGGTCACGGCCCGGCTCTCGGCGGAGCTGGGGTTGAAGGTCTGACGCGTCAGACTTTCAAGGTCGCCATGTCGATCACGAAGCGGTACTTCACATCCCCGGCGATCATCCGCGCGTAAGCCTCGTTGATCTGGCGGATGTCGAGCATCTCGATGTCGCAGCTGATGTTGTGTTCGGCGCAGAAATCCAGCACTTCCTGGGTTTCGGCGACGCCACCGATCAACGAACCGGCCAAAACGCGACGGCCCAGCACCAGTTTGGCGGCGTGGACCGGCGGATCGATCGGCTCGATCAGACCCACCAGAATGTGCACGCCGTCGAAGCGCAGGGTGTCGAGGTACGGGTTGAGATCGTGCTGGACCGGAATGGTGTCCAGCAGGAAATCGAAACGACCGGCTGCAGCTTTCATCTGCTCTTCGTCGGTGGAGACGATCACATGATCGGCGCCCTGACGACGACCTTCTTCGGCCTTGCTTGCCGAACGGGTGAACAGCGTCACTTCAGCGCCCATGGCCTTGGCGAACTTGATGCCCATGTGGCCCAGGCCGCCCATGCCGAGAATCCCGACCTTGTCGCCGGCCTTCACGCCGTAGTGTTTGAGCGGCGAGTAGGTGGTGATGCCGGCGCAGAGAATCGGTGCGGCGCTGGCCGGGTCGAGTTTTTCCGGGATGCGCACCACGAAATGCTCGCTGACGACGATGCTGTCCGAGTAACCGCCCATGGTGTTGCTGCCGTCGACCCGGTCCGGGGTGGCGTAGGTCATGGTCGGGCCTTCGAGGCAATATTGCTCGAGGTTGGACTGGCAGGCTTCGCAGGTGCGGCAGGAGTCGACCATGCAGCCGACGCCGACCAGATCGCCTACCTTGTGGCGGGTGACATTCGCACCGATGGCGGTGACTTTTCCGACGATCTCGTGGCCAGGCATCAACGGATAAACGGCGATGCCCCATTCGTTGCGCGCCTGGTGGATGTCGGAGTGGCAGACGCCGCAATACAGAATGTCGATCGCCACGTCGTCGGCCCGTGGGCTGCGGCGTTCGAACTTCATCGGGGCGAGGGGCGTGGTGGCCGATTGGGCGGCATAGCCGATGGCGGTGTACATGGGGAACCTCGCAAAAGCAGTGACAGGTGAGGCGGCGCATTCTGGGCGCCGTCCGGGTGTCCGGCCATGGCGATTCCTCCGGGTGTCATGCCTAATCCTCCGGCATGCGGGTTTGATCGGTCGCATTGGCAAAAGGATCTGCGATGATATTTTCGTCCCTGATTCCGTGACTTTTTTGAAGAGCAATCCGATGCAATTGACCCGTCACCTTGATGCCAACGCCACCCTGGTTTCGTTGATCGAACCGCTGGCGCTGCGCGATGGCTACAGCCAGACCGGTCTACCGGGCGTGCAGGTGTTGCGCGCCAGTTGCGACGTGGCCCGTGGCCCGCACATTTATGAACCGAGCCTGATGATCATCGCCCAGGGCAGCAAACTGGCGTACCTGGGACCGCGCACGATGGAGTACGGTGCCGGGCATTACCTGATTCAGGCGTTGCCGGTGCCGTTCGAGTGCGAGACTTATGCCTTGCCGGATGCGCCGTTGCTGGGGGTGTCGGTGGCGATCGATCGGGTGCTGTTGGGTGAGTTGGTGTTGGCGATGGGGCTGGCGCCGGGGCGGCATATCGCAGCGCAGACGCCGGAGTCGATGACCTCAGTGGTGCTCGATGACGGCATGCGCGGTTGCGTCGAACGGTTGTTGCGCTGTCTGCACGATCCGCTGGAGTGCCAGATTCTCGGGCCGGCGCGAGTGCGTGAGTTGCTGTTCGTCGCGCTGCGCGGACCCCAGGCCGATGTGCTGCGGGCGTTGGTGGAACAGCAGGGGCAGTTTGCCCGGGTGGCGGCGTCGATCAGCCATCTGCATGCGCATTACACCGAGCCGCTGAATGTCGAGACCCTCGCCGGTTGCGCGAACATGAGCGTTTCGACTTTCCATGAACATTTCAAACGCAGCACGTTGCTGTCGCCGGTGCAGTATCTGAAACGTTTGCGTTTGCTCAAGGCGCAGACGTTGCTGATCGCCGAGGGACTGGGCGTGGCGCAGGTGGCGCATCGGGTGGGGTATCAGAGCACGTCGCAGTTCAGTCGCGAGTACAAGCGCTACTTCGAGCGCAGTCCCGGGGATGAACGCGCTGCCTGATGACCGAATCGCAGGCAACAAAAAGGCCCCCATATCGGGAGCCTCGATGTTCAGCGTTTCGACTTACATGTTCGGGTAAGTCGGGCCGCCAGCGCCTTCCGGCGTGACCCAGGTGATGTTCTGCGAAGGGTCCTTGATGTCACAGGTCTTGCAGTGTACGCAGTTCTGGGCGTTGATCTGGAAGCGTTTCTCGCCGTCTTCCTTGGTCACCACTTCATAGACGCCGGCCGGGCAGTAACGCTGGGCGGGTTCGTCGTAGAGCGGCAGGTTCTTGGCCAGCGGAATGGTCGGGTCGGTCAGCTTCAGGTGGCACGGTTGTTCTTCTTCGTGGTTGGTGCCGGAGATGAACACCGAGCTCAGCTTGTCGAAGCTGATCTTGCCGTCGGGTTTCGGGTAGTCGATTTTCTTGCAGTCGGCGGCGAGCTTGAGGCAGGCGTAATCCGGCTTGGTGTCGTGCAGGGTGAACGGCAGTTTGCCGCCGAAGATGTTCTGGTCCAGCCAGTTGAAGCCGCCGCCGACGATGGCGCCGAACTTGTGGATCGCCGGGCCGAAGTTGCGGCTGGCGAACAGTTCTTCGTAGAGCCAGCTCTTCTTGAACGCGTCGACGTAGGTGGTCAGCTCTTCGCTGCCGTCCTTGTCGGCGAACAATGCGTCAGCCACCGATTCAGCGGCGAGCATGCCGGACTTCATCGCGGTGTGGCTGCCCTTGATCTTGGCGAAGTTCAGGGTGCCGAGGTCGCAACCGATCAGTGCGCCGCCCTTGAACACCATTTTCGGCAACGAGTTCAGGCCACCCTTGCAGATCGCGCGGGCGCCGTAGCTGATGCGCTTGCCGCCTTCCAGGTACTGCTTGAGTACCGGGTGGTGCTTGAGGCGCTGGAATTCGTCGAACGGCGACAGGTACGTGTTGCTGTAGGACAGATCGACGATCAGGCCGACCACCACCTGATTGTTTTCCAGGTGATAGAGGAACGAGCCGCCGGTGTTCTCGGTGCCCATGATGTCCATCGGCCAACCGGCAGTGTGTACCACCAGGCCTGGCTGGTGTTTGGCCGGGTCGACTTCCCAGATTTCTTTCAGGCCGATGCCGTAGTGCTGGGCGTCGGCATCGCTGTCGAGGTTGAAGCGCTTGATCAGCTGCTTGCCGATGTGGCCACGGCAGCCTTCGGCGAACAGCGTGTACTTGCCACGCAATTCCATGCCCGGGGTGTACAGGCCTTCTTTCGGATGGCCTTCGCGATCGACACCCAGGTCACCGGTGATGATCCCGCGCACGATGCCGTTTTCGTCGAACAGCGCTTCCTGGGCGGCGAAGCCCGGGTAGATTTCCACGCCCAGGTTCTCGGCCTGCTGGGCCAGCCAGCGGCACAGGTTGCCGAGGGAAATAATGTAGTTGCCTTCGTTGTGCATGGTCTTGGGCACAAAGAAGTCAGGGATCTTTTGCGCGCTTTCGGCGTTTTTCAGCACGAAAATGTCATCGCGGGTGACGGGCGTGTTCAGCGGGGCGCCGAGTTCTTTCCAGTCAGGAAAGAGTTCGTTCAGGGCCCGTGGTTCGAATACCGCGCCGGACAGGATGTGAGCACCGACTTCGGAGCCTTTTTCGACCACGCAGACGCTGATTTCCTTACCGGCTTCGGCGGCCTTCTGCTTCAGACGGCAGGCGGCGGACAGGCCAGCGGGGCCGGCACCGACGATGACCACGTCGAATTCCATGTATTCGCGTTCCACAGGCTATCTCCTACTCAAGGCTCAACAGTTTTTTTTCTAATTTGGAGGTTCGGTGTCGTATCCGTTATTGCCTTTACGTTAACGTCAAGGGTAATAATGGGCAAACCACCTTTCTCTCTAGGCGGCGCATTATATCTACACCACTCCCAGCGTCCAATACAAACGTTTGTTTGAATTGGCCGCAGGCCAGAGAAATCAAAGAAGCGCGGCTTATGAACGGCTATTTTGCCGTATTGACCGGAATAGGCGTTCCGGTCAAGATACGGGCGGTTTTGCGCTCGCCGTAGGCAGACTGGCGGTTTCAAGAGCACCTCTAAAGACAGGGCGTAGGCGGTACCCGGTGATGCGCGACACAGATCTGGCGCGCAGTTTACACACCGCAAAGATGAATGACTTATCGGTCACCACTGACGAACGGTCATCCACTTCGCGATGTGAAACATCCCGTACTCATGCCGGCGTTTTTAGAGGTGCCCTTGTGCCCGATGAGCATCAACCGCCAGGTTCGCCTAGGCGACTTTCTTTTCACCGGAGAGTAACGAGGAATCCATGAAGGTTCTTGTAGCTGTCAAACGCGTTGTGGATTACAACGTCAAGGTTCGCGTCAAGGCGGACAATTCCGGCGTAGACCTCGCCAACGTCAAGATGTCGATGAACCCGTTCTGCGAAATCGCAGTGGAAGAAGCCGTACGCCTGAAAGAGAAAGGCGTTGCGACTGAAATCGTCGTCGTCTCCATCGGCCCGTCCACCGCTCAGGAGCAGCTGCGTACCGCACTGGCTCTGGGTGCCGACCGCGCCATCCTCGTCGAATCCGCCGAAGACCTGACTTCCCTGGCCGTGGCCAAGCTGCTCAAGGCTGTGGTCGACAAGGAACAGCCTCAGCTGGTGATCCTGGGCAAACAGGCCATCGACAGCGACAACAACCAGACCGGCCAGATGCTCGCTGCACTGAGCGGCTACGGTCAGGGCACTTTCGCCTCGAAAGTCGAAGTCTCCGGCGACAGCGTTGCCGTGACCCGCGAAATCGACGGCGGCGCGCAGACCGTTTCCCTGAAACTGCCAGCGATCGTCACCACCGACCTGCGTTTGAACGAGCCGCGCTACGCGTCGCTGCCAAACATCATGAAAGCCAAGAAGAAGCCTCTCGAAGTGCTGACGCCTGACGCTTTGGGCGTTTCCACCGCCTCCACCAACAAGACCGTGAAAGTCGAAGCGCCGGCTGCACGCAGCGCGGGCATCAAGGTCAAGTCGGTGGCTGAACTGGTCGAGAAACTGAAAAACGAAGCGAAGGTGATCTGACCATGACTATCCTGGTAATCGCTGAACACGACAACAAAGTGCTGGCCCCGGCCACGCTGAACACCGTGGCTGCCGCTGCCAAGATCGGCGGCGACATCCACGTTCTGGTGGCCGGTCAGGGCGCTGGCGCCGTGGCTGAAGCCGCTGCGAAAATCGCGGGCGTGAGCAAAGTCCTGAACGCTGACAACGCCGCTTACGCGCATCAGCTGCCGGAAAACGTCGCTCCGCTGGTCGCCGAACTGGGCAAGGGCTACAGCCACATCCTGGCTGCCGCCACTTCCAACGGCAAAAACATCCTGCCACGCGTTGCCGCGTCGCTGGACGTCGACCAGATCTCCGAGATCATCTCGGTAGAAAGCGCCGACACCTTCAAGCGTCCGATCTATGCCGGTAACGCCATTGCGACCGTGCAGTCGACCGCCGCCATCAAAGTGATCACCGTGCGTGCCACCGGTTTCGACCCGGTTGCCGCTGAAGGTGGTTCGGCTGCCGTTGAATCGCTGGCCGCTACTCACGACGCCGGTACTTCCAGCTTCGTCAACGAAGAGCTTGCGAAATCTGATCGTCCTGAGCTGACCGCTGCCAAAATCGTCGTTTCCGGCGGTCGCGGCATGCAGAACGGCGACAACTTCAAGCACCTGTACGCCCTGGCCGACAAGCTGGGCGCTGCCGTCGGCGCTTCCCGCGCCGCGGTCGACGCAGGTTTCGTACCGAACGACATGCAGGTCGGTCAGACCGGCAAGATCGTCGCTCCACAGCTGTACATCGCCGTCGGTATCTCCGGCGCGATCCAGCACCTGGCCGGCATGAAAGACTCCAAAGTGATCGTTGCGATCAACAAGGACGAAGAAGCGCCGATCTTCCAGGTGGCCGATTACGGTCTGGTGGCGGATCTGTTCGAAGCCGTACCTGAGCTGGAGAAGCTGGTCTAATCCGGCTGCTTCACTTATAAAGAGCCCGGCCTGTTGGTCGGGCTTTTTTTTGTCTCGGGTTTGAGTGGGAGCGTTACGCCATGGATCTGCGCCGCCGGTTGGGCTGCTCGTTATTGTGGGTGTCGGCACTGGCACCGGGGCTGGCCGTGGCTGCCGGCAAGTGCGAACGCCTGGTGGTCACCGGCAGCCCGGATGCGCCGCCGTACCTGTGGCAGGATCCGCAGAACCCCAAACAGCTGATCGGCGCCAGTGCTGATCTGCTGCAACAGATCGCCAAGGATTTGGGGATCAAGGTTGAGTTGCTTTACGCCGGCAAGCGCTCCCAGGCGCTGGATGAGGTGCGCAGCGGCCGGATGGACATGCTGGCCGATGCCCCGCTGACCCTGAACGAGCTGGAAAACTTCGATTACATTCACCCGCCGTTGCTGGAAAACGACTATCTGGTGTGGACCCGCAAAGGCTCGACCCTGGTCTACAGCGAAGCAAAGGACCTGCACGGGCATACCGGCGGCTTGTCGGAAAAGTCTCGAATGACCCAGGCATTCGGCACTTTCGCCGAGCAGCAATTGACCCTGATCCGCACGGCAAACCTGACTCAGGCCTTTCAGAAATTGCTTCTGGGCGAGGTGGAATATGTACTCGCCGGTCGCTACTCGGGCATGGCGGCCGCACAGGCGCTGGGCATGGCCAATGATCTGCTGGCCTTCGAGCAACCGGTCGATCGGCCCGGCCTGTTCCTCGCGGTTTCGCATAACTCCGCCTGCAACGATCCGTGGTTGCGCGGACAGTTGGCAAAAAAGATGACAGAATTGCCCGCGTCCGGACTGACGGAAGCCGCGCTGCAACGCAATATCGAGCGCTGGAAGGCTCAGCAACAGCAGCCCCAGCCGCAGCAGCCACAACCTGTCAGTGCCCCAAAACAGTAGGGATTCTTAGTGAGTATTCGACCTCTTTTCGCCGCCATGGCTGTTCTGGCCCTGGCCGGTTGCGCCAGCGATCCGGCACCCAACGAACAATTTCGCCTCACCGAGCAGGCGCTCGAGCAGGCCAAGGCCGTTGGCGCCACCGCCGACGAAGTGCCGGAAATGAAGCTGGCGGAAGGCAAGTTCAACCGGGCCAAGGGCAACATGGCCGATCAATCCTTCAAGAACGCGCGGATGCGTGCCGAGCAGGCTGAACTGGACGCGCGTCTGGCCGAAGCCAAGGTGCTGACCCAGAAAAGTGAAGAACAGGTGAACGTGCTCAATACCCGCATCGTCCGGCTGCGCAAGCAATTGGGAGATGCCCAATGAGCCTGAAGTCCAACGTCATCGGCGCTCTGATCCTCGCCGGCTGCGCCAGCCTCTACGGTTGCGCCGGTCAGCACAGCGAAGCCGCATTGCAGCAGGCCGGTGCCGATTTCCAGAAGGTCAAGGAAGATTCCAATGTGTTGCGGATCGCGCCGAAGGACGTGATCCGTGCCGGTGAGTCCCTGGCCCGGGCCGATCGCCTGTCGACTTACTGGGGCAGCGGTTCGGACGTGGTGCATTACGCCTACCTGAGTCAGCGCTACAGTGAAATTGCCCGCGAGCACACCACTCAGGCGCTCAACGAAGAGCGCGCGGCCAAGCTGGAACTGGAGCGTCAGCGCCTGCAACTGGCCCTGCGTGAGTCGAAACTGCTGAGCGTGCAGCAGCAGGGCAAATGGCTCGAGGAGCAAATTGTCGCGCTGGCCACGACCCAGACCGATCGGGGTCTGGTGATGACCCTCGGCGATGTGTTGTTCGACACCGGTGAAGCCGAGTTGAAGAACTCGGCAAACCGCGTGGTGCTGAAGATCGTCCAGTTCCTGCAACTCAATCCCAAGCGCGTGGTGCGCATCGAGGGTTACACCGACAGCACCGGCGGCAAGCAGGAAAACCTCAAGCTGTCCCGCGATCGCGCGCAGGCAGTGGCGGATGTGCTGATGGATCTGGGCATCGAGGACAAGCGTATTCAGGTCGAAGGTTACGGCGACGAATACCCGGTGGACGCCAACGCTTCCGAGCGTGGGCGGGCGCAGAACCGTCGGGTGGAAATCGTGTTCTCCGACGAAAAAGGCCAGCTCGGCGCCGCCCGCTGAGGGCTGCGTTACTGGAAAGCCCGGGCTGTCATGCAGCGCCGGGCTTTTTTACGTCTGTCGATTGGCGCGCAAACCTAACAGTTGGGGGCTGACACTGCACTGTACGGTCGAGTAATGTGGCAACTGTCCCAGTACACTTCTAAACTGTTCCGGTATTGTTTCACACAAGAATAAAATGCCCGTGAAATCGAGTGCTGCGTCATGACCAATCTCTTGCTCTACCAACGTATTGCTCAACAACTGGCCGAAGACATCCGGCGTGGCGTCTATCAGCCAGGCGAGCGCGTGCCCTCGGTACGCAAGATGAGTTCGCAGCTCAACGTCAGCCATGCGACGGTGTTGCAGGCGTATGCCAACCTCGAAGATCAGGGGCTGATCCGTGCGCGGCCGCAGTCCGGCTATTACGTACACCAGACACCGGCCCTGACCGCGCCGACCCCGGACATCGCCCGGGTCGAGCGGCCCGGTCTGGTCACCCGCAGCAGCATCATCCAGCAGGTGTTGGTCGAGTCGCGCCGCGAAGGCGTGTTTCCGTTGGGCGCGGCGGTGCCGAGTGTCGATTACCTGCCCGTGCGCGCCCTGCACCAGCAGTTGGCCAAAGTCACCCGATTCCACAGCCCTCGGGCGTTCAGCTACATGTTCAGCCCCGGGTTCGAGCCGCTGCGCCGCCAGGTGGCGATCCGCATGCGCGATGCCGGTGTGGTGGTCGACCCTTCGGAAGTGGTGATCACCCACGGCTGTGTCGATGCCTTGCAGATGTCGCTGCGAGTGCTGACCCGTCCGGGCGACCTGATCGCCGCCGAGTCACCGACCTATTACGGTCTGCTGCAACTGGCCGACCTGCTGGGCCTCAAGGTCATCGAAATTCCCAGTGATCCCGCCACCGGCATGAGCCTCGAAGCCCTGCAACTGGCGGCCAACCAATGGTCGATCAAGGCGTTGGTGTTGACCACGCGCCTGAGCAATCCGCTGGGCGGCACCATGCCCGAAGAGCGGCAGAAGCAACTGCTGCGCCTGGCGTCGGATTTCGATATTCAGATCGTCGAAGACGACATCTATGGCGAACTGATGTTCGAGCAGGGCCGAACCAAGGCGCTCAAGGCCTACGACCGGCTGGACCGGGTGATCTACTGTTCAAGCTTTTCCAAAACCCTTTCTCCGGGTGTGCGGATCGGCTGGATGATCGCCGGCAAGTACCAGCAGGAAATCCAGCGCCTGCAGACGTTCAGCACCCACTCGGCGTGCAGCGTCACGCAGATGGCGATTGCCGCTTACCTGGAAAACGGCGGGTATGACCGGCATTTGCGGTACATCCGCCAGGAGTACCGGAAAAACCTCAGCGCCTTCCAGTTGGCGGTGCAGCAGTACTTCCCTGAAGGTACACAGATGACCCGGCCCACCGGTGGATTCATTCTGTGGGTGAGTCTGCCAGGGCGGGTCAACACTCAGGAGTTGCACGTCCGTGCCCTGCAGCAGGGCATCAGCATTGCACCGGGGCTGATTTTCAGTAACACCGAGCAGTTCAACCATTGCATCCGGATGAACTGCGGAATCCCGTGGAATCGCGAAGCCGAGCGTACCTTGATGACCCTCGGACTGTTGGCGACGCAACTCTGTCAGGAAACCGCCGGGTTTCTCTGACGGGTAGGCGGAGCTTGTCATGTGACGCCCGACAGGCGAGCATATGGCCCTCTGCCGTTAGCGTCGTTGGGTTCATGAAAGCGATTTTTCCTGCCGCCTGGGTTTTCGTCTGCCTGCTGTTGTTGGGTCACGCGCCAGGCGTCGTGGCGGCCGGCGCACCTGAAAAGCCGCCAGCGGCCAGCACCGCGAAAAAACCGGCAACCCCTAAACCGGCGGCTGCGGCGAAGAAAGCACCGCCGAAGAAAGCCGCACCGGTAAAAAAACGCGCCCCGATCGCCTCCAAGTCGAAACCGGCCAGCGAAGTGGTGAAAACCCAGCTGCCGCCCGCCAAGCTGGATCTGAGCCTGCCCAAGGACATGGTTCAACAGTTGAAGCCGGTCGGCACCGTCCCGCTGACACGGCACGAGCCGATCCTGCCGCAGATGTTTGGCGAGAAGAACAGCGGATTCCAGCTCAACGGCCGTCTGCTCAGCAACGAAATGCAGTTGCAACTGCGCAACGAAGAGCGTCGCGAAGTCGAAGGCGCCGCGCTGGATTTCGAATTCAAACAGTAAATCGTCGCTCCCCGGTGACCCGCTGACCAGACGCTTTGTCGGAGACTGGTCAGTCACTTTCGTTTCTGCGTAAAAACCCCGGTCCAGGGAATTTAAAACAGCCGTTTTAGCGGTTACCCTGTTCCGCGTCTCTTTAATGCATTGCCCGTCGCGAGGAACTCGACGTCATGAAATGCCGTGAAGGCTGTGGCGCCTGTTGCATAGCCCCTTCCATCAGTTCGCCGATTCCGGGCATGCCCGACGGTAAGCCGGCCGGCGAACGTTGCGTTCAGCTGTCGGTCGAAAACCTGTGCAGCATTTTCGGCCAACCGGAGCGTCCGGCGGTCTGTTCCGGGTTTTCGGCCGATGTGGAGGTCTGCGGAAGCAGTCAGGAAGACGCGATCAGATTGCTCGGCTGGTGGGAGCAAATGACGGCGGCGTGATGTGTCAAACGAACGGAACTTCAACAATAAGGAATAAGACTATGGGTTCGCTGCATCGTATCGCTGTGTTGTGTGGTTTGACCGCTGTGCTGGCCACCACGGCCGCCCAGGCCGAAGACTGGAAAGTCGCCAAGGAAGCGGACGGGATCAAAGTCTCCCTGGCTGAAGTACCGGGTTCGGATTACAAGTCGTATCAGGGCGTGACCCTGATGAAGACCACCGTTGCCAAATTGCGCGCCTTGCAGGAAGACGTCTCCGGTGCCTGCGCCTGGATCCACGAGTGCAAGACCCAGAAACTGCTCAAGCACGAAGGCGACCAGAGCTGGACCTACACCCAGTTCAACACGCCTTGGCCGGTGACCCCGCGTGACTCGATCCTGCACGTCACCACCGTCGAAGGCGCCGATGGCAGCCTGACCCGGAATCTGGAAGGCGTGCCGAAGTACATGCCAGAAGAAAAAGGTTTTGTCCGGGTTGCCCAGGTCAAGGGTTTCTGGAAGTTCGAACCGCAGGGCGACCAGGTCAAAGTGACTTATCAAGTTCACACTGAGCCGGGTGGCAGCGTGCCGTCGATGATTGCCAACAAGTTTGTCGTCGATGCTCCGTTCAATACGCTCAAAGCCCTTAAAGAGCGCGCCGAGAAATAAGCGCTGCATTCATTGGCAAACGCCCCGATCGATTCGGGGCGTTTTGCTTTTAGGCTTAATTGTGTTTCCAGATATGCGTTGCACGAAATTTTCACAAAGTCTTAAAGACAATTCGCCCGCGCTGTTTGCTGCGTGTCCCGCTTTACCGGGCATTAGATGAAACAACCGGACAGCGGGGCAGTAATCAATGGCAATGCTGCCAGTGATCGGGCAACATTTGCGCACCGCGCAAGCCCCGGGGCCTGGAATGGCCAACAGAGGGCAGGGCGCAGCTGTTTTTCTGCAATTTCAACTTCCAATGGGTCCTAAAACGACATGGCAAACCCGGACGCCCTGAATCAGCAGCGATCTTCCAGTCGCCTGCTGCAACCGACCGTCAAATCGCATCTGGCCTACACGCTGCTGTGCGCGCTGGTCATGATGGTGATGTTTTCCGTGCTGCGCCTCGCGCTGCTGGTCTACAACCGCGAGATGATCCTCGACACCCCGGCTTCGACCTTCCTCGAAGCCTTCGCCAACGGCCTGCGGTTCGACCTGCGGCTGGTGGTCTACGTCTGCATTCCGCTGCTGCTGGCGCTGTTCAGCGCGCGGGCGATGGCGGCACGCGGATTCTTCCGTCTGTGGCTGACCGTGGCTTCGAGCATCGCGCTGTTCCTCGGCCTGATGGAGATGGACTTCTACCGCGAGTTCCACCAGCGCCTCAACGGCCTGGTGTTCCAGTACGTGAAGGAAGACCCGAAAACCGTGATGAGCATGCTCTGGTACGGTTTCCCGGTGGTGCGCTACCTGCTGGCCTGGGCCGTGGGCACGCTGATCCTGACCCTGGCGTTCAAGGGCGCCGACCGCGCCACGCGCCCGCGCGGCCCGTTCAGCGGTGGTAACGTCGGCACCCGTCAGGTTGCGCCGTGGTACGCGCGTCTGGCGGTATTCGTGGTCTGCCTGTTGATCTGCGTGGTCGCCGCCCGTGGCACCCTGCGTCAAGGCCCGCCACTGCGTTGGGGTGATGTGTACACCACCGAGTCGAACTTCGCCAACCAGCTCGGCCTCAACGGCACGCTGTCGCTGATCGCGGCAGCCAAGGACCGGATGGGCGAAGACCGCAACAACATCTGGAAGGCCACCCTCGATCAGCCGCTGGCCCAGCAGACCGTGCGGGACATGCTGCTGACCCCGAGCGACAAACTGGTCGATGCCGATATCGCCGCGATTCGCCGTGAGTACACGCCGAATGCCGACAAGACCCTGCCGATCAAGAACGTCGTCGTGATCCTGATGGAAAGCTTCGCCGGCCACTCGGTGGGCGCGCTGGGCCGTCCGGGCAACATCACCCCGTACTTCGACCAGTTGTCGAAGGAAGGCCTGCTGTTCGACCGCTTCTTCTCCAACGGCACCCATACCCACCAGGGCATGTTCGCCACCATGGCCTGCTTCCCGAACCTGCCGGGCTTCGAATACCTGATGCAGACCCCGGAAGGCAGCCACAAGTTGTCCGGTCTGCCGCAACTGCTCAGTGCTCGCGACTATGACGATGTGTATGTCTACAACGGTGATTTTGCCTGGGACAACCAGTCGGGCTTCTTCAGCAACCAGGGCATGACCAACTTCGTCGGCCGTAACGACTTCGTCAATCCGGTGTTCTCCGACCCGACGTGGGGCGTGTCCGACCAGGACATGTTCAACCGTGGCCTGGAAGAGTTGAAAGCGCGCGACGGCAAGGACAAGAAGCCGTTCTATGCCTTGTTGCAAACCCTGTCCAACCACACGCCGTATGCTTTGCCGACGCCTTTGCCGGTCGAGCGCGTGACCGACCGTGGCACCCTCAACGAACACCTGACGGCCATGCGTTACTCCGATTGGGCGTTGGGTCAGTTCTTCGAGAAGGCGCGCAAGGAGCCGTACTTCAAGGAAACCCTGTTCGTGGTCGTGGGTGACCATGGTTTCGGCAACGAACAGCAGATCACCGAGATGGATCTGGGCCGCTTCAACGTGCCGATGCTGATGATCGCGCCGGGCATTCAGGAGAAGTTCGGTCAGCGTGACCACACCGTTGGCACCCAGATCGACATCGTGCCGACCATCATGGGTCGCGTCGGTGGCGACGTGGTGCATCAGTGCTGGGGTCGCGACCTGCTGAACCTGCCGGAAGGCGACAAGGGTTTCGGCATGATCAAGCCTTCGGGCAGCGATCAGACCGTGGCCCTGGTGACTGCCGACCGCGTACTGGTACTGCCCAAGGAAATGCCGCCAAAGCTCTATCAATACGAGCTGGGCGCCAATCCGAAAGGTGAAGTGATTCCGGCCTCGCCGGATGAAGCCGCGCTCAAGCAGAAGCTTGAATCGTTCATCCAGACCGCGACCAAGAGTCTGATGGACAACACCGCCGGTGTCGTTAACGGCAAGCCGGACTGATTAACCGGCACAATAAAAAAGAGGCCTTTTCAAGGGCCTCTTTTTTTGTCGGTAAAACGTCATATCCGACCGAGTAACAACAGCACCAACAGTACAACCAGCACCACGCCGATAATGCCCGAGGGGCCATAACCCCAACTTCTGGAGTGCGGGAAGACCGGCAGACCACCGATCAGCAACAGGATCAGGATAATGATGAGAATTGTGCCCATGTCTTGTTTCCTTGTTGAGAGTGTTCGGAAAAGTCTTGGTGTCGAGGGCGACTGGAGTTGAACTAAATCCAGACGGCTTACAAATTCCGACCCGTGCCGATGAAAGAAAATTCAAAGTTTTTTCAGGGTATTTGGAGCGAGGGCTTATTTCGTTTTTACCGATCATCAAGAGCAAAAGAACAGCGGCTCGTTGCTGTTGGTTTGCCCTTGCCATTCAGCAATCTGATGGAGCGTGGGTCGCTGCGGATCCTTCGCTACACTCCGCGCATCTTCCCCGGAACAACAAGGCTGTCTGCTATGCAAAATCGCATGATGATCACTGGTGCAGGCTCTGGCCTGGGTCGCGAAATCGCGCTGCGCTGGGCGCGTGAGGGCTGGCGGCTGGCCTTGTCGGATGTCAGCGAACCCGGCTTGCAGGAAACCCTGAAGCTGGTGCGCGAAGCGGGCGGCGACGGCTTCATCCAGCGCTGCGATGTGCGTGATTACAGCCAGCTCACCGCGTTCGCCCAGGCGTGCGAAGAGAAGTTCGGCGGCATCGATATCATCGTCAACAACGCCGGGGTCGCGTCGGGCGGCTTCTTCAGCGAGTTGTCGCTGGAGGACTGGGACTGGCAGATCGCGATCAACCTGATGGGTGTGGTCAAGGGTTGCAAGGCGTTCCTGCCGCTGCTGGAGCAGAGCCGGGGCAAGATCATCAACATCGCGTCCATGGCGGCGCTGATGCAAGGCCCGGCGATGAGCAACTACAACGTGGCCAAGGCCGGCGTGGTGGCACTGTCGGAAAGCCTGTTGATCGAACTGGCCCAGCAGGAAGTCGGCGTGCATGTGGTTTGCCCGTCGTTCTTCCAGACCAATCTGCTGGACTCCTTCCGTGGCCCGACCCCGGCGATGAAAGCCCAGGTCGGCAAGTTGCTGGAAAGCTCGCCGATCAGCGCCGCCGACATTGCCGACTATATCTACCAGCAGGTCGCTGCCGGCGAGTTCATGATCCTGCCTCATGAACAAGGGCGCATGGCGTGGGCGATCAAGCAGAAAAACCCGCAATTGCTGTACGACGAAATGACTTCCATGGCCGAGAAAATGCGCGCCAAGGCCAAGCAAAGCAACGGCTGAGCTTGCCGCCTGGATGACGCATCGTTAGGGTGGCCCGCAACGGTTACCCTGACGAGACATCTGCATGCTCAACTACCTCTGGTTTTTCCTCGCCGCGCTGTTCGAAATCGCCGGCTGCTTCGCCTTCTGGATGTGGCTGCGCCAGGGCAAGAGCGCTGTGTGGGTGATCCCGGCATTGCTCAGCCTGACTCTGTTCGCCGTGCTGCTGACCCGCGTCGAAGCGGCTTACGCCGGCCGCGCCTACGCCGCATATGGCGGCATCTACATCATCGCCTCGATTGGCTGGCTGGCCGTGGTCGAACGCATTCGGCCGCTGGGTTCGGACTGGATCGGCGTGGCGTTGTGCGTGATCGGCGCCAGCGTGATTCTGTTCGGGCCGAAGTTCTCGGCGGCCTGACGGCGGGAAGGATTTGCCGGATTTGCAGGAAATTTCCGAAGGCTGGCGAGTCCGCTGCTGTAGGGCATGACTGAATTGCCCACAGCGCATTGTCGAGCGGCCCCGGGCCGCGCATCTTCAAGGCTCGCAAACCTTGAAGGACGAACCCAATGCTTGTACTCAGCCGTGTTGTCGGTGAATTGATTTCCATCGGCGACAACATTTCCCTGCGCGTTCTGGCGGTCAACGGCACCAGCGTGCGGTTCGGGATCGAGGCGCCGGAGCAGGTCAACGTGCACCGCGCCGAAGTCTACGAACGGATACAGCGCAAACAGGCCAACGCCAAGGGCCGCTGAGCGCGGTCAGTCGAACAGGTGCTTGGGTACGTCGTGCTTGAGCATCAACTGGCACTGCTCGCTTTCCGGGTCGAAGACGATCATCGCCTGACCCTTGATCAACGCCTGGCGAACCCGCAGCACGCGGGTTTCCAGCGGGGTGTCGTCACCGTTGTCGGTGCCGTCGCGGGTGACGAAATCCTCGATCAGGCGGGTGAGGGTGTCGACTTCGAGTTGGTCGTGGGGGATGAGCATGGGCACCTCGGCTAAATCAATGTCGGGATGCTACGGCGAATGATCGATGGCGACCAGTGCGCGATTGCTCCGTTGTCTGTTCCGGCCTCTTCGCGGGCAAGCCCGGCTCCCCCAAGGATGGCGGTATTCCTGTGGGAGCCAGACACCACAGTCTTCAGCTGTCCGACCGCTGCCCGACCAGACTGTCCACCGAGGGCACCCGGGTATCGCTTTCCATCTGCGTCTCGTGCTCGATCTGATGACTGAAGCGATCCAGGGAGGCATTGGCCGGTTGCGCATCGCTGGCGAACACCGGCGGACTGAGGATGTACGCACCGAGCAGGCGACTGAGCGCCGCGAGGCTGTCGATGTGGGTACGCTCGTAACCGTGGGTGGCATCGCAGCCGAAGGCGAGCAGGGCGGTGCGGATGTCATGCCCGGCGGTCACTGCCGAATGGGCGTCGCTGAAGTAGTAGCGGAACAGGTCGCGGCGCACCGGCAACTCATTGTCACTGGCCAGGCGCAGCAGGTGCCGCGACAGGTGATAGTCGTAGGGCCCGCCGGAATCCTGCATCGCCACGCTGACGGCGTGTTCGCTGGAATGCTGACCCGGCGCCACCGGGGCGATATCGATACCGACGAATTCGCTGACGTCCCACGGCAGGGCGGCCGCCGCGCCGCTGCCGGTTTCCTCGGTGATGGTGAACAGCGGGTGGCAGTCGATCATCAGTTCTTCGCCACTGTCGACGATCGCCTTGAGCGAGGCGAGCAGGGCGGCGACCCCGGCCTTGTCGTCCAGATGTCGGGCGCTGATGTGGCCGCTTTCGGTGAACTCCGGCAGCGGATCGAACGCCACCACGTCGCCAACACTGATGCCCAGCGAATCGCAATCGGCCTTGGTCGCGCAGTAGGCGTCCAGGCGCAGTTCGACGTGATCCCAGCTGATCGGCATCTCGTCCACGGCGGTGTTGAACGCATGCCCGGAAGCCATCAGCGGCAACACGCTGCCACGGATCACGCCGTTGTCGGTGAACAGGCTGACCCGGCTGCCTTCGGCAAACCGGCTCGACCAGCAACCGACGGGCGCGAGGGTCAGTCGGCCGTTGTCCTTCACCGCGCGCACGGCGGCGCCGATGGTGTCCAGATGCGCCGACACCGCGCGGTCGGGGCTGTTTTTCTTGCCCTTGAGGGTGGCGCGGATGGTGCCGCGCCGGGTCATTTCGAAGGGAATGCCGAGTTCTTCCAGACGCTCGGCGACGTAGCGCACGATGGTGTCGGTGAATCCGGTCGGGCTGGGGATGGCGAGCATTTCCAGCAGGACTTTTTGCAGGTACTTCAGATCCGGTTCGGGAATTCGGGTGGTCATAGGGAACTCCTGATGGGGAGACAGATGTGGAGTTGTGACGCCTGGCGATCACCCTGTGGGAGTGGGCTTGCCCACGAAGACGTCCGCCCAGGCACCGCGAGATCAGGAAACCGCCGGCTGACTGTGCGGAAACAACAAGTCGACAAAGCGTTCGGCGGTCGGCTGCGGCTCATGGTTGGCGAGGCCCGCCCGTTCGTTGGCTTCGATGAACACGTAATCCGCCTGGTCCGCCGCCGGCACCATCAGGTCGAGGCCGACCATCGGAATGTCCAGCGCCCGCGCCGCCCTTACGGCTGCGTCGATCAGTGTCGGATGGAGAATCGCCGTGACATCTTCCAGGGTGCCGCCGGTGTGCAGATTGGCCGTGCGCCGCACGAACAGATGTTCGCCGGCCGGCAGGATGCTGCTGTAGTCGTAACCGGCCGCATGCAAGGTGCGCTGGGTTTCGTGATCCAGCGGAATCTTGCTTTCGCCACCGGTGGCGGCTTGTCGGCGCCGACTTTGGGCTTCGATCAGCGCGCCGACCGAATGCTGGCCGTCGCCGACCACTTCCGCCGGGCGCCGGATCGCCGCCGCCACGACTTCGAAGCCGATCACCAGAATCCGCAGATCGAGTCCTTCATGAAAACTCTCCAGCAGCACCCGGCTGTCGAACTGTTTCGCCGCCTCAATGGCCTGCTGCACCTCTTCGATGCTTTGCAGATCCACCGCCACGCCCTGGCCCTGTTCACCGTCCAGCGGCTTGACCACTACGCGCGAGTGCTCGTCGAGAAACGCCAGATTGTCATCGGCATTCCCCGCCAACTGCTGTGAAGGCAGCTTCAGGCCGGCGGCTTTCAATGCCTTGTGGGTCAGGCTTTTGTCCTGGCACAGGGTCATGCTGATGGCGCTGGTCAGATCGCTCAGGGATTCGCGGCAGCGCACCCGCCGCCCGCCGTGACTGAGGGTAAACAGCCCGGCATCGGCGTCATCGACCTGTACGTCGATCCCGCGCCGGTGGGCCTCCTCGACGATGATCCGCGCATACGGATTGAAGTGCGCCTCCGGCCCCGGGCCGAGAAACAGCGGCTGGTTGATGCCGTTCTTGCGCTTGATGGCGAAGGTCGAGAGGTTGCGCAAACCAAGTTTGGCGTAGAGGTTCTTCGCTTGGCGGTTGTCGTGCAGCACCGACAGATCGAGGTAGCTCAGGCCACGGCTCATGAAGTGTTCGATCAGGTGGCGCACCAGCACTTCGCCGACGCCGGGACGCGAGCATTGCGGATCGACGGCCAGACACCACAGGCTGCTGCCGTTTTCCGGGTCGTTGTAGGCCTTGTGGTGATTGAGGCCCATGACGCTGCCGATCACCGCGCCGCTGTCCTCGTCCTCGGCCAGCCAGTACACCGGCCCGCCCTGATGATGCGGAGTGAGCCGCGTGGCATCGATCGGCAGCATGCCGCGTGCCTGATACAAGTGGTTGATGCCTTGCCAGTCCGCATCACTTTGCGCCCGGCGGATACGGAAGCCGCGAAACACCCGCGTCGCCTGGCGATAATCGCTGAACCACAGGCGCAGGGTGTCGGAAGGATCGAGAAACAGTTGAGTCGGTTCGAGGCCGAGAATCTGCTGCGGCGCGGCGACGTAAAGGGCGATGTCGCGCTCCCCTGGCTGCTCGTTGAGCAGTTCCCCGGCGAGGCTCGCCGGGTCCGGAAAGGTATGGCCGATCAGCAGCCGGCCCCAGCCGCAATGCACGGCAATGGGGGCGCTGGCCGGTTCGCTGCCGTCCTCGGCCAGACGTGCCTGCAAGCGTTCATAGGACGGCGTCTGGCCGCGCAACAGGCGTTGGCTGTAAGCCGTGGCGTGGGGTTTCATCGATCAGATTCCTTGTTCGCTGAGCCACAGGTTCAGGGCCGCCAGTTGCCACAGCTTGGAGCCGCGCAACGGCGTCAGTTGGCCTTGTGGATCGGTCAGCAGGCGGTCGAGCATCGCCGGGTTGAACAGGCCGCGATCCTGGCTCGGATCAAGCAGCAGCTCGCGTACCCAGTTCAGCGTGTCACCCTGCAAGTGCTTGAGGCCGGGCACCGGGAAGTAGCCTTTCTTGCGGTCGATCACTTCGCTTGGAATCACCCGTCGCGCGGCTTCTTTCAATACCTGTTTGCCGCCATCGGGCAGCTTGAACCGCCCGGGAATCCGCGCCGACAGTTCCACCAGTCGGTAGTCGAGAAACGGCGTGCGCGCTTCCAGACCCCAGGCCATGGTCATGTTGTCGACGCGTTTGACCGGGTCGTCCACCAGCATCACCGTGCTGTCCAGGCGCAGGGCCTTGTCCACGGCGGCGTCGGCACCGGGTTGTGCGAAATGTTCCTTCACGAAGTCGCCGGCAGCGTCATTGGCCGTCAGCCATTTCGGTTGTACCGTGGCGGCGTAATCGTCGTAGCTGCGGTCGAAAAACGCCTCGCGATAGGCCGCATGGGGATCGGCCGCGCCATCCACTTGCGGATACCAGTGATAACCGGCGAACAACTCGTCCGCGCCCTGGCCGCTCTGCACGACCTTGCAGTGTCTGGCCACTTCCCGTGACAACAGATAGAAGGCGATGCAGTCGTGGCTGACCATCGGCTCGCTCATGGCGCGGAACGCAGCGGGCAGTTGCTCGATGATTTCTTTTTCGTCGATACGCAGTTGATGGTGGCGGGTGCCGTAATGCCTGGCGATCAGATCCGAATATTGGAACTCGTCGCCGCGCTCGCCGCCGGCATCCTGGAAACCGATGGAAAAGGTCGACAGATTTTCCACTCCGACTTCGCGCAGCAGGCCGACCAGCATGCTCGAGTCGACACCGCCCGAGAGCAGCACGCCGACATCCACCGCCGCCCGTTGGCGGATCGCCACCGCTTCACGGGTGCTGTCGAGCACGCGGTCGCGCCAGTCTTCGAGAGTCAGATTTTTCTCGTCATCGTGTGGGCCGTAGGGCAGCGTCCACCAGGTTTTCTGCTCGGTGCGGCCATCGGCCTCAACGCGCAGCCAGGTGGCCGGTGGCAGTTTTTCGATACCGGCCAGCAGGGTGCGCGGCGCGGGCACTACGGCGTGGAAATTCAGGTAGTGGTTGAGCGCCACCGGGTCGAGGATCGGGTTGATGTCACCGCCCTTGAGCAGCGCCGGCAGGGCCGAGGCGAAGCGCAGGCGTTGGCCGGTGCGCGACAGGTACAGCGGCTTCACACCGAGGCGGTCGCGGGCGATGAACAGGCGCTGGGCATCGCGCTCCCAGATGGCGAAGGCAAACATGCCGTTGAGCTTGGGCAACAGTGCTTCGCCCCAGGCGTGATAGCCCTTGAGCAGCACTTCGGTGTCGCCGCCGGAATGGAATGCATAGCCCAGCGCTTCCAGCTCGGCACGCAGTTCCGGGAAGTTGTAGATCGCGCCGTTGAAGGCCAGGGACAAGCCCAGTTGGCTGTCGATCATCGGCTGCGCCGAGCCGTCCGACAGGTCCATGATTTTCAGGCGTCGATGGCCCAGGGCAATCGGCCCCTGGGCATGAAAGCCCCACGCGTCGGGGCCACGAGGGGCCAGGTGATGGGTGATTCGTTCGATGGCTGCAAGGTCTGCAGGTTGTTGATCAAAACGTAACTCGCCAGCTAATCCGCACATAAAGTCCTTACCGGTTTTTCCGTTGGGGAGGGTGTTGCCGTACCGCGCCGAAATGGCCGGTACTCAGAAACTGACCCGGCACGGATGTGGGAGTTTTAGAACGATCCGTTATAAGAGCGCTTGTCAGACCGGCGGGCCAATAACCTGGCAGTGCGGATCGGGGGTGGTAAATAGTTACTTCAACGCCGCAGATTACTGCTCATTACGCTGTGCAACCGTGCAGGTTTTCTTGTTTTTCATCGCCGCGAAGGATCGCTAGGGTAATGGCCCCAACCTGCAATAAAGGAATATTGCCCATGTCGAGCAAGAAGGAGCCTGCGCCCCCGTCCACGCTGACATCCCGCCAGATTCTGACCGTGCTGCTGGAAGCCACCGGCGATCTGGAGACCGCTCAAGTCCTGCAAAAACGTTTGCCTGCCGGGTTGCTGAAAAGCGCCACCGGCACGCTTGAGGCGCTGGACAAGACCTCTCGCGAACTGCATGCCAGTCAATTGAAGGTCGAAGCCGAGTTGAAGGCGTTGAAGTCATTGAAGGCGTTTTGCACGGCCGAATTGAGCATTGCCCTGGCGGCCCGATGGGGCGTGGGGTTTGATGTTGAAAGAGATCATCTGGAGTTGCCGGGCGCTGCCTGCGGTTGTGCGACAACGCCTGCTGCTGACGGCAAACCGGCGACGGTCGCACCGGCCACACGCAGTCTGCTGGACGCTGCGATGCAGAATTTCAGCGAAGAGCAAACCGGGGCTGATGGCTTTCCCGAGGGCAGCGTCGTCCGGGTCGCCAGTACACCGTCAGGTGTGCCCGGTCTGACGCCCGCCGCGTTCGCCGGGTTCTGTCGGGAGCTGGATCTGGGGCAGAAATATCAGCAGCATTTTCTGCAGGTCTTCGGCCTGCGTCGCGTCGATGGCGCCGTGGTCGCAACCAGTGCGCTGACCCAGGACATCGCCACCTTGAAGCGCCAGTTGTTGCAGTTCGATCTGCACATGGCGCTGATCAAGGCGCACATCACCGAGGCCGGGTTCCGGATGGTGCAGCGGCTGATCGAGGCCGGCGGCGTGGTCAGCGACAAGACGCTGCATTACGAAGGGCGGCCCTGGATCATGCAGGGCATCCAGTTGCTCGGCAGTTGTGTGTGGGGCGCCGTGGTGTTTTCCGAGCGTTCGGTCGAGGCGTTCCCGCAAGAGAAATGCCTGGTGTACATGGCCAATGAGCCTTATCAGCCCCTGTACGAATTTCCCAGCTTCAAGGCCTGTGTTGAGTACCTGAATTTCAGGCTGGGGATCGACAGTTACCGGCAGTATTTCACCCATTGCCTCGATGAAGACGACAAGGCGGATTTCTTCAAGACGTTCGCTGAGCGTCGCAGCCTGGGTCAGGTCAAGCCGTTGTCGCTGAGCGAGCCGCTGTTCGATTTCATGCTCAAGAGCCATGTTGGCAAATTGCAGCGGGATGCTCGCGTGCTCGCGGTGCCCACCGCCGACGTGGATGAGGACGCGCGGGAAAAACGCCTGAGCGCCTACCTGGAAATCGGCCTGACGGTCGCCAACGTCGCGGGGCTGTTCGTTCCGGTGCTCGGTGAATTGATGATGGGCGTTGCCATCGGCCAGTTGCTCGGCGAGGTTTATGAAGGCGTCGAGGACTGGAGTCACGGCGACCAGCGCGAAGCGCTGTCGCACCTGCTCAGCGTCGCGGAAAACATTGTGCTGATGGTGGTAACCGGGGTCGGCCAGAACGCCCTCAAGACCCTGGCGATCAGAACCGCGCGCAAGCATCCGGAGTTTTTCCGACCGTTCACCGCCATTCTCAACCGCAGCGGCGAGGACCGGTTGTGGAAACCGGAGCTGGATGCCTACCAGTTGGCGCCCGAGGCCGCCGGAACTCTTGCCGTTGGCGGCAAGATCTGGATCCGGATCGACTATCACGCCTACCTGGTGGAACTGAACCCGCATACCCGAACCTGGCACATCCAGCATCCGAGGCGAGCGCAGGCTTATGCCCCGAAGGTCGAACTCAACGCCCTGGGCGGCTGGCGCCATCAAGCCGAGTCCAGCGAACACTGGACCGGTGCTTACACGCTCAAGCGTATCGACCCGCGCTTGCAGGACATCGATGACGGGCGCCTGGACATGGTGCGTCGCCTGACTGACATCCGCTTTGACGAGTTGCACCGTTTGAGCGATGACAATCTGCCGCTGCCCGCGCGTCTGTCCGATGCGCTGGAGCGTCTGCGGATCGAACGCCGGTTGCGGGAATTCATCACCGAGATGGAGCGCGGCGAGGTGACCGGCAATACCTATGCGCAGGAGCAATTGCACACTTTGCCGAAGTTGCCTTGCTGGCCGGTCGATCGTTATCTCAAGGTGGTGGATGCGCAGGGCCGGATCACGGCGACCTATCCACCCACCGCCATCGATGACGACACCTTGAGTGTCATTGTCAGCCAGGCGCAGCTCGCCAACGGCGAATTGCTCCAGACCGTGATTGACGGTCTGTATCCCAAAGAGCTGGAAGCGCTGCTTGGGGAGGAAGCGGCTAACAATCAACCCGTCCTGCTGGCGAAGAAAATCGGCGAAACGGTCAAGGCCGATCGGCGCGGGTTGTTCGAACACCTGTATCAGCGTTACGACCAGAGCACCGTCCCGGACGTGGCCACCGTGCGTGGCGTCTATCCGCAGGTGCCGGTGCGCTACGCCCACGAACTGCTCAAACAGGCGGCCAGTGTCGAGCGTTTGCGTCTGCGGGCCACCGGCCGCGTGCCCATGGAGCTGGCGCAGAAAGTCCGCGAGGCGTCGGCCGCTGTCCGTGTCGACCGCGCGTTGAGCGGCTTTTATCTGACCGACGTCAGTAATCCCGATACGGAAAAACTGGCCGTCCAATTGCTGCCCCAACTGAGTGGCTGGGACACGAGCGTACATCTGGAGGTGCGGGCGCAGACCCTCAAGGGCCGCTTGCTGGAATCGGTTGGCACGAAGGCCTCCACCTCGGCGAACCCTCGCACCCTGGTCAGACTCAAGCAGGGTTATGAGGCATTCGGCAGCGACGGTAAGTCGTTGGGGCAATTCGAGTCAGGCCCCGACAGCTTTTACCAGGCCTTGCTCAAAACCCTGTCCGCTGATCAGCGCAAGGCACTGGGTTTTGCCGAGTCAAAGACTGATGACGCCTGGCGGTTAAGACGCCAGTTGCTCGACCGGGGACTTGATGAACGGGAGGGGTGTGCGCGAATCCTGGCCGGTGGCAAGTTCGAGCGTGCTGCCCCTGAACCGGGCTGCGCACAGGCCGACCCGCCTGCGGGATCGAAGCACTCGCGTGCATTGCTGCTCAAGCTGCGCAAACTCTATCCACGCCTGTCCAGTCAGCAGGCCGGTGAATTGCTCGACAGCCTGGGCAACGACCACCTTGCCCGGGCCACCCGCGTCAAACAGCTGCGAACGGATCTGGGCCGCCTGCGCGAAGCGCTGGAAGACTGGGCCGGGGACGAGGCAGGCGTGAAAGAGGCCGGGGGCGTGTCGAGCGAAGTGCGCGAGAGTCGGCGAACCGTGGCTGCGGTGATCGAGGACAGCTTTCGGCGCATGGTATTTGCCCCCGACGAATTTCGCCGTCCGGTGCATGCATTGAAACTGGATGGCATGCGTGTCGGCAAGTTGCCGGTGCTGCCGGTCGGGCTCAACTTTGATCATGTGAAGCGCTTGTCACTCAAGGACATGGCGCTGGGCAATGACGTCGCCTATTTCCTCAAGGCCTTCAAGCAGGCGGAGTCCGTGGAACTCGACAAGAACCGGCTCACCCTGCTGCCGGAAGTGCTCTCGCACATGCCCGGCCTCAGGCAATTGAGCCTGGCCTCCAACCAGCTCAAGCTGAACGAGCAGACCCTGGCCAAACTGTCGAACCTGCGCACCCTGCAAGCCCTGAACCTGAGTGACAACCATCTGGGGGCGACGCCGGACGTCAGCAAAATGTTCGATCTGGTTTACCTCTCGTTGCGCAATACCCGCGCCACCGAGTTGCCCAAAGGGCTTGAGCGCCTGCCCAACCTGGATCGTGTGGACATGCGTGGCAACGACATTCAGGAACTGCCCGAGTGGTTGTTCGAGGCCGAGAAAAGCTTCAGCGAAACCCTCAACCTGCGCGACAACCCGTTGTCACGCTCCAGTAGCGTCCAGCTGGAAAGTTATCGCGATCGCGTCGGGGTCGGCATGGGGTTCGTGGAAAACGACAACGCGCGTCTCGACGAGCAATCGGCACGGGCGCTCTGGTTGTCCGAAACCGGTGGCGAGGTCGGTGAGCAGCGCTTGAAGATCTGGACGGCACTCAAGGATGATCCGGGCGCCGACGGGCTGTTTCATTTGCTGGCCGAACTGGGCAACACCGCCGATTCCGATCAGGTGCGTGAGGATCTGACGACCCGTGTCTGGGAGGTTCTGCAGCATACCGAGGCCGATACCGCACTCCGCGAGCAGGTTTTCGATGTGGCCGCCAACCCGATCAACTGCACGGACTCCGCCGCCATGAACTTCAGTCATCTGGAGCTTGCGGCGCAGATTCGTAAGGTGACCGGGGCCGAGGGCGCTTCGACGGCGTCGCTGCTGGAACTGGGCCGTGGGTTGTTCCGCCTCGAACAGCTGGATGCCATCGCCGCCGAGCAGGCGCGGAAAAATCCGGCGCGCGATCCTCTGGAAGTCAGCCTGGCGTATCGGACGGGGCTGGCGGAGTCGCTGAATCTGCCGGGGCAACCGCGACACATGCGCTACGCCTCATTGGGCGGGGTCACCGCTGCCGATCTGGACACGGCTTCCCTGCGGGTCACGACGGCCGAGCTGAGTCCGGCATGGCACGAGTTCCTAGCGCGCCAGCCGTTCTGGATCGACCACCTGCAAGGCGTGTATGCGCGGGAGTTCAGCGAGGCCCGCGCGCCTCATCAGTTGAAGATCCAGACACTGTTCGACAAGGCGGGCAGCTACAGCTCCGCCGACTACTTGCGGCAGATGAACGAATACGCGGCCAGCCAGGCAGAGTCGGAAAACACCCTGGTCAAACAGATCACTGACCGGGTTCAGCGTCTGATTGACCTGGGGATTTGCGTGCTGCCCGAGGCTGTATCGGTGTAGTCATTTACCCCTGATCAACCGGCGCAGGGCGAACCGGTTGGGATGGCAGGCTTCGGCAACGCTTCGGGGCAGGGGCAGCGGTTCGTTGTCCAGCCAGGCAGCGAGCAGTTCGCCGGACAGCGGCGCGGTGATCAAGCCGCGCGAACCGTGGCCGCTGTTGACGTACAGCCCCTCGAACCACGGGCACGGGATGTCCGGCACTTGCCGGGCGTCCCTGCCCAGCGCGGCGTAGGCCTGGGTGAAGGCTTCGCGGTCGGCGAGGGGGCCGACGATTGGCAGGTAGTCGGGGCTGGTGCAGCGGAAGGCTGCGCGTCCCTGCAACTGTTCGGCGGGTTGTTCGCCGAGGTTCAGGCGCGCGACCAGATCGCTGGAAATCTCTTCGAGCATCGCCAGGTTGCCCAGGTGTTCGGCGGTGGTCGGGGTCAGGTCGTCGCTGTTGAAGTCGAAGCTGGCGCCGAGCGTGTGCTCACCCAAACGGGCAGGCGCCACGTAGCCTTCGGCGCAGACCACCGTTGCCAGTGCCTGGCTCTGCGCGGTTTGCGCCAGTCGGGTGATCTGCCCACGGATGCGCTTGAGGGGCAGTTCGGCGCTCTGGGCAAAGCGCTTGATCTCGGCTGCACCGGCCAGCACCACCACCGGCGCGCTGGCGAGCAGTCGGTCACCGTCGAAGGCTTGCCAGTGATCATCGACCTTACGCAATTGCAGCACGTCGTGATGTTTGAGCAATTGGACATGGTCTCGGCTGGCCTGGGCCTGACACAGCGCAGGCGGGTGCACCCAGCCACCCTCGGGGTAAAACAGACCGCCGTGCGCCAGGCCGACACCGGCGCGAGCCTGCGCCTGGGGCTGATCGAGCCATTGCAACAGATCCTCCGGGAACGCCGCCGCCAGTTGTGCCTGTCGTTCGGCTTCCTTGTGGTTGAACGCCAGTTGCAGCACGCCGCAGTCGTCCCAGTCGGTGCCACGTTGCAGGGTTTCCAGCAGACGCCGGGTGTAACCGAAACCGCTGACGATCAACTGCGACAACGCGGTGCCGTGGGCCGAAAGTTTCAGATACAGCACGCCTTGCGGGTTGCCCGAGGCTTCTTGCGCGACGGCGTCATGGCGTTCCAGCAGGCTGACCCGCCAACCCCGCGCCGCGAGACTGGCGGCGCTGGCGCAACCGGCGAGGCCGGCACCGATCACCAGCGCATGACGCTCACCGGACACCGGGGCCGGGCGGGCGAACCAGGGTTTGTCCGGCGGCGGTGGCGCAACGCCCTCGGGCCAGCCGAGAAATTCGCCGCGCAGAATCTCCCATTTGTGGCCGATGCCCGGCGTGCGTTTCATCTTGAAGCCGGCGGCATTGAGCAAGCGCCGCACCCAACCGGTGCTGGTGAAGGTGCTGATGGTCGAACCCGGCGCCGCCAGTCGCGCCAGTTCGGCGAACAGTTCGGCGGTCCACATCTCGGGGTTTTTCGCCGGGGCGAAACCGTCGAGAAACCAGGCGTCGATCTGCGCATCCAGTTGCGGCAATTGCTCCAGCGCATCGCCGATCAACAGCGTCAGCGTCACCCGGCCATGGTCCAGCACGATGCGCTGGAAACCCTGATGAATCGCCACGTAATGCTTGAGCAACTGATCGGCCTGAGCCTTGAGTGACGGCCACAGGGCCAGCGCCCGTTGCAGGTCGGCAGGGCTCAGCGGGTACTTTTCGACGCTGACGAAATGCAGCCGCGCGCCGGCCGGGGCGTGTTGTTCGAACAACTGCCAGGCGCAGAGAAAATTCAACCCGGTGCCGAAGCCGGTTTCGCCGATCACCAGACGCCCGTGGGCCGGCAGCGCGGCAAAACGTTCGGCCAGGCGATTCTGTTCGAGGAACACGTAACGGGTTTCATCCAGGCCCGACTGATCGGAAAAATACACATCGTCGAACACTCGCGAACGCGGGCGTCCCAGGTCATCCCAGTCGAGTTGGGCGTGGGGCAGTACAGGTTTCATGGCAGGCTCGGCAACGACAAGGCGGCCATTCTAGCCGATAGCGCGGGCGCTGCTTGATCCATGGCAAGCCTTGCATTCGCCGGGTCGAAGACAATCCGCAACCCGCGGGAATTTCTCTGCCGCGCCTGTGCCCAATCCGCTAGTCTTGCTGAATTCTGGAAGGAGCCGTCCCATGTTCGAATCCGCTGAAATCGGTCACGCCATCGACAAAGAAACCTATGATGCGGCGGTGCCCGCATTACGCGAAGCGTTGCTCGAGGCGCAGTTCGAGTTGCAGCAGCAGAAGCGTTTCCCGGTGATCATTCTGATCAACGGCATCGAAGGCGCCGGCAAGGGCGAGACGGTAAAACTGCTCAACGAATGGATGGACCCCCGACTGATCGAAGTGCGCACCTTCGATCAGCAGAGCGACGAAGAACTCGCGCGGCCACCGGCCTGGCGTTACTGGCGGATGCTTCCGGCCAAGGGGCGAATGGGCATTTTCTTCGGCAACTGGTACAGCCAGATGCTTCAGGGGCGGGTGCATGGGTTGTTCAAGGACCCGCGTCTGGATCAGTCGATCGCGGGCGCCGAGCGTCTGGAAAAGATGCTGTGCGATGAAGGCGCATTGATCTTCAAGTTCTGGTTTCACCTGTCCAAGAAGCAGATGAAGGCGCGGCTCAAGGCCCTTGCCGATGATCCGCTGCACAGCTGGCGCATCAGCCCGCTGGACTGGCAACAGTCGGAAACCTACGACAAGTTCGTCAAGTACGGCGAGCGCGTGCTGCGCCGCACCAGCCGCGATTACGCGCCGTGGCATGTCATCGAAGGCGTGGACGCGCATTACCGCAGCCTGGCGGTCGGCAAGATTCTGCTTGAGGGGCTGCAAAACGCCTTGAAGCGCCCGGACGTGCATCCGCACGATGTCAGCGCCGCGCCGTTGGGCACCTCGGTCGATCAATTGAACCTGCTCGACAGCCTCAACCTGACCCTGAGTCTGGATAAAAGCGACTACGAAGAACAACTGATCACCGAGCAGGCGCGGCTGTCCGGGCTGATGCGTGACAAACGCATGCGCCGCCATGCGCTGGTGGCGGTGTTCGAAGGCAATGATGCGGCGGGCAAGGGCGGAGCGATCCGGCGGGTGGCGGCGGCGCTCGATCCGCGCCAGTACAGCATTGTGCCGATTGCCGCGCCGACCGAAGAAGAGCGTGCGCAGCCGTATCTGTGGCGGTTCTGGCGGCACATTCCGGCCCGGGGCAAGTTCACCGTGTTTGACCGATCTTGGTATGGCCGGGTGCTGGTGGAGCGTATCGAGGGCTTTTGCAGCACCGCCGACTGGATGCGCGCCTACGGCGAAATCAACGACTTCGAGGAGCAGATCGACGATGCCGGGGTGATCGTCGTCAAGTTCTGGCTGGCGATCGACAAGGACACGCAAATGGAACGGTTCCAGGCGCGCGAGGAGATCCCGTTCAAACGCTTCAAGATCACCGAAGACGACTGGCGCAACCGCGACAAGTGGGACGACTACCGCGCGGCGGTGGGCGATATGGTCGACCGCACCAGTACCGAGATTTCGCCGTGGACCCTGGTCGAGGCCAACGACAAGCGCTGGGCGCGGGTCAAGGTGCTGCGCACGATCAACCGGGCGCTGGAGGAGGCGTTCGAGAAGTCCGACCGCAAAGCGAAGAAACATAAGGACTGAGCCGATGGACACGCATACGCGGGGTGAATGATTGTCGCGGTCGGCAATCGGGTGGACTTATGCTCGGTCCACTCTCAACCGACTACAACAATGAGGTATGCCATGCGTGAAGTGGTGATCGTCGACAGCGTGCGGACCGGCCTGGCCAAGTCCTTTCGCGGCAAGTTCAACCAGACCCGTCCCGATGACATGGCGGCTCATTGTGTCAACGCGCTGCTGACGCGCAACGACGTCGACCCGGCCAGCGTCGAGGATTGCATCGTCGGCGCCGGCTCCAACGAAGGCGCCCAGGGCTACAACATCGGGCGTAACGTGGCGGTGCTGTCGCGTTTGGGCACCGGCACCGCCGGCATGACCCTTAACCGTTTCTGCTCTTCGGGCTTGCAGGCGATTGCGATTGCCGCCAACCAGATCGCGTCGGGTTGCAGCGATATCATCGTTGCCGGCGGTGTCGAGTCGATCAGCCTGACCCTCAAGAGCGTCAACACCGATCACCTGATCAACCCGTTGCTCAAACAGCAGGTGCCGGGCATTTACCACACGATGGGCCAGACCGCCGAAGTGGTGGCGCGCCGTTACGGGGTCACTCGTGAGGCGCAGGATCGTTATTCCCTGCAAAGCCAGTTGCGTACCGCACACGCGCAGGCGGCCGGTCTGTTCGACGATGAAATCGTGCCGATGGCCGTAAAATACCGGGTTGAAGACAAGAACAGCGGCGAAGTGCAGATCCTCGACGGTATCGTCGAGCACGATGATTGCAACCGCCCGGACACCACTTACGAAAGCCTTGCCGGGTTGAAACCGGTGTTTGCCGAGGACGGTTCGGTGACCGCCGGCAACTCCTCGCAGTTGTCCGACGGTGCCTCGATGACCCTGGTGATGAGCCTGGAAAAAGCCCTGCAACTGGGGCTCAAGCCGAAAGCGTTTTTTCGTGGTTTTACCGTGGCCGGTTGCGAGCCGGACGAAATGGGCATCGGCCCGGTGTTCTCGGTGCCGAAACTGCTCAAGGCCAAGGGGCTGCAAGTGGCGGACATTGATCTGTGGGAACTGAACGAAGCGTTCGCCTCGCAGTGCCTGTACAGCCGCGACCGGCTGGAAATCGACAATGAGAAGTACAACGTCAATGGCGGCTCGATTTCCATCGGCCACCCGTTTGGCATGACCGGTTCACGTCAGGTCGGGCATCTGGTGCGCGAGCTGCAGCGACGCAGTCTGCGTTACGGGATCGTGACCATGTGCGTGGGCGGCGGGATGGGAGCCAGCGGGTTGTTCGAGGCAGTGCGCTGAGGGCAGAGGCATTGGCGGCCTGTTCCGGTCTCTTCACAGACAAGCCGGCTCCCACAGGAGCAGGCGGGCTTGTCTGTGAAGAGGGCGCTGGATCTATCGGCTGGAATCCAGCATCTGCATCCGCGCTATATAAGCGCGGATTTCTTTTTCCGCGCTTTCAAGGTTGTCGAACGGCCCTTCGAGGGTGTTCTCCCGCGTGCTGAAAAACAGTTCGCCATTGACCCGGCACACCCGGTCGCTGCGAAAGTGCGTGGCGGGGGCGGTGTCCTGGGCGCGCATGCCTAACATGATCGGTCTTCCTGGTGAGTGAGGGTCCGGGTCGGATCCAATGAGCTTATGCCCGAAGCACTTGGCTCGCTCGTTCAACCGATCAACGGCAATCCGTCAATTTTTCGTTGCGACCTGCACAGTTTCATTTGCGGCCGCAGCGCAACTGTCCCTGTGTCGCGCCGATGGCTACGCCTAGAATGACCACTCTCGTCGGCAGTTTTCGGGGTTCTCATGCACATTTCGTCGGGTCGCTGGGTGTACGGCATGTTCCTGGCCTTGTTGACCGCGTTTCTCTGGGGAATCCTGCCGATCAAGCTCAAACAGGTGCTGCTGGTGATGGACCCGATCACCGTGACCTGGTTTCGCCTGACGGTGTCCGGCGGTTGCCTGTTCATTTATCTGGCGGCCACCCGCCGTCTGCCGAGCCGCAAGCAGTTGGGTCCCAAGGGCGGCTGGCTGGTGCTGATGGCGGTGCTCGGGCTGGTCGGCAACTACGTGTTGTATCTGATGGGGCTTAACCTGCTCAGCCCCGGCACCGCGCAACTGGTGGTGCAGATGGGGCCGATCATGTTGTTGATCGCCAGTCTGTTCGTGTTCAAGGAGCGTTTCAGCATCGGCCAGGGCATTGGCCTGGCGGTACTGTTGATTGGCTTCGCGCTGTTTTTCAACCAGCGCCTGGCGGAACTGCTGACCTCGCTGTCGGATTACACCGCCGGGGTGTTGCTGGTGTTGCTCGCGTCGACGGTCTGGACGTTCTATGCGCTGGGGCAGAAGCAATTGCTGACGGTCTGGAATTCGTTGCAGGTGATGATGGTGATCTACCTGTTCTGCGCCTTGCTGCTGACGCCGTGGGTGCATCCGCTCGAAGCGCTGGAACTGAACCCGTTGCAGGGCTGGTTGTTGCTGGCGTGCTGCATGAACACCCTGATTGCCTACGGCGCGTTTGCCGAGGCACTGGCCCATTGGGAAGCGTCGCGAGTCAGCGCCACGCTGGCGATCACGCCGCTGGTGACGTTCGGCGCTGTCGCGGTGGCCGCCTGGACGTGGCCGGAATACGTGCATGCCGAGCAGATCAATGCGCTGGGCTATGGCGGGGCGGTGCTGGTGGTGCTGGGGTCGGCGCTGGTGGCGTTGGGGCCTTCGCTGATCGCCGGGCTCAAGGCGCGGCGGGCGCGGGCGGTGCCTGGCTGAGGATCTTGATGGTGCCCTTCGCGGGCAAGCCCGCTCTCACATCTTTGTGGGAGCGGGCTTGCCCGCGAAGGGTGACGGTCAGGCGCTACAACACTCAGCCCTTGGCCCCGGGCTCGATCATGTTCTCCGGCCGCACCCAGGCATCGAACTCTTCATTGGTCAGATAACCCAGCGCCAGTGCGGATTCGCGCAGGGTCAGCCCTTCGCTGTAGGCCTTCTTGGCGATTTCCGCCGATTTGTCGTAGCCGATGTGCGGGTTCAGCGCCGTCACCAGCATCAGGCCACGTTCCAGATGTTGCGCCATGACTTCGGCATCCGGCTCCAGCCCGGCGATGCAGTGCTGGTGGAAGTTGCTGCAACCGTCACCCAACAGGCGGATCGACTGCAGCAGGTTGTGGATGAGCACCGGTTTGAACACGTTCAACTGCAAGTGGCCCTGGCTTGCGGCGAAACCGATGGTCACGTCGTTGCCCAGCACCTGACACGCCAGCATCGATAGCGCTTCGCACTGGGTCGGGTTGACCTTGCCGGGCATGATCGAACTGCCCGGCTCGTTGGCCGGCAGCCGCACTTCGGCGAACCCGGCTCGTGGGCCGGAGCCGAGCAGACGCAGGTCGTTGGCGATTTTCATCAGCGCCACGGCGAGGGTTTTCAGGGCGCCGGAAAGGGTGGTCAGCGGTTCATGCCCGGAGAGCGCGGCGAATTTGTTCGGTGCGGTGACGAAGGGCAGGCCGGACAGCGCCGCCAGCTCGGCCGCAATCGCCTCGCCAAAACCATGGGGCGAATTCAGCCCGGTGCCGACGGCGGTGCCGCCCTGGGCCAGTTCGCACACGGCCGGCAGCGCGGCGCGGATCGCCCGCTCGGCGTAATCCAGTTGAGCGATGAAGCCGGAGACTTCCTGGCCGAAGGTGATCGGCGTGGCGTCCATCATGTGGGTGCGCCCGGTCTTCACCAGTTTCATGTGCCGCGCCGACAGCTCGGCGAGGCCTCCGGACAGCTCGGCGATCGCCGGCAGCAACTGGTTTTGCACCGCCTGCGCGGTGGCGATGCTCATGGCGGTGGGGAAGCAGTCGTTGGAACTCTGGGAGCGGTTGACGTGATCGTTGGGGTGCACCGGCGACTTGCCGCCACGGGCCTTGCCGGACAGTTCGTTGGCGCGACCGGCGATCACTTCGTTGACGTTCATGTTGCTCTGGGTGCCGCTGCCGGTCTGCCATACCACCAGCGGAAACTGGTCGTCGTGCTGGCCGTCGAGCACTTCGTCGGCGGCCTGTTCGATCAGGCGGGCGATGTCGGCCGGCAGATCGCCGTTGCGGTCATTGACCCGGGCGGCGGCTTTCTTGATCAGCGCCAGGGCATGCAGCACCGGCAACGGCATGCGCTCCTGGCCGATGGCGAAATTGATCAGCGAGCGTTGCGTCTGAGCGCCCCAGTAAGCTTCGTCCGGGACGTCGATTTCGCCCAGGCTGTCGGATTCTTTACGGCTCATCATGCACACTCCTGTTGGTCTGTTCGCGCAGTTTAGGCCGGGTCCGGCCCAGGTGGTTCCATCGAGCTGATTGTTGACCTGCCAGCCCCGGCAATCAAGCGCGGCAAGGCCCGGGGGTTGAGCCGCAGCGTTTTTTAGGCGCAGAATGGTCGCCCTTGGGGTTCGACCTCGCCTAGCTGAAAAGGAAACTCGATGACTCGTCTTCGTGCCATCTGTACCGCGGTTGCCCTGGTTTGCGCCAGCGGCCAGGTGCTTGCCGATACCGCCAGCCACAATGCCAGTGCCGAATCTTTTCTGACCCTGGCGCACGCTGACAAACTGGGCACTCCGGTGTACATGCAAGTGCAGCAGATGTTCGCCCAGCGCTTTGAACAGACCAAAGCCCCGGAGTCCAAGAAAGCCGTTCTGGAAACCTACCAGGCCAAGGCCAATGCCGCCCTGGATCAAGCCATCGGCTGGAACAAGCTCAAGCCTGACATGGTCAAGCTCTACACCAGCAACTTCAGCGAACAGGAGCTCAAGGATCTGGTGGCGTTCTACCAGTCGCCGCTGGGCAAGAAAGTCCTGGAAAAAATGCCGCAGCTGACCCAGCAATCGGCCCAGATGACCCAGGCCAAGCTGGAAAGCGCGGTGCCGGTCGTCAACAAGCTGCTGGACGACATGACCAACGAGCTGTCGCCTAAAGGCGCTGCCCCGGCCAAGAAGAAGTAAGCGGAGTTCTTGATGACCATGCAACAACGCATCGAATCGACGCTGGCCCTGCTGCAGCCCGAGCATCTGCAAGTGCTGGATGAAAGCCACATGCACAGTCGCGGGTTGCAGACCCACTTCAAGGCTGTGGTGGTCAGCGCGCAGTTCGAAGGGCTGAACCGGGTCAAGCGCCACCAGAAAGTCTACGGCACGCTCGGCGAGCTGATGGGCGAGTTCCATGCGTTGGCGCTGCACACCTACACCCCGCAGGAATGGGCAGAAGTGGGCGCCGCTCCGGCATCGCCGACCTGTGCCGGGGGTAGCAAGCACTGAGTTGTCGTGACGAGGGCCTGTGCTGATAGATCGCAGTCCTAATCCCACAGTGTTTTTGCTAGAATCCGCAACGCGCCGCTTAGCCGGCGCGTTTTTTTTCGCATCCGGTTCACCCTTTGCGAGGGTAGCCACCTGGAGAAATACCCATGACACAAGCGATTGTCGTGGCGGCACTGTATAAGTTCGTCACCCTCGAAGATTACGTAGACCTGCGCGAGCCGCTGTTGCAGGCGATGGTCGCCAATGGCGTCAAAGGCACCTTGCTGATCGCCGAAGAAGGCATCAACGGCACGGTTTCCGGCAGCCGCGAAGGCATCGACGGGCTGTTGGTCTGGTTGCGTAACGATCCCCGCCTGGTCGACATCGACCACAAGGAATCGTACTGCGACGAGCAGCCGTTCTACCGCACCAAGGTCAAGCTCAAGAAAGAGATCGTGACCCTGGGCGTCGAAGGCGTCGACCCGAACAAGAAGGTCGGCACCTACGTCGAGCCGCAGGACTGGAACGCGCTGATCAGCGACCCGGAAGTCCTGCTGATCGATACCCGCAACGACTACGAAGTGTCGATCGGCACCTTCGAAGGCGCGATCGATCCGAAAACCACCAGTTTTCGTGAATTTCCCGACTACATCAAAGCCCACTTCGACCCGGCCGTGCACAAGAAGGTCGCGATGTTCTGCACCGGCGGCATCCGCTGCGAGAAGGCATCCAGCTACATGCTGGGCGAAGGCTTCGAAGAGGTGTATCACCTCAAGGGCGGGATCCTGAAGTACCTCGAAGAGGTGCCGCAGGAAGAAACCAAATGGCAGGGCGACTGCTTTGTGTTCGACAACCGCGTGACCGTGCGCCACGACCTCAGCGAAGGCGACTACGATCAATGTCATGCCTGCCGGACTCCGGTGAGTGTCGAAGATCGTGCCTCCGAGCATTATGTGGCCGGCATCAGTTGCCCGCATTGCTGGGATACGCTGAGCGAGAAGACCCGCCGCAGCGCCGTCGACCGGCAGAAACAGATCGAACTGGCCAAGGCCCGTAACCAGCCGCACCCGATCGGCTACAACTATAAGCAAGCATCCACCGAGGCTTAATCATGTCTGCACGCCTGCTCTATGTGATGGATCCGATGTGTTCCTGGTGCTGGGGATTCGCCCCGGTCGCCAAAGCATTGGTGGAGCAGGCGCAGGCAGCCGGGGTCGAGCTGCATCTGGTGGTCGGCGGCTTGCGCACCGGCAGTGGCGCGGCGCTGGAGCCGACCACCCGGCGTTACATCCTCGAACACTGGCAGGCGGTCACCGAAGCCACCGGCCAGCCGTTCAAGTTCGAAGGCGCGCTGCCCGACGGCTTCATCTACGACACGGAGCCGGCCTGCCGTGCAATCGTCACCGCGCGCAGCCTGGCACCGGATTGCGCGTGGAAGCTGCTGGGGCTGATTCAGCATGCGTTCTACGCGCAAGGTCGCGACGTCACCCACGCCAGCGTGCTGGTGGAGCTGGCGGAGCAGGCCGGCGTGCCGCGCATCGAATTCGCCGAAGCCTTCGACCGGGCCGAACAGCATGCGGCCACCGCCGCCGATTTCAGTTGGGTGCAGGATCTGGGGATCGCCGGATTCCCGACCCTGCTCGCCGAGCGCAATGGCCAACTGGCGCTGCTGACCAACGGTTATCAGCCGCTCAGCGAACTTTCGCCTCTGCTCGGCCGCTGGCTGGAGCGTCTGGCCTGTGCCTGACCTGGCCGATGACACGCCAGCCGTAAAGCGTGTCGACCGGCTGAGCTGGGCAGAAGTCCGGCGACTGGCACTTCATCACAAAAAATCCCTGTGGATCGCCAACGGCGTCGCTGTATTGGCGACCCTGTGCAGCGTGCCGATTCCGCTGCTGTTGCCGTTGCTGGTGGACGAAGTCCTGCTCGGTCACGGCGATGCCGCGTTGAAAGTCATGAACCATGTGCTGCCGACGATGTGGCAGCAGGCGGCCGGCTATATCGGCCTGATGCTGCTGGTCACCCTGACGTTGCGCTGCAGCGCCCTGTGTTTTGGCGTGTTGCAGGCGCGGCTGTTCGCGCGGCTGGCCAAGGACATCGTCTACCGCATCCGCGTGCGCCTGATCGAACGGCTGAAGCGCATTTCCCTCGGCGAATACGAAAGCCTGGGCAGCGGCACGGTCACCACTCATCTGGTCACAGACCTGGATACCCTCGACAAATTTGTCGGCGAAACCCTCAGCCGTTTTCTGGTGGCGATGCTGACGCTGGTCGGCACCGCCAGCATTCTGGTGTGGATGCACTGGAAACTGGCGCTGCTGATCCTGATGTTCAACCCGCTGGTGATCTACGCCACGGTACAGTTGGGCAAACGGGTCAAGCACCTGAAGAAGCTGGAGAATGACAGCACTTCGCGCTTCACCCAGGCCTTGAGCGAAACCCTTGATGCCATTCAGGAAGTGCGGGCCGGCAACCGTCAGGGGTATTTCCTCGGCCGTCTCGGCCTGCGCGCCCAGGAAGTGCGCAACTACGCTGTCAACTCCCAATGGAAAACCGATGCTTCCAACCGCGCCAGCGGTCTGCTGTTCCAGTTCGGCATCGACATTTTCCGCGCGGCGGCGATGCTCACCGTGCTGTTTTCCGACCTGTCGATCGGCCAGATGCTCGCGGTGTTCAGCTACCTGTGGTTCATGATCGGCCCGGTGGAACAACTGCTTAACCTGCAATACGCCTACTACGCCGCCGGTGGCGCACTGACCCGCATCAACGAGCTGCTCGCACGCGCAGACGAGCCGCAATATCCCGGCGGTGTCGATCCGTTCAAGGGGCGCGAGACTGTGGGGATTCAGGTGCAGGGCTTGAGTTTCGGCTATGGCGACGAACTGGTGCTGGATCAGATGAACCTGTCCATCGCCCCCGGCGAGAAAGTGGCGATCGTCGGCGCCAGCGGCGGCGGTAAAAGTACCTTGGTGCAATTGCTGCTGGGGCTGTACACGCCGCTGGCCGGCACAATCCGCTTCGGCGGCTCGACCCAGGAAGATATCGGCCTGGAGACGGTGCGGGAAAACGTGGCGGTGGTGCTGCAGCATCCGGCGCTGTTCAACGATACCGTGCGGGCCAACCTGACCATGGGCCGCACGCGCAGCGACGAAGCCTGTTGGCAGGCGCTGGAAATTGCCCAGCTCGCACCCACCATCCGCGCCTTGCCGCAAGGCCTGGACAGCATCGTCGGGCGTTCCGGCGTGCGCCTTTCGGGAGGGCAGCGGCAACGTCTGGCGATCGCGCGGATGATTCTTGCCGAGCCGAAAGTGGTGATTCTCGACGAAGCCACCTCGGCGCTCGACGCTGCCACCGAATACAACCTGCATCAGGCGCTGGCGCGGTTCCTCAATGGCCGCACTACACTGATCATTGCCCATCGCCTGTCGGCGGTTAAGCAGGCGGATCGGGTGCTGGTGTTCGATGGCGGTCAGGTGGCCGAGGACGGCGACCACCAGCAACTGATTGCCGAGGGTGGCCTGTACGCCAAACTCTACGGACACCTGCAACAAATCCAGCGCCCTTGAGTTTCGTGCGCATTTCTGTGCTTAGTGCTTGAATTGCTTTGAGTAAAAACGCCCGGATCGGCTCTGCGCGCAGTCAGGTTGCAGGATCGGCACAGAAGACGGCACAGCTGTCTCTTTGACTTGCCGAAAATTAGCCTAGGCTGAGCTGTCAGGAGCGGTATTTTCCGGTGTTCATCTGGCAGTGCTTGCGCAAGGGACCTCATGAAGCAAAAGCGGACTCTCGGAACGCCACGGTTGTTGGGCATCGTCTGGCCATTCATTGCCGTCGTCTTGTGTCAGGCGCTGCTGGGCGGCGTCAGCCTCTATGTGCTGTCGGCCGTTCGCGGTTATGTCGCGGGTGAAAGTCTCTGGTCCAAGGGCCAGAAGGACGCCATCTATTACCTCAACCTGTACGCCGACAGTCGCGACGAGGCGATCTTCCTCAAGTACCAGCAGGCGATCTCCGTGCCACAGGGCGGGCACGAGCTGCGTCTGGCGCTCGACCGACAGCCGCCGGACCTGCAAGCGGCGCGCGAGGGTATTCTCAGGGGTGGCAACCACCCGGACGACGTCTCGAGCCTGATCTGGCTGTACCTCAATTTCCGTCACTTCAGTTATCTGGAAACCGCCATTGACCGCTGGACGTTGGGCGACGCCTATCTGGTCGAGCTCGATGATGTCGCTCGGGAAATGCATCGGCAGATCAGCATCAACGCCGCCAGCGATGAAGATATCCGCCACTGGAAGGCGCGGATATTCGCGATCAACGACAGCGTGACCCCGGCCGCCAAGGCCTTCAGCGATGCGCTGGGCGAAGGCTCGCGGCTGGTTATGCGGCTGCTGCTGTTCACCAACCTGGCGACGGCGCTGGGGCTGATCGTGCTGGCATTGCTGCGAACCCACAAACTGCTCAAGCAGCGCCATGCCTTTGCCCAGGCGCTGCAACTGGAGAAGGATCGGGCGCACATCACCCTGCATTCGATCGGCGACGGGGTGATCACCACCGACGTCGACGGTGCCATCGACTACATGAACCCCGCCGCCGAAGCCTTGACTCACTGGAAGGCCGAGCAGGCCGCCGGTCTGCCGCTGGCGGCACTGTTCAATCTGCTCGATGACAATGCCCAGAGCGAAGGGCTGACCCTGATCGAGCACATTCTCAGCGGCAAGCTGGGGGGCAGCAGCGAACATTCCAAGCTGATCCAGCGCCTGGACGGCAGCACCGTCTCGGTGACGCTGGTCGGCGCGCCGATCCGCAATGCCGGCAAGGTCAGCGGCGCGGTGCTGGTGCTTCACGACATGACGCAGGAGCGCCAATACATCGCCAACCTGTCATGGCAGGCGACCCATGATGCGCTGACCGGGCTCGCCAACCGCCGCGAGTTCGAATATCGCCTGGAGCAGGCGCTGCACAACCTGACGCGCCAGTCGGGCCGGCACGCGCTGATGTTCCTGGATCTGGATCAATTCAAACTGGTCAACGACACCTGCGGTCACGCGGCCGGCGATGAGCTGCTGCGGCATATCTGCGCGCTGTTGCAGTCCGGTTTGCGCGAGGGCGACACCCTGGCACGGCTGGGGGGCGATGAATTCGGCATTCTGCTGGAGAACTGCGCGCCGGATGCGGCGGAAAAAATCGCCGAGGGGCTGCGTCAGACTGTGCAGAACCTGCATTTTGTCTGGAAGGGGCGACCGTTCCTGACCACCGTGAGCATTGGCCTGGTGCATGTCACGCAAACCCCGGCCACCCTCGAAGCCTCGCTGCGTGCTGCCGACATGGCTTGCTACATGGCCAAGGAGAAGGGGCGCAACCGGGTTCAGGTCTACCACGCCGATGACTCGGAACTGTCCCTGCGCTTCGGCGAGATGGCCTGGGTGCAGCGGCTGCACATGGCCCTGGAAGAGAACCGCTTCTGCCTGTATGCCCAGGAAATCGCTCCGCTGCGGCATGCCGAGGATCGCGGGCACATCGAAATCCTGCTGCGCCTGCACGACGAAGCCGGTCGCATGATCTTGCCTGACAGTTTCATTCCGGCGGCTGAGCGTTACGGATTGATGACATCCCTGGACCGCTGGGTAGTGCAAAACGTATTTAAGGTTATTGCTCAATGTATTAACGAAGAACATGAAACGCCATTGGCAATGTGTGCGATTAATCTTTCAGGCATTACTATCGGAGATGACGCGTTTTTGCACTTCCTGCGTGAACAGTTTGAAACTTACGCAGTGCCCCCTGAAATGATTTGTTTTGAAATTACTGAAACCAGTGCTATTGCAAATTTGGGTAGTGCGATTCGTTTTATTAATGAACTCAAAGGCTTAGGTTGTTACTTCTCGCTAGATGACTTTTGTGCCGGAATGTCCTCATTCGCTTATTTGAAACATTTGCCTGTAGACTTCCTGAAGATCGACGGGAGTTTCGTAAAGGATATGCTGGACGACCCGATTAACCGTGCAATGGTCGAGGTGATCAATCACATCGGCCATGTCATGGGTAAACAGACCATTGCCGAGTTTGTCGAAACAACACAGATCGAGCAGGTACTGCTTGAAATCGGCGTGGATTACGCACAGGGTTACGTCATAGAGCGCCCGCAATTGTTTACCTGCGACAGTTTGCAAAGTCGGCCCGCCAGACCGCAGCCGTTGTTATTCAAGGCGCCTGGCACGTTCCGTTGAAGGCTCTCGCCGATCCGTACAATCACAAATCAAAAGGAGCCGAACAGTGATCGACACATTCAACCGAACCGGACCACTCATGGAAGCTGCAAGTTATCCTGCCTGGGCACAGCAGTTGCTCAAGGATTGCAGCGAGAGCAAGCGCCGGGTTGTCGAACATGAACTTTATCTGCGCATGCGTGATAACCAGCTCAGCGCCAGAACCATGCGCCAGTACCTGATCGGGGGCTGGCCGGTGGTTGAGCAATTCGCGTTGTACATGGCGCAGAACCTGACCAAGACCAAGTTTGCCCGTCACCCGGGCGAAGACATGGCGCGGCGCTGGTTGATGCGCAACATTCGCGTCGAGCTGAACCACGCCGACTACTGGGTACACTGGAGTCGAGCCCATGGCGTGAGCCTGGAGGATCTCCAGGAGCAGCAAGTGCCGCCGGAACTGCACGCGCTGAGTCATTGGTGCTGGCACACCAGTTCGGCGGATTCGCTGATCGTTGCCATCGCCGCCACCAACTATGCGATCGAGGGCGCGACCGGAGAGTGGTCGGCGCTGGTCTGCTCCACGGGCGTCTACGCCGCGGCCTTCCCGGAAGAGGATCGCAAACGGGCAATGAAGTGGTTGAAGATGCACGCCCAGTACGACGATGCCCATCCGTGGGAGGCGCTGGAAATCATCTGCACCCTGGCCGGCATGAACCCGAGCAAGGCTTTGCAGGCGGAGCTGCGACAGGCCATCTGCAAGAGCTATGACTACATGTACCTGTTCCTTGAGCGCTGCATGCAGCTGGAGCTGTCGGAGCGGGTGATCCACGGCCGCGAGCGCCGGGCTTTGGTCGGCAGCTGATTCAGATAGCAGGAAAAAAATAAGGGAGCCGATGTGCTCCCTTATTCATTTGTCGATGGGCGCAGGCAATCAGCCGGCCATGGCCAGGCGATTGCGACCTTCACGCTTGGCGACGTACAGCGCGCTGTCTGCTCTGCGCAACAGACTTTCCGCCGACTCGCCGGGCAGCAGGGTCGAACAGCCCAGGCTCACGGTCAGCTCGATCAATTGCCCTTCGGCGTAGTAATCCTGAGCCTGCGCGGCATAGCGCAGACGCTCGCCGACCATCGCCGCCGCTTCCCGGCTGGTGTTGGACAGCAGGATCAAAAACTCTTCGCCACCGTAGCGGAATACCATATCGACGTTGCGCAACTGGCCCTTGATCGACGCGGCCACGGTTTTGAGCACTTCGTCGCCGGCGGTGTGTCCGTGGCTGTCGTTGACCCGCTTGAAATGGTCGATGTCGAGCATCAGCAACGACAACGGTTGCAGGTGGCGGCGGGACATGTCGATTTCCCGTTGCAGGGTCTGCTCCATGGCAATCCGGTTGCCGGCGCCGGTCAGCGGATCGCGCAGGGCGGTCTGGGTCGCCGTGCGGTACAGCAGGGCGTTGCGCATCGGATACAGCAGCGACGACAGCAGGGATTCCAGGTTGCCCTGTTCCTCTTCGCTGAAACGCTTGTTGCGGCGGAACACCAGCTCACCCATGTGCTCGCCTTCATGACTGAGGCTGTAGCTGATCGAGTGGTGGCCGCGCGTGCCGAACTCCAGGCGCAAGTCGCTGCCCTGATGCACATAGGTCAAGGCATCGAGCGGAACCATGCGCTGAATGTCGCGGAAGAAAAGCCCGAGAATGCGTTGTGGCTCAAGACTGGTTTGCAGTTGCAGGCTCAGTTGCGCGCGTAATTGCGCCAGACTGACCGGCCGTTCCAGGAGAGGAGGCTGCTGACCGAAGCCCAGGCGTTGCAATTTGGCACTGTCGAAGTCAATTGCATTGGTCTGGGAGGGTGATTTCATATGGCGTGAGCCCCTAAGCAGTAAGTCTGTCTTACAGGCTGGGTGAGAGCGGCTATGGGCTGCGCGTCATACTGATCCATCAGTCCCGTAGGACATTTGGCGTAAGTTTAGTCTGCCTGATGACGATTAGTCAGCTATCGAAAACAGGCCTCGCCCGACTGCCTTCACACGGCGTGCTTGTAGGGAAATTTAGAGCGAAAGTCGTGCCATTCGGTTCGAATTTATTAAAACCGTTTTTAATCAATGACTTGGGTTTGGATGGTAAAAGAGTGCGCTGGATATTTGACTGACTTGGCCGTGCCCAAAGCGGCAAATGCATGCCGCGACGGGAAACTGCCACGGCAACAAATGCGACGTATGGCATTACTGGGCGTTGAAAGCCTGGCCGTTGATGCCGGTGCTGTCCGGACCCATCAGGTAGAGGTAGACCGGCATGATCTCCTCGGGCGTCGGATTGTTCAGCGGGTTTTCCCCTGGGTACGCCTGGGCGCGCATGCTGGTGCGGGTGGCGCCGGGGTTGATGCTGTTGGAGCGCACCGGTGCGACGTTTTCGACTTCGTCGGCCAGGGTCTGCATCAGGCCTTCGGTGGCGAACTTCGATACGCCGTAGGCGCCCCAGTAGGCGCGGCCCTTGCGCCCGACGCTGCTGGAGGTGAACACCACCGAGGCATCCCGCGACAGCTTGAGCAGCGGCAGCAGGGTGCTGGTGAGCATGAACATGGCGTTGACGTTGATCTGCATGACTCGCATGAAGTTGTCGCCGGACAGCTGTTCGATCGGTGTCCGTGGGCCAATGATCGAAGCGTTGTGCAGCAGGCCGTCGAGATGACCGAATTCGCTTTCGATCATCGCCGCCAGTTCATCGTACTGATGCGGCTGGGCGGTTTCGAGGTTGAACGGGATGACCGCCGGTTGCGGGTGCCCGGCCGCTTCGATCTCGTCGTAGACCTGCGTCAGATTGGCTTCGGTCTTGCCCAGCAACAACACGGTGGCGCCATGGGCGGCATAGGTTTTCGCGGCAGCCGCGCCGATGCCACGGCCGGCGCCGGTGACCAGAATGACCCGATCCTTGAGCAATTCGGGGCGAGCGCTGTAATCAAACATAAAAACCTCTACACAAATCCATTGGAAAAGATCAGCAACTGCAAAGCGCGCTGTCGATCACCTTGCGCAGTTCCAGCGGATGATCCACCACCGCGTCCGCGCCCCAATGCCGAGGGTTGTCGTCCGGGTGAATGTAGCCAAAGGTCACCGCGCAAGTCTTGGTTCCGGCGTCGCGGCCGGATTCGATGTCGCGCAGATCATCGCCGACAAACAGCACCGTGGCCGGATCCAGATCAAGCATCTTGCACGCAAGGATCAGCGGCTCCGGGTCCGGCTTGCTGTTCTTCACATGATCGGGGCAGATCAGCAGCGCCGAGCGCTCGGCCAGCCCCAGTTGTTGCATGATCGGTTCGGCAAAGCGCAGCGGTTTGTTGGTGACCACGCCCCAGATCAGGTTGGCTTTTTCGATGTCGGCCAGCAGTTCGCCCATGCCGTCGAACAGCTTGCTGTGGACCGCGCAGCCGACGAGGTAGCGCTCGAGGAACTCCAGGCGCAGTTCTTCGAAGCCCGGGGATTCCGGGTCCATCGAAAACGTCACTGCGACCATGGCTTTGGCGCCGCCGGAAATCTCGTCGCGGATGTGTTTGTCGTTGATGGGCGGCAAGCCGCGATCGGCACGCATCGCCTGACAGATGGCGATGAAGTCCGGCGCGGTGTCCAGCAGGGTGCCGTCCATGTCGAAAAGGACTGCTCTGATAGCCATCGGCTTATTCCTCGCGCAGGGTCTGGATCATGTAGTTGACGTCAACGTCCGCCGCCAGCTTGTAGTGCTTGGTCAGCGGGTTGTAGGTCAGACCGATGATGTCCTTGACGGTGAGGCCGGCCATGCGGCTCCAGGCACCCAGTTCGGACGGGCGGATGAATTTCTTGAAGTCGTGGGTGCCGCGCGGCAGCAGCTTCATGATGTATTCGGCGCCGACGATGGCGAACAGGTACGCCTTCGGGTTGCGGTTGATGGTCGAGAAGAACACCTGGCCGCCGGGCTTGACCATGCGGAAACAGGCGCGGATCACCGAAGACGGATCCGGGACGTGCTCGAGCATTTCCAGGCAGGTGACCACGTCGAACTGCTCGGGCATTTCCTCGGCCAGGGCTTCGGCGGTGATCTGCCGATACTCGACGTTGACCCCGGATTCCAGTTGATGCAGTTGCGCGACCGCCAGTGGCGCTTCACCCATGTCGATGCCGGTCACGGTGGCGCCGCGCTGGGCCATGGCTTCGCTGAGGATGCCGCCACCGCAACCGACGTCGAGGACTTTCTTGCCGGCGAGGCCGACGCGCTCGTCGATCCAGTTCACCCGCAGCGGGTTGATGTCGTGCAGCGGTTTGAATTCGCTTTCGCGATCCCACCAGCGATGGGCCAGGGCCTCGAATTTGGCGATTTCGGCGTGGTCGACGTTGCTCATGATCTCTTCCTCTGAATCTTCAAAAAAGGTTGTAGCCGCGGATGATGATCCGCGGTGTTTACGATTCGGTGTGGCCGCTGATGCGCTGGCCCCAGGCCCGGGCGGTGGCGCCCAGTTGTTCTTCGTCCAGGCGGGTCAGGCGCCGGTCGTCGAGCAGTTGTTTGCCGGCGACCCACAGGTGTTTGACGCAATCGCGACCAGTGGCATAAATAAGCTGCGAAACCGGGTCGTAGACCGGCTGCTGTGCCAGGCCCGACAGATCGAAAGCGACGATGTCCGCCGCCTTGCCGATTTCCAGCGAACCGACTTCGGTATCGATGCCCAGTGCCCGCGCGCCGTTGAGCGTCGCCATGCGCAAGGCGCGGTGGGCGTCCAGTGCGGTGGCCGAGCCGGCGACGGCTTTGGCCAGCAACGCAGCGGTACGGGTTTCGCCGAGCAGATCCAGATCGTTGTTGCTCGCCGCGCCATCGGTGCCGACCGCCACATTGACCCCGGCCTGCCACAGGCGCTCGACGGGGCAGAAGCCGCTGGCCAGTTTCAGGTTCGATTCGGGACAGTGGATCACGCTGGTGTTGCTTTCTACCAGCAACGCCAGGTCATCTTCGCTGATCTGAGTCATGTGTACGGCCTGGAAGCGCGGCCCGAGAAGGCCGAGGCGACCGAGGCGGGCCAGCGGTCGTTCGCCGCGCTGCTCGACCGCCTGCTGCACTTCGAACGCGGTTTCATGCACGTGCATGTGGATCGCGGCGTCCAGTTCTTCGGCGATCACCCGGATTTTTTCCAGGTTCTCATCGCCAACGGTGTAGGGTGCATGGGGGCCGAAGGTGATCTTGATCCGGTCGTGATGCTTCAGGTCGCCGAACAGTTCGACGCCCTGACGGATGGCTTCATCGGCGCTGCCGGCTCCAGGGATCGGGAAATCGAGGATCGGAATGGCGATCTGCGCACGGATTCCGCTGTTGTGAACGCGTTCGCTGGCAACCTTCGGGAAGAAATACATGTCAGAGAAACAGGTGATGCCACCTTTTATCTGCTCGGCGATGGCCAGGTCGGTGCCGTCACGCACGAAGGCTTCATCGACCCATTTGGCTTCGGCCGGCCAGATATGGTTTTCCAGCCAGGTCATCAGCGGCAGATCGTCGGCCAGGCCACGGAACAGGGTCATCGCCGCATGGCCGTGAGCGTTGATCAGGCCGGGGGCAAGCAGCACGTCCGGCAGTTCGCGAATTTCGGCGGCGTTGCACTTCAGCGCTTCGCTGCGCGGGCCGATGAATACGATGCGACCGTCGCGGATGCCCAGGCCATGCTCCTTGAGCACCACGCCTGCAGGTTCGACGGGGACCAGCCAGGTCGGCAGCAATAAGAGGTCGAGCGCAATGGCAGGTTTCGGCATCGAGGGTCGGTTCCAGTGCTTTTGTAAAGGATGGCGAAGTATACCCGAGCGTCTTCGCGGGCGGATCGCTATAATCGGCGGCTTTTGTTCATGAGTGCGGGGTGAGGGATGCGCGATCGTCTGTTGGCTGCGGAGAAAGTGAAGGCCATCGATTGGCGCGATGGCGCGCTCTACCTGCTGGATCAGCGTGTTTTGCCGTTCGAGGAAACCTGGATCGCCTACACCAGCGCCGCCGGCGTGGCTGAAGCGATTCGCTCGATGGTGGTGCGCGGTGCGCCGGCCATTGGCATCAGCGCCGCCTATGGCATCGTGCTGGCGGCCCGGACCCGGGTTGCCGAAGGCGGCGACTGGTGTGCCGCGCTGGAAGAGGATTTCGCGCTGCTGGCCGATTCCCGGCCGACGGCGGTCAACCTGTTCTGGGCGCTGGGCCGCATGCATGACCGGCTCGATCGCCTGAAGGACAACGCTGATCCGCTGGAGGCGCTGGAAGCTGAAGCCATCGCCATTCATGAAAGCGACCGTGAAGCCAACCTGACCATGGCGCAACTGGGCGTGGATCTGATCCGCAAGCATCAGGGCAACGCCCAGGCGCTGCTCACCCACTGCAATACCGGCGCCCTGGCCACCGGTGGCTTCGGTACTGCGCTCGGGGTGATTCGCGGCGCGTTCATCGAAGGCATGGTCGAACGGGTCTATGCCGATGAAACCCGTCCATGGCTGCAAGGCTCGCGCCTGACCGCGTGGGAACTGGCGAACGAAGGCATTCCGGTGACCCTGAGCGCCGACTCCGCCGCCGCGCACATCATGAAAACCAAGGGCGTGACCTGGGTGATCGTCGGCGCTGACCGGATCACCGCCAATGGCGACGTGGCGAACAAGATCGGCACCTATCAACTGGCGGTCAACGCCATGCACCACGGCGTACGTTTCATGGTGGTGGCACCGAGTTCGACCATCGACATGAACCTGGCCAGCGGCGATGACATTCCGATCGAGGAGCGTGCCGGCGCGGAGCTGCTGGAAGTCGGCGGCAAGCGGGTCGGGGCGGATGTCGAGGCGTTCAACCCGGTGTTCGACGTGACGCCGGCGGACCTGATCGACGCCATCGTCACCGAAAAAGGCATCGTCGAGCGCCCGGACACCGCGAAAATGGCGCAATTGATGTGCCGCAAGCGTTTGCACTGAAGTCGTTGGTTCTCTTCGCGGGTAAGCCCTGGCTCTCACGGTTTTCTGTCCCGGCACGAAATCTGTGAGGGCGGGTTCGCTCGCGAAAGCGCCGCAAAGTCAATAAACATTCACAAATCAAGCCCGATTTCCGCCTTCGATCCGCCTCTAAGCCCCTCTCGTCCCCGTTAAGCCTGTCATCGGTCAACTAACTATGCTCCATGCGCATCTGGGGGATAGGTGCGTGGCGGCTCTTGTGATAACATCCGGCGTTTTCCGAAGCCGCCCCACGGGGTTGTCTTCACTGCGCAAATCCATGTTCAACTTGTTGATTTGTCGTAAGTCGAAGCACGGCACTCTGTCTGCATCGACGAGCTTCGTCAGTCCCGCATGGACAAGGCGAGGTTTCACCAGAAAAAGGAATCAGGCTTCTCATGGGCGAACTGGCCAAAGAAATCCTCCCGGTCAATATCGAAGACGAGCTGAAACAGTCCTATCTCGACTACGCGATGAGCGTGATCGTCGGCCGTGCACTGCCGGATGCGCGCGATGGCCTCAAGCCTGTGCACCGTCGCGTGCTGTTCGCGATGAGCGAGCTGGGCAACGACTTCAACAAGCCGTACAAGAAATCCGCCCGTGTCGTCGGTGACGTGATCGGTAAGTATCACCCGCACGGTGACACTGCGGTGTACGACACCATCGTCCGCATGGCGCAGCCGTTCTCCCTGCGCTACCTGCTGGTCGACGGTCAGGGCAACTTCGGTTCGGTGGACGGCGACAACGCTGCGGCCATGCGATACACCGAAGTGCGCATGACCAAGCTGGCGCACGAGCTGCTGGCCGACCTGCACAAGGAAACCGTGGACTGGGTGCCGAACTACGACGGCACCGAACTGATCCCGGCGGTCATGCCGACCCGCGTTCCGAACCTGCTGGTCAACGGTTCCAGCGGTATCGCCGTGGGCATGGCGACCAACATTCCGCCGCACAACCTCGGTGAAGTCATCGACGGTTGCCTGGCTCTCATCGACAATCCCGAGCTGACCGTCGATGAGCTGATGCAATACATTCCCGGCCCGGACTTCCCGACCGCCGCGATCATCAACGGTCGTGCCGGCATCATCGAAGCCTACCGCACCGGTCGCGGGCGCATTTACATGCGCGCGCGCTCGATCATCGAAGACATCGACAAGGTCGGTGGCCGTCAGCAGATCGTCGTCACCGAGCTGCCTTACCAGCTGAACAAGGCGCGTCTGATCGAGAAGATCGCCGAGCTGGTCAAAGAGAAGAAGCTCGAAGGCATCACCGAGCTGCGCGACGAGTCCGACAAGGACGGTATGCGCGTCGTGATCGAACTGCGTCGCGGTGAAGTGCCGGAGGTGATCCTCAACAACCTCTACGCCCAGACCCAGTTGCAGAGCGTGTTCGGCATCAACATCGTTGCGCTGATCGACGGCCGTCCACGGATCCTCAACCTCAAGGATCTGCTGGAAGCCTTCGTTCGCCACCGTCGCGAAGTCGTTACCCGCCGTACCGTATTCGAACTGCGCAAGGCCCGCGAGCGTGGTCACATCCTTGAAGGCCAGGCCGTCGCCCTGTCGAACATCGACCCGGTGATCGCCCTGATCAAGGCCTCGCCGACCCCGTCGGAAGCTAAAGAGGCGCTGGTCAGCACGCCTTGGGAATCCAGCGCGGTGATGACCATGGTCGAGCGCGCCGGTGCCGATTCGTGCCGTCCGGAAAATCTCGATCCGCAATACGGTCTGCGCGACGGCAAGTACTTCCTGTCGCCGGAACAGGCGCAAGCCATCCTGGAACTGCGCCTGCACCGCCTGACCGGTCTGGAGCACGAGAAGCTGCTGGCCGAGTACCAGGAGATCCTCAACCAGATCGGCGAGCTGATCCGCATCCTCAATAGCGCCGTGCGCCTGATGGAAGTGATCCGCGAAGAACTGGAAGTGATCCGCGCCGAATACGGCGATGTGCGCCGCACCGAGATCCTCGATGCGCGCCTCGACCTGACCCTGGGTGACATGATCCCGGAAGAAGAGCGCGTCGTGACCATTTCCCACGGCGGTTATGCCAAGACCCAGCCGCTGGCGGCGTACCAGGCCCAGCGTCGTGGCGGTAAAGGCAAATCGGCTACCGGCGTCAAGGATGAGGACTACATCGCTCACCTGCTGGTCGCCAACAGCCACACCACGCTGCTGCTGTTCTCCAGCAAGGGCAAGGTGTACTGGCTCAAGACCTACGAGATCCCGGAAGCCTCCCGCGCCGCCCGTGGTCGTCCGCTGGTCAACCTGCTGCCGCTGGATGATGGCGAGTACATCACCACCATGCTGCCGGTCGAGGAATACACCGAAGGTCACTACATCTTCATGGCGACCGCCAACGGCACCGTGAAGAAAACCCCGCTGGAATCCTTCAGCCGTCAGCGCAGCGTCGGTCTGATCGCGCTGGAACTGGACGAAGGCGACGTGCTGATCTCCGCCGCCATCACCGATGGCGAGCGTGAAGTGATGCTGTTCTCCGACGGCGGCAAGGTCACTCGCTTCAAGGAATCCGACGTTCGCGCCATGGGTCGTACCGCTCGCGGTGTGCGCGGCATGCGTCTGCCGGAAGGCCAGAAGCTGATTTCCATGCTGATTCCGGAAGAAGGCAGCCAGATCCTCACCGCTTCCGAGCGCGGCTACGGCAAGCGCACCGCGATCACCGAGTTCCCTGAGTACAAGCGTGGCGGCCAGGGCGTTATCGCCATGGTCAGCAACGAGCGTAACGGCCGTCTGGTCGGCGCGGTCCAGGTGCTCGATGGCGAGGAAATCATGCTGATTTCCGACCAGGGCACACTGGTGCGTACCCGTGTCGACGAAGTGTCGAGCCTGGGTCGTAACACTCAGGGCGTGACCCTGATCAAACTGGCCAAGGATGAAACCCTGGTCGGCCTGGAGCGGGTTCAGGAGCCGTCGGAAGTCGAGGGTGAAGAGTTTGAAGGTGAAGAAGGCGTCGAGCTGGAAGATGGCGTGATCGGCGCCGAACCGGACGATGCGGTCGACAACCTGCAGGCGGACGCCGCAGACGAAGAAGAGTCGCAAGACTAACCAAATCGTAGCAGGGCAGAGTGTTTGCTCTGTCCGCTACCGTGATTGCATAGCGAGAGTGGATGTGAGCAAACGAGCCTATAACTTCTGCGCAGGTCCCGCTGCGCTGCCTGAAGCTGTCCTGTTGCGTGCCCAGTCCGAGATGCTCGACTGGCACGGCAAGGGTCTGTCGGTCATGGAAATGAGCCATCGCAGCGATGACTACGTGGCCATTGCCGAGAAGGCCGAGCAAGACCTGCGCGACCTGCTGTCCATCCCCTCCAATTACAAAGTGCTGTTCCTGCAGGGCGGCGCGAGCCAACAGTTCGCCGAGATTCCGCTGAACCTGCTGCCCGAGAACGGCACTGCCGACTATGTCGAAACCGGCATCTGGTCGAAGAAAGCCATCGAGGAAGCGCGTCGCTTCGGCAATGTCAACGTTGCCGCCAGCGCCAAGCCTTATGACTACCTGGCCATCCCTGGCCAGAACGAGTGGAAGCTGACTCCGGGTGCGGCCTATCTGCACTATGCGTCCAACGAGACCATCGGCGGCCTGCAGTTCGACTGGGTACCCGAAGCCGGTGACGTTCCACTGGTGGTCGACATGTCCTCCGATATCCTCTCGCGTCCGATCGATGTGTCGCAGTACGGCCTGATCTACGCCGGCGCGCAGAAGAACATCGGTCCGAGCGGTCTGGTCGTGGTGATCGTCCGTGAAGACCTGCTGGGCCGCGCCCGCAGTTCCTGCCCGACCATGCTCGACTACAAGGTTTCGGCCGATAACGGCTCGATGTACAACACCCCGGCCACCTATTCCTGGTATCTCTCGGGTCTGGTCTTCGAGTGGCTGAAGGAGCAGGGTGGTGTCGCCGCGATGGAGCAGCGCAACAAGGCGAAGAAAGATCGCCTGTACGGCTTCATCGACAACAGCGACTTCTATACCAACCCGATCAACATCAACGCGCGCTCGTGGATGAACGTGCCGTTCCGCCTGGCTGACGAGCGTCTGGACAAGGCGTTCCTGGCCGGCGCCGACGCCCGTGGGCTGCTCAACCTCAAGGGTCATCGTTCGGTCGGCGGCATGCGTGCCTCGATCTACAACGCCTTGGGTCTGGACGCCGTCGAAGCGCTGGTCGGCTACATGGCTGAATTCGAGAAGGAGCATTCCTGATGTCCGAGCAGGAGCTCAAGGCGCTGCGCGTTCGTATCGACAGCCTGGATGAGAAGATCCTCCAGCTGATCAGCGATCGCGCTCGCTGCGCCGAAGAGGTTGCACGGGTCAAGATGGCCAGTCTGGCCGAAGGCGAGCAGCCGGTGTTCTATCGTCCCGAGCGCGAGGCGCAGGTCCTCAAGCGTGTGATGGAGCGCAACAAGGGGCCGCTGGGCAACGAAGAAATGGCGCGCTTGTTCCGCGAAATCATGTCTTCGTGCCTGGCCCTCGAGAACCCGCTGAAGGTGGCCTACCTCGGTCCGGAAGGCACCTTCACTCAAGCGGCGGCCATGAAACACTTCGGCCACGCCGTGATCAGCAAGCCGATGGCGGCCATTGACGAAGTGTTCCGCGAAGTGGCGGCCGGTGCGGTGAATTTTGGCGTGGTGCCGGTGGAGAACTCCACCGAAGGCGCGGTCAACCACACCCTCGACAGCTTCCTCGAGCACGACATGGTGATCTGCGGCGAAGTCGAGCTGCGCATTCACCATCACTTGCTGGTGGGCGAAAACACCAAGACCGACAGCATCAGCCGTATCTACTCCCACGCCCAGTCGCTGGCCCAGTGCCGCAAGTGGTTGGATGCCCATTACCCGAATGTCGAGCGCGTGGCGGTGTCGAGCAACGCCGAGGCAGCCAAGCGGGTCAAGGGTGAGTGGAACTCGGCGGCGATTGCCGGCGACATGGCGGCCGGGCTGTATGGTCTGACCCGTCTGGCCGAGAAAATCGAGGATCGTCCGGACAACTCCACGCGCTTCCTGATGATCGGTAACCAGGAAGTGCCGCCGACCGGCGACGACAAGACATCGATCATCGTGTCCATGAGCAACAAGCCCGGCGCGCTCCACGAGCTGCTGGTGCCGTTCCATGACAACGGGATCGACCTGACCCGGATCGAAACCCGTCCGTCGCGCAGCGGCAAATGGACCTACGTGTTCTTCATCGACTTCGTCGGCCACCACCGTGATCCGTTGATCAAGGGTGTGCTGGAAAAGATCAGTCAGGAAGCGGTAGCACTCAAAGTGCTGGGTTCCTACCCGAAAGCAGTTCTCTAAGGGGCGGTAGCAAATGAGTGGCAATTTCCTCGCGCTGGCACAGCCGGGCGTGCAACAACTTTCGCCGTACGTTCCGGGCAAGCCTGTGGATGAGCTGGCGCGCGAGCTGGATCTGGATCCGGCGAGCATCGTCAAACTGGCGAGCAACGAAAACCCGCTGGGCGCCAGCCCGAAAGCACTGGCGGCGATCCGCGAAGAGCTCGCCGAGCTGACCCGTTATCCCGACGGTAACGGCTTTGCGCTGAAGTCTCTGCTGGCCGAGCAGTGCCGTGTCGAACTGAACCAGGTCACCCTGGGCAATGGTTCCAACGACATTCTCGAACTGGTGGCGCGTGCGTATCTGGCCCCGGGCCTGAACGCCGTGTTCAGTGAGCACGCGTTTGCCGTTTACCCGATTGCCACGCAGGCGGTCGGCGCCCAGGCCAAGGTCGTTCCGGCCAAGGATTGGGGGCATGACCTGCCTGCGATGCTCGCGGCCATCGACGCCAACACCCGCGTGGTGTTCATCGCCAACCCGAACAACCCGACCGGCACCTGGTTCGGCGCCGAAGCGCTGGACGAGTTCCTGCAAGACGTGCCGGAACATGTGCTGGTGGTGCTGGACGAGGCCTACATCGAGTACGCCGAGGGCAGCGACCTGCCCGATGGCCTGGATTTTCTCGCCGCGTATCCAAACCTGCTGGTTTCGCGCACGTTCTCCAAGGCTTATGGTCTGGCGGCGTTGCGTGTCGGTTACGGTTTGTCCACGGCGGTCGTCGCAGATGTCCTGAACCGTGTTCGCCAGCCGTTCAACGTCAACAGCCTGGCGTTGGCCGCGGCGTGCGCGGCGCTGAAGGATGACGAATATCTGGCGCAAAGCCGTCAGCTCAACGAGTCCGGCATGCAGCAACTGGAAGCGGGTTTCCGTGAGTTGGGGCTGAGCTGGATTCCATCCAAAGGCAACTTCATCTGCGTCGATCTCGGCCAGGTGGCGGCGCCGGTGTTCCAGGGCTTGCTGCGCGAAGGCGTGATCGTGCGTCCGGTGGCCAACTACGGCATGCCTAACCATCTGCGGGTGACCATCGGTCTGCCGGCGGAAAACAGCCGCTTCCTCGAAGCGCTGCGCAAGGTTCTGGCTCGTGGGTGATGTCACTGCGCTGCAATCTGCTGCACCTATGATCGGGCGCCTGGTGGTGGTCGGTCTGGGATTGATCGGTGGTTCGTTTGCCAAAGGCATGCGTGAAAGCGGCCTGTGCCGTGAAGTGATCGGGGTCGATCTCGATCCGCAATCACGCAGGCTGGCGGTCGAGTTGGGCGTCGTGGATCGTTGCGAGGATGACCTCGTGGCGGCTTGTCAGGGCGCGGATGTGATTCAGCTGGCGGTGCCGATCCTGGCCATGGAAAAAGTGCTGGCCCGTCTGGCCGGCATGGATCTGGGGCAGGCGATCCTGACGGATGTCGGCAGCGCCAAGGGCAACGTGGTGCGTGCGGCGACCGAGGCGTTCGGCGGCGTGCCGGCGCGTTTCGTGCCGGGCCATCCGATTGCCGGTTCCGAGCAGAGCGGGGTCGAGGCTTCGAACGCCGAGCTGTTCCGTCGCCACAAGGTCATCCTCACGCCGCTGGAGCAGACCGACCCGGCTGCCCTGACGGTGGTCGATCGCCTGTGGCGTGAATTGGGCGCCGATGTCGAACATATGCAAGTCGAGCGTCACGACGAAGTGTTGGCAGCGACCAGTCATCTGCCGCACCTGCTGGCCTTCGGCCTGGTCGATTCGTTGGCCAAGCGCAATGAAAACCTGGAGATCTTCCGTTACGCTGCGGGCGGTTTCCGCGATTTCACAAGAATCGCCGGAAGCGACCCGGTGATGTGGCACGACATTTTTCTCGCCAATCGCGAGGCTGTCCTGCGCACACTCGATACATTTCGCAGCGACCTCGACGCCTTGCGCGACGCGGTCGATGCAGGGGATGGGCACCAATTGTTGGGCGTTTTCACGCGCGCCCGGGTTGCCCGCGAGCATTTCAGTAAAATCCTGGCCCGCAGGGCCTATGTGGACGCTATGAATTCCAACGATCTGATCTTCCTGGCTCAACCTGGTGGCCGCCTGTCCGGTCGGATTCGCGTACCGGGTGACAAATCGATTTCCCACCGTTCGATCATGCTCGGTTCCCTGGCTGAAGGCGTGACCGAAGTCGAAGGCTTCCTCGAGGGCGAAGACGCCCTGGCGACCTTGCAGGCATTTCGCGACATGGGCGTGGTCATCGAAGGTCCGCACCACGGTCGCGTGACCATTCACGGTGTCGGCCTGCATGGCCTGAAACCGGCTCCGGGCCCGATCTATCTGGGCAACTCCGGTACGTCGATGCGCCTGTTGTCCGGCCTGCTGGCCGCGCAGGATTTCGACAGCACCCTGACCGGCGACGCCTCGCTGTCCAAGCGCCCGATGAACCGTGTGGCCAACCCGCTGCGGGAAATGGGCGCCGTGATCGAGACTGCTGCCGAAGGCCGTCCGCCGATGACCATTCGTGGCGGGCACAAGCTCAAGGGCTTGACCTACACCATGCCGATGGCCAGTGCCCAGGTGAAATCGTGCCTGCTGCTGGCCGGTCTGTACGCCGAAGGCAAGACCACCGTCACCGAGCCTGCACCGACCCGTGACCACACCGAGCGCATGCTGCGTGGTTTCGGTTACCCGGTGAGCGTCGATGGCGCCACGGCCTCGGTCGAGTCCGGCAACAAGTTGACTGCGACCCACATCGAAGTGCCGGGCGACATCTCGTCGTCGGCGTTCTTCCTGGTGGCGGCTTCGATTGCCGAAGGTTCGGAGCTGGTGCTGGAGCACGTCGGCATCAACCCGACCCGTACCGGCGTGATCGACATTCTGCGTCTGATGGGTGCCGACATCACGCTGGAAAACCAGCGTGAAGTGGGTGGCGAACCTGTGGCTGACCTGCGCGTGCGGGCAGCTAAACTCAAGGGTATCGAGATTCCGGAAGCGCTGGTTCCGCTGGCGATCGACGAATTCCCGGTGCTGTTCGTCGCGGCAGCCTGTGCCGAAGGGCGCACCGTGCTGACCGGCGCCGAAGAGCTGCGGGTCAAAGAGTCGGACCGGATCCAGGTCATGGCGGACGGTTTGCTGGCGCTGGGCGTCAAATGCGAGCCGACCCCGGACGGCATCATCATCGACGGCGGCCAGATCGGCGGCGGCGAAGTGCATGGTCACGGCGATCACCGGATTGCCATGGCTTTCAGCGTGGCCTCGTTGCGCGCTACGGCACCGATCCGCATCCATGATTGCGCCAACGTCGCGACGTCGTTCCCGAATTTCCTGGCGCTGTGCGCCCAGGTCGGCATTCGTGTAGCGCAAGAGGCTCAGTCGTGAACATCATTGCACCGGTTATCACCATCGATGGGCCAAGCGGTTCGGGCAAGGGCACGGTAGCCGGGATTCTGGCCGAGCGTCTGGGCTGGAAACTGCTGGACTCCGGCGCGCTGTATCGCCTGCTGGCGTTCGCCGCGCACAATCATGGTGTCGACCTTACCAATGAAGAACTGCTGAAGAAACTCGCTGCTCATCTGGATGTGCAATTCATTCCGGCGACGAACGGTCAGTTGCAGCGGATCATCCTGGAAGGTGATGAAGTCAGCGATGTCATCCGTACTGAAAGCGTCGGCTCCGGCGCTTCCCAGGTGGCTGCGTTGCCAGCGGTGCGCGAGGCGCTGCTGCAGCGCCAGCGTGATTTTCTGGAAATGCCGGGGCTGGTGGCGGATGGTCGCGACATGGGCACGGTGGTTTTTCCAAACGCACCATTGAAGATTTTCCTCACGGCCAGCGCCGAGGAGCGGGCACGCCGTCGATATTTGCAGTTGAAGGGCAAAGTCGAGGGTGTTAGTCTGTCGAGTCTGCTAGATGAGATCCGTGCGCGCGACGAGCGTGACACCCAGCGAACCGTAGCCCCGCTCAAACCGGCGGCTGACGCCATTCAGCTGGATTCCACGGAGTTGTCCATCGATCAGGTGTTGCAACGCATCATGAGCGAGATCGCCATTCGCGATATCGCCGGATGATCAGGAAGGCCGCAGGGGACCAGTCATAGTCCTGCGGTGGCTTCCTTTAATTGAAACTGACCCGCATCGTCTGGGATGTGGAGACGGGCGTATTCTTCGCCCTAATCAACAGGAATTAAAATGAGCGAAAGCTTTGCGGAACTCTTTGAAGAAAGCCTAAAGACCCTGAATCTTCAGGCAGGCTCCATCATCACCGGTGTTATCGTTGATATCGATTACCAGGCTCGCTGGGTAACCGTTCACGCTGGTCTGAAGTCTGAAGCACTCATCCCGCTTGAGCAGTTCTACAACGACGCTGGCGATCTGACTATCAACGTCGGTGACGAAGTTCACGTTGCTCTGGACTCGGTTGAAGACGGTTTCGGTGAAACCAAGCTGTCCCGTGAAAAAGCCAAGCGCGCTGAATGCTGGATCGTTCTGGAAGCAGCCTTCGCAGCTGAGGAAGTGGTCAAGGGCGTTATCAACGGTAAGGTTAAAGGCGGCTTCACTGTCGACGTTAACGGCATCCGTGCGTTCCTGCCAGGTTCCCTGGTTGACGTCCGTCCAGTGCGCGACACCACGCACCTGGAAGGCAAAGAGCTGGAATTCAAGGTCATCAAGCTGGACCAGAAGCGCAACAACGTTGTCGTTTCCCGTCGCAGCGTCCTGGAAGCCGAGAACTCCGCCGAGCGTGAAGCTCTGCTGGAATCCCTGCAGGAAGGCCAGCAAGTCAAAGGTATCGTCAAAAACCTCACCGATTACGGCGCATTCGTCGATCTGGGTGGCGTGGACGGCCTGCTGCACATCACCGACATGGCCTGGAAGCGCATCAAGCATCCTTCCGAGATCGTCAATGTTGGCGACGAGATCGACGTCAAGGTTCTGAAGTACGATCGCGAGCGCAATCGTGTTTCCCTGGGCCTGAAGCAACTGGGCGAAGATCCATGGGTTGCTATCAAAGCCCGTTACCCAGAAAGCACTCGCGTTACCGCTCGTGTAACCAACCTGACCGACTACGGCTGCTTCGCTGAGCTGGAAGAAGGCGTTGAAGGTCTGGTGCACGTTTCGGAAATGGACTGGACCAACAAGAACATCCACCCTTCGAAAGTCGTACAAGTCGGCGACGAAGTGGAAGTCATGGTTCTGGACATCGACGAAGAGCGTCGTCGCATCTCCCTGGGCATCAAGCAGTGCAAGTCGAACCCATGGGAAGACTTCTCTGGCCAGTTCAACAAGGGCGACAAGATCTCCGGCACCATCAAGTCGATCACCGATTTCGGTATCTTCATTGGTCTGGACGGCGGCATCGACGGTCTGGTTCACCTGTCCGACATCTCCTGGAACGAAACCGGCGAAGAAGCCGTGCGTCGTTACAAGAAGGGCGACGATCTGGACACCGTTATCCTGTCGGTTGACCCGGAGCGCGAGCGCATCTCTCTGGGCATCAAGCAACTGGAAAGCGATCCGTTCTCCGAGTACGTCTCGGTTAACGACAAGGGCGCAATCGTTACTGGCACCGTGAAAGAAGTTGACGCCAAAGGCGCCATCATCGTTCTGGCTGACGATATCGAAGCAACCCTGAAAGCCTCCGAAATCAGCCGTGACCGCGTTGAAGACGCGCGCAACGTTCTGAAAGAAGGTCAGGAAGTTGAAGCCAAAATCATCAGCGTTGATCGCAAGAGCCGCGTAATCCAGCTCTCGATCAAGTCGAAAGACGAAGCTGACGAGAAAGACGCCATCCAGAGCCTGAAAGCAGCTCCGGAAGGCGAAGCAGCTGACACCACTATGGCGGCACTGCTGCGTCAAGCAATGGCCAAACAGAACTGAGTTCTGTCTGATCATGAAAAAGGGCGACTTCGGTCGCCCTTTTTTGTGCCTGCGATTTGGTGGTTGCGCTCATTTGCTGCGCAGAATTCCCGTGAAACCAAATACCTGGCGCGGTTGTCTGTTTCTTTGAGCGGATCAATGGTCTATTTGCGACTAGGCTTAGTCTGAAGATCGCAGTGGTCGGGCTGCTTGCCTGGCATAAGGAATTGAATGAACAAGCTCATTGTCTTGATGGCTGTGCTGATATTGGCGGGCTGTACCACAAGCGCCAGAACGCATGCGGTGCGCGGGGTCAGTGGTATTGAGATCGATTGCTCGGGTTTGGGTTCGGGGTGGGACAGGTGCCAAAAGCGCGCGGCGAAGGAGTGTAAGGGGGCAGGCTACAAGGTGATTACTCGATCCGATGATGCCAAGGAGGAGGATGAGTTTCCGTTCGGCTTCAATCCTGCAGGCTTCGTGACTCGTACCATGCTGGTGATGTGTCGTTGAGCGTGATCAGGCTTGGCGATTAACTGTCCTGAAAATGGGTGTTTCGATGCGGCGAAAGATATGTCAACCCCTGGGCTGTTCAAAATCCTCCGGGCATGCTAAAACCTTTCAAGCGCTGATCTAGCTGCTTGAAAAAGAAGGGAAAAATATGACGAAGTCGGAGTTGATCGAACGAATTGTCACCCATCAAGGGCTACTCTCATCCAAGGATGTGGAGTTGGCCATCAAGACCATGCTTGAGCAAATGTCCCAATGTCTGGCTACTGGAGATCGCATCGAGATCCGTGGTTTTGGCAGCTTCTCCCTGCACTATCGTGCACCGCGCGTAGGGCGCAATCCAAAGACCGGTCAGTCTGTAAGCCTTGATGGCAAGTTCGTTCCGCACTTCAAGCCGGGTAAGGAGTTGCGAGATCGGGTGAACGAGGAAGAGGAGGAGGGGGTTTGACAGTCGTGATCCTTCAAGGAGTTACTCATGCGTAACTTCAGGCGCATACTTCTTGGTGTTTTCATTCTTTTGCTGGTGTTGGTGGTCCTGGCATTTGTTCTTGAAAACCAGCAATCAATTTCGTTGATGTTTCTTGGCTGGACGGGTCCGCAACTTCCAGTCTCGTTGGTCATGGTGTTGGCGTTGCTTGTAGGGATGTTGCTCGGTCCGATTCTGGGGTGGTTTCTTGGACGCTTGTCCAAAACTGCTCGCAAGCGCCTTGTCTGAAAGCGACAGGCGCGGGATATCTGTCGAATTGCGTCGCTACCCGTCTATATCCATTAGTAAAACGTTCATTAAGCTGTAAAATGCATCCCTTGTTCGATAGTGGCGTAATCCCACGTCGATGCAGTCTGACTTTGACAGAAGCCTCGTGTCCGATGGCTTTTGCATTCATGGATTAGATAGCGCTCGTTGGGGGCGCTGTCCGCAGCTCAAGGGTATGGTTTCGCGTGAAAATTCTAGTTACCGGCGGCGCCGGGTTTATCGGCTCGGCAGTCATCCGTCATATCATCTCCAACACTTCCGACTCTGTCGTTAACGTCGATAAGCTGACTTACGCCGGTAACCTGGAGTCGTTGGCGGAAGTCAGTCAGAACTCCCGTTATTCGTTTGAGCGCGTGGATATTTGTGATCGTGACCAGATTGATCGCGTTCTGCGTGAACATCAGCCTGATGCGATCATGCACCTGGCTGCCGAATCCCATGTTGACCGCTCGATTTCCGGCCCGTCCGAGTTCATCCAGACCAACATCATCGGCACCTACACTTTGCTGGAAGCTGCGCGTCAATATTGGGTTGCGCTGGATGACACGCGCAAAGCCAACTTCCGCTTCCACCACATTTCGACCGATGAAGTGTATGGCGATCTTGAAGGTCCTGAAGATCTCTTCACTGAAACCACGCCGTATCAGCCGAGCTCCCCGTACTCTGCCAGCAAGGCAAGTTCCGACCACCTGGTTCGTGCGTGGGCGCGTACTTATGGCCTGCCGACTCTGGTCACCAACTGCTCCAACAACTATGGCCCATGCCACTTCCCCGAGAAGTTGATCCCGCTGATCATTCTCAACGCGCTGGAAGGCAAGCCGCTGCCGGTTTATGGCAAAGGCAATCAGGTCCGTGACTGGCTGTATGTCGAAGATCACGCTCGTGCGTTGTACAAAGTCGTTACCGAGGGTGTAATCGGTGAGACTTACAACATCGGCGGCCACAACGAAAAACAAAACATCGAAGTCGTAAACACCCTGTGTGCGCTGCTTGATGAATTGCGTCCGGACTCCGCTCATCGCCCGCACGCCAGTCTGATCACTTATGTGCAGGACCGTCCGGGCCACGACCAGCGTTATGCGATCGATGCAAGCAAGATCCAGCGCGAGCTGGGCTGGACGCCGGAAGAGACTTTCGAAACCGGTATCCGCAAAACTGTCGAGTGGTATCTGAACAATACCGAATGGGTCGCTCACGTGAAGAGCGGTGCCTATCAGCAGTGGATCGATCAGAACTATGCGGATCGCTCGAACTGAGCATGAAGATCCTCCTTCTGGGAAAAAGCGGCCAGGTAGGCTGGGAGCTGCAACGCTCCCTCGGACCGCTTGGTGAATTGATCGCACTGGATCGTCATGGCGCTGATGGGTTGTCCGGTGATTTGACCGATCTTGCGGCCTTGCGCGATACGATCCGCAAGGTCAGGCCGGACGTGATCGTCAATGCGGCAGCCTACAACGCGGTCGACAAGGCGGAGTCTGAGGGGGAATTGGCTCACTTGGTCAATGCCGGGGCAGTCCAGTTGATGGCCGAGCAGGCTAATGAGCTGGGAGCCTGGCTGGTTCACTACTCGACCGATTATGTCTTCGACGGTCAGGGGCAGGCTCCATGGCTGGAAGGTGATGCGACGCGACCGTTGAATCGCTATGGCGAAAGCAAACTGGCGGGCGAGCAGGCTGTGCAAGCCGCCGGCTGCAAGTATCTGCTCTTTCGCACCAGTTGGGTCTATGGCGCGCGCGGCAGTAACTTCGCCAAGACCATGCTGCGCCTGGCAAAAGAGCGACAGACGCTCAGCGTCATCGACGATCAGATCGGGGCCCCGACTGGCGCGGATCTGATTGCGGATGTCACCGCATTGGCATTGCAACAGGCGTTGCGTGAACCACAGCTATCGGGCGTCTACCATCTGGCTGCTGGCGGTGAGGTGTCATGGTACGGCTATGCTTGCCATGTGCTGGATTTTGCCAGGGCCAATGGGGAGTCGCTTGTTGTCGATTCCGTTGAGCCGATCAAGGCGACGGCATACCCGACTCCGGCGCGCCGCCCGTTGAATTCACGACTGAATACGCAGAAGTTGCGTGACAATTTTTCTCTGCACTTGCCGGATTGGCGAAGTGGTGTAACTCGAATGCTTAGGGAAGTTCTGAACAAATGACCACGACAAATCGTAAAGGCATCATCCTCGCAGGTGGCTCGGGCACCCGTTTGCATCCGCTGACACTCGGTGTATCCAAGCAGATGCTGCCGATTTACGACAAGCCGATGATCTTTTATCCGCTGTCGGTACTTATGCTTGCAGGCATGCGCGAAATCCTGATCATCTCCACGCCGGAAGATCTTCCGTGCTTTCGCAAGTTGCTCGGTGACGGCAGTGTCTATGGCATCAAGCTCACCTATGCCGAACAACCTAGCCCTGACGGCCTGGCCCAAGCGTTCATCATCGGCGAAGAGTTCATCGGAAAGGATCCTTGCTGTCTGATCCTGGGTGACAACATTTTCTACGGTCAGCATTTCTCGGACAACTTGCGCTCCGCCAGTTCGCAGCAGCAGGGCGCGACTGTGTTCGGCTACCACGTTTCCGATCCGGAGCGCTTCGGTGTTGTCGAGTTCGACGCCACTGGCCGTGCCCTGAGCATCGAAGAGAAGCCAGTGAAGCCGAAATCCAACTACGCCGTGACAGGCTTGTACTTCTATGACAATCAGGTTGTCGAGATCGCCAAGAACATCAAGCCTTCCGAGCGTGGTGAGCTGGAAATCACTGACGTGAACAGCGCCTACCTCAAGCAGAAGTCGCTGAGCGTCGAGATGCTTGGTCGTGGTTTCGCCTGGCTGGATACCGGTACTCATGATTCTCTACTGGAAGCTAGCCACTTCGTGCACACGATTGAGCAGCGTCAGGGTCTGAAAGTGGCCTGCCTGGAAGAAATTGCCTATAACAACGGCTGGATCACGGCCGAGCAACTCGCCGCTCAGGCACAGGCCCTGAAGAAAACTGGTTACGGCCAGTATCTGCAGAAGTTGCTGGACTCGACTTCTCGCTGATTCGAAAGCTTCGAATCGGTCGCGTTCATCCGCTGCTAGCAGGAATGGCATGCCAGTAAAACGTCCCAAGATTGCGGTTTTGCTGGCTGCCTATAATGGTATGCAGTGGATCGAGGAGCAGGTGGCCTCGATCCTTGGCCAGTTGTCAGTCGACGTCACTATCCATATCAGCATTGATCCGTCCAGCGACGGTACCGAAGCGTGGTGCGAGGCGCTCGTTGCCGTCAATGACCGTGTGCGTCTGTTGCCGCCGGCTGGTCGTTTCGGTGGGGCGGCGCGCAACTTTTTCCGTTTGATTCGTGATGTTGACCTGCGGGGTTACGATGCGGTGGCCTTCGCTGATCAAGATGACATCTGGAATCCTGACAAGCTGTTGCGCGCCACTCAAACGATTGCTTTGAAGGGTGTTGACGCCTATTCGAGCAATGTCACGGCATTTTGGCCGGATGGAAAAGCCATCCTGTTGGACAAGAGCCAGCCACAGGTCGATTGGGACTTTTTGTTCGAGGCGGCGGGTCCCGGTTGTACGTATGTGCTGAGCAGCGCGCTTGCCCAGGCGATGCGTCACGAGGTTATCCATGATTGGGAGCGGCTGCAGGATGTCAGTCTGCATGACTGGTATTGCTACGCGTTTGCCCGCAGCCATGGTTTCGACTGGTTCATCGATTCGTATTCCAGCATGCTTTATCGGCAGCACGAAAGTAATCAGGTGGGGGCCAATACCGGGCTTTCGTCGCTGTTTCAGCGCTATGTCACCATTCACGAGGGGTGGTGGTTCAGGCAGGTTCAGACGATCGCACTGCTTGTTGGGGTGGGTGATGCGCCATTTGTCAGGCGTTGGTTGAAGCTGCGACGGCGTGATCTGTTGCGGCTTTCGATCCGGGGCGGACAGTGTCGTCGTCGGCCACGAGACAAGTTCCTGTTCTTTTTTGTTTGCTGTGTAACCGCCGTTGTTGGAAGAAAGCCCTGAGCGACTGGTGGGCAGGCATTGTGAGTTTGAGGGGGCTGTCGATGCCTAACAACCTGCGATAAAAGTTCTTTATAATCACCGGCTTCGTGAGGGATCGAATGGAGCAGGTACGGCTGAAGCGCTGGATTCTTCAAGCTTCCCGGCCGTCGTTTAATTGCAGTGGAGCATAAAGTGTCAAGCCCCTTACCAGCGGATTCCGCGCACTCCAATCTGGACCCTGACCCTGCTGAAAGGCCGGAAACGGGGGAGTCCGTTGCGATACTGATGTGCTCTTACAACGGGGAGCGATTCCTTTCCGAGCAGTTGGCGTCCATTGAGCAGCAAAATCATACGCAGTGGCGCCTGTTCGTTTCCGATGACGGGTCGACCGACTCGACACTGAGTATTCTCAGAACCTTTCAGACGCGTCTGGGAGACAGGAAAGTAACGCTTGTTTCCGGTCCCCAAGCGGGTTTCGCCAGTAATTTCATGTCAGTGACCTGCCTGGAAAGTATAGACGCAGATTTTTATGCCTGGTCAGATCAGGATGATGTCTGGTCTGCCGACAAACTCAGTGCTGCATTGGCCTGGCTGCGTCAGATTCCCAAAGATGTCCCGGCTTTGTACGCGTCACGTACCACTCTGGTCGACGAAGCGGGAGTGACAGTGGGGCTTACACCTCGCTTCTGCCGTTCTTTCAGCTTTTGCAATGCGTTGGTTCAGAACGTCGCGGCTGGGAACACGATGGTCTTTAACCGTGCGGCGCGTGAACTGTTGAGGGCGAATCCGCGTCTGAGCATCGTTGCCCATGACTGGTGGGCTTATTTGCTGGTAACAGGAGCGGGTGGTGCGTTCTTTTTCGATGAGACGCCGCATCTCTTCTATCGCCAACATGAAGCCAATTCGATTGGTGCCAATACCGGACTCAAGTCGGCCTTGATAAGAATTCGAAAGCTTTTTCAAGGTCGCCTGAGTCGCTGGATCGATCAGAACGTCAGCAATCTGGACTCCGTGGATTATCTTCTGGCCGAGCCAAGTCTTGAGGTACTGCGACGGTTCAAGGCGGCCCGCAACCGAAGTCTGCCGGGGCGATTGCTCGGTATGTGGCGCGCCGGTGTCTACCGGCAGACGCTTATGGGCAATCTGGGATTGGTTGTTGCTGTGATTTTCAAAGGGGTTTGAACAAGCATGTATCAAGGGAGTTTATTTATGAAATTTTTCGAGGTCGCTGGCTGATGCAGAAATTCTCAGCTTCGCCTGTCGTCATGTTTACCAGTGTCGTGCGCAATCGTGCGCTGATCGCGGCGTTGATCAAACGCGAGGTCATTGGCCGTTATCGGGGCTCTTTCATGGGCATCCTGTGGTCGTTCTTCAACCCGATCGTGATGCTTTCGATTTATACGTTTGTCTTCGGTCTCATTTTCAATTCGCGCTGGGCAGGTGCGGGTGATTCCAAGCCGGAGTTCGCCTTGATCCTGTTTGCAGGATTGATCGTGTTCAACCTGTTTTCCGAGTGCGTCACTCGCGCACCGAACCTGATTATCTCGAATGCCAATTACGTCAAGAAGGTGGTGTTTCCGTTGGAAATACTGCCGTGCGTGGTTGCGGGCGCTTCGCTGTTTCATGCCCTGATCAGCCTGATCGTCTGGGTAGCCGCTTACCTCATCGTATTTGGTGTACCGCCGGTGACAGCACTTTACCTGCCACTGGTCGTTGCGCCGCTGGTGTTGATCATTCTCGGTCTTTCCTGGGCATTGGCTTCGCTCGGTGTCTATATGCGGGACGTCGCACATTTCATTGGTCTTGCGACCAGCGGACTGATGTTTCTTGCGCCTATTTTCTATCCCGCCACAGCCGTGCCCGAAGAGTATCGGGGGCTGCTGCAATTGAACCCGTTGACGGTTGCCGTCGAGAACGTCAGAAGCGTTCTGTTTTTCGGGCAACAACCGGATTGGCAGGTGCTGGGGATCTATTCCTGCATCGGTGTATTGGTAGCTTATCTGGGCTTTGCCTGGTTCCAGAAGACTAGAAAGGGGTTCGCCGATGTCCTCTGAAATCGCGATCAAGCTGCAGGATGTCAGCAAGTGTTATCACATCTATGACAAACCTCGTGACCGCCTTGCGCAAATGTTTGCCGGTCAGCGCAAGCAGTACTACCACGAATTCTGGGCGCTGAAGAATGTCTCTTTCGACATCAAGCGCGGCGAGACTGTTGGTATTGTCGGGCGTAACGGGAGCGGCAAGTCGACCCTGCTTCAGGTCATTTGCGGTACGTTGAACCAGAGTGCCGGCGAGGTTCAGACGAAGGGCCGCATTGGTGCTCTGCTTGAGTTGGGATCCGGATTCAATCCGGAGTTCACCGGGCATGAAAACGTCTACATGAACGCCGCGATCCTGGGGCTGAGCCGGGCCGAAGTCGATGAGCGTTACGACGACATCGCGGCTTTCGCCGACATTGGCGAATTCATTCATCAGCCGGTGAAGACCTACTCCAGCGGCATGATCGTGCGTTTGGCGTTTGCCGTTCAGGCCATGGTGGATCCCGATATCCTGATCGTCGATGAAGCGCTGGCGGTGGGTGACGAGCGTTTTCAGCGCAAGTGCTTCGCTCGTCTCGACGAGTTGAAGGCAAAAGGTACTTCCATCCTCTTCGTCTCACACTCCGGCCCTCAGGTCGTGGAACTCTGCGACCGGGCGATTCTGATGGAGCGCGGCGAGCGTATCTGCACCGGGTCTCCAATGGACGTGGTGCGAGCCTATCAAAAACTGATCTACGCACCTGCCGATGAGCAGCCGCGCCTGATCGAAGAGTTTCGACAAATCGGCAACGGGACGCCCGCTCTTGAAGCCAGGACGGCTGCGGTGGTCGAGGATGCTGAGGATGCAGCACCGGAAGACCAGTATTTCGATGCTGGCATGGTGCCAGAATCGACGACCGTCTATCCGGAGCAAGGCGCACGTATCGACGCTTTCGAGATCTTCGACAAGCAAGGGCGGCGCTGCAACGTACTCAAGGCCGGCGGCGATTACGACATTGTCATGACAGGGGAGCTGAAGGAGTCTGTCTCACGGGTTTTCTTCGCAACTCACATGCGGACGGTGTCGGGTGTCGTGATTACGGGTCAGCGCTTTCCGGAAGAGGGGAAGTACTTTGAGTGTGATGGCCCGGACCGCTCATTCAAAGTGACCTTCGGTTTCAAGATGGTCATGCTGCCGGGCGTATACTTTGTCGGCGGCGGTGTGTGGTCGGAAAGCGAACCCACCCTGTGCCACAGAATTCTGGATGCAGTCATGTTCCGGCTGGTGTCGGATCGTGGTGCAACATCTTTCGGTTATATGGACGCCTCTAATAATGAGCCAGCACTTGAACTACTCTGAAACCATTCCTTCGGATCAACTCAGGGAGATTCACACCTTCCATAAACTCACCGACGGCATGATCAGCCTGGAGGAGGGGTTGGTTCTCTACACCTTGGCCGGTCAGGTGACGTCCGGTTGTATTGTGGAAGTGGGCTCCTATCGTGGGCGTTCCACGGTTTTCCTGGGACGTGGCTCGTTGGCGGGGCATGCTGCTCCGGTGTATGCGGTCGACCCACACAAGCCTTTCATCGGCGTACTCGGTGGCGTCTTCGGGCCCAAGGATCGCACTGAGTTTTACAAGACCATGCTGATCACCGAATGTAGCGAAATCGTCTCGTTGATCAACATGAGCAGCGAAATGATCGTTCCGAAATGGAATGAGCCGGTCGGTTTCCTGTGGATCGATGGCGATCACAGTTATGAGGGTGTGAAGCGCGATTTCGAATGCTGGTTGCCGCACGTTGCAGACGGTGCATTCATTGCTTTTGACGATGCCACTGACCCGGTTCTGGGGCCTCGTATTCTGATCAATGAGTTGCTCGCGACGCAGGCGTACGAAGAGTGCATCAGTGTTGGCAAGGTTGCCGTTCTTAAGAAAAAACAATAAGCCTGAGAGGACGGTAATGACGAGCAGTGACGACCAGCGTTTGCTAGATTTTTTTACGTGGAATAGCTGTGTTTCGCAAGAGCGGAAATTGTTCTATGTAGCGACGCCCAAGGTGGCTTGTACATCGCTGAAATGGTGGTTCGCGGAACTTGAAGGGGTCGCCGAGGCCATTCGGCAACTGAAAACCAGTTCCGAGACCGATCCTGAGCTCGTGATCCACGACTCTTTGCACGCGGCGGCACCGCAGCTGTGCATGCGTTCTCCGGAGCAATTGCAGCAGATCAGGGATGACGGGTACTTCAGCTTCGCTCTGGTCAGAAATCCTTACAAGCGGCTTTTCTCTGCCTGGCAGTCCAAGATTATGCTGCGCGAGCCGTTTCAGATTGAGCCTTATCGCGGCCAGGCTTTTGTAGAGTGCCCGGTTGAAACGATGCTTGATGTGGCCACGGCATTCGAGAGCTTTCTGGAATACTTGAATACCTACGAGGCCAACGATTTCAAGGATTGGCACTGGGCGCCGCAATACGATCTGCTCAAGCCTGAACTGTTTCCTTACAGCGCTGTGTCGAAGATTGAAGATACCTCGGCGCTGAATGAAGCGCTGCGCGCTCATCTTGGTGATGCGTACGTCAATCCGTTCACGACTTCACGAGCGAACGAGAGTCTGATTCCGTATCTGCCGGAGTTCATCAGCCCTAGATCCAAGGAGTTGATTGATCGGCTGTATGCCAAGGATTTCGAGGTCTATGGCTACGCGACCGAATTGCCGCCAGCCAAAGAGACGTTTTCGCAAGAGCATCTGACTCTGGCATTGAAGGGCATCGAGCTTTTACGTGGCCGGCATTTGCGGATTGCCGAAATGCGTAAGCATTTCGGCGACCAGATTTCGCAGTTGGTCGTGGACAAGCAGTGGTTGGCCGAGCAACGTGAAAACTGGATGGATGTCTGCAAGGAGAAAGAGTCCGAGCTGGTAGCACTCCAGGCGTTTTGTGCTGGCGAAGTACAGAAGCTACAAGATGTGCATGCCGAACTGGAACGCGTGAAAGCCGGGCTGGCCGAGTCCAATGCGGCACTTGCGCAGTCGAACGCCGAGTTGGCGCAGTCGAATGCGCAATTGGCGAAATCGAATTCCGAACGGTTGCAGGTGGCCTCTGACCTGGCCGTGGCCGAGTCGAATCTTGCTCGCTTCAGGTCCGAATTGGTACAGGCTGACTCCGAGCGGTTGAGGCTGCAGGCTGATTTGGGAGCCATGGAGTCGGAGCGTGATCAACTGAAGTCCGAGCTGGAGCAGGCCAATTCCGAGCGGACTCAGTTGCGCTCCGATTTGTCCAGTAAAGAGGCCGCGCTCGAGCAGCTTCAGGCTGAGTTGGTGCAGACAAACATCGAAAAGACCCAGGTACGGTCTGATCTGGCTCAGTCAAATTCTGATTTGGCTCAGTCAAACTCCGAACTGGCGCGTTTGAAAGCGGAGTTGGCTCATTCAAGTACCGAGTTGGCGCAGTCCAGCAACGAGTTGGCGCTGTCGAATTCTGAGCTGGCACTTTCCAACTCCGAGCTTGCACGATCAAATACGGATCTGTTGCAGTCGAATGCTCAGTTGGAGCAGTCGAGATTCGAGCTCGAAAACATAAAGATCAAAGTTGTGTCATTGATTTCCGAGCAAGAGGCTTTTGCCCTTAAGCACAGGCGTTACCTCGCGGTGTATCGCTTTGTAGAAGCCGGAGTCGTAAACCGAATGCGCAAAGTCGGGCACGTCATGAAAGGGCGCAAAGGAGAGTAACGTGGCAAAGGTTTCGGTTGTACTGACTTCTTATAATCATGAGAAATACATCGGGCAGGCGATCGATTCTGTTCTCAATCAGACATTTACCGATTGGGAACTGATCATCGTTGATGACGTGTCGCCGGATGGTTCATGGGCGGTCATCGAGAGCTACAACGATCCACGAATCATAAAGATTCAAAATGACCGCACCCGTCGGTATATCTACAACATCAACCGGGCTATCGAGTCACAAAGTACGGGTGAGTACATTGCCATCCACCACTCGGATGATGCCTGGGAGCTCGACAAGCTGGAAAAACAGGTCGCTGTGCTGGAGGCCAATCCGGGCGTAGGCGCGGTGTTTTCGCATGTGCAGTGCATCGACGAGAATAATCGCCCACTGGTGGTGGAGTGGTTCAATCAGCCGAACAAGCCCAGGACTGCATGGTTGCGTTCGCTGTTCTTCAACGAGAACCAGCTGTGCCACCCAAGTGCGCTGATTCGACGTAGCGCTTTTGACCAAGCCGGCCTGTACCGAGCCGCACACGCGCAAACCGATGACGCTGAAATGTGGACCCGTCTGCTCAAGATCGCCGATATCCACGTCGTTCAGGAGCGGTTGACCCTGCACCGGATTTTTTCTGACCAATCCAATGAAAGCGGTGATCGCCCGGACAGAAGGGCGCGCATGTGGCTGGAGTGGTACTTGCAGAAGCAGCACTATGTCGGCATGCCTTTGGCAGATGTTCTTGAGGCATTTCCGGAGTGCGAGCGATGGGTCACTCCTCAGGGCGCCAATAGCGGTTATCTGTTAGCGATGTTCGCCATCCAGATTGGCGGCTGTCCGGGCACCCGACTGTTTGGCGTCGAGTTGCTTTATCAGCTGATGAACAACGCCGAGGAGAAGGGGCAAATCGAAGCGATTCATGGGTTCAACTATCTCGATTTCATTCGACTCACCGGGCAGGAAGACTTCTTCAACCCGGCAGCCGTGACGCCGGTGCCTCCAGCACCGATCGTCAGCAGCCCGCTGCGCCGCTTTGCCGGTAAGGTAGCGCGCAAGCTCGGGGTTCTATAGTCAACTGATGTGCCTGAACAGCCGGTGAGCACTGACAGCTTCGCCGGGACCAGCGATTTGCTACGAAAAGGTCGGGCAAATCGCTGGTTTTGTTATGTGCGATGCATTTTGTAATGAAGAGGCTGCAATTGAAGGTCGACCTGAAGATATTGATTGGTGTTGTGTTCTTTGCCTTGATTGCGGTCGGCGTTTTGTCTTTTGCCCGTTGGACGGGTGTAGGAAAGTCCGTTGCTGCACCCGCGCCGGTCGTTGCGCCAGTTGCACTCCCGGAAGGATTGGGAGTGGAAGTAACATCCTCCGGAATAACGCTCGAAGTCAAGGCATGTGACATCGACAAGCTGGGGGATGAGTTCTTCCTGCATCAATATCCAGCGGATACTTCGAAAGCGGGTGCTGAAGGTTTCATAAACCAGCAATTCAACCTCAAGGCATTGAAACCTGTCGTAACCCAAGGCCAGGCTGGCGCCGCTCACTGTCAGTACCGAGTGGAATTTGCACCGGTTGCCATTACCCGCATCGCCATCGGTCAGTTCCGAACTCCGCAAGGACATTGCTGTGACATTCTGTGGAATAAAGAAGTGAGCCTTGATGAATAATCTTCAAGCACCCCTTGCCGCTGCGAATAACAATCGCTCCTTCGGTCTTGATGTCTGTCGAACCCTGGCCTGCCTGCTGGTGGTATTCGGGCATATGCTCGGGCATTCGACACCCCATCCTGCTCTGGCTGGCCTGGCATTTCTGGCGACGTTCGGGGTGGACTTGTTTTTCTGCCTGAGTGGTTTTCTCATTGGCAGGATCTTGCTTAAAGAGGCGGCCCACTGGCGAGAACAGAAGATCAGAGGGCTGACCGAGTTTTGGTATCGGCGGTGGATGCGGACGCTACCGCTTTACTTCTTTTTCTTCTTTGTATCGCTGCGATTCGACTGGGCGGGTGCCACAACTTTTGTCCAGCAGTTCCACTATCTGGTGTTTGCGCAGAACTTCGCATGGAACATGACCGACTTCTACCGCTTGTCCTGGAGTCTGGCGGTTGAAGAGTGGTTCTACTACACCTTCCCGTTGGTCATGCTGCTGATGATCGGACTGGGGGCGGGCGTCAAGCGTGCGGCGATGATCGTGATTGTGCTCTTCATGGTCGTGCCATTCCTTGCTCGAATCGGACTGCCTGTTCAGTCGGCTCGATATGACGATGCCCGATATATCGTTCTCTACCGGTTGGACGCGATCGGGTTCGGTGTGTTGGTGGCGTACGTTTATACTTGGTATCGGCCCGCATTCGAGCGGCTCGCCAGGTTCTGGTACGTACCATTGACATTCGCTGCCGCTCTGATTGTGTTAACTCGACAGGGGTTACCCTGGACGTTGGGCAGCAAGTTTGAGCAATCATTGTTCTTCACCTGCTCGGCCATATTTTTTGCGGCGCTTATTCCTGCGTTTTTCAGTTTGCGGGCGTCGGGCTGGAGTTTGCTCAACCGGTTTGTGAAATATACGAGTCTGATCTCCTATTCGATCTATCTCGGCCATATTTTCGCCTTCATATTGGTAATAAATGTATTGAACCGATATGGCCTGCATGAAGTTGTTTACAACAATCCGTGGCTGGCTTATCCAATATTCATTGCCTGTGTGTATGGGCTTGCACACTTGACGTATACATTTGTTGAAAAACCATTCCTCAAGCTTCGCGATATCAATGGCTTCTCAATGTCGGGATTTTTGAAAGGTCTTCAGCGTTTCAACGCAGGGAAGTAAGTTAATACTATGTCGAATTCCGCTCACCTTGATGTCACCACTTTTCCCGGTCTTGGCGATATGACGAATAGATACGAAGCAGAGACAGAAACTCTGAATAATGTTCAGCGCGGTCATGTCCTTGTTGTTAGCTGTTCGAACGGTCCGGAGACCGACCTTTCCGGTGTTTATCGGTCATTGCTGGCGCAGACATTCCAGGCCTGGAAGTGGTTAGTCGGTTTTGACGGTTCTCTGGAGCAGCAACTGAGCGCGGCATTTGTTGCTGAAGTGGCTGGTGATGAACGTGTGGTTATTCTTGAGCGCGCAGAATGTGCGGTTACGAGTGCCATCTGGGCGCGGCCGGAGTATGTCGTTCTGGCCGACGCGGAGATTCGATTCGACCCGACGTTTATTGAAAAGGAGCTCTGGTCTCTTGAATCAAACCCAGAGTTTGCCTTTTGCAATTCCTTCGGTGTGGTTGGCGGAGAGGGCGGAGGCTCGATCCGGCAGAACTTGAGTGAAGGCAAGTACTATCTCGATAACCCTCACGCGAAGGCTCGGGGCATCGTCGTTCGCAAGTCGGCCATTGTCCAGGCTTGCGAAGACGTGGTGTTCCTGTCTGACGGTCGGGAACCGGTTTCGATGTTGTCGCGTCTGGCGGATGCAGGTCATTGGGGTTTCACTATTCCCGAGTTCTTGCAGACTTGCGGCACGGTGATCGGGCGACCAGGCCTTGAGGTTCAGGCCTTGATGCCACTCAAGCCTGTTCCCAATCCTCAACGCCGTTACCCATCCGCTTACGAAACTCTGCCCGAAGGGGTTGCCTTCGATAATCCGCTGAAACCGAACGTTCGCGGCAGGAGGGTGATGTTCCTGTTGCCGTGGATGGTTGAGGGCGGTGCCGATCGGGTCAACATCGATCTGATTCAGGGGCTTGTCGCCGGCGGGGCCGATGTGACCGTGTGTGCCACGCTTGAGGCCGATCACCGCTGGCAGGACAGGTTTGCCGAGCTGACTTCGGATATTTTCATTCTTCCGAATTTTCTGTCGCTCTCTGATTTTCCGCGCTTCATTTTGTATCTGATTGCTTCCCGGCGCATCGATACCGTTCTGATCACCGGCAGTACGCTGGGTTATCAGCTTCTCCCCTATCTGCGGACTGCGGCACCCGATACGGCGTTCCTGGACTTGTCTCATACCGAGGAGATGCACTGGCTCAACGGTGGGCACCCGCGATTCGGCGTGGGTTATCAGGATGCCCTCGATATGAACGTGGTCAGTACGCGCCATTTGTCCGAGTGGATGGCCCAGCGCAATGCTGATTCCGGGAAGATCCGTGTGATGTATACCGGGATCAAATCGCATCCGGTCACGCTTTCCGATGCTGATCGGGTGGCAACGTTGCGCAGTTTTGGTCTGGACGAGCATTCGCTGACCATCATCTTTGCGGGGCGCATGTGTAATCAGAAACGCCCGCTGAAGCTGGCCGAAATTCTTCACGCATTGAAGCAGGCCGGGGTTCGCTTCAATGCGCTGATCATTGGCGAGGGCGAGTTGCGTCCGGCCTTCGAAGGTTTGATCAAGCAATACGATTTGGGGGGCGATGTCCACGTCGTGGGGGCAAAACCGCATGCTGAATGGCTCTCGTTGCTGGCGATCTCCGACGTGTTGCTGATGCCTTCGGAGTACGAAGGGATTTCGGTGGCGCTGCTGGAGTCCATGGCTGCCGGGGTTGTGCCGGTCGTGGCGGATGTTGGCGGGCAGGATGAGCTTGTAGGTGAGCAAACCGGCTACCTGATTCCCCATGGCGAGAATGAGGTCAGTCGTTATGTCGAAGTGCTGCAGGGGCTGGCGGCGGATACGTCGATGCGCAAGCTGAAAGCTCAAGCCTGCAAGCAACTGATCGAGGCTCACTACACGGCGGCCGCAACCAACCGTCAGTGGCTGCAGATTCTGGATGAGGCTCAGGCCAGTCGAGCGCAGTCAGCTCAGCCATTCTTGCCTGCCGGGCTGGCCAGGGAGTTGGCAACGACAGCACTTGAGAATCGTCGCGTCACTTCATATCTGGATTATCTTTATTCGACGCACTGCCTGACAAACGAAGCGCAGACTGAAGTACCGATCAATCGTGGAGTTTTGCGCTTGTTGCTGGCGCAAGTTCGTCAATATCAGATGGTTAAATATTTCCTTGAAAAGCCGCTGATAAATAAAGTTGCACAAAAACTGAGAGCGCTGGTTTCTTGACGCTTTGTGGGTTTTGTGTTACTTTTTTTGTCTTTTTTATTGACTGATTAACGTCAATTTTATAGCCATAGCTTCGATGTTAGTCGAGAGTTTTTATGAAAATTACAGTATTTGGTGGCGGCGGTTTTATCGGATCTACCATCGTTGACCGGTTGTTGCTGGATGGACATTCGATTCGTGTTTTTGAGCGTCCGCGAGTAGGCGAGTATCGCAAGTTTTTACCTCATGAATGTGTCGAATGGATGACAGGTGATCTGTCGTCGACCAGTGATATCAATCGAGCGGTTGAAGGCGCAGATGTTGTTATGCATTTGGTCTCGACCACTCTGCCGAAAAGCTCCAATGAAGATCCGGTTTACGATGTGCAGAGCAACGTGGTTGCAAGTTTGCAGTTGCTTAATGCAATGGTCGCGCACAAAGTCGAGAAGATAGTATTCATTTCTTCCGGTGGCACGGTTTATGGTGCTCCGAAATATCTTCCGATTGATGAAAAACATCCAACCGACCCAGAAGTTTCCTATGGCATTACCAAGTTGGCCATTGAGAAGTATCTGCAGATGTACGGTCACCTGTACGGCATCAAACCTGTTGTCCTCCGGGTTGCCAACCCTTACGGCGAACGCCAGCGCGTTGAAACCGCGCAAGGTGCGGTGGGTGTGTTCATCCACAACGTATTGAAAGGGTTGCCTATCGAGGTGTGGGGTGATGGCAGTGTTGAGCGTGACTTCCTCCATGTGAGCGATGTGGCCGAAGCCTTTGCCAAGGCTGTGACCTATTCGGGTCAAACCAGTGTCTTCAATATCAGTTCGGGCGTTGGTACCAGTCTGAATAGCCTTATGTCGATGATTGAAGAGGTCAACGGTGAAGCCGTGGCCAGGAACTACAAGCCGGGTCGTTCCTTTGATGTGCCTGTCAGCGTATTGAGCAATGACCTGGCGCGTGAGGAGTTGGGCTGGGCGCCCAAGGTCTCCATGAAAGAGGGTATTTTCAGAACCTTTGAGTGGGCAAAGCAGCAAGAAGTGCGAAAGTGAGGTCGGTTCGGTGAGTTGTCACCAGTCTTGCCCGGATGCTGGTTGCCACCGCCTATGAAAATACTTCTCACGGTTCACCAGTTTTTCCCGGAGTTTTCCGCAGGCACTGAAGTTCTGACGTTGTCTGTGGCCAGGACATTGATTGCCTTGGGGCATGAAGTGCGAGTCTTCACTGGCTACCCGGCAACCGAGATGCTCACGGATGGCGAGCGGTTTGATCAGTACCATTACGATGGCATTCTGGTCGACCGCTTCCTTCACGCCTATACAGAAATGGGCGATCAAACTTCGAAAATTGAAATCGGTTACGACAATCATCTGGCGGCGAATTTCTTCGAGCGCTTGCTGGGTGAGTTCAAGCCCGATGTCGTTCACTTCTTCCATCTCAATCGCCTCGGCACCGGCCTGATCGAAAAGGCTGTGGCTGCACGCATTCCAGCCTTCTATACCCCGACTGATTTCTGGAGTATCTGTCCGACCGGGCAACTGCTTCGGTGCGGTGGTCGCGCCTGTTCCGGTCCGAGTCCCGACGCGGGTAATTGCGTGGTGCATTTCGCTGCCAATCTTATCGGGCCACAGGTCGGGAAGGTGGTCACCGCGCTACCCGATGGTATCAGCGATGCGTTGGTCCGTATTGCGCGTTCTCCACGGATGCCGAGTGCCTCTTTTATTGCTGAGGTGCGCGCTCTGGAGGGGCGCCTTGAAAAGAATATTCACCGTCTGAATCAGCTACAAGGCATCTTTGCGCCCAACAACATGATCGAGGCGTTGTTGTTGCGTCACGGTGTCCAGTCGGACATCGTGATCAAATCGCCCTATGGCATCAACCTGGATCACCCCGTCGTGGCTCGCGACAGAGCATCGGACAGTAGCCCATTGATATTGGGTTTCATCGGTACGCTCGCTTCGCACAAGGGTTGTCACGTGCTGTTGAAAGCCATGCAGCAGTTTTCTGCGCAAGAGGTATGCCTCAGGATTTATGGCAAGCAAACGGATTTCCCGGAGTATGTGGCTGAGCTGCATCAATTGGCCGAAGGCAATGAGGCGGTAGCCTTTTGCGGTACATTCCGTAACGAAGAGATATTCGAGGTGCTGGGAGGCATGGATGCTCTGGTCGTGCCTTCGGTCTGGAATGAAAATACCCCACTTGTCGTTTATTCGGCCCAGGCAGCAGGTTGCCCGGTCATTGCCTCTGATGTGCCCGGCATTGCCGAAGCGGTGGCTGAGGGTAGGGACGGACTATTATTCGAACCGGGCAGTGTTGGCGGACTTGTAAATATTTTGAAACGCCTCTTGGAGGAGCGCGGATTGCTTGAAAACCTTGCTTTAAACTCGCGGCCTCCGAAGTCTGTTTCAGTTTATGTGGATGAATTGCTTCAGGCATGGCGTACATCCATGTAAGAAAAATCTGCTGTTGACTGGCTGTCGCCGGTTTTACTTGGCGTGGGCAGTGGTCGGGTCTATTCTTCACGCTTAATTTTGGACTTGGATTTCAACAGGGCTGAATTGCAGTAGTTCGTCAGAGTTGAAATCCGAACTTAAGTCAATGTGCATATAACAGCGGTGTAGTTACGATGGCTGAAAATCTTGTGGCTCATCAAATGGTCATTGACCGGAGCCAGCGCAGTGCGATCAAGCAACAGCGACCTGCGGTGTTGTGGTTTACAGGACTCAGTGGTGCTGGCAAGTCGACTATTGCCAATGCCCTGGAGCAGGCGTTAGTTGAGCATCATCGTCACACCTACTTGTTGGACGGGGACAATATGCGCCTCGGACTGTGTCGCGATCTGGGTTTCAGTGATGATGACCGGACGGAAAATATCCGCCGGATCGCCGAAGTTGCCAAGTTGTTCGTGGACGCCGGTCTGATTGTGGTGACTGCGTTCATATCGCCGTTTCAGCGTGACCGGGCATTGGCCCGCGAGGTGATTGGCGATGCATTCTTTGTCGAGGTCTACATCAGCACGCCGCTGCCCGAATGTGAGAGCCGTGATCCGAAGGGCCTCTACAAGAAGGCCCGTTCGGGAGCCCTGAAAAACTTCACTGGCATTGATTCGCTCTATGAGCCACCAGTCAATCCAGATATTTGTATTGATACCTTGGAAGATGATGTGCCCAACGCTGTCGCCAAGATCATGCAATATCTGGTTGGGCGGATTGAGCCTTGAAAACCCTGGTGATCATCGGTGCCGGTTTCAGTGGAGCGGTCACCGCGATTCAATTCCTGCAGGTTTGCGAACCCGGAACTCATGTGGTGCTGCTCAATCGTTCCGGTGAGATGGCGCGCGGCCTGGCCTATGGAACCAGCAGTTCCAGGCATCTGCTGAACGTTCCGGCTGGCAATATGTCTGCGCTGGTCGATCAGCCGGATCATTTCCTGCGATTCTGTGAAAATCGGCTGCCGGGTACGTCGGCCGCTTCTTTTGTGCCGCGCAAACTGTACGGCGAGTATCTGTCAGGCTTGCTGGCGGATGCCGAGCACAATTGCAGGGCCGGAGTCAGTTTCGAACGAGTCACCGCCGAGGCGCACACGCTAGAGCCACGAGATGACAAGGCTTCGGTACAACTGGCAGATGGTCGGGAGTTGATCGCGGATCACGTGATTCTCGCGTTTGGAAATTTTTCACCTTTCAATCCTCCCATCACCGCTGTGGCCCAAGCCGAGGGCCGATACCTGGCCGATCCATGGTCAGGGGCGATCGAAGTGCCGATTGATCCGCAGGCGCCAGTTCTATTACTGGGCGCCGGTTTGACCGCCCTGGACGTTGCGTTGACGCTCGATCAGCAAGGTCATCGCGGGCCGGTCTACATGCTTTCGCGGCGCGGTGTTCAGCCGCTGCCACATCGTGCCTCACGACATGTGAAAACTGTTTCCGGGGATGTCGCGGAGCGACTGCTGTCCTGCAAGCCCGATGTCTTGAGTTATCTGCGCGAAATGCGTTTGCTGGCCGGAACGGCTGCGCGGGACGATATCGACTGGCGTGACATCGTCGGTGCATTGCGTCCGATCACCGCGCAATTGTGGGGACGTCTGAGCGAAAAGGAGCGGAGACGTTTCCTGCGTCACCTGCAAGTGTATTGGGATGCCCATCGTCACAGAGTGGCTCCGGCGTCGTATGCCGCATTCAGCGAGCAGATCGCGCAAGGCAGGCTCCGTCCCATGGCTGGGCGAATCCGCAGCATTGAGCCGGTTACCGAGGCGTTGCGGATCCAGATTGCTAAACGAGGCTGTGACTCGGTCGAATCCGTAGAGGTTTCTCACATCATCAATTGCACCGGACCCAATTCCAACCTCGCGAGGGTGGAGGATCGGTTGATCGTGCAGCTGCGAGAGGCGGGATTGATCCGGCTCGATAGCCTCGGTCTTGGAGTCTGTGTCGATGATTCGCTGGCGGCGCTGAATGCTCAAGGCGTGGCATCAACCTGGCTGAGTTATGTTGGCCCCATGCTCAAGGCGCAATTCTGGGAGGCTACAGCGGTTCCGGAGCTGAGGGTCTATGCAAGAGATCTGGCCAAGCGGATTGCTGTCAAAATCAGCGATTGAGTCTTTCGTGCATTGTCGGTTCAGGGATTGTTGCATTTCATTTCTGTAATGTAACAATCCTCGCCCGGTGGCGACATTGATCGTTCGAGCCGGTGATATGGAGTGACTCAGTATTGTCCTGGATTAGCTGGCTTATGAAGCATCAAGCGTTTTTCGTTTGTTTGCAGAGCGCATTCAATGAGTGTTGAAACCATTCTGGTTACCGGTGGGTCGGGATTTCTCGGAGCGGCTTTGCTGGCGCATCTGGCTCGTTCTGGAAACCATTCGTTGGTCGCCGCGCTGCGACGGGAATGTCCCGATCTTCCTCAATCCATCCGTCGATTCGGGTTCGAGGGTTTGTCCGCCGAGACAGACTGGCGGCCGGCTCTGGTCGGCGTCGACGTAGTCGTACACGCCGCTGCGCGGGTGCATGTCATGGACGAGTCTGCCGCTGATCCGCTTGCGGAATTTCGCCGGATAAACGTCGATGCGACGTTGAGTCTGGCTCGGCAGGCTGCGAGTTCCGGCGCCAAACGCTTTATCTTCATCAGTTCGATCAAGGTCAATGGCGAGGGCACGCAGCCGGGTTGCGCCTTTACCGCTGACGATGTGCCGGCACCTGTCGATCCCTACGGCATTTCCAAGCTCGAAGCCGAAATCGGGCTCAAGCATTTGGCGGCCACTACCGCGATGGAGGTTGTGATCATTCGGCCAGTGCTGGTGTATGGGGTAGGGGTCAAAGCCAACTTTCTCAGCATGATCCGCTGGCTGCAGCGCGGAGTGCCATTGCCTTTCGGTGCTGTCGATAACCGACGCAGCCTGGTGAACCTGGACAACCTGATTGACCTGATCGTGACGTGTCTCGATCACCCCGGTGCTGCGAACGAGACGTTTCTGGTCAGCGATGGCGAGGATGTTTCGACTGCCGAGTTGTTGCGCGAGATTGCCGGTGCCCTGAACAGACCGGTCACGTTGCTGCCGGTGCCCGTCGGGCTGATGAAGACTGCAGCGGCGCTGTTGGGCAAGGGCGCGGTAGCGCAACGGGTCTTCGGTTCGCTCCAGGTGGATATCGGCAAGAATCAGCGCTTGTTGGGTTGGGTGCCTCCCGTCAGTCTCAAGCGCGGTCTGAATTCCACCGTCAAGCCATTTCTGGAAACCCGATAACCATGACGTATTGGTGGCTCATCCCGGTACTTGCCGGGCTTTCGTTCGCTCTCACTGCTTTGTTGCGTGGCTATGCGTTGTCCCGCAGCCTGATGGATATCCCCAATCAGCGCAGTTCCCATTCGGTTCCGACGCCACGTGGAGGCGGTGTCGCCATCGTGGTGACGTTCCTTGCCGCAGTGGTGGTGTTGTTCTGCACCGGACTGATGGCACCGGCGGCATCGATTGCATTGCTGGGCGCTGGGGGCATTACAGCGCTGATCGGATTTTTGGATGACCATGGCCACGTCGCTGCGCGCTGGCGCCTGCTGGCGCATTTTTTTGCGGCGGCCTGGGGTGTTTTCTGGATCGGCGGGTTGCCACCCTTGGCAATCTTCGGTGTCACCCTGCAGATGGGCTGGCTGGGACATCTGCTGGCGGTGATTTATCTGGTCTGGATGCTCAATCTGTATAACTTCATGGATGGCATCGACGGAATCGCCGGCGTCGAGGCGGTGACGATTTGCTTGGGGGGCGGTTTGCTCTACTGGGTAATCGGTATGCCGGAACTGGTCTGGCCGCCTGTTTTGCTGGCTGTCTGTGCCGCTGGTTTCCTGTGCTGGAACTTTCCCCCGGCGAAGATCTTCATGGGGGATGCCGGCAGCGGATTTCTGGGGATCATCCTCGGCGTGCTATCGCTGCAGGCCGCCTGGATCGATCCTGCCTTGCTGTGGGCATGGTTGATTTTGCTGGGCGTATTCATTGTCGATGCGACCTTCACATTGCTGCGACGTCTGATACGTGGCGACAGGATTTACGAGGCGCATCGCAGTCATGCCTACCAATTTGCGTCTCGCCACTTTGGCAAGCATCTGCCGGTTACCTCAGCCGTTGCGGTGATTAATGTGCTTTGGTTACTGCCAATCGCGGTTTGCGTTGTTTACTTCAAAATGGATGGTGCTGGCGCATTGACGCTGGCATACGTGCCACTGATATTGCTGGCGGTAAAATTTCGAGCAGGGCAGCTTGAAGGCAGTTCGTCACACAAGTGACCAACAGTTTGGCTATTTGGGTTTACAGTGATTGCTGTGCCTGAAAGCTTTGCCGGGCGAAGTACCCAGTTGAGCGGAGTGTACTCAAGTGTTGGACGAGGTTATGGATAAAGTCAGGGCTTATTTGCTAGGTCTTCCACGGCGGCGCAAGCGGGTCATTCAGGTGGCTACCGATACGCTGCTGGTGTGGTTTGCGCTTTGGCTGGCGTTCATTGTCCGTCTGGGCATTGACGACATGTACAACCCCCTCAAAGTCCATCTCTGGCTCTTTGTCAGTGCGCCCGTCATCGCCATTCCCCTGTTCATCCGCTTTGGCATGTACCGGGCTGTCATGCGGTACTTCGGTAACGATGCGCTGATTGCGATCGTCAAGGCCGTCAGTCTTTCCGCCTTGATCCTGGCGGTGGTGGTGTACTGGTACAGCAACCATCAGACCGTCGTGCCGCGCTCTATCATCTTCAATTACTGGTGGTTGAGCCTGGTGATCATTGGCGGGTTGCGCCTGTGCATGCGCCAGTATTTCATGGGTGACTGGTTCACGGCGGCCCAGCACATGCCGTTCACCAATCGCGATGATGGCTTGACCAAAGTGGCGGTCTACGGCGCTGGCGTGGCGGGTAACCAACTGGTTGCGGCGCTGCGCATGGGGCGTGTGATGCGTCCGGTTGCGTTCATCGACGATGATCCGGGCATTTCGGATCGCTCGATCTCCGGGCTCCAGGTTTACAAGCCCAAGCACATCCAGCAGATGATCGATGTCACGGGTGCTCAGGAAATACTCCTGGCGCTGCCGTCCTCCACGCGGGCCAGACGGCGCGAAATTCTCAATCTCCTGGAAGGTTTTCCGCTGCACGTACGCAGCGTACCCAATTTCACTGATCTGGCCAGTGGCCGGGTCCGGGTCGAAGATATCCAGGAAGTGGATATTGCCGACTTGCTCGGGCGTGACGCGGTGCCCGCTCAAGCCGATTTGTTGGAGCGTTGCATCAAAGGCAAGACCGTCATGGTCACAGGGGCGGGCGGCTCGATCGGTTCGGAGCTGTGCCGACAGATCTTTTCACTGGGTCCCACGACGCTTTTGCTGTTCGAACACAGTGAGTTCAATCTCTACAGTATTTTGTCCGAGCTGGAGCAACGTGCCAGCCGGAAGTCGAGCTCGGTCAATCTGTTGCCGATTCTCGGATCTGTCCGCCATCAGGACAAACTGCTCGACGTGATGAAAACCTGGAAAGTGGACACGGTCTATCACGCGGCAGCCTACAAGCATGTGCCGATGGTCGAGCACAACATTGCCGAAGGCGTGTTGAATAACGTGATCGGAACGCTCAACACCGCCCAGGCGGCCCTGCAGTCGGGTGTATCGAACTTTGTCTTGATCTCCACCGACAAGGCGGTACGGCCCACTAACATCATGGGGAGTACCAAGCGCCTGGCCGAGCTGACGCTTCAGGCACTTAGCCGCGAGGTCGCCCCTGTGCTGTTCGGCGACAAGAGCAACGTTTCCCGCGTCAACAAAACCCGCTTCACCATGGTGCGTTTCGGCAATGTCCTGGGGTCGTCCGGGTCGGTGATTCCGCTGTTCCACAGCCAGATCAAGTCTGGTGGTCCGCTGACGGTCACGCACCCGAAGATCACTCGCTACTTCATGACAATTCCGGAAGCGGCGCAACTGGTCATTCAGGCCGGCTCAATGGGGCAGGGCGGTGACGTGTTTGTTCTGGACATGGGCGAACCGGTCAGAATCGTTGAACTCGCAGAGAAAATGATCCATCTCTCCGGTTTGAGCATTCGCTCCGAGCGCAATCCCCAGGGCGACATCTCTATTGAGTTCACCGGGCTTCGACCGGGGGAGAAGCTCTACGAAGAGCTGCTGATCGGCGATAACGTGGCGGCCACACCGCACCCGATGATCATGACGGCCAATGAAGATCACTTGCCTTGGGATGTGTTGAAGGGCCGCTTGAGCGAGCTGCTGGGCGCCGTCGAGCGCGATGATTATTCCCGGGTTCGCCAATTGTTGCGTGAGACCGTCAGCGGCTATACGCCGGACGGTGAAATCGTCGACTGGATCTACCAGCAACGCCGTCTCGAACCCTGATTGTTTCACATTCGGTAACGAACGCATTTTTGACAGGCTCCATCCATCGCCTAAGTTTGAGAGGCAGCTTCAGGAAAAGCTGCTTTCTCAATCGATGTCATGGAGCGTCATTTTATGCGTACTGGTTACTTCTACTCTCTGGTTTTTGCGCTGCTGACCGGCGCCTCGATCGCCGTGGTGGCAGCCCCTGCCACTACCACCGAGCCAGTCAGGATACCCTTGGTAACCGAAGTGGCGGGTTCCGCCCAAACCGCGAAAGTCGATCTCAACAATGCCGATGCGGCCACGCTGCAGAAGGAACTGTCGGGAGTGGGTGAGGCCAAGGCGAAAGCGATTGTTGCATATCGTGAAACCAATGGGCCGTTCGCGTCGGTGGATGAGTTGCTGGAAGTGAAGGGGATCGGCAAGGCGATCTTGGATCGCAATCGCGAAAAGCTGGACGTGAACTAAGCTAGTCGAACCCAGAGGGCCGGTCATTTGATCGGCCCTTTTTGCTTTCAGGCATGGCGAACGGATGACCAGAGGAGAAGGACTTTCCGTCGGACGGTAGAAAATTACGACTATCATATTGAGTTTGGATTATGCCTATAATAATTTGCCTCGGCGCTGATGCTTCGTTGCATCCCCGAGCGTTCATTCCCCAAGGCATTTCAGGAGTACGGTCATGAGTTCTGCTAAGTCCCCAGGTACTGCCCTTGTCACCGGTGCTTCATCCGGTATCGGTGCGATTTACGCCGAGCGTCTGGCGGCCCGTGGTTTCGATCTGTTGCTGGTGGCGCGCGACCAGCAGCGCCTGGACGTCGCCGCGAACATTTTGCGCAAGGACCACGGAGTTCAGGTCGAGGTGTTGAGGGCTGACCTGACGCAAAAAGATGACGTACTCAAAATTGAACAGCGTCTGCGCAGCGACTCGAATATCACGCTGCTGCTGAACAACGCCGGGGTGGCGGCGAACGGTCTGCTGGCCAATGCCGACCCGGATCAGCTCGAGCAGTTGATCCAGTTGAACGTCACGGCCGTCACCCGCCTGGCATCGGCCGCCGCCGCCGGTTTCACCAAGGCCGGTCGTGGCACGATCATCAACATTGCCTCGGTGGTCGCCTTGTTCCCCGAACGTTTCAACGCCACCTACAGCGCCAGCAAGGCCTACGTGCTGAGCCTGAGCCAGTCGCTGAATGCCGAACTCGAGGGCACGGGTGTCAAGGTGCAAGCGGTGTTGCCAGGTGTTACCCGTACCGAAATCTGGGAACGCTCCGGCATCGACGCCAGCGGTATTCCGGCGGAGATGGTCATGGAGGCGGGCGAGATGGTGGATGCAGCGCTGGCCGGTCTGGCTCAGGGTGAGTTGATCACCATTCCATCACTGCCCGATGCCAGTGAGTGGCAAGCGTTCGTCGCTGCGCGGCATGTGCTGGGGCCGAACCTTTCGCGCAGTTCGGCAGCCCAGCGCTACAAGTCAGTCATTTGAATCGAGCAGAGGTAATCGCGGTATGGATCAGCGTCGAGTAGTGGTTACAGGCATGGGGCTGGTGTCGCCGTTGGGCAGTGGTGTCGAGGTGGTCTGGCAACGATTGCTGGCCGGGCGCTCCGGGCTGCGCAGTTTGCCGGAGGCGGTGATCGCCGATCTGCCGGCCCGCGTTGGCGGTGTGGTGCCGACGATGGAGGAGGACGCCGAGGCCGGTTTCGATCCGGATCGCGCCACGCCCCCCAAGGAACAGAAGAAGATGGACCGCTTCATTCTGTTCGCCATGGAGGCCGCCCGGCAGGCGCTGGAACAGGCCGGATGGCAACCGGTCGAAGCGGCGTCACAGGAACGCACGGCGACGATCATCGGCTCGGGCGTCGGCGGTTTCGGCGCGATTGCCGATGCCGTGCGCACCACCGACACTCGCGGTCCACGGCGTTTGTCGCCGTTCACCATCCCGTCGTTTCTGGTCAACCTGGCGGCCGGCCATGTGTCGATCCGGCATGGTTTCAAAGGTCCGCTCGGCGCTCCGGTCACGGCGTGTGCCGCCGGGGTGCAAGCGATCGGGGACGCAGCACGGATGATTCGCGCCGGTGAAGCCGATATTGCCGTGTGTGGCGGGGCCGAAGCGGCGATCGACCGGGTCAGCCTCGCCGGTTTCGCTGCCGCCCGGGCGCTGTCCAGCGGTTTCAACGATACGCCCGAACGTGCCTCGCGGCCGTTCGACAGTGGACGCGACGGTTTCGTGATGGGTGAGGGGGCCGGTCTGCTGGTGATCGAGTCTCTGGAGCATGCCCTGGCGCGAGGCGCACAACCGTTGGCCGAGCTGGTCGGTTATGGCACCAGCGCCGACGCCTATCACCTGACAGCCGGGCCGGAGGACGGCAGCGGTGCACGACGGGCAATGGCGCTGGCGTTGGCTCAGGCGGGGCTTACGCCCGATCGCGTGCAGCATTTGAACGCCCATGCCACATCGACCCCGGTGGGCGATCTCGGCGAACTGGCGGCAATCAAATCGTTGTTCGGGACGCAGAACGCAATCGCCGTGACCTCGACCAAATCTGCCACCGGTCATTTGCTGGGTGCGGCCGGCGGGCTCGAAGCGATTTTCACGTTATTGGCGCTGCGCGATCAGGTGGTGCCGCCGACGCTCAACTTCGACAATCCCGATCCTGCGAGCGAGGGCGTTGACATCGTCCATGCCGAGGCGCGATCGATGCCGATCGAATATGCACTGTCCAACGGCTTCGGTTTTGGCGGGGTCAACGCCAGCGTGCTGTTCAAGCGCTGGCAGGCTTAATCTTCCGAGCGCTTCAAGTGTTCGCGGGTGACATCGAGAATGCGCTGGGCAAACTCGGCATCCGCGACGCTGCGTGACAACAGGAGGGCGCCGACCAGCGTCGACATGATCACGATGCTGCGGTCGCTGGTGCTCTCACCTTCGAGGGTGCTTTTGATCTGCTCCAGGCGCGCGTTGAGTACCGCGTCACTGGTCGGGCTCGGTTGCCCGCGCAAACCCAGCTCCGAAGAAATGGTCAGTAACGGGCAGCCTTCATGCGGGGAGGTCTGGTGCCATTCGGAGAGGTAAGTGTCGATGAACACCTGGAGCGGGTTTTCCTGGGCGAAAATTTCCGCGCACAATCCGGCGACCTGATCGCCAGCGGCCTGCAGGGCTTTTTCCACCAGTTCATCCTTGGACTTGAAGTGCGAGTAAAAGCCGCCATGGGTCAGGCCCAGTGCCTTCATCAATGGCTGCAGCCCGGTCGCGCCGATGCCGTCCTTGCGGAACCGTTCCGAGGCTTCCTTGATGATGCGCTGATGGGTCTGGGCTTTATGGTCGTGCGAGTAACGCATTTAAACTCTCCGCAACAAGGTCCCCATCTTAACCAATGAAAATTGCATGGTGATTGTACTTCTACTTCTAAAAAGCATGCAGATGCGCCCAATATGGTTGTAACGACGGGAAAAGTGGGTACGGAGAGTGGTTGTTCACGTCGCTCCCCGTCATCGTGAGAGGAAGGCGCGGGGGAGAGAATCCATCTCGAAGACTCACTGCTCGAAGGCTGGAGTCAGCCTGAGCGCGCAGGGTACAAGGGCCTGCATGGCCTTCACGGGTCAGGGCCGACCGAGAAAATAATCCCGCCGAAAACAACAAACCCCGCCGAATCAGGCGGGGTTTTTCGTTCAGCGGTCCTGCGCGTCCTTGGCGTCCGCTTCAGCATTGCGCTCAGCCACGCGTCGACGTTGCTCTTCGGTCAGCTCGACCTTGCTGGCGGTGTCGCGCAGCATCATCAGACCGCCAACGATCGAGCCGATTGCAACAACCAGAATCAACCAGGCATACCAGGGCATAACGGCTCTCCTTAAGGGCAGATCGACGGGCGAGGGTTTCGCCGCGCAACGCTGCATACCACGTTTGAGCGAAGTGCATTCGCAGTGGTTCCATTCTAGGCCGGTTCAGCCTGTCGGATCCGATCAATCCCTCAAGCACCGCCGCTGTAACCGCGCCGTAAAGCCACTCTTTACGCTTTCTTTATGCCCAGCCAACCCCCGTGCTCTCGTTCCTTTACAGCCTCCTTTCCGACAATGACTGCACTCGCGGCAATACGCCGTTACACGGAGATCTTCCATGAGCGTTCTGGACGGGGTGTCACTGCTGCTGGCAGTGGGGCTGTTCATTTATCTGTTGGTTGCGCTGTTGCGCGCGGATCGGAGCTAGGAGCGGCTATGCACAGTTATGACTATTGGCTGATCCTCGCGTTCTTCGCGGTGGTCTTGCTGCCGGCGCCGTTCCTCGGGCGCTTCTACTACAAAGTGATGGAAGGCCAGCGCACCTGGCTGACGCCAATCCTCGGCCCGGTCGAGCGCGGCTGTTATCGCATCGCCGGGGTCGATCCGCAGTCCGAACAGAGCTGGCAGAAATACACGCTGGCGCTGCTGGCGTTCAACCTGGCGGGGTTCCTGCTGCTGTTCGCGATTCTGCTGTTCCAGGACCATCTGCCGCTCAACCCGCAAAACCTGCCGGGACAGGAGTGGACGCTGGCGTTCAACACCGCTGTCAGCTTCATGACCAACACCAACTGGCAGGCGTACAGCGGTGAAGCCTCGCTCAGCTACCTGAGCCAGATGGTCGGCCTCACCGTACAGAACTTTGTCAGCGCCGCCACCGGCCTCGCCGTGCTGGTCGCGTTGTGCCGTGGCATCGGGCGCAAGTCAACCAAGACGCTGGGCAACTTCTGGGTCGACATGACCCGCGCGACCCTCTACGGCCTGCTGCCGCTTTGCCTGCTGCTGGCGCTGTACCTGGTGTGGCAGGGCGTACCGCAGACCTTCGCGCAATACGTGAACGCGGTGACGATGCAGGGCGTCGATCAGGTGATCCCGCTCGGCCCGGCGGCCAGCCAGATTGCGATCAAGCAACTGGGCACCAACGGCGGTGGATTCTTCGGCGTCAACTCGGCGCACCCGTTCGAGAACCCGACCGCATGGAGCAACCTGTTCGAAGTGGCGTCGATCATTCTGATCCCGGTGGCGCTGGTGTTCACCTTCGGCCATTACGTGAAAGACCTGCGCCAGAGCCGCGCGATCATCGGTTGCATGCTCGCGCTGTTCATCATCGGCGGCGCCACCTCGTTGTGGGCCGAGTACCAGCCCAACCCGGCCCTGAACAACGCCGCCGTCGAACAGACCGCGCCGCTGGAAGGCAAGGAAGCACGCTTCGGCACCACCGCCACGGTGCTGTGGTCGGTGACCACCACGGCGGCGTCGAACGGCTCGGTCAACGGCATGCATGACAGCCTCAACCCGCTCAGCGGAATGGTGGCGCTGGTCAACATGATGGTCGGCGAAGTGATCTTCGGCGGTGTCGGCGCCGGGCTCTACGGCATGTTGCTCAACGTGCTGATCGCGGTGTTCCTCGCCGGTCTGATGATCGGTCGCACCCCGGAATACCTCGGCAAGAAACTCCAGGCCCGTGAAGTGCAACTGCTGGTGGTGACCCTGCTGGTGATGCCGGTCGGCGTGCTGGTGCTGGGGGCGATCGCGGCTGTTCTGCCCGGCCCGGCGGCGACCATCAGCAATCCTGGCCCCCACGGTTTCAGCCAGTTGCTGTACGCCTACACCTCGGCCAGCGCCAACAACGGTTCAGCCTTTGGTGGTCTGACCGCCAACACCGCGTTCCACAATCTGATGTTGGGCCTGGGCATGCTGATCGGGCGCTTCGGTTACATCCTCCCGGTACTGGCCCTGGCCGGCAGCCTGGCGATGAAGAAAACCGCGCCGATCGGCCAGAACAGTTTCCCGACCCACGGCCCGCTGTTCGTGACCCTGCTGACCGTGACCATTTTGCTGGTGGGTGGCCTGACGTTTCTGCCGACCCTGGCACTTGGCCCGATTGCTGAACATTTGAGCATGGGCTTCTGAGGACTGAATGATGAATATGCCCGCAATCAAACCGGTCGCCGCGAAGGCGCCGGAGCAAGCGAAAACCGCGATCTCGGCCCTGTGGCGGCCGGCGCTGGTGCAAGCCTTCGTCAAGCTCGATCCACGGCAGTTGCAGCGCTCGCCGGTGATGCTGGTGGTCGAGCTGACCGCAATCCTGACCACGGTTTTGTGCTTCATTCCCGACAGTGTCGTGCCGACGTTCGTCGCCGCGCAGATCGCACTGTGGCTGTGGTTCACCGTGCTGTTCGCCAACTTCGCCGAGGCCCTGGCCGAAGGTCGCGGCAAGGCCCGCGCCGACAGCCTGAAGGCCGGCAGCGAAGGCCTCAGCGCCCGCCGCAAACTGGCCAATGGCAGCTTCCAGGTGGTGCCTGCTGCCAGCCTGCGCAAAGGCGATGTGGTGCGCGTCGAGGCCGGGGAAATGATCCCCGGTGACGGCGAAGTCATCGAAGGTATTGCGGCGGTCAACGAAGCGGCGATCACCGGTGAATCGGCGCCGGTGATTCGTGAGTCCGGCGGCGACCGTTCCGCCGTCACCGGCAACACGCGGCTGGTGTCCGACTGGCTGCTGGTGAAAATCACCGCCAACCCCGGCGAGTCGACCCTCGACCGCATGATCGCGCTGGTCGAAGGTGCCAAGCGTCAGAAGACCCCGAACGAAGTGGCGCTGGACATCCTGCTGATCGGCCTGACCTTGATCTTCCTGCTGGTGGTGGTGACCCTGCAGCCGTTCGCCCACTTTGCCAACGGCAGCCTGCCGCTGGTGTTCCTGGTGGCGTTATTGGTCACGCTGATTCCGACCACCATCGGTGGTCTGCTGTCGGCGATCGGGATCGCCGGGATGGATCGTCTGGTGCGCCTGAACGTGATTGCCAAGTCCGGCCGCGCAGTTGAGGCAGCGGGTGACGTGCATGTGCTGTTACTGGACAAGACCGGCACCATCACCTTCGGCAATCGTCGTTGCAGCGCGGTATATGCCGCGCCGGGTGTGAACGGTCGGGAACTGGCCGAAGGCGCGTTGTTCGCCTCCCTGGCGGACGAAACCGCCGAAGGCAAATCCATCGTCGAGTACCTGCGCGGTCTGCATCCACAGCCTGAGCCAGCAGCGGAAACCCTGATCGCCGTGCCGTTCAGCGCGGAAACCCGGTTGTCCGGCGTGGACTATCAGGGCCGCGTGTTCCGCAAGGGCGCGGTGGATTCGTTGTTGGCCTTCCTCGGCCAGAAACGCTCGGATCTGGCCCCGGCGCTGTCCCGGGAAATCGACAAGATCGCCCAGAGCGGCGGCACCCCGTTGCTGGTCTGCGCCGACGGCAAACTGCTCGGTGCGATCCACCTCAAGGACGTGGTCAAACCGGGGATTCGCGAGCGTTTTGCCGAACTGCGCAAGCTGGGGATCCGCACCGTGATGGTCACCGGCGACAACCCGCTGACCGCCGCTGCGATTGCCGCTGAAGCAGGCGTCGACGACGTGCTCGCTGAGGCCACCCCGGAGAAAAAACTGGCGCGTATTCGCCATGAGCAGAACGACGGTCGCCTGGTCGCGATGTGCGGCGACGGCGCCAACGACGCCCCGGCGCTGGCCCAGGCGGACGTCGGCATGGCGATGAACGACGGCACGCAAGCGGCGCGCGAGGCGGCCAACATGGTCGACCTCGACAGCGATCCGACCAAGCTGCTGGACGTGGTGCAGATCGGCAAGGAACTGCTGGTGACCCGTGGCGCGCTGACGACCTTTTCCATCGCCAACGACGTGGCCAAATACTTCGCGATCCTGCCGGCGCTGTTCGCCGCGATCTACCCGCAACTGGGTGTGCTGAACGTCATGCACCTGAGCAGTCCGCAGAGCGCGATCCTGTCGGCCATCGTCTTCAACGCCCTGATCATCGTCGTGCTGATTCCGCTGGCCCTTCGCGGTGTGCGGGTGCAGGCGGCGAGCGCGGCGGCACTGCTGCGGCGCAATCTGCTGATCTATGGGCTGGGCGGGATTCTGGTGCCGTTCGTGGGGATCAAGGTGATCGACATGCTGCTCACGGCGTTGCATCTGGTTTGAGGCTGAAATCGTCCCCTCACCCTAACCCTCTCCCAGAGGGAGAGGGGACTGACCGAGGCGTTCCGGAGTGATACGTCGACCTGAGCTATCGAGCCGAACTCAGGATTTGAAAAGCACGAAAGTCGGCTCCCTTTCCCTTCAGTTCCTTGGTGAGAGGGGGCTGACCGAGGTGTTCCGGAGTGATACGTCGACCTGAGCTATCGAGCCGAACTCAGGATTTGAACAGCACGAAGATCGGCTCCCTTTCCCCCTCGCCCCCTTTGGGGGAGAGGGTTGGGGTGAGGGGGATGGCTCTCCCGGACACCCCAAAAACTGTTGCCCCATGAATTCGAGGATTTACAAATGTCCACATTGATACGTCCGGCCCTGAGCCTGTTGGTGCTGATGACCCTGGTCACCGGCGTTGCCTATCCGCTGGTGGTCACCGGGGTCGCGCAGGTCGCGTTCCCCGAGCAGGCCAACGGCAGCCTGGTGCGCGACGCCGAAGGCAAGGTGCGCGGCTCGGCGCTGATTGCCCAGGATTTCGTCGGCGACGCCTGGTTCCATCCGCGTCCCTCCGCCGGTGCCTTTGCGACGGTTTCGAGCAGCGCGAGCAACCTGTCGCCGAGTAATCCGGCCCTGGCGACCCGGGTGATCGACGACGCCAACAAGTTGCAGGTTCCAGGACAAGGCCCGGTGCCGCTGGCGCTGTTGACCACCTCCGGCAGCGGCCTCGATCCGCACTTGCCACCGGCCGCGATTGCCTATCAACTGGCGCGTGTCGCGGCCGCGCGTAACCTGCCGGTTTCGACCTTGCAGCAGTTGCTGGAGGCGCACATCGAGCAGCCGCTGGTAGGACCGCCGGTGGTGAATGTGCTGGCGCTGAACATGGCGCTGGAAAAACTCTAATGCGCGAGCGGGCCTGCCCGTGAAGAGGCCCGCACGGCCGTCGCATCAACATCAGGAAGAGAGAGCTTCAAGCATGAGTGACTCCGGCCGCGCCGACGCGCTGTTAGCAGACCTGCCCCGCGATGGTCGTGGCCGGCTCAAGGTATTTCTCGGCGCCGCGCCCGGTGTCGGCAAGACCTACGCCATGCTCCAGGCCGCCCACAGTCAATTGCGCCAGGGCGTGAAAGTCATCGCCGGAGTCGTGGAAACCCACGGTCGCGCCGAAACCGAAGCGCTGCTCGGCGGCCTGCCGCAACTGCCGCTGGTGCGCTCGGAATACCGGGGCGTCACCCTTGAAGAAATGGATCTTGACGGCCTGCTCGCGGCCAGGCCGAAACTGGTGCTGGTGGACGAGCTGGCCCACAGCAACGCCCCCGGCAGCCGTCACGCCAAACGCTGGCAGGACATCCAGGAACTGCTCGCCGCCGGCATCGACGTGTTCACCACGGTCAACGTCCAGCATCTGGAAAGCCTCAATGACCAGGTGCGCGGCATCACCGGTGTGCAGGTGCGCGAAACCCTGCCGGACTGGGTCTTGCAGGAAGCCTACGAACTGCTGCTGATCGACCTGCCACCGCGCGAATTGCTCGAGCGTCTGCGCGAGGGCAAGGTCTATGTGCCGGAGCAGGCGCGGGCGGCGATCGATGCGTTTTTCACCCAGACCAACCTCACCGCGCTGCGCGAACTGGCGATGCAGACCGCAGCGGCGCAGGTCGACAACGATCTCGCCCAGGGCTATCGCCAGCTCGGTCAGGCCGCGCCGGCCGTGCGCGGGCGCTTGCTGGTCGGCGTCGATGGCGATGCCCAGGCCGAGCGTCTGGTGCGCCACGCCAGTCGCGTCGCCCAGCGCCGGCATCTACCGTGGAGCCTGGTGCATGTCGACAACGGCAGCGTGCGCGACGAGCAATCGCGCCTGCGGCTGCAAAGTGCCCAGCAACTGGCCGAACGCCTTGGCGGCGAGGTCGTCCTGCTGCGCGCCGGTGAAGTGGCGAAAACCCTGATTCAGCACGCCGCCGAACGTCGCGCCAGTCTGGTGCTGGTCGGCCAGTCCCGACCGCGCCTGCGTCGACGTTTGTTCGGCGGTGGACTGGCCGCGCGTTTGCTGCGGCAGGCCCATGGCCTCGAAATCAACGTCCTCGACAGCGATCAGGAACAGCATCAACCGCGCATGCGGGCGACCCCGACGCTGGTGTGGTTCGACTATGCGCTGGCGCTGGTCGCCACGGTGCTGGCCAGTGCGCTGGCGTGGGCAGTGGCCAGCGTGCTGCCGCTGCCGAACATCTCCCTGGTATTTCTCGCGGCGGTGTTGCTGGTGGCGGTGCGCAGCAGCCTGGGGCCGGCGCTGGCCTGCGCGGCGCTGTCGTTCCTGGCCTATGACTTTCTGTTCATCCCGCCGAATTTTTCCTTCGCGATTCAGCGTGAGGAAGACGTCCTGACCTTGCTGTTCTTCCTGTTGATGGCGGCACTCACCGGCAATCTGGCGGCCCGCCAGCGGCGGCAGTTGCAGGCATTGCGCGACACTCAGGAAGAAACCACCGAGTTGCTCGATCTGTCGCGCAAGCTCACGGCGGCGACCGATCGTCAGGCCGTGGTCAGCGCCGCCGCGCAACACCTCAATGGCTGGAGCGATTTGCAACTGTGCCTGCTCAATCGCGACGGGCAGGGCGGCTGGAAAGTCGAGACCGGCGGGCCGCTGCAATTCAGCGAAGCCGAACGCGCCGCCGCCGACTGGGCCTGGCAGCACGATCAACCGGCAGGGATGGGCACCGGCACCTTGCCGTTCGGGCGCTGGTGGTGGTGGCCGCTATCGGTGGAGGACGGGCCGCTGGCGCTGCTCGGCGTGTGCGCCACGGAGGGCCAGACACTCAGTGGTCAGCGCCGCCGTTTGTTGACTGCCTTGAGCCAGCCGCTGGCCCAGGCCCTGGCCCGGGCGCAACTGGCCGATGACCTGGAAGCCGCGCGCCTGCACGGTGAAACTGAACAACTGCGCAGCGCCTTGCTGGCTTCGGTGTCTCACGACCTGCGCACGCCGCTGACCGCCATGCGCGGCAGCATCGACAGCCTGCTGGCCCTCGGTGAGGCGATCCCGCTGGAGGATCGCCGCGAACTGCTCGAAGGCACTCGCGATGAAGCCGAGCGTCTGGATCGCTACATCCAGAATCTGCTGGACATGACCCGCCTCGGCCACGGCGCATTGAAACTGGCGCGGGACTGGGTGTCGCCGGCAGACATCGTCGGCAGCGCCCTCAATCGCCTGCGCGCGGTGCTGTCGTCATTGCAGGTCAGCACCGAGGTGCCGGCGCAGTTGCCGCTGTTGTTCGTGCATGCCGCGCTGATCGAACAGGCCTTGGTCAATGTGCTGGAAAACGCCGCGCGGTTTTCGCCGTCCCATGGCCGCCTGCAACTGCGCGCGGGGGCGGATGACCGCGAGGTGTTTTTCTCGGTCAGCGACGAGGGGCCGGGTATTCCGGTGGATGAGCGGGCGAAGATTTTCGACATGTTCTACACCGCTGCCCGTGGTGATCGTGGCGGGCAGGGCACCGGGCTGGGACTGGCGATCTGTCAGGGCATGGTCGGCGCTCATGGCGGCCGGATCAGCGTCGATGACGGCATCGACGGGCGCGGCACCTGCATCACCCTGCACCTGCCACTCCAGACGCAACCGGGAATGGACAATGAAGCCTGACCCCGGCTGCGCTACTCTCTCGCCCATCCTTTGCGTTGATGTGAACCCATGAGCCAGACCGCGACCATTTTGGTCATCGATGACGAACCGCAGATCCGCAAATTCCTGCGCATCAGCCTCGCCTCCCAGGGCTACAAAGTGCTGGAGGCCGGCACGGGTGCCGAGGGTCTGGCCCAGGCGGCGCTGAACAAGCCCGATCTGCTGGTGCTCGACCTCGGCCTGCCGGACATGGACGGCCAGCAAGTGCTGCGCGAGTTTCGCGAATGGGCCACGGCGCCGGTGCTGGTGCTTTCGGTGCGGGCCAGCGAAGGGCAGAAGGTCCAGGCGCTGGACGGTGGTGCCAATGACTACGTGACCAAGCCGTTCGGCATTCAGGAGTTTCTCGCCCGGGTGCGCGCGTTGCTGCGTCAGGCTCCCGCCGGCGAAGCGCAGCAGGCGGCGTTGAGCTTTGGCCCGCTGACCGTGGATCTGGCGTATCGCCGGGTGCTGCTCGATGGCGCTGAAGTCGCCCTGACCCGCAAGGAGTACGCGGTGCTCGCGCAACTGGCGCGGCATCCGGGGCGGGTCATCACCCAGCAGCAATTGCTCAAGGACATCTGGGGGCCGACCCATACCGAGGACAGCCATTACCTGCGCATCGTCGTCGGCCATCTGCGGCAGAAACTGGCGGATGATCCGACCCGGCCACGGTTTATCGTGACCGAGGCGGGGGTGGGGTATCGGTTGCTGAGCGAAGGGGGGCTGTAACTGAGTGGTCTTCAGCCCTGCTCACTCTCATAGCGATCCAGGGTATCGCGCGCAATTTCCCGGCCCAGGGCGATCAGTTCCGGCGCCTTGTAGAACTCGAAGAACCGGCACACCCGCTTCGGCACGTTGATCAGCACATCCGGCGGATAGCCGGCGATCTTGTACTGTGCCAACGAGGTCTGCATGACCTCGAAACTCTGGTTGATCAGATCCAGCAGCGACGCCGGCCCGACGTTGTCGATGATGAACGAGCCAGTGGCCGATTTCGGCGCGCCGTCACGCTCCGGGGCGGCGGCCGGTTGTTGGGTTTCCGGCTCGGCGCCCTCGACCCACGGATTGATCTCCGCCGCTTCGGCGCGCAAGGCTTCCTGCTCCAGCAACAGTAACTGTTCGGCCTGTTTGCGGCGGAACGGCAGCTTCGAGCCGAGGGAGCTGATCAGACTGTCGAAGCGGGTGCGGAACGCCGCCGGACGCTGGATCACCGGCAGTTTGTAATGACGCTGATTGGTGGCGTTGAGGTTGACCGCGATGATCAGATCACAGTGGCTGGACACCACCGGCACGATCGGCAACGGATTGAGAATGCCGCCGTCCACCAGCATCCGGTTGCCTTGCATCACCGGGGTGAACAGGCTGGGAATCGCCGCCGACGCACGCATGGCCTGATGCAGGCAGCCTTCCTGGAACCAGATTTCCTGCTGGTTGGTGAGATCGGCGGCCACCGCCGTGTAGGGGATGCGCAGGTCTTCGATGTTCATGTCACCGACGATCTTGCGGATCTGCCCGAAGACCTTTTCCCCCCGGATCGCGCCGAGGCGGAAACTGACGTCCACCAGCCGCAGCACATCGAGGTAATCCAGGCTTTCGATCCAGTTGCGGTACTCGTCGAGTTTGCCGGCGGCATAGATCCCGCCGACCACCGCGCCCATCGAACAACCGGCAATGCAGGCGATGTCGTAGCCGCGTCGTTCGATCTCTTCAATGACCCCGATATGGGCATAACCCCGGGCGCCACCGGAGCCCAGCACCAGTGCGACACGTTTTTTCATCGAACATCCTCCCCGGCAAGGTTCCACAATGCACCCATCGAGGGGCGGGGGACAATCGGCGGGGTCGCCTGCAATGCCGAGGGCGTCGTTTTTTCGATACTTCCGGCCCCGGCGGCGCTATCTTTCGCTGATGGCGGTTTGCGCACGGGCCAAGGCACTTTTTCGCCGCCCGACCGTCTTACCTGCACGACTGTTGACCTACTTTGAGGTGTGAGTGATGAAAGCCTGGATCTGTGTGCCGTTGATTGCCCTGGCATTGGCCGGTTGTGCCGGGAAAACCGCGTACCGCGACACCTGTGGCACCCAGCTCGATGCGGCGTGGCATGAGCTGGACCTGGCCAAGGCCGAGGGTTTCGCCGGGACGGTCAGCTACTCCAAGGCCCTGTCGCTGCTGACGGCGGCCAAGACCCAACAGCAATTCGAGGGGTTCGAAGGTTGCAGCAAGAAAGCCGAGAAGGCGCGTTTCTACATTCGCGAATCTCGCGCCGGGCGCTAAGCTGCTGACATGACGCAAGGGCAGGATGCCCTTGCAAGCGCACACTTGTGCAACGCCATTTCCAGGAGCATGCGATGTCCGCGTTGGTTGATCGATTGGTGGCCCACGTCCTGAGCCTTGAAGTCAGACTGCTCGCCTGTCAGGCGCGTCTGACCGCGCGTACCGATCCTGAGGCGTTGCACGATCTGCGTACCACGGTGCGGCGCTTGCGCAGCCTGCTGCGGCCGTTGCGTGGCCTGCCGGGCGTCGAGCAACTGGAAGACGCGGCCGCCAGTGTCGGGCAACTGACCACGCCCTGGCGGGATCGCGAGGTGCTGGCGGCGTATCTGCTCAAGCACGATCAACCGCAGGCCGCGCAACGGCGCATGGCGCAAATGGCCGAGGCGTATCCCGCATTGGCCGCAAGCCCCGAGCTGGCTTCGCTGCTGATGATCCTCGATGCCTTTCCACGTTTTCTGCGGGCATCCCAGCGCCAGGGCTTGCTCAAAAGCCTGGATAAACGCATCGAAAAACGCTTGGGCAAGCAATGGAAGAATCTCGACGAAGCGCTGCATGACCCGGCCCATGACCGCCATCGTCTGCGCCTGCTGATCAAGCGTGTGCGTTATGGCATCGAAGCCTATCCCGAACTCGATCGCCTGCCCGAAGCGGCGCTGCCGCGCCTGAAGTCCGCGCAAGGCGCACTGGGCGACTGGCACGATTGCTGGCAGTGGCTGGCCAAAGCCGAGCAGGAGGCGGATCTGCAACCCTGCGTCGACACCTGGCAGGCGACCATGATCCAGGCCGAAATCAAGGCTGACCGGGTGCTGGAAAAACTCAGCTCGAGTTGTTTCAAAGCGTCCTGAACCCCGCAAAATTTCAATGAGAGGTCAGATCGCTGGCGGCCTATCTGTCAGTCTCTTTGACCGGAATAGACGCTGTGCCGCTCTGTCAGGCTGGTTAAGATCGCTGCATTCCTTTTCCAGTGTTCGAGGTTTCCATGCGCTTTAGCGATCTGCTCGATGCCGTCCGTCATCAATCGGACGTCACCATTCCGGCCGAATGGGGTCAGGGTCGCGCCAGTTTCGGCGGACTGGTGGTGGCGCTGCAATATGAGGCCATGCGCGCGAGGATGTCTGCGGATCGGCCGGTGCGGTCGCTGGCGATCACCTTCGTCGGGCCGGTCGAACCCGAAGTGCCGGTGAACTTCGAAGTTGAAATCCTGCGCGAAGGCAAAGCGGTCATCCAGGTGCTGGGTCGCGCCGTGCAGAACGGCCAGGTCGTCACGCTGGTACACGGCAGTTTCGGTGCCCCGCGCACCTCGGAAGTGGCGGTGCCAGCACATCCTGCGCCTGAGATGAAACATTGGGAGGAGTGCCAGGAACTGCCCTACATCAAAGGTGTGACGCCGGAGTTCATGCGCCATCTGGCGATGCGCTGGAGTGTCGGTAGCATGCCGTTCACCGGCGCCGAATCGCGGGACATGGGGGGCTGGGTGCGGCTGCGTGGCGATGTGAAGGAAGAGCCGGTCAGCGAGGCGCATCTGCTGGCACTGGTCGATGCCTGGCCTCCGGCGCTGCTGCCTTATCTGAAGAAACCGGCACCGGGCAGCACGCTGACCTGGACCATCGAGTTCGTGCAGCCGTTACGTGACTTGAGCACGCTGGACTGGTGCAAGTATCTGGCGCAAATCGAGTATGCGGCCGACGGTTACGGCCACGTCGCCGCCAAGCTGTGGAGCGCGGAGGGCGAACTGATCGCCATGAGCCGGCAGACCGTGACCATCTTCGCCTGACTCAATGCCGGCGGTGGCGTTCGCGCCAGGCGCGATACCAGCCGCCACTGAGGAAAAAGCGCGGAAAGGTCAGAAACTGCTCGACCAGCAGACGCGAAACCGCGTCCTTGCGATCACTGAACGGCTCGGAGGCTTGCGCCTCCAGGCTGTGACCGTGGCGCTGCAACCCCAGCGCTGCGATGATGCCAATCACGCCGATGGCGACGTTCACCAGACTCAGGCTGAACACCCCGGACACGATCAGCAGAAACGCGACAATGAACAGCGGCACGGCAATCAGGTGCAACACCAGATTGGTCGGATGCTGGTGATTGTGCGGGTACGCGCGCCATTGCCACGCGGGAAGATTGGGGTGACGTTTGCCCATGTTGCTACTCCTCATTCCATGTTGGACACATGCCTGAAGAATAGGCCCGGGCGCAGAGGGCGGCGAATCAAGGTTCGCTATGGAAGTGATAGCGGCAATGGTCGGGTTCGATGTTCACGGGCACGCCTTCACAAGGACAACACTTTCCAATGTGGGAGTGGGCTTGCCCGCGAAGAAACCATCAAAGTTTCAACTGACCAATCGCCTTGTTCAATTCCCCGGCCAGCGTTGCCAGTTCATTGCTGGTGGTCGCTGAATCCACGGTCTGTTGCACGGTGTTCTCGGTGACATCGCGAATGCTCACCACCGCCCGGTTCATCTCCTCGGCGACCTGGCTCTGTTGTTCCGCCGCCACGGCGATCTGCGTGTTGCTCTCGCGCATTTGCGCCACCGCGCCGGTGATTTCCGCCAGCGCTTCGCCGGCCTCCTGCGCCTGTTGCACGCAGTCGTCGGCCTTAAACGAACTTTCCTGCATGAAGTCCACCGCATCCCGGGTGCCGGCCTGCAACGCCGAGACCATGGTGGTGATTTCATCGGTGGAGGTCTGCACGCGTTTTGCCAGGTTGCGCACCTCATCGGCAACCACCGCAAAACCGCGTCCCATCTCCCCGGCGCGGGCCGCTTCGATGGCAGCGTTGAGCGCCAGCAGGTTGGTCTGCTCGGCGATACTATGAATCACGCTGACCACCCCGTTGATTTTCTGGCTGTCCTCGGCCAGACGCTGGATCATCTCGGCGGTCTGCTGCACGCCGCTCGACAGCCCGGCGATTGAGTGTTGCACCCGGGTCACCACTTGCTGGCCGCTGCCGGCCAAGCCATCGGCAGTCTGCGAGAGGTCGCGCGTCGCGCCGGCATGCTGGGCGATGTGGTAGACGGTGGCGGTCATTTCGTTGATCGCCGTCGCCGCCTGATCGGTTTCGCTCTGCTGGCCGAGCATGCCGTGACGCACCTCGTTCATGCTCGACGCCAGTCGCGCGGCGCCGACGTCGAGCTGGCGGGCGGTGTTGGCGACGGTGCTGACCACGCGCTGATAACCGGCCTGCATCGCGTTGAACGCATTGGCCATCTGCCCGACCTCGTCCTTGCCGGCCAGCGGCACGCGGGCGGACAGGTCACCGCTTTTTTCCACATGCAGCATCACGTCTTTCAAGGTGTTGAGCTGGCTGAGCAGGAAGCGGATGAGCAATTGCGAAGCGCCGAGCATTGCCAGCATCAGAATGAACACGGCTACCGCGTAGTGGGTGAAGCGCTCGCCGAACACTTGGCTCAGGCTCGGGGCGTAGGCGATCACGGCGACTTGCTGGCCATCGGCGCGGCTGAACACCTCGGCGCCCAGTAGCGGATTTTCGCCGAACAGCGGCATCGGGTTGATTTCGATCCAGCCTGTGCTGTCGGTGATTTCCAGCAACGGTTGATCGTTGAGTCGCGGCGCTTCACCGCGTTTGAAGGTCAACACCTGATCGGCCTTGGGCAACGTCTGTCCGGCCGGCCAGGCCTTGAGCAATTGCGCCTGGGCCTGGGCCGAGGCTTGCGCGGCATGACGGCGGGCCTGCTGTTCGAGTTGCACGGCGTACAAGACCAGCAGCAGGGTGGTGACGAAGGCGACGGCGTTGACCGCCCAGAATTTGTATTTCAGCGAGATATTGCTAAGCCAGGCACCCATGGAAGGTCTTCTCTGATAGCGGAAACAGTTTTGGCAAGGTGCCATTATTGTGCCGGTATCGAGAGGTCGGACTTTTGATATGCGTCAACGAGTGATGCTGTGAGTGCGGGCAAGCCCGCTCTCACAAATGGCGGCCTGGTCTGTCAGGAGAGGGCGGGGAGGTTGAAGAACGCTCGGGCGCAGGCGGTGGTATGGGCAGCCAGGTCTTCCTCGGTTTCGCCCCGGTGCTGGGCCACTTCTCGCAGCACTTCTGTGAGGTACGCCGGCTCGTTGCGACCGTTCTTCGGTTTCGGGCGCAGGCTGCGTGGCAGCAGGTACGGCGCGTCGCTTTCCAGCATCAGGCGTCCGTGTTTGATCTCTTTGACCAGCGGGTGCAGGTGCGTGCCACGGCGTTCGTCGCAGATCCAGCCGGTGATGCCGATGTGCAGGTCCAGGTCCAGATAGCTGAACAGCGCTTTTTGCTCGCCGGTGAAGCAATGCACCACGGCGGCCGGCAATCGATCGCGGAAGTCCTTGAGAATGTCCAGCAGGCGCTGACTGGCGTCGCGTTCGTGGAGAAACACTGGCAATTGCAGTTCGACGGCCAGGGCAAGATGTTCTTCGAGGACTTTTTCCTGCTGCGGACGCGGCGAGAAATCGCGATTGAAATCCAGCCCGCATTCACCCACCGCCACCACGTTCGCTTCTTTCAGCAGACTGCGCAGGCGCCGGGCGCTGTCGGCGTTCCAGTCGCTGGCCGAATGGGGATGGATGCCGGCGGTGGCAAACAGCCGCTGGCCGTCTGCGTCCAGTTGCTGGCACAACTCCAGGGCCTGTTCGCTGCCGTCGACGCTGGTCCCGGTCAGCACCAGTTGGCAGACCCCGGCAGCGTAAGCGCGATCGAGCACCGCCTGGTGTTTGTCGGCGAAACTGGGGTTGGTCAGGTTGACGCCGATATCGATGAGTTGCATGGTGCTACCTCGGGCCGAAGGCCGGAAAGCATATCAGAGCTGTAGATTTATAAGAAAAGCCAAGAACTACAACGGCTTATGGCTGTCTGTTGAGGCCGCGAGGCAGGTTGGATTGGCACAATTGCCATCACTGTGCCAGTCTCTCGCACTTTATCAGCGCTCCAGGCGCTCTGTTTTCGTCGGTGTTTTTGACCGTTCAGCGGTGAAAACACCCCGTATTCTTTCCGGAGAGTGGATGGTTCGTCCCTCGGTTTTGCTCCTGTTGTGTGGATCGCTGCTGCTGCCGATGACGGCGGTTGCGCGCCTGCCCGGGCCGCTGCAAGCCGTGCCGGCGGCCAAGGTGCGCGATCTGAGTGAAATCCGCAGCAGCCGGGTCTTGCGGGTGCTGGTCAACCAGAGCCGCAACAGCTCCGGTGAAGTCCAGGGCCAGGCCATCGGCATCGAATACCACCGCCTGCGCGCCTTCGAGCAATACCTCAACGGCCACGCCCGCGACGGCCAGGAAATCACCCTCAAGATCATTCCCAAAGCCAAGGACCAATTGCTCGGCGCCTTGCAGCGTGGCGAGGGCGATCTGGTGGCGCCGGGCGAGTTGCTCGAGCTGCAACCCGGCCACGCGGTCGCCAGCAGCGAACCGCTCGCCAGCAACGTGCCGCTGGTACTGGTCGGCATCAAGGGCGAGCGGCGCTACACCAAGGTCGAGCAACTGTCCGGCAAGACTCTGGCGCTGCCCACCGGCAGCGCGGCGGGGGAGGCGGTCAGCCAGCTCAATCAGAAACTGGCGCTGCACAAACTGGCGCCGATCAAGATCGAATGGGTCGATCCGACGCTGGCGGTCGAAGATGTGCTGGAAATGGTCCAGGGCGGGATTTTCCACCTGACCATCGTCGAGCAACCGATTGCCGAGCGTTGGGGCAAGATCCTGCCCAAACTGCGCTTCGACCGGCAGTTGATGATCAGCGAGCCGGGCGAGGAATACTGGTTCGTTCGGCGCGATGCGTCGATGCTGCGGGCGAGCATCGATCGCTTCCTGGCCGGCTACAAGAAACCGTCAAATGAAGATGCGGCGTTTTTGCGGATCTATCGCCGGCTTTACCAGGTTCACTATCCGCTGGCCAAGGCTGATCGCCAGCGCCTGGAAAAACTCCGTCCGACTCTGCAAAAGCACGCCGAAGCGCAAAACATGGACTGGCTGAACCTCGCTGCGCTGGCGTTCAAGGAGTCGGCACTGCAGCCCAGCGCGCGTAGCGGCAATGGCCCGACCGGACTGATGCAGATCACTCCGTCGGCGGCGCAGCGGGTCGGGGTCAGCAATATCCAGAATCTTGATGCGAACGTGCAGGCCGGGGCCAAGTACCTGGCGATGATCCGCCGCAAGTTCTTCAACAGCCCCAAGCTCAACGAACGCGAGCGCATGGCGTTCACGCTGGCCGCCTACAACATCGGCCCCGAGCGGGTCCAGGGCATGCGGGCCGAGGCGCGGCGACGCGGCTTGAACCCGAACCAGTGGTTCTTTCAGGTCGAGCGCATCGCCATGGAGCAAGTGGGGATGGGCCCCGTCAGCTATGTTAATAGCGTGAACAAATACTACTTGGCGTTCGACCGGGAGCGGGAGTCGCTGGAGCCCGGGGGACAGAAAGTTGTCTCACGCAAATGATCTAATAAACTGATTGTTATGGCGGAATATTTGCGCTTTTAACATGACATTTACTGATTAATATAGCGGCCAATCCACACACACTTTCCCAAGCAAGGAACGACAAACATGAGCTCTCTGATCAACAAGGTACTATTCACCCGCGCTGGCTACGGCCTGACCATTCTGCGTATCGCTGTCGGCGTGATCTTCGCCGCCCACGGTTCGCAGAAACTCTTCGGTCTGTTCGGTGGTTACGGCCTGGCAGGCACCGCGCAATACATGGAAAGCATTGGCCTGACGCCTGGCTACCTGATGGCAACGCTGGCTGGCGGCACCGAGTTCTTCGCCGGTCTGGCGCTGATCATCGGCCTGCTGGTGCGTCCGGCGGCGCTGGGCCTGACCTTCCTGTCGCTGGTGGCGATCTTCACTGTCCACATCAGCAACGGTCTGTTCATGGCCAACAACGGTTACGAGTTCGCCCTGGCCCTGCTCGGTGGCAGCCTCGCGGTACTGATCGAAGGTGCCGGCAAGCTCTCGGTGGATCGCGCCATCGCCGGTTGAGCGCTCTGGCTCAAGCCAAAGGCCCGCATTGCGCGGGCCTTTTTTGTTGCGGCTGATTCTTGACACTCGCCGGTCACGTTCTCTAGGATGCCGCTCATGCGCCGATTTAAACAGCTACTTGCGGGGCGCCAGGTGACTCATTCAGTTGCCGTAGAAGCCGGAACAACGGCTTCGAAATACCGCTAAAGCGCTGGTTCGGTGTTGCCTCTCACCTGCCATGCAGACTTTGAGGCAGAGACACGACACGATGAATGCACTTCGCCCTCCAGCACGTCCCGCGCCGATCACGGCACACGTTACCCAGCGCAATCCAAAAATCCTGCTTGGCGGCAAGCACCAGCCGACGCTGTTGCGTTATCTCGACGGCTGGCCACGTCGCAGCGGCGGTCCTGCCGCGTTCCTCATCCAGTTTGTCGAAGACGGCGAGTCGCTGGCGCGTTTTGCCGATGACAGTTTCGATCTGGCGGTGATTCAGGCGCCGAGCCAGGACGATGCCCCGGAAATGATCCGCCAGCTGACCCGCGTCGCCCGCCAGGGCCTGATCGCACGGCGTTAGTCCTGCGGGCTCAGGGGTATTCGATCGCCACGATGTAGACGAACTGTTCCCCGGTCGGTGTCTGTACCCGGACTTCGGCGTCCAGCGCCTTGCCGACCAAGGCGCGGGCCAATGGCGAGTCGATGCTGATCAGACCCAGCTTCAGATCCAGTTCATCCGGGCCGACGATGCGGTAGCGCGATTGCTTGCCGTCCTCGTCCTCGATAGTGACCCAGGCGCCGAAGTAGACCTTGTTCGGATCGCTGGGCTTTTCGCTGACAACCTTCAAGGCTTCGAGTCGCTTGGTCAGAAAGCGCACGCGACTGTCGATCTCGCGCAGCATCTTTTTGCCGTAGGTGTACTCGGCATTTTCCGAACGATCACCCTGCGCCGCCGCCTCGCTGACGGCCTGTGTCACCTGCGGCCGGCGCACATGCCACAGCTCATGGAATTCGGCGCGCATCCGCGCTTCACCTTCGGGGGTGATCAGCGCGGTGCCAGCGGTGCGGGGAGGGCGATAACGGCTCATGGCAGGTTCTTGTGATGGAGACGGCCGGAGTCTATCAACCCTCGCGCAATACTGTCAGCGGACTTGCGTTGAGCGCCCGACGCGTGCCGAACACCCCCGCGCCACCGATCAGCACCGCGCCTATCAGCGGCAGCACCAGCAGCCATGGATGCGGATGCCACGGCAGGTCGAAGGCGTAGCGATACAACACCAGACTCACCACTTCCGAACCGATCGCCGCGAGCAATCCGCTGACTGCGCCCAGCAGACCGAATTCGATCCGACGCGCCTTGATCAACAATTGCCGCTCGGCCCCCAGTGCGCGCAACAACGCGCCTTGGCGAATGCGTTCATCGAGGGTTGCCTGCAACCCGGAGAACAGCACAGCCATTCCCGCCGCCAACACAAACAACAATACATATTCAACGGCCAGGGTGACCTGGGCGAGGATGCTGCGCAGTTGCTCGAGCAAGGCCTCGACCTGAAGAATGGTCACCGCCGGGAAGGCTCGAGACAGTTCGACGATCTGCTGGTCATGACCCGGCGCCAGATAGAAACTGGTCAGGTAGGTCGCCGGCAGATCCTTCAGCGTGCCGGGCTGGAAGATCATGAAGAAATTCGGCTGGAAGTTGTCCCAGTTGATTTCCCGCAGACTGGTGACCTTCGCTTCGCGGTTGACCCCGCCGACACTGAACACCAGATGGTCGCCGAGTTTGAGCTTGAGGCTTTCGGCAACTTTGCCTTCTACCGATACCCCCGGCACATCGTCCGATGGCTGCTCGCTCCACCACGAGCCGGCGGTGAGCTTGTTGCCCGCCGGCAGGTCGGCGGCCCAGGTCAGGCTCAGGTCACGCTGGATGGCGCGGTCGCCCGCCGAGTCCTTGCTGACGATTTGCTGGACCGCTTCGCCATTGATGCTGATCAGGCGACCTGGCACTACCGGATACAACGGCGCGGCTTGAGCTGAAACATTGACCAGGTGATCGGCGAAGGCTTGTTTGTCCGCCGGCAGGATGTTCAGGGCAAAGTAGTTCGGCGCGTTTTTCGGCAACTGGTTTTGCCAGGTGTCCAGCAGTTCGCCGCGCAGCAGCGCGATCAGCGCCATGGACAACAGAATCAGACCGAAGGCCAGTGACTGACCGGCCGCGGCCAGCGGATGGCGCAGCAATTGTCCCAGTCCGAGCCGCCACGGCAAGGACGCGCGGGCGAGCAGACGACGCAGGCTGTTCAGCAGCAACAGCAGCAAACCGCCCAGCACCAGCGCGGCGACCACGCCACCGCCGAGCAAGGCAAACGTCAGCAGCAGATCCAGGCTCAGGCGCCACATGATCAGGCCGAGCGCACCGAGCGCCGCGCCGTAGACCATCCAGGTGCTTGAGGGGATCGGCAGCATGTCCCGACGCAACACCCGCAGCGGCGGCACGCGACCCAGCGCTGCAAGCGGCGGCAGGGCGAAACCGGCCAAGGCCACCAGCCCGGTGCCGATTCCCGCCAGCGCTGGCAGCAAACCACCCGGTGGCACGTCGGTCGGCAGCAGATCGTGCAACAGCGCGAACAGTCCCAACTGCGCCAGCCAGCCGAGCAGGGCGCCGCTGAGGCTGGCGAGCAAGCCCAGCACCGTCAGCTGCAAACTGAACAGCACCATGGTTTCCCGTCGCGACAAACCGAGGCAGCGCAACAAGGCGCTGGCGTCGAAACGGCGGCTGGCGAAGCGGTTCGCCGATAATGCAACGGCCACCCCGGCCAGCAACACGGCGACCAGACTCGCCATGTTCAGGTAGCGCTCGGCCTTGCCCAGGGCGCCGCCGATCTGCCGGTTGCCGTCGCGGGCGTCCTGGATCCGCTGATTGGCCGCCAGTCCTGGCTTGATCAGTTGTCGATAGGTTTCCAGTGCCTGGGGCTGGCCGCGCCACAGTTCGCGGTAGCTCACCCGGCTGCCGGGTTGCACCACGCCGGTGGCGGCGAGGTCGTCGAGGTTGATCAGAACCCGTGGCGTGAGGCTGTAGAAATTGCCGGCGCGATCCGGCTCGTACGTCAGCACCCGCGTCAGCTTTAGCGTCTTCATGCCGACGTCGATGCTGTCACCGATCTTCAGGTCCAGCGCAGTCAGCAAGCGCGATTCGACCCAGGCTTCGCCGGGTTGCGGTTCGCCGCCGGCCTCTTCTGTGGCGTAAGGGGCGGGGGCGCTTTTCAGTTCGCCGCGCAGCGGATAGGCGCGGTCGACCGCTTTGATACTCGACAACTGAATGCCGTTGTCCGTGGCGATGACGCTGGAAAACTCCACGACCCGCGCATGATCGAGGCGCAGCTCGGTGCCGCTCTTGATCTGTTCGGGGCGGGCCGGCGAGCTGCCTTCAAGCAACAGGTCGGCGCCGAGAAACTCGGTGGCGCGCAACATCATGGCGCCGTTCAGGCGCGCGCCGAAGTAGCCGATCGCGGTGCTTGCGGCCACCGCCACCAGCAGGGCGAAGAACAACACCCGCAACTCGCCGGCGCGGGCATCGCGCATGAGTTGGCGCAGGGCGAGACTGAACAGACGCAACAGCGGCAGACGTGCCATCAAGGCTCCAGAGGGGCGACCAGCAGGCCGGCTTCAAGTCGGATCAGGCGCCGGCAGCGATGGGCCAGGCGTTCGTCGTGAGTCACCAGCACCAGCGTCGTGCCGCGCTCCTTGTTCAATTCGAACAGCAGATCGCTGATGCGCTCGCCGGTATGGCTGTCGAGGTTGCCGGTGGGTTCGTCGGCGAACAGCACGTCCGGTTCGGCGGCGAAGGCGCGGGCAATCGCCACGCGTTGTTGCTCACCGCCGGAGAGCTGGCGCGGCGAGTGGGTCAGGCGCTGGCCGAGACCGACCCGTTGCAGCAGTTCGGTGGCGCGACCACGGGCGTCTTTGCGGCCGTCGAGTTCCAGCGGCAGCATGACGTTTTCCAGGGCGTTGAGACTGTCGAGCAGCTGAAATGACTGGAAGACGAAACCGACGTGTTCGGCGCGAATGCGCGCTCGCTGGTCTTCGTCGAGATTGCTCAGGCCCTGGCCGGCGAGGGTGACTTCGCCGCTGCTGGGCAGGTCGAGCCCGGCGAGCAGGCCCAGCAGGGTGGATTTGCCGGAACCGGACGCGCCGACAATCGCCAGGCTGTCGCCCTTGTTCAGTTCCAGGCTGAGTTCGTGCAGGATGGTCAGTTCACCTTCCGCGCTGGGAACCACTTTGCTAAGGTTCTTCGCGGTGAGAATGCTTGCGCCCATGGAGAATCCGATGCGTGTGTGGTTTTTGAGTGCTGGCCTGGCCTTGATGTGCATGGCCCAGAACGCAGCGGCGGGTACAGTCCTGATCGTCGGCGATAGTATCAGCGCCGGTTTCGGGCTGGATACCCGGTTGGGGTGGGTGTCGTTGCTCGAACAACGGCTCAGGACCGAAGGTTTTGACGACAAAGTGGTCAATGCCTCCATCAGCGGCGACACCAGCGCCGGAGGCCAGGCGCGGCTGCCGGCGCTGCTTGCAGAGCATAAGCCGGCCCTGGTGATCCTCGAGCTGGGAGGCAACGACGGCCTGCGCGGAATGCCGCCCACGCAATTGCAACAAAACCTTGCTGCGATGATCGACAGCTCCCGCGAGCAGGGCGCCAAGGTGCTGTTGCTCGGCATGCAACTGCCACCCAATTACGGCAAGCGCTACACCGATGCCTTTGCCCAGGTCTACGGCAAACTCGCCGAGGAGAAAAACATCCCCCTGGTGCCGTTTTTTCTCGATGGTGTGGGCGGGCATCCGGACCTGATGCAGGCCGATGGTCTGCACCCGGCGGCCGGGGCTCAGGGCAAGTTGCTGGAAAATGTCTGGCCTACGCTAAAACCGCTGCTATGAGGCTTTTCTAGCGGCAGGCTTTCGGCTAATGTGGCGCCCCCTTATCTGGAGCCCCCGATGCCGCGCCCTGCCTGGTCCCTGTTTGCCTACCAACTGATCGAGCCTGACGAACAGCTGGATCTGTTCGCCTGCCAGGAAGTGCGAGTGCATCTGGTGACCCGTCAACTGGAGCTCGGTGGCTCGGCGGATCGAACCCTGTGCGGCAGTCTGCTGCCGGCGCAGCCGCGCTGGTCGAGCGTGGATCGCCGGGTGTTCCAGGATCAGCGCCTGTGTTCGCTGTGCCGGGCGATTCTCGAATCGCAGAAGCGCGGCACGTCGCCGATCTGGCCCGAGTTGCGCTTCGAACTGTAAGCGGACGACGCTCCCAACAAAAAATGCCTTGTATCGCCTGTCATGGGCTGATCTCCCCGAATTCCCGAGGTGCGGTGTACAATCGCGCTCCTATATCCCTGTTGATCATGCGAAGGATGTTCCGGATGTTGCCGCGCTTTCCTGCCGTCACCCGCTGCCTGTCTCTTGCCGCCCTGTGTGTGGCCGGCCCCGTTGCAGCATTGGAGTTCCCCCTGCCACCGCCCGGTGAAGACATCATCGGCCAGGTGCAGGTGATCAAGGCCAAGTACGAAGACACCTTCGCCGACCTGGGCACCACCTACGATCTGGGCTATTCGGAAATGGTCGCGGCCAACCCGGGCGTCGATGCCTGGTTGCCGGGTGCCGGCACCGAAGTGGTCCTGCCGACGCGATTCATCCTGCCGCCGGGTCCGCGCGAAGGCATCGTGATCAACCTCGCCGAATACCGCCTCTACTACTACCCGAAAGGCCGGAACGTGGTGTACACCTTCCCGCTGGGTATTGGCCGTGAAGGCTGGGGCTCACCGATCGCCCATACCTCGATCACCGCCAAGACCCCGAACCCGACCTGGACGCCGCCGGCCTCGATCAAGGCCGAACACGCCGCCGACGGTGATCCGCTGCCGAACGTGGTGCCGGCCGGTCCCGATAACCCGCTGGGGCCATTCAAGTTCACCCTGGGCACGCCGGGCTACCTGATCCATGGTTCGAACAAGAAGTTTGGTATCGGCATGCGCACCAGCCACGGCTGCTTCCGCATGTTCAACAACAACGTGCTGGAAATGGCCGGCATGGTGCCGGTCGGCACGTCGGTGCGGATCATCAACGACCCGTACAAGTTCGGCCGCAGTGCCGGCAAGGTCTACCTGGAAGCGCACACGCCGCTGGACGACAAGGGCAACCCGTCGGTGGTCGACAAGCACACGGCGGTGATCAACGCGATGCTCAAGCGTGAAGACATCACCAACAACCTGCGCATGAACTGGGATGTGGTGCGTGATGTGGTGGCGGCCGAGGATGGCCTGCCGGTGGAAATCGCCACGCCGAACACCTCGGCGCCGATCGTTTCCAGCGCCCCGATCGACTTGCAGCAATAAGCTCAAAAACAAAACCCGCCGATGACGACATCGGCGGGTTTTTTATTGCCCGCAGAAAACGCCGGGCACAAAAAAGCCGACCCAAGAATGGGTCGGCTTGATAACAATCCCGAAGGACTATTACTTGCGGCTAGCTTTTTCCAGCATGCGCAGAGCACGCTCGTTAGCTTCGTCAGCAGTCTGTTGTGCTTTTTGAGCAGCAGCCAGAGCTTCATCAGCTTTACGGTAAGCTTCATCTGCACGAGCTTGAGCGCGAGCAGCTGCGTCTTCAGTAGCGGTCAGACGTGCTTCGGTTTCTTTCGATGCGCTGCTGCAACCGGTAGCCAGAACTGCGGCCAGAGCCAGAGCAGAGAATTTCAGAACGTTGTTCATCGTGTTCCCCTTCAAGGACTTTCAAATTAAGTGGCTGTCTCCTCCGATTGAGGAAATAGCCGGCGTACATACTACCCATTACTTGTAGTAAGTAAACTGACGTAGCGCAAGAAGCAAAAAAAATTGTAGGCGTTGATTCTTTTTCGAGCAACTTTTAACTGTTCTGTTTAAAAAATATCCAGCTGCAAGCCGCGAGCTGAGCGAGTTAATGAGAAAAAGTTCCCGTTGTCGCGTGCTGTTTTTCCTGCTTCGGCTAGAGTCTGTCTATATGTCGGTGACCATACTTTTGTTCAGGTTTGGTGCAATGCGTTGCCTATCTTTGTCCATCTTGAGGTGACTTTAAACAAGGTGGTACGTCTTAAGTCTCAACATCCGGCAATGTTCAGGCTTTCGGGGAGGATTGACTCCCCAACCGACCCTGCGTCCACCGGAGCCGCCTCTCCCCGCAAGCAGGGTGACGAGGGCACCTTGAGCATTTTTGCCAATGGTGCCTAATATTTGTTACGTGCTCGGTTGCGCAAGATCGGTGTGGCTCTTTCGGTGTCGATCAGGCACGGGGTGGCGTAGATGTTCCTTCGCCGGGAAAACATCGGTAAGGTAGGGGTCGCAATTTAAAGACCCGCGAGGAGTAGTGATGAGCGAGGCGTTGTCCATCCACCATGACCAGGCTGGTCATCAGTTCGAGACCAATGTGGACGGTCATCGTGCCTATCTGACCTATATGGATCTGGGGAAACAGACCCTGGATATCTATCGCACCTTCGTGCCCAACGCCTTGCGTGGCCGAGGCATCGCGGCAGCCCTGACCGAGCGGGCGCTGCAATATGCCGATGAAATGGGCTACACCGTGATTCCGTCGTGCTCCTACGTCGAGCGCTACATGGAGCGCCACCAGCGGCGCACCGCCAAGATCTGATTTTGCACCACACCGCACACACAAAAACGCCGGGCTGAGCCCGGCGTTTTTTTATGCCTGCGAAACGGCTGTCAGCCGCGCTGGCGTTTGGGCAGAACATCCTTGAGCTTGGCGTGCATGCTGCGCAAGGTGTTTTCAGTGGCGGACCAGTCGATGCAGGCATCGGTGATCGACACGCCGTATTGCAGGTCAGCGAGGTCTTTCGGTATCGCCTGGCAGCCCCAGTTCAGGTGACTCTCGACCATCAGGCCGATGATCGACTGGTTGCCTTCGAGGATCTGGTTGGCCACGTTCTCCATCACCAGCGGTTGCAGGGCCGGATCCTTGTTGGAGTTGGCGTGGCTGCAATCGACCATGATGTTCGGCTTGATCTTCGCCTTGTTCAGCGCTTGCTCGCACAGGGCGACGCTGACCGAGTCGTAGTTCGGCTTGCCATTACCGCCACGCAGCACCACGTGACCGTAGGCGTTGCCCTTGGTGGTGACGATCGACACGCCACCTTCCTGGTTGATCCCCAGGAAACGGTGCGGACTGGAGACCGACTGCAGCGCGTTGATCGCCACGGTCAGGCCGCCGTCGGTGCCGTTCTTGAAACCGACCGCCGAGGACAGGCCGGAAGCCATCTCGCGGTGGGTCTGGGATTCGGTGGTGCGCGCACCGATGGCCGACCAGCTGATCAGGTCCTGCAGGTACTGCGGGGAGATCGGGTCGAGGGCTTCGGTGGCGGTCGGCAGGCCTTTTTCCGCCAGATCCAGCAGCAGCTGGCGACCGATGTGCAGACCGTCCTGGATCTTGAACGAGTCGTCCAGGTACGGGTCGTTGATCAGGCCTTTCCAGCCGACGGTGGTGCGCGGCTTTTCGAAATACACGCGCATTACCAGATACAGGGTGTCGGAGACTTCCGCCGCCAGCACTTTCAGGCGCTCGGCGTACTCATGGGCAGCCTTGATGTCGTGGATCGAGCAAGGCCCGATGACCACGAACAGGCGGTGGTCGGTGCCGTCGAGAATATTGCGGATAACTTCGCGACCTTTGGTGACGGTGCGCAGGGCAGCGTCGCTCAGCGGAATATCACGCTTGAGCTGATCGGGAGTGATCAGGGTCTCGTTGGAAGCGACGTTCAAGTCGTTGATTGGTAAATCAGCCATCGTTTACTCGTCAGGTCACGGGTGCCGGCCACCAGCGATCCCCGCGCGGCGGACCGGAGCACAGCAGATTTAAGCGCGTCGGGGAGCCGAACCTTAGCGCGTTAGGCGCCTGCTCGACAATGGGAAAGTAACTGTTCAGGGGGCGTTCGCCGTGCAGTTTTTACCGCGCGGGGAAACCGCAAGCCAATGACCTAATCCAGAACCGGCTGGGCAAAGGCCTTGCGCACGGTGTCATGGGAGAACTCGTCGGCGTGCTGTTCGACCCATTGCAGGGCCAGGGCCTGGACGTTCTGGAGGTCGTCGGGGGCTTCGTTGAGGCGGCAATAACGCTCGATCTGACACACCTGCTCACCCATTCGGGCGCTGAACAGCGTTTGCTCGTCGGTGAAGGCGATGCCCACCAGATAGCCTTTCTTGCGGCGCAGGCACCAGGCCACGTAACCCGGATAACAGATATCGGCGTTGAGGGTCGGCATGCGCACCTGCAACGCCGTGCCATGGCGCCAGGCGCGGTGGTAATTGCAAGCGATACCGCCGAGGCTGATAGTGTGCAGCTGTTGCCGCGAAATACACTCAGGTTTGAGCAAGGTTAATTCGACGGGCACATCATCCGGATGAGGAATAAACCGTCCCATGAGCACAGACTCCCTGTGTCGGCCATTTGACATTGTTTCCCCCAGTATAGTGGTCGAATCGGAACTGACCGATTTCGACGCCGACCAACGGCTGCTGGCGATGAGCGGCGTTTCGCTGGTGATTTTCACCAGTGTCGGCTGCGCGAGCTGCCGGTTCGCCCGCGAAGTGCTGCCGGGACTGGAACTGGCGGTTGACCGGCTGTGCTGGATTGATGCCGGTAACAACGGCGGGCTGGTCGAGCGATATCAGGTCTTTCATTTGCCGGCGCTGTTTGTCGTGCGCGACGGCGAGTTCTTTGGGGCATTGCACACGCGCCTGAGCCGCGACGAGCTGAACGCCGCCGTGGCCCAGGCACTGGGTCGAATTGCAGAGGAGTTGCCATGATGGGGGAAGTCAACAAACCGGTGGTGGGGATTATCGGCACGGGGGCCATCGGAGGTTTCTACGGCCTGATGCTGGCGCGGGCCGGGTTTGATGTGCATTTTTTGCTGCGCAGTGAGTTTTCCGCCGTCGCCGAGCATGGCTTGCGGGTCGACAGCGCGGTCCATGGCGCGCTGACGCTGAGTCCGGTACAGGCTTATTCGTCGGCCGAAGACATGCCGCCCTGTGACTGGTTGCTGGTCGGCGCCAAGACCACCAGCAACGCCGGTCTGGCGCCGTCGATCATTCAGGCAGCGAAACCCGGTGCCAGGGTGCTGGTGCTGCAAAACGGTCTGGATGTCGAAGACAGTTTGCGTGAGTTGCTGCCCGATTCTCTGCACCTGCTCGGCGGATTGTGCCTGATCTGTGTGCATCGCGACGCTCCAGGGCAGATTACCCATCAGGCGCTGGGTGCGGTGAACATCGGTTATCACAGCGGCCCGGCGACCGATGACGCGGCGCGCATGGCGATTGTCGAAGAGGGCGCGGGACTGTTCCGTACCGCCGGCATCGACTCCCAGGCGATGCCCAATCTGCACCAGGCCCGTTGGCAGAAGCTGGTGTGGAACATCCCCTACAACGGTCTGTCGGTACTGCTCGGTGCCAGCACCACGCCGCTGATGGCCGATGTCGACAGCCGCGCGTCGATCCAGGCGCTGATGGCTGAAGTGGTGCAGGGCGCCAAGGCCTGCGGTCATGACATGCCGCCCGGATACGCCGAGTACCTGTTCATGATGACCGAGAAAATGCCCGACTACTGGCCGAGCATGTACCACGATTTCCTGCACAAGCGGCCGCTGGAACTGGAGGCGATTTACGCCCGGCCCCTGGCAGCGGCGAAAGCGGCGGGCTGTGAACTGCCACGCATCGAGGCGCTGTATCGCAATCTGGGGTTTATCGACCGGCGTAACGCCTGAGTCGGTTTTGGCGCAAAGGATGGGGGAAGCATGGCCAAGAACATCGATGACAAACTGGTGCTGGCAATTTCGTCCCGCGCCTTGTTCGACCTGAGCGAAAGCCACAAGGTTTATCTGTCGCAAGGTGTTGAAGCCTATCGGCAATATCAGATCGAGCACGAAGACGAAATCCTCGCGCCGGGCGATGCCTTCCCTCTGGTGGAAAAACTGCTGGACCTGAACAGTCGTCTCGGTCGTGCCCGGGTCGAGGTGATTCTGGTGTCGCGCAACAGTGCCGACACCGGGTTGCGGGTGTTCAACTCGATCGGTCATTACGGTCTGGCGATCTCCCGCGCGGCGTTCGTTGGCGGGCGCAGTCCTTATCCGTACCTGAAGGCGTTCGGTTGCGATCTGTTTTTGTCCACCCATGCCGAGGATGTGCGCGCCGCGCTGGATGCCGGTTTCGCGGCGGCGACCATTCTGTCCGGTGGCGCCAGCCGTGCGGCCAGTGATGAATTGCGTATCGCTTTCGACGGCGATGCGGTGCTGTTCTCCGACGAGTCGGAGCGGATTTATCAGTCTGGCGGCCTCGAGGCCTTTCAAGCCAAGGAGCGCGAGTCGGCGCGCGAGCCGTTGCGCGGTGGCCCGTTCAAAGGGTTTCTGGCGGCCCTCAACCTGCTGCAGCGCGAGTTTCCGGACGAGGATTGCCCGATCCGTACGGCACTGGTCACCGCCCGTTCGGCGCCGGCCCACGAGCGGGTGATTCGCACCCTGCGCGAATGGGATATCCGGCTGGACGAGTCGCTGTTTCTCGGCGGCCTGACCAAGTCGGCGTTTCTCGAAGCCTTTGCCGCCGACGTGTTTTTCGATGACCAGACCGGCCATTGCGAACTGGCCCGGGAAGTGGTCGCCACCGGTCACGTTCCCCACGGCATCAGCAACGAACCCACGATCTAAAGCCCCCACGCTTCAAGACGTTGCGCCATACGTCGTACTCGCCAAGGCACTGCTAAGCTCAATCAAATCTCCGCCATGTTGGCTCGCGAGGAGGTCATATGATTCGTTCGATGCTGTATGCCACTGACCTCGGTCTGTACGCACCGTTAGTGATGCAGCATGCACTGGCTCTGGCCCGAACTTTCAATGCCGACTTGTATGTGGTGCATGCGGTGGAGCCCATGGGGTTGTTCGCCGAGTCGGTGTTGCAGAGCTATCTGGACGAGCAGGCATTGAACGAATTCCACAGCCAGGGTCTGAAAACTGTCATCGCCAATATCGAGGAGCGAGTGCTCGAGAGTTTTCGCGACGAGCTGGGCGATGACGGCAAGCAGGATTTGCAACGGATACGCTCGGTGCGAGTGCTCCAGGGCGATCCGTCGCAGGTGATTCTCGAGCAGGCGCAGAGACTGGGTGTCGATCTGTTGATTCTGGGAAGCCACAGCCACGGGGTAGGGGCGGAAACGCCGTTGGGGCGCACGGCGGCCAGGGTCCTGCAATTGTCCAAGGTGCCGGTTTATCTGGTGCCGTTGGTGGAGCGTCGGCGGCGGGAGGATCGTTGAGGCAGGAATAATGGCGTTTTGATAAAAAAGTTCTAGATTTATTCTTCAAACCATTAATATAGTTATATACCGTCGCTGATGCCCGTGGCGTCTATCTGCTTTGAGGGATTCATATGAAGCTTCAACAATTGCGCTACATCTGGGAAGTGGCGCACCACGACCTCAACGTTTCCGCTACAGCCCAAAGTCTTTACACCTCGCAACCGGGCATCAGTAAGCAAATCCGTCTGCTGGAAGACGAACTCGGCGTCGAAGTGTTCGCCCGCAGCGGCAAGCACCTGACCCGCGTCACGCCGGCCGGCGAGCGCATCATCACCACCGCCGGTGAGATTCTGCGCAAGGTCGAAAGCATCAAACAGATCGCCCAGGAGTTCTCCAACGAGAAAAAGGGCACCCTGTCGATCGCCACCACCCACACCCAGGCGCGTTATGCACTGCCGCCGGTGATCAGCAATTTCATCAAGCAATACCCGGACGTGGCGCTGCACATGCATCAAGGTTCGCCGATGCAGATCGCCGAAATGGCCGCTGACGGCACCGTGGATTTCGCCATCGCCACCGAAGCGCTGGAGTTGTTCGGCGATCTGGTGATGATGCCGTGCTATCGCTGGAACCGTTGCGTGGTCGTGCCGCAGGGGCACCCGCTGACCAAACTGCCGAAGCTGACCCTCGAAGCGCTCGCCGAATACCCGATCGTGACTTACGTGTTCGGTTTCACCGGCCGTTCGAAGCTCGACGAAGCCTTCAGCCATCGCGGCCTGACGCCGAAAGTGGTGTTCACCGCCGCCGACGCCGACGTGATCAAAACCTACGTGCGCCTGGGCCTGGGCGTCGGCATCGTGGCGAAAATGGCCGTCGATACCAAACTCGACAACGACCTGGTGGTGCTCGATGCCAGCGAACTGTTCGAGTCGAGCGTGACCAAGATCGGTTTCCGTCGCGGCACTTTCCTGCGTGGTTTCATGTGCGACTTCATCGAGAAGTTCGCGCCGCACCTGACCCGCGATGTGATGGCCAAAGCCATTCAGTGCCATAACAAGCAGGAACTGGAAGAGCTGTTCGAAGGTGTTGAACTGCCCGTCCACTAAGCACCGCGCTACAGCACCTCGGTGACAGCGAACTGTTGCCGAGCGCCCGCCACCAGAATCTCCACCTCATCACCCTCGAACTTGCCCAGCAGGCTTTTGCCCAGCGGCGAGCGAGGCGTGATGACGGTAATCGGCTGACCCACCACCTCGACTTTCAGGCCTGCCGCATCCGGCGCCAGGAACAGCCATTGCTCGCGACCCTTTTCGTCTTCCAGGCCGAGCAGGGCGCCGATTTCGATTCCGCGCTGATCGTCATAGGCACGCAATGTCAGGTTCTGGCACAGCGTCAGCGACTGACGGATCTCCTCGACCCGCTTCGCCTGTCCGGCCGCCAGGTATGCCGCTTCCAGCCCCAGCGTGTCGTACTTGTTTTCGGCGATGTTTTCTTCGTGGGTCGCGGTTTCGTAGGCGGTCAACGCGGCGCGCTCGGCGATGTCGAGATCGATCCGCAGCTTGTCGAGAATCAGTTGGTGGACGCTGTGCTTGTTCATGATCAATCGCAGAATTGCAGGACGTTGGCGCGGCTTTTCTCGCTCGGCGCGGTCTGATCCTGTTGCAGCCAGAACTGGCATTTGGGGTTCGACAGGTTACGGGCGCTGTTGCGGGCCTGGTCGAGGCGAACCTGTTGCTCGTTCTTGCGCAGGTTTTCTTCGTACTGCTGGAATTGCGGGCTCGGTGGCGGAATGTCCGGCGCCGTCTGAGCCGCCGGTGGCCTGGCGAGTTGCTGCACGGCCTGGGCGACGGGGGCCAGTTGTTCGTTGAACAGCAAGCGCGAGAGCAGCCAGCAGGTCAGCGCGATCGCCAGGAACCCCAGCCACATGCCCAGGGCGATGCTGCCGGTCAAACGCAGCGCGCTAAGCTGAACAGGCAAGGGGCGACGCGGATTGGGACGGTAGGGCATGACTGCCTCCTGGCGGGTGATTGCGGGCAAGTGGCGATTGTCGCACGAAGATTAATCGTCGTCGGCTCTTCTGTACGCAGAGATTTATGCGGACAATCGACGCTTTTGTCACCGGGAGTCTTGAATGCCGCCACTGAAAACCCGCTGGGACATTTTTTGCACCGTGGTCGACAACTATGGCGACATCGGTGTGACCTGGCGCCTGGCCCGGCAACTGGTGGCCGAACACGGTTTGGCGGTGCGGCTGTGGGTCGACGACCTGCGTGCGTTCGAGCGGATCTGCCCGGCGATCGACGTTGAGCTGGAGCAGCAACGTCAGGAAGGCGTCGAGGTGCGACATTGGTCCGCCGAGTGGTCGCCGACCGAAGCCGCCGATGTGGTGATCGCCGCATTCGCCTGTCAGTTGCCGGGCGCCTACATGGACGCCATGGCCGAGCGGGAAAAACCGCCGTTATGGATGAATCTCGACTATCTCAGCGCCGAAGACTGGGTGGTCGGTTGCCATGGCCTGCCGTCGGTGAAATACAAAACCGTGCAGAAGTTCTTTTTCTTCCCGGGGTTTCAGCCCGGTACGGGTGGACTGTTGCGTGAAAGCGGTTTGCTTGAGCGTCGTGAGCAATTTCAGCGGGATCCCGATGCGCAGCGAAAATTCCTGCACGATCTGGGCATTGAGCCGACGCCCGGCGCGCAACTGATTTCACTGTTCGCCTACGAGAACGCCGGGTTGGCCAGCTGGCTGGATGTGCTCGCCGCCGACGCGACGCCGACTCACCTGCTGGTGCCGGAAGGGCGGATTCTGGGCGACGTCGCGCGTTGGCTCGGGGTCGAGTCCCTGACGACCGGCGCGCTGCATGTGCGCCAGTCGCTGACCGTGCAAGTGTTGCCGTTCGTCCGACAGGATCAATATGACCAGCTGCTCTGGTGCTGCGATTTCAACGCCGTGCGTGGCGAGGATTCGTTCGTTCGGGCGCAATGGGCGGGGCGGCCGATGCTCTGGCACATCTATCAGCAGGACGAAGACATTCACCTGGACAAGCTCGACGCGTTCCTCGCGCTCTACACAAAAGCGCTTTCACCGGCCGCCGCCGAGGCGATGAACGGTCTCTGGCGGGCCTGGAGCGCCGGACAACCTATCGGCGCGCTCTGGCTCGCGGCCCGTGAACATTGGCCGGAACTGCAAAAAAACGCTGAACAATGGTGTCTGGAACAGGCCTTGCAAGCTGATCTTGCCAAGGCGCTGGTACAGTTTTACCGAAATTGGCTATGATACGCGGCCTAGATTTTTGTACATCCCATCCAAATTCGGATATTCGCAATGAAAACTGGTAAAGAACTCAAACCCGGTACCGTGATCCGTATCGACAACGATCCTTGGCTGGTTCAGAAAGCTGAATTCACCAAGTCGGGCCGTAACAGCGCGATCATGAAGACCAAGCTGAAAAACCTGCTGACCGGTTACAAGACCGAAACCGTTTACGGTGCGGACGACAAACTGGACGACGTGATCCTGGATCGTAAAGAAGCCACCCTGTCTTTCATCAGCGGTGACTCCTACACGTTCATGGACACCACCGACTACACCATGTACGAGCTGAACGCTGAAGACATCGAAGCCGTTCTGCCATTCGTGGAAGAAGGCATGACCGACGTTTGCGAAGCCGTGTTCTTCGAAGAGCGTCTGGTTTCCGTAGAACTGCCGACCACCATCGTGCGTCAGGTTGACTACACCGAAGGTTCCGCTCGCGGTGACACTTCCGGCAAGGTGATGAAGCCTGCCAAACTGAAGAACGGTACCGAGCTGTCGGTGGCTGACTTCATCGAAATCGGCGACATGATCGAGATCGATACCCGCGAAGGCGGTTCCTACAAAGGCCGTGCCAAATAAGCACTGCTTTTTGCGGAAAGAAAAAGCCCGACCATTGAGTCGGGCTTTTTTATGCCTGAAAGAATTGCGGCGCGCTTTTGACCCTTACTTCTTCAGGTGTTGCTTGAGCTCTTCCGACGCCTGCAACATCGCCGACCGCACCGCCGGCACCTGGCTGACCACGTTGAGCAAACCGTAGTCGTGGATCATGCCGTTGTAGCGCACCGCCGTGACCGGCACACCGGCCTCGTCGAGTTTGCGGGCGTAGGCTTCGCCTTCGTCACGCAGCACGTCGGCACTGGCGGTTTGTACCAGCGCTGGCGGCAAGCCTTGCAACTGCGCGGTGGTGGCCCGCAGCGGCGAGGCGTAGATCTCGTTACGCTGCCCGGCATCGGTGGTGTAGCTGTCCCAGAACCACTTCATCATGTTGCGGGTGAGGAAGTGCCCCTCGGCGTACTGGTTGTAGGAACCGGTATCGAAGTTCGCATCGGTCACCGGCCACAGCAGCACCTGGAAGCGGATGGCCGGGGTGCCTTTGTCTTTCGCCATCAGGGCAACCACTGCCGCCATGTTGCCGCCGACGCTGTTGCCGGCCACGGCCAGGCGTTTGCCATCGACGTTGATCTCTTTACCGTGTTCCGCCACCCAGCGAGTCGCGGCGTAGGCCTGGTTGATCGCCACCGGGTAATGCGCTTCCGGTGACGGCGTGTAGTTGACGAACACGGCCGCCGCGCCGGAACCGACCACCAGATCCCGCACCAGTCGTTCGTGGGTCGGGAAATCCCCCAGCACCCAGCCACCGCCGTGGAAGAACATGAACACCGGCAGCTCACCCTTGACTCCGGCCGGCCGGACGATGGTCAGGCTCAACGGTTGGCCATCGACCTGGATGGTCTTCTCGCTGACGTCCGCCTTGGGCAGTGTCAGTTTGACTCCGGACTGCGCACCCGCCAGCACGGCGCGGGCGTCTTTGGGTGTCAGTTGCTCCAGCGGTTTTCCGGTGCCGGCGTTCAAGGCATCGAGGAACGCCTGGGTGTTGTGTTCAACGTCACCGGCAAATGCGCTGTGAACGGACAGGGCGAGAAGAGTACCGGTCAAGACTTTGCTGAAAGTGTTCATGTTCATTTCCTGTTCGGGCCTGGGGCGTCAGTGGTCAGACGGTAACGTGCAGACGTACATCGACGTTGCCACGGGTGGCGTTGGAGTACGGGCAGACCTGGTGGGCTGCGTCGACCAGGCTTTGCGCGTCGGCTTGTTCCAGGCCTGGCAGGCTGATGTGCAGGTCGATGTCCAGACCGAAACCGCCAGGGATCTGGCCGATGCCGACGTGAGCGGTGATCGAGGCGTTGTCCGGGATTTTGCGTTTGGTCTGGCTGGCGACGAATTTCAGTGCGCCGATGAAGCAGGCCGAGTAGCCGGCGGCGAACAGTTGCTCAGGGTTGGTGGCCGCGCCGCCTGCGCCGCCGAGTTCTTTCGGGGTCGCCAGTTTGACGTCGAGGATGTTGTCGCTGGAGATCGCACGACCGTCACGGCCGCCGGTGGAGGTTGCGATTGCGGTGTAGAGAGTTTGCATGGTGTGAGCCTCATCGAGTGTGATTATTGCGCTAATTGTTTGCGCGTTAACTAAGTACGAGGTGAATGTATCGCTCTAATATTTAGTGCGCAAGATAAATTTTCAAAAAAATCCGATTCAGGGCTGGAGGAGGGGTGCCGGACGGGTCGGAAGTTTTGATCTAAAAAGGTTTTCGGGGAGAAACGGGGGGGCGAAAAAATTCGCAGGGGAGCGCGGGAGCGAGGGCTTTGTGGGAGCAGGCTTGCTCCCACAGGTGCAGGTCTTAGATCAGGCTGTCCTGCAAATGGCTGCGCAGGGCCTGCAACTCGGCTTGCAGATTCTGCAGACGCTCGAGGCTGAAGCCGCTGGCGCCGAGGATGCATTGCGGGATGGTTTCGGCTTTCTGGCGAAGGGCGCGTCCCTGTTCGGTCAGTTCGACAATCACCACGCGCTCATCTTCGCGGCTGCGGGTGCGGCTGAGCACACCTTCCGCTTCCAGACGCTTGAGCAGCGGCGTCAGTGAACCCGGATCCGTCAGCAGGCGCGTGCTGATTTCTCCGACGGTCAAACCATCCTTCTCCCACAGCACCATCATCGCCAGGTATTGCGGGTACGTCAGGCCCAGCGCTTGCAGCAGCGGCTTGTAGACCTTGGTCATCATCAGCGAGGTGGAGTGCAGGGCGAAGCAGGCCTGGTTGTCGAGCAGCAGGTCTTCGCAGAGGTCGGGGGTGTTGCGGTCGGTGGTCATGTCAGTGCCTTGAACGGTGATGCTGATGAATCTAGCGCTCGAATCTTTAATGCGCCAGACAATTGTGGCCCACGTCGAGTCGGCTAGTGCCGGCCCAGATCCCGTTGTAGCGCCAGATCCCAGGGCGGCACCGGGCTGAAACGGGTCTTGAGGTATTCCAGCAGCAGGCGGCTGCGCGAGCTGGCCTGTTGTTCCAGGCGCAGGGCATAGATGCCGGTGGTTTCCGGTTTCGGCAGACCGTTGTCACAGAACAGCGGCAGCAATTCCCCGCGCAGCAGGTACTCGCTCGCCAGCCAGGTCGGCAGGTGGGCGATCCCCAACCCGGCCAGTGCGCCGAACACCAGGGCCTCGGCGTTGTTGGCGCTCATGCGGATCCGCGCCGGACGGTGCAACTGCATCTGCCCGTCCTGCTCGAAACGCCAGGCGAAGGGCGGGGCCAGGCCCTCCCAGTCGAGGCCGTCATGTTCACCGAGTTGCGCAGGATCGCTGGGAGCGCCGCGCCGCTTGAGATAGTCGGGGCTGGCGCAGGCAATTCGCACCATGCTCGCCAATGGCGTGGCGACCAGCCGGGTATCCGCCAGTTGCCCGGCACGCAGGACCAGATCGACCTTGCCCAGGTTCGAGCCGCCCATGTCGACGAAGCTGTCGATCAGATGCAACTGCACATCCAGGCCTGGATACAGCACCAGAAAGTCAGCAATCACCGGTGCCAGGTGTCGCCGACCGAACGCGGCAGGGGCGTCGACCCGGATCAAGCCTTCCGGCGCACTGCTCAGGGACACCGCTTCGGCGCGGGCCAGACGAAGCTCGGCGACGATCCGCCGCGCCCGTTCGGCGAAGGCCAGGCCGGCCGGGGTGGCACGCACGGCGTGGGTGCTACGGATGAACAACTGGCTGCCGACGGCGTTCTCAAGACTGTCGATCCGTCGAGCCACGGCCGACGGCGTCAGTGGATGGCGCCGCGACGCCGCCGAAAAGCTGCCGCTTTCCAGCACGTCGAGGAACAGGCCCAGTTGGTCGGTCAATTGGTTCGGATTCATGGATCAATCAACGCTTATGCGAATTTGGCAAAGCCATTGTGCGTTGCTGTGCGTTTCCGTGCCAGCGTCGACTGCGTAGGATGAATCGCCTGACGTAAGAGGAATTCGCTAGTGATGGAGTTTTTGCTGTACCTGTTGTTCGGCGCCGCCCTGGGCACACTCGGCGGAATATTCGGCATCGGTGGCGGTTTGATCGCCATTCCGCTGCTGGGCGTGTGGTTCGGGCTGGACCAGCAGATCGCCCAAGGCACGGCGCTGGTGATGGTGGTGCCCAACGTGATGCTGGCGCTGTGGCGCTATCACCAGCGCAATCGCATTGAGTTGCGTCATGCGCTGCCGCTGGCGGTCATGGGGTTCTGCTTTGCCTGGATCGGTTCGATCTGGGCGGTGGGCATCGACGCGCAAACCATGCGCATCGGCTTTGTCGCCTTTCTCGTGGCGCTGTCGGCCTACAACCTGCTGCGCATGTTCGGCGCGCGGCCGGCGGCGACGTCCGAGATGCGTTATTCGTGGCCGTGGCTGGGTGTGCTCGGCGCGGCGTCCGGAACCATGGGCGGATTGTTCGGCGTGGGCGGGGCGGTGGTGGCAACGCCGGTGCTGACCAGCCTGTTCGGTACTACCCAGGTGGTTGCCCAGGGCTTGTCGCTGGCGCTGGCACTGCCGAGCACCGGTGTCACCCTGGTGACTTACGCGGTGCATCATGAAGTGGACTGGATGATCGGCTTGCCGCTGGCCATCGGCGGCCTGGCGAGCATCAGTTGGGGCGTGAAAGTCGCCCACGCGATGCCGGAAAAACTCCTGCGCGGGCTGTTCTGCGGCTTTCTGGTGCTGTGTGCGGTGATGCTCGCCTTTAAAGTTTGAAGCCTTCGACGATGTGCTCGGCCAGGCATTCGGTGATCGGCGACGGATTGTTCAGGTTGCGGATCAGCATGATGCTGGCCTCCGGCAACAGCGGCAGATCCTCGTTGGCGCCGAGAATGCGCATGTCCGGGGTGATCAGGCTTTCCAGTTGCGCGGTGATCGCCAGACCCGCGCTCACCACCGCCATCAGCGCCGACAGGCTGCTGCTGTTGTAGGCGATGCGGTATTCGCGGCCCATGGCGTCCAGCGCATTGCAGGCCCACAAGCGGCAGAAACAATCACTGTTGAACATCGCCAGCGGCAATGGCGTCTGCTCGTGGGCGCTGAAGTTCTGCGCCTCGGCCCAGACGAAGCGCTCCTTGCGCAGCAACTGTCCGATTTCGTTGCCTGGCTCGCGGGTGACGATCGACAAGTCCAGATCGGTGCGCTGCAAGAGCTGCCTGGTCGATTCGCAATGCACTTCGATCTGGATCAGCGGATAAAACTGGGCGAAGCGCGACAGGATCCCCGGCAGGAAGCGCATCACGTAATCGTCCGGCGTACCGATGCGCACGGTGCCGACCATGTGCGGCTCGCGCAGGGTGTTGAACACTTCGCTGTGCAACTTGAGGATGCGCCGGGCATAGCCCAGCAGTACCTGGCCTTCTGCGGTGAGGCGTACCTGACGCCCGTCCCGCTCAAACAACTGACGCTGCAACACGTCCTCTTCCAGACGCTTCATTTGCATGCTCACCGCCGATTGGGTGCGGTTGACCATTTCGCCGGCGCGGGTGAATCCGCCCTGGTCGGCAATCGCGACGAAGGTACGCAGGACATCGGTATCGATACTGGGGTAGGCCGACAAATCATCAATCTCCGAGATGCATGCCATCAGAAACATTCGTTGGATTGATCTTAGCGCTGGCGAGAGACTTGAGCCATCCACAAAGGAGGCAACACGATGAAAGGTCAAAGAGAGTATGTAAGCGACGAAAAAATTTCCGGCCATCTCGTTTCCGATCTGCTGCACAAGTTTAGCCGCTGGTACGAACTTCACCGCGAGCGCGAGTTGCTCTCCAGTCTGAGCGACGAAGCGTTGAAGGACATCGGCGTCAGCCGGGCCGATGTCGAACATGAAGTGGTGCGGCCGTTCTGGGACGATCCGATGCATAAATGATGAGGGCCGCGCTACACAAACCCACTTCAGGTGAGGTAGGTTGCGAGCAGACATGGAGGTACACATGCCCGCGACTTTGTCCTTTTCTCTCAAACAGGCTCGACGTCTGGCGCTGGCCGCCCAAGGGTTCAACGGGCGCCAGCCGTCGGTCGTCAAGGCACCTCATCTCAACCGGCTGATCGAACGGCTGGGCCTGCTGCAAATCGATTCCGTCAACGCCGTGGTGCGCTCGCACTACCTGCCGCTGTTTTCCCGCCTCGGTGCCTATTCCGCCGATTTGCTCGACCAGGCTGCCTGGAGTTCGGGACGGCGTCGCACGCTGTTTGAATACTGGGGGCACGAAGCGTCGTTGCTGCCACTGTCGATGTATCCGTTGATGGGCTGGCGCATGCAGCGCGCCAAGCGTGGCGAAGACATCTACCAGCAACTGGCGCGATTCGGGCGCGAGGAGCAAGCCACTATTCGTCGCGTGCTGGCGTCCGTCGAGGAGCAGGGGGCCTTGGGCGCCGGCAGTCTGTCGACCCGTCAGGAAAAGGCCGGGCCGTGGTGGGACTGGAGTGCGGAAAAGCACGCGTTGGAATGGCTGTTTGCGGCGGGCGAAGTGACCGTCGCCGGACGGCGTGGCTTCGAGCGTTTGTATGACTTGCCGGAGCGCGTGATTCCGTCCGCGATTCTGCAGCAGCCGCTGCCGGATGAAGCCGAGGCGCAACGCGGCTTGCTGCTGCACGCGGTTGAAGCGCTGGGCGTCGGCACGGAAAAAGACCTGCGCGATTACTTTCGGCTGAGCCCGGCGGACGCCCGGCCACGGCTGGCGGAGCTGGTCGAGGCCGGGCAATTGCAGGCTTGCGAGGTCGCCGGTTGGCGTCAGATCGCCTATTGCCTGCCTGAGCCAAAAGTCCCGCGCAAAGTCGAGGCCAGTGCCCTGTTGTCGCCGTTCGATTCGCTGATCTGGGAGCGCAGTCGCACCGAGCGGCTGTTCGATTTCCGCTATCGGCTGGAGATTTATACGCCGCAGCACAAGCGGGTTTACGGCTATTACGTGCTGCCGTTTCTGCACAACGAGCGGATTGCGGCGCGGGTCGACCTGCGCGCCGAACGGGCGTCGGGGCAACTGGCGGTGCATGCGGTACACGAAGAGGAAAGCGGGCTGGATGAGGCGGGGATGCTGGCGTTGGCGGGGAGTCTGCGGCGGATGGCGGACTGGCTGGGGCTGGAGCGGTTGCAGCTCAATTGTCAGCGGCAGAGTGCGGCCAGGTTGCGGGTGGCATTGGCGCGGATCGATGGAGACTGAGCGCCTTCGCAGGCCAGCCCGGCTCCCAAACGCTGTGGGAGCTGGGCCGGCCCGCGAAGAGGCCAGTCCAGGCACTAAAGATCGAAAAGCTCAGCGGCGAACTTGCTTCAGTGTTTCGGCAATCAAAAACGCCAGCTCCAGCGACTGATCGGCATTCATCCGTGGGTCGCAGTGGGTGTGGTAGCGATCCGACAAACCATCCTCGGTGATCGGCCGCGCGCCGCCGATGCATTCGGTGACGTTCTGCCCGGTCATTTCGATGTGGATGCCGCCGGCATAGCTGCCTTCCGCTTCATGGACCTGGAAGAACTGCTTCACCTCGCCGAGGATCTGCGCGAAATCCCGGGTCTTGTAGCCGCTGCTGGCCTTGATGGTGTTGCCGTGCATCGGGTCGGAACTCCACAGCACCTGCTTGCCTTCACGCTGCACCGCGCGGATCAGCGCCGGCAGGTGATCGCCGACCTTGTTCGCGCCCATCCGTGCGATCAGGTTCAGGCGACCCGGATCGTTGTCCGGGTTGAGCACGTCGATCAGGCGAATCAGGTCATCCGGGTTCATGCTCGGGCCGACCTTGACTCCGATCGGGTTGTTCACCCCGCGCAGGAACTCGACATGGGCACCGTCGAGCTGACGGGTGCGGTCGCCGATCCACAGCATGTGCGCCGAGCAATCGTAGTAATCGTTGGTCAGGCTGTCGCGGCGCACGAAGGCTTCTTCGTAATTCAGCAGCAACGCTTCGTGGGCGGTGAAGAAACTGGTTTCGCGCAGTTGCGGCGAAGTGTCCATGCCGCAGGCGCGCATGAAGGCCAGGGTTTCATCGATGCGGTCGGCCAGGTGGCTGTATTTTTCGGCCAGGGCCGAGTTGGCGATGAAATCCAGGTTCCACTTGTGGACCTGATGCAGGTCGGCAAAGCCGCCCTGGGCGAAGGCGCGCAACAAGTTGAGGGTGGCGGTGGACTGGTGATAGGACTGCAGCAGGCGTTCCGGGTCCGGCACACGACTGACCGCGTCGAAACCGATACCGTTGACGATGTCGCCACGGTAGGCCGGCAGGGTCACGCCGTCGATGGTTTCATCGTTGGCCGAACGCGGCTTGGCGAACTGCCCGGCCATGCGCCCGACCTTGACCACCGGGCAACCGGCGGCAAAGGTCATGACGATTGCCATTTGCAGCAGTACCTTGAAGGTGTCGCGGATCTTCGCGGCGGAGAACTCGGCGAAACTCTCGGCGCAGTCGCCACCCTGCAACAGGAACGCCCGGCCCTGGGTCACTTCAGCGAACTGACGACGCAATTCCCGGGCCTCGCCGGCAAACACCAGCGGCGGATAACTGGCCAGGGTCTGCTCGACCTGGCGCAGATGCGCGGCGTCGGGGTATCGGGGTTGTTGCTGGATCGGCAGGGCGCGCCAGCTGTCAGGGCTCCAGGGTCGGCTCATCATGGTCTCTAAGGTTCTACGCACGGACGGCCATGGTAGCAGCAATTAGTGCGTGACCTGCTCCCGCTCCTTCGCCGACAATCGCCGCTTTGCCACGGCACCGCTGCGGTGCCATCGCGTCACCGCGCCCGGTGACCACCAGGAGATGAAATGACTGAGGAGCGCGTCGAGCTTTTGCTCGCCGAGGTAAAGGACGAGTTCGGCGTGATCCGCGTGCTGGAAGTGGCCGATTACCGCTTTCTGGAGTTCGGCGATGCCATCGAGCAGAGCTGCGTGTTCACCGCCGATCCCAGCTGGCTGGAGTACGACTATACCCGGGCGATGCTGATTGGCGCGTTGTGCCATGAACAGCCGGAAAGCGCGCTGTTTCTCGGGCTGGGCGCCGGTACGCTGACCCAGGCCTGCCTCAAGTTCCTGCCGCTGGAAGACGTCGAAGCCATCGAGTTGCGCCCGGACGTCCCGCGCCTGGCCATCGAATACCTCGGGCTGGATGACGATCCGCGGCTGTATATCCGCGTCGGTGATGCGCTCGAACTGCTGCCGACGGCGGAACCCGCGGATCTGATCTTCGTCGACCTGTACACCGACGTCGGCCCCGGCGCCGGGCACCTTGCATGGAATTTCCTCGGCGATTGTCAGAAACGTCTGAATCCCGGCGGCTGGCTGGTGATCAACCAATGGGCCACCGACGATGGCAAACCCTTGGGCGCGGCACTGTTGCGCGGGCTCTTTCACCGGCATTACTGGGAGCTGCCGGTGAAGGAGGGCAATGTGATTCTGATCGTGCCGGCGGATCTGGATCAGCAACTGGACATGCAGGCGCTGACGGCCCGGGCCGAAGCGCTGGCGCCGAGGCTGGGGTATTCGTTGCAGACATTGATCAACGCGATTCGTCCGGCGACCTGAGTCGTCAGTGATGGCTTGCCCGCGAGGGCGGCCTCAAAACCTCCCCGCATTCAGATCCCTTTGAATACTCCGGGACGCCGCTCGACCAGCGAGCGAACACCCTCGCGCGCATCCTCGCTGGCCAGCAGCCGCTTCACCAGCGGCGGCAATCCCTGCGCTGCTGCGGTCTCGCCCTCGTAACGCGCCTGTCGCGCCGACATCAGCGTCGCCTGCACTCCCAGCGGCGCCTGCCGGGCAATCCGTTCAGCCAGCTCAATGGCTCGCGGTAGCAGATCCTCGCTGGCCATGACTTCCTGCACCAGTCCCAGGCGCAATGCATCATGAGCATCGAATTCATCACCGGTCAGCAGCCAGCGCATGGCATTGCCCCAGCCAGCGATTTGATGAAAGCGCAACGTCGCGCCACCAAAAGGAAAGATCCCACGCTGGACTTCCATCTGGGCGAACCGGGTATTGCTGGCGCACAGGTTGATGTCGGCGGCGAGCATCAACTCGATGCCGATGGTCAGGCAGTAACCCTGGGCCGCGACGATCACCGGTTTGCTGACCCGTGGCCCGACGAAAACACCCCACGGATCGCAGCCACCGGGCGGCACCTGCCAGCCTTCGGCGAGGGCGGCACTGGTGTTGACCAGGTCAAGCCCGGCGGTAAAGTGCTCACCATGCCCGAACACCACCGCGACCCGCGCCTCGCTGTCCGCCTCGAACTCGCCATAGGCCAGGCTCAGGTCGTTGAGCAGTTCGAGGTCGAAGGCATTGCGCTTGGCCGCTCGATCCAGACCGAGCAAGTGGACGTGACCACGGCGCTCACGGCTGACACGGCCGGGGCAGGGCTGATTCATGGGGATTTCCTCAGACGGGAAGGGTGGGTGCAGCGACCACATGCCGCACGTCGATGAATCGATTAAGCGCCATCGCCAACAGAGCCGGGCCTTTGAAAAGTAGACCTTGGCGGGATTATCCGCAAAACCCCGTTACATCACGGTGACAAGCGCACCGGAGCGATAAAAAAAGCTCCCTTTTCGGGCAAATTCCGGTATAGTGCGCGCCGGCCTTTAACCGGGTCGCGTTTAGGTAGCGCAATTCTCCGAAGTCAGCTTCGGCTGCACGTCCGCACTGCGGGCTCTTCCTTGACGATTCTTTTTCCATCCATTCGTTTTCGCAAATCCCCGCCGACAAAGCTGCCAGGGCGACTCTTGAGTCTCAACACGGCATGTGCAGCTTTGGAGCATGGGTCTTTGCGGATGCACTTAGAGGCAGACCCATGACCCAGGAAATCGGCGGCTTCGCCGCTCTTGAACTTCATCCCAATATTGTCGCTGCAGTAGTCGCTACCGGCTATGAAGAGCCTTCGGCCATTCAGCAGCAGTCGATCCCGATCATTCTCGCCGGTCACGATATGATTGGTCAGGCGCAAACCGGTACCGGTAAAACCGCTGCCTTTGCCCTGCCTATCCTGAACCGCATTGATCCGTCCAAGCGCGAGCCGCAAGCTCTGATCCTGGCCCCAACTCGTGAGTTGGCGCTGCAAGTTGCAACCGCTTTCGAAACCTACGCCAAGCAAATGCCGGGCGTGACTGTTGTGGCTGTCTACGGCGGCGCGCCGATGGGCCCACAATTGAAAGCAATCCGTAATGGCGCACAGATTGTTGTCGCCACTCCGGGCCGTCTGTGCGACCACCTGCGTCGCGACGAAAAAGTCCTCAACACCGTGAACCACCTGGTTCTCGACGAAGCGGACGAAATGCTCAAGCTGGGCTTCATGGACGACCTCGAAGTGATCTTCAAGGCTCTGCCGGAAACCCGCCAGACCGTACTGTTCTCGGCGACCTTGCCGCAGTCGATCCGCGCGATCGCCGAGCGTCACCTCAAGGATCCGAAACACGTCAAGATCCAGAGCAAGACCCAGACCGTTACCGCGATCGAACAAGCTCACCTGATGGTCCACGCCGACCAGAAGACTTCGGCCGTTCTCAGCTTGCTGGAAGTGGAAGATTTCGACGCTCTGATCATGTTCGTGCGCACCAAGCAAGCGACCCTGGACCTGGCCAGCGCCCTCGACGCCAAAGGCTACAAGGCCGCTGCGCTGAACGGTGACATTGCCCAGAACCAGCGTGAACGCGTGATCGACTCGCTCAAGGATGGCCGTCTGGACATCGTTGTCGCGACCGACGTTGCCGCCCGTGGTCTGGACGTGCCGCGCATCACCCACGTATTCAACGTGGACATGCCGTACGATCCGGAATCCTACGTACACCGTATCGGCCGTACCGGCCGTGCCGGTCGCGAAGGCCGCGCGCTGCTGCTGGTGACTCCGCGTGAGCGCCGCATGCTGCAAGTGATCGAGCGTGTGACCGGTCAGAAAGTTGCCGAAGTGCGTCTGCCGGACGCCCAGGCTGTTCTCGATGCGCGCATCAAGAAACTGACCAACAGCTTGTCGCCGCTGGTGGCTGATGCCGAAGCGACTCATGGCGATCTGCTGGATCGTCTGACCGCTGACATCGGTTGCACCCCGCGTGCCCTGGCTGCCGCTCTGCTGCGCAAGGCTACCAATGGTCAGGCGCTGAACCTGGCAGCGATCGAGAAGGAGCGTCCACTGGTGCCGAACAGCGCACCGCGTGGCGACCGTCCTGATCGTGGCGAGCGTCCGGATCGCGGTGACCGCGAGCGTCGCGCGCCAATGCCTCTGGGCGAAGGTCGTGCCCGTTGCCGTACCGCGCTGGGCGCGCGTGACGGTATCGCCGCCAAGAACCTGCTGGGCGCCATCCTCAACGAAGGTGGTCTGGCTCGCGAAGCGATCGGTCGTATCCAGGTACGTGACAGCTTCAGCCTCGTCGAGCTGCCGGAAGATGGTCTGGACAAACTCCTGACCAAGCTGAAGGACACTCGCGTTGCCGGCAAGCAGCTCAAGCTGCGTCGCTACCGCGAAGATTGATCCGCCTCTGGGCTGATTGAGCGAACATAAAAAATCCCCGACTGGTTCGGGGATTTTTTATGCCTGCAAGAAAGCCTCAGCCGAAGCGATAAATATCCATGCCCAGGGCGCCCATCGTGAATCCCTGGTGTGCCACGCTGAACTTGCCCCCGGCACCCCGGGCGAAGTACAACGGCAACAGATGCTCATCGCTCGGATGGCTGCGCACGGCGTTCGGCGCCTGCTGGCGATAGTCGTGCAGCGCGGCTTCATCGTCGGCTTTCAGCTTGTCGATCATCCAGTCACGGAAATCCCGCGCCCAGGGCTCGACGCTTTCCGGGCCGGCGTGCCAGTCCAGTTCACGCAGGTTGTGGGTGATGCTGCCGGAGCCGATCAGCAGAACACCCTGCTCGCGTAACCCGGCCAGCGCAGCACCGACGCGGGTCTGCAAGGCCGGTCCGCCCCTGCTGGGCAGGGAAACCTGCACCACCGGGATATCGGCCTGTGGATACATCAGTGTCAGCGGTACCCAGACGCCGTGGTCGAACGGACGCTGGGGGTCGAGGCGGGCGGGCAACTGGCTGGCGGTCAGCCGTTCGGCAACCTCTTGTGCCAGTTGCGGATTGCCGGGCGCTGGGTACTGCACTTCAAACAGGGCGCGAGGAAAACCGCCGAAGTCATGCCAGGTTTCCGGGTTCGGGTGGCTGCTGACCAGCAATTCGTGGCTTTCCCAGTGAGCGGAAACAATGACGATGGCTTTGGGGCTTGGCAGTTCGGCGGCCAGTCGCGCCAAGGCCGGGCCGCTGGCGCCGGGCTCCAGTGCCAGCATGGGCGAGCCGTGGGAGATAAACAGGCTGGGAAACATGGAAGGGTTCCTGAGCGTTAAGATGGCGCCATCTTCAGTCAGATCATTGATCTAAATCTAATATAAGTTTTAACGCCTTTTAATCGAATTTTTGGGAGTGACCCATGCAGCCCGATTTTTGGTACAAGAAGTGGGAGTCGAACCAGATCGGCTTCCATCAGCCGCAGGTAAACCCGTATTTACAGCGGCATTGGCCGGATCTGTCAGTCGCGGAGCAAGCCCGCGTGCTGGTGCCGTTGTGCGGCAAGAGCCTCGATTTGCTGTGGCTGGCGGGGCGCGGTCATCAGGTGCTCGGCGTCGAGTTGTCGGAGAAGGCCGTCGAGGATTTTTTCAGCGAGCAGCAGTTGCCGGTGCAGGTCAGTGAGAAGGGCGCATTCAAGCGTTATCGCGCCGGCTCGATCGAATTGTGGTGCGGTGATTTCTTTGCCCTGACGGCGGATGACGTGGCGGACTGCGCCGCGTTGTACGACCGCGCGGCGCTGATTGCCTTGCCAGCACCGATGCGCGAGCGCTATGCGGCGCATCTGCAGGCCATTTTGCCAACAGGGTTGCAGGGTTTGCTGATTACTCTGGATTACGATCAGACGCAGATGTCCGGGCCACCGTTTGCGGTGGATGATGCCGAGGTGCAGCGCCTTCTCTGTGGTGCGTGGCAGGTGCAGATGCTGGAAGCGCAGGATGTGCTGGGGGAAAACGGCAAGTTCCTGCAGGCCGGCGCGACGCGGCTGGAGGAGCGGGCGTATCGGGTTTCCGGTCGCTGAGGTGCATTGGCTGTTCAGGCGTCTTCGCGAGCAGGCCCGCTCTCATAAGGGCAACACATTCCAATATGGGCTGGCCCGCGAAGGGTCGTGACAGGCACTCGCAAAAACACTGCAATAAAAAAGGCCCGCATCACTGCGGGCCTTCTTGTTTATACGCCGGGCTGAATCAGCCGCGACGACGCAGGGCGTCGATACGCTCTTCCAGCGGTGGGTGGCTCATGAACATGCGAGCGAACCCTTGCTTGATGCCCCCGTTGATGCCGAAGGCATTCAGGGTGTCGGGCATGTGTACCGGCAGGCCTTGCTCGGCACGCAGGCGTTGCAGGGCGCCAATCATCGCGGCTGTGCCGGCCAGACGCGCACCGGCATCGTCGGCGCGGAATTCCCGTTTGCGCGAGAACCACATGACGATCGCGCTGGCCAGGATACCCAGTACCAGTTCGGCGAAGATGGTCGCCACGTAGTAGGCGATGCCCTGGCCTTCTTCGTTCTTGAAGATCACCTTGTCGACAAAGTTGCCGATGATCCGCGCGAAGAACATCACGAAGGTGTTCACCACGCCCTGGATCAGCGCCAGGGTGACCATGTCACCGTTGGCCACGTGGCCGATCTCGTGCGCTAGCACCGCTTTCACTTCATCCGGCGAAAAACGTTCCAGCAGACCCTGGCTGACCGCGACCAGCGCGTCGTTCTTGTTCCAGCCGGTGGCGAAGGCGTTGGCCTCGTAGGCCGGGAAAATCCCGACTTCGGGCATCTTGATCCCGGCTTCACGGGACAGTTGCTCGACGGTTTGCAGCAGCCATTGTTCATGACGGGTGCGCGGTTGGCTGATGATCTGGGTGCTGGTGCTCATCTTCGCCATCCATTTGGAGATGAACAGCGAGAACAAGGAACCGGCAAAACCAAAGACCGCACAGAAAACCAGCAGCTGACTGAGGTTGAGATCAACCCCGTTGGCCGCCATGAACCCGTTGAAGCCGAAAAGGCTCAGGGTGATGCTGGCTATCAGCACGACCGCCAGGTTAGTGGCCAAAAACAGCAGGATGCGCATCATGGTTGTAGAACTCTCCTCAAGCTAAAGATGTATCGTACTGCGGGGTATATAAGGTGCGGCACCTGGCGATTCAACCGGGTGACTATTTCAAACTGTGTCCTACAGCGAAATCCGTCGCGTGCAGGGCGTTTCCCACGTCCGGTGCTGACAGGCAAGATCGCCAGCGTCCACCCGCAGCCACTACCTCAGGGGCGTGTGACCGTTACGAGTCGCAAGTGTAGAAGGCGTATGAGGGCGGGGCGTGCAGAAGTGTTGCTGAATCAGACAGTGCGCAACGTTCGGGGCGTTGCGCACTGATGGCCGGTTACTGGCGATAGGACTTGAGGAAGTTGCCGATACGGCCGATCGCCATGTCCAGGTCATCGACCCGTGGCAGGGTGACGACCCGGAAGTGATCCGGCCACGGCCAGTTGAACGCCGTGCCTTGCACCACCAGCAGCTTCTCGGAGAGCAGCAGGTCGAGGACGAATTTTTCGTCGTTGTGGATCGGGCAGACCTTCGGGTCGATTTTCGGGAACGCGTACAGCGCACCCATCGGCTTGACGCAGCTTACGCCGGGAATGTCGTTGAGCAGTTCCCAGGTGCGGTTGCGCTGTTCCAGCAGGCGCCCCTGTGGCAGCACCAGGTCGTTGATGCTCTGGTAACCGCCCAGCGCCGTCTGGATGGCATGCTGGCTCGGCACGTTGGCACACAGGCGCATGTTGGCCAGCATGTCGATGCCTTCGATGTAGCTCTGGGCGTTGTGTTTGGGACCGGAAATCGCGATCCAGCCGGAACGGAAACCGGCCACGCGGTAGGACTTGGACAGACCGTTGAAGGTCAGGCACAGCAGGTCCGGGGCCAGCGAAGCGGTGCAGATGTGCACGGCATCGTCGTAGAGAATCTTGTCGTAGATTTCGTCGGAGAACACCACCAGGTTGTGCTGGCGCGCCAGCTCCAGCATGCCCAGCAGCACTTCCTTCGAGTACACCGCGCCGGTCGGGTTGTTCGGGTTGATGATCACCATGGCTTTGGTATTCGGGGTGATCTTGGCCTTGATGTCGGCCAGGTCCGGGAACCAGTCGGCGCCTTCGTCGCACAGATAATGCACCGCATTGCCGCCGGCCAGGCTCACGGCCGCCGTCCACAGCGGATAATCCGGGGCCGGCACCAGCACTTCGTCGCCGTTGTTGAGCAGGGCCTGCAGCGACATCACGATCAGTTCGGAAACGCCGTTGCCCAGGTAGATGTCTTCGATGCCGACACCTTCGACCTGCTTCTGCTGGTAATACTGCATGACGGCCTTGCGCGCGCTGAACAGGCCTTTGGAGTCGCTGTAGCCCTGGGCGGTCGGCAGGTTGCGGATCACATCCTGAAGGATTTCATCCGGCGCTTCGAAACCAAAGGGTGCCGGGTTGCCGATGTTCAGCTTGAGGATGCGATGGCCTTCCTCTTCCAGGCGTTTGGCGTGCTTGAGCACCGGGCCGCGAATGTCGTAGCAGACGTTGGCGAGCTTGTTCGATTTGCTGAACTGCATGGCGATGTGATCCCGAAAATGAACGATCCAGGCGGCGGGTGGACAACCGTGCTGGGAATCCTGCGTCTTCACACAGGTGGAGGTCTTGCGCGGCGGTTCCCGGAATTCGTTTGAATGCGCAGGATGCCGCTGCCAGACTGGCGCGTGACGAGGCGCAATCATACGTGCCACCCGATCCGTGGAAAAGGTACAGATCGGGCTTTTTCAGCCGCTGAGGTGTGATGATGGAAAAGATAGAAAAGACCCTGGAGGAATGGCGGGCGATGCTCGACCCCGAGCAGTACAACGTGTGCCGTCTCAGCGCCACCGAGCGACCGTTCTCCGGCAAGTACAACGCCACAAAGACCGACGGTGTTTATCACTGCGTCTGCTGCGACGAGCCGCTGTTCGATTCCACCACCAAGTTTGACTCCGGTTGCGGTTGGCCGAGCTTTTACGCGCCGATCGGCGAAAGCGCCATGACCGAAATTCGTGACACCAGCCACGGCATGATCCGCACCGAGGTCAAGTGCGCCCGATGCGATGCCCACCTGGGTCACGTGTTCCCCGACGGTCCGCCGCCGACAGGGCTGCGTTACTGCATCAACTCGGTGTGCCTGAACCTGGAACAGCGCGCGTGATATGAACCCTGCGGGAGCTGCTTTTGGCGGCTCTCGCAGAGCGTTGCCTGAATATTTAAATTGCACGCAATTCAATTGCTCGCTATTTTTACCCCTTACCCACTTTTCAGAGTGCGCACCCATGAGCGACAACCTGCTGAACATCCCGTGTACCACCATCAAGGGCGAGCAAAAGACCCTGGCCGATTTCGCCGGCAAGGCGGTATTGGTGGTCAACACCGCCAGCAAGTGTGGGTTCACCCCGCAATACAAGGGGCTTGAACAGTTGTGGCAGACCTACAAGGATCAGGGCCTGGTGGTGCTGGGTTTCCCGTGCAATCAGTTCGGCAAGCAGGAGCCCGGTAACGAAGGCGCGATCAGTGAGTTCTGCGAGCTGAATTACGGCGTCAGCTTCCCGCTGTTCAAGAAGATCGACGTCAATGGCGCGGGCGCGCACCCACTGTTCGCGCAGCTGAAGAAACGCGCACCGGGCGTGTTGGGTTCCCAGGGCATCAAGTGGAACTTCACCAAGTTCCTGATCGGCAAGGACGGGCAGTTGGTCAAGCGTTTCGCGCCGGCCACCAAGCCACAGGACCTGAGCCGCGAGATCGAAGCCCTGCTCAAATGAACGACCTGTCCGCCGATTCGCTGAAGCTCGACAGCCAGCTGTGCTTCAAGCTGTATGCCGCCTCCCGCGCGGTGATCCGTGGCTACAAGCCGATGCTCGATCAGCTTGGCCTGACCTACCCGCAATACCTGGCGATGCTGGTGTTGTGGGAGTGGCAGGAAACTGCGCCCGAGCAGCCGACCGTCAAGGCCCTGGGCGAGCGTCTGGCGCTCGACTCGGGGACGCTGACGCCGCTGCTCAAACGTCTGGAGCAACTGCAACTGGTGCAGCGCCAGCGCTCGGCGCGGGATGAGCGTGAAGTTCACTTGAGCCTGACCCACGAAGGCCTGGCCCTGCGCGATCAGGTCGGGCCGCTCAAGGCCCGGTTGTTGTGCGACAGCGGGGTGGATCTGGGACGGCTCGAAGAGCTGCGCACGGGGCTCGATTACCTGCTCGGGCAGATCAAAGCGGCGTCGTAGTCGGTATCCACTGATCGAGCAGGGCCGCCAGTTCTTCGCGGCGAAACGGTTTGGCCAGGTAGTCGCTCATGCCCGCTGACCGGCAGCGTTCGCGTTCCTCGGACATGGCGTTGGCGGTCAGGGCGACGATTGGCAGGTGCGGCCAGCGACCGCTCTGGCGAATCTGCCGACTGGCTTCATAGCCGTCCATCACCGGCATGTTGCAATCCATCAGCACCAGGTCGAACTCATCGTGTTCCAGTTGATCCAGCGCTTCGGCGCCATGGGCGGCAACGATCACGTCGCAGCCGAGTTTGCCGAGCATGCCTTTGGCCACCAACTGATTGACCGGGTTGTCCTCCACCAGCAAGACCCGTCCACGGCGCTGGGACGGCGGCGCTTCGACGCGCGCGCTGTCGATGGTGGTGACGTCCTGTTGCAGGATCCGCCGCAGGTTCTGATACAACGCATTGCGCGCCAGCGGTCGGGCCTGCTGCTGCAGCGGGGCGAGGGCGGCCGCTTCCTCGCTGGGCATGAAACTGCCGTAGGCGGTCACCAGCAGCACCGGCGCGCCGAGGGTCGGACGCAGGCCGAACAGACATTCAGGACAATCAGTGATGAGTACATCGGGCGACAAGCCGAGCAGTGAGTCATCGATGGTGCGCTGTTCATAGGTCAGCCCCCAGACCGGCAGCAGACCGCCGAGCAGTTCCGCCAGACCGCTGCTTGAGGCCGTGATTGCCAGCACCTTGCCCGTCATCGGCGCCGGGGGCACGGCGCGGGTATGGCAGGGCAGCGGTAGTTCGGCGCAGAACTGGCTGCCGAAGCCGACTTCGGAACTGATCGTCAAACGGCCCTGCATGGCTTCGCAAAGGTTGTACGTCAGCGCCAGGCCCAGTCCGGTGCCGCCGTACTGCCGGGTGATACCGGCGCCCGCCTGGGTGAACGGCTGGAAGATTTTCACCTGCGCTTCCTGAGCGATGCCGATGCCGGTGTCGCAGACCTCTATGCGCACGCCGTCCGGTGAGGTCGACAAGCGCACATCGACCCGACCGAAGCGGGTGAATTTCAGGGCGTTGGACAGCAGATTGCTGACGATCTGCCGGACCCGGGTCGGATCGCCCAGCACCAGCGCCGGGAAATGCGGGTCGATCAGGCACGTCAGCTCGACACTCGGCGCCGCGTTCTGTGACAGCAGGTTGGCGGTGTCTTCGATCAGCGAGCCGAGGTCGAACGGAATGTGCTCGAGCTCCAGTTGCCCGGCGTCGAATTTCGACAGGTCGAGGATGTCGTTGAGCAGTTCCACCAGCACCTTGCCCGAGTCGTGGGCGATGGACAGTTGCTGCTGCTGTTCGGCATTCAGCGGGCCGTCCAGCGACAGCGCGATCATCCCCAGCAGACCGTTGAGCGGGGTACGGATTTCGTGGCTCATATTGGCGAGGAACGCCGACCGCGCCTCGGCCATGTCCAGGGCGGTGCTGCGGGCCACTTCCAGTTCTTCGTTGGACTGAGTGAGGCGGTCGTTGATTGCCTTGAGCTCGGCGGTGCGGGCCGAGACGATGTTTTCCAGTTGCCCGAGGTAGTCGGTCAGGCGGTTTTCCGCGTTGCGCCGTTGCTGGATCTCCGTGGCGATGTTGTCGAATTGCTGGTTGGCGACTTTGACCAGCACGCCGATTTCATCGTTGGCGTGTCCGGTAGGGCATTCCAGGGTGGTTGGCTCGGCGCTGCGCGGATCACGGCCGCTGAGCTCGCGGATGACTCGCACCAGCGGCTTGGTCAGCATCACGTAGAACAGCGCCAGCAGCAGGCCGGTGAGGATCAGGCTGCGGGCAAAACCGTTGAGCAGGGTGACTTCGGCGCGGCGCAGAAAGCGGCTGCCGAAGGCGTAGGTGTCGACCTCCAGGCTCAGGCTGCCGAGGGATTCGTTGGGCAAGTGGTCGAGGTAGAGGCGGTCTTCGAAACGGCGTTTGGCGCCGAACAGGAAGTCGCTGATCATCCGGTAGCCGCTTTGCAGCTCGGGGCGTTTGACGCTGGCCAGCACCGTCTGGTTGTTGTCGACCAATTGCGCGGAAATGATTGCTGGCGAGCGCAGCAGGCCCAGTGTCAGTTCCTGGGCCAGTTCGGCGTCGATGTTGTAGGCGATGCGCGAAGCCGGGTTATGGCTGATTTCCAGCAAAGACAGGATTTCACGGTTGATGGAGGCGTCTTCGCTGGCATAATCGATGCCGATCTGCACCAGACTGAGCAGCGTGCCCAGAATGAACCCGACAAGCACAGTAAGTCGGGCTTGCTTGTAAGACAGCCGGTGGGTGAATTTGATATCCATGGGGTGTTGAACCACTTCCGTTTCCCTTCGCTGCTCAAGCATAGTCGATCAAGTATGGATACCGTGCCTCTCGAATCGCCTTGTAACAAGGGGTGGAGAGGGTGTTGAAGTCTGTTTGTCGGCGCTGTACCGCCATCATTACTGTGAACGAGCCCGAGGAGAAGACGTGGATTCCCGATTGAATGCTTTTCTTGAACGCGCCGAGTCGGTTCTGGCGCGCATCGAGCCGTTGCTGCCGGCGCCGCGCCCCGTCATCGACTGGAGCCATTGCCTGGCCGCACGCTGGCAGCGTGACGGTCGCAGCGGTTTCCTGCTGCCGCTGGAAGTCAGCCTGGACATGCGCCTGTCCGACCTGATCGGCGTCGATCGTCAACTGGAACAGTTGGGCCGCAACACCCAGCAGTTCCTCGACGGCATGCCGGCCAACCATGCCTTGCTCTGGGGCTCGCGTGGCACTGGCAAGTCGTCGCTGGTGCGTGCGTTGCTCGCCGAGCACGCCGCAGCCGGTCTGCGATTGATCGAGATCGAGCGCGATCATCTGGCGGATCTGCCACGGGTAGTGGAGCAGATCGCCAAGCTGCCACAGCGCTTCGTGCTGTTTTGCGATGACTTGTCGTTCGAGTCCGGCGAAGGTGATTATCGCGTACTCAAAAGCGTGCTTGACGGTTCGCTGGAGCAGGCGCCGGACAACGTGTTGCTGTATGCGACGTCGAACCGCCGCCATCTGGTGCCGGAAAAGGAAAGCGACAACGAAAACTGGAAGCGCGTCGACGGCGAGCTGCATCCCAGCGAGGCGGTGGAAGACAAGATCGCGCTGTCGGATCGCTTTGGCCTGTGGCTGTCGTTTTACCCGTTTACCCAGGAACACTTCCTCAATGTCGTCGAACACTGGATCGGCCAATTGGCCGCCAAGGCCAATCTGAGCTGGCAGCGCGACGAGCAACTGGACATTCTCGCCGTGCGCTGGGCCACCGGACGCGGCAACCGCAACGGACGTTGCGCGTACCAATTCGCCCGTTACTGGGTGGGACTCAAATTGCTGGAGCACAAGGCATGATTGATTTGCAACAGAGCGGCCAGGGCCTCGAAGGCTATGGCATGTTGGCCGCCCAACTGGAATCGCTGCTGGCGGATGAGCGCGATTTCATCGCCAACGCCGCGCAGTTTTCCGCATTCCTGTTCAACCAGCTCGATGACCTGAACTGGGCCGGTTTCTACCTCAACCGCAACGAAGAGCTGGTGCTGGGGCCGTTCCAGGGCCAGATTGCCTGTGTACGCATTCCGTTCGGGCGCGGTGTCTGCGGCGCGGCGGCGGCCAGCCTGCAAACCCAGCGGGTGGAAGACGTGCATGCGTTCCCCGGCCACATCGCCTGTGACAGCGCATCGAACAGCGAGCTGGTGGTGCCGCTGGTCAAGGATGGCCGCCTGATCGGCGTGCTGGATCTGGACAGCCCGAAACTGGCACGCTTCGGCGTCGACGATCAGGCCGGCATCGAGCGGCTGGCGGCGATTTTCCTGCGTCTGACCGACTGCTGATCACACCGTCAGGCCCGCCTTGTGCAACAGGCTGGCGGGATCGACGGCATCGATCTGCCGAGGATCGAGAAAGCGATGGGCGTACTCCAGGTACACGCCGTCGCTGATGAACAGGCCGAACAGTTCGGCATCGATATGCGCGTCGCGGCACATGTTGGCCATGATTGCCAGCGCCTCGCTGAGGTTCTTGGCCTTTTTGTAGGGCCTGTCGGCGGCGGTCAGCGCCTCAAAGATGTCGGCGATTGCGATCATCCGTGCCGGCAGGCTCATTTCCTCGCGTGTCAGGCGTTTGGGATAACCGGTGCCGTCCATTTTTTCGTGATGACCGCCGGCAATTTCCGCGACGTTGTTCAGATGCTCGGGGAAGGGCAGGTGACTGAGCATCAGGATCGTCTGCACCATATGGTGATTGATGATGTAGCGCTCTTCGCGGGTCAGGGTGCCGCGGCTGATCCGCAGGTTGTACAGCTCGCCACGGTTGTATTTGTAGGGTGGCACGTCGAGTTTGAACCCCCACGGATTGTCCTCGGGGATCAGCTCGCTGGCGGCGCGTTCGAGCAGATGTTCGGGTTTGTCGGCGAGCAACGGTTCGCTGACAGGCAAAACCGGCGCTGGCGTGCGCGACTGGCGCCGATTCTCTTCCCATGACACTCCCAGACGATCATCCAGCGTGCGTTGCCAGCGCCGCTGTGCGATCTGTTCAAGACGCAGCAGATCGGCTTCGGCCATGGCTTCCGCCCCCAGATTGCAGTGGGCGACAAAGGCAAAGTCGTCATCCAGGCCGGCCAGGGTGGTATCGCGCAGCGTTGCCAGTTGCGTTTCGTCGCCACCGGTGGCGAGCGCCTGCCAGTAACTGACCCAGGCATCGCGCTTGAGCACTTCGAATCGGGTGCGGACTTCGTGGATGCGGTCGTTGAGGGTTTCCAGTTTGGTGGCTTTGTCGACCACATATTCAGGCGTCGTGACCTTGCCGCAATCGTGCAGCCAGGCGGCAATGTGCAGGGCTTCCCATTCGTCTTCGCTCGGCTGATAGGCGCGGAAGGCCGGGGCCTGGCTGGCGGCAGCGGCGTGGGCGAGCATCAGCGCCAGTTCTGGCACGCGCTGGCAATGTCCGCCGGTGTAGGGGCTTTTCGCATCGATGGCCCCGGCAAGCAGTTGAATGAACGCATCGAGCAAATGTTTCTGCCGGGCTTGCAGGCGCTGGCTTTCGATACTCACCGCCGCTGCCCCGGACACCGCTTGCAGGAACGCGATGCGATCGGGCCGCAGCTTTTCCAGATCGGCCTGGGTGCCGCTGTCGTTGATGAGCAGGATCAGCAGGCCGACGGTTTCGTTGTGCCGGTTGCGCAGGCGGATGCCGATCAGATGCACCCTCGGCGAGGTCATCGCCAGCAGCACCTTTTGCAGATCGCCGGCCTGCTCGAAGCCGATGTCGCTGACCACCGTGTCGGCCTGCGCCAGTTGCTGAAACCAACCGGGACTCTGCCCGGCATCCAGGTTCCGGCCCTGGATATCGAAAGTCGCCAGGGCCTGCGCCTTGCCATCGATCACCAGCCCGTGGGGCTCCATGCGATCGCCGTCGTGTTCGCGCAGGTAAATCAACCCGGCCTGGGCCTGGGCGATCTGCACCGTTTCGAGCAACACGCGCTGCAACAGCGGGGCAAACCGGGTTTCTGCGGTCAGGCTGTCGGTGATGCGGAAGAAACTCGCCAGGGTGTCCTTCATCCGCGCCATTGACACGCTCAGTTGGTCGACTTCCAGTACGGGAGAGCGGCGGGTGAGCGGGAAGTTGAAGTCGAAGCTGCGAATCGCGTCGGCTTCCTTGACCAGTGCATGCAGCGGCTTGACCAGAACCCGGGAAATCAGCCAGCCGAGCGGCAGACACAACAAAAGGGTGGCGAGGGTAATCAACGCGCCTTGCCAGCGCAGGCGATAAGCGTCGACCAGCAGTTCGTCCTCCGGCACCAGCAACGCCATCTGCAACCCTTTGGGTCCTCCCTCCTGCAAGGCACTGCGGGCGACGATCCACTGCCGCCCGTCAACCATCAGCCGTTTGCCTTGATGCTTGCCGGACAGCAGCGCGTGCAGGCTCGGACTCAGGTCGGCCGCCTTGGCCAGGCGCGGTGTACGGTCGTCGACGACCAGACGGCTGCTGTCGGGGTAAGCCACGGCATTGCCATCGGTGTCGAACAGGGCGATTTCCGTGGCCGGCGTGACCACATGCTTGACCAGGGTGGCGGACAGGGTTTCCAGGGTCAGGTCGGCGCCGATCACCGCGTTTTCATCGCTGCGCCGGGCCAGGGTGGTGCCGACGTTACGGGTGGAGAAAAACACGTAGGGTTCGGTGGTGATCTGCCCGCTTTGTTGCCGGGCGTCGCTGAACCAGGCCCGCTGGCGTGGATCATAGGCATCGTCGGGATTGTCCTGCTGGCCGATCCGCGTCAGCCCCTGATCGAAAAACACTGATTGCGAACGGGCCTGACCGCTGGCGTCATGCTCGATGCTCCAGACCTGGTAGGCCGCTGCATCCGGGGCTTTGACCAGGGTTTTCAACGCTGCTGTGCGCAGGGGCCGGACCATGAAAAAGTCACCGTTGGCGTAGCCGACGTACAACGAGGCCAGATCCGGGTTGTCGGCAAGTGACTGACTGAACGGTTTGAGCAGCGCCAGGCGTTGTTCCAGGTTCCCTGCCTGGGTGGCCGGATTGCCCGCCAGCAGACTCAACAGATGCCGAATCGGTTCGTAGGTGGCTTGCAGATCCACGCGTACATCCTGTTCGATGCGGCTGAACAGTTTTTCACTGCTGACGAGAATGATCTGGGTGGTTTGCCGGTAATTGAACAGGCCCAGCACCACCCCGGTGAGCAACAGCAGGAAGGTGAACATGACGCTGATGTGCACGTGCAGCGGAAACCGGCGTTGTTCCGGGCGCAGTGGGCTGGGCATCACGGTCTCTCCATGGGGGTTAACACACTGCTCAGCGTCAAAGCATAGTTAAGGCTCGGCGGTTTTGCCGTAACCGGATCGGGCCAATTGCTGCTGCAATGCCTGCTCCAGATCGAGCATGGCCTGGTTACTCGCTTCGCAGCGCTGACCGATATCATTGGCCGGCAACGCCTGGGTGCAGGCCTGTTCCAGCGCTTCGCAACATTCGATCAGACGGGTGGCCTGGGCAATGCGTGCGGCGCCTTTGATTTTATGGGCGATCGCCGCCAGTGCCTGACGATCATGCAGGGGCGACAGCGCCAGCAGCTCCTGGCGGTCATCGCGACTGCTGTTGAGCAGTTCAACCAGTAATCGCTGCGCCTGGGCCGGGTTGCCACCGGTCAGCTGATTCAGCCCTTGCAGGTTGAATGCCGCGACGGCGGGCGTCGGCCTGACCTTGTTCAGCCATTGACTGAGCAGGCTCAGGCTCAAGGGTTTGAACAGACAGTCATTCATCCCCGCCTGCTTGCAGCGTTGCACTTCCTCGGGCTGCGCGTTGGCGGTGAATCCCAGTACGGTGCAGGGCGGGCGTTGGGTCTGGCGCTCATGGCGGCGGATGGCGCGGGTCAGTTCATAGCCATCCATCACCGGCATGTTGCAGTCGGCGATCACCAGTTCGAAACGGCCGGCCTTCCATTGCTCGAAACCGCTCTGACCCTCTTCGGCGAGGCTGAAGGAATGACCGAGGAATTCCAGTTGCTGGCACATCAGCAGACGGTTGGCCGGGTGATCGTCAACCACCAGCACATTGAGGGGCGTTGCGGACATCAGGATGGGCGGCTCGATCTTCTGTCTGCCGGTGTCGGCGGGGAAGGTTTCCAGAGGCAGGGAAATGCACACCTGAGTGCCAATCCCTTGCTGGCTGCTCAGGTGCAGTTGTCCCCCCATCATTTCGCACAGGCTGCGGCTGATCACCAGTCCCAGGCCGGCGCCGCCCCTGACCTGCGGCCGGCCGGTTCCGGCCTGGGCGAAGGGGGCGAACAAGCGTTGCTGGTCTTCGGCACCGATACCGATACCGCTGTCCTGAATGGCCAGTTGCAGAATCGAATGCGAGGGTTCTTCGGTGGTCATCAGGTCCACCATCACCCGTACGTGTCCACGGTCGGTGAACTTGATGGCGTTGCTGATCAGGTTGGACAGCACCTGCTTGAAACGCAGCGGATCCAGATGCACATCGACCTCCGGGTTGGCAGGGTTGCAGGTCAGCTGCAGCACGAGATTTTTCTGCCGGGCCAAGCCTTCGAAGATTTTCACCACCGAACTCACCGTATCCGTCAGGTTGACCCGCTCCGGACTCAGGCTCAGGCGCCCGGACTCGATCCGGGCGATGTCGAGAATGTCGCCAATCAGGCTCAGCAGATCCTTGGCCGACTGGTAGGCGGTTTCGATGGACGAGCGATCAGGGTGGCAGTGCTCCATGCGTTCGAGTGTCAGTTCGAGCATGCCGATGACAGCGTTCATAGGTGTACGGATTTCATGGCTCATGGTTGCCAGGAAGGTGCTCTTGGCGCGGTTGGCGTCATCCGCCTGTTCCTTGGCTGCGCGCAACTCGTCGAACAACTGGTGACGCTCGCTGATATCGATCCAGCCGCCGATGATTCCCTGCACCCGGGCGCTGGAGTCGCGGTAGGGCAGGATCCAGTGGTAGATGGTCAGGCGCCGGTTGCCGATGTGCAGGGGGCGGTCGAGTACCAGCGGTTTGCCTTCGGCGATGACGCGTTGGTAATCCGCCTGATAGACCTGCGCCTCGAACGCGTTGCTCAACGCACCCTGCATGACGCTTTTGCCGATGACATCTTCGCGCCTGGCGTTGAAGGTTCGCAGGTAGCTGTCGTTGCAACTTTGCAGCAGGCCCTGGCGGTCCCGTACATAGATCGGATGGGGCGTGCCATTGACCAGCGAACGCATGAATTCGTATTGATCGTTCAACGCCCGCTCGGCTTTCTGGCGTTGTCTGATCTGCCGGCGCATGTAGGCATTCCACGCCAGAGACAGCAGCAGGAGCAGACAGGCCACGCCGATCACCTGATAGAACAGGCGCTGGTAAACCCGCCAGGTGCTGGGCGATGCGCCGGAGTAACCGCGCCAATGACCGTTGATGATGCCCAGTTCCTCGGGGGTGATGCTGGAGAGGGCCTTGTCGATGATCGACCCCAACTCCTGATTGTCGCGGGATGTCGCCAGGGAAAAGGCTGCCTGGAGCGTGCCGATGGTGGTGGTGATCTGGAGAGGGTGTTCGAAGATCCGTGATGAGATGAAATAGTTGGCGATCAGCAGCGAATTCACCGCGCCTTCGACCCGGCCCTCATCGAGCAGGGCCACCGCGCTGAAGGTGTCTGGGGTTTCGATCAACTGGATGCGCGGAAACTCGCGGCGCAGGTACTCGATCATCGGATTGCCCTGGGCGATCGCCAGGTGCTTGCCCTTGAGTTGCCCCAGGTGGGTCGGGCTGTCGGCGGATTTGCGGGTCAACAGGACGAACGAGTTTTCCAGGTACGGCCGACTGAAATTGAGGATCTGCTCGCGCTGAGGCGTTGGCAGCAGGGCGGCGATCAGGTCGGCGCGATGGGTGTCGACCTGCTTGATCATTTCGATGTCGCTGCGGCTGCGACGGATATCGAAGCGCAGACCGGTGCGCAGGCGGATCAGTTCGAGCAGGTCCGCACTGATGCCACGGAAGTTGCCGTCGTTGTCGAAGAAGGTCAGCGGCGCGTACGACTCGTTGACCAGCACGCTGACGACCGGGTGTTCCTTGAGCCAGAGTTCTTCGCGGCGGGTCAGTTGCAGTTTCTGGTCGGTCAGCAATATGTCACTGCCGGCGCTCCAGCGCTTGGCGATGCTGACCCGTTCGCTGCCTGGCATCGCCGCGAGCATGGCATTGATGATGCCGAGCAACGGGGTGTTGTCGCGATGCACCGCGAAGCTGAATCCATGGGCTTCCTGCTTGCCGAAATTGGCCATGCGGATGTTGTTCAGGTAGCCCTTGTTGATCATGTAGTGGGTGGAAATCGTATCGCCGAGGAACACATCGGCCTGATCGAACGCGACTGCGTTGATCGCATTCTGGTAGGACGGAAAGGAGGTGATGAGCGCTTTCGGGTACAGGGCCTTGATTTCCTCGAGCGGCAGGTAGTGATAGACCATGCTCAGTCGCAGGCCGGCGAGGCCTTCGCTCAGGGAACGGGTTTCGCCTTCGCGGGTGACCAGTACCGGCTGATCGATGGCGTAGGGCCGGGACAGCGTAAGCTCGGGGTTGCCAGCCTCATAGGCGTTGGCAGTACCGATCAGGTCGATATCCCCGTCGATCAGCGCCCGGATGGCGGCATCCCGCGAGGCATAGCGTGCGACCCTGACCGGCAGTTCGGTGGCCTGGCTCAGCAGGCCGACATAATCGGCGGTGAACCCTTCGTAGTCGCGCCCGCTGGCGGTCATGTCAAAGGGCGGGTAATCCGGCGCGGATGTCCCGATGACCAGTTCCTTGCGAGTGTGCAGCCACTGCCGTTGCGAAGGTTCCAGCACCAGCGGTATCGATCCGCTTGCCGAGCGACTGAGCAGGGTGAAGTCCTGCGGATCCGTGGGGTTGGCGGACACAGGCCCGCTCAGGCAAAGCCCCGCGCACACTGCGATCAGATATTCCTTTAAACGGCTGGGCATGCGGGCTCTCACACGAGTGCGTTACGTTTGGCCATTTCGATAAGTTCTACTAGGGACTTCGCCTTGAGTTTCTGCATCAGGCGTTTTTTGTAAGTGCTGACGGTCTTGTTGCTGAGAAACATGCCTTTGGCAATTTCCTTGTTGGTGCGTCCTTGGGCGAAAAGTTGCAGGACCATCAACTCACGGTCGTTTACGGATTTGAACAGTTCAAGTTCGTTGTAGCGAATATCGTCGCTGCGAACCGGATTCAATGCCTGGCTAGGGAAATAGTTGTAACCGGAAAGTACGGCCTTGATTGCGCTGACCAGTTCGCTCAAGTCTTCCTGTTTGCACACATAACCCGAAGCGCCGGATTGCATGCAGCGAATGCCGAACAGTGTCGGGCATTGAGCGGTCAGGACCAGGGTCTTGAACGGTGAACTCATGGCGTTGAAGCGGGCGAGGACTTCGAGGCCGTCCAGCTTGGGGATGCTGATATCGAGAATGATCAGGTCGGGCATGCATTCGCGGACCATCTGCATGGCGTCGACCCCGTTATCGGTTTCACCGACCACCTTGTAGCCCTCGTGTTCCAGCAACATTCGAACGGCAAGACGAATAACCGGATGATCGTCGACGATAAAAACGGAGTTCATAATCAAATCCCATGCAAGCGCGAATAAAGCGCGCACCTTAGCTCAGATAAATGAGCAGTCGCATGAGCGGACACGGCTCCAGCAGTGATCTAGGATTATTCCTACAAGAGAAAGAGAATGTGACTACAAGTAAACTAGGTGTGGCGTAAGGAGATAGGTTGTTTTTACCAAAAAAATAATATCGAAGTTGTTCTCGAATATTGATTGGTAAGCGGTTTTTCGGCTTTTATTTGCCGATGATTATTTATCTGGCGGTTGTTTAAGAGTGGAAGGCGCTGCAGCCCCGTTTCGGCTGTCGAGAACCCCGCTGACCGGTGTTGGAGGTCACCGGTCAGCGGAGATTTCAGTGGCTTGAGCGTCCGGTCATTTCCAGGGCCATGTCGCTGGCGTAACTGTCGGTCATGCCGGCAATGAAGTCGATCATGCGCAGGAACGAGCCGTGCAATGAACCGTGGGGATCCGGCGCGTTGTTGCCGAGCAGATCCAGGATCCTGCGACTCTTGAACGACGGCGTCCGCCCGTTGTGCTGCTCCAGCGCGGCACCGCAAAAAGCGTTGAGCAGGATTTCCAAGGTCGTGTAGGCACCGATTTCGTGCAGGGTCTTGCGCTTGTCCTGGAAGATCTTCTTGCGCGCTATGTCCTTGGCATTCAGCACGCAACGCTTGGCCGGGCCGTGCATATGCTCGACCAGATCGCCATGAAGCGTGCCGGAGAGCAGCGCATCCTGTTGCTCGACAAAGGCCCGGGCGGCGGCGTTGGTCAGGTGTTCGATGGCCTTGCCACGCAGGATCGCCAGTTTGCGCCGGCGCGAATCCTGGGGGCCGAGTTGGCGATAGGTTTCCGGCAGGTCATCGCCCACGAGGCCAAGCAGCAGCGACTCGACTTCCGGGTAGTCGAGCAGCTCCATTTCCAGACCGTCTTCCAGATCGATCAAGGCATAGCAGATGTCGTCCGCCGCCTCCATCAGATAGACCAGCGGATGACGCGCCCAGCGCTGTTCTTCGAGCTGTGGCAGGCCGAGTTTGTGGGCGATCTGCTCGAGCAGCGGCAATTCGCTCTGATAGCAACCGAACTTGTGCTTTTTGTAGCCGAGGGAATCGGCGTGACGCGCCGTCCACGGGTACTTGAGATAGGTGCCAAGGGTGGCGTAGGTCAGGCGGGTGCCGCCATCGAACTGGTGATATTCCAGTTGGGTGAGCACCCGGAAACCTTGCGCATTGCCTTCGAAATTGAGGAAATCACCGCGTTCGGCATCGCTCATCGCATCCAGCCAGCCGCGTCCGGCGGCCTGCTGAAACCAATGGCGGATCGCATCTTCGCCGGAATGCCCGAACGGCGGGTTGCCGATGTCATGGGCCAGACAGGCCGATTGCACGACCATGCCCAGATCACTTGGCTCGCACCACTCGGGCAAGGCGCCGCGCAGGGTTTCACCGACGCGCATGCCCAGCGAGCGGCCGACGCAACTGACTTCCAGAGAATGGGTCAGGCGGGTATGGATGTGGTCGTTGCTGGAAACCGGGTGAACCTGGGTCTTGCGTCCCAGGCGGCGGAATGCACCGGAGAAAATGATGCGGTCGTGGTCTTTGTGAAAAGGGCTGCGGCCGAGTTCTTGCGGGCTGTGCAGCGGCTTTCCGAGGCGTTCGCGGTTGAGCAGGGTTTGCCAATCCAAGGCTGATTCTCTCCGTCTGGTGACTGATGGCCTAGCTTCCCGGTTCGCACTCGCGTCTGCAAGCGCAACTACAACCCGGCGGCATCGATGTCGATCAGCAGCAGGCGTTCACCATTGTCGAAAAACTGTCCGGCGGTCAGGCAGTACTGGTTGCTGGTCGCGTCACGGTAGGTGCTGGACAGCGTCAGACGGCGTTCTTCCCAGCCTTCGGCCAGCAGGTGATAGAAGTAGGGGCGCCATGACCAGTTGTGTCCCAGGTAACGGTTATCGGCGCTCCAGCCGTTGTGTTGCCATTCGAGGTTGGGGGTCAGTTGGGTGCCATGGCGGTCGCACTGGTAAAAGCGCAGCAGCCAGGGAAACGCATCGAGTTGCGGCAACGCACTGAGCGGTGCGCGGGCCTGAGCCCAGGCTTGCAGGATCGCCATGAGTTCGCCGAGCTGCTGGCGCATCCGCATCAAGCGCCCGCGTTCTGCGAGTTTCTGCGCAACGTAGCGCTGGCGCAGTGCGGCGAACGGCTGGACGAAGGCGTCCGGGGCGAAAAACGCTTCCTGCGCCCGGGCAAACAGAAAGCCCTGGACGTAGCGCGATCCACATTCCAGGGCAAAGTTGAGCTGGGCCTCGGTTTCCACCCCTTCGGCAATGATCCAGCAACCGGTTTTCTCGGCCATTTGCGCCAGCGCCTTGACCACATCGCTGCTCGGCCCGCCGCGTGCGGCCTCCTGGAAAAGGCGCATGTCGAGTTTGAGGATGTCCGGTTGCAAGGCCAGCACGCGATCCAGTTGCGAATAGCCGGCCCCAAAGTCATCGATGGCGATTCGTGCGCCGACCTCGCGGTAGCGCGCCACGACCTCGTTGAGGCGCTGACTGTTGCCGCCCAGTTCGGTGATCTCGAAGACAATGCGTCGGGGATCGATACCGTGGCGGGCGAGCTGCTTGAGACTGGGCAATGGTTGATCGGCGCGCAAACGACTGATCCAGCGCGGCGACATGTTCAGGCTGAGGAACCAGTCGGTCGGAGCTTCATGCAGTCGACTCAGGGCGTTGTCGCGTATCTGCCGGTCGAGGCGACGCAGGGCGATCGCGGGTGTACGCGGGTCGGCGAACAGCGGCCCGACCGAGGCCAGTTGACCGTCGGCCTGGCGCAGGCGACCCAGTGCTTCGACGCCTGCAATACGTCCTGTCGCGGTATCGATGAACGGCTGAAAGCAGGCGAGCGGTTGCCCGTCGATCACGGGGCCTCCTAAAAAGTCTTGTTGTTCTGGTGGATGCTTGCCGACCGGATAGGCGAGCGGGATTGAACCTCTGGATAAAGAGATTCAATCCCGCCGCTATTGCAAGAATGCAGCCAGATGCGCGACGTCAGCGTTTGCCCGAGTTCTGCATGACCAGTTTGATCAACGGGCCGAGCGTAGTGCCCAGGCGGATCAACCGGGTGAGGCCGCCGATACCGCCGCTCTTCGCACCCTTGCCGGTGAGAAAACCCAGCAGCGTCACGGCGGCCACGCCCCACAACGGCGCGTGCTTGATGCCGAAACCTTCGTGCAGGTTCTGACTCATGCCACGGATTCGCTGCAAGGGTTGCAGGACCTGTCCGGTTTCATGGCGGATTTCCTGACGGTGCATCTCCATGCGCAAGCGGATCAGTGCCTTGCGCATTTCCTGGCGTGAACTGTTGTGCGGAAGTTCTGGCAGGCTCATGGCAGCAGGCGCTCCCGGTCGTTGGCCAACTCTTCCAAAGTACCGTGGAAGGGTGAGGATTCATCGAAAACCGCAGCCTTGAGCCGCAGACCGCAGAAGATGGCCGCCAGGGTATAGAACACGCACAGCCCGATGATCGCCGGTAGACGATAGAGGTCCCAGAACACAATCAGCACCAGTGCCGACAGACCGACCAGCAACAACAGGGCAAATACCAGGGCCAGGCCGGCGAACAGCAACAGGCTGACGGTACGGGCTTTCTGCTCCTGCAATTCGATGCCGAACAGTTCGACGTGGCTGTGCAACAAGCCAAGGACAGCGGCGCCCAGGCGCCGGGTGGAGGAGCTGGTGCCCGATGCCGGGCCGGATTCACCGATCGACATAATCAGCGCCGTGTGGCCAGCAGGCCAATCAGAAAGCCCACGCCTGCGGCGATGCCGACTGATTGCCACGGGTTGGCCGACACATAGTCTTCGGTGGCGGCAACCGCTGCCTGGCCGCGATCACGCAGGGTGTCTTCGGTCAGCTTCAGGGTTTCCCGGGCGCGCAGCAGGCTTTCGTGGATCTGCTCACGCAGCTCATCGGCCTGGTCGCCCGCCAGGGTGGCGGTGTGCTCGAGCAACCGTTCGGTATCGGCCACCAGCGTCTGAAAGTCTTCCATCAGAATGTCTTGAGCGGTCTGTGCCTTGGTTCTGGCCATGGGTGGATCTCCGTAAGTGGCTTTCTGAAGCGTTCGAGTATGAGCCTTGCGCGAAGGTTCAGTGCAAATGACTGGTACAACTTTTGCTGTGTCGTGGTGCATCGACCGGCCACTGTGCGCCGTTGCCGGGCGTGCAACCGGGAAAACCTTATCCGGTTGATGATGGAACGTGTCAGGACATCGACCTTGTGCGCCAAAGCGGTTCGCCGGACTGCCGGATCGGGAACCGTACAGTCGCAACTTGGTGCATGAAATGTCCGCATGAACCGCTTTGGTGCCTTTTTCAGCCTTGGGTCTGCCTCCTTATGGAAAATCTGCAAAGCGCTGTGGACACGCTGGTTCACAGCTCCAATACGTTGTTCATTCTGATTGGCGCGGTGATGGTACTGGCGATGCACGCCGGATTCGCGTTTCTGGAAGTCGGCACGGTTCGCCAGAAGAACCAGGTCAACGCCCTGTCGAAGATTCTCAGCGATTTCGCCGTCTCCACGCTGGCCTACTTCTTTATAGGCTATTGGATTTCCTACGGGGTGACCTTCCTGCAACCGGCGGCCGTACTCAGTGCCGATCACGGCTACGGGCTGGTGAAGTTTTTCTTCCTGCTGACCTTTGCGGCGGCGATCCCGGCGATTATTTCCGGAGGCATTGCCGAACGGGCGCGGTTCGTTCCGCAACTGTGCGCGACGGCATTGATCGTCGCGTTCATTTATCCGTTTTTCGAAGGCATGATCTGGAACGGCAACTACGGGTTGCAAGCCTGGTTGACGGCGCAGTTTGGCGCAGCGTTCCACGATTTCGCCGGTTCCGTGGTGGTGCATGCCATGGGCGGCTGGCTGGCGCTGGCGGCCGTGCTGTTGCTGGGGCCGCGCAACGGACGCTATCGCGAGGGGCGGCTGGTGGCTTTCGCGCCGTCGAGCATTCCGTTTCTGGCGCTCGGCTCGTGGATCCTGATTGTCGGCTGGTTCGGCTTCAACGTGATGAGCGCGCAGACCCTGCAAGGGGTCAGTGGCCTGGTGGCGGTCAATTCGCTGATGGCGATGGTCGGCGGAACGATGGCGGCGTTGCTGGTCGGGCGCAATGACCCGGGGTTCCTGCATAACGGCCCGCTGGCCGGACTGGTCGCGGTGTGTGCCGGTTCCGACCTCATGCACCCGGTGGGCGCACTGGTGACCGGTGCGATTGCCGGTGCGCTGTTTGTCTGGTGCTTCACCGCCGCGCAAGTCAAATGGCGGATCGACGATGTGCTGGGCGTGTGGCCGCTGCATGGCTTGTGTGGTGTCTGGGGCGGCATCGCCTGCGGGATCTTCGGGCAGACCGCGTTGGGTGGCCTGGGCGGTGTGAGCCTGGTCAGTCAACTGATCGGCACAGCCCTGGGCGTGGTCGTGGCGCTGGTCGGCGGCTTTGCCGTTTACGGGCTGATCAAGGCGCTGCACGGGCTGCGCCTGAGCCAGGAACAAGAGTATTACGGCGCCGATCTGTCGCTGCACAAGATCGGCGCGGTGAGTCAGGACTAAGTCTCTTCATCTTCGGCACCGGGGTAAAAACCGTGCAGCAGGCGATAGCGATCCATGCGTATCTGATCGACTCTTGCCTGCACCTTGTGTGCCGGCAACCCGAGCATGATCAAGGCATGTGAGCCGAGCATCAGGCTTGACTCCAGAAGCTCCGGCACCACTTCCGTGGCGCCGGCGGCTTTCAGCTCAGCCAACTGACTGTCATCGCGGGTGCGCACCAGAATGGGCACGCTGGCGTTCAGGCGTCGCGCCTCCTTGAGTACGCGCAAGGCAACATCACTCTGATCCACGGCAATCACCACCAGCCTGGCGCGCAGCAGGCCCACGGCGGTGAGCAAGTCGCCCCGTGTGGAGTCGCCGTAATGCACGTCACGTTCGCGGGCGGCGGCTTCCTGAATTCGCACGGGATCGTTATCCAGTGCGATGTAGGGTTGCCCGGCGTTGTGCATGAAGCGCCCGATCGACTGGCCGACGCGGCCGTAACCGCAGATCACCACATGCTGATCGAACCCGGCGTTCAGGGCGCTGATCTGTTCGATCTGCGCCTCTTGATTGGGTTTTCGGTGCAGGCCGGCAGCGATTCGCGGGGCCGCGCGCAGCAGTAGCGGCGTCAGCAGCATCGAACAGAACGTCGCCGCCAACAGCAGGGCACCGAGTCCGGCCGGGAGCATCTGGTTCTGCTGCATCTGCGCCATCAGGGCGAAACAGAATTCGCCGCCCTGGGCCAGGGCCAGACCGCTGCGCCAGGCGGTTTCACTGTCGCTGCCGCGCCATTTGACCAGCACCGCCACCACGCAGCCCTTGATCAGCAGCAAACCCAGTGTCAGGCCGAGGATCGCCAGGCTGTGGCTGAAAAACAGTTGCAGGTCGATCAGCATGCCGATGCTGACGAAAAACAGGCCGAGCAGGATGTCGCGAAACGGCCGGATATCCGCCTCGATCTGATGCCGATAGTGGCTTTCCCCCAACAGCATGCCCGCGAGAAAGGCCCCCAGGGCAGGAGACAGGCCCAGCAGGTGTGTGAGCCAGGCGGTCAGCAGAACGATCACCAGTGCCAGCAGGACGAATAGCTCCGCCGAGCGCGAGGCGGCGACTTCGTGAAACAGTCGCGGCAGCAACCATCGGCTGGCCAGCAGCAGGCCGAGGAACAGCGCCACGGTTTTGCCCAGGGTCAGCGGCAGCGCCAGATACCATGCCTGATCGCTGCTGCCGGCGAACACCGGGACCAGCGTCAGCAACAGCACCGCCACCACGTCCTGAAACAGCAGCACGCCCACGGCATTCTGGCCGTGGCTGCTGAATATTTCGCCGAGGCTGCTCAGTTCCTTGGTGACAATTGCCGTGGATGACAATGACAGGCCAGCCCCCAACAACAGCGCGTCCGTGACCGGCATGCCCAGCAGCATCAGCACCCCGCCCAGCAATAGTGCGCTGACCAGCACTTGCTGGCTGCCCAGACGGAACACCACTTTTCGCAGGGCGATCATTTTCGACAGGGAGAATTCCAGCCCCAGGGAAAACAGCAGAAAGACCACGCCCAACTCGGCGATGTCCGGCAAGTGTTCGCTCTCGTTGACCCAGTCGAACGCCTTGGGTCCGACCATCAATCCCACGCACAGATACCCCAGCACCGGCGGCAGACGCAGGCGGCGGAACAGGGCAATCATCAGCAGGGACGAAGCGAGAATGATCAATAGGTTGGCAAACACGAAAACTCCGAAGACAGGTCTGGCTACTCAAGCGTAGAGGCAAAAAACAACGAAGCATCGCGCAAAGCGGATTTTTCGCGACTGATGTGCATCAGCGTTTTGCCGGAAAGTGCGACTGAGGTTCGGAGACCTTCCGGTCGGGGCGGCTCGACGGGTTTTCGGAGCGGGCCTAGAATAGACGTTCAATTTTTTCGGTTGAGCGCACATGCTTCCTGAATGTCAGCTGTTCGGCACCCTGGGGTGTCATCTGTGTGAAGTCGCTGAAGCCATGTTGATGGAGTTCGTCGAGCACGGGCTGCTGGTGGAGTTGGTGGACATCGCTGACGATGAATCCTGGTTCGAGGCCTACAGTTTGCGGATTCCGGTGCTGCGCCGGATCGACACCGGCGCGGAAATCGGCTGGCCATTCAGTGCCGATCAGGTGGTGGCGTTCCTGCGTTAAGCGTTCCTCTGACAGCGCACAGGCGTTGCGTCTGTCGCCCGTTTGATCCTTCCCTTGGCACCTTCCGGATTATTCGGTTGCTGTATGTGCACACAGTAATCGGGTTGGCCTGCCTTGCCATGCTTTTGGTGACTGGCTCCTTGGTCAAGGAGTCGGCAGGTGAGCCCGGATGTCAGAGGGATGCACCGTGGTCAATGTCCAACAGTTGAAGAACAGCGTAAACCGGATGTCGGTTGACGTGGTGCGCGAGGCCGTCCTCGAGCTGCGCCTGGACGGACTGGTGACAGAGGGCAAGACGCCATTCAACAAGCTGCATTTCAACACCTGTTTCGCTGAAATCGAGGCGTTGTTCCAGCGCGCCGGTTATCACAAACAACTCGATGTCGTCGGCTATCAGGGCCTGCTCTATGCCTTGTATGACCCGGGACGCTGGGAAGCCGTCGAGGTGCTGCGCTGGCTCAAGGAGTTTACCGAGGCAGCGCAGAGATCATCGGTTCCGGCCTGATGCGGATTCCGGGCTAGGTTCGTTTCGTTCCCTGTTGGATAATGCCGGCCTGCATTGAGGGTTCGAGTTTCGTATGTCCACATCAACGTTTTCTGCCGCACAGAATCAGGCCAGCACGCTTCATCTGCCTCCCGGCTCCTGGGTAACCGTACTCGATTGCCTGTGCGCGCATTTCTGTGCAATCAGCCGCGAGCAATGGCTCGACCGGATCGCCCGAGGACGAGTCCTGGACAGCGACGGGCAGCCGATTGCAGTGGATCTGCCGTACAGGGAAGGCCTGCGCATCCACTACTTCCGCGAAGTGCCGGATGAAAAGCCGATTCCGGTCATCGAGTCGATCCTCTACGCGGACGATCATCTGGTGGTGGCGGACAAGCCGCACTTTCTGCCCGTGATCCCGGCGGGCGAGTACGTGGAGCAGACTTTGCTGCGTCGTTTGATCCGCCGCCTGGAGAACCCCAATCTGGTGCCGTTGCACCGTATCGACCGGCATACTGCGGGGCTGGTGATCTTTTCGGCGAATCCGCAAAGCCGTTCCGCGTATCAGTCGCTGTTCCCGAAACGGCAGATTGAAAAACGTTACGAAGCCATTGCCGGCGCCTTGCCGGCGCTGGATTTTCCTCTGCTGCACAAAAGCCGTCTGGTGGACGGCGAACCGTTTTTCCGCATGCAGGAAGTACCGGGTGTGAGCAATACCGAAACCCGTGTGGAGGTTCGGGAAAAAAACGGCGAACTCTGGCGCTATGGCCTGTATCCGGTGACCGGCAAGAGGCATCAGTTGCGGGTACATATGACGGCGTTAGGAGCGAGTATCTGCAATGATCCGTTCTACCCGGAAGTCTTGAAGGGCATCGAGGACGATTACACCAGGCCGCTCAAACTGCTGGCGCAGGGTTTGCGATTCATCGATCCGGTTACGGGGGAGCAGCGCGAATTTGAAAGCCTGATCACGCTGGATTGGTGATTATCGGATTCCCCGCGTTTCTATCGCCCACGAAAAAGCCCGCATGATGCGGGCTTTTTCTGTATCAGGTGCGTCGTAAAAAGCTTACAGCTCTTTAACGGTGCGAATCTGATCCTTGTTGATGCGAGTGCGCTTGCCGTCGAGTTGCTGGAACTCGTAGAAACCGGAGTCTTCATCGTATTTAGGCGTATCGACGGCCTGGATTTCGCGACCGTCATTCAAGGTGATCACTGACGGCGAAGCGCACCCGGCGAGGGTAGCGAGGCCCAGTGCGAGCATGAAAGTGGCGAGGGTCCGTTGAGTCATGAGTGTGTCTCCGAAGGGATAATCTTTTGGTTACTGAGCTTGAGACGTATACAAGGCGTGCAAGTTCCTTGAGTGCTGTCAGTCTGACACAGTGTTGTGCGAGCTTAACAGTTCCGGGGTGTTGAGATTGGCCAGGCGCGGGTCGTTGTCAGGACATTCCAGGGCAGCCGCGCCGAGACTGCGCATGATGCGGCCGGGGCTGCGTTCACCGCTGTTCCAGGCTTCTTCGAACGCGGGCAGGAGTACCAGCGGAATCACGCATAACAGCGGCTCCCAGTGCTGGTCATGACGCAACATTAAAGGTTTTTCAGGTTGACGACTGGCGGCTTCGCGCATGCTTTCCAGCAGGGCGGCGTCGATTCGTGGCACATCGCAGGGCAGGACCAGCAAGTGTGAATGACGTGCGGCTCTCAGGCCGGCGAGGATCCCCGCCAAGGGGCCAGGAAAGTCGCCTTCGTGATCCGACACCAATTGGTCGGCGAAGGGCGCGTAACGATCGAAATTGCGGTTGCAGGAAATGATCAGGTCGTCGGTGAACGGGCGCACCTGGCGTTGCACATGGGCAATCAGTGGCTCGCCCAACCACTCCACGAACCCCTTGTCCTGGCCACCCATGCGTTGGCCGCGTCCTCCGGCCAGGAGCAGAATGGAGCAGGGAGGCAATTGTGTCGTGGTCATTTCAGCTCTCCGTTCGGGCGGCGAAAAAATGGGGCGCTGTGATATAACACCGGGCTGTTTCTCCTACAACTGGACGAGCCTATGAAAGCCAAGGCTGATGTACCTTTCGCGCCGCTCAATATTGCGGTGCTGACTGTAAGCGACACCCGCACCCTGGAAACCGATACCTCGGGCCAGGTCTTCGTCGACCGTCTGACCGCTGCCGGCCATAACCTGGCCGAACGGGTGATGCTCAAAGATGACCTGTACAAAATCCGTGCGCAAGTCGCCACCTGGATTGCCGAAGACGTGGTGCAAGTCGTACTGATCACCGGCGGCACCGGCTTCACAGGCCGCGACAGTACGCCGGAAGCGGTCGCCTGCCTGCTCGATAAACAGGTGGATGGCTTCGGCGAGCTGTTCCGGCAGATCTCGGTGGCCGATATCGGTACCTCCACCGTGCAGTCCCGGGCGCTGGCCGGTCTGGCCAATGGTACGCTGGTCTGCTGCCTGCCGGGGTCAACCAATGCGGTGCGCACCGGTTGGGACGGCATCTTGGCCGAGCAGCTGGATTCGCGGCACCGTCCGTGCAATTTCGTTCCTCATCTGAAACAGGCGGCGCCTTGTGAATCCCGTGGGTAAGCCTGGCAAGACCGGCAGCCTGATGCCGGTCGAAACGGCCCTCGCCAGATTGCTGGAAATGGCTGACGCATCGAGGATCGTCGAGCGTGAGCGGTTGCCGCTGGCGAAGGTTCAGGGCCGGGTACTGGCCGAGGATCTGGTTGCGACGCTGGATCTTCCGCCCTGGCCCAACAGCGCGATGGACGGGTATGCCCTGGCTCTGGCGGACTGGAAGGGCGAACCGTTGCCGGTCAGCCAGAAGGTTTTCGCCGGTCAATTCCCCGAGCCGTTGCAGCCCGGTACCTGTGCGCGGATCTTCACGGGTGCGCCGGTGCCCCAGGGGGCCGATTGTGTCGAGATGCAGGAAAACGCCGAGGTACAGGGCGATGAACGCGTGCGTTTCATCGAACCGATGAAGGCAGGGCAGAACATCAGGCCCCAGGGCCAGGAAACCACGAAGGGGGAGCTGATCCTGACAGCGGGAACCCGGCTCGGCCCGATCGAGCAGGGGCTGGCGGCGTCCCTGGGACGCGCGGAGCTGGACGTGGTACGCAAGGTGCGCGTCGCCGTGTTGTCGACGGGCGACGAGCTGGTGGAACCGGGTCAGGATCTGGGACCCGGACAGATCTACAACAGCAACCGCGTGCTGTTGTGCAGCTGGTTGCAGCGCCTGGGTTGCGAAGTGATCGATGCCGGCATTCTCCCGGATGATCTGCCGACCACTCGCGAGCGCCTCGGCCAGTTGCAGGATGTCGATCTGATCCTGTCCACGGGCGGTGTCTCGGTAGGGGAGGCGGATTTCCTTGGGATTGCCTTGCGCGAAGAGGGTGACCTGGCGCTGTGGAAGCTGGCGATCAAACCCGGAAAACCGCTGACGTTTGGGCATTTTCGCAATGTGCCGGTGATCGGTTTGCCGGGTAACCCGGCGTCGACGCTGGTCACCTTCGCCTTGCTGGCGCGGCCTTATCTGTTGCGGCGTCAGGGGGTTCAGGATGTCGAACCGCTGAAATTCCCGGTGCCGGCAGGCTTTGACTGGCCTGTGGTCGGCAACCGTCGCGAGTATCTGCGCGGGCGCCTGGAGCAGGGGCGGGCCACTGTCTATCGCAATCAAAGCTCTGGCGTCCTGCGCAGTGCCGCGTGGGCCGATGGGCTGGTGGAGGTGCTGGAAGGGCGTACGCTGACCAACGGCGACGAGGTGAATTTCATACCCTTGAGCGACCTCCTGGGCTGAGAGGGTGTGCAAGTGCAGGCTCGGCTGATGCAGTCGACGCCTGCATTTTTGTATTCAAGAGCTCATCAGACCGACGAGCTGATCGAAACGGCTGTTGGCGACCCAGCCCAGCAGGCCCATCACCACGGCAGCCGCACCGGCCGAATAGGCGAGGCGATGCTTGATGGATTTGACGTCCCCGCGGACTTCAGCGAGATCCCTGCAAATGTATTTCAGGTGAGTCTCCAGCTCGGTGATACGAGGTTCCATATCATTTCCTCCAGTGGTTTTAGCGCTGCTTTTGAAGTCGGTTTTATGATTGACGCGGCTTTCGGCAAGTGGCGCGACCGGGCTCACTGGGATTCTGCTTTCATGGCTCGACATGGAAACCGCCACTCACTGTTTTGGCTTCCTGCTGGTATCTGCTGCCATGCGGACTGTTGAAAGTCCTGACGATGTATCCATTCATTTACATGCACATCCTTGCGTGTTTTCAGATAGAAGATTGATACCGCCCGAACAAGGTGAACCAGCGAACAAATCCGGTCAATTGAGCTGATTCGTCAGATTTCGTAAGAAAAAATACCGCTCTGTAGGACGTACAACCCCGAACCCGAATTAATTAAAGGGTTTGAGGCTTTTTTGCGTGCGCCAGTGGTCAACATGTCCCGTTACCAATCAATTGCGGGAGTGACCACAATGAGTGAACGCAGGGCACTGTTGATTCTGCATGGCAAGCAGGCACTCAATGAGGAGGTTCGCGCCGCCGTCGAAGGCAAGCGCAAACAGGGCTGGGAAGTGGCGGTACGACTGACCTGGGAGGCCGGCGACGCCCAGCGCCTGGTCGAGGAGGCGCTGACGGCCGGTTATCGGCAGATCATTGCCGGCGGCGGGGACGGCACGTTGCGCGACATTGCCGAGGCCCTCGCGGCGCATCCGCGCAAGGCCAGTCTGGTGTTGTTGCCGCTGGGAACCGCCAACGATTTTTCCCGTGCGGCGGGGATTCCCCTGGTGCCGGCGCAGGCGCTGGAGCTGTTGGAGGTGGCGCCCCGCGACATCGATCTGGGGGAGGTCGGCGGGCAGATTTTTCTGAACATGGCCACCGGTGGTTTCGGCAGCCAGGTCACGGCCAATACTTCAGAGGATTTGAAAAAAGTCCTCGGTGGCGCGGCCTATCTGTTCACCGGTCTGTCGCGATTCAGTGAACTGCATGCCGCGTACGGAGAGCTGCAAGGCCCGGACTTCCACTGGAGTGGCGAGCTGCTGGCGCTGGGTATCGGCAACGGGCGTCAGGCCGGGGGAGGGCATGTCCTGTGTCCGCAGGCCCTGGCCGATGATGGCTTGCTGGACATCAGTATCCTGCCGGCGCCACAGGAGCTCGTCGGGACTTTGAAAAACCTGCTGAGCGACGGTTTCGGCCTCGACAACATGTTTGTCCGCACCCGCTTGCCCTGGGTTGAAATCAAGGTGGCCGAAGGGCTTTATATCAATCTGGATGGCGAACCGCTGGAGGGCGACAGCCTGCGGTTCGAGGTGCGTCCCGGGGCGTTGCAGGTGCATTTGCCGCAGGATTCGCCACTACTGCTGGCCCGGCAGGCGCTCAATCGTCGAGGCTGATGATCTGTTCCCTGACGGCGAAAAGCACCAGGCCCGCCACATCGTAGATCTGCAGGCGCTTCATGATCTGCGAGCGGTGGGTTTCCACGGTCTTGATGCTCAGGCCCAGGCCGTGGGCGATTTCCCGGGTGGACTTGCCGCGCACGATCAGGCGCAGGATTTCCAGCTGGCGCGCCGTCAGGTTGTGTGATTCGGCGGTTTCCGGCTGGTTTTTCTGGTTGTTGCGGGTCAGGGCCTGATTGATCACCGTATGCGCGATCGCCGGGCTCAGGTAGCGCTCGTTGTTGCGCAGCGCTTCCAGCGCATGCTCGAGTTCGGTGGCGGTAGTGTCCTTGAGCAGGTAGCCATGGGCGCCGGATTCCAGCGCCTGCATGATCAGCGCCGGATCGGTGTGCATCGAAAGAATCAGCACCTTGCTCTGCGGGCGGACGCGTCGCAGTTGTTGCAAGGCCTGCAAGCCGCTGGTTTCTTTCATGGAGATATCCAGCAACACAATATCGGGGACCAGTTGCTCGACCATTTCGAGCAGCTGCGAGCCATCGTTGGCCTCGCCGATTACCGCGTAACCGGGAATATCCAGTACCAGAGCGCGCACGCCGGCCCTGATCAGCGAGTGGTCATCCACCAGAAGTAAGTTACAAGTCAACGCAGAACCTTATTCGTGCTGGCCCGCTCGAGTGCCCGGGGCGCCCAGGGGAAAAGTGCTTCGATTCGAGTGCCTTTGCCCGGTTCGCTGATCACGTTCAAGGTGCCACCCAATTGTTCGATCCGTTCGGCCATCCCGGCCATGCCCCGTTGTCCTTCCCGCCCGGGGTTGGCGGCTGGCGCGAAGCCCTGGCCGTCATCGCTGATCATCAGGGTCAAGCCTTGGGGCAGGCGTTGCACGCGGATCAGCAGATTCTGGGCCTGGGCATGGCGCAGGATATTGGTAACAGCTTCCTGGGCAATACGAAATGCGGCAACCGCCATTTCCTCGGGAATGCCGTTCAGACGCTGCTGGCAGTCCAGGCTCCAGTTCACCGACGTATTGGTCAATGTCTTGAGCAGGTGCGCGCGCAGGCTGGCTTCCAGGCCGAGGCTGGTCAGCTGGCGCGGGTTGAGAATGGCTGACACGTCGCGGACTTTGTTCAGGGTTTCGTCCAGCGTCTCGCAGAGTGCCGAACTCTGTTCCTGCAAGTCTTCGGGGAGGCGGCGTTTCAACCATTCGCTTTGCAGTTTGGCGGCGGTCAGCAGTTGGCCGATATCGTCGTGCAGTTCACGGCTGAGACGATGACGCTCGTTCTCCTGGACTTGCAACAAGCGATCGGCGAGCTCCTGCGGCTGGAACTTGATCGACTTGCGTGACAAGCGATGCTGCACCCAGACGCTGCTGGCGGCAGCCACATTGAGCAGCAGCAGGCCGAGCGAGAGTTGGGCGGACAGACTGTAGGTCAGCACGCAGCCAAGGGCGGAACCCAGACATAGCAGCAGGGTGAACCGGCGTGCGTTTTCTCGTGAGGGTTGCCATTTGGCGATTGACTTGAGGCTGGCGTGCATAACGGATGGAGCCAATGGATGTTCGCTGCGGGCAGAGCGGCCTGGATGGCTGGCGGGTCTCTGAATGAAAAAACTGTCACTTATGTTGTTGGAATCAATACGGTTAAGTGATCGACAGTCAAATGAAAACTTCTCTGCAGACATATCACTGAAATCACTGTGCCATTAATTGAGAGCAACTAGCGGGCGGCATAATACCACTTAAGATACCGTCGGTCGCGTTTACCCAATATGTCCATGGGGTCAGGAAAATCGCCACATTGGACGTCAGTTCCACAATGGAAAAAGTTGGATTGTTCGATAGATATCGAGGTTGCCGGAAGTTGTATTTTTATACACAGGCAAACCCTGATACGGCCGGAAAAATTCGGCGTTCGTTCGGGCTGATTATTTTTTTGAGTTTGTCGCGGGCAGGCATGAATTATTCAATTGCGACATTTACGGTTGAAGCAGAAGTGTCTCAAGTGCACCTGATTACGCTTGGCGCTCCGAGTAGGCCACCAGGGCCAGTGGCTTGACGCTGAGTGGCAGCTGAATCTGGCTCTGTCCGACCTGAAAGGCAAAGGCTTCGATCAACGAGCATTGTTCGCTTTCGTCGAGGCTCAGTTGGCCAGTGTTGTGGTCGACCAGTTCCAGTTGCCAGGCCATCAGCGTGAAACAGTCTTTCAACGCTGCCAGCGCTTGGGTATGAAGGTCGACGTGGTCCACCGCCTGGTTCAGCAACTGGTGAATGTGCAGCGAAAACTCGGAAACCGCCTCCAGCGCCAGAGCTTTTGCCTTGTGCGCAAGTTTCAGGAGGGTGCTGAGCATGCAGTCGATGGCGTCCTTGTCGTTGCTGATCAATTGCAAATGGCTGAGGCATTCTTCGGACTTGGCCAGGAGTGTTTCAGCCTCGGCAAGAAACTCGGGGAACCGCTGTGCCCAGTCTTTGTGCTCGTTCGGCATGCTTATCTCCACCACGTCATGTCTGATGAGGGAATGCCGTGTGTGCCGACGATCATGAACCGTCGTGAGATCGCGCCCCGGTGTGCAATGGCACGGACCTGGGGTTTCAAGAGGAGGTGTTTCCACTGACCTGCGATCGCACACAATAGCCTGACTCCGTTCATGCAATGAGAATGGCGTCACATTAATGGCTATTGGATATTGCGAACATCAGGTTGGGCCTGATTGTTACTAGGGGAATCCCCTAGGCGCAGGAACCTTCGGCGCAAACCGGGGTCGCGTCGGAGAGAATGTAGCAGATGATTTCACCGAGCCAGTAAAGCATGATGTTAATGTGACATCAATGCCCGTTCATGGCATTTTGTTAGTGATTTGTGACGGGATCAAGATCTTCCGGATCCAGCCGATAACCCCCAATAGTGAATTCATCAGTACAAGCCCAGGAGTCATGATGGCCGGCATTCTCGACACGGTAGACCAACGCACGCAACTGGTGGGTGAGAATCGCCTGGAAATTCTCATGTTTCGACTGGCAGGACGCCAATTGTTCGCGATCAACGTGTTCAAGGTTCAGGAAGTCCTGCAACTGCCGAAGCTGACCCTGATGCCCCAGCGTCACCCGTTCGTCTGCGGCGTGGTCAACCTGCGCGGGCAGACCTTGCCGGTGATCGACCTGTCCCAGGCCATCGGCATGCGTCCGCTGGTGCCGGGGCCGAACAGCACGATCATCGTCACTGAATACAACCGTTCGGTGCAGGCATTCCTCGTCGGTGGCGTCGACCGCATCGTCAACATGAATTGGGAAGCCATCCTGCCGCCGCCGACCAGCGCCGGCCGCCAGCATTACCTGACCGCCATCAGCAAGGTCGACGATCAACTGGTGGAAATCATCGACGTGGAAAAAGTCCTCGCCGAAATCGTCCCGTACAACGCCAAGGTTTCCCGCGACAAACTCGACGATCCGGTGCTGGAGCGCGCCCGTGGCCGTGAAGTGCTGCTGGTGGACGACTCCAACGTTGCGCTGTCGCAACTGCGCGACACCCTCGGCCAGTTGGGGGTGAAGATGCACATTGCCAGCGACGGCCTGAAGGCGCTGAACATGCTCAAGGCCTGGGCCGACACCGGGGTGAACATGACCGACAAGCTGTTGATGGTCTTCACCGACGCCGAGATGCCGGAAATGGACGGCTATCGCCTGACCACCGAAATCCGCAACGACCCGCGCCTGCGTGGTTTGTACGTGGTGCTGCACACTTCGCTGTCCGGCAGCTTCAACGATTCGATGGTGAAGAAGGTCGGTTGCGACAACTTCCTGTCCAAATTCCAGCCGGACAAACTGGTCGATGTGGTGCGCCAGCGCCTGATGCTCGACGCCGTACCGGCCTGATAGCCGGTGGGAGCGACGGACTCGCTCCCACCGGTTTCTTTTCAGTCTTTGATTCGCCCATGAAGCTCGTATAGGGTGGCGTTTTTGACCCACCAGGGAGCTGGCCATGCTGCGTCTGAGCGCGCTTTATCGTTACCCGTTGAAATCCGGCAAGGGCGAGGTCCTGCAAGGGATCGGCCTGGACAAACTGGGGCTTGAGGGGGATCGACGCTGGATGCTGGTGGACGAGGCCAGCGGACGTTTCCTGACCCAGCGCGCCGAAGCGAAGATGAGCCAGTTGTCAGCGCTGTGGAATGCCGACGGTGGCCTGACGCTCAGTGCGCCGGGGCATTCGGCGCTGGATATCGCCTTGCCCGAAAGCGATGCCGAGCTGCGTGGCGTGACTATCTGGCGCGACACCCTGCGTGTGCCGGATGCCGGTGACGAAGCGGCCCGATGGGTCAGCGACTTCCTCGGCAAGCCGACCCGTCTAGTGCAAGTGCCGCTGGAGCGCGCCCGCACCACCCAGGCCGGATATGGCAAGGATGACGATCAGGTGGCGTTCGCCGATGGCTTTCCGTTGCTGCTGATTGGCGAGGCGTCGTTGCAACATTTGTCGCAGGAGGTCGGGCGGCCGCTGGAAATGCTGCGTTTCCGGCCGAACCTGGTGATCGAGGGCAGCGAAGCCTACGGCGAGGATGGCTGGAAGCGGATCCGCATTGGCGATGTCGAGTTTCGGGTGGTCAAGTCCTGCTCGCGCTGCATTCTTACCACGATCGATCCGCAGACCGGCGAGCGCAGCGCCGACCGAGAGCCGTTGGCGACCCTGCAGAAAACCCGCGCCGAGGCTGATGGTGCGATGTTCGGGCAGAATCTGGTCAACGACAGCAATGGTCGTCTGGAAGTCGGGATGGCGGTCGAGATCCTTGAATAATCGGTAACGGAAACGAAAATGCCCGTGTCCTTGGACACGGGCATTTTTTTGCCGCGAGAGCCGTGGGCTCAGCCGCGATACTCGCACAGGTAAGCGGTGTCGACCGCAACCTTAAGCTGGAACTTGCTGTTGGCCGGGACGTTGAACTGGCTGCCGGCGGCGAAGGTTTCCCAGTCGTTGCTGTCTGGCAGCTTGACGGTCAGTGCACCGGAAACAACGTGCATGATTTCACGCTGACTGGTGCCGAATTCGTATTCGCCCGGGGCCATGACGCCGATGGTCGCCGGACCGTCAGCGGTGCCAAAGGCGATCGACTTGACGGTGCCGTCGAAGTACTCGTTGACTTTAAACATGGGCGATTCCTCGAAAAGGGCTAAAAAGGGCCGGCCAGTATGCCCAAGGCTTCCGGTGCCGTCACGCCCCTAAAGCGGTAGCACCAGCGGCAGCAGCCGCGCGGTATTGCGGGCGTCTTCCAGTGCCCGATGCTGCTGGCCGTTGAACTGCATGCCGGCCAGTTGCAGCGCGCCGTTGAGCCCCATCGGTCGTTCGAGGCGCCGGGCCTTGGCAAAGCGCTGTTTGAGATTCATGTGCGGGACACGGCTCAACGCGCTGTCGAGTTGCAGGCGCTGCCATTCCTGGAGCAACTGCCTGCGGTCGTAATCGCCCCAACTGGCCCAACCTTCGAGCCGCGTCTGGTGCTGGCCGAGCCAGCGCTCGAACGCCGGCCAGACTTCGCCCAGCGGTTGCGCGGTGTCGATGTTGGCCTGGGTGATGTGCGTCAGCTCCCGACAGAACGGCGTCAGCAGCGGACGGCGCGTCGGTTTGACGAAGCGTTGAAAGTGATCCTGTTCGCGACCGGCCCGATCCACCAGGGTGGCACCGATTTCGATGATTTCCATGTCCGTAACCGGCCAGCCACCTTCGTCGGTGGTGGCTTCCAGATCAATGACCAGCCAATGGGGCATCGCAGGGTTCCTGATATACGCGTTCTGATAGTCAGAGCGTAGTCAAACCTTGCGGATGCGCCCGGCGACTCACTCGACCTGCAACAGAACCTGACGATTTTTCACCTGATCGCCGACCTTGACCTGCACCCGCTTGAGTACGCCGTCGATGCCGGCCTTGAGCGGGTGCTCCATTTTCATCGCTTCCAGCACCACCAGCAGTTGCCCTTTGCTGACCGGGCTGCCTTCGCTGACCAGCACGTCGACAATGGCACCGTCCATCGGCGCCTTCAAGGTGCCGGAGCTGACGCTGCTCTGACTGCCGATCACCGCATGAGTTCGATCCACCAGCCGCAGGCTGCCGGGACGGGTGAACAACCAGAGTTGTCCATCATCAAGACGATAGGCATGGCGTTGGCGCACACCGTCGATTTCCAGGAGGGCCGAGCGCTCGTCGTGGGCGAGCAGTTTGAGCGCCAGCGTGCGGTCGGCCACGCGCACCTCGAACGCGCCCTGCGCTCCGGCGAGCAGTTGCACGTTCCAGTCCTGATCTTCCAGGCCCAGCCGATACCGCAGCGGCACGCTGGCGGTGTTGCGCCAGCCGTTCAGTGGCGCGCGGTGCGCCTGGGCCGTGCCCTGATAAAACAGCAGCGCCGCGATGGCCAGTTCCTCGGCATTGGGCGCATACGCCTGCAGGCAAGGGTGATCGGCGAAGTACTGAGGGATGAAAGCGGTGCTGAATTCGCCACGGATGAATTGTGGATGTTGCAGCAGATGGGTCAGCAGGCGCTGATTGCTGTGCAGACCCAGCAGAACGCTGTCCTGTACCGCGCGCAGCAGTTTGCGCCGGGCCTCTTCGCGAGTCGCGCCGTGGGCGATCAGTTTGCCGAGCATCGGGTCGTAGAACGCGCTGATCGACTGGCCTTCACGCAGGCCATGGTCAATCCGGGTGCCCTCGTGCAAGGCCGGCTCCCAGGCTTCGACCCGGCCGGTCTGCGGTAGAAAACCCTGTGCCGGATCTTCGGCGTAGAGGCGCACCTCCATGGCATGGCCGTTGAGTTGCACCTGATCCTGGGTCAACGGCAGCGGCTGTCCTTCGGCGATGCGTAATTGCCACGCCACCAGATCCTGCCCGGTGATCAACTCGGTCACCGGATGCTCGACTTGCAGGCGCGTGTTCATCTCCAGAAAGTAGAAGCGGCCACGGCCATCGAGCAGAAACTCCACGGTGCCGGCACCGACGTAGTTCACCGCCCGCCCGGCCTTGAGCGCCGCTTCGCCCATCGCCTGGCGCAGCTCGGCGGTCATGACCGGGCAGGGCGCTTCCTCGATGACTTTCTGATGACGGCGCTGGATCGAGCAGTCGCGCTCGCCGAGGTAAAGCAAATGCCCGTGGTGGTCGCCAAACAACTGCACCTCGACATGGCGCGGTTCGATCAGCGCCTGTTCGAGGATCAGTTCATCACTGCCGAAACCGTTCAGCGCCTCGGAGCGCGCCGTACGCAGTTGCGCCGGCAGTTCATCGGCGTTGTGTACCAGACGCATGCCACGTCCGCCGCCGCCGGCGCTGGCCTTGATCATCAGCGGATAACCAATGCGTTCGGCTTCGCGCAGCAAGGTCGCATCATCCTGTTCGGCGCCTTGATAACCGGCAATGCACGGCACGCCGGCTTCAAGCATGGCGATTTTCGACAGGCGTTTGCTGCCCATCAGCTCAATGGCCTCCGCGCTGGGGCCGATGAAGGTCAGCCCCGCTTGTTCGCAGGCGCGGGCAAACTCGGCGTTTTCCGAGAGGAAACCATAGCCGGGGTGGATCGCATCGGCACCGCTGCGCCGGGCGGCATCGAGGATGGCCGGAATATTGAGGTAGGACTGTTGCACCGGTGCCGGGCCGATGTTCACCGCTTGATCGGCCATCTGTACATGCAACGCGTCGGCATCGGCCTCGCTGAACACGGCGACGGTGCGATAGCCCAGGGCCTGGGCCGTGCGCTGGATGCGACAGGCGATTTCACCGCGATTGGCAATCAGGATTTTGTGGATGGCGGGCATGGTGGCTTTCCTGGAAGTGGGCGGTGAATGGATTGGCTTCCCACGGGGGTTACGAGGCCCACCGAGGCTTGCGCTTCTGCACGAACGCCATGGTTCCCTCGATTCCCTCAGCCCCCGTCACCGCCGCGCTGAACCACTGCGCCGCGTCATCCAGTAACTGGCTCGAAGGCTGGGCGGCACTGGCCAGCAGCAGTTTCTTGGTCATGGCATTGGCTTCGGGTGCGCAACACAGAACGTGCTGCAGCACCTCATCCAGGCGTTCGGCCAGGGTTTGCGGATCCTCCTCGACAAAATGCACCAGCCCCATGCGTCGTGCGTGCGTGCCGTCGAAACGCGCAGCGGTCAGCGCCAGGCGCCGGGTTTCGGTGAGGCCGATCCGCTGCACCACGAACGGCGCGATCTGCGCCGGCAGCAGGCCGAGGCTGGTTTCCGGCAGGCCGAATTGCGCCTGATGATCGGCGATGGCGATGTCGCTGACACACGCCAGACCGAACCCGCCGCCAAGCACCGCCCCTTGCAGCACGGTGATCAGCACTTGCGGCGCGTGTTGTGCTTCTTCCAGCAGGGCACCGAAGGCGCGGTTCAACTCGCGATAGGCATCGGCGCCCCGGGTGCGGGCGCTGGCCATGTCCTTGATGTCGCCACCGGCGCAGAAGTGCCCGCCGGCGCCGCTGAGCACCAGTGCGCGCACGCCTCTGTCGTCGCGCGCTGCCGCCAGCACGCTGCGCAGTTCCGCGACCATTTGCAGGCTCATGGCGTTGCGACTGTCGGGGCGATTGAGGGTGATGTGCAGCACGCCGTTATGGGATTCGAGCAGCAGCGTCTGGCAATCGGGCAGGGGGCTCATTTCTTTTTCCCCGGCAGGATGCCCATCAGTTTGCAGATGATCCCCAGCATGATTTCGTCGGCGCCGCCGCCAATCGACACCAGCCGCACGTCGCGGTAGGCGCGGGCCACCGGGTTGTCCCACATGAAGCCCATGCCGCCCCAATATTGCAGGCAACTGTCGCTGACTTCGCGGCCGAGGCGCCCGGCCTTGAGCTTGGCCATCGATGCCAGTCGCGTGACGTCCTGGCCTTTCACGTATTGCTCGGTGGCCTGGTAGACCAGCGCCCGCAGGCATTCGATTTCGGTCTGCAACTCGGCGAGGCGGAAATGGATCACCTGATTGTCGATCAGCGCGTTACCGAAGGTCTTGCGTTCCTTGCAGTACTCGATGGTGCTGTCGACGCAATATTCCAGGCCCTTGATCATGTTTGCCGCGCCGAACAGCCGCTCTTCCTGGAATTGCAGCATCTGCATCATGAAGCCGGCGCCCTCATGGCCGATGCGGTTGCGCTGGGGCACGCGCACGTTGTCGAAAAACACCTGGGCGGTTTCCGAGCTGCGCATGCCGAGCTTGTCCAGGTGCGAGCTGAGGCTGATGCCGGGGCTGTTCATCGGCACCATGATCAGCGATTTGTTGACGTGCGGCTTGTCATCGGATGTGTTCGCCAGCAGGCAAATGAAGTCGGCGCTCGGCGAGTTGGTGATCCACATCTTGCTGCCGTTGATCACGTAGTCGTCGCCGTCCTTGCGCGCGGTGGTTTTCAGTCCGGCGACGTCGGAGCCGGCCCCGACTTCCGAGACGCCGATGCAGCCGACCTGTTCGCCGGTGATCGCCGGACGCAGGAACTCTTCGCGCAATTCATCGGAGCCGAAGCGGGCAAGGGCGGGGGTACACATGTCGGTCTGCACCCCGATCGACATCGGAATCCCGCCGCAATGAATGGTGCCGAATTCTTCGGCGGCGACGATCGAATAGCTGTAGTCGAGGCCCATGCCACCGAACTTTTCCGGTTTGGAGATCCCCAGCAGGCCGAGGTCGCCGGCCTTGCGGAAGATCTCGTGGATCGGAAAACGCCCGGCCTTTTCCCAGGCCTCGACGTGGGGGTTGATCTCGTGCTCGACGAATTGGCGGACGGTGCGGCGCAGTGCTTCGTGTTCCGGGGTGACGATCATTTTTTATTGTTCTCCTGAAATCCGTGGCAGTTAGAACCGGCTCACGCCGAAGCTGTTGGGTTGCAGCGCACGTACGTCGGCTTCGTGGCACAGGTCCAGCAGATAGCCGAGCAGGGTGCGGGTGTCGCGGGGGTCGATCAGGCCGTCGTCCCACAGGTTGGCACTGCCGTAGAGAGCGGTGGACTGGCTGTCGAGCTTCTGCGCGGTGACCTGTTCCAGCATGTCGAGCATTTTCGGGTCGGGCTCCAGGCCATCCTTGAGCTGCCTGGCTTCGGTGACGATGCGCAATACCTTGCCGGCCTGGGCGCCGCCCATGACGGCGGTGCGGCTGTTGGGCCAGGCGAAGATGAATCGCGGATCGAGGCCGCGTCCGCACATCGCATAGTTGCCGGCGCCATAGGAGCCGCCCACGACGATGGTCAGTTTCGGCACCCGGGCGTTGGCCACCGCTTGAATCAGTTTCGAGCCGTGCTTGATCACGCCTTGTTGTTCTGACTCGGTGCCGACCATGAACCCGGTGGTGTTGTGGAAAAACAGCAGCGGCGTCTGGCTCTGGTCGCAGAGCTGAATGAACTGCGCCGCCTTGCTCGCGCCATTGGGGGTGATCGGGCCGTTGTTGCCGATGAAGCCGCAGGCCCGACCGTGGATTTTCAGGTGGCCGCACAGGGTCTGTTGATCGAACTCGCCCTTGAACTCCAGAAAGCGTGATTCGTCGGCGATCCGTGCAATGATTTCGCGTGCGTCGTAGGGCTTTTTCGGATCGTCGGGAATCAGCCCGAGCAATTCGTCGATGGGGTAGAGCGGTTCTTTATATTGTGGCTCGGGCAACCACGGCAGTTGCTCGTTCCAGTTCAACAGGCTGACGATTTCCCGTACCTGACGCACGCCGTCGGCATCGTTCTCGGCCAGGTATTCGGCGGTGCCGGCCACCTGCGCGTGCATTTCGGCGCCGCCCAGTTCTTCATCGGTGGCGACTTCGCCGGTGGCGGCCTTGAGCAGCGGCGGGCCGGCCAGGAACAGCTTGGCCTTGCCGCGCACCACCACCACGTAATCCGACAGCCCCGGCTGATAGGCGCCGCCAGCGGTGGCCGAACCATGTACCACGGTGATTTGCGGCAGGCCCATGGCGGACATCCGCGCCTGATTGGCAAAGCTGCGCGCGCCTTCGACGAAAATCTCCGCCGCGTAGTTGAGGTTGGCGCCGCCGCTTTCGGCGAGGGTAATGACCGGCAGTTTGTTTTCCTGGGCGATCTGTTGCAGGCGCAGGGATTTTTTCAGGCCGGCGGGCGAGATGGTCCCGCCCTTGATCGCGCTGTTGTTCGCCACCACCAGCGCCCGCACGCCGGACACGTAGCCGATACCGGCGATCAAGCCTCCACCGGCAGCGCTGCCGTCCTTGTCGTCATGCAACTTGTAACCGGCGAGGCTGGCGAGTTCCAAGAAGGGCGAGCCGGGGTCTAGCAGCAGGTTCAGACGCTCGCGAGGCAGCAGTTGGCCGCGCTTGTCGAATTTCGGTTTGGCTTCGGCGGCTTTGTTCAGCAGGTTCTGCTCGAGTTGCTGCACATGCTCGATGGCCGCGAGCATCGCCGCGCGATTGCGGGCAAACGTTTCGCTGTGGGGATCGAGTTGGGACTGGATCTGCGGCATGGCTTACTCCTTGTCCTTGAGCACGTCCGGCAAAAACGCGCGGTGGAAACCGTTGAACGATTCGCTGTGGGTCGCCTTGTGCAGCGGCCAGGCGCGACTGCCGAGACTCGCCGCGCCGTCGATGCGCAAGGTGCTGCCGCTGATGAATGCCGCCGCCGGGCTGAGCAGAAACACGATGGCCGCGCTGACCTCCGACTCGGTGCCGATGCGCTTGAGCGGCACCTGTTCGCGCAGGGTCGGGATCACCGCTTTGAATGCGCCTTCGTAAGTGTCCATGCCACTGGAGGCGATCCATCCCGGCGCCACCGCGTTGACCCGCACTCCCGCATGGCCCCACTCGAATGCGGCGGTCTTGGTGAAGTTGTCCATACCCGAGCGTGCGGCGCCGGAATGGCCCATGCCGGGCATGCCGCCCCACATGTCGGCGAGCATGTTGACGATGTTGCCGCCGTGTTTGCTCATGGATTGGTTGAACACTTCCCGGGCCATCAGGAAGCCGCCGACCAGATTGGTGCGCAGCACGGTTTCGAAACCTTTCTGATTGATCGACGCCAACGGCGACGGATACTGGCCGCCGGCATTGTTGACCAGGCCGTGGATGGGCCCGTGCTCGTGGATCAGCTCGGCAACCAGTTGCTTCACGGCTTCTTCATCGCGAATGTCGCAGGCCTTCCAGTACGCGCGACCACCGTCCTCGGCAATTTCGGCGGCGACCCGCTGGAGCTTTTCCGCTTTGCGCCCGACCAGCACCACGGTGGCCCCGAGCGCCGCCAGTTCATGGGCGGTACACCGGCCGATGCCGCTGCCGCCACCGGTGACGATGAGAGTCTGGCCGCTGAACAGATCGGCTCGGAAAATCGATTCATACGCCATGCTGGCCATCCTCTAGTCGAACTGTTCGGCGATGCTCTGCGGCACCGGGATCTGGATTTCCAGCAGTTGCTGGGCGAAAGCCTTGCCTTGCGGATCGATGCGCAGACTGGCCACGCCACCGCCGCCGAGGGCGTTTTCCAGGAGGAAATTCAGGCTGTGGGTGCCGGGCAGATACCAGCGCTCGACCCGCCCGTGGAGCGGGTCGAGGACGTGGCGCATCCAGTCGACGACCACCGCCGGGGTCAGCGCTTCGGCGATCCACGGCAAGTATTCCGGCCGCCGTGGCATCACCCCGATGTTGCTGTGATTACCCTTGTCGCCAGAGCGTGCCACGGCCAGTTTCACCAGGGCCACGCTGGCGTCGGCGCGACCGTGGGGCTTGGGCGGTTCATGGGGCAGGGGCAGCTCCTGGCTGTCGAGCGCGGCAGCGTCGGGGAGGGTGAAGGGATGGTGCTCACCGGCGATGTCGATGTGCAGGGTGCAGGCGCTTTTGTCGACGAGGAACGAGAACAGCCGGATCAGCGGATACACCGTTGGCCGGCCGCCGACGATTCCGGTCAGTCCCGGGGCCATGCCGGTGGCGGCCTGGGCGATTTCCCGGGAGAACAGGATCAGCGCCTGCCTGTGCGGATGACGGACCGCCAGTTTGATCACCACTTCACGGCTGTCGCGACGCTGGCCGTGGGGGCCGTAGGTGGCTTCGCTGCCGAGCAGTTCGATGTGGGTTTCGCTGTAGGGTCCCCAGCCGCGCTGTTCAAGCATTTCCGAGGTTTTGCCGAGGATCGCCTGACTGACACGCCGGGCCTTGTCCACCGCATCGATGCCGGCGATCAGGCAACTGGCGGAGCAGCGAAAACCGTCCGGATACGTGGCGCTGACCTTGTATTTGTCGCTGGGCGGCAGGCCTTTGGCGCCGTGGACCCGTACGGCATTCAGGCCTTGTTGCTGAAGTTTGACCTGGCTGAAATCGCACACCACATCAGGCAACAGATACGCCTGGGGATCGCCGATTTCATACAGCATCTGTTCGCCGACTGTCAGCGGTGTGACCAGCCCGCCCGAGCCTTCGGGCTTGCTGACGATGAAGTGGCCGTCGGCGCTGACCTCGACGATCGGGAAGCCGATGTGCTCATAGTCCGGGACGTCACGCCAGTCGGTGAAGTTGCCGCCGGTGCATTGTGCGCCGCATTCGATGATGTGCCCGGCCAGGGCGGCCTGGGCGAGTTTGTCGAAGTCGTGCCATGACCAGCCGAATTCATGCACCAGCGCGGCGCTGACCACTGCGCTGTCGACCACCCGCCCGGTGATGACGATGTCGGCACCCAGGCGCAGGGCCTCGACGATGCCCGGCGCGCCGAGGTAGGCGTTGGTCGAAACGCACACCGGCGGCAACGGGGCGCCGCTGAACATTTCCGTGATGCCTTGATTGGCGAGTTGTTTGAGTTGCGGTTGCAGGTCGTCGCCCAGCAGCACGGCGATTTTCAGGTCAATCCCGGCCGCGTCGCAGGCCGCTTGCAAGGCGGCGGCGCAGGCCTGTGGATTGACTCCGCCGGCGTTGCTGATGACGCGGATGCGTTGCTCGGCCAGTTGCGGCAGCAGGGGCGTGAGGACGTCGATGAAGTCGCTGGCGAATCCGGTCCGGGGATCTTTCATCCGGGCGCCGGCCATGATCGACAGGGTGATTTCCGCCAGGTAGTCGAACACCAGATAGTCCAGTCGACCGGCGTCCACCAGTTGCGCGGCAGCGGTCGAGGTATCACCCCAGAATGCACTGGCGCATCCGATGCGCACGGTAGTTGGCATTTTTATCTCCGACACAGGCACCTCCGACAGAAGTGCTTCGAGACTACCAAGCAAGCGCTTGGTTTGTAAACGACTGAAATAATCTTCTGCCCGAGCGCTTGCTTGGTTACCGGCGGCGGCTTAAATTGCCCGCGCAACCCTGCGGTTTCAGGGGAGCAGCCGACTGATCGACTGTAGGAGAGAACGGGTGGACGAGCAAAAAGCCCTGGGGGTGATGCGTGAACTGGTCGATGCCGGTCAGTTGACCGATCCGGAGAGCGCTCGCGGCAAGTTGCTCCAGGTGGCGGCGCACCTGTTCCGCAACAAGGGCTATGAACGCACCACCGTGCGCGATCTGGCGGGAGCGGTGGGGATTCAGTCGGGGAGCATTTTTCATCACTTCAAGAGCAAGGATGAAATCCTTCGTGCCGTGATGGAAGAAACCATCCGTTACAACACCGCGCTGATGCGCGCCTCACTGGCCGAAGCAACCAGCGTGCGCGAGCGGGTGCTGGCGCTGATCCGTTGCGAATTGCAGTCGATCATGGGCGGCAGCGGCGAGGCGATGGCGGTGCTGGTGTATGAGTGGCGCTCGTTGTCCGAGGAAGGCCAGGCCCGGGTGCTGGCGCTGCGCGATATCTATGAAGACATCTGGCTGCAGGTGCTGGGCGAGGCCAGGGACGCCGGGTTTATTCGCGGTGATGTGTTCATCACCCGACGCTTCCTCACCGGGGCGTTGTCCTGGACCACCACCTGGTTCCGTGCCGGCGGCAATCTGAGCCTCGATCAATTGGCCGATGAAGCGCTGATTCTGGTGCTTGAAGAACGCTGAATGCTTTCTATTGGTTCGTGAAACTGGCTAACTGGGCGAAACCGCCTAGCTTGAATGCATGGATCGGTAATTTTTCGGGGAGTGGGGTGTTTTGAAGTCTTCACCAATTCGGACGGCCGCAGGGCTGATGTTCGTAGCGCTGGCTGCATTTTGGGTTTTGCCCGCTCAGTCGGCGCAGTTGGTCCGGGTGGGGGCGGCGCATTTCCCGCCTTACACCATTCGCCCGGAAAACGGCGCCGATACCGGTCTGCTGCCGGAACTGGTCGCCGCCCTGAACCGCTTGCAGAGCGACTATCAGTTCGTGCTGGTGCCCACCTCGATTCCCCGGCGATTCGGTGACTTCAAGGATGGTCGCACGGACATGGCGATCTTCGAGAACCCGGACTGGGGCTGGAAGGACATTCCCCACACCACCGTCGACATGGGGCTGGAAGACGCGGAGATCTTTGTCGCGCAAAGTGAGCCCGGTCGTCAGCAAAGCTACTTCGCCGACCTCACCGGCAAGCGCCTGGCCCTGTTCAGTGGTTATCACTATGAATTCGCCAACTTCAACGCCGATCCGAAATTCCTCGCGCAAAACTACAACGCCACGCTGACCTATTCCCACGACAGCAACCTGTTGATGGTGTTGCGCGGGCGGGCCGATATCGCGCTGGTGACCCGCTCTTATCTGAGCGATTACCTGCTGCGTAACCAGAAGGTGAGCAGTGAGTTGCTGGTTTCGCAGCGCATCGACCAGATCTATCACCACTACGCGATTTTGCGCCCGACCGCACCGATCACCGGCGACGCGTTCAGCAAGTTGCTGCAAGGCCTGCGTGACAACGGCGAGCTGCTGAAGATCTTCGATCCGTACAAGATTGCCGTGGTGCCGGTGTCGCAACACTGACCGGCGCATTTTGGCGCACGGGCTAAATTTCCCCGCCCGGCTCACGTTCCATCGTTGAACTGTCGACGATTATCGTGAGCCCGACCCATGTCCAATCTGAATGACCTGACTGCCCTGGCCTTGCCCACGGGCAGCGAACTGATAGCCGATGCCACCGAAAGCCGTTTGAGCCTGAGTCTGGACGGGCAACCGCTGATTCGCCTGCGGCTCGATCGTGAGGCCCAGGGGCCGATCCAGATCGATGAGCGCTTCGCCCTGCCACCCGGCCAGGCGTTGTGGGCGGCCTGTTACTGGTTGTTTGCCCGCGATCCGGCGCGCCAGCAGTTGATCTGGCAGCTGGATCAGCCACCCACCGAAGCCTTGCTCAGCGGATTGCTGGTGAGCACCGAAGTGGCGGGTGAATATCGCTGCGAGCGCGGTCTGTTCTGGCAACTGCCGCAACCGTGGCTGGGCACTTCGCTGACCGGCAGCTATCCGCAGCAAATGGTCATCAGTAATGGCAAACGCCATCCGCTGCGTCCGGTCAAGCCGCGCGGCGAGGTCTACCGGCGTTTCGATGCGCGGCTCGGCGCATGGATTTCCCTGCGCACGGTGGAGCTCGAAGAGGATCTGCCGCGTTTCAACCGTTGGCAGAACAGCCCGCGCGTTGCCAGTTTCTGGCAGGAGGAGGGCAGTCTCGAACAGCATCGCGAATACCTGAGCAAACTCGACGCCGACCCGCACACCCTGACCCTGATCGGTTGTTTCGACGATCAGCCGTTTGCCTATTTCGAAGCGTACTGGGCCAAGGAAGATCGCATCGCGCCGTTCTACGACGCCGACAATTACGATCGCGGTATTCACATGCTGGTGGGCGAAGAAGACCATCGTGGCCCGCATAAAGTGGCGAGCTGGCTGTCGGCGTTGGTGCATTACCTGTTTCTGGATGATCCGCGCACCCAGCGCGTGGTCGCCGAACCGCGCGCCGACAACGCGAAGATGATCGGCCACATGCACAACCAGTGCTTCCACTGTGAAAAGGAATTCGACTTCCCGCACAAGCGCGCGGCGCTGATGATTCTGGGGCGTGAGCGGTTCTTCGATCGGTGCAAGCTGGCCTGATAACGCATCAGGCAAAAAAAAGATCGCAGCCTGCAAAGGCTGCGATCTTTTTGTGTGCGTGGCGCGGGGTTAACGACGCGCCATCGCCGCCACATCTCCACGAGCGCCCGACACCTTGCGGCAATGCACCAGCGCATCGCGGATCATGAAGTTGACCAGGGTCGGCGAGACGCCGAGTTCCTTGGCGATGTCTTTTTGCGGTACGCCGTGCAGGCGATACATCTCGAACGCATAGCGGGTGCGGCTGGGCAGTTCGGTCAGCGCATCGGCGATGTTTTCCAGGGTCGAGAAGTTGATGTGCGAGGTTTCCGGCGAAGCGCCCTGGATGACCACGTTCAACCCTTCCTCTTCGGGGCCGGCGTACTTCTGCTCCAGCGCCTGTTTGCGGTAGTGATCGATCGCCAGGTTGCGCACGATCTGGAACAGGTAACTCAGTTGAGCCTTGATCGACGACGTGATCGGAGGGGCCGATTGCAGTCGGAAAAATGCATCCTGAACCACATCTTCGGCACGCGACCGGCAGCCGGTAATGCGGGCTGCAATCTTGACCAGAATCAGTCGATTGTCGACGAAAGCCTGAAGTAGCGGTGAATCGCACCTGCTTGTGGATACTTGTTCCGTCATGGAAATCACCTTGCTGCCAATAGGTTAGTGGGACGCCTGGGGGACGGGGCCGTCCTACACATCGAGCGACAAATTATGTTGAATGATAATGATTGTCAATTGAGAAAGGGAACTAATGATCCATAAAGGTGCGATTCGAGAACTGCGACACGCCGCCGCACTGCGTTCCAACCCAGCCCCATCGGCGTTCCAGCCTGCCGACTAATTATTTCAAGACGTCATCCGTTCTCATTGGTGAATGGTTCCGGGCAAACGTCCCCGGCCAGACAGCATTCCCATGCCTTGCGCGGTCGGCACAGACCGCGCCCTGCGCGTCCCGAAAGGGCGTGACGCAACAACCCGATTCCACTAGCAAGCCGAATTCAGGCAGGAAACCTCATGACCGACGCGTTCGAACTCCCCAGCACCCTGGTCCAAGCCCTCCAGCGCCGCGCGGCCCTGACGCCGGATCGGCTAGCCCTGCGTTTTCTCGCGGAATCCGAGGAGCAGGCTGTGGTGCTCAGTTATCGCGAACTCGATCAACGCGCGCGTACCATTGCCGCCGCGTTGCAGGCCGAGGCCGGTTTCGGCGAGCGCGCGGTATTGCTGTTTCCCAGCGGCCCGGATTACGTCGCGGCCTTCTTCGGTTGCCTGTATGCGGGCGTGATCGCGGTGCCGGCCTATCCGCCGGAATCGGCCCGTCGCCATCATCAGGAACGCTTGCTGTCGATCATTGCCGACGCCGAACCGCGTCTGCTGCTGACCAGTGCCGACCTGCGCGACGCCTTGCAGCAGATCGAAGGCGCGCCGCCGCTGTTGTGTGTCGACACCCTCGACAGCGCGCTGGCCGAGCGTTGGGTCGAGCCGCCCCTGCCGCAAGATCACATCGCGTTCCTGCAATACACCTCCGGCTCCACCGCGCTGCCCAAGGGCGTGCAGGTCAGCCACGGCAATCTGGTCGCCAACGAGCTGCTGATCCGCCACGGTTTCGGCATCGACGTGAACCCGGACGACGTCATCGTCAGTTGGTTGCCGCTGTACCACGACATGGGTCTGATCGGCGGTCTGCTGCAACCGATCTTCAGCGGTGTGCCGTGCATTCTGATGTCCCCGGCGTACTTCCTCGGCCGGCCACTGCGCTGGCTCGAAGCGATCAGCCAATACGGCGGCACCATCAGCGGCGGCCCGGACTTCGCCTACCGTCTGTGCAGCGAGCGGGTCAGCGAGTCGGCCATGGAGCGCCTCGACCTCAGCCGCTGGCGCGTGGCGTATTCCGGTTCGGAGCCGATCCGCCTCGATACCCTCGAACGCTTCGCCGAGAAGTTCGTCACCTGCGGTTTCAGCGAAGACAGCTTCATGGCGTCCTACGGTCTGGCTGAGGCGACCCTGTTTGTCGCCGGCACGCCGCGCGGGCAAGGGATTCCGGCCCTGCGCGTGGACGATCAGGCGCTGGCGCAGAACCGCGCCGAGCCTGGCACCGGCAGCCCGATCATGAGTTGCGGCATCAGCCAGCCTGAGCATGCGGTGCTGATCGTCGAGCCGAATCGTCTTGAAGAACTGCCTGACAATGCCGTCGGCGAAGTCTGGGCCGCCGGGCCGAGCATCGCCCACGGCTACTGGCGCAATCCGCAAGCCAGCGCCAAGACCTTCGTCCAGCATGCCGGCCGCACCTGGCTGCGTACCGGTGACCTGGGATTCATCCGTGATGGCGAGCTGTTCATCACCGGTCGCCTGAAAGACATGCTGATCGTGCGCGGTCACAACCTTTATCCGCAGGACATCGAGCAAACCGTCGAGCGCGAAGTGGAAGTGGTTCGCAAGGGCCGGGTCGCGGCGTTCGCAGTCAGCCAGCATGGCGAAGAGGGCATCGGCATCGCGGCGGAAATCAGCCGCAGCGTGCAGAAAATCCTCCCGCCGGAGGCGCTGATCAAAGCCATCCGCCAGGCCGTGGCCGAGGCTTATCAGGAAGCACCGAGCGTGGTGGTGCTGCTCAATCCAGGCGCGTTGCCGAAGACGTCCAGCGGCAAACTGCAACGTTCGGCGTGCCGCAATCGTCTGGCCGACGGCAGCCTCGACAGCTACGCAGTGTTCCCGACAACCACCGGCGAATCGCAAGAATCGACCGTCTCCGCCTCCGAGCTGGAAACCTTGATCGGCGCGATCTGGGCCGAGCAACTGAACGTCAAGCAGGTCGCGGCCGACGATCACTTTTTCCTCCTCGGCGGTAACTCGATCGCCGCCACCCAAGTGATTGCCAGGGTGCGCGAAGAGCTGGGCCTGGAGCTGAATCTGCGCCTGCTCTTCGAAGCGCCCACCCTCGCGGCATTCGCCGCCGCCGTGGCGCAGCAGCAACAGGATGGCGGCAGCGCCCAGGGCGAAATCGCCGCGCTGTCGCGCAACGAGCCGCTGCCGCAATCCCTGGCGCAAAACCGTCTGTGGATCACCTGGCAACTCGATCCGCAGAGCAGCGCCTACAACATTCCCGGCGCCTTGCGCCTGCGTGGCGAACTGGATGAGGACGCCCTGCGCGCCAGTTTCCAGCAACTGGTCGAGCGTCACGAATCCCTGCGCACGCGCTTCTTCGAGCGTGACGGCGTGGCCCTGCAACAGGTGGTCGCAGCGGGTGAATTCAACCTGCAACGGATCGACATCAGCGATCTGCCGCCCGCCGAGCGTGAAACCCGTGCGCAACAGATTCGCGAGGACGAGGCACGTACCCAGTTCGATCTGGAAAAAGGCCCGCTGCTGTGGGTGACGCTGATTCGTCTCGATGACGAAGATCACCAACTGCTGGTGACGATGCACCACATCATCGCCGACGGTTGGTCGATGAACGTGCTGATCGACGAGTTCTCGCGCCTGTACGCCGCTGCCTCCCAAGGTGCGACGGCCAATCTCCCGGCCTTGCCGACCCAATACGCTGACTACGGCAGTTGGCAGCGCCAATGGCTGGCGCAAGGTGAGGGCGAGCGGCAACTGGGGTACTGGAAAGCGCAGTTGGGTGACGAGCACCCGACCCTCGAACTGGCCACTGACCATCCGCGCTCGGCGAAGATCAAGCACAGCGCCGCACGGCATGGCGTGCGGCTGAGCGTCAGCCTCAGCGAGGCGATTCGCAACACCGCCCAGGCCCATCAATCCACCCCGTTCATGCTGTTGCTCGCGGCGTTCCAGAGCCTGTTGCACCGCTACAGCGGCCAGCGCGACATTCGCATCGGCGTGCCCAACGCCAACCGTCCGCGCCTGGAAACCCAGGGCCTGATCGGCTTCTTCATCAACACCCAGGTGCTGCGTGCCGAGGTCGATTCGCGCCTGCCATTCGTGGAGCTGCTGGCCCGGACCCGTCAGGCTGCGCTCGGCGCCCAGGCGAATCAGGATCTGCCGTTCGAACAACTGCTCGAAGCCTTCCCGCAGGCGCGCGAACAAGGCTTGTTCCAGGTCATGTTCAACCACCAGCAACGCGACCTGAGTGCGCTGAAACGCCTGCCGGGACTGCTCGCCGAAGAACTGCCGTGGCACAGCCGCGAGGCCAAGTTCGATCTGCAACTGCACAGCGAAGAAGACCGCAACGGGCGCCTGAGCCTGTCCTTCGACTACGCCGATGAGCTGTTCGACGCCGCGACCATCGAGCGTCTGGCCGAGCATTTCTGCAACCTGTTGCGCGAGGTCTGCGAGCGTCCGCAGCAAGCCATCGGCGACCTGCCATTGCTGACCGCCGCCGAACACGATCAGCAGAAGGTCTGGAGCGTTGCCCCTTGCACGCCGGCGCAGCAATGGCTGCCGGAACTGCTCAACGCACAAGCACAGCAGACCCCGGAGCGCACTGCGCTGGTGTGGGACGGCGGCAGTTACGACTTCGCCGAGTTGCACACCCAAGCCAACCGTCTGGCGCATTATCTGCGTGACAAAGGCGTCGGCCCGGACGTGTGCGTGGCTATCGCCTGCGAGCGTTCGCCGCAACTGCTGATCGGTCTGCTGGCGATCATCAAGGCGGGCGGCGCCTATGTGCCGCTGGACCCGGACTACCCGGCCGAACGTCTGGCCTACATGCTCAGCGACAGCGGCGTCGAACTGCTGCTGACCCAGACCGCTTTGCTCGACCGTTTGCCGGCCAGCGAGGGCGTCAGCGTCATCGCCATGGATTCCCTGCACCTGGAGAACTGGCCGAGCCAGGCCCCGGGGCTGCACCTGCACGGTGACCACCTCGCCTACGTGATCTACACCTCCGGTTCCACCGGTCAGCCGAAGGGCGTCGGCAACACCCACGCAGCACTGGCCGAGCGCTTGCAATGGATGCAGAACACCTATCGCCTGAACGACAGCGACGTGCTGCTGCAGAAAGCGCCGATCAGTTTCGACGTGTCGGTGTGGGAATGCTTCTGGCCGCTGATCACCGGTGCGCGCCTGGCGATTGCCGGCCCCGGTGAGCATCGTGATCCGCATCGGATCGCGCAACTGGTTCAGCAATACGGCGTGACCACGCTGCACTTCGTACCGCCGCTGCTTTCGCTGTTTGTCGACGAACCGCTGAGCGCCGAATGCACTAGCCTGCGCCGGGTGTTCTCCGGTGGCGAAGCGCTGCCGGCGGAACTGCGCAACCGGCTGCTGGCGCAACTGCCGGCAGTGCAACTGCACAACCGCTACGGTCCGACCGAAACCGCGATCAACGTTACCCATTGGCATTGCTCGACCGGCGACGGCGAGCGCTCGCCGATCGGCCGGCCGCTGGGCAATGTGATCTGCCGCGTACTCGACAGCGACCTGAACCCGGTGCCGGCCGGTGTGCCGGGCGAGCTGTGCATCAGTGGCATTGGCCTGGCCCGTGGTTACCTCGGGCGTCCGGCGTTGACCGCCGAGCGTTTCGTGGTCGATCCGCTGGGCGAGCAGGGCGCACGTTTGTACCGCACCGGTGACCGTGCACGCTGGACTGCCGAGGGCGTGATCGAATACCTCGGCCGCCTCGATCAGCAGGTCAAGTTGCGCGGCTTCCGCGTCGAGCCGGAAGAAATCGAAGCGCGGCTGCTGGCTCAGGACAGCGTCGCCCAGGCCGTGGTGCTGGTCCGCGAAACCGCCGCCGGTGCGCAACTGATCGGCTACTTCACCACCACCGATTCCAGCGAAGACCCGGACGCGCAAATCACCCGCCTGAAAACCGCGCTGGCCGCCGAGCTGCCGGAGTACATGGTGCCGGCGCAACTGATGCGCCTCGACGAAATGCCCCTCAGCCCGAGCGGCAAACTCGATCGCCGTGCGCTGCCCGAGCCGCAATGGCACGTGCGCGAGCATGTCGAGCCGGTCACTGAGCTGGAGCAACAGATCGCCGCGATCTGGCGCGAAGTGCTGGGCCTGGCGCAAGTCGGCCTGCGCGACGATTTCTTCGCCCTCGGCGGTCACTCGCTGCTCGCCACGCAAATCATTTCCCGGACCCGTCAGGCCTGCGACGTCGAGTTGCCGCTGCGCGCACTGTTCGAACACAGCGAACTGGGGGATTTCGCCGGGCAGATCCGCCTGATCCAGGCCAGTGGCCGCACCAACAAACAGCCGCCGATCGACAAGGTCGACCGCAGCCAACCGGTGCCGCTGTCGTATTCCCAGCAGCGCATGTGGTTCCTCTGGCAGATGGAACCGGACAGCCCGGCGTACAACGTCGGTGGCATGGCGCGCCTGCGTGGCGTGCTGGATGTCGGGCGTTTCGAGGCGGCGTTGCAGGCGTTGATCCTGCGCCACGAAACCCTGCGCACCACGTTCCCGAGCGTCGACGGCGTGGCCCGTCAGCAGGTGCATGCCGAAACCGGCGTGCGCATGGACTGGAAGGATTTCTCCAAACTCGCCGCTGACCTGCGCGAGCAGAAAGTCCAGCAACTGGCCGACGAAGAAGCCCATCAGCCGTTCGATCTGGAAACCGGTCCGCTGCTGCGCGCCTGCCTGGTCAAGACCGCCGAACACGAACACTACTTCGTTCTGACCCTGCACCACATCGTCACTGAAGGCTGGGCGATGGACATCTTCGCCCGCGAACTCAGCGCGTTGTACGAAGCCTTCGTCGACGACCGCGAGTCGCCGCTGGAAGCGTTGCCGGTGCAGTACCTCGATTACAGCGTCTGGCAGCGCAACTGGCTGGAGTCCGGCGAGCGTCAGCGTCAGCTCGATTACTGGACCGCGCAACTGGGCCGCGAACATCCGCTGCTGGAATTGCCGGGCGACCGTCCGCGTCCGCCGGTGCAAAGCCATCAGGGCGAACTGTTCCGTTTCGATCTCAGCGATGACCTCGCCGCCCGCGTCCGTGCGTTCAATGCGCAGAACGGTCTGACCCTGTTCATGACCATGACCGCCGCGCTCGCCACGCTGCTCTACCGCTACAGCGGCCAGACCGATCTGCGCATCGGTGCGCCGGTGGCCAACCGCATTCGCCCGGAAAGTGAAGGGCTGATCGGTGCGTTCCTCAACACTCAGGTGCTGCGTTGCCAGCTCGACGGCCAGATGTCGGTGGGCGAGTTGTTCGAGCAAGTGCGCCACACCGTCATCGAAGGTCAGTCCCATCAGGACCTGCCGTTCGATCATCTGGTGGAGGCGTTGCAGCCGCCGCGCAGTGCTGCCTACAACCCGCTGTTCCAGGTGATGTGCAACGTGCAGCGCTGGGAGTTCCAGCAGAGCCGCACCCTAGCCGGGATGACTGTCGAGTACCTGGCCAACGATGCGCGGGCGACCAAGTTCGACCTCAACCTGGAAGTCACCGACCTCGACCATCGCCTCGGTTGCTGCCTGACTTACAGCACCGACCTGTTCGACGAGCCGACCATCGCCCGTATGGCCAAACATTGGCGCAACCTGCTGGAAGCGCTGATCGCCGACCCGCAACAACGCCTCAGCGAACTGCCGCTGCTCGACACGGCTGAGCGTCAGCAATTGCTCGACAGCCTCGGCGTCGAGCCGGGCGAGCGACGTCTCGACCAGTGCATCCATCACCTGTTCGCCGAGCAGGCGCTGGTGCGCAAGGACGCTCCGGCCCTGACCTTCGCCGGACAGACCCTGAGCTACGCCGAGCTGGATGCGCGGGCCAATCGTCTGGCCTGGGTGCTGCGTGAACGCGGTGTCGGGCCGCAAGTGCGAGTCGGTCTGGCGCTGGAGCGTTCGCTGGAAATGGTCATCGGCCTGCTGGCGATTCTCAAGGCTGGCGGCGCCTACGTGCCGCTGGACCCGGAATACCCGCTCGATCGCCTGCATTACATGATCGAGGACAGCGGCGTCGGCCTGCTGCTCAGCGACCGCGCGATGTTCACGGCCCTCGGTGAACTGCCGCCGAACGTGGCGCGCTGGTGCCTGGAAGATGACCGCGCCGCGCTCGCCGATTACCCGGCCACGGAGTTGCCGTTCATCAGCCTGCCGCAGCATCAGGCGTACCTGATCTACACCTCGGGCTCCACCGGCAAGCCGAAAGGCGTGGTGGTGTCCCACGGTGAAATCGCCATGCATTGCCAAGCGGTGATCGAGCGGTTCGGCATGCGCCCGGATGACTGCGAACTGCACTTCTATTCGATCAACTTCGACGCCGCCACCGAGCGTCTGCTGGTGCCGTTGCTCAGCGGCGCGCAAGTGGTGCTGCGTGCGCAGGGGCAGTGGGACGCGGAAGAAATCTGCGATCTGATTCGCACCCATCGCATCAATGTCCTCGGGTTCACGCCGAGCTACGGCAGCCAGTTGGCGCAATTCCTGGCGACGCAAAACGACACCCTGCCGGTGCGGATGATCATCACCGGTGGCGAGGCGCTGACCGGCGAACACCTGCAACGGATTCGCGCCGCCTTCAAGCCGAGCCTGTTCTTCAACGCCTACGGTCCGACCGAAACCGTGGTCATGCCGCTGGCGAGCCTGGCGCCGCCCGTGCTGGAAGAGGGCGCGGGCAGCGTGCCGATCGGCAGCGTGATCGGCGACCGTGTGGCCTACATTCTCGACGCCGATCTGGCGCTGGTGCCGCAAGGCGCGACCGGGGAACTGTTCGTCGGCGGTGCCGGCCTGGCCCTGGGTTATCACGAGCGCGCCGGCATCAGTGCCGAACGCTTTGTCGCCGACCCGTTCGCCGCCGATGGCGGGCGCATGTACCGCACCGGCGACCTGGTGCGCCAACGCGCCGACGGCTTGGTGGAGTACCTGGGGCGGATCGACCATCAGGTGAAGATCCGTGGTTTCCGCATCGAGCTGGGCGAGATCGAAACCCGCCTGCTGGAGCACGCCTCGATTCGCGAAGCGGTGGTGTTGGCGCTGGATGCGCCGAGCGGCAAGCAACTGGTTGGCTATCTGGTGACCGAAGTGGCCGAGCAGGGCGACGCCGAGCAAGCCGAACTGCGCGAAGCGCTGAAGGCGCACCTCAAGGCGCAACTGCCGGACTACATGGTGCCGACCCACCTGATCCTGCTGGCGAGCATGCCGCTGACCGCCAACGGCAAGCTCGACCGTCGCGCCTTGCCGGCGCCGGACCCGGAGCTGAACCGTCAGGATTACGTGGCGCCGAGCAATGAGCTGGAACAGACCCTGGCGCAGATCTGGTGCGAGGTGCTCAACGTCCAGCAGGTCGGCCTCAACGACAACTTCTTTGAACTGGGCGGCGATTCGATCCTGTCGATCCAGGTGGTCAGCCGTGCGCGACAGCAGGGCATTCATTTCAGCCCGCGCGACCTGTTCCAGCATCAGACCGTGCAGACCCTCGCGGCTGTCGCCAGCCGCAGCGAGCAAATCACCGCCGAACAAGGACTGGTCAGCGGTGAGTCACGCCTGACGCCGATCCAGCATTGGTTCTTCGACAGCGAGATTCCCCAGCGTCAGCACTGGAACCAGGCGTTGTTGCTGGAGCCGACTTCGGTCCTGGAACCGCATCGGCTGGAGCAAGCGCTGTTGGCGGTCATCGAGCAGCATGACGCCTTGCGTCTGCGCTTCACCGAGAGTACGGGCCAGTGGCAGGCGAGCCATCAGCCGGTGTCCGATGCCGCTGTGCTGTGGCAGGTTCGCGTGCCGTCGATGGACCAGTGCCAGGCGCTGTTCGCCGACGCCCAGCGCAGCCTCGATCTGCAGGAAGGGCCGCTGATGCGTGTCGTGCTGGTCGATGGGCCTGAGGGACAGCAACGCCTGTTTATCGCGATCCATCACCTGGTCGTCGACGGCGTGTCGTGGCGCGTCTTGCTCGACGATCTGCAAACCGTGTATCGCCAGCTCGAGGCCGGGCAGTCGGTAAAACTGCCGGCGAAAACCAGCGCCTTCAAGGACTGGGCGGCGCGCTTGCAGGCTTATGCCGGCAGCGAATCCCTGCGCGAAGAACGGGACTGGTGGCAAGCGCAACTGGCCGGGCCGAGTGCCGAATTGCCGTGCGAAAACCCGCAAGGCGGTCAGCAGAATCGCCACGCGCAAACCGTCAGCGTGCGTCTCGACGCCGAGCACACCCAACAGTTGTTGCAGCAGGCACCGAGTGCCTACCGCACCCAGGTCAACGACCTGTTGCTGACCGCGCTGGCTCGCGTGCTGTGCCGTTGGAGTGGCCAGCCATCGGCGCTGATTCAACTGGAAGGCCACGGTCGCGAAACCCTGTTCGACGAAATCGACCTGACCCGCACCGTCGGCTGGTTCACCAGCGCTTATCCGCTGCGCCTGACCCCGCACAACATCGAAGAGGCCGCCGGACAGGGCGCTTCGATCAAGGCGATCAAGGAGCAACTGCGCGCGGTGCCGCACAAAGGCCTGGGTTACGGCGTGCTGCGTTATCTGGCCGATGACGCCAGCCGCGCGAGCATGGCGGCATTGCCGCATGCACCGATCACCTTCAACTACCTTGGCCAGTTCGACCAAAGCTTCGGCAGCGAGGCGTTGTTCCGTCCGCTGGACGAGCCGGTCGGCGCGGCCCACGACCCGCAGGCGCCATTGCCGAACGAGTTGAGCGTCGACAGTCAGGTCTACGGCGGTGAGTTGCTGCTGCGCTGGACCTTCAGCGCCGAGCGTTACGACGCGCAGACCATCAATGAACTGGCCGATGCCTACCTTGGCGAATTGCAGAGCCTGATCGAACACTGCCTGCAAGACTCCGCCGGTGGCCTGACGCCGTCGGACTTCCCGCTGGCGAAACTGACTCAGGCACAGCTCGACGCATTGCCGGTGCCGGCGGCGCACATCGAGGATGTGTATCCGCTGACGCCGATGCAGGAGGGTATGCTGCTGCACACCCTGCTCGAGCCGGGCACCGGCCTGTACTACATGCAGGATCGCTACCGCATCAACAGCGAACTCGACCCCGAGCGTTTCGCCCAGGCCTGGCAAGCGGTGGTCGCCCGTCACGAATCGTTGCGCGCCTCGTTCTGCTGGAACGTCGGCGAAGACATGCTGCAAGTGATTCACACCCCGGGCCGCACGCCGATCGAGTATCTGGACTGGAGCGCCGTTGCCGAAGCCGAGCAGGAACCGCAACTGCAGGCGCTGCTGAAAAGCGAGCGCGAGGCCGGCTTCGATCTGCTCAATCAGGCGCCGTTCCATCTGCGCCTGATCAAGGTCGGCGCGGCGCGCTACTGGTTCATGATGAGCAACCACCACATCCTGATCGATGCCTGGTGCCGTTCGCTGCTGATGAACGACTTCTTCGAGATTTACACCGCGCTGGGCGAAGGTCGCGACGCGCAGCTTTCCGTACCACCGCGCTACCGCGATTACATCGGCTGGCTGCAACGCCAGAGCCTGGCCGAGGCGCGTCAGTGGTGGCAGCAGAACCTGCAAGGGTTCGAGCGCACCACGCCGATCCCGAGCGACCGGCCATTCCTGCGCGAGCATGCCGGCGAAAGCGGCGGCATGATCGTCGGCGACCGCTACACCCGTCTCGATGTGCAGGATGGCGCCCGTCTGCGTGAGCTGGCCCAGGCCCATCAACTGACCGTCAATACATTTGCCCAGGCCGCGTGGGCGCTGGTGCTGCGTCGTCTGAGCGGTGATCGCGACGTACTGTTCGGCGTCACCGTGGCCGGGCGACCGGTGGACATGCCGCAGATGCAACGCACCGTCGGCCTGTTCATCAACAGCATCGCGCTGCGGGTGCAGATTCCGGCGGACGACCAGCGCGCCAGCGTGCGGCAGTGGCTGAGCGGTCTGCTCGACAGCAACATGCAATTGCGCGAGTACGAATATCTGCCGCTGGTGAACATCCAGGAGCAAAGCGAACTGCCGAAAGGCCAGCCGCTGTTCGACAGCCTGTTCGTGTTCGAGAACGCCCCGGTGGAAGTCTCGGTGCTGGATCGCGCGCAGAGCCTCAACGCGACTTCGGACTCGGGCCGGACCCACACCAACTTCCCGCTGACGGCGGTCTGCTATCCGGGCGATGACCTCGGTCTGCACCTGTCCTATGACCAGCGTTACTTCGACGAGTCGACGGTCGAGCGCATGCTGGGCGAGTTCAAGCGTCTGTTGCTGGCGCTGGTCGAGGGGTTCCATGGCGACATGGCTGACCTGCCGTTGCTGGGTGCAGAGGAACAGGACTTCCTGCTCCACGGCTGCAACCAGAGTGCTCACGACTATCCGCTGGAACAGAGCTACGTCGCCCAGTTCGAAGCGCAAGTGGCGGCGCACCCGCAGCGCATTGCCGCCAGTTGCCTCGAGCAACAGCAGAGCTACGAACAGTTGAACCAAAATGCCAACCGACTCGGCCATGCATTGGTCGCGGCGGGCGTGCAGATGGATCAACCGGTGGCGCTGCTGGCCGAGCGTAACCTCGATCTGCTGGGCATGATTATCGGCAGCTTCAAGGCGGGCGCCGGTTACCTGCCGCTGGACCCGGGTCTGCCGAGTCAGCGCCTGAGCCGCATCATCGAACTCAGCCAAACGCCAGTGCTGGTGTGCAGCGCGGCTTGCCGTGAGCAGGCGCAGGTGTTGCTCGACGAGTTCGGTTGTGCCAACCGGCCACGCTTGCTGGTCTGGGAAGAGGTTCAGGCCAGCGCGCAATCGGCGGCCAATCCGGGGATCTACAGCGGCCCGGACAACCTCGCCTACGTGATCTACACCTCCGGTTCCACCGGGTTGCCGAAAGGCGTGATGGTCGAGCAGCGCGGCATGCTCAACAACCAGTTGAGCAAGGTGCCGTACCTGAAGCTGAGTGACGCCGACGTGATCGCCCAGACCGCGTCGCAGAGCTTCGACATTTCGGTCTGGCAATTCCTCGCCGCGCCGTTGTTCGGCGCGCGGGTGGACATCGTGCCGAACATCATCGCCCACGATCCGCAAGGACTGCTGGTGCATGTGCAGGCCCAAGGCATCACCGTGCTGGAGAGCGTGCCGTCGCTGATCCAGGGCATGCTTGCTCAGGAGCGCCTGAGCCTCGACGGCTTGCGCTGGATGCTGCCGACCGGTGAAGCGATGCCGCCGGAACTGGCGCACCAATGGCTGCTGCGTTACCCGGACATCGGTCTGGTCAACGCCTACGGCCCGGCGGAGTGCTCGGACGACGTGGCGTTCTTCCGCGTCGACCTGGCCTCGACGCGCGGCAGTTATCTGCCGATCGGCACACCGACCGACAACAACTTGCTGTATCTGCTCGATGGCGCGCTGGAACTGGTGCCGTTGGGTGCGGTGGGTGAGTTGTGCGTGGCCGGCACCGGCGTCGGTCGCGGTTATGTCAGCGATCCGCTGCGCACTGCGCCGGTGTTCGTGCCGAATCCGTTCGGCGCGCCGGGCGAGCGTCTGTACCGCACCGGTGACCTGGCGCGCCGTCGCAGCGACGGCGTGCTGGAGTACGTCGGCCGGGTCGACCATCAAGTGAAGATTCGCGGTTACCGGATCGAGCTGGGTGAGATCGAAGCGCGTCTGCACGAGCAGCCGGAAGTCCGCGACGGCGCGGTGGGTGTGCAGGAAGGCGCCAATGGCAAGCATTTGGTCGGTTATCTGGTGGCGGCGGAGTCTGCGCTGAATCCGAGCGAGCGCCTGGAGCGAATCAAGCAGCGCCTGCGTGCCGAACTGCCGGAATACATGGTGCCGCTGCACTGGCTGTGGCTGGATCGGCTGCCGCTCAACGCCAACGGCAAACTCGACCGCAAGGCCTTGCCGGCACTGGAGATCGGTCAGTTGCAGAGCCAGGATTACCTGGCGCCGCGCAACGAGCTGGAGCAGACCCTGGCCGATATCTGGGCCGAGGTGCTGAAGGTCGAGAAGGTGGGCGTACTCGACAACTTCTTCGAACTCGGCGGCCACTCGCTGCTCGCCACGCAAATCGCTTCGCGGGTGCAGAAAACCCTGCAACGCGACGTGCCGCTGCGGGCGATGTTCGAATGCAGCACGGTGGCGGAACTGGCCGAGTACATCGAAGGGCTGGCGGCCAGTGACATCACCGAGGACAAGGTGGATCGGCTCAATGACCTGATGGCGGAGCTGGAGGGGCTTTAATCTCCAGCCTTCCCGAAGGCCTCAGACCAGACACCTTCAATCTGTCTTGTACATTCCCGTACATTTCCCCGGTTGACGATCAGACACCGGCAGCTCAGTCTGCCGGTTCTCTTTTTCCACGGAGGTGATCAATGCCCTTTTTCACGGTAGACGGACAAGCCCTGCATTACACCGATCAAGGCGCTGGCCCGGCAGTCTTGCTGGCCGGCAGTTATCTCTGGGATCAGGCGATGTGGGCGCCGCAGATCGCTGCGTTGTCGCCGCACTATCGGGTGATTGCGCTGGACTTGTGGGGCCACGGCGAGTCCGGACGTTTGCCCGAAGGCACCACGTCGCTGGATGACATCGCCCGCCAGGCCCTGGCCTTGCTCGATCATCTGGACATCGACCGGGTCACCCTGGTCGGACTGTCGGTCGGTGGCATGTGGGGCGTGCGCCTGGCGCTGTCGGCGGCGCAGCGGCTCAACGGCCTGGTGCTGATGGACACCTACGTCGGCGTCGAGCCGGAACCGACTCGCCAGTATTACTTCTCGCTGTTCAAGCAGATCGAAGACAGCGGTGAAATCTCCGAGCAACTGCTGGACATCGTGGTGCCGATTTTCTTCCGGCCGGGCATCGACAAGCAGTCGGCGCTGTACCAGGATTTTCGCGCGAAACTGGCGGGATACTCGTCGGAACGTTTGCGCGAAAGCATCGTGCCGATGGGGCGGATCACCTTCGGTCGCGATGACCTGCTGCCGCGTCTGGGCGAATTGAATGCGGCGACCACCCTGGTGGTCTGCGGCGATCAGGACAAGCCACGGCCACCGTCGGAGGCGCAGGAAATGGCCGAGCTGATCGGCTGTCCGTGCGTGCTGGTGCCGGAGGCGGGGCACATCTCCAATCTGGAGAACCCTGAGTTTGTCACCGAGGTGCTGAAGGCCTTCCTGGGGCAGCGCCACAGGTAGCGAGCATGAAAAAAGATCGCAGCCTTGGCTGCGATCTTTTGCTTACTTGGGTCCGAGAATTTTCACCAGTTTGTCCGGTGTCGGCGCGCCTTGCTGTTGTTGCAGCCCACCCTTGTCGTCCAGATAGAAGATCGCCGGGGTCGCTTCCAGCTCCAGGTCCTGCATTAGCTGCATGTTCGCCGCAAGTTGAGTCTGCACGGCCTTCGGAATGTCTTTCAGGGCTTTCAGCGAACTGCCCTTGCCGGCCTTCTCGTGTTCTTCCAGCGCTTTGGCCGGGTCCTTGGCCGCCATCAGCGCGGCGGCCTTGGCCGGGCTGTCTTCGCGGATGATGCCGACCATGATGTGGCGCAGTTGCACCTTGCCGGCCTTGACCCAGGGCCGCGCCTGTTCCCAGAACATGTTGCAGTACGGGCAGTTCGGATCGCTGAACAGGTACACCGTGCGCGGCGCATTTTTGTCACCGTCCTGAATCCAGTTGCTTGCTTCGAACTTGGCCCAGATCTCCTTGGCCATCGGTGCATAGACCAGTTTTTCCAGCGGTGCGCTGCTCAGGTCATTGCCGGCCTCGTCGTACAGATTGCCCAGCAATACATGCTTGCCGTCCGGGGTCAGGTACAACGCCATGCCGCGATTCTGGTACTGCGCCGCGTAACCGCGCAGACCGTCGGGAGCATCGAACTGACCGACGATTTTTGCGCCCTTGGCTTCGATCTTCTTGATCGCTTCAGGCAATTCTTCAGCGGCCTGCAGCGACGGCAAGTGCAGCAGGGCAGCGCCCAGGGTCAGCGTCAGCAGGTGGCGGAGGCGGGGCATGGGAGTTTCCTTGCAGAGGTGGCCGGTGCGGCGTTCGGAGTGAGGGTGTCGAAGTTTTCCAGAGCGCGGGCCAGGCTGGCGTTCGACAACTCGCCCAGATGACTGCCCAGCAGGCGTCCATCGGGGCTGTAAAAGAGGGTGGTTGGCAGAGCCATGGAGCCCACGGCCTGACCCAGGCGTCCGCTGCGATCGAACAGCACGTTGGACAGGCTCAGGCCTTGGGTTTCAAGAAAGGTCGCGACGCTTTGCATGCTTTCGGCCTGATTGACGAACAGGAAGGTCAGGTCCGGGCGCTGCTGCTGGGCGTTTTCCAGCACCGGCATTTCGCGTCGGCACGGCGGGCACCAGGTCGCCCACAGATTGATCACCAACGGGCCGCCCTGATAGTCGGAGAGTTTCACGGTTTCCCCGGCGGCATTGCGCAGGGTGATGTCCGGCAGGCGTGTGCCTTGTTCATAAATGCTCAACGACAGCGTCGCCAACACCCAGAACGCCACGCCGCTGACCACGCCGAAACCCAGCGGTCGGCGCAACCCCGGCCGCCGCCAGCCGCGATACAGCGCCGCGAGCAGCAGCACGATCACCCCCGGCCAGGCGAGGAAACCGCCGTCGCGCAGATCGATGATCTGCCACGGATCGGCACGGTAATGGCCCCAATACACGGCGACAAACGCGATGCGCGCCGCCAGCAGGCCAAGCAGGAACAGGCTGAACAGTGCCGACTCGGGGTTGTCGCCGCCACGCTTGGCGACCCGCCAGCCGACCAATGTCGCCAGTGCCAGGGCACTGATCAGCAGCAGGTGGTTGAGCGCGATGGCAAAGGTGCCGAGGGTGAAGGTCAGCATTAACGGGCGTCTCGGGTGGTGGTCCAGCGTTGCAGGAACGTATCGGCATCGACTTCGCCGGTGATGCGCTGGCTGCGGCGTTCGTCGCCGTCGCCGCCGATCCAGACGAAACTCGGCGGCCCCGGCACTTTATAACGACCGAGCAGCTCGCGGCTGGCGGCATTGTCGGCGGTGACATCGAGTCGGAGCAAGCGCACATCGCTCAGGGCCTGCATCACGCGCGGCTGGCCGAACACCTGTTTTTCCATGACTTTGCACGACACGCACCAGTCGGCGTAGTAATCGAGCAAGACCCACTGGCCCTGGGCTTTCGCCGCGTCGAGTTCGAGTTGCAGGGCCGCAGGATCGTTGATCGTGGTGAAGGCCTCATGAGCATTCGGCGCGGCAGTTGCGCTACGGCCGGCGCTGTAGACCTGCAACGGCTGATACGGATCGTCGCTGCCACCCGCTGCACCCACCACCAGCAGACTGCCCCACAGACCGAGCAGCAGCGAACTGGCGCCGAACAGTTGGGCGACGCGGCCAAAACCTTCCGATTGTTTCCAGGCGCTGTAGGCGGCGATCAACAACAGCGCGCCGCACAGGCCCAGCCACAGCGAAGGATTGAGCACCGGGCGCAACATCAGCAGCGCGGTGGCGAGGAACAGGAAGCCGAATACACCTTTGAGCAGGTTCATCCACGCGCCGGGCTTGGGCAGGAAGCGATTGCCGACGGTTACCAGCAACAGCAGCGGCACGCCAATGCCGATGCCCAGGGCAAACAGGATCAGACCACCGTGCAGCGCATTGCCGCTTTGCGCGATGTAGAGCAGGGCGCCGGCCAGCGGAGCGGTCATGCACGGCCCGACCAGCAACCCCGACAGCGCACCCAGCACTCCGGCGCCGATCAGACTGCCGCCGCTGCGGCTGCGCGAGGCGTGTTCCAGTCGGTCACGCAGTGCCACCGGCAGTTGCAGTTCGAAGAAACCGAACATCGGCAGCGCCAGCACCACGAAGATCGCCGCGAAGGCACCGAGCAGCCATGGGTTCTGCAACCACGCCTGAAGATTGGCCCCCAGCAATGCCGCAATCACCCCCATCGCTGCGTAGACCAGCGCCATGCAGATCACATAGCTGCTGGCCAGGGCGAAACCGCGTCGCGGGGTGGCACCGCTGCCGACAATCATCCCGGCGAGAATCGGCAGCATCGGTAGCGAGCAGGGGGTAAACGCCAGCAACAGGCCGAGGCCGAAGAACACCAGCAGGCTCCAGCCCAGCGCCCGCTGTTGCAGGCTGCTGGCAAGGGCTTGATCCGGTGCTTGCGTGCCCGCCGCGGTCGGCGCCTTGCCGCCCAGGTCGATGACCCGGGTTTGCGGTGGATAACACAGGCCGGCGTCGGCGCAGCCCTGATAAGTGACCTTGATCTGTCCGCTGGCCGCTGCCGGGATCTTCACTTCCAGGCCCTGGCGATAGACCGGTTGTTCACCGAAAAACTCGTCGCTGTGGGATTCGCCTTCGGGCAACGCCGGCGCATTTTCCGCTGCCAGGCCATCGAATTTCAGGCGTTTCTGATACAGGTAATAGCCGTCGGCGATCTGCCAGAACAGCTGGTTTTCGCCGGATTCCAGACGTTCCGAGGTCAGGACGAACGCCTTGTCGACCGGTAGAAAGTCCGGTTTCGTCGCAAACGGGTCATTTCCTGCCTGGGCCAGACCCGAGATCAACAGTGCAAACAATAAAAAGAAGTGACGCATGGAAAAACCTTGTCCCTGTAAGTGAGGAGCACAATGGGCGGCGGCGATTAACCGATGATTAACCGTGACGCCCTTGTCGGTGCGGCGTTCGGGGCATAATGTCGGCTTAATCGGCCGGCGGCCTAATCAGCACTTTTCGACGGGACTCAGCATGCACGTATTGGTTTGCGAAGACGATGAGTTGATCGCCAGCGGCATTGTCGCAGGACTGACGGCCCAGGGGTTGACCGTGGAGCACGTCAACACTGCGTCCAAGGCGCGAGCGATGCTCAAAGTCGCCGAATTCGACGTGATGGTGCTGGATCTCGGTCTGCCGGACGAAGACGGTCTGAAGCTGTTGCAGCAGTTGCGCCATCAGGGCCTGGAAATCCCGGTGCTGATCCTCACCGCGCGGGATGCGGTCACCGACCGTGTCGACGGTCTGCAGGCCGGTGCCGACGACTACCTGCTCAAGCCGTTCGATCTGCGCGAACTGTTCGCCCGTCTGCAAACTCTGTTGCGGCGGGTCGCCGGGCGTAGCGTCAACCTGATCGAGCACGGCGCGCTGACGTACGATCCGAGCAGCCGCGAAACCACCCTGGCCGGGCAACCGGTGGACCTGTCGCGACGTGAGCAATCACTGTTGCAGGCCTTGCTGCACAACCGTGGCCGGGTGTTGTCCACCGAGCAACTGAAGGACAGCGTCTACGGATTCAACGACGAACTGGAGAGCAACGCACTCAACGTGCATATCCACCACCTGCGCAGCAAGCTCGGCAAAGGCATCGTGGAAACCGTCCGTGGCCTGGGCTATCGCCTCGGCCCGGCCGATGGCGGAGAACAAGACAAGTGATGAGTCTGCGCCTGCGCCTGAGTCTGACCCTCGGCGCCGCGTTCGCGCTGATCTGGGCCTTGGCGGCAGCCTGGATGCTCAGCGATCTGCGCAATCAGATGATGTTTTCCCTTGACCAGCGTCTGGTGGCGTCGGCGCGAATGGTCGCCGGCCTGCTCGAGCAACTGCCGACCCTGCCGAGCAAGGGCGAGGGCACTCACTTCAGTGCCGAACAACTGAACATTCCCGGGGGCATGGCCTGTCAGGTCAGTTCCCTGCGCGGCGAGATTCTGGCCCGCAGCCACAATAATCCCGAACAGGCGCTGGAAGCCGAGAAAATGGGCTTCCACGATCAGATGATCGACGGTGCGCCGTGGCGCAGTTTTACCCTGGCCCGGGGCGATGTGCGGATCACCACGGCGGATCGGCAGATCGAGCGCGAAGCCCTGAACATGTCGATTCTGCTGGCGGCGTCGGTGCCGGTCGGCGTGGCGTTGCTGGGTTGTCTGTGCCTGCTGTGGCTGGGCATCGGCCAGGGCCTGGCGCCGCTCAACCGCTTGCGTGAAGCCTTGATGCGACGCAATGCCGACTCGCTGGAACCGTTGCAGATCCAGTCATTTCCGAGCGAACTGAAACCGTTGCTCGACACCCAGAATCAATTGTTCCAGCGCATCGGCAAGACCATCGAGCGCGAGCGGCGCCTGACCGGTGACGCCGCCCACGAACTGCGCAGCCCGCTGACCGCGATCAAGACCCACCTGCAAGTGGCGCGCATGACCGAAGGCAGTGCCCGGGATCAGTCCCTGGCCCGCGCCGAAGAAGGTGCCGATCGCTTGCACCGGACCCTTGAACAATTGCTGTTGCTGGCGCGGGTGGAAGGTAGTCTGTCGTTCGACGACGGTGTGCAGTGCAGCGCCGAGCAAGTGGCGAAACTGGCGATTCAGGACGCGGCGGGCGGCGAGCGGCAGCGGATCAAACTGCATGTGCCGAACGTGTTGTCCGCCGCGCCGCTGCAAATGCCGGCGGTGCTGTCGATTGCGGCGTTGCGCAACCTGCTCGACAACGCCTTGCGCCACACCCCGGGGGACGGTGCAGTGGACCTGAGCCTGGAAACCACCGGCAACCGCGTGCGCTTCGTGGTGCGCGACCACGGGCCGGGCATCGCCGCCGATGATTTGCAGCACCTGACCCAACGCTTCTGGCGCAACGGTCAGAGCACCGGTTGCGGCCTGGGCCTGGCGATCGTCCAGGCCATCGTCCAGCGCTGCGCCTGCACCCTGCATTTCGACAGCCGTCCGGATGGCCTGCGGGTCGAGCTGACGATGCCGTTGCAGCCTGTGTAAGTCCGCTCACTTCCTCATGTGCGAGCCGGGCTTGCCCGCTCCCACGTTTGGGTGAGGCGAAGGTCATCGGCACATCAAATGTAACCTCTCAGCGATAGCCATCCGCCGACCACGAGGCTAAGGTCTGGGCAGCCTTGACTCAATGGATTGAGGAACCTGCGCCATGGAAGCACCCATCTACATTTGCCCGGCCACTGCGGCCGACGCCAGCATCATCCAGCGGATTGTCGAGCGCTCGATCCGCATCGGTTGTGTACTCGATCACCGTAACGACGCACGCCTTGTCATCCCCTGGCTGGCGCAGCAATCCTGCGACCATATCCACGCCTGGCTGGCTGATCCGCGCCGCTATCTGAACATTGCGCTGCTGCACGACAAACCGATTGGTGCCGGCATGGCGGCGGCCAACGGTGACATCACCTTCTGTCACGTCCAGCCGGAGTGGTGCCGGCGCGGTGCCGGGCGGGCGTTGATGGCCGATCTCGAGGGCTGGCTGCGGATTCGCGGCGCGGCCGGCGTCCATCTCAACAGCACCTGCAGCGGCGCGGCATTCTACCGACGCCTGGGCTACCGCGAATCGGCGCAACCCCTGACACAGCGCGGGATGCAGACCTTTCCCATGCACAAACCACTGGCAGCTTCAGCCTGACACGCGATCAAGGGTGTAAATCCTCGCCCGACTCAAGCGTTTCCAGAACAGGAAAACCTGCATGTGCGCCCCGGAACCGGAACGCGCACCTGTGCGGTGTGCAGTTTTGGTCACTATCCATAGCGTATTGAGGGGTCGAGATATGTCAGTCGCCACCAGCCTTATCGAAGAGTCTTCGGCCCGGGTCGCCTCCGAGCCGGCGGAAACCCTGTATCAGTTCAACGAATCGCCGTTGCTCGCTCGCCAGAGTCAGCAGGAGTCCAACGCCCGCAGCTACCCACGACGCATTCCGCTGGCGCTCAAGCGTGCCAAGGGGCTGTACGTCGAGGACGTCGAGGGCCGCCGCTTCATCGACTGCCTGGCCGGTGCCGGCACCCTGGCGCTGGGGCATAACCATCCGGTGGTGATCGAGGCGATTCAGCAGGTGCTCAGCGATGAGCTGCCGCTGCACACCCTCGACCTGACCACGCCAGTGAAGGATCAGTTCGTCCAGGATCTGTTCGGCCTGCTGCCTGCCGAGCTGGCCAGTGAAGCGAAAATCCAGTTCTGCGGCCCGACCGGCACCGATGCCGTTGAAGCCGCGCTGAAACTGGTGCGTACCGCTACCGGCCGCAGCACCGTGCTGTCGTTCTCCGGCGGTTACCACGGCATGAGCCAGGGCGCGTTGAGCCTGATGGGCAGCCTGGGGCCGAAGAAACCGTTGGGCGCCTTGCTCAGCAACGGCGTGCAGTTCATGCCGTATCCATACGATTACCGCTGCCCGTTCGGCCTCGGTGGCGCGGCGGGGGTGAAAGCCAACCTGAGCTATCTGGACAACCTGCTCAACGACCCCGAGGCCGGCGTGCAATTGCCGGCGGCGGTGATCGTCGAAGCGGTGCAGGGCGAGGGCGGTGTGATCCCGGCGGACGTCGAGTGGCTGCGCGGCTTGCGCCGGATCACCGAGAAGGCCGGCGTAGCACTGATCGTCGATGAGATCCAGAGCGGTTTCGCCCGCACCGGCAAGATGTTTGCCTTCGAGCACGCCGGGATCATCCCGGACGTGGTGGTGCTGTCCAAAGCCATCGGCGGCAGCCTGCCACTGGCGGTGGTGGTCTATCGCGAGTGGCTCGACAAGTGGCAGCCGGGCGCCCACGCCGGTACGTTCCGTGGCAACCAGATGGCGATGGCCGCCGGTTCTGCCGTGATGCGTTATCTGGTCGAGCACAAGGTCTGTGAGCATGCCGCCGTCATGGGCGAGCGCCTGAGCGAGCACCTGCACATCCTGCAACGGGACTTCCCGCAACTGGGCGACATCCGTGGTCGCGGCCTGATGCTCGGGGTCGAACTGGTCGACCCGAGCGGCACCCCGGATGCCTTGGGACATCCACCGGCCTTCGCGCGTCTGGCGCCGCTGGTGCAGCGCGAATGCCTCAAGCGTGGCCTGATCCTCGAACTCGGCGGGCGGCATGGCGCGGTGGTGCGTTTCCTGCCGCCGCTGGTGATCACCGCCGCCGAAATCGACCGCGTGGCCGAGATTTTTGGCCGGGCGTTGGTCGCGGCGACCGCCGGCCTGTAAATTTTTCACCGCGCCGAACGTTCTTTCTACATACCCGGCTGCGCCCCGTGCGCAGCCCACCCTTACAGCGATGGAGACACAGCATGACGTCAGTATTCGACCGCGAGGACATCCTCTTTCAGGTCGTGGTCAACCACGAAGAGCAGTACTCGATCTGGCCGGATTACAAAGCCGTGCCGGAAGGCTGGCGCACCGTGGGCAAGAGCGGCCTGAAAAAGGAATGCCTGGCCTACATCGAAGAAGTCTGGACCGACATGCGTCCGCTGAGCCTGCGCCAGAAGATGGAAGGCCAGGCGGCTCACTGAGTCGACCGGCAAAAAGAAACCCGCTGGACCGGTGACGGTCAGCGGGTTTTTTCATGTCCGGGATTTGTGTTGCCTGAGCCGGGCTCGTTGGCGAGCCCGGGATTGCGGTGCAACTAGGCGCCGCTCAAGCCCTTGAGCAGCACATCCACGTTGCCTTCCAGTTCCGCCACCGGGTCTTCGGCATCGGTACTCAACACCAGCAGGCGACTGCCCGATTCGGCAATGGCCGCCTTCACCGCCTCGGAGGGCTGGCGATGATGCAGTACCAGCGCCACGTCGTTGTCCTTGAGGGTCGCCGTCAGTTTTTTCAGATCCTCCGGCGTCCACTCTGCATCCGGGCGCGGGTCCTGGCCGGCCAGCTCCAGATTGAGGCTGCCGATCAGGTAGCCGAAATGATCGCTCAGGCTCATCACGCTCAGATTGTCGGCGCTCGCCAGACGAGCCTCGCTGTCAGCGCTGAGTTTCAGCAGACGCTGTTTCAGCGCCGCCAGGTTGGCCTCGATCTTCGGTTTGTCCTGGGGCGCCAGGCGCACCAGATCCGCCGCCATCACATCGGCCATGCGCCCCATGTTGTTGCTCGCCAGCCACGGTTGGCTGTTCAGGCCATCGACCTTCAACCCCGGCTGCACGGCGATGCCCGGCAGGGCGCCGTCCACCGGGCGGGCAGCGTCGACTTCGACGATGCGGATGTTGCTGCGGCGGGCCATCGGGTACAGCGGATCATCGGCCCACAGCGAGCGCACGCCGATCACCGCATCGGCCTCGTTCGCCAGTTTGCCCAGCGCCGGGGCGCCGCGACCGGTGAAGTAAGCGGATTGCCGACTGCCCGGCAGGCTCGCCGGGGCGGCGCGTTCAAGGTTGACCGTGGTGCCCTTGAGCAGCACTTCACCCAGGCCGTAGGTGATCGGCAACGAGGCCAGCACATGCAGCGGTTTCGCGGTTTCGGCGGCCAGCACCGGGGTGGAGGCCATGCCGCACAGGGCGATGGCCAGGGTCAGTTGGCGCAGTGAAAAAGACATTTATCCTAGATTCCCTTTCAGGCTGGGGACGACGCCCCGGGCAATGGCGGCGAGGGCGAAGGCGATACCGGCGACCAGGATGATCGCGGCGCCGGACGGAATCGGCAGATCGAAGACGATCGGCGCCAGAATCCCGCACAGGGTACTGACCGTGGCGATCAGCACCGCACACCAGAAGAAACCCTTGAGCGACTGGCTGAGCAAACGGGCGGCGGCGGCCGGAATCACCAGCAGGGCGCCGACCAGAATGGCGCCGATGACTTTCACCGCCGCAACGGTGATCAGGGTCACCAGAATCACGAACAGGTAATCCAGCGCCTTCACCGCGACCCCGCGCACGGCCGCCAGTTGCGGGTTGAAACTGGCGAGCATGATGCGGTTGTACAGCGGCAGGGCCAGGGCCATCACCAAGGAGCCGACAATCGCCAGCACCGCCAGATCGTTGCCGTTGACCGTCAGTACCGAGCCGAACAGCACGTTCTCGAGAATGTGTACGTTGATCTTGCCGGCGAGGATCAGCAGCAGACTCGCCCCCAGCGCCAGCGATACCGACAGGAACACCCCGATCAGCGTGTCCGGCGCCAGCCCGGTGCGGTTGCGCAGGTAATTGAGCAGAATGCCGAACAGCAGGCAGTAGCCGAACAGGCTGCCATACGGCCCGGTGTAGGGTTCGCCGAGCAGGATGCCGATGGCGACGCCGGTCAGCGCCGCGTGGCCGACGGCTTCGGAGAAGAATGCAAAGCGCTTGACCACCACCAGCGTGCCAAGACCACCGAGCACCGGGCCGATCAACAGACCGGCGAGCAGCGCGTTGACCACAAAACCGTAGGCCAGGGCTTCCGGCAGATAACCGGAGGAGGCCCAGCCCTGGACCATCAGGCGAAAGGCTTCATAACTCATCAGACAGCGCTCCGTGGATGGGTCGAGAACAGGGTCAGCAGACGTTCCGGGGTCAGCGCTTGTTGTGGCGTGGCATTGAACAGCACGCGGCGGTTGAGGCCGGTGACGCGGTTCGCCAGGCGTCCGACGGCCTCCAGGTCATGCTCGATCCACAGCACGGTGATGCCGGCCGCGCGCCAGTCGCCGAGCAGGCGTTCGAACACCTGGATTCCGGCTTCATCGAGGGCCGACATCGGCTCGTCCAGCACCAGCAGTTGCGGGGCCGGAATCAGGCCCTGGGCGAGCAACACCCGCTGGCGCTCGCCGCCGGACAACGCGCCCATGCGCCGTTTGCGCTTGTCCTGCATGCCGACCCGCTCCAGTGCTTCGCCGATGGCGCCGGCGTAGTGCTTGCTCACGCCGAGGAAGGCCGGACGGCGCTGGCACATGGCGGCCATGAAATCGTCGACGGTCATTGGCAGGCCGCGATCGAATTCCAGTGCTTGCGGCACATAACCGATGGTGCCGGGTTCGCCCGGCCATTTTAGGCTGAGTCGCCCCTGATGCGGCATCTGCCCGAGCAGCGTCTTGATCAGCGAACTCTTGCCGCCGCCGTTGGGGCCGACCAGCGCATGCACGCTGCCGGGCTGTACCTGGAAGGTAACCTTGTCGAGGATTGTGGTGCGGCCAAGGGTCAGGCTGACTTCCGCAAAATCCAGCGTGGGTCCCAGCCCTTGTGGGAGCGGGCTTGCTCGCGAATGCGGTGGTACATCCAGCAAGGCAGGTGACTGGGCAGGCGCCTTCGCGCGCAAGCCCGCTCCCACGGGGGACTCGGCATCCTGAACGACGAGGGTTTCTTTGGAGGTCATGCGCCCGACTCCTGAATGGCCCGCACGACGGTGTTGAGGTTGCCGGTCATTTCCTTTTCGTATTTGTCGGCGGTGTATTCGCCGTAGGAAATGTGCGACAGCGGGTACAGCTTGACCCCGGACTCGCGCTGGATGGTGTCGACGTAGGTCGACGGGAAGTCCATCTCGGAGAAAATCACTTTCACGTCCAGTTCGCGCAACTGGTCGATGGTTTTCTTCAACTGGCTCGGGCTCGGTTCGATGCCGTGGGCCGGTTCGACCACGGCGGTCACTTCCAGGCCGAATTCGCGCAGCAGGTAGTCGTAGGCGGCATGGACCGTGGCGACCCGCAGTTCGGCGTTGGGGGCCTGGGTCAGTTTGGCCAGCGCATCGGCGCGCATCTGCCGCAGGCGTTTGCCGTAGGCGCGGGCGTTCTGGGTGTAGGTCTTGGCGTTGTCCGGGTCGAGCTTGCCCAGTTCCCGGGCAATGTTGTTGACCTGGGCAATCGAGGCGCTGATCGACAGGAACGTGTGCGGGTTGACCACTTTGCCGGCCCCGCGCGCGGCGACCCCGGTGGCGGCCAGCAGTGGCACGTTTTCGTTGGCTTCGATGGTCTTGATGTCTGGCGTTTCGCTGGCGGCGATCATGCGGTCGGCGAAGTCGTCATGGCCGACGCCGTTGAGCACGATCACGTCCAGGCCGCTGATGCGCTTGATGTCTTCGGCGCGAGGCTCGTAGGCATGCGGGTTGAAACCGGCGGGGATCAGCGGCACCACGTCGGCCTTGTCACCGACGATGTTCGCCACATAGCTGTAATACGGATGCAGGGTGATGCCGATGCGCAGGCGTTTGGCCGGATCGGCGCTGACCAGCGGGCTGAGCAGGGATGCGCACAGGCCGATCAGCAGCAGGCGCAGGAAGGAGCGGCGTTGAGATGAGTTGGACATGGGCGAACGGTCTTCTCTCGAATGAGGGCGATGGATCAATGGCGATGTTCGCGGGTCACCCCGGCATCGTATTGCGCGACGATCTGTTTCCAGCCGGCGGCGGACAGCGCGGCATCGGACAGATCCGCAGGCGCTTTCAGGTCGGCGTTGCGGTTGAGCCAGATGTCCGGCCCGGCGTTGGCATCGGCACTCAGGCGCATCACGAACGAACCGGCCACGGCGGGGGCCTGGCTCTGGCCGAAATAAGCGCTTTGAGCGAGCAACTGCCAGGCATGAGCGCCACGGCTCACCGAGCTGGCATCCTGGGCAAACGGTGCGAAGCCTTCATCGGCCAGGTCCTGCGGGGTCGGCAGGTTTTGCTGTTCTTCGCGCAGCAGGCGGATTTCGTCGAGGGTGACCCGCAGGTCGGCATAGATACCTTGCTCGGCGGCGCTGAGGTCGCGGCGGGCGTCGAGTTGATGGCTGGACACCGGCTCCGGCTCATGGGACACCCCGCGCCAGGCCACCACGGAGCCGGCGACCGCGAGAATCAGCAGGCACAGCAGCAGGACATTGAGGGTTTCATGACCGGCACCGGCCGGACGGACGACTTGGGTGGTCGGTGTGCTCATGGCGCTTCGATGTCCGCTTGGTCGATTTCCACCACATGGCCGGGGCCGGCGTCGAACAGCACGTAGAACTCGGCGCCGGGCTTCTTGAAGGTCAGGGTCGAATCGGCGCCGAGCTTGCCCGGTACGAGGATGGTTTCGTCGTAGCCGATCACATCGAGGGTCACCCCCGGTGCGCCGCTGCCGTCGGAGAAACCGCCGGTGCATTTGATCTGTTCGGCGTCGATCGCCTTGCATTCGCACATCGGGTTATGGGCCAGGGCGCTGGCGCTGAAACCGGCGCAGAGCACCAGCAATACGGCGCTCAGGCGCGAAGGGCGCAGGGCAGGGTTCATTGTTTGGCTCCTTGTTTGTTCAGCCAGGCAACCGTCGCGGGGGACGCCTGGCTCAGGGGAATCGAGGCCTGATGCATGCTGCCGTCCCAGCCTTCCATGGTGATCCACAGTTCGGCGTCGGCTTTGGTCTTTTCCGGGACGGGCAACTGTGTGCCCATGCTGTAAGGCGTGCCGAAGAACAGCGAGCCGGCGGCGCGCAGACTGCGTGGCTTGCCGATGCGCAGGTAGGTGGCCTTGACCGGTTCGATACAGGCATCGCAGAGGGCGGCGCTGAAGCCTTTCAGATAGCCGGCGGCACCGTCGGGCTGTGGCGGCAGGTTGCGAAACTCCGCCAGACGCAGGCTCCAGGGGCCGACCTGGACTTCGCCGATCTCGCGCTCGCCCAGACCGCTGTCGCCGCGAAACAGCGCCTGGTCGGAGAAGTATTTGGGCATGAAGCCCAGCGGGATCAGCAACAGCAGGACGTTGATGTGAAAGCGCCATTTGTGCCAGAGCTGACTCAGCCGGGACGGTTGCACCGCCATTGCAGATTTGCTCATGGGTTGACCTCCGACGGCTCGCGGCTGATGACCGGTTGTGCCCTGGCACGGGTTTTCTTGTCTTCGCGCTTGAGGGCGTTGGCGGTGGCCAGCGCGGTGCGTTTGGTCCAGATCAACAGCCCGCTGAGGACCATCATGCTCAGCAGCAGACCGAAGAAGAACCAGATCAGCTTGATCCACAGCCCGCCGAAATCCCCGGTGTGCAGCGGACGCATGGACTCGGTGACGAACTCCAGGGAGGTGCGGTCGGAAAGCAACCGCAGGGCGGCCACTTCACCGCTGTACGGGTTGAGGGTGGCGCTCTGCAGCATCAGTGGATACCAGCCGCGCCCCCGGATGCTCAGGTGGCTGTAGGCGTTGCCCGGCAGGAACAGCGAACTGGCCTCCAGTCCGGGGATGCGTTGTTGCGCCAGTTCGATGGCGCGATCCAGGCCGACCCGTGGCGGTGGCGCGCCATCGGCCGACAGCGGCACGCTTTCGCGGGTCATCGCCGGAATGATCGGCTCACTGGAAATGGAAATGTGGTTATCCGCCAGCAGGGCCTGGATCAGGAACCAGGTACCGGTGATGGAAATCACCGCAATGAACCAGATCGACCAGATGCCGCTCAGGCGATGGAAATCCCCCCAGAAGATCCGCGCGCCGTGGCGCAGGCGCAGGGTCGGGCGCAGGAAGCCTTTCCAGAACCGCTTGTAGACCACCAGCCCGGTGACCAGCGAGGCCAGCATCGGCAAACCGAGGATCGACACCAGATACCAGCCCCAGCTGTAGCCGTTGGTGAAGGGCACCAGCCACCAGCCATGCAGCGCGCGGGTGAAGGCGCTGAAATCGAAGTCCGGCGCGGTGCCCTGGATTTTTCCGGTGTACGGGTTGACGTAGATCGTCGATGAGCGCCCGTCGGGGTGGTTGACGCCCACCTCCAGCGCAAAGTGAGCTTCGTCGGGACGACTGATGCGGTCGACGAGCAGTTGCGGTTCGGCCTGTCTGATCGCGGTGAGGATCTGGTCGTAACCCAGGCGCGGCGCATCGTCCGATGGCGCGCTGGCGCGGGTTTGCGGATTTGCCAGCCAGACGATTTCCTGGCTGACCACCGCCAGGGTGCCGGTGACGCAGACGATCAGGACAAAGAACCAGATCGGCAATGCCAGCCAGCTATGCACCAGGAACCACAGTTTCGAGCGGGATTTCTTCGACATGATTGAACGTCTTGATTCAGAGAAAGGGCTCGCGGCTACGGGCTTCGCAGCGCAGGAGTCCTGAAAGGGCCGGTCGTGGCTTTTGCCTACGCGACCGGCCCGCATCTCTATAAGACGGATGACCGAAGCAAATCCCGATAAAGGATATGAAAGTAAATGTTTCGCGACTGCCTTTGGGGGAGCGGTGCGGGATCAGCGCAAAAAGGGCAGCGCTTCGGCCAGCAACAGCTCAGGCACTTCCTCGGCAATGTAATGCCCCGAAGGCAACGCCTGGCCGCGCACATCCCCGGCCACCTGACGCCACTCCTTGAGCGGATCGAAACAGCGTCCGACCGTGCCTTCGGCGCCCCACAGTACCAGCAGCGGCAGGGTCAGATGACGGTTGGCCGCGATGTCGGCGCGGTCGTGTTCCAGATCGATGCCGGCGCTGGCGCGGTAATCCTCGCAGATCCCCCGGGCGCTGCCCGGCCGTTCGAGGCAGCGCAGGTACTCGCCGAATGCCTCGTCGGTGAACGGCTTGAGCCCGGCGCTGCGGCTGCCCATCACGCTGCGCAGGTAGGCTTCGGGATCGGCCTCGATCAGGGTTTCCGGCAGTGGTGCCGGGCGGATCAGGAAAAACCAGTGCCAGTAGGCACGGGCGAAGGCTTCGTTGGTCTGGGCGTACATCGCCAGGGTCGGCGCGATGTCCAGCAGCACCATGCGCTGTACCTCCGCCGGATGGTCGAGGGCCAGGCGATGGGCGACCCGGGCGCCACGGTCGTGGGCGAGGATCGAAAACTGTTCGAAGCCCAGGGCTTTCATCAATTCCACGCCGTCACGGGCCATTTCACGCTTCGAATAGTTGCCGTGCTGCTCATCCGCCGGCGGCCGGCCGCTGTCGCCATACCCGCGCAGGTCAGCGGCGACCACGGTGAAATGTTCGGCCAGTTGCCCGGCGATCTTGTGCCAGATGACGTGAGTCTGCGGGTGCCCGTGCAACAGCAGCAGGCCCGGGCCGCTGCCGCCGAGGCGATAGGCGATGTCCACGCCGTTGACGTGACGCTGGTCTTTGCGAAATCCGGCAAACATCGGGCTGATCCTTTTTCAGGGGGGTTCTAGTGAGCTGCATCCTGAAAGCGCCCGGCGTTCATGACAAGGCGTGAAGTGTGGTGCGGTTGTTCATGAAGTGTGTAGAACCCATCACGTTCACAGCCTGTTCGGGCGCCTTCGCGGGCAAGCCCACTCCCCCAAAAGCAACGCATTCCACTGTGGGAGCGGGCTCGCCCGCGAATACGCGCGTTCAGACCCTGAAAATCTCAACCCTGCTGAAACATCTCCCGCGCCCGCTGCTCGATCTGCTCCTGCGTCAGATCCTCCTTGCGCGTGGCAAGAAACCACAGGTGCCCATACGGATCCTTCAACGTCCCGCTGCGGTCGCCATAAAACTGATCCTTGACCTCCGACACCGTGGTGGCCCCGGCGTCGAGGGCGCGCTGGAAGGATTTATCGACATCGGTCACGTACAGATGCAAGCCGACCGACACTTTATTGTCCGGGTTGCTCAACGGTCCCTGGTCGCACGGCGAGCCGAGCATGATCGCGCAGTCGCCGATGCGCAGCTCGGCGTGGCCGATGCCGCCGTCGGGCATGGCCAGGCGCATGACTTCGGTGGCACCGAAGGCTTTCTTGTAGAAGTCGATGGCCTCGGCGGCCTTATGGATGCCGAGATACGGGGTAATGCTGTGATACCCCTCGGGAATGGGTTTGACGCTCATGACGTTCTCCCTGCTTTTTATTATGCAAACGATGATGGACGGTCTGGCGTGACCAGATGTCCGGTCGGTCAACTATAGGCCTCTGGTGCCGCCCCGACCGACTCCCCGACGAGCAGTCCTGGCACTGTTCAGCCATCGACAGTGAAGCAACAGAATGCCCGGCTCCAGGCGTCGTGGATCACTCGGAAATCCTCTGAAAGCCAGGAAGTATGCGGGCTCACAGGACGGGCACAGAAGCTGCAATACCTGGGTACAACACCGATACCGAGAGTCTTGCATGTCTGAATCTGCCGTTTATCCGATCAACCCGCCGTCCGCCCACCGGATCGCCGACGACGCCGAAGCCTTGCGCGTGGCGGTTCAGGTCGCCGCCGTTTTGCAGGAGCACACCGGCGAACGTGACCGCAACCGCGAAGTGCCGGCCGAGATCGTCGATCTGTATTCCAACAGCGGCCTGTGGGGCATCAGCGTGCCGAAAGAGTTTGGCGGCGCGCAGGTGTCCTACGCGGTGCTGGCGCAGGTGATCGCGATCATTTCCGCCGCCGATCCGTCCCTCGGGCAAATCCCGCAAAACCACTATTGCCTGCTCGAAGACATCCGCCTGCAAGGCACCCCCGCGCAGCAGGCGCACTTTTTCCAGCTGGCGCTGCAAGGCCATCGCTTCGCCAATGCGCTGTCGGAAACCGGTGGCAAGAACGTGCAGGACATTCAGGCGACCATTCGCCGTTATGGCGACGGCTACGTCATCAACGGGCGCAAGGGTTACTGCACCGGTTCGCTCTACGCGCACTGGCTGGCGGTGCTGGCGCTGGACGAGGAGCAGAAGGGCCAGCTGGCGTTCGTCGAGCGCGGCACCCAGGGCCTGGTGATCGTCGATGACTGGGACAGCATCGGCCAGCGCACCACGTCCAGCGGCACGGTGCTGGCGGAGAATCTGCAAGTGGCGCCGTTCAATCTGTTCCCCACTTACCGCTCCTATGAAAGCCCGACCCTGGCCGGGCCGTTCGCTCAGTTGACCACCGCCGCCATCGACGCCGGCATCGCCCGGGCCGCGCTGCGCGATACGGTCGAATTCGTCCGTCAGTTCGCCCGGCCATGGATCGATGCCGGGGTGGACAAGGCCAGCGAAGATCCGCTGACGATCATTCAGATCGGCGCTCTGGAAATTCGGCTGGAGGCTGCCGAAGCCTTGCTCGAACGGGCCGGCCGGGCGCTGGATGCCGCGCGTCCGGCGCCGGATGAAGACAATGTCGCCCTCGCATCCCTGGCCGTGGCCAAGGCGAAAGTGCTGACCACGGAAATCGCCATCGAGGCCAGCAACAAACTGTTCGAACTCGGCGGCACGCGCTCGACCCTGAAAAAACACAACTTCGACCGTCACTGGCGCAACGCCCGGGTGCATACCCTGCATGACCCGGTGCGCTGGAAGTACCACGTCGTCGGCAACTGGCTGCTCAACGGCATCAAGCCGCCGCGCCACGACTGGTCGTGATCATGGCCGACTGGTTCAAGCACATTTACTGGGCCGACATCGCCCGGGCCTGCCTCGACACCTTGAGCATGCTCGGCGCCGCGCTGCTGTTCACGGTGCTTCTGGGATTGCCTCTGGGGCTGCTGCTGTTTCTCACCGGCAAACGCCAGTTGCATGAGGCGGTCGGCGTGTATCGGGTGTTGTCGGTGATCGTGAACATGCTGCGTTCGCTGCCGTTCATCATTTTGCTGATCGTGCTGATTCCGCTGACCACGTTGCTGGTCGGCACTTCGCTGGGCGTGCCGGGCACCATTCCGCCGCTGGTGGTGGGTTGCACGCCGTTCTTCGCGCGCCTGGTGGAAACCGCGCTGCGCGAAGTCGATCGCGGCGTGGTCGAGGCGACCCAGGCCATGGGCGCCAACAGCTGGCAGATCATCCGCCACACGCTGTTGCCGGAGGCCCGGGGCGGGTTGCTGGCGGCGGTGACCGTGACGGCCATCGTGCTGGTGGATTACACGGCGATGGCCGGCGTGATCGGTGGCGGCGGACTCGGCGATCTGGCGATCCGCTACGGCTATCAACGGTTCCAGACCGACGTGATGGTGGTCACCGTGGTGTTGCTGCTGATTCTGGTGCAGGCCCTGCAAGTGACCGGTGACCGTCTGGTGGTGCGCTACAGCCGCCGTTGAAAAAACATTCAACAACCACAAGGCCCCACGTCCACCCCACGACGGCCATTGATATCTGCCTTGGAGCACAACATGAAAAAGACCCTGGCCGTACTGGCCGCCATCCTCTCGATGGGCGCCCACGCCAACGAAAAACTCACCGTCGGCGCCACGCCGGTGCCACACGCGGAAATCCTCGAGTTCGTCAAACCGACCCTGGCCAAGGAAGGCGTGGATCTGGACATCAAGGTGTTCACCGACTTCATTCAGCCCAACCAGCAACTGGCGCTGAAAAATCTCGACGCCAACTATTACCAGTACCGTCCGTTTCTCGATGACTTCAACAAGACCCGCCATACCGATCTGGTGCCGGTGGTCGGCGTACACATCGAGCCGTTCGGCGCCTACTCGACCAAAATCAAGAACATCTCGGAGCTCAAGGACGGCGCCAGCGTGTCGATTCCCAACGATCCGGTGAACACCGGTCGTGCCCTGGTGCTGTTGCACGAGGCCGGGCTGATCAAGCTCAAGGACCCGAGCAACACCCTCGCCACCCAGCGCGACATCGTGGAAAGCCCCAGACACCTGAAAATCCGTGAGCTGGAAGGTGCGCTGCTGGCGCGTTCGGTGAGCCAGGTGGATCTGGCGTTCGTGTTCGCCAATTACGCGCTGGAAGCCGGGATCAACACCAACAGCGCGTTGATCGTCGAGAAGGGCAAGAGCCTGTACATCGAGTTCCTCGTGGCGCGGCCGGACAACATCAATGATCCGGGCGTGCAGAAACTGGCCAAGGCGTTGAACTCCGATGAGGTGCGGCAGTTCATCCTGACTCGCTACAAGGGGCAGATTGCGCCAGGGTTCTGATTCCTGCGGCAACCGGAGCGGCCCCTTCGCGGGAGAGGCATGGCCCAGACAATTGCTCCCACAGATTTCCTGTGGGAGCAATTGCCTGGGTGATCTCATTCGGTCGCCTTCGTGGGCAAGCCCACTCCCACAACAGCAACTCCTTTCAATGTGGAAGCGGGCTTGTCTGCGAAGGCCCCGCCGCTATTTCGGATCGGCACCCGCCTCAAGAAAATGCGCCCCCGGCCCTTTCTCGCCCAGCACATCGCCCTGATTGCGCAGCGGGCATGCCTCCATCGACAGGCAGCCACAGCCGATGCAGCCATTGAGCCGGTCGCGCAACAACATCAATTGACTGATCCGCTCATCCAGTTCCCGACTCCACTTTTCCGACAGCACCTTCCAGTCCGCCGCTGTCGGCGCACGGTTGTCCGGCAACTGCTTGAGCGCCTCGCCAATCTCCGCCAGCGGAATGCCCAGCCGTTGAGCTACTTTGATCAACGCCACTCGCCGCAGCACTTCCCGTGGATAGCGTCGCTGGTTGCCGGCGTTGCGCTGGCTCTTGATCAAACCCTTGGCTTCATAGAAGTGCAGAGCGGTGACCGCGACGCCGCTGCGGGCCGCGACTTCGCCGACGGTCAGTTGCTTGTGCACATTTTCCGCGCTGATCATTTGCAAATTGCCCCTTGACCTCTGGTTAACTCGAGGTTTTACCCTGCAGGCCTTCGAATCGCAAGATTCGCCTGACCGAGTGGGGACGTCATGCAAGCACCCGTGAAAAACAGCAGCTTCAGCCAACTGATCGAATTCGAGATCCAGCCCAGCCAGCAACCGGCCCTGGTTTCTGCCCTGTCGGTGCAGGCCGAACACCTCGCCCAGCGTTATCCCGGTTTTGTCAGCGCCAGCGTCCAGGCCAGCGACGATGGCCGGCGGGTGCTGAGCTTTCTGCAATGGCGGTCCCGCGAGGCGGGGGAGGCGGCGTTTCAGAGTTTTGAAAGCGGCGAACAGGATTTCTGGCAGTTGATCCGCGCCCATCAGGCCCGAACGGTGACCTTCGGTTCATTCCAGGTGCTGTCCAGCATCGCCCGCAGTCACGACGATGGTTTGCACTGCCAATTGGTCGGCTAGATCGACAACTGGATCAGCCGCTCGCCTTGCAGGTTTTCCGTGGCGCGCCGCTTGTTCACCGCCAACTCGCCGATCTTGATCAGGCGGGTGCGGGTGACGTTGCGGCTCAGGCCGAGCAGGGCGGCGGTGTGAACCTGGTTGTAGTGGCAAAAGCGATAGGCGGAACGCAACAGCGCGTCCTCGACCTTTTCGTGCAGTGCGCCGGCCTGTTGTTCGAAAAGTTTATGGAAGGCCCGTTCCAGCAGCGCTTCCGGTGAGTCGTCGGCGGTTGTCTGCTGATCGTCGGGACGGTCGATGCGCAGGTTCGACAGGCGCAGGTCGTCACGCTCGATCACCCCGTTGCGGCAAATCAGCAGGGTGTGATGGATGACGTTTTCCAGTTCGCGAATGTTGCCCGGCCAACCGTAGCCACGCAGCTTGTGTTCGGCACCGGGGCTGATGGTGACGCGGCCATAACCCAGGCGCTGGCTGTAGGCTTCGATGAAGTGCCGGGTCAGCGGCAGGATGTCGCCGGGGCGCTCGCGCAGCGGACTCAGATCCAGATTGACCACGTTCACCCGGTAATACAGATCCTCGCGGAAATGCCCGGCATTGATGGCTTTCTCCAGTTGCACGTTGGTCGCCGCCAGCACCCGCACATCGATGGGAATGCTCTTGCGCGAACCGAGGCGCACCACTTCGCGCTCCTGCAACACCCGCAGCAGTTTCACCTGGATCGCCATCGGCAAATCGCCGATCTCATCGAGAAACAGCGTGCCGCCATCCGCTTCCTCGAACCAGCCGGCCTTGGCGCTGAGGGCACCGGTGAAGGCGCCTTTTTCATGGCCGAACAGTTCTGCTTCCACCAGCGATTCGGAGAATGCGCCGCAGTTGACCGCGATGAACGGGCGGTTGCGGCGGTTGCTGAGGTTATGGATATGCCGCGCCACCAGCTCTTTGCCGGTGCCGGTCTCACCGATAATCAGCACGCTGGCTTCACTCGGTGCCACCTGTTGCAAATGCGCGAGCAACGCCTGGGATTTCGGATCTTCGAAGACCTGGGCAGTGGCCCGGATCGATGTGGCCAAGGCCGGTGAAGGCGGTAGGGTCAGCAGTTGCATGGGGCTCGCTCCACGAAAGGAAATCAGGAATAGAACGTCGGTACGGGCAGGGACTGATTCAGCGCCCAGTCGCCCAGCTCATGGAGTTTGTAATCCAGCGGGTCGTGCAGGGTTTGCGTGCGCAGGTTGCGCCAGTGCCGGTCCAGGCGCAGGGACGCGTGGGTCGCGCGGGCGCCGGTGACGTCGAACAGCCGGCTGCACAATTCCAGGCCCTGACGACTGGCCGCGACTTTGGCCGTGGCGATTGCCGTGGCCAGGTGCCCGCGCTCCTCGGCGCTGAGGTTCGGGCCTTTGGCCCAGGCCTCATCGAGCAGCCCGGCGGCGCGCTCAACCAGCAGACGAATGCCTTCCAGCGCAACCCAGAAGTCGCCGTAGTGGGCCAGCACATACGGGTCTTCGCGCACGTCCCGGGCCGAGGATTTGTGCCACACACGGGTTTCACCGAGGGTGTATTGCCGCGCCTCTTCGAAGGCACCTTCGGCGATCCCGAGAAACATGTGAGTGAACGTCAGTTGCGCGATCAATGGCCGCAAACAGGCGAACGGAGTGCTCAGCGGACCCGGATCGAGCAGCAATTCCGATTCTTCGACACGTACCCGTTCGAACGTGGCGCTGCCGCTGTCGGTCTGGCGCTGACCGATGTTGTTCCAGTCGTTGTGCAGCGTGATGCCGCTGCGTCCGCTGGGGATCGCGGCGATCAACAGTTTGCCGCCGTTGCTTTCGTCCACTGCCGAGGCGATCAGCATCTGCGAGTCGCTGGCGCCGGAGCAGAAGCTTTTCTTGCCGGAGAACTCGCGCCAGCCGCCCAGGTCCTTGACCACGGTGCGGGTGTCCAGCGGATTGAGGGCGTTGCCCCAGAACCAGTTCTGCCGCGCGGTCTGCTCGAACCACGGCTGCCATTGTTCGGGACGGGAAAACAGGCGCACGGTGGCGAGCATCAGATGATGAAAGCCAAAGACGTGGGCGATCGAGCTGTCGACCTTGGCGAACTCGCGCACGATCTCCAGGGTTTCGCTCCAGCGTGCGCCGAGGCCGCCGTAGCGGGTGGGAATGCTCAGGGCCAGCAGGCCGCTGTCGCGCAGGGCGTCACGCTCGGCTTTCGGCGTACCACCGCGCTCATCGCGCTCGACGGCGGTCAGGGCAAACTCGGCGGCCAGTTGCCGGGCGGTCTGCAAGGGAGAGATCGGGGTGCTTTGCGGTTTGGCGGTCACGCGGTGTTCCTTTTGCAGTCGACGCTGTTCCGGCGGTGGGAGCAAACCGGCTCCCACACAGGGAGAACGGGTCAGGCCGTGGCTTTGGCGGGCAGGACATCGTTGGCAATCATTTCGCCAAACGGCCCCGTCAGGTTGGTCACGCCGCGTCCGGCCAGGCTCGCGTAAGGCTCGGGCAGCAGCGGGAACACCAGCTCGGCAAAGCGGTAAGCCTCTTCCAGATGCGGGTAACCGGAGAAAATGAAGCTGTCGATCCCGAGGTCCGCGTACTCCTTGATCCGCGCCGCCACTTGCTGCGGATCACCGACCAGCGCCGTACCGGCCCCGCCGCGCACCAGGCCGACACCGGCCCACAGGTTGGGCGCGATTTCCAGGTTGTCGCGGCGCCCGTCGTGCAGGGCGGCCATGCGGCGCTGGCCTTCGGAATCGAAGCGCGAGAAGGATTTCTGCGCAGCCTCGATGGTTTCGTCGCTGATGTGTTCGATCAGTTTGTCCGCCGCTTTCCAGGCTTCTTCGGCGGTTTCGCGCACGATCACATGCAGGCGGATACCGAATTTCACCTTGCGTCCATGGCGCGCCGCGCGTTCACGCACGTCGGCCAGTTTTTCGGCGACGGCGGCCGGTGGCTCGCCCCACGTCAGGTACACGTCGACCTGCTCGGCGGCCAGGTCATGGGCGGCGTCGGAGGAACCGCCGAAGTACAGCGGCGGGTAGGGTTTCTGCACTGGCGGATACAGCGCCTTGGCGTTCTGCACCTTCAGGTGTTTGCCCTCGAAATCCACCGCTTCGCCTTGCAGCACCCGGCGCCAGATCTTGAGGAATTCGTCGGTGACTTCGTAGCGCTCGCTGTGACTGAGGAAACTGCCGTCACCACGGTTTTCGTCCGGGTCGCCGCCGGTCACGACGTTGATCAGCAGACGGCCATTGGACAGCCGATCGAGGGTCGCGGCCATCCGCGCCGAAACGGTCGGCGAGATGATCCCCGGACGGATCGCCACCAGATAGCGCAGGCGTTCGGTTAGCGGCACCAGCGCCGAAGCGATCACCCAGGAGTCTTCGCAGGAGCGTCCGGTGGGAATCAGTACGCCGTGATAGCCAAGGCTGTCGGCGGCCTGGGCCACTTGTTTCAGATAGTTGAGGGTGACCGGGCGCGCGCCTTGTGTGGTGCCCAGATAGTGGCCGTCGCCGTGGGTCGGCAGGAACCAGAAAACATCCATGAACAGCTCCTCAGGCGATTTTCAGCAAAGGTTTGATGTGTGTGCCGAACAGTGGCGCGGCGCGCTCGGCGGCCAGACGGATGCGCGCTTTGAGCGGCTCGCTGGTGATCTGGTAATCGGCGAAGTCGGCTTCGGTGGCGTACACGCCGATCGGCAGGGTCACTGCCTGGAAGAAACTGAACAGCGGACGCAACTGGTGATCGAGCACCAGCGCATGGCGCTCGCTGCCACCGGTGGCCGCGAGCAGCACCGGGGTGTCGATCAGCGCATTGAGGTCGATCAGGTCGAACAGGTGCTTGAGCAGGCCGGGGTAGGAGCCGCGATACACCGGAGCCGCGACGATCAGCAGATCGGCCTGTTCGATGGCTTGCAGTTCGGCTTCGATTTCTGCCGGCAGCTCCTGACGGGAGAGGGCGGCGCCGAGTGGACGGGCGATGTCGCCGAGTTCGATCAGATGGCTCTCGAGCGGCAAGTGCCCGGCCAGTTCGCTCAGCAGGGCTTGGGTCAGCACCAAGGTGCGGGACGGACGCCAGGTGCCGCCGGACAGGGCGACGACTTTCAATGGACGCGACATGTTCAGTTCCTTTTTCAACAGTTGCTCAGCGAGCAGTGAGTAGTCACCGGGCCAGAGCAAGCGCTGTACCAATTCCTGGAAGGCCCGCATTCCGGGGCTTTGGGCGTTCGGCGCAACCACGCGGCTGTGATATTCGGGCCGCTTTGTTGAATCGCTGTTGTCAGCGCAACAGTTGCTGGAGCAACAGTTGCGAACGGCATGAGGATTTTATAAAGGCTGTCTGTTATTCCGTAAAAGATTGTTAATTGATATTGATAGATCGTTTTGAGATATGTGGCGCAAGTGTGCGCCAATCCTGATAGCCACTATTGAGAGCGTTGATTTCTGCCCGCGCGTGCCCCGGCGTAGCCTTTCTCCATCGACCAACACCGCTCGCCAGGACGCTCCCCATGAATCGTTTACTGACTGTTTCCCTGATGCTCGCCGTTTCCGTACTCGCCGGTTGTGCGAGTCATGTTTCCCCCGAACTGCGCCCTTACACGGCGGAAGAAACCCGCGAACTGGCCCTTGAGTCGCTGAATCGTCGGGGCTTGTCATTCGAGGAATACCACGCGAAAAAAGCCGAATTGCTCGGCCAGCCACAGAAGACGTTCGGTTTTGACAAGCAGGGTGAAATGAGCGCTGAACGTGCCGTACAGCTGCACGGTCGTCCGAGCTGACTGGCGACTGTACCGGTCGAAGTTTCTCCCAACTGTCCGTGGGTTTGCCTGGCGGTGTGCGATAGGGTCAACACCTGAATGACCTGACGGACCGCCACCCATGCACCTCTCGCTCGATCTGCTGTTGGGCTTTGCCCTGTTTGCCCTTGTCACCTCGATTACGCCGGGCCCCAACAACACTATGTTGCTGGCATCGGGGGTGAACTTCGGCTTTAACCGCACCATCCCCCATATGCTCGGCATTACCTGCGGCTTCTTCGTGCTGGTGGTGGCGGTGGGTTTCGGTCTCGGCGCGGTGTTCCAGACTTACCCGATTCTCTACACGGTGCTGCGCTACGTCGGCGCGGCGTATCTGTTGTATCTGGCGTGGAAAATCGCCCACTCGGGACCGGTCAGCGACAGTCAGCAAAGCGAGGCCAGACCGATCAGCTATCTGGGCGCGGCGGCGTTCCAGTGGGTCAATCCCAAGGCGTGGATCATGGCCATCGGCGCCATCAGTACCTACACGCCGATGCAGGGGTATTTCACCAACGTGGTGGTGATCGCGGCGGTGTTCGCCCTCATCAATCTGCCGAGCGTCGGCGTCTGGGCGGCGTGCGGCACGCTGTTGCGCAATGTGCTCAAAGAGCGGCGCTGGCTGCGGGTGTTCAACTGGGGGATGGCGGCGCTGCTGGTGATTTCGCTGTATCCGTTGCTGCTAGAAAGCTTTAGCTGACGCATCGCTTCAACCGCCGGGCCGATGCCTGTTAAAGTCGCGTTCAGGAGCGTTCCTACGCACTTTTAAATGAAGCCCTACTTCTTTAACGGCATCCGATCAGGTATTGATGACGCTCTCCGAACCCCGGCGCGGCCCACAAGGCTGCGCTGTGTCGTTTGCAGACACGAGCCTCCTGATCCCGGAACACGCTCTGCGAGTCTTTTTTATGAACAAACGTCCGCTGTATTTCGATTACGCCGCCACCACACCCGTCGACGAGCGGGTCATCCAGGTGATGGTCGAGTGTCTGGGGTTCGATGGTAATTTCGGCAACCCCGCTTCTAGCGCCCATGCGTTCGGCCAGCAGGCCCGGCAAACGGTCGAGCAGGCCCGCCGGCAAGTCGCCGAACTGGTCGGCGCACAGCCCGGGCAGATCGTCTGGACCTCCGGCGCCACCGAATCCAACAACCTCGCGCTCAAGGGCGTGGCCCAGGCGCGCGGCGTGTCCGGCGGCCACATCATCACCAGCCAGATCGAACACAAAGCCATCCTCGATACCGCCCGGCAATTGCAGGATGCAGGCACCGCCGTGACCTATCTGGTGCCGGACGCCGACGGGCTGATCACCGCGCAGGCGGTCAGCGAGGCGATGCGCGATGACACCTTCCTGGTGTCGCTGATGCTGGTCAACAACGAGCTCGGCACGGTCAACGACATCCCGGCCATCGGCGAAGTGGTGCGCAGCCGTGGCGCGCTGTTCCACGTCGATGCGGCGCAGGGCGCCGGCAAGGTCGCGATCGACCTGGCGCAATGGCCGGTGGACCTGATGTCGTTCTCGGCGCACAAACTCTACGGTCCCAAAGGCATCGGCGCACTGTATGTCGGCCCGCGCGCGCAGCAGCGTTTGCAGGCGCAGATTCACGGTGGCGGTCACGAGGGCGGCTTGCGTTCCGGCACGCTGGCGACCCATCAGATCGCGGCCATGGGCGCGGCGTTTGCCCTGGCGGCAGCGGTGTTCGACGAGGAAAAAAACAGCATCGTCGAGTTGCGTTCGCGGTTGCTGGAACAACTGCTGAGCTTGCCTGGCGTGCACCTCAATGGCAGCGCCGATCAGCGCATCCCGCACACCTTGAGCCTGACCTTCAGCGAAGGTGAATTCAATCCGGCGGCGCTGAGCCATTCCATCGCGTTTTCCGCGACATCGGCCTGCAATTCCGCGAGCAATACGCCGTCCCATGTCCTGCTGGCACTGGGGCATGACGCACGCCTGGCGGGTCGTACCATCCGCCTGAGCCTCGGTCGTTTCACCAGCGCCGAGGACATCGAACAGGCTGTGCAATTGATCAAGACCGCCTGCGCCAGCGCTCCGGCATTCTGGGCGACAGGCTTATAAACAGCGCCGAACGTGATCGGCACCGAACAATAACGATGAAGTGGTTAGCAGGAGACATCATGAGTACCCAGACTTTGACCGAAGGATCGGTTCCCCAGCGCCTGGCGCAGACCCGTGAACTGATGCGCCGCGAAGGCATTCATGCGTTGTTGGTGCCGTCCGCCGACCCGCACCTGTCGGAATACCTGCCGGGTTACTGGCAGGGACGGCAATGGCTGTCGGGTTTCCACGGCTCGGTCGGTACTTTGATTGTCACGACCGATTTCGCCGGGGTCTGGGCCGACAGCCGTTACTGGGAGCAGGCGACCAAGGAACTCAAGGGCAGCGGCATCGAACTGGTGAAGCTGCAGCCGGGGCAACCGAGCCCGCTGGACTGGCTGGCCGAGCAGACCCCTGAAGGGGGCGTGGTGGCCGTTGATGGCGCTGTGATGGCCGTGGCTTCGGCGCGAACGTTGGGCAGCAAGCTCGAAGCGCGTGGCGCTCGCCTGCGTACCGACATCGACCTGCTGAATGAAGTCTGGAGCGATCGCCCGGCCCTGCCGAATGCGCCGATCTATCAACACCTGCCGCCCCAGGCCACCGTCAGCCGTGGCGAGAAACTCGCCAAGCTGCGGGAAACCCTGCAAGAGCGCGGCGCGGACTGGCATTTCATCGCCACCCTCGACGACATCGCCTGGCTGTTCAACCTGCGCGGCGGCGACGTGTCGTTCAACCCGGTGTTCGTTTCCTTCGCCCTGATCAACCAGCAACAGGCCACGCTGTTTGTCGCTTTGAGCAAGGTTGATGCGCAACTGCGCGCAGTGCTGGAACAGGACGGCGTGACCCTGCGTGATTACAGCGAAGTGGCCGAGGCCCTGCGCGCGGTGCCGGCGGGCACGAGCTTGCTGGTGGATCCGGCGCGGGTTACCAGCGGCCTGCTGGATAACCTCGACGGTGACGTGAAACTGGTCGAGGGGCTGAACCCGACGACGCTGGCCAAATCGCAAAAGAGCCTGGCCGACGCCGAGCACATCCGTCAGGCGATGGAGCAGGACGGCGCGGCGCTTTGCGAGTTCTTCGCCTGGCTGGAGTCGGCCTGGGGTCATGAGCGCATCACCGAACTGACCATCGACGAGAAACTCACCGCTGCCCGGGAGCGTCGTCCGGATTATGTGTCGTTGAGTTTCAACACCATCGCCGCGTTCAACGCCAACGGCGCGATGCCGCACTATCACGCTACCGAGGAAGAGCATGCGGTCATCGAGGGTGATGGTCTGCTGCTGATCGACTCGGGCGGCCAGTACCTGGGCGGCACCACTGACATCACCCGGATGGTGCCGGTCGGCACGCCGACGGCGGAACAGAAACGTGATTGCACCCGCGTATTGAAAGGCGTGATCGCGCTGTCGCGGGCGCAGTTTCCGAAAGGCATTCTGTCGCCGCTGCTCGACGCCATCGCCCGTGCGCCGATCTGGGCCGAGAGCGTGGACTACGGCCATGGCACCGGCCACGGCGTCGGCTACTTCCTTAACGTTCACGAAGGTCCGCAAGTGATCGCCTATCAGGCGGCACCTGCACCGCAAACCGCGATGCAACCGGGCATGATCACGTCCATCGAGCCGGGCACCTATCGTCCGGGTCGCTGGGGTGTGCGCATCGAAAACCTGGCCATGAACCGCGAGGCCGGCAGCAGCGAGTTTGGTGAGTTCCTCAAGTTCGAAACCCTGACCCTGTGCCCGATCGACACTCGCTGCCTGGAAGCGTCGCTGCTGACCCAGGAAGAGAAAGTGTGGTTCAACGGCTATCACGCCGAAGTGCGCGAACGCCTGAGCCCGTTGCTCGACGGCGCAGCGCTGGAGTGGCTGATCACCCGCACGGCCGCTATCTGATCGGCGACAACTCGGGCGCTGCGTTCAGCGCCTGAGTCATGTAGTCGACAAACGCGTTGACCCTGGCGGACTGACGACGGTTCGCCGGGGAAACCGCGTGTATCGGCAGCGATTGCGTCTGGTAATCCTGCAATAGCGCGATCACGCGTCCCGCCTTTATGTCCTCGCTGAACAGCCACACCGGCGACAGCGCGATACCCAATCCCCCCAGCACCATTTCGCGGATCGCCTCGGAATTGTTGCTTTGTGCGTTGCCCTGGATGCGCACTTCCTCGACCTGTCCGTCACGTTCGTACGTCCACAGGTTCTGGGTGTTCAACAGATTGAATTGCAGGCAGTTATGGCGACGCAGATCCTGTGGCTGTTGCGGCTGGCCGTGAGTCTTCAGGTAGGCCGGTGCGGCGACCGTGATCCGATGGGTGACGCCAATGTGCCGGGCAATCAGGCCGCTGTCATTCAACTCGCCGATACGCAGGCTGACGTCCAGGCCTTCGCTCACCAACTCCTGATTCTGGTCGCTCAATTGCAGATCGATCTGCACTTGCGGATAGCGCGCCAGAAATCCCGGCAGTCTTGGCGCGATCTGCATGCGTCCGAAACTGACTGAGGAACCAATGCGCAGGGAACCGGCGACGGTCTCCCGGCCGGATTGGAAACTCAGCTCGGCGGCATCCACGGCCGCGAGGATATTTCGGCATTCGTTGTAGTACCGCTGACCTTCGTCGGTCAGCGACAGCTTGCGCGTACTGCGGGCAATCAGCTTGCCGCCCAATCTGGCTTCGAGCGCACGCAGCACTTTGCTGATGGTCGGCTGGGTGGTTTGCAGCTCCCGGGCCACCGCCGAAAAACTGCCACGCTCGACCACCCGGACGAAGATTGTCATTGCGTTGAGTGTGTCCACGAAGCGCCTCATTCATTCCAGATAAGCATGAGGACTATAGCTATTCGGCGTCTTATCGGCATGGTTCGACTGCAGGAAGATGGCTTCACTCTCTCTGACAGGATTTGCCGAAATGACTGACTCACTGAACATGCTTGCGCTGATGGTCGACACACCCGACGGCCCATTACGCTTGGTTTCTCTTCAACGTCCTGTTCCAGGGCCGGGTCAGGTACTGGTGCGGATCAAGGCCAGTGGCGTGAATCCGTTGGATATCAAGATCCGCGCGGGGCAGGCCGCCCATGCCCGGCAACCGTTGCCGGCGGTGCTGGGGCTGGATCTGGCGGGTGTGGTCGAGGTGTTGGGTGAAGGTGTGGAGGGCTGGAGGGCAGGCGATGAGGTGTACGCATTGGCGACCGGAATCGCCGGCAAGCAAGGCTCACTGGCCGAATATGCAGTGGTCGATGCGCGGTTGCTGGCGCGTAAGCCTGCCAATCTCGACATGCGAGCGGCGGCGAGCCTGCCACTGGTGCTGATTACCGCATGGGAGGGATTGGTGGATCGGGCTCGCGTCGGTGCCGGGCAAAAGGTCCTGATTCAAGGTGGTGCGGGTGGGGTTGGACAGGTGGCGGTGCAACTGGCCCAGGCATTCGGTGCGCAGGTGTTTGCGACAGGCTCTGCCGGGCAGCGCTCGATCATCGAGGCGGGCGGCGCAACGTTCATTGATTATCGGGAGACGCCAGTTGAGGACTATGTCGACAGGTTCACGGCGGGGGAGGGATTCGACATCGTTTATGACACGGTCGGGGGCGAGACGCTGGACGCTTCGTTTAAAGCCGCGCGGCTGTACGGCGGGCATGTGATCAGTTGTCTGGGGTGGGGACAACACAGCCTGGCGCCGTTGTCGTTTCGGGCGGCGACCTATTCGGGGGTGTTTACGTTGTTGCCATTGTTGACCGGCAAGGGCTGCGAGCAGCACGGCGAGATTTTGCGTCAGGCGGCGGCCCTGATCGAAGCCGGACGCTTGCGACCGCTGCTTGACCCGCGTCGGTTCACGCTGGAAACCGCCGGGCAGGCCCATGAGCTGCTCAAGAGCAAGGCAGCTCAGGGCCGGGTGGTTGTCGAGATCTAACGCAGAGCCTCTTCAACGAAGTCGAGTCGATCCTGACCGAAGAACAACTGGTTATCGATGAACATGCTCGGAGCACCGAAAACGCCGCGTTTAACGGCGGTTTCGGTATTTTCCTTGAGCGCGGTCTTGACGGTTTCATCGTTGCTCAGGGCAAGCACTTCATCGGGATTGAAGCCGTGCTCGCTCAGCACCGTCGCCACTGTCGCCGGTTCGTCCAGGCTGCGACCGTCGACCCACAGCGCATCGAACAGGCAGTCGGTGAACGCCAGGAAACGATCCGGGTGGTGTAACTGCATGCCGGTGATGGCGCGCATCAATATCAGGGTGTTGATCGGAAAATGCGGGTTGAACTTCAGTGGGACGCCATAGCGTTTCGCGTAGCGGTCGAGATCCTGAAACATGTAGCGTCCCTTGGCCGGAATCATCGCCGGTGAGGCGTTGCCGGTAGCTTTGAACACCCCACCGAGCAGCATCGGCATGTAGATCAGCCGGGCGCCGGTGTCGGCGCAGATTTTTGGCAGTTGGGTGTAGGCCAGATAAGAGGCCGGGCTGCCGACGTCGAAGTAGAACTCCACGGTTTTGCTCATGTATGCAGCACTCTGTTCTTGTTATTCGGGGGACATTACCAGCGTTCGTTCCATGGGCGCAGATCCAGCTCGAAGGTCCAGGCGTCCCGTGGCTGGCTGTGCAGATACCAGTAGTTTTCGGCGATGTGCTTCGGGTCGAGGATGCCATCCTGATCCTTGGTTGCATACTTGTCGGGGAAGTTGTCGCGGATGAAGTCGGTATCGATGGCACCGTCAACCACGATGTGCGCGACATGGATGTTCATCGGGCCAAGCTCTCTGGCCATGCTTTGCGCCAGCGCGCGGATACCGTGCTTGGCGCCGGCAAAAGCGGCGAAACCGGCAGCGCCGCGCAGTCCGGCGGTGGCTCCGGTGAACAGGATGGTGCCGCGCTTGCGGGTGACCATGCGCTTGGCGACTTCCCGTGCATTGAGAAAACCGGAGAAGCAGGCCATTTCCCAGATCTTGAAATACTTGCGTGCAGTTTCTTCGAGGATGCTGCAAGGCACGTTGGCGCCGATGTTGAAGACGAACGCTTCAATTGGCCCGAGACGGGTTTCGATGTCTTCGATCAGGGCCACCACGTCTTCTTCCTTGCGGGCATCGCAAGCGAATCCGTGGGCTTGCCCGCCGTCGGCCTGAATCGAATCGACCAGCGGCTGCAATTTATCGCCACTGCGCCGCGTGACGCAGGTGATGAATTCCTCCCTGGCAAAGCGCCGGGCGATGGCGCCACCCGTAGCATCGCCAGCACCAACAACCAATACGACCTTCTTGTTATTCATGGGTAATCCCTTTGGTGAATGATCGTTAAGTGAACGAACGTTATGTCAGGATTTCACCAGCGTCAAGGCAATGGATTGGAGTGGCGGGAATGTGATCGATTGAAGCCCTGTCTTGAAGCAGCCGGAGTCCGCCTGTGAAGGGAGACGGGATTGTCGGAGGCGTTGGCAGAAGACGTTATGGATTTTCCGCGTTCGGAAAAGTTGGGCGAGGACATTCAAGAGCGACAGCCTTGCCTGGGCAATTCTGTCGCAATATATCGAGCGTCAGCGAGGGCGCGAGTGGTTGCGGTGCCGGGCTACTTGCAGATGACGATCATGCTGCGACTGGTGTAACCGGCGGGGTTCAGACCGAACGGATAATCGCCAGGTTCTTCCACGGCATCGCCTGATTTGGCAATGACCTTATAGCCTTTTGGGGCGCAGGAATTGGCGGCGCTGGTGTAGCACTTGTCCCAGGAGGATGAGAGCCCCGAGCAGTTGATGTGCAGCCCTTTCTTGCCATGCTTCACTTGGGTTTTCGACGTCGCCGCACACCCTGTGACTGCCAGTATGGCGATCAATACCAAAATTCGTTTCATTACAGTCCTTATGGCGGCCTCGAGTCTGACGCTCGGGTCTGCCTGTATTCGCTCGCGCTTTGGCGTACTGACTATCCCTATCCGAAAAAATCCATGCCTGGCACTGGGTTACGAGGCTAAACATGGCCTAAATGAACGCCAATTGCCAGACCTTCGTCAAATCCCTTCTCAATCCGCCGCAATGGCGGGCTTCGCAGCCCCACTCATGGTCAGGGTGGCACCAACCGAGGCAAGGATAATGCACAGGATCGCCATCCATTGTGACAAGGAAAGGTATTCCTGCAGGAACAACAAACCTGACAGTGCGCCGATTGCCGGCTCGATACTCATCAACGTGCCGAAGGTGCGGGTTGGCATGCGAGTGAGAGCGACCATTTCCAGGGTGTAGGGCAGGGCGGTGGAAAGAATGGCGACGCCAATGGCGACCGGAATCAACGCGGGGGTCAGCAGCGCTGCGCCGGCATGGAAGATACCTATGGGCGCAACGAAGAGCGCCGCGATCATGACGCCCAGCGCCGCTGTCGTTACGCCGTTGTCGGCACCGGCCTTCTGGCCGAACAGAATATAAAGTGCCCAGCAAACTCCAGCGCCCAGTGCATAGCTGGCACCTGTGAGGTCGAGGCCGGCAGTCGTTGCTCCTGTCGGTATCAATAACAGAAGACCGACGGCAGCCAGTGCAATCCAGAGAAAGTCGATGGCACGGCGGGAAGAATAAATGGCAACGGCGAGGGGACCGGTGAACTCCAGCGCGACGGCAATCCCGAGCGGGATAGTTTGCAGTGACATATAGAAGAGGAAGTTCATGCCCCCCAGCGCCATTCCGTAGACGATCACTGTACGTAATGACCTGGCCGTCAGCTTGGCTCGCCACGGGCGCAGCAATATCAGCATGATCACACTGGCAAATACCAGGCGCAGTGTTGTTGTCCCTTGGGCGCCGACCACGGGGAACATGCTTTTGGCCAGGGACGCTCCAGACTGAATGGATGCCATGGCTATTAATAGCAGGCCAACCGGAAACAGGATTGAGGCAAGGCTGCGGGGTTGGTCATTCATGGGGCGGTGTCATCCGAAAGGGTGTCGAGAGATTGTGTTTTGGAATGGGCAATATACTGCGCATTCATTGTCGGCGCGTCTATAAAGAAGAGGGCTTTTTACTGGTCGTGATAGAAAAGTGAAATTAACGGTTGACGGCAGATTCAGG
>NZ_JAHTKI010000006.1 GCF_019145475.1 Pseudomonas botevensis
AGGCTGAGTGGAGGGATTTATCCGGGGGTAGGCGCGTAGCGCCGTTCGACGAAGTCGAACACATCGAGAGGAGGTGCAGCGCAGCAAACCGTAGGCGATGCCCCCGGATGAATCCCGTAACGAAGGAACCCCGAGCCACAGCGAGGGGCCGTACGCCGGGGCCAAGCCTTTTGGGTTACCTTTTTGGCGTTTGAAAAAGGTGACTCGCCGTAAGGGCGAAACCACCAGCCAAAACACCCCAAAAAACGGATATTCACCCCACCCCCCCAAAGCCTGGTCGGCCCAGAGGCCGCCAAGGCACAAGCCAAACCCCACAAAGAAATGTTAGCTTGCTTGGCATATAGGAAATCGAATCCAGCCCAGAGCCGAGCCCAAAGCCAATGAAAAAAACCATCCTGGCCTTCAGCCGCATCACCCCACCCATGATCGAACGCCTGCAACAGGAATTCGACGTCATCGTCCCCAACCCCAAAACCGGTGACATCAACGCCCAATTCAACGAAGCCCTGCCACACGCCCACGGCCTGATCGGCGTCGGCCGCAAACTCGGCCGGGCACAACTGGAAAATGCCGCAAAACTCGAAGTCGTCTCCAGCGTCTCCGTCGGCTACGACAACTACGACCTCGACTACTTCAACGAACGCGGCATCATGCTCACCAACACCCCGGACGTGCTCACCGAAAGCACCGCCGACCTGGCCTTCGCGCTGATCATGAGCAGCGCCCGCCGCGTCGCCGAACTCGACGCCTGGACCAAGGCCGGCCAGTGGCAGGCCAGCGTCGGCGCCCCGCTGTTTGGCAGCGACGTCCACGGCAAGACCCTGGGCATCGTCGGCATGGGCAACATCGGCGCGGCCGTCGCCCGGCGTGGGCGCTTGGGTTTCAACATGCCGATCCTCTACAGCGGCAACAGCCGCAAGACCGAACTGGAAACGGAACTCGGCGCGCAATTTCGCAGCCTCGACCAATTGCTGGCCGAAGCCGATTTCGTCTGCCTGGTGGTGCCGCTCAGTGACAAGACCCGCCACCTGATCAGCCACCGTGAACTGGCGCTGATGAAACCGGGCGCGATCCTGGTGAACATCTCCCGTGGCCCGGTGGTCGACGAGCCGGCGCTGATCGAGGCGCTGCAAAACAACCGCATCCGTGGTGCCGGCCTCGATGTCTACGAAAAGGAACCGCTGGCCGAATCGCCGCTGTTCCAGCTGAAAAACGCCGTGACCCTGCCGCACATCGGCTCGGCCACCCACGAAACCCGCGAGGCCATGGCCAACCGGGCGCTGGCCAACCTGCGCAGCGCCTTGCTCGGCGAACGCCCGCAGGATCTGGTGAACCCGCAGGTCTGGCGCGGATAAACAAAACGGGCAAGTGCCTTGCAGCACTTGCCCGTTATCGGCCGAGCGGTTATTTGCACACAACTTGCAATTGAACCTGAAACCGAAACAAATACAACCGCTATAAACTCCCCGGAAATCAAACTCTCTGGAGAGTATTAATCTTGAAAGGCCTGACCACCAACCAACTTGTCCGTTACAGCAAAGTCATTCTCATGGCTTACATCAGTTTTTTCGGCCTGCTGGTGATGTACAGCAACTTCTCCGACTACCCGTCAAACTATGAATACGTCGGACATATCCTGAGCATGGACACCACCCAGATCAACGAGAACATCCGTTATCGGGCAATCACCTCACCCACGCTGCACCACCGGATTTACTGGCTGATCATCACACTGGAAGTGATTTACACTGTGTGCTGCCTGCTCGGCACTTATCACCTGTATCGCAAAATCAACGATTGCCCGGATACCTTTCACGAAGCCAAGAAGTTCTCGATCATCGGTCTGTTGATCGCCATGTTCGTTTATTACATATGCCTGCAAACCATCGGCGTCGAATGGTTCGACATGGATACTTCACAAGCATGGAATGCCAAGGACTGGGCCAGACATATTGTCGACTTCCTGTTTCCCTTATTGATTTACATCGTCATGAAAGTTGAGCGCTGAATATCCAGCGCTCACCGGTTCAGGCCAGTTTGCCGTGACCCGGCACGACCGGCGTGCGTGGTTTGCGGAATACCAGCACGTTGCCCAGCATCACCAGCGCCAGACCGATCAGTGCCGGCGCGGTCCATTGGTAACCCTCGACAAACGCCGAGACGTTCAGCGCCACCACCGGGAACAGCACCGTGCAATAGGCTGCGCGCTCAGGTCCCATGCGCCCGACCAGGGTCAGGTAGGCGGTGAAACCGATCACCGAACCGGGAATGACCAGATACAGCAGTGCGCCGATGTAACGCGGCGTCCATTCCATGTCGAACGGAATGCCTTTGACCAGGCACCACACCGACAGCATCGCCGCCCCGTAGGCCATGCCCCAGGCATTGGTGGTCAGCGGTTTGAGCCCGGCCTTCTGTTGCAGGCTGGAGAGCATGTTGCCGGCCGAAAAACACAGCGTCCCGCACAGCGCCAGGCCCAGGCCGAGCAAGGTCTGCGGACTGGCCTGATGCCCGGCCAGTTCCGGCCAGAACAGCAGCCCCAGGCCGCACAGGCCCAGCGCGCCGCCCATCAGTACATTGCGCGCGATGCGCTGGCCGAAGAACACCCGGGCATTGAGCGCGTTCCACAGGGTGGCAGTGGAGAACACCACGGCGACTAGGCCACTGGGAATCCACTGGCTGGCGGTCAGGAAGCACATGAAGTTGACGCAGAACAGACACAAACCCTGCGCCACGCAGATCAAGTGCCCGCGCCGGTTCATCGGTTGCAGGCGCCGGCTGAGCAGCAACAACGCAAACAGCACCAGCGCCGCGAGGCCGAAGCGATAGACGATCGACACCGGAATCGCCACCACCCCCAATTGCCATTTCAGGGCGATCCAGGTGGTGCCCCAGATCAGCACGGTCAACAGATACAGCGAAAGGTTCATGGCGGACACTCCTCAATTGGCTTTCAGTGTCCGCCCCGCCCCGCCCTTCGCGCTTGCAAAAACTTGCGCTTTTGTCGGGCCGCAGGCTGGCAGCACGACGGCTACGGAGTAGGATGCAAGGCGTTGGAGAGAACCGATCATGGCCGCAATCGATACCCTGCAAATCTTCAAGGCGCTCAACAGCTCGCCGAACTCGCGCCTGGTACACAGCGCCGAGCTGGGTGACGGCTTGTCCGCCGCCCTGTGGACCAATCATCACGACGCCCAGGAATACGAGGCGCCCAGCCACCACACCCTGTCCTGCTACATCGCCGGTGGCACCGGGACTTTTCGCCGGGATCAGCCGGGGCAAAAAGGTGGCCCCGACAAGCTGTGCATCCTGCCCGCCGAGCATGAGTCAGGCTGGGTCATCAATGGCGACATTCGCCTCGCTCACCTGTATTTCAGCGCCGAACAATTCGCCCTCGGCTGCGTCACGCTGCTCGACCGCGAACCCCGGGAATTGCAGTTGCGCGAGCAGACCTTTCTCGAAGACCCGCAACAGGCCCAGCGCTTTCGGCAGCTGCTGACGCTGAACTGGGACGAACCCGGCGAACGCCTGCTGACCAGCAGCCTCGCTCACGAATTGATCAGTCATACCCTGCTCAGCCAGGTCGGCGTGCGCCAGGGCTTGCGGTTGAAGGGCGGACTGGCGGCGCATCAGCGCCGGCAACTGGTGGAATTCATCGACGGGCATCTGGCCGACGCGATCAGCCTCGGGCAACTGGCCGGCTTGTGCGCGTTGTCGGAATACCACTTCGCGCGAATGTTCCGCACCAGTTTCGGCCTGCCGCCGCATCAGTACGTGCTGGCGCGACGTTTGAGCCGGGCGCGGGAATTGTTGCGCGGCACGGCGTTGCCGCTGGGGGAGATTGCACTGGCTTGCGGGTTTGCCAGTGCGAGTCATTTCACCAATCGTTTCAGGCAGGTATTGGGCGGGACGCCGGGGGAATATCGGTTAGCGTTTTTGCGGTAGTTTTGTGGTGAGCCCTTTTCCCCTCACCCCAGCCCTCTCCCGGAGGGAGAGGGGGCCGATTGGGGGATATTGAAGAAATACGCCGACCTGAACGATTGGCTATGAATCCATAATCGACTCGATCTTTCAGGTCGATGTATCGCCCAAGACGCCTCGGTCGGCCCCCTCTCCCTCTGGGAGAGGGCCGGGGTGAGGGCCGCTTTGGGCGCAGTCTCAGAACTCCAGCGTGCTCGACAAGGAAATCTGCCGCGAATCCCCCATCGACACAAAGAACCGGCTCGCCGCCGACGTGTAGTAAGTGCGATCAAACAGGTTCTTCACGTTGAGCTGGAACTTGACCTTCTGCCCTTCCACCTGGGTGTCGTAAGTGGCAAATGCATCGGCCACGGTGTAGCTCGGCAGGTCGAAATCATTGACCGCGTTCCCCGCCCGCTCACCGACATAGCGCGCCCCGGCGCCGACCCGCAACTGATCGCCGCCGATCACGCTGCCGAAGTCATACACCGCCGACAGCGAGCCGGTGTTCTTCGCTACGTTTTGCAGACGATTGCCTTTGTAGTCCGGATCTTCCGTGACCTCGGCGTCGGTGTAGGCGTAGCTGCCGATCATGCTCCAGCGGTCGCTGAGCTGACCGGTCAGGTCCAGTTCCAGACCACGGGAGCGCACCTCGCCGGCAGCGCTGTAGATCGTCGTCGGGCCTTCGGAATTGGCCACCAGCACGTTGCGTTTCTTGATGTCGAACAGCGCGATATTGCCGGTGACGCGCCCCGGAATATCCAGCCGCGCGCCCAGCTCCCAGGACTTGGCCTCTTCCGGCGCGATGCTGCCGTCGAGCACGGTGCTGCTTCCGCTCAGCGGAGCGATGGTCGAGTTCGGCTTGAACGATTCGGTGTAGCTGCCGTAGAACGACAGCGCGTCGGTGTAGCGATACACCAGGCCGGCGCGCGGCACCCACTTCTGGCCGTTGCTGTCGGTGTTGGCCTTGAACGGCACGCCTTTGCCGGCGTACTGGTCGTACTCCTGGAAGCGTCCACCGGCCACCAGGATCCACTGGTCGTTGAGGTGGATCGAGTCCTGCAGGAACACCGAATCGCTGCGCAGCAGATCGGTTTGTGCGCTGTCGGCCGGGCTGACCGTGGTGCCCTCGACCTCGCGACCGTACACCGGGTTGACGTAGCTGAAGGTGCTCAGGCTTTTCTGGCGGATCAGATCGGCACGGTAGATCTTGCGGTACTCGTCATCGACGCCGAACACCAGGTCATGCTGCATGCCCAGCACATTGACCTTGCCTTCGAGGCTGGCGGTGGTGAAACGGTCGGTGCTGATCGCGCCCTGAGTGCCGTCCATGCTACGGGTCAGAGTGCCTTTTTTGGTGTCGATCGCGGTCACGCGGACCTGGCTGGCGTCGTAGGTTTCGCGGTTCCAGCTGTAGCCGAAATGGGCTTTCCAGTCGTCGTTGAGTTCGTGGTCGGCTTCGAAGTGATACAGATCCGAACGCCCTTCCATGTCATTGAATTTTTCGTCGAGACGCTCGTTGCGCGAGATGTCCAGCGGATGGTTGGTGCGCGGATCGATTAGCGTGCCCCGGTCGAACGGCGTGAGGAATTCGCGATGCTCGTAGGCGAACAACAGCTTGGTGCGCTCGCCGAACCAGGCCAGCGACGGCGCGATCAGGCTTTCGCGATGAGTGCCGAAGTTGCGCCAGTAGTCCTCGTCTTCATGATCCAGCACCATGCGGTAGGCCAGCCCTGAATCGCCCAGCGCGCCGGTGCTGTCGAAGCTGCCGCCGCTGCCGTTCTTGCCGTCGCCGTAGGTCGAGCCGCGCAGGGTCAGGGCGTTGTACTGCTCAAGCTCGGGCTTCTTGCTGACCATGTTGACCACCCCGCCCGGGTCCTGAATCCCGTACAGCAGGGACGCCGGGCCTTTGAGCACTTCAACCCGGTCCACCGTGGCGTTCATCCCACGGCCCTGCACCACCGGCATGCCGTCGCGCATGATCGAACCGTTGCGGTTGTCACCGAAGCCCCGGGTCATCACCGAGTCCTGGGTACTGCCCAACGTGTTGCCCTGGGTGATGCCGCTGACGTTGGCCAGCGCATCGTCGAGATTGCGCGGTGCCTGGTCGCGGATGACCTGAGCGGGAATGACGTTGACGGTCTGCGGAATTTCCTGAAGCGACGCCGATGAGCGCATCACCGAACTGGTGGCCGGTGGCTGATAGCTCATCGGCTGATCCAGCACCGAGGTGATGTTGGTGGCGCCCAGGTTCAGCGCGCCTTCCGTGGGCTGCGGCTCGAGCGCCAGGGTGTGGCTGTCGGTACGGCGAAAGCTCAGGCCAGAACCGGTGAGCAAGCGTTGCAGCGCCTGTTCGGCAGTCATCTGGCCGTTGACCGCCGGGGCGGTGAGGCCGTACGGCGCTTCATCGGTGTAGACCACGCTCTGCCCGGTGACGCGACTGAAGTCGCTCAAGGCCTGGGGCAACGGCTTGGCGGCCAGGGCAAAACTGAACTGTTTCTGCGCTTGAGTGCTGACGGCTTCAGCACCGAGCGCGACGCTCAGCGGCAACAAGGCCAACGCCGAAATACTGAGTGCCGAAACGCCCAACCACTGTTTGACCGAACCCGATTTTGCCCTGGACTTCATTGCTCATGACCTGTGTAGAACCGCACTGGATGCGAATGGCTCGCAGTTTCAGTCACTACACGGATGGGCTTCGGATTTACCTCACACATTTTTTGAAAATATTTTTCGAGAGATGGGTTGCCCGCAAAGGAAGCGACCGCCTCAGCGCAAGATAATGAGCTGCCCCAAAAGCCGATGTTGTTCGAACCCCAACACCCCTTGCAGGGAATTCAGCACGGCCTGCGGGTCCTTGCTCGGAAAACTGCCACTGACCTTGCGCGCCGCCAGCTCATCGTTGAGCAACACAATCCGCCCCGGGTAATAACGCCGCAGATCCTCCACCACATCGGCCAGCGTCGACTTGTAGTACGTCAACCAACCCTGGCGCCAGGCCAGTTGCGCTTCGCTGTCCACGGCGTGAAGTTTTTCCGCCTGGCCATCGCCGTAAGCCACCTGCTGACCGGCGGTGAGAACCTGTTGCTCGGCGTCGCGCCGCGCCGTCACGCCGACCCGCCCGGACAACACCGTCACCTGCGCGCCACGGGGTTGCAGGCGCACTTCGAACTGGGTGCCGAGTACGCGCGCCTGGCCCTGCCCGGCCCCGACCACAAACGGCTCGCCAGTGTGGGTCACGCTGAAAAACCCGGCACCGCGACGCAGTTGCACATGCCGCTCGCCGTGGCTGAAATCCACGGCAATCGCGCTGTCGGCATCCAGTGTCACTTGTGATTGATCGGCCAGGGTCACGGTGCGGATTTCACCCGGCGCCGACACATAGTCCGCCCCCAGGTCATCGAGCCAGCGCTGGGGCTGCCAACCGCTGCCCAGGCTGATCATCAACAGCAGGCACGCCGCCATCGCCAACGCGCCCGACCAGCGTCGCAGTTGTGGGCGCCGAGGTCGGTCCATCGCATTCAGATAGCGCTGCATCGCCAATGCGTCTTCGTCGGCCAGGGTGCGCGCCGGTTCTTCGCTCAACTCCCACACCACTTGCGCCTGGGCATAGGCTTCGGCGTGGGCCGGATCGGCGCGCAGCCATTGGCTGAACGTGAGTTGATCGCCCGTGCTGGGGCGGTCGTGCAGCAGGCTCAGCCAGGCGAGCGCCTGCTGCTCCTGAGCGGGCGTCGGGATGACGCGGTCGGTGTGATTCACGGTGCTTTCCCTGGCGTGCGTGGCGCGGGTTCGCGCAGGCTGGCCTTGCAGGCCTCGAGGGCGCGCATCATATGTTTTTCCACAGCGCTTTGGGACAGGCCCATGGCCTTGGCGATGTCGGCGTACTTGCGTCCGTGGATGCGATTGAGCAAAAAAATCTGCCGGGTACGCTCGGGCAAAGCCCGCAATGCCGCCTCGACATGACGCAGATCGTTGCCCGCCTCCAGCGCGGCCTGCGGTTCGCTGCCGTGGCTGTCCGGCTCGTCTGCCTGCCAGCCTTCGTTGACCCGCACCCGCGCGCCCTCGCTGCGCAGATGATCGATAGCGATGTTGCCGGCGCAGCGCAGCAGATAAGTGCTCAGTTCCTCGACCTGCACCAGCGGCCTGCGCCAGAAACGCAGAAACAGATCCTGCACCAGATCCGCCGCCGTCGCCCGGCAGCCAACGCGGCGATTCACCAGCGCTTCCATCTGCGAACGCTGCGAGAGGAACACCTGAAGAAAATGCGCACGGGCGCCATGGGGTTCGTCGTCAGGGGATTTTGGCGGATGGCTGATCAGCATTTCAGTTCATGGCCCACGCAGCGACGGGGCTGCCCAGCAAGCTCACGCCAGCCAGCGCCAATGCCAGGCGCGGGCGATACGGCAGCAACAGCACCAGTGCCAATGCGCTGACCATCAGCACCGCGAACCAGTCCACCAGGCCCAGCCCCCAATCCTTGCTCGATACCGCCGCCCACAACGACAGGCCGAGCAGCAGCCACCCTGCGAGAACCAGACCTCGGCGCCGACGTCGCGACGGCTTGCCGCCGAGCAGTTCATCGTGATGCCGGGGCATCGCCAGACACAGCGCCGTGAACCCGGCGTAACAGAGCAGCAGCGCCAGCAGCATTCAGTTCGCCCCTTGCTCAAGCGTGATCGGTCGGGCGGTTTCCCGAGGTGTTTTTTTCAGCCTGGCGGTGGCACCGGCGCGCCACATTTTCCACGCGGCCCAGGTCAGAAACAGGCCAGTCGCCAGGCAGGTCAGGTCAAACCCGGCCAGTGCCCAATCGCCCTGGATCAGGGTCACGCCGAGGTGATACGGGGTGGTCAAACCGTTGAGCACCGGCAGTGCGGCGAACAGCGCGGCAGCCAGCGCCAGTTGCTCGATCCAGGCCTTGCGCCCCGGACGCAGCACCGCATGCACGACGCTCAAGCCCCAGGCCATGAAGAAGGCATTGATCTCCCAGTCCGCGCGCCCGGCCAGACTGACCGGCAACAGCCGATTGGCCCAGAAGAACACCGCCACAGCGCCGACCAGTCCGGCCATGCTGGCGATGTTCAGCACCTCCACCAGCCGCAGTTCGAACGGCATCACGCCACTCCTGGCGTGTTTGAGCTGGCGCTTGCCGAGCCAGATCACCAGCCCGGTGCCGATCATCGCCGTGCCCGCCAGACCAACGATGAAATACAGCCAACGCAGGACCGGACCGGCGAAATGGCCCATGTGCAAACCGTAGAAGCCACCGGCAATTGCCATGGCCAGCGGTTGCTGCGGGGACGCGGCGAGTATTTGCCCGCTGACACCGTTGAAGGTCACGGCGCTGCCGAAGTCATGCACCACCCGGTCCGATCCGCTGCGCGACACCACCACCGAGGCATTGGCATCACCCGGATTGTTCACCGACACCCAGCCGGCCTCGCCACCCGACCACTGTTCGCGGGCCTTGCCCAGCAGCGGTGCCATCGGTGCCAGGGCGGCCGCCTGATTGGCTTTTTCAGGGACGTTGGAGGCGGGAAACACTTCGTCATAAAACGCCCGAACGTTCGTGCCGTAGGAGGCCAGAATGCTCGCCGGCATCACCATCGACATGAAGATCACCAGGCTGCTGTAAGTAATCATCAAATGAAACGGCAGCACCAGCACGCCCAGTGCGTTATGTCCGTCGAGCCAGGAACGCTGGCCCTTGCGCGGACGGAAAGTGAAGAAGTCCTTGAAGATTTTTTTGTGGGTGATGATCCCGCTGATCAGCGCCACGAACATCACCATGGCGGCGATGGTCGAGAGCCAGCGGCCCCACGGGTAAGGCATTTGCAGCTGGAAGTGGAAACGGTAGAAAAACTCGCCGCCCATGCTTTCCCGAAGCTGCAATTCGGCGCCGGTTTGCGCGTCGAGGATCTTGCTGGTGAACTGCCCGCGCTCGCCGGGTTTGGCCGCAGACTGCTGCCAGCGCACTTTCAGGCCGGGGTCGCGAGCGTCGGGCAGGCCGATGATCCAGCGCGAGGCGTCGGGAGCATGTTGTTGCAGATAGTGCTGGGCCAGGGTCAGGCTCGCCTCGGCATTCAGCGCGCGGGCAGGGATTTCCGGCTGCATCCAGTGATTGGTTTCGTCCTTGAAATAGGCCAGCGTCCCCGTCAGGAAAATCGCGAACAGCAGCCAGCCGAACAGCAGTCCGGCCCAGGTATGCAACCAGGCCATCGCCTGGCGAAATCCCTCTTTCATGCGTAACCCAATCCACGGGCGACGCCGGAGACGGTCGCCATGATCACGCTCGGCACCAGCAGCCCGACCCAGGCCGACCATGCGCTGCGGCAGGCGAAGCACCAGAGTACCGCCACCAGGTAGACCAGGAACGAGACGGTCATGCCGGTCACCACCGCTTCGGCGCGGTTCAACGGCAACCACACGGTCAGCGTGACGCTGGCGAGCGCCGCAACCAGATAACCGCCGAAAACCGCCGCCAACACCCGCGACGTGACGGCCAGACGATAGGACATGGGAAGTGCGGCGAGTTTGGCTTTCATGTTTCGACCTTGAAACGGGAGCGTCCGACAGACGAGTCAGACTGATGGGTGTCGATATTAATGATAAATATTCTCATGTGCAAAAGAGGTTGATTGCCGGTAGCCACCTATCGCCCCTACAATGCGAACAATTCTTGTTTGCTGACGCATGCCCTTTGCGCTCGGAGTGATGCCGTTGTCGTCCGCCCATCCCGTCGAATCGCTCTACCAGGCCCACCACAGCTGGCTCACCGGCTGGTTGCGGCGCAAACTCGGCTGCCCGGAAAGCGCCGCCGATCTGGCACAGGACACTTTCATCCGGGTACTCACCGCTCGCGAACCGCCGGTGATCATCGAGCCACGGGCATTTCTCACCACCCTGGCCAAGCGCGTGCTGTTCAATCACTACCGCCGGCAGGACATCGAACGGGCCTACCTCGAAACCCTGGCGCAGATGCCGGAGGTGGTCGCTCCGTCGGAAGAAGAAAAAGCCATCATCCTGCAGACCCTGATCGAGCTCGACGAACTGCTCGATGGCCTGCCCGGCCCGGTCAAACGAGCCTTTTTGCTGGCGCAGGTCGACGGCCTGACCTACCCGCAGATCGCCACGGAACTGGGCATTTCCGTCGCCACGGTCAAGCGTCATCTGAACAAGGCAGCCATGCGCTGCTACTTCGCCCTGTGAATCCGCCGATGGATTTTTCCGCCCAGGTCGCCGAACAGGCAGTCCATTGGTTGCTGGAAATGCAGCAAGGCCCGCTGAACCCGCGCCAGCAACAGGCGTGGCAGCAATGGATCGACGCCCACAGCGAACATCGCCGAGCCTGGGAACACATTCAGCGGGTCAATTCGCGGCTGCGCGGCTTGTCCTCGCCGTTGGCCCATGCCGCATTGAATGCGCCGAAGTCGAGCAACCGGCGCCAGGCGCTCAAACTGTTGCTGCTGCTCGGCGCCGGCTCGGCGGTCACCTGGGGACTGCGCGAACACACGCCGCTTCCTGCGTTGCTCGCCGATTACCGCAGCCCGGTCGGCCAGCGCCGCAAGATCGCCCTCGGCAACGGTGGCCAGTTGCAGCTCAACACCGCCAGCGCGGCTGACGTGCGGGGCGACGGACCACAACGGCTGATTCGCCTGCTCGAAGGCGAAATGCTCCTGACCGTCACCCAGCCTTTCGAAGTGCAGACCGCCCAAGGCCTGCTGCGCACTCAAGGCGCGCGGCTCAACGTGCGCCAGTTTGCCGATCACACCCAGGTCGCGCTGTTCGCAGGGCGGGTCGAACTCAGTGCCAATGGCCGCGCGCCCATGCTGCTGCCGGTGGCCCGGCAATTGAGCTTCAGCGCCAACACCCTCGGCGAAGCGAAACCTCTGGATGCCAACAGTGGCGCCTGGGCCGACGGCATGCTGGTGGCCGCGCACATGCGCCTGGGGGATTTCCTCGACGAACTCGGCCGTTACCGGCGCGGGCAACTCAAATGCGATGCCAAGGTCGCCGACCTGCTGATCTCCGGGACTTATCCACTGGACGACAGCGAGCGGATTCTCGATTTGCTGGAAATCAGTCTGCCGGTGCGGGTCAAGCGTTTTACTCGTTATTGGGTCAGCGTCGAAGCCAAGGCCTGAGCAGCAGTGCAACCACTGAAAAATATTTAAATAAACATGAGCCGTTTTTCAGATCTGACGTGACAGAGAAGGAAAGCCCCCCTTGATTCAACCTTCTCAGGATCACCGTCCATGCACCCCACCCGCCTCACCCCCCTGGCCCGCAGCCTGCGCAATCTCGTCCTCGGCGCCAGCCTGAGCTTCAGCGCGCTGCCACTTGCGCAAGCCGCCGACGCCAAGGCCTATCACATCGCCCCTTCGTCGCTGGAGAACGCCCTCAACCAGTTCGGCCGTGAAGCCGGTGTGTTGATTTCGTTCGGTTCGCAAGTCACCAGCGGAGTGAAAAGCCAGGGCCTGGAAGGCAATTACACGCCGGAACAAGGGCTGACTGCGCTGCTCGAAGGCACCGGCCTGCAAGCCCGCGCCGAAGGTGGCAACGCGTTCAGCCTGCAACCGGTGAGCGACGGCGCGCTGGAGCTGGACACCTCGAAAGTGGTCGGCGACTGGCTCGGTGAAGCGGCGCAGGTCAACGTCTTCGAACATCCCGGCGCACGCGACGTGATCCGCCGCGAAGAATTCGAACGCCAGGGCGCGACCCAGGCCCGTGATGTGCTCAATCGCATTCCCGGCGTCAACGCCCCGGAAAACAACGGCACCGGCAGCCACGACATGGCGCTGAACTTCGGCATCCGTGGCCTCAACCCGCGTTTGGCTGCACGCTCGACCGTGCTGATGGATGGCATTCCGGTGCCTTTCGCCCCGTATGGTCAGCCGCAACTGTCGTTCGCGCCGATCAGCATGGGCAACATGGATGCGGTCGACGTGGTGCGCGGCGGTGGTGCGGTGCGTTACGGCCCGCAGAACGTAGGCGGTGTGGTCAATTTCGTGACCCGGGCGATTCCCGACGAGCCGACGGTCAAGGGCGGTTTCCAGACGGAAACCAGCCCGTCTTCGAGCCACGACGGCTTCAAGACCAGCGCCAACCTGCTGGCGGGCGGCACCAACGACAATGGCCTTGGCGGCGCGTTGCTGTACTCCGGCACCCGGGGTGGCGACTGGCGTGAACACAGCGACACCGAGATCGACGACCTGATCCTCAAGGGCAAATACCAGCTCGACGAAGCCAACAGTTTCAACGCCATGGCCCAGTATTACGAAGGCAAGGCCGATATGCCGGGTGGCCTGAACGTCGCCGACTACGACGCCGATCCGTATCAGTCGACACGGCCTAAGGACCAGTTCTGGGGTCGGCGCACGATGTTCAACTTCGGCTATCGCTACCAGGAAGATCGCCGCGAGTTCACCGCCAACACCTTCTTCACCAAGACCTTGCGCAGCGGCTACCTCGATCAAGGCACCTTCCTCTCGCTGTCGCCGCGCGAGTATTGGGTTCGCGGCCTGGAAACCCGCTTCGCCCAGGGCTTCGACCTGGGCGCGACCAGCCACGAAGTCGGCGTCGGCTACCGCTACATCAACGAGGCCGGTCACGAACTGCGCTATCGCACGCCGATCGCCAGCAACGAATATCCGACCACCAACAGCCGCAATGACCGCGACACCCGTGGCGGCACCGAGGCCAATGCGTTCTTCGTCGACGACCGGATCGATATCGGCAAATGGACGATCACCCCGGGTGTGCGCTACGAGATGATCGAGTCGCAGCAGACCAACAACCTGACCAACGTCAAATACAAAGGCGACTACAACACCGCGCTGCCGGCGCTGAACGTGCTTTATCACCTGACCGACAGCTGGAATCTGTACGCCAATACCGAAGGCTCGTTCGGCAGCGTGCAATACAGCCAGATGCCCAACCGCGTGACCAGCGGCGAAGTGAAACCGGAGAAGGCCCGCACCTGGGAGCTCGGCACCCGCTACGACAACGGCGCGTTGCGCGCGGAAATCGGTGCGTTCCTGATCAACTTCGACAACCAGTATGAAAGCAACCAGACCAACGACTCGGTGATCGCCCGGGGCGAAACCCGTCATCAGGGCATCGAGACCAGCGTCAACTACGCCCTCGACGACTTGAGCCCGGCGCTGGCCGGTTTCGATGTGTACGCCACTTATGCCTATGTCGACGCGACCATCCGCGAAGACGGGCCGAACAAGGGCAATCGCGTGCCGTTCTCGTCGAAGCACAAGGGCACCATCGGCGTCGGCTACACCGAAGGGCCGTGGAAGCTCAACCTCGACAGCAGCTTCCAGAGCGATCAGTTCGCCGACAACGCCAACACCTCGAAGGAAAGCGCCGACGGCAGCACCGGCAAAATCCCCGGCTACATGCTGTTCAGCAGCCGCGCCGGCTATGACTTCGGCCCGCAACTGTCGGACCTGAACGTGGCGGTGGGAGTGAAGAACATCTTCAACACCCAGTACTTCACCCGCTCGTTCGATGACAACAACAAAGGGAAATATGTGGGTGAGCCAAGGACGGTGTATGTGCAGACGTCCGTGGCGTTCTGAGGATTCTTCCTCACCACCCACACCACAAAACAAAACGGGCCTGCAATCGCAGGCCCGTCTTCATTGGGGGGATTAAATCAGCGTATCAACTATTGATCGCTGCCTGTTCATTCTCGAGAAATTCTTCCTCCAGCAGCCGGTCGTTGGCTTTGCTCTGAAGTGGCACCACAGTGGCTCGTGGTTTGCCGCGCAATCTGCCGAACTTGTGTTCCAGCGCGTGTTCGAGTTTTTCCGCCGCACCGTCGAGCGCCTGCTCCAGCGTATCGGCCTTGTGGGTCACGGAAATTGGTGGCTGGCCTTTCGGCCGCGCTTCCAGTTGGCAGCGCAAGTCATGGGGACCCGGTTTGTCACCGTTCTCGTCGCTCAGATGGACTTCGACACGGGTCAGGTCTTCCTCATAACGGTCGAGCGTGCTCTCAATGGTTGTACGTACCCACTCCTCCAGTCGTTTGCTGCTTTGAATATGGTTGTCGCTGTTGACTTGGATTTGCATAGTTCATCCCTTATTTCAGCTAGCTCGCAAGAGGCCTTGAACAGATTTTCGTGACCTCTTGGTTACAACAATCGGCCCGCTTGCCAAACATTTCAACCCCTGAAAAAAGATAAATATTCATACGCAAAAAAAGCCGGACAACCGGGCAAAGCACTGGTAAGGTCGGGAATTGCCTCGGCCCCTCTCGCTGAAAAATCTGCTCACAATTGCCCGTCATTCAGCGGGTGCAGCGTGCGAAAAATCCCCGCTTCCTCCACCAGCCAGTCATGCACCGCGCGCACGCCCGGATGGCTCAGAGCACCCGGCGCATAGAGCAATACATAGCGTTTGTGATTGGGCACCGACAGTCCGAACGGCACGATCAGCGCACCCCGCTCCAGCTCATCGTTGAGCAACGTGCGCCGGGCGATCGCCACGCCCATGCCGGCAATCGCCGCCTCGATGGTCAGGTGATTGCGATTGAACGTGTGCCCGCGCCGCACGTCGGCACCTTCGAAGCCGATGGCATCGAGATAGAACTCCCACTCCGCATGTTCATAACTGCCGCGCCAGGCGGTGATGTCATGCAGCAACGGAAAATGCACCAGATCCGCCGGCCCGTGCAGCGGTGGACGCCCGCGCAACAGGCTCGGCGCGCACACCGGAAAAATCTGCTCGTCGAGCAAGGCTGTGGATAACAATCCCGGATAACTGCCGTCGTTCAAGTCGATGGCCAGATCGAAATCCCCTTCATGCAGCGGCACGCTGCTGTCCTCGGCCACCAGGCGCAACTGGATGTCCGGGTAACGCTGCTGCAAACGCGGCAGGCGCGGGGTCAGCCATTTGCTGAGGAACGACGGAATCGAACGCACCCGCAGCGTCCCGCTGATCATCCCGGCGTCGAGGCGACGCAGTTCAGCGTCGATGCTGCCATAGGCCTCGTTGACCGTAATCGCCAGTCGCTGGCCTTCCGCACTCAGCTCCACTCCACGCGCCCGGCGATGAAACAGACGAAGGCCCAGGCGCTCTTCCAGCTGTCGGATTTGTTGGCTGACCGCACCGGGGGTGATGTGCAATTCCTCGGCGCAGCGGGTGAACGACAGGTGCCGCGCGGCACAGGAAAACACCTGCAGCCAGACGTAGGTCTGGGCGTGCAATTGACGACTCATTGTTTAGTCCTGCTAAAGGCTTTCTTAGGAGGTTTCGTTGGTCACGTCGGACTCAGGACGTCAGTATCGCCGACATTGCGCTTGTCCGACAAAAAATGGCGGCGATTCCTACTCCATTGCTTGTAAGGCTTTAGCATGGCTATCAGTGTTTTTGATCTATTCAAGGTTGGCATCGGCCCGTCCAGTTCCCACACCGTCGGCCCGATGCGCGCCGCCGCGACCTTCGCTCAGGCGCTGATCGAGCAGCATCTTTTGCTCGACGTGCAGCGTGTGGAAATCCGTTTATACGGCTCACTCTCGGCCACCGGTGTCGGCCACGCCACCGACCGCGCCTGCGTCATGGGCCTGATGGGCGAGTGGCCGGACAGCATCGACCCGACCACCATCGATCCGCGTATCAAGCAGCTGCGCGAGAGCGGTGAACTGTCCCTTGCCGGGCAACGTACGATTGCCTTCAGTTGGCCGCACGATGTCCTGCTGCTCGACGAGAACCTGCCCTACCACCCCAATGCCATGTCGCTGACAGCCTTTGGCGCCAGCGGCCTGTTGTTCGAGCAGACCTACTACTCGATCGGTGGCGGTTTCATCGTCGAAGCGGCGGAAGTCGAGTCCGGCGTAGCGGCGACGGGCGATGTCACCCTGCCCTACGATTTTTCCAGCGCTGCCGAGCTGCTGGCCCTGTGCGAGCGGCACAACCTGCGCGTGTCCGAATTGATGATGGCCAACGAGCGGGCCTGGCGCAGCGACGACGAGATCCGTAAAGGCTTGCTGCATATCTGGTCAGTGATGCGCGAGTGCGTCGAGCACGGCCTGCGTCACGAAGGTGTCCTGCCCGGCGGCCTGAATGTGCCGCGTCGTGCGGCGAAACTGCACCGCAGCCTGTTGGAAATCGGCAAGCCGAACGTCATCAGCTCAACCCTGTCAGCGATGGAGTGGGTCAACCTGTACGCCCTCGCCGTCAACGAAGAAAACGCCGCCGGCGGGCGCATGGTCACCGCGCCGACCAACGGTGCGGCCGGGATCATTCCGGCGGTGCTGCACTACTACATGAAGTTCAACCCGCAGGCGTCGGACGATGACGTCGTCGCGTTCTTCATGGGCGCCGCCGCCGTCGGCATCCTGTGCAAGAAAAACGCCTCGATCTCCGGCGCCGAAGTCGGCTGCCAGGGCGAAGTCGGCTCGGCCTGCGCCATGGCCGCCGCCGGTCTGGCGGAAGTGCTCGGCGCCACCCCTGAGCAACTGGAGAACGCCGCCGAAATCGGCCTGGAACACAACCTCGGCCTGACCTGCGACCCGGTCGGCGGCCTGGTGCAAGTGCCGTGCATCGAGCGCAATGCCATCGCCGCCGTGAAAGCGATCAACGCCACGCAAATGGCCCTGCGCGGCGACGGCAAGCACTTCATTTCCCTCGACCGGGTGATCCGCACCATGCGCGACACCGGCGCCGACATGCACGACAAATACAAGGAAACGTCACGGGGCGGCCTCGCCGTGAGCTGGGTGGAATGCTGACCGGCCTGACTGCACCGTCAACGATCAGCCGCCCTGAAACAGGCCACAAATGAACAAGGCGAGCCATGGCTTGCCTTTGTTTTTGCCGGATCCATTGTTCGACAATTTTCCCGGCATGCGCCTTGCTACGTCCGATGCAGCGGCCAGGGAAAAGCCGATGGTCAGGTCTGGCGAACCAACCCGATCACGGCCGGTCAACAACTGCACGTTCAATCAGGCGGTGACGCATCATGGACAATCCTTTTCAGCTCATTACCGATGCCTTCGCGCCGGACTATCAGATCAACCTGAGCATTCAGGGCCTGGACGGCAGCATCATGCTGACCCTCTCCAGAAGCGGCCGGATCGTGGCCAAACGCATGATCAGCGCTGAACAGCGCAATGATCCCAAACGTCTGAAACGACTGGTGCAAAGCATCCAGTTCGGCATTGCCATCGAGCAGGGCCACAGTGCCGTGGCCATCCTCGAAGCCATGACCAGCGGCGACGGGCAAAACCCGCCACCGCCCCGGATCGTCGGCCTGCCGCGCCACTCGATCGCGCTTTAAAGCTCGCCCTTCTCCACCTCGGGATGTTCACCGGAACCCGCGCCGGTCTTGCGGTGCGGGTTTTCGATCTTCACCGAGGGGAATTGCGACGAGGCGTAACGCACCACCAGGATCGAGAACGCCAGCAACAGAATCCCGCCGCACAGGTAGATGATGCCCATGTCCGGCGGATTGTGGTGCGACACGTTGGAGATCAGCAGACGGGTCAGTGCGGTGATCGCTACGTAGATCAGGAAACGCACCGGCATGTGGTTGGTCTTGAAGTAAATCCCGACCATCGCCCCCAGTTCGAGATAGATGAACAGCAGCAGAATGTCATCGATCTTGATATGGCCCTCTTCGAGCATCCCGAGAAATTCCATCACCGCCGCCCAGGCGGTCACCGCACCAATGGCGAACAGCGCCAGGTAGTGGAAGGTCTCGACGAACAGGTTGCCCAGGGACTCGGCCAGTTGATGCACGTTTTGCCGCAGTTTCTCGGCCCAGTTGATTTTCACGATGAGGTTCCTTAGCCCGGTTCGAGCGGATGATGCGTGTTGGACGTGACGGTTTTTCTGTAGAACGGTGTGCCCGCATGCAGAATCAGGGCCACGCCATCATGGCGAGCCGCCGCAGAACACGCGCCGTGGCGTTTAGCCGCACCCGGGCGCCAGCGCGACGCGCTCGACCTGACAAACCCCGAATCCGGTCTACATTAAAAAGCCACTACCCATGGCGCAGGGATTCGCTTATCCTTTTCGCTGTATATGGATACAGTAGTCGTCAAGACAACTTAACGTGAAGGCATGTGAGGTGGTGAATGGCCGTCGAAGTGGTATACCGCAGCAGCCGAGATCTGGAGCGCTTGTTCATGGATAAAGCCGAAGCTGACCGTCATGACAAAATGCTCGAACTGGCCGAATTGCTGGCCGATGTGTTGCAAAAAGCCGTTCCATCGCTGAACGAGCAGCAAGTGGAAGAAGTCGGGATCTACATGGCGAAGAATCGCGATGTGTTCGCCAAGGCGTTCAAGAGCCAGCCCGATGCCCTGTCGGAGCTGATCAACGCACCGGCCGAGCCGAGTGTCGCCAAGGCCGAAGTCGCCGAAGTGGCGGAACCGGCAGAAGCCCCGGCCAAACCGGCCAAGGCGAAAGCCGCGAAATAATCGATGCCCAATTGAACAGGCCCTGAGTCAATGACTCAGGGCCTTTTTCATGCCTGGCGAATGGGCCTATCGGTACAGGACTTTCTCCGCCAACTCGTCCGCCACCCGTGCCGGTGAACGTTTTTCCGCCTGGGCGTGGGCGAAGACCTCGGTCAGCCGCGAGCTGATCTTCGACAGATGCGCGGTGATCGTCGCCAGTTCCTCGCCCCGGTGCTTGAGCGACACATAGATCAAGCCACCGGCATTGATCACATAGTCCGGCGCGTAGAGGATGCCGCGCCGCTCCAGTTGATCGGCGACGTCGAGGTGGGTCAGTTGATTGTTCGCCGAACCCGCCACCGCCGAGCAGCGCAGTTGCGTCACGGTATGGCTGTTGAGCACGCCACCCAGGCCACACGGCGCGAGAATGTCGCAAGGCGTGCTCAGCAACGCATCGTTGGCGATCGGATGGGCATTGAGCTGTTCCATCGCCAGTTGCACCTTGCCGTGGTCGATATCGCTGACCAGCAATTCGGCTCCGGCGGCGTGCAGTTGTTCAGCCAGCGCATATCCGACGTTGCCCAAGCCCTGGATCGCCACCCGCAAGCCTTCGAGGTTATCGCTGCCCAGACGCGCCATGGCGGTGGCACGAATACCGGTGAACACCCCCATCGCCGCATGCGGCGCCGGATCGCCGGCCGAAGTGGTGCTGGTGACATGCCGGGTCTGCTGGGCGATGCAATCCATGTCCGCCACCGAGGTGCCGCTGTCGATGGCGGTGATGTAGCGGCCGTCGAGCTGTTCGATGCAGCGCCCGAAGGCCTCGAACAGCGCGGCGCGGTTTTCCACATGGGCCGGACGGACGATCACCGCAACGCCGCCGCCTTGTTCCAGACCGGCCAGCGCGGCCTTGTAGCTCATGCCTTGGGCCAGACGTATGGCGTCCTCGACAGCGGATTCGTCGTTCGGGTAGGCAAGATAACGACACCCCCCCAGGGCTGGTCCCAGGCGACTGTTATGAATGGCAACGACCGCCTTCAATCCGCTAACCGGATCGACGCTGAGGTGCAGCGATTCCAGGCGAGTGCTTTGCATGAGAGCAAACATCGTAAGGCTCCCGAATCACTTCCGGTAAGTCGCCAGTATAGGCTTGCGCCTGAAAATTGCAGAAACGCACCGGAATAACCCGCGCCCTCTACCGCGCTTTGCGGAATAACCTGATTGCAGAGCGGCGCGGCACTGGACGAAAGCCGAAGACGGGGCTAAAAACGAGGCATCCCCCGGAGATTTCGATGACCCCGCGCCAACGCTTTTTCGACTGCCTGCACCGCTCGCCGCCCGCGCTGTTCGAAGCCGCGCTGTGGATGGCGGCCGAGCACGACAAAGACGTCGATCCCGAGGCGGTGTTGCAGGACTTCAAGGAACTGCAATTGAAGGTCAGCTACGGCTTGCCGATGCTGCCGGTCAGCGAGCTGGCGCAACCGTTATTGCGGCGGCTGAACGATCTGGGTTTTGCCAAGGACGACTTCACCCCGCTGCGCCCGCAAGCCGCGCTGCTGCCCAAGGTGTTGCAGACCCGGCGCGGCCAACCGCTGGCACTGGCGCTGATTACCCTGGAACTGGCCCGGGGCCTTGAGATTCCATTGGTTGGCGTCAACTTCCCGGGGCATTTCCTGTTGCGCGTGCCCGGCGCCGATCATTTGCTCGATCCCTGTGGCGGGCGGCGTCTGTACCCCAACGACTGGCGCGAACTGCTGCAACGCCAGTACGGCCCGCAGATGAAGCTCAACGCCGATCACCTGCTGACCGCCACGCCGGTGCAGATGCTCCAGCGCCTGTCACGCAACCTGCGCCAATTGCACCTGACCCACGACGACTTCATCGCCGCGCTGATCGACGCCGAACGCGTGCTCGAACTCGGTGACGCAAACGCCGCCGACTACCTCGCCCGCGCCAGCCTGTACCAACGCCTCGACTGCCCGAACGCCGAACGCTTCGATCTCGAACACGCGTTGCTGCTCAGCGACGATCCGATCCAGCGGCTGCGCCTGACCGAACGGCTGGGTCACCTCCCCCCAAATTCAGTGGTTCACTGACAGCCTCCAACGGTGAGCGCACCTGGATAATCAGCAGCGCCGCGATCACCGCTGGAATCGCGCAGAAGAAGAAAATCTGCTGCACCGGAATGTGCATCGCCAGCAGCAGGCTGCCGAACAGCGGCCCGAGAATCGAGCCGAACCGCCCCACGCCCAGCGCCCAGCCGGTGCCGGTGGCGCGCACGTGGGCCGGATAGAAATTGCTCGCGAACGCATTGAGCGTCAGTTGCCCGCCGATGATGCAGAACCCGGTCGCGATCACGCAGGCCACCAGGTAACGCGGGTTGTCGTGGTTCAGACCGAGCAGGATGGTGCACAAGGCGGCGCCAGCCAGCACACCAGACAACAGGCGCACCTTGCGCTTGAGCCGGTCGGCGAACCAGGCCATGCAGATCGCGCCCAGGGTGCCGGCGAACAGGAACATCGAGGTCACCAGATTCGCTTCATTGAGCTTCAGGCCACTTTCGAGCAACAGCGATGGCAGCCAACTGATCATGAAATACAGCAGGATCAGGCTGACAAAAAACGTCGCCCAGATCAGCAGGGTCGGCTTCGCATAACCGTTGCGGAACAGTTCGACGACCGTCAGCTTGCTGCCCTGCTCGCGCTGATTCTGCTCGACCGTCGCGGCGGGTGGTTGCCAGTCCGGCAGCATGCGCGCGGTGACCTTGCGCAAACGCGCATAAGGCGGCGCATCACGCAGCAGGCGCGGCAGGGATTCGGGCAGCAGCCACCAGAGGAACGGGAACAGCAGCAACGGCGTGACGCCTCCGGCGAGGAACACCGCTTGCCAGCCGAAACGGTCGATGAATCCCGCCGCGACAAACCCACCCGCCGCCCCACCGAACGAGAACCCGCACGCGGCCAGCGTCACCATCAGCGTCCGCAGGCGCGGCGGCGAATATTCGGACATCAGCGCCATGGCGCTGGGCATCGCGCCACCCATGCCGATGCCGCAGATGAAACGCGCGATCATCAGAGTATTCAGGGAATCGGCGAAGACCATCAGCACGGTGAGGCTGGCGTAGATCAGCACACAGGCGAGCAGAATCCGTCTGACACCGAAGCGGTCGGCCAACGGCGTCACCGCGAGGGAACCCAAGGTCAGGCCCAGCAGGTTGGCGCTGAACACCGGGCCGAACGCGGCTTTTTCCAGACCCCAGTCCTGGGCCAGCGCCGGCACCACATAACCGAGCACCTGGGCATCGTAGCCGTCGGTGACCAGCAGCAAGGCGAGCAGGATCAAGAGCAACCACTGATAACGGGACACAGGACGGGCGTCGAGTGCCGCCCGAAAGCTGGCAATCTGGTTGTGCATCGCAAGTTACCTGTTTTGTTTTTATGTTTTGAGGTGCTGCATGAAGCGTTTGGGGGAGCGGGCTTGCTCGCGAAGCCCGCTCCCACCGGTGTTACGGGGTATCCGGCTGATTCGCCGGGTGAGCCTTGATGAACGCCGGATACCCGGCCGCCAGCGCAGCGACCCGGCGAATCCGTGGGTAAGCCTGCAGCGAGACATTGAACCGTTCGGCCGCGTACAACTGAGGAATCAGGTACACGTCCGCCACGCCCGGCGCTTCGCCGAAACAGAAGCCGCTGTCGCCGATCAGCTGCTCCACCGTCGCCAGCCCCTGGCTGATCCAGTGGCCGATCCACTCCGTCACTTGTGGCTCATCGTGGCCCGACTGACGCAGTCGATTGAGCACGCTGACGTTGTGCAACGGATGCACATCGCAGCCGATCACCGCCGCCACACCACGAACCCGCGCACGGGCAACGAGGTCGTCAGGCAGCAACGGCAGCTGTGGATAACGTTCCTCCAGGTACTCGATGATCGCCGGCGACTGAATCAGCAACGCGCCGTCATCCGTGCGCAACGCCGGCACCCGGCCCTGCGGGTTGAGCGCCAGGTACGCCGGTTGCCGATGCTCGCCACCCGGCGGCGCGATCAGGTTGACCGGCAACGCCTGATAATCGAGGCCCTTGAGCGCCAGGGCGATGCGCACCCGATAGGACGAGGTGGAACGGTAATAGGTGTAGAGATCCATGAGCCGCTCCTGTCAGCGCGCCGCCAGCACTTTGCCACGGCATTCGCCGAAGCCGATCGAGGCAAAACCGTCGCGGGCGCAGCGGGCGCGCAGGATGATTTCGTCACCGTCCTCAAGGAACTTGCGCACTTCGCCGGAGGCCAGTTCGATCGGCTTTTTGCCGCCCTCGGTGATTTCCAGCAGGCTGCCGAACTGACCGTTTTCCGGGCCGGACAAGGTGCCCGAACCGAACAGGTCACCGGCCTGCAACTGGCAACCGTTGACGCTGTGGTGCGCGACCATTTGCGCAACGGTCCAGTACATGTAGCGGGTGTTGCTCAGGGTCAGGCGATGGGCCGGCAGGTTCTGCTCGCGCATGGCTTCGGTGAGCAGCAGCACTTCCAGTTCGATGTCGAAGGCACCGCCGGCCTGATCGCGTTTGTCGAACAGGTACGGCAGCGGCTGCGGATCGCCTTCCGGGCGGGCCGGTTGCGCCGCGCGGAACGGCTCCAGCGCCTCGGCGGTCACCACCCACGGCGACACACTGGTGATGAAGCTCTTGGACAGAAACGGCCCCAGCGGCTGGTATTCCCAGGCCTGGATATCACGGGCCGACCAGTCGTTGAGCAGGCAGAAACCGGCGATGTGTTCGGCGGCGTCGCCAATGGCGATCGACTCGCCCATCTCGTTGCCCTGACCGATCCAGATCCCCAGTTCCAGTTCATAGTCCAGACGCGCGCACGGGCCGAAGGTCGGCTCGCTCGCCCCGGCCGGCAGGGTCTGGCCTTTCGGACGACGCACATCGGCGCCGGAAGCACGCACGGTGGACGCGCGACCGTGGTAACCGATCGGCACATGCTTGTAGTTGGGCAGCAACGGGTTGTCCGGACGGAACAGTTTGCCGACGTTCTGCGCGTGCTCGATGCCGACGTAGAAGTCGGTGTAGTCACTGATCCGCGCCGGCAGATGCAGCTGGCAATCGGCGGCCAGCGGCAGCAGTTTCGCGCCCTGGGCTTCGATCTTGCCGCGCAGGCTCGAACCTTCGCTGAACAGTTCCAGCAGGCGCTCGCGCAGGGCGACACGGGCCTCGCGGCCGAGTTCGAAGAATGCGTTCAGTTGACCGCCACGGGTGGCCTCGACCGCCGCGCACGCGGTGCCGTCGAACAGTCCGGCCTCCAGCGCCGCTTGCAGATCGAAGATGTGTTCGCCAATGGCCACGCCGCTGCGCGGTGCCGAGCCGCCGACGCTGAACACGCCCAGCGGCAGGTTCTGCAACGGGAAGTCCGCATGGCCGTTGGCCGAAGCAACCCAGCTGCGGGTGATGGAAGTCTGAGTCATGGGTTATCTCCGGGTCGGGTCGAACGTGGCGGGCAGCGTGGCCCAGCAGGCGTCGTAAGTGGATTGCAGTTGTGGGCAGTCGAGGGCGAAGCGGCTCGGACGCAACACCTGGCTGGTCTCGAACATGAAGGCCATGGTGTTGTCGATCTTGGCCGGTTTCAGATCGGCATTGATCGCCTTTGTGCAGGTCTCGCCGTCCGGGCCGTGGGCGCTCATGCAGCTGTGCAGGGACGCGCCGCCGGGCAGGAAGCCTTCGGCCTTGGCGTCGTACTCGCCCTGGATCAGGCCCATGAATTCGTTCATCAGGTTGCGGTGGAACCATGGCGGACGGAAGGTGTTCTCGGCCACCATCCAGCGCGGCGGGAAGATCACGAAGTCGAGGTTGGCCAGGCCGTGGACGCTGGTCGGCGAGGTCAGCACGGTGAAGATCGACGGGTCCGGGTGATCGAAACTGACAGTGCCGATAGTGTTGAAACGGCGCAGGTCATATTTGTACGGCACGTTGTTGCCGTGCCAGGCGACCACATTCAGCGGCGAATGATTGAGCTCGGTGCCCCACAACTGGCCGAGGAATTTCTGCACCAGGGTGGTCGGTTGCTGCAGGTTTTCGTAAGCGGCGACCGGGGTCAGGAAATCCCGTGGATTGGCCAGGCCGTTGCTGCCGATCGGCCCCAGATCCGGCAGACGCAGCGGTGCGCCGTGGTTCTCGGCGATATAACCGCGCGCCTGCGAGTCGAGCAGTTCGACGCGGAATTTCAGACCGCGCGGCAGCACGGCGATTTCCAGCGGCTCGACATCCAGCACACCCAGTTCGGTGGCGATGCGCAGGCGCCCCAGTTGTGGCACCAGCAGCATTTCGCCGTCGGCGTTGAAGAACACCCGCTCCATCGAACGGTTGGCAAGGTAGGTATAGATGCTGATGCCGGCCGGTTTTTCTGCAGCGGAGTTGGCGGCCATGCTCACCAGGCCGTCAATGAAGTCGGTGGGCTCGCCGGGGATGTCCAGTGGATTCCAGCGCAGGCGATTGGGCGTCACGTCACCCAACGGGCCGCCGGCCAGTTGCCGTTCCAGTTTGACGAAGGCCGGGTGGTTGGCCGATGGCTGGATCCGGTACATCCAGGTGCGCCGCGCTTCGCTGCGGGTCATGGTGAACGCGGTGCCGGAGAACAGTTCGGTGTACAGGCCGTAGGGGGCTTTTTGCGGGGAGTTCTGGCCGACGGGCAGCGCGCCGGGCAACGCTTCGCTGCTGAATTCGTTGCCGAAACCGGACTGATAAACCAGATCCGACGCGTTTGAATCGAGGTTCATGGAGCCTCCTGAACAGGGAGTCGGCATGGCCGAACGCTCTGGGACAGAGGTCTTGGCACGCCGGGGTTATTTTTATCGTAATTCAATTACGCATAACGTAATTTGCTCGCTATTCAGCGTCAAGCTATAAAGACGCCCATTCGTTCCGGGATACCGCCTCACCATGGAAAAAACCAGCGACAGCAACGGCAAACAGAAAGTCCGCTCCGCCGAAGTCGGCACCGACATCCTCAAGGCCCTCGCCGAGTTGTCACCCGCCACCTCGCTGTCGCGCCTGGCCGAACATGTGCAGATGCCGGCGAGCAAGGTGCACCGTTACCTGCAAGCGCTGATCGCCTCGGGGTTCGCCGAGCAGAACGCCGCCACCAACCATTACGGTCTCGGCCGTGAGGCGTTGCGGGTCGGCCTCGCCGCTCTGAACAGTATGGACGTGCTGAAAGTCGCCGCCCTGCCGCTGGCCGAGTTGCGCGACGAACTCAACGAAACCTGCTTCCTCGCGGTGTGGGGCAATCAGGGCGCCACCGTGGTGCATATCGAACCGGCGGTGCGCGCGGTGACGGTGGTCACGCAATTGGGCTCGGTGTTGCCGCTGCTCAGTTCCTCGACAGGACTGGTGTTCAGCGCCTACCTGCCGCATCGGGAAACCGATGAATTGCGCGAACAGGAAACCGCCGTCGACCGCCATCCGCTGGCAGATGAAAAGGCCTACGCGACCCTGTGTGAACAGATCCGCGAACGCGGCCTGCATCATGTGCATGGCTTGCTGATGCCGGGGGTGGACGCCTTGTCCGCACCGGTGTTCAACGCGGTCGGGCAGATCGCCGCCGTGTTGACCATCGTCGGCCCGACCTCGCTGTTCCACGCCGACGAAAACGGCCCGGCGGCGCAGCGACTGCTGGCGGCGGCGCGGGCCGTGAGCTGGCGGATGGGCTATCAACCCGCCGACCTGACCTGAGCGTTACCTCAGGTACGTCTTGCTGGTGAAGGACTCCGGGTCATCGAGAACCGACTGAATGATCGCCAGGGCCTGCAGCGGCAAACGCTTCTGCCCTGTGGCCTGAGAGAAGAATTTCTCGATGCTGTATATATCCCCGAGCAGGCCAATGACGTCCTTCTGCAACTTCGTCGGGCGTAGCTTGCTGATACCGGCCTTGCCCAGCGAGGCCAATTCAACCAATGCCGACAGGAAGTGAACCTGCGCCGTGGCACGGTCGCCATCCTGATAAGCCTCGGCCGCTTCCCACAGGCTTTTTGTCAGCAGCACCACGCTCATCGCAATGCCCACTGGCGGTACGACCACACTGATCACCGTAGCCGCCGCCTCCACCGCGTTGAAGACCAGTTTGAACATGATCTCGTTGAGACTTTCAGTCTTCTCATCGACATCGGAGACGGTCCGCGCGATCAAACCATCGAAGTCACCGCTGAAGTCCGTAACTCGCGCATATTGCTGTATCACCGGCATCTCGGTGAAGTTGCTCAGTTGCTCAAGATCGGTGATATAGGTTCCAACGACCCGCTGATCCTTGTATGCCACCCGTTGGTAAAAATACTGGCCAAGCCCCAGCGACTTGACTGACGAAACGAATTCCGAAAACGGACGGATCCAGCGCCCGTCAGGTGCATCCGGGGTAAACAGATAACTTTCAACTTTGCCCTCGTTCACACAGCGTAAAACAAACACCCCCACGACCAGTCGATCCCTGATTTGCAGATGGAACAACCCTGGGTCATCCAGCGCGACAGTGAACACCGAGCGGTTATCAACGTTCTCGCTGGCATCGATAATCCGCATGAGCTCCTTGAACTGCGCGGTCTGCAGACGCCCATGAAAATGCTCTTGCAGAACGCCGATCTGCATTTGCCGCCGCGCAACCTGTTTGTGAACAAGGCGCTTGAGAACACCTTCGGCATGGGTGCGATCCAGGTACTTCGCACGCAGCATGGCGATGTATTTCTCACCCGGACGCAAGGTTCGCGACCAACCGGCAATGTGGCGGATATCCAGATTTTTCACTGCGGGATGATCCTGGGCCAATGTGAAGCGCGGATAACTCCAGGCCGACCCTGCGTCGTTTGCATAGAAATGGGTTTCAGTGACGATCAGCCGGGTCAACGTCATATGAGCGTCCGGACTGACATCAACCAGTATCCGGTCAGGATTGACCGCAACCTGCTCGCCTTTCTCGCGTAAAACCTGCTCGACCCTTTGCTTGATCAAGTCAAAGCAGAACCGCTCATACGAGATGAATCCGCCCTCACGCGCCGCCAGTGTCTGCAACGCCCTGAGCTCGCAATTGATCCTGGCGAAACTCTGGCGCTGCGGCATCGGCGCGTTTCGAAAGCCATAGGGGCGCAAGCTTTCCTCTTCGGAAATGCGCCAGGCGCGGGCATTTTCGACGATGCCATTCAACACCTGATCGCCCATGTGCGGAGTGGTCGCCAGGGTGATGCCCCTCCAGAGCGTGGGCATCTGCTCAAGCCCTTTGAGATAGCCGACAATCTGCACACGATTCAACGCATGCGCACGGGACGCAATGAAATCGCGCCCAGCCGGCTTCTGGGTCCATTCGATGACGGTGCTGTCAACCTGCCGCAGGCTTCGACATTCGTACCAGGTCTGGTCACCGGGGGATCCCGGCGCATACAGGAACATGAGTTCGCCATCGCCCTTGCGGGCTCCGATCACCAGCATCTGCGCCAGGGGCCGGGTGTTGTGGAGAAAACGAATGCCATCGATCACAAAAGCGCTATCGCCAGTCACGGCACGCTGGATGCGCGCCAGATGTTCGTCGTTGCTGATGTGCCCCTGATGGCGAGCCGCCAATGCCGTCAACAGAAGCTTTTCCCGCAGGGCATTCTTCATCGCGGCGATAACCTCAGCACGCAGGAACAACCGACCGAGTTCGGCGCTGTGGGCCCACTGGCCGTCAAAAGAAAGAGTCGCCTCCAACCATGGCTGATTCAGGCTCGCCGGCAGATCCCGGCCTTTGAACGAGAACTCAGCCCTGTGCCCTTCGTCGTGCACACCGGCGATCATCTGTTCGGTCAGTGACCGGCTCTCTTCCTGCACGACTTGCCGCCCGCCCACCATGAAGGAGTACCGCGAGTTGCACAGGATTTCATCCGGATCCAGTTCCAGCCCGAACTTAAATCGCAGAATCTCTTTCCCCCTCTGTCGGGCAAAGTTTTGCAGCGAACCAAAAGGCGCCAACAGTTCTTCAAGCCTGGCGTCAGTGGCTTCGGATGCACGTTGCTGATCGAAGTAAGTATTTCGCTGCGTCTGATCAAGCCGTTCAAGCCATACAGGGCGGCTGTCGAGCAGATGTCGTTGATTCAATGCGATGTTCATTTCAATTACCTTGGATTTTATTTAAACAATTCAGGCATCCACCCGGTGTTTATAAAAACTATCCAAAGTAAAAAAACGCCGACAGCCGACAATCAACACAAAGCATTTAGAGTCTTGCCTATTTATTACCAGCCCCTAAAAAGCCACTCCCCCTCAACCACATAAACCAAGCATTCTTGCCCGTGCCACCGCATGAGTCCTGCGTTCCACGCCCAACTTTGCGTGAATCCGCCGGACATGAGTTTTAACCGTATGCAACGAGATGAATAATTTCTCGGCTATTTGCTGATTGGAATTCCCTGAAGCAACCAGTTCGAGGACTTGTGACTCTCTGAAACTCAGCGAACTTTCCTGATCATTCTTTTCCGTCAGTTCATTTCCCGCATCGAGCATCATCTGCGGACAACTCTTTTCAAACTGCATGATCAGCCATGGCAATTCACAGGCAGTGGCCAGGGTCTTGCCGCGATTGAGCAACGACCAGGCCGTATCCCGTTCATTGAGCAGATAAGCCGCCGCAGCACTCGCCAGCAGCAGTTCGGCTTCGAGGCTGACCATTTGCCGGGCACGCGCCTGATCGAGCAGCACCTGCAGTTGCTCCAGAGGCTTGTGCGCCTGCTGAAGATGGATTTCAGCGAGGATCAGCAAATACTCGATACGCGGAACCAGCTCCAGCGAGGCCGGTGGCGCCTGCCGCGCAAGCGGCCCGTGAAAGTGCTTGAGCACCCGGCTCAGGGCTTCCCGCGCCAACTCCGGGCGGCCCTGCTGCAAGCGCAATTGACTGCTGACCTGCAACAGCACGGCGCGATAGACCGTATCCGGGATCTGCCGCTGCTGCATCAGGCGTTCAGCCTCGCGCAAACGCACGAATGCCTGGGCATAGTCGCCACCGTCGGCCGCCAGTTGCGCCAGCCCGAGATAGCCATACAGCACCCGTTTGTCGTGGCTGCGCAGGCAATCGTCGAGACCGCGCTGAAAGAACCCGGCCGCCGCCGCTGCCTGCCCCATGCCCAGCGCCAGCCGTCCCCGGCGCAGGGCAATGCGACCGAGCAATGGCACGGGGCGCTGGGGCCGCTGGCACAGCAACTCGTGCATATCGGCCAGCACGACGTCGGCCCGTGCGGGAGCGCCGCGCTGTTCGAGCAATTGCGCGTGGTCCAGCTCAAGCAATCCCTCGAACAACAGCGAATCCCGAGCCCGGGCCAGGCACAGCGCCTCCCGGTTGATGAGGTGGGCCTGTTCCAGTTCGCCGCACAACAGCGCTTGTTGAGTCTGCCCGGACAGGCACAGCAACCGGACCGCCCAGGCCTCGCCATCCAGCTCGGCCAGGGCCTCGCGAAAATGTTCACGGGCCGGCTCCATACGGCCCTGCAAATGCAGCAGCCAACCCTGATGCGCCTGCCAGCGGGCGATCAACTGACGCTGCAAAGACGCCGACGGTTGCGGCACAAAACGTGAAAGGTGTCCGATACACGTCTCCACCTGCTCGAAACGCCCGGCGAACATCAGCGCCGCGCTGATCAGCCCCACCAGTTGCGGCGAGCCGAGGGTCAGTTCCCCGCCCTGCTGCTCATGCAGGCGCAACAGCAACACGACCATTTGGTCCTCGAACAGATGCTCGATGCTCAAGTGCTGCAACAGGCTGACCGCCACTTCGTACTCTTCGGCGAGCAACGCCTGTTCGAACGCCGGCTTCCAGTCCTCGCGGGCGGAAAACCACTGGCACGCGCGCCGATGCCAGGAGCGGCCCTCCGGCCAGCGCTCGGCCTGCATCAGACGCGACAGCGCCGGGTACACCTGCAACCAGTCCGGCGAATCCTGCCAGGGCTCGATGAAGCAACCCAACGTCTGCAACGTGAGCAGCAGTTGCGCGCCTTCGCCGGTGCCGAACAGATGTTCGCAGAGTTCGCCATTGAAGCGCGGCATGTGCGCCAACACTCGCCAGACTTCGGCCAATTCGGCGGAAAGGCTGCTGAACAACTCGTGATCCAGATAATCGAGAAAGGTGCCGACGCGCTGCTGCAACTGATGCTTCTGCGCCCAATCGCACTTTTGCAGCAACGCCATGCGCACTCCGGCGCACCAGCCACCGGTGCCACGCACCAGCCGCCCCGCCACGCTGCCGGCCTGCTCGGCGGGCAAGTGATGCAACAGCCGGACAATCTCGTCGGCCGTGAGCGCCAGGGTCGCGGCTTCACATTCGTACAATTCGTCGTCGAGCAACAGCCGTGGCCAGTTGCATTGCGGACGGCGGCGCGTGCCGACCCACCAGGTCAGCGTCGGATTGCCAAGCGCCAACAGCCGATCGAGCAGCGCATCGAGAAACGAATCCGGCGTGCGGCAGTAGTCATCGATAAACAGCCAGGTGGGGACCGAGCGAGTCGCCAGCGCAGCCATCAGCGCCGCCTCATCGACGCCGTCCGCACCCACCGCGTGTGCCAGACGCCGACAGAACTCATCGACACTCAATGGCGTGCCTGCCAACGGCAGCCAGCTCACCGCGATGTCCTCGGGGGCCAGGGACAGGCACTCGGCCAACAGCGCGCTCTTGCCGCTGCCGGCAGGTGCGCAGAGCAATTTCACCCGGGCGGGAGATGCCAGCAACGGTTCGCTCAAACGACTGCGCAACACGTGATGGGAGGACAGTCGGGGCAAACATCCGGATCGATCCAGACCTGGCGTCTTGGCAGTCATTGCAGTGGCCTTCTTATCGTTATGCGCCCACCCTAGCCCTCTCCCGCGCCCTTGTTGACGAGTATTCAGCACGCTGATTGACGCCCATAAAAAAGGCGACCGAGCGGTCGCCTTTTGTCCTGCGAATGTATCGAAACCCTTACCGAACGCCCTCCGCGCGCAGTGCCGACGGGGTGTAATCGGCAGCCCGTGCTTCGAAGCCGAACTCGAAGCTGTGCTTCTCTTCGTTCTTCATCCCCAGGGCAATGTAGCGACCGGCGATGATGTCGTAGAGCGCTTCAAGGGTGTAGGCCTGGGCCTGGTGATCGTAGTAGTACTGGGCATGACCTTCGCCCACCCGCCACAACTGCCCGCGACCGTCGTAGTGGTCGGCCAGCGCCACTTGCCAGCTGTCCTCGTCGAGGTAGAAATGGCGCTTGGCGTAGATGTGCCGCTCGCTCGGCTTGACCGTCCCGATCACCTCCCAGACCCGGTGCAACTCGTAACGAGTCAGGTCCTGATTGATGTGCCCGGCCTTGACGATGTCGTCGTACTTGAGACTCGGCGAGTCGAGTTTGTAGCTGTTGTACGGGATGTACATTTCCTTCTTGCCGACCAGTTTCCAGTCGTAGCGATCCGGTGCCCCGGAGAACATGTCGAAGTTGTCCGAGGTACGCAGGCCGTCGGCGGCGGTGCCCGGCCCGTCATACGCCACTTGCGGCGCGCGGCGCACCCGGCGCTGGCCGGCGTTGTAGATCCACGCCAGACGCGGCTCTTTCACCTGATCGAGGGTTTCGTGTACCAGCAACACGTTACCGGCCAGACGCGCGGGCGCCGTCACCGACTGCTTGAAGAAGGTCAGCACGTTGGCGGCTTTTTCCGCGTCCAGATCCTTGATCAACTGCGGTACGGCGATCTCTTCCTCGAAGCGGATCGGCGTGTAGCTGCCGTTGGTCTGCGGGGTCACCTGGGTGATGATCCGCCGCAGATTGCCGCCGTGGTAACGGGTGATGTGGTTCCACAACACTTCCACGCCGGTCTTCGGAATCGGGAACGCGTAGTAGCGGTTGCCGGTGAAATTCGCCAGGCCGTTACCGTCGTTGATGCTGGTGACGTTGAGCGCGCTGCGCTTGGCCGACTCGTAGATTTCCGGCGGCACGGCCACGGTGCGATGGGTCGGGTAGACCGGGATCTTGTAGGTTTCCGGATAGCGCTTGAACATCGCCACCTGGCCGTCGGAGAGCTTGTCCTTGTACTTGTCGACGTTCGCGGCAGTGATGGTGAACAACGGTTTTTCATTGGCGAACGGGTCGGCGAGGAAGCCTTTGCTGTCCACCGCCCCGGCGTTTTTCGGGATGCCGCCGGTCCAGGCCGGGATCGAGCCGTCGGCGTTGCCGGCCTTCTCGGCGCCCAGCGGCGTCAGACTGGTGCCGAGCTTGTTGGCTTCCTCCGGCGACACCGCCGCCATCACGTTGGCGGCCAGCAGGCTGAGGGCCAGAACACCGCATTGCAGAATCATCTTGCGCATTGATTTCATCCTTCTCGGGCAGATCAGAAGTTCACGCCGAAGCTGAGCGCCACGAAGTCACGGTCTTCGAGGGTGTTGTAGTCGCCACCGAAAAAGTCGGTGTAACTCAGGCTCGCGGTGTAGGTGTTGCGGTAGTCGGCATCGACCCCGACGCTGATTGCCTTGGCGCCTTCGTTGAACAGGCCGTTGGGGCCGTAGCCGGAAACGTCGTGGGACCAGGACAGGTTGGGCTTGAGGTTGATCCCGCCGATCACGTTGGCGTAATCGAGGATCGCCCGGGCGCGGTAGCCCCAGGAGGTCGAGGTGACGAAGCCGTCGGTGTCGCCCCCGAAACCGTACTGGCCGTACACCGAATCGCGGCCATAACGCAGCTTGCTGCGCGCCTCCAGACCACCGACATGCACCACCGCCGCTTCACCCACCACGGTCAGGCGTTCGGCCCCCAGCACCTGATCGAAGAAGTGCGTCAGGGTGCTCTGGATCTGCGTCACTTCCTTGCGCCGGTAGCCCTTGTTGTCGGCACCGGGGGACGTGGTCAGCGGTGATGCCGCACCGCCGGCAATCGGGTTGAGCAGCGCCAGGGTCAGGTCGTTGGTGTTGACCTGCACCGGGGCGTTGGGCCGGTAGCTGACTTCGCCGGTCCATGCGGTGCCGGTCGGCAGCGTGGTGGAGAAACTCGCGCCGTAGAGGCGAATGTCTTCCGGGTATTCCAGGTAGTACTGGCCGCGTCCGAGCATCACGCTTTGCGCCAGCCCCGAGCCGCTGCCGGGAGCCAGTCCATTGGCAATGCCGACCATCCCCGGCAATGCCGCCAGGGTCGACAGGCCGGCGGTGGTGGTGCCGACCGTTGGCGTGCGGCTGTGGTAGTTCATGAAGTAGAGGCCGTACTCGGTGTCGTCGCCGAGCCAGCGCAGTGCCGTGCCCCATTGCCCGGAGTCCCGCGCATCACGGTCGCCGCCACGGGGCACGACCACGCCTTCACGAGTCACCTGAATCGGTTGCCCGAACGCTGCCGCCAACGGCGCCAGCGGGGCAATCGCCGGACTGCCGACGGTGTAGCCGTTATTGCAGCCATCCGCCGCCACGTCGACGCCGAAGAAAGTGCCGCAGTTGTCGAGAACGGTCTGATCCCACTCCAGTTGGTAGAAGCCTTCGACGGTCAATCTGTCGGTGAGGCCCTGGGAGGCGAACAGCATGTTCACCGGAATCAGGCCTTCCTTGATCTCCGCGCCTGGGCGGCGGAACGCCGAGACGTCGATCGGGTTGATGCTGTTGATCGAGTTGCCGATGAAGGTACTTTCGCCCCAACTGACCACCTGCTTGCCGGCGCGCACGGTGCCGGGCAGATCGGCGATGTTGTAGTTGTGATAGATGAAGGCGTCGAGAATCTGCGCACCGGACGACTTGGCGCCCTCCTTGCGACCCTTGTCGCTGATCGGCTTGAACTCGCGGTCTTCGTCCTTGAGCTCGAAGTCGTACCAGTACTTGCCACGCACGAACACGCCGGTGTCGCCGTACTTCAACTCAAGGTCATGGATACCCTTGAAGATCTTGGAGAACGTCTCGCCTTTCTTGAAGTTGAGGCGCCCGTCATCACCGGTCGAAGACTGGCCCGTACCGCCATTGACCGTACCGACCAGCGACTTGTCGGCATCGCGCATGCCCCAACTGGCGCCGACCGACAGCGACGAGTCGAACGTGCCTTCGATTTCCCCGATATTGAACGAAACCGCGTGCGCCTGGGCACAGCAACCCAAGGCCACCGCAGCCGCCAGCGCTTGCGGTGTGAAGATGGCGCGCATTGTTGTTTTTGTCATGCGTCTTCCCCGGTGAGTGACAGAAGGCCCCACCCTACTGCCGCCACACCGGGACGATAAGCGCACCAAGGAGGTATTCGCGCTGTCGCTCCAAAGGATGAATGCCCGCCTGCGACGGGGCCTGGCGCGGGCCATCGACAGGCTGGATGACGCAGGATCAACGCGACGGATAATGCCCGCGCCAGCGCACCGCAACTGTTACACGCACCGTAACAGTGCATGTCCGGAATCGGTATTTTTCTGTAGGCCTCAAGCCCTTATTCTGAGCGGGCTTTCACGGCAGACCGCGAGAAAGCACGAAGCCCCGGCCGTGAGTCATTCACGCCAGCGGCGACAGATTTCAGATGAGTCGAAGCATTTTCGGCTGATCGCCCCGGTGTTCACTGACGTTGATTTGTAGCTCCTTGATCCAACGTCTTACCTTGGCCGCTGCGTTTGCAGCGGCCTTTTTTATGGGCGGTGTTTTTTGTCGTGCATGCGGGCAGCAGCGGACAGGCAGGATGAAAGCAGTACGTCTGGCGGGAAGTCGGGCCACCGGGCATTGGCTGGGTGGCCCGCCTCGCTTACAACGAATACTTCTGCAGATTCCCCATCATTTCCTTCAGTGCCTCGATGTTGTCCTTCGGATGCGCCGCACCTTCGAAATCACAGATCTGCTGCCAGTGCGCCGCGACGTCTTCCGGGGAAAAACCGACGCGAGGATCGAACCCGGCGCCCAGGCTGCGCTCCCAACGCACCTTGCCCATCCAGCCGCCACCGACCTCGAACAGGCCTGAGGTTTCCTGGCATTGCTCGCTGCCGAGAAACACCACCAGCGGGCTGACCAGTTCCGGCTTGAGTTGTTCGAAAACCTGCGGCGGGATCAGGCCTTCGGTCATGCGCGTGCCGCCAGTGGGGGCGATGGCGTTGACCAGGATGTTGTTCTTGCGACCTTCGATCGCCAGTGTCCGGGTCAGGCCGTAGAGGCCGAGTTTGGCCATGCCGTAGTTGGACTGGCCGAAGTTGCCGTAGATGCCCGAGGTCGACGCGGTGAAGATCACCCGGCCGTAGTTTTGCTCGCGCAGATGCGGCCATGCGGCGCGGGTGACTTTGTAGGCGCCTTCGACATGGACGCGGTAAACCAGGTCCCAGTCGGCGTCTTCCATCTTGTGGAACGTCTTGTCACGCAGGATGCCGGCGTTGTTGACCACCACGTCGACGCGACCGAATGCATCGAGGGCGTTCTGCACCAGTTTGTCGCCGTCGGTGACGGAGTCGTGGTTGGCTTCGGCGATACCGCCGGCCGCGCGGATCTCGGCCACCACGCGGTCAGCGGCCGACGCGTTGGCGCCCTCACCCTGAGTCGAGCCGCCGAGGTCGTTGACCAGCACTTTGGCGCCCTGCCGGGCGAACAGCAGCGCGTGCGCCCGCCCCAGGCCGCCGCCGGCTCCAGTCACGATCACGACTTTATCTTCGAAACGCACAGACTCATTCATCGGGGAACTCCAGCAGGCCTGAGGGGGACAGTGATCCCGAGTGTCAGGCACGGCGCTTTCGGTCACAACGAACACGGCTGAGGCTGAATGGTGCGCAATAAGGCAGGGGGATGATGCGGATGGAAATCCAAAGATCGCAGCCGGCGGGCTGCGATCCGTTCAGGAACACGCCACTTTGAGCGGCGGTAAAGCCTGGCGCTCGCGAAATGCCAGGTAGTGCTTGAGCACCTGCATCGGCGCTTCGGTCTGCGGATAGTGGCCGATGCCCGACAACAGCACGGTGTCCGCGTCCGCAATCAACTCGCGAAAACGCTCGACCATGTGCGCGCCGGAAATCGGATCGACCTCGCCGTCGATCACCCGCATCGGAATCTCGCCACGTTGCATCGCCGCGACCCAACGATCCCGCTGCACCCGGCGCTCCGGGATATAGCTGATCAGTTTGTGCATGATGCGCGGGCCGTGATGGGTTTCGATCAGGCTCCAGAAATCATCCATCTCGCTTTCGCTCGGGCGGGTCTGCGGGCCGAACACCTGGCGGAAACTTTTCACCAGCCTGTCCCGGGTGAACGCGCGGCCGATCATCCAGCCCAACGGGCTCAGCAAGAGCTTCTGCATCAGCACCGGCCGGTGGGTTTCGGGAAACAGGCCACCGTTGAGGAACACGCAACTGGCGACGTCGATCAGGCCTTCGTAATGCCGCGCGAGCAACTCCTGAGCGACGCTGTCGCCGTAATCGTGCGCCAGCACATGCACCGATTGTTCGACTTGCAGATGCGCGAGCAACGCCTGTTGCAGGTCGGCCTGTTCCAGCAGGCTGTAGGTGTGGTTCAGCGGTTTGGCCGAATCGCCGAAACCGAGCATGTCGCAGGCAATGACCCGATAGCGCTGCGTCAGCGGCTGCCAGAGGTAATGCCAGTCCCAACTGGCGGTCGGGAAGCCATGGATCAACAACAGCGGCTCGCCCTGCCCGGCGGTCCAGTAACGGATCGACTGACCACGGAAGACAAACGTCTGACTGCGTTTGCGCCAGACACTCAGAGGAATCTCGGAGAGAGGCATTAGAGTTTATAACCCGCGTCTTGTTGATCGAGTTTGCGCAGCAACGCAGGCCAGGCCAGCGCACCGCCCATGCCTTGAGCGCTCTTGGTGACGCCGGCGATCATCGCTTTGGCCCCGGCCAGAATCTGCGGCTCGATGGCGATCAGTTCGGCATTGCCGGTCTGCGCCATGACCTGAATGTCGCAGGCACGCTGGAAGGTGAACATCATCAGGAAGGTGTCGGCGATGGTGCCGCCGCAGGTCAGCAGACCATGGTTGTGCAGCATCAGGAAGTTGCTCTCGCCGAGGTCGGCCTGCAACCGCGCCTTTTCTTCGTGATTCAGCGCCACCCCTTCGTAGGCGTGATAACCCAGACTCGACAGCACGAACAACGACTGCTGGCTGATCGGCAGCACGCCCTGTTTCTGCGCCGACACCGCGACACCCGAGGCCGTATGCGTGTGCAGTACGCACGCTACATCGTGCCGTACTTCATGCACGGCGCTGTGGATGGTGTAGCCGGCGGGATTGATCTCGTAGGGGCTGTCCATGAGTTTGTGGCCGGCCTGATCGACCTTCACCAGGCTCGACGCGGTGATCTCGTGAAACATCAGGCCGAACGGATTGATCAGGAAATCTTCGGTGCCCGGCACCTTGGCGGAGATGTGGGTGAAGATCAGGTCATCCCAGCCATGCAAGGCAACCAGGCGATAACAGGCGGCAAGATCGACACGGGTCTGCCATTCCGCGGCACTGACCTGATTTTTGACATTCGGGGGGGACTGGACGGGGGCTACGCTCACTGTATGCACCTCTGCTTTCTTATTGTTTTGCACTTCTCAGCAGTCTAGTCAGCCCCGGGAGTTCACGTAGTTGCGTTCGCAGCCAGCTTGATGACTGAACGAGTCAGCAACGTAAACCCTTTGGATCCATGTCAAAGCAACGACGCCAACAAAGGGGCGGCGAACAGGTTGAGCAGCCCGGTCAGCACCATCACCAGCCCCGCCACCGAGCCTTCTTCGCCCCCCACTTCATGGGCACGACTCACCCCGGCGCCATGGGCGCCAACCCCGAACAACGCGCCGCGCGCCAGGGCGCTGCGCAGGGGCAGCCACTTGAGCAGCACACCGCCGAGCATCGCGCCGAACACCCCGGTGAACATCACGAAAACCGCTGTCAGTTCAGGCACGCCACCCAGGTCCTGCGCCAGTGGCATGGCGAAGGGCGTGGTGATCGAACGCGGCACCAGCGACAGCGTTACCGAACTGTCCAGCGCCAACAGTTTCGCCAGACCGAACGAAGTACCGATCGACGCTGCGCTGCCCGCCAGCATGCCCAGCAACAACGCCGACCAGTGCCGGACCAGCAACCGCCGCTGCTGCCAGATCGGCACGGCAAACGCCACAGTCACCGGGCCGAGTACCAGCATCAGCCAATGGGTGTTGCTGGAGTATTCGGCATACGCGGTGTGCAACGGCACCGCCACGGCCAGCAGCAGCGCCGGCACCAGGATCAATGGAGAGAGCAGATAGCGTCCGGTCCGACGATACAGCCAGCGGCTGAACAGATAAGCCAGCAAGGTGAAGGACAGCCAGAACATCGGCATCAGTTCAAGCTTCATGGGACCGCCTCAGGCGCACCGCCAGTTCTACCGTGAAGGCCGTCACCAGCATCACCATCAGCGTGCTGGCGCCGATCACCAGGGCGATCCGCCAGCCGTCGTTGCGCAACATCGCGCCGTAGTCGAGCAGGCTCATCAAGGCCGGGATGAAAAACAGCAGCATCTCGGCCATCAACAACCCCGCCCCCAATTGCAGCGCCGCCGGTTTCACCCAGCCGGCGGCGAACGCCAGCAGCAACAGCGCCATGCCGATCACCCCGCCAGGAATCGGCCACCCCAGCCACGCGCCAATCTGGCACCCGAGCAGGTAAAGACCAAGCAGCACGGCCAGTTCGGCGAGCAGACGGGAAAGGTGTTTGAGCGTTGAAGATTTCATGGGGGGACTCCTGACAGGCGTCCATTTTACGAAGCGCGCTGCCATCCCCGAAGCGAATTGTTAGACTCGAAGCCATTCCAATCTGGAATTACCCACATGGATTTCAAACAACTGCGCAGCTTCGTCGAAGTCATGCATCAAGGCGGCTTCACCCAAGCGGCGAAAACCCTGCACATCAGTCAGTCGGCGGTGAGCAAACAGGTCGCGCAACTGGAGCAGAGCCTGGGCACGCCGCTGCTCGAACGGCTCGGCTCGCAACTGCGCCTGACGGCCGCCGGCAGCGTGGTGCTGCAACGGGCCGAGGGCATGCTGCGCCTGCGCAATGAATTGCTCAGCGAGCTGGACGATCTCAGCCACCTGGCGCGGGGCGAGCTGCGACTCGGGCTGCCATTGCTGGGCAGCGATGCGTTGTTTGCCGGGCTGTTCGCCGAATACCGCCGACGCTATCCGAACATCAGCATCCAGTTGCTCGAAGGCGGCAGCCGCAATATCGAGCAGGCGGTGTTGAGTGGCGAACTGGAACTGGGCGGCGGCCTGTTGCCGAAAGATCCGCAGTTCGACTGCCAGCCGTTCTGCGACGAACCGCTGGATGCGTTGCTGCCGGTGGATCATCCGTTGGCGGGGAAAGGTGAAATCGGCCTGGAGGAACTGGCCGACACGCCCTTCCTGCTGTATCAGCGCAGCTTCGTCCTCAACGACCGCTTGCTCCAGGCCTGCCAGCAACTGGGCTTCACCCCGAAGGAAGGCGGGCGCAGCGGCCAGGCTGATTTCCTCGCGGCGCTGGTGGCCGCCGGCCAAGGCGTGGTGCTGCTGCCCAGCGTGGTCGCGCGTGGCCTGGTGCGACCGGGCGTTGTGCGCCTGACCTTGCGCGCGCCGGATTACCTGCGCTGGGACATCGCCTTCATCTGGCGCCACGGTGCCTATCTGTCGAAGGCGGCGCAGGCCTGGCTGGCGTTGCTGCGTGAACCCGCGATCAGCCCTTGAGTGCGGCGATCAACTGCGCCAGCCATGGCTCGGCGTCGGTTTCCGGGGTGACACTTTCGCTGGCGTCCAGACGCAGCATGTCCTGGACTTCGCGCAGGCCCAGTTCGCCGAACAGTTCGCGCATTTGCTCGCCACCGCCGCAGAAGGTGTCGCCGTAGCTGGCATCACCCAGCGCGATGACCGCACCCGGCATGCCACGCCAGGCAGCCGGCAATTGATCGCGCAGGGTCGAGTACAGCGGTTGCAGATTGTCCGGCAGCTCACCCATGCCAGTGGTCGAGGTCACCGCGAGAAACGCTTCGGGGCCGAAAGCCTGGATGTCCGCCAGACTCGCGCGGGCGTTGTAGAAGGTTTCGAAACCGGCGGCTTTCAACAGGCTCTGGGCATGACGGGCGACTTCTTCGGCCGTGCCGTAGACCGAGCCGGAAAGGATGGCGACTTTCATCAATCTGATCCTGAAACTGAAAAAAAGAGCGGCGATATTAACAGCCGTAACGACAAAGTTGCGATTGGCTCTCAACTGACGCTGATAGCCAGTAGACAGCACCGGGCGATCTTCTAGAATGCCTGTCACCGCCCACCTTGAACGGATTCAGAGATGATTAATGCCAGCCTGCTGCAAATGGTGATCAACGCGTCGAACGATGGAATCGTGGTCGCTGAAAAGGAAGGCGACCAGGACAACATCCTGATTTACGTGAACCCGGCGTTCGAACGTCTGACCGGTTACACCAGCGAGGAAATCCTCTATCAGGACTGCCGTTTTCTCCAGGCCGGAGATCGCGATCAGGCAAACCTGGGGCTGATTCGTGACACACTGCAGAACGGCGGATCGTGCCGCGAGATCCTGCGCAACTATCGCAAGGACGGCACGCCGTTCTGGAATGAACTGTCGCTGTCGACGGTGAACGCAGACGACGGCCAGACTTATTTCGTCGGCGTACAAAAGGACGTCACGGTGCAGGTCAAGGCGCAGCAGCGGGTGGTACAGCTTGAGGCGCAGGTGGCGGCACTGGAAGCCGAACTCGCCGCCCTCAAAGCGACGAACGGCGCAAACAAAACTGCGAACTAATGGTCATTAACTACAATCACCAATAGCTTTGTAACTATTTCTTTCGAGTTGACCATGCAACGCGACGCCCTCCTTACCCAGGACGAGCTGGATTTCATCCAGACCATGCAGCACAACCCGCAACTCAATGTGCGGGATGCGACGTCGAGTCTGCTGGTCAACGGCGGTTCGCAGATCCGCGACCTGCTCACGCGCCTCGCCGCCCATGAAGGCGTGACGATCCAGGCCAACTTCGACAATCACAAAATGACCTTCCCGCTGTCGCTGGTCGAGGACGAGTTCCACGCCATGCATTTGCGCCTGGGCGTGCCGAGCATTTACGAAGATGGCCCGATGGTTCGCCCATGGCGCCTGGCACTGGAAGAGCCGGTGGCTCTGGAAAACGCCAAGGGGCAGCCGGGGACGTTATGGGTGCATGAGGTTTCGCACAAAGGTGTGCTGCTGGAAGTGCGCAACAAGACCAAGGCACCGAAGCATTTCGCCCTGTGGTTCAGCCCGTCGGGTTATGAGCGGATTTCCCTGCGCGGTACGTTCGAACGGGAAACCGAAAACGGCTTCTACGCCTATGAACTGAGCCAGACCGACGCCGATGAAACCGAGCGTCTGCGCCAGTTCATCCTGCAGCAACACCGCCTGACCCATCCTGCCCTGCACACCTGAGTTTCAGGTATCGAGGGCACCCGCCAGAAACTGCACCATGCGCTGGCGCATGGTCGCGCCTTCATTGCCCAGGCAAGCCACTGACGATCCGGCCAGGCTGTCCTGCACCAGGTCGGACGCATCGCCTGCCAGCATCAGCTGACAATCCAGACTCAACGCCAGCCGGTTCAGACGCCGTGGCAGTTCAGGGCCGGGTGCGTGATTGGAAAACAGCACCAGCGCCTGTGGCTTGATCTTTTCGCAGACCAGTGTCAGCTCGTCGAACGGCTGGCCGGTGGTCAGCACGCGAACACCCGAGTCGTTGTCGCTCAGAAACAGCGCCGCCACCAGCAGCTCCAGCTCACGGCATTGCCCGGACAGGGCACTGACAATCACCCGGCGCGGCTGCGAGCCACGCAGCATGATGATCCGGTGCAGCACCCGCGCCCGCAGGAAGCCGTCGAAGAACAACCATTCGCTGGTCTGTCCGAACGCCTCCTGGCGTTGCAGCAATTGCAGCCACAACGGCATCAGGATGTCCTGGAACACTACGGGCAAGGGATAGGAAGAAAAAATCTGTCCGTAGACCCGGTCCAGTTCCTGATCGTCGAACGAACTGACCGCCCGCTGGATCTGTTCCTGCCATTGCAGGTAATCCGCCTGCACCTGGTCGTCGGAAATGATGTTCGCCAGGACCTTGCGCGGTTCGGTCTTCGCCAGGATCTTGCCGACCTTGCTCACCGCCACACCGCGATCGATCCAGTCGACAATGCTGCGCACGTGCTCGATATCGGTCATCGAATACAACCTGTGCCCACTTTCGGTGCGCGTCGGCTGGATCAGACCATAGCGTCGTTCCCAGGCACGTAACGTCACCGGGTTCACGCCAGTGAGCCGGGCCACTTCGCGGATGGGGAAAAGATCGACGCGATCAAGCGCAACAGGAGCCTCGGAATCAGGACGGATATCGGCAATGACAGGCATATGTACGTACACGTCCACTCGGCGTATTTGGATCCCATTCTACTCCTGATGCCCCATACCGATTCAAGCGCTGAACGGGTGCGGACGTCTGGAATTCGATCACCGGAATCAGGAATAATCCTTGCTTGTCAAAAAGCGCAGCCCAGCACCCCGGCGCTGCGTCAGGCGAAACTCTTATCCGGAGCGACGCCCCCGAAATACGGAGATACACAATGTCTACTTCCCCCGTCACGCTGATGGTTGCGCGTCGCGTCGCCGACGGCCGCTATCAGGACCTGATTGCCTGGCTGCGCGAAGGCGAGCAACTGGCGACCGACTTCCCCGGTTATCTCGGCTCCGGCGTGCTGGCACCGCCGCCCGGCGATAACGAATTCCAGATCATTTTCCGCTTCGTCGACGAACACACATTGCACGCCTGGGAACACTCCGCGTCACGCACGGCCTGGCTGGCCCGCGGCAGTGACCTGTTCGCCCATCCCAAAGAGCATCGCGTCAGCGGCATCGAAGGCTGGTTCGGCGCAGCCGGTCAACGTCCGCCACGCTGGAAACAGGCCGTGGCGATCTGGCTGGCGTTCTTCCCGGTGTCCCTGCTGTTCAACTTCGTCCTCGGCCCGCTGCTCGCAGAGATGAGCCTGCTGCCACGGGTGTTCGTCAGTACCCTGTGCCTGACACCGTTGATGGTTTACTTCTTCATTCCGCTGTCGACCCGGTTGCTGGCCAACTGGCTGAACGGCACGCCTGTACGTCAGTTGCCGGCCGCGCCTTCGGCACAGAACCGGTAAAGCGATCGCCGGCGCGTTTGACGCGACAGCTCCTGCGGGTTCTACATCACCTGATGCAGGAGCTGTCGGCAATCTTTTGAAGCGTCTCGCTGTTATAGTTTTTGCACCCACCGCGACGCGAGCCGTTCATGACCACATCCTCCGCCCCGATCCTGATCACCGGCGCCGGCCAGCGTGTCGGCCTGCATTGCGCGCAGCGCTTGCTCGAGGACGGCCATCGAGTGATCTTCACCTATCGCAGCGAGCGCCCCGGTGTGCAGGCGTTACGCGATCTCGGCGCTATCGGCGTGTTCGCCGACTTCTCCAGCGAAGCGACGATCCTGGCCTTCATCACCGAATTGAAGACCCGCACCGACAGCCTGCGGGCCATCATCCACAACGCGTCCGAATGGCTGGAGGAAACCCCGGGCGGTGAAGCCGAGGCCTTCACCCGCATGGTCAACATTCACATGCTGGCGCCGTATCTGATCAACCTGCACTGCGCCGAGCTGCTGCAACATTCAAACCCGGCCGACATCATCCACATCAGCGATGACGTCACACGCAAGGGCAGCAGCAAACACATCGGTTATTGCGCCAGCAAGGCCGGGCTCGACAGCCTGACCCTGTCCTTCGCCGCGCGCTATGCGCCGGCAATCAAGGTCAACGGCATCGCGCCGGCCCTGCTATTGTTCAATCCCGACGACGACGCGGCATACCGCGCCAAGGCACTGGCAAAGTCGGCGCTGGGCATCGAGCCCGGCAGCGACGTGATCTACCAGAGCCTGCGTTATCTGCTCGACAACCCTTATGTCACCGGCACCACCCTGACCGTCAACGGCGGGCGGCACGTCAAGTAAAACCGCCCAGCGAGGATGTTCCATGAGCCTGTCCCTGCCCGAGAACTATCGTGAAATCCTGATCGGCCTCGGCGAAAATCCCGACCGCGAAGGTTTGCTCGACACGCCGCTGCGTGCAGCCAAGGCCATGCAATACCTGTGTCACGGTTATGGGCAGAGCGTCGACGACATCGTCAATGGCGCGCTGTTTGCCTCCGACTCCGACGAGATGATCATCGTCGCCGACATCGAGCTGTACTCGTTGTGCGAGCATCACCTGCTGCCCTTCATCGGCAAGGCCCATGTGGCTTATATTCCGACGGGCAAGGTGTTGGGGCTGTCGAAGATCGCACGGCTGGTGGACATGTTCGCCCGCCGCCTGCAGATTCAGGAAAACCTCACCCGCCAGATCGCCGACGCGATCCAGCAAGTCACCGAGGCCGCCGGAGTCGCGGTGGTCATCGAAGCCCGGCACATGTGCATGATGATGCGCGGTGTCGAGAAACAGAATTCGACCATGAACACCTCGGTCATGCTCGGCGCCTTTCGCGAGTCGAGCAACACCCGCCAGGAGTTCCTGCAATTGATTGGACGGAGCAAGTAAATGCCACAACTTCAACCGGGAATGGCGCGCATCCGGGTCAAGGATCTGCGCCTGCGCACCTTTATCGGGATCAACGAAGACGAGATCCTCAACAAGCAGGACGTGCTGATCAACCTGACCATCCTGTACGCCGCGCAAGAGGCGGTGCGGGACAACGACATCGACCACGCCCTCAATTACCGCACCATCACCAAGGCGATCATCGCCCACGTAGAGGGCAACCGCTTCGCCCTGCTCGAACGCCTGACCCAGGAGCTGCTGGATCGGGTGATGGCCAATGAGTCGGTGCTGTACGCCGAGGTCGAAGTCGACAAGCCACACGCCTTGCGCTTTGCCGAGTCGGTGTCGATTACGCTGGCGGCGAGCCGCTGAACGAGTCTGGCGCATCAGCCGCCAGGCTTTTATCATCCGCGCCACGATTTGACTGCACAGAGCCCATCATGACCGAGCAACAACGCCTCGAACTCGAAGCCGCCGCTTTCCGCCGGCTGGTCGCCCATCTGGACAGCCGCAAGGACGTGCAGAACATCGACCTGATGAACCTCTCCGGGTTCTGCCGCAACTGCCTGTCCAAGTGGTACAAAGCGGCGGCCGACGAGCGCCAGATCGAGGTCAGCCTTGATGACGCCCGTGAAGTGGTTTACGGCATGCCGTACGCCGACTGGAAAGCCCAATTTCAGCAAGAAGCCAGCGCCGAACAACAAGCGGCGTTCGCCAAAGGAAAACCCAATGAGTGATCTGAACACCCTGCGCGCCAGCCTCAAGAGCGGCGAACATGCCTTCGCCGATACCCTGGCATTCATTGCCGCCGGCTACGACTACCAGCCTCAGGCGTTCAACAACGGCGGCGTGGAAAACGCGGCCGGGCAGAACGAAGGCTCGTGCAAGACCCTCGGCCTGGCCCTGCTGGAAGGCCTGAGCGATGAAGAAGCCTTGCTGGCATTCGGCGAGCACTACCGTTCGGTGGTTGCGACGCCTGAAGGCAGCGACCATGGCAATATCCGCGCGTTGATCCAGCACGGGCTGGCCGGTGTGAAATTCACCGCACAACCGCTGACCCGCCGCTGAGTTTCATCTCCCGCAGGCATCTGCGGGCACAAAAAAACCGGCCGAAGCCGGTTTTTTTGTGCCTGGGATCTTAGAACGAAGCGTTCTGCAGACCGTCCAGGTAACGCTCGGTGTCCAGTGCCGCCATGCAGCCGGCGCCGGCCGAGGTGATGGCCTGACGGTAAACGTGGTCGGCCACGTCACCGGCGGCGAAGATGCCTTCGACGTTGGTCGCGGTGGCGTTGCCTTCACGGCCGCCCTGAACCACCAGGTAACCATCCTTCAATTCCAGCTGACCTTCGAACAGCGACGTGTTCGGGGTGTGGCCGATGGCGATGAACACGCCGTCAACCTTGATTTCATCGAAGCTGCCGTCGTTGTTCTTCAGGCGCGCACCGGTCACGCCCATGTTGTCGCCCAGCACTTCGTCCAGGGTCGCGTTCAGCTTCAGCTCGATCTTGCCTTCGGCAACGCGGGCGTTGAGCTTGTCGATCAGGATCTTCTCGGCGCGGAACGTTTCGCGACGGTGAATCAGAGTGACCTTGCTGGCGATGTTGGCCAGGTACAGGGCTTCTTCAACAGCGGTGTTGCCGCCGCCTACCACAGCCACTGGCTTGTTGCGGTAGAAGAAACCGTCGCAGGTCGCGCAGGCCGAAACGCCTTTGCCCATGAACGCTTCTTCCGACGGCAGGCCCAGGTAACGGGCGCTGGCGCCAGTGGCGATGATCAGCGCGTCGCAGGTGTAGGTGCCGCTGTCGCCGGTCAGGCTGTACGGTTTGGAAGCGAAGTCCACGGCGTTGATGTGATCGAAGACGATCTCGGTTTCAAAGCGCTCGGCGTGCTCGCGCATCCGCTCCATCAGCACCGGACCGGTCAGGCCATGGACGTCGCCCGGCCAGTTATCGACTTCGGTGGTGGTGGTCAGTTGACCACCAGCCTGCATGCCGGTGATCAGCAGTGGCTTGAGGTTGGCACGGGCCGCGTAGACCGCTGCGCTGTAACCGGCAGGACCGGAACCGAGAATGATCACTCGCGAATGACGGACTTCAGACATGAATCTGCTCCTGTTGACCGACCAGGACACCTGGCGCGGACGCCGGACGGCCGGCGGAATAAAAAAGGACTGTTGAAAGCCTTGGGGAAGGCTTGGGCACGACAGTCCTGTAAAAAGTTGGGTGCAGCGTATCGAGGGGGGCAAGATTAAGGAAATACGGTTTAACAATCCAGCTCATAGGTGGTCTCTATGCGGACACACTGACGAGATGGACGTCTTTGTTACAGTGAATGTCGATCCCGCCGCCACGCTTTCACAGGCCTGGCAAAGTCGGTAAGGTCGGCGCGTTTTCCCTTGTTCGGAGCACCTTATGCCCGCCCCTGTCCTGTCCGGCCCGCAATACCTGCGCGAAGGCCTCAAACTGGTTCTCAGCCCCGGCCTGCGCCTGTTCGTGCTGCTGCCGCTGGCAATCAACCTGGTGCTGTTCGTCGGATTGATCTATCTGGCCGGCCACCAGTTCAGCCTGTGGGTCGACACCCTGATGCCATCGCTGCCCGACTGGCTGAGTTTCCTCAGCTACATCCTGTGGCCACTGTTTGTGGTGCTGGTGCTGTTGATGGTGTTTTTCACCTTCACCCTGCTCGCGAATGTCATCGCTGCACCGTTCAACGGTTTCCTCGCGGAAAAAGTCGAGGTTGTGGTACGCGGCACGGACGATTTCCCGGCTTTCAGCTGGGGCGAACTGATCGCCATGATCCCGCGCACGCTGACCCGGGAGATGCGCAAGCTCGGCTACTTCCTGCCTCGGGCGATCGGCCTGTTCATCCTGTCGTTCATCCCGATGGTGAACATCGTCGCCGCACCGCTGTGGCTGCTGTTCGGCGTGTGGATGATGGCAATCCAGTACATCGACTACCCGGCGGACAACCACAAGCTGGGCTGGAACGAGATGCTCGCCTGGCTGCGGCAGAAACGCTGGCAGAGCATGAGCTTCGGCGGGATCGTTTATCTGGCGCTGCTGATTCCGGTGGTCAACATCCTGATGATGCCCGCTGCCGTTGCCGGCGCGACCTTGTTCTGGGTGCGCGAGCGCGGGGCCGAGAATCTGGTGACCACTGCGTGATCCGGCGCTGAGCCGGTCACAAATCCATCATCCCGACGTCACAAGCGCGACATGGCCTCAGCCGACACTGAGGTCATGACGACAGCTCTGCATATCACTCTGATCAGCGAAACCTTCCCACCGGAAATCAACGGCGTGGCCAATACCCTTGGCCGCTTGTGCGACGGTTTGCGCGCGCGCGGACATCGGGTGGAACTGGTGCGGCCCCGTCAGGGCGACGATCCGCAGCGCAGTGAAGACGACGCGCTGCTGTTGTGTCGCGGCTGGCCGTTGCCGGGTTATCCGGGGCTGCAATGGGGCCAGTCGTCGATGCACAAGCTGCTGCGCCGCTGGAAGCGTCAGCGTCCGGACGTGCTGTACATCGCCACCGAAGGCCCGCTGGGATTGTCGGCATTGCGCGCGGCACGTCGCCTGGGGATTGCGGTGGTCAGCGGCTTTCACACCAACTTCCAGCAATACACCCATCAGTACGGCCTCAGCCTGCTGACCCGTTTGCTCACCCATTACCTGCGCTGGTTTCACAATCGCTCGGCCCTGACTCTGGTGCCGAGCGCCAGCCAGCGCATGGAACTGGAGCGCCGACACTTCGAGCGTCTGGCGTTGCTGTCGCGTGGGGTCGACAGCCAGTTGTTCCATCCGGCCAAACGCCTGAACGCCCTGCGTGAGCAATGGGGTCTGGGCGAGCAGGACATTGCGGTGATTCACGTAGGACGCCTGGCCCCGGAGAAGAATCTCGGCCTGCTCAAGCGCTGCTTCGACACACTGCGCAGCACTTATCCACAGCACAATCTGAAACTGATCGTGGTCGGCGACGGCCCGCAGCGCACGACGCTGGAAAAGCAATTGCCCGAAGCGATCTTCTGCGGTTCGCAGCGCGGCGAAGCGCTGGCGGCGCACTATGCGTCGGGGGATGTGTTTCTGTTTCCGAGCCTGACCGAAACCTTCGGCAACGTCGTGCTGGAAGCGCTGGCCTCAGGCCTTGGCGTGGTGGCTTACGATCAGGCTGCAGCGGCTCAGCACATTCGCCATGGCTACAACGGCGTGCTGGCGATGCCGGGGGACGAAGAAGCGTTCTGCGATGCGGCGGCGTGGTTGCTGGAAGAGCAGGAAACCCTGCGTTGCGTGCGACTGAATGCGCGCCAGCATGCGAGCCGCCAGGGTTGGGCGACGATCATCGAGCAGTTTGAAAGTCATCTGCGCGGAGCATGCGTGGGGGAGCAGGTGCTGCCGAATGCGCCGACGCTGCGCTGATGTTTCGCGGAGTCTGGAATAGCCTTCGCGGGCAAGCCCGCGAAGGGGTCGATGCCGATGTCGCTTAAACCAGCGTCATCAGCGCGTCACGGCTGAACGGCAGAATGTCCTGCTCGCGGCCTTCACGGACTTTCTGCGCCCAGTCCGGATCCACCAGCAGCGCACGCCCCACCGCCACCAGATCGAACTCGTCGTTGTTCAGCCGCTCCAGCAGTTTTTCCAGGCTGGCCGGCTGCGCCACCTTGTCGGTGTTGACCATGAATTGCAGGAACTCGCCATCCAGGCCAACGCTGCCGACGGTGATGGTCGGTTTGCCGGTCAGCTTGCGGGTCCAGCCCGCCAGGTTCAGCTCGGAACCGTCGAACTCCGGCTCCCAGAAACGGCGGGTCGAGCAGTGGAAAATATCGACGCCAGCGTCAGACAGCGGCTTGAGGAACTCGCCCAGCGCCTCCGGGGTTTGCACCAGACGCGCGGTGTAGTCCTGCTGCTTCCACTGCGAGAAACGGAAAATGATCGGGAAACCTTCGCCGACCGCAGCCCGTACGGCCTGGATCAGTTCGATGGCGAAACGCGAACGGTTGGCCAGGCTGCCACCGTATTCGTCAGTGCGCTGGTTGCTGCCTTCCCAGAAGAACTGGTCAATCAGGTAACCGTGGGCGCCGTGGATTTCCACGCCGTCCATGCCGATGCTCTGGGCATCCCTGGCCGCTTGGGCGAAAGCGCCGATCACGTCCTGGATATCCTGTTTGGTCATGCCGTGGACCACGACCTGACCGTCCTTGAGTTTTTCCGACGGGCCATAACCCGGCACGCTGGCGTCCGGCTCGGTGCCGATACGGCGAACGCTGCCGACGTGCCACAGTTGCGGAACGATCTTGCCACCCTCGGCATGTACCGCGTCGACGACTTTCTTCCAGCCGGCCAGCGCGGCTTCACCGTAGAAGTGCGGCACGTTCGGATAACCGTTGGACGCCTGGTGACCGACCGTGGTGCCTTCCGTGACGATCAGGCCGACTCCGGCGGCCGCGCGACGACGGTAGTACTCGATCACTTTGGAATTCGGCACGCCGCCCGGAGAAAACGAGCGGGTCATCGGCGCCATGACCACGCGGGTCGGCAGTTCGAGGGCACCGAGATGAAACGGTTTGAACAAGGCTTGAACGGGCATCGGAAAGCTCCACGAAAAGGTTATCGACGGGCAAAAGACATATGACGGCGATAATATGCGCGACGCAGCCGATCCGATAGCACTATTGATCTGAATGATTAAGGGTCAAAAGGCAGGCGAAAAAAATCGCAGCTCGATGGCTGCGATTTTTGCGGTTTCAGCCCAGGGCTTTTTCGATCGCGGCAATCACGCTCGGATCGTCCGGCGCCGTGCGCGGCGAGAATCGGGCCAACACGCGGCCGTCCTTGCCGAGCAGGAACTTCTCGAAATTCCAGGTGATGTCACCGGGAAACTCAGCGCCCTCGCCCGCCAACAGACGGTAGAGCTGATGACGTTCGTGGCCGTTGACTTCGAGCTTGCTGGACAACGGGAAGCTCACGCCATAGTTCAGACTGCAGAACTCCTGGATCTCCTGCTCCGAGCCCGGTTCCTGGCCGGCAAACTGATTGCACGGCAGGCCCAGCACGCTGAAGCCTTTGCCCTTGTATTGCTGATAGAGGTTTTCCAGCGCCGCGTACTGGGGCGTCAGGCCGCATTTGGAGGCGACGTTGACCACCAGCACGACTTGGCCCTTGAAGGGCGCCAGCGGTAGCTCCTGACCATCCAGGGCCTTCAACTTAAGGTCGTGAAAAGCACTCATGACGAACTCCAAGATTCCCGTGTTCTACTCGAAAACAGCCACCTGGCGAGAGTAGCAAGGATAGCCGCAGACTAAAAAGGCGCCCTCGGGCGCCTCTCCAGTTCTCTGAGCTTAGCGCAGAAAATCAGTGGTGATGGCCACCTTCGCCATGGACGTGACCATGAGCGATTTCTTCCTGGCTGGCGTCACGAATGTCGACGACCTTCACTTTGAAGTTCAGGCGCTGACCGGCCAGTGGGTGGTTGCCGTCGACGGTGACGTCGTCGCCGTCCAGGTCACGAATGGTGACGATCTGCATCTGGCCATCCGGCGCCGAAGCGTGGAACTGCATGCCGACTTCCAGCTCGTCGACGCCTTCGAACATGCTGCGGCTCAGGGTGCTGACCAGCTCGGCGGAGTATTCGCCGTAGGCGTCTTCCGGCTCGACGGCGACGCTCAGTTCGTCACCCTGGGTTTTGCCTTCCAGCGCCTTTTCCAGGCCCGGGATGATGTTGCCTGCGCCGTGCAGGTAAACCAGCGGAGCGCCGCCGGCGGAACTGTCGATGACCTCACCAGCGTCGTTGGTCAGGGTATAGTCGATGGAGACAGCCTTATTGGCGGCGATCAGCATGGGGCGAGACCTTTTGCATAAGAATGAAGAACGGACAAGTCTAAACAAGGATTTGCCCGAAAGCGAACACAACCCGGACAGACGGGATCAATTGGCCAGCGTGACAATCACCGGTTTCCATCAGGACGAGGACGGACACTGGGTCGCCGAGCTGTCCTGCGGCCACACCCAGCACCTGCGCCACCTGCCGCCGTGGCAATCCCGGGCCTGGGTCCTGGACCCTGTGCAACGCATTGAAAAAATAGGCCAACCCTTTGATTGCGGTTGGTGCGCACAAGGCTCGGTTAGCGATAACCTTGGCCCCTGAAAATCGGTAAAAGGCCAGCCATAGGGCCAATGCCGTTGCCATGCACCCTTAGAGAATCCGCATGCAGACTTTTTTTATCGCGCCCACCGATTTTGGTGTGGGTCTGACCTCCATCAGCCTCGGGCTGGTGCGTACCCTGGAGCGGGCCGGGCTGAAAGTCGGCTTCTTCAAACCGATCGCCCAGCCGCATCCGGGCGACACCGGCCCCGAGCGCTCCACCGAACTGGTGGCCCGCACCCACGGCCTGAAACCACCCAAGCCGCTGGGCCTGGCTCATGTCGAGCGGATGCTCGGCGACGGTCAACTCGATGAGCTGCTCGAAGAAATCATCACCCTCTACCAGCAGGCCGCCGTCGGCAAAGACGTGCTGATCGTCGAAGGCATGGTGCCGACCCGCGCCGCCAGTTACGCCGCGCGGGTCAACCTGCACCTGGCAAAAAGCCTAGATGCCGAGGTGATTTTGGTCTCGGCCCCGGAAAACGAAGTGCTGACCGAATTGTCCGGGCGCGTCGAGTTGCAGGCGCAACTGTTCGGTGGCCCGAAAGACCCGAAAGTGCTCGGTGTGATTCTCAACAAGGTCAAGACCGACGAGAGCATGGACGCCTTCGCCACGCGCCTGAAGGAACATTCGCCGTTGCTGCGCAGCGGCGATTTCCGCCTGCTCGGCTGCATTCCGTATCAGCCGGAGCTCAACGCCCCGCGCACCCGCGATGTGGCCGACCTGATGGGCGCGCAAGTGCTCAACGCCGGCGACTATGAAACCCGGCGCATGACCAAGATCATCATTTGCGCGCGCACCATGCGCAACACGGTCGAACTGCTCAAGCCCGGCGTGCTGGTGGTGACCCCGGGCGACCGCGACGACATCATCCTCGCCGTCAGCCTCGCGGCCATCAACGGCGTGCCGCTGGCCGGCCTGTTGCTGACCAGCGACACCCTGCCGGATCCACGCATCATGGACCTGTGCCGTGGCGCATTGCAGGCCGGGTTGCCGGTGCTGTCGGTGAGCACCGGTTCCTACGACACCGCCAACCTGCTCAACGGCCTGAACAAGGAAATCCCCGTCGATGACCGCGAGCGTGCGGAAATCATCACCGATTTCGTTGCCAGCCACCTCGACGCCAACTGGCTGCACCAGCGCTGCGGCACGCCACGGGAAATGCGCCTGTCGCCAGCGGTCTTCCGCTATCAACTGATCCAGCGTGCCCAGGCCGCCAACAAGCGCATCGTCCTGCCCGAAGGCAGCGAACCGTTCACCGTGCAAGCGGCGGCGATCTGCCAGGAACGCGGGATCGCCCGTTGCGTGTTGCTGGCCAAACCGGCGGACGTCGAAGCCGTGGCCCGCGCCCAAGGCATCGAGTTGCCGCCGGGACTGGAAATCCTCGATCCGGATCTGATCCGCGAGCGTTACGTCGAGCCGATGGTGGCTCTGCGCAAGAGCAAAAGCCTCAACGCGCCGATGGCCGAGCAGCAACTGGAAGACACTGTGGTGATCGGCACCATGATGCTGGCTCTGGATGAAGTCGACGGGCTGGTGTCGGGTGTCATCAACACCACCGCCAACACCATTCGCCCGGCCCTGCAACTGATCAAGACCGCGCCGGGCTGCACGCTCGTGTCATCGGTGTTCTTCATGCTGTTTGCCGAGGAGGTGCTGGTCTACGGCGACTGCGTGATGAACCCGCACCCGAGCGCCAGCGAACTGGCGGAGATTGCCCTGCAAAGCGCCGACTCGGCCGCTGCGTTCGGCATCACCCCGCGCGTGGCGATGATCAGTTACTCCAGCGGCGAGTCGGGCACTGACGAGGAAGTCGAGAAAGTCCGCGAGGCCACCCTGCTCGCCCACGAACAGCAACGTGCACTGCTGATCGACGGGCCGTTGCAGTACGACGCCGCCGCCAACGAAACCGTGGCCCGGCAACTGGCGCCGAACAGCCCGGTGGCCGGTCGCGCCACGGTGTTCGTGTTCCCCGACCTGAACACCGGCAACACCACCCACAAGGCCGTGCAACGCAGCGCCGATTGCGTGAGCCTTGGCCCGATGCTGCAAGGCCTGCGCAAACCGGTGAACGACTTGCCGCGCGGCGCGCAGGTCGATGACATCGTCTACACCATCGCCCTGACCGCCATTCAGGCCGCCAACCGACCTATGGATCTTTAAATGCTGGATTTTCTACCTGCACCGCTGCGGGGTGTGATCGCCTCGCTGCTGTTGGCGCTGAACACGATATTGCTGTGCTCGTTCCTGTTCTGTGTCGCGCTCGTCAAAGCGCTGCCGTTCGCCTTCACCCAACGAATCGCCGGCTGGCTGATGAGCCACACCCACGAAGCCTGGATCAGCAACAACAAGGGCTGGATGAATCTGGTGCGCCGCACCCGCTGGCACATCAGCGGCTTGCAGGGTCTGGACTACCGGCATTCGTACCTGATCACCAGCAACCACCAGAGCTGGGTCGACATTCTGGTGCTGCAATATGTGCTCAACCGGCGCATCCAGCCGCTGAAGTTTTTTCTCAAGCAGGAGTTGATCTGGGTGCCGGTCATTGGCCTGGCCTGGTGGGCGCTGGGCTTTCCGTTCATGAAGCGCTACTCCAAGGCGTACCTGGAAAAGCACCCGGAGAAGAAAGGCAAGGACCTGGAAACCACCCGCAAGACCTGTGCGAAGTTTCGTGACAACCCGGTGGGCATTTTCAACTTCGTCGAAGGCACGCGCTTCACCAAGGGCAAGCATGCCCAGCAGCAATCGCCGTTCAAATACCTGCTCAAGCCCAAGGCCGGCGGCATCGCGTTCGTGCTCGATGCCATGGGCGAGCAACTGGAGTCGATCGTCAACGTGACCATCCACTATCCGGGTGGACGTCCGGGGTTCTGGGACTTGTTGTGCGGCAACGTGCGCGATGTGGTGGTGCACTTCGAAGAACTGAAAATCCCGCCGGCGTTCATTGGCAAGAACTACGATCAGGACGGCGAATATCGCCTGCAGTTCCAGGGCTGGATCAATCAGCTGTGGCATGACAAGGATGCGCTGCTTGCGCAGATGCACCGGGAGTTCCCGGATCGCCACTGATCCGACAGTCGATCAAACAAAAAGCCCGCCGATGATTGCTCATCGGCGGGCTTTTTTGTCGGCCGCCAGCGCTTAGATCATGCCGCGCTTGCGCAACAGATCCAGCACTTGCCTGACGCTTTCTTCCAGCGACAACGACTGGGTGTCGACCACGAGGTCGGCATCCAGGGGCACGTCATACGGGAAGGACTCGCCCGGGATGTTGTCGCCACCGGCCGCGTACAGGCCTTGCGGATCACGCTCGGCGCAGACAGTCGGCGAAGCCTGGACGTAGACCGTCAGCAGACGATCCTTGCCGATCAGGTCTTCGGCCTGCTTGCGACCTTCTGCACTCGGCGCGACGAACGCCGCCAGAGTCAGCAGGCCCGCTTCGTTGAACTGACGCGCAACGTGCGCGGCACGCCGCCAGTTTTCGTTACGACCGGCGCGGTCCTGCGGCAGGCCCTTGTTCAGGTCATGACGCAGGTTCTGGCCATCCAGCACGAACACCGCACGGCCCATGTCGAACAGCTTGCGCTCGACCGCGTAGGCCAGCGTGCTCTTGCCCGCGCCCGACAGGCCGCTGAACAGCACGGTCGCCGGTTGCTGGCCGAAGCGCTGGGCACGCTCCTCAGTCGCTACATGGGCCAGTTTGCCGTGGTGCGAGGTGGCGCCATGGTTGAGCGGTTGCGCAACGATCATGCCGGCGCCGACGGTGCCGTTGGTCAAGCGATCGATGACAATGAAGGCGCCGGTGGTGCGGTTGCTGTCATAACCGTCGAGAGCGATCGGCGCGTCGAGAGCGATTTTCACCTTGCCGATTTCGTTCAGTTGCAACGCGCTCGCCGAACCTTCTTCGAGGGTGTTGACGTCGACCTTGTGGACGATGCTCGCAATCGAGCCCGGCACGTAGCTGGTGGCGCGCTTGATGTCGTATTTCTTGCCCGGCAGCATCGGCTCTTCAGCCATCCACACCAGCATCGCTTCGAAGCTGTCGGTGACCGGCGGCACGTTGTCGGCATGCACCAGCAGGTCGCCACGGGAGATGTCGATTTCGTCTTCCATGGTCAGCGTTACCGCTTGACCCGGACCGGCGTGCTCCAGTTCACCTTCGAAGGTGACGATGGATTTCACCCGGCTGCTCTTGCCCGACGGCAGCACCACGACTTCGTCGCCCTTGTGCACGATGCCGCTGGCCAGGGTGCCGGCGAAACCACGGAAGTTCAGGTTCGGACGGTTGACGTACTGCACCGGGAAACGCAGATCGGTGAAGTTGCGATCGCCCGCCACTTCCACGGTCTCGAGGATTTCCATCAGCGACTGGCCGGTGTACCACGGCGAACGCTCGGACTTGTTCACCACGTTGTCGCCTTTAAGGGCAGACATCGGCACGAAATGCAGGCTGGTCGGCTGCAGCTTCAGGCCTTCGGCGAACTTCAGGTAATCGGCCTTGATCGACTCGAACACATCCTGATCGAAGCCCTTGAGATCCATCTTGTTGATCGCGACGACGATGTGCTTGATGCCCAGCAACGAGGCGATGAAGCTGTGGCGACGGGTCTGGGTCTGCACGCCGTAACGGGCGTCGACCAGAATGATCGCCAGGTCACAGGTGGATGCACCGGTGGCCATGTTGCGGGTGTACTGCTCATGGCCGGGCGTGTCGGCGATGATGAATTTGCGTTTGGCGGTGGAGAAATAGCGGTAGGCGACATCGATGGTGATGCCCTGCTCACGCTCGGCCTGCAGGCCGTCGACCAGCAACGCCAGGTCGATGTCTTCACCGGTGGTGCCGACTTTCTTCGAATCGCGGGTGATGGCTTCCAGGTGATCTTCGTAGATCATCTTCGAGTCATGCAGCAGGCGCCCGATCAGGGTGCTCTTGCCGTCATCGACGTTACCGCAGGTCAAAAAGCGCAGCAGCTCTTTACGTTCGTGCTGGCCCAGGTAGGCGAGGATGTCCTCGCTGATCAAATCAGACTGGTGCGACATGACAACCCCTTAGAAATAACCCTGACGTTTTTTATCTTCCATCGAGCCTGCGCCATCGTGGTCGATGACCCGGCCCTGGCGCTCGGAAGTTCGCGTCAGGAGCATTTCCTGAATGATGTCCGTCAGGCTTTCGGCCTCGGACTCCACCGCGCCCGTCAACGGGTAGCAGCCAAGGGTACGGAAACGCACTTTCTTTTTGACGATGCGCGCCTTTTCTTCGTCGCTCAGGTGCTCGAGGATGCGCTCGTCATCGATCATGATCAGCGTGCCGTTCTTCTCGATCACGTCACGTTCGGCGGCGAAGTACAGCGGTACGATCGGGATACCTTCGAGGTAGATGTACTGCCAGATGTCCAGCTCGGTCCAGTTCGACAGCGGGAAGACGCGGATCGACTCGCCCTTGTTGACCTTGCCGTTGTAGACGTTCCACAGCTCCGGACGCTGGTTCTTCGGGTCCCAGCGGTGCTTGCTGTCGCGGAACGAGTACACGCGCTCCTTGGCGCGGGATTTCTCTTCATCGCGACGGGCACCGCCGAACGCGGCGTCGAAACCATGCTTGTCGAGTGCCTGCTTCAGGCCCTCGGTCTTCATGATGTCGGTGTGTTTGGCGCTGCCGTGGGTGAACGGGTTGATGTTCTGCGCCACGCCATCCGGGTTGATGTGGGTGATCAGGTCCAGGCCCAGATCCTCGACCATCTTGTCGCGGAACTTGTACATCTCCTGGAATTTCCACCGGGTGTCGACGTGCATCACCGGAAACGGCAGTTTGCCCGGGAAGAACGCCTTGCGTGCCAGGTGCAGCATCACGGCGGAGTCTTTACCGATGGAGTACAGCATCACCGGGTTGTCGAACTCGGCGGCCACCTCACGGATGATGTGGATGCTTTCCGCCTCCAGCTGTTTCAGATGCGTCAGTTTGTCGACCATGGCTACTCACGAAAGCTTTCTTATGAACGGCCAGCGGGCCGTGTTCGAGCGGGGAATCCTAGCACAGCGGCCTGCTTCTAATCAGGACGCAGGCTAGATCGAAAGGGTATATGAATATGCCCGCCTGTTTGGGGTGCGCGGGATCGAACCTGCGTCCTTCCGCCTCGCAATTGAAGGCGTTTTTCAGATCGGATTCGGGCAATCGATGAAGATGTGTTCGAGAGCAAAGCGCTTCGCCAGGTAGTCGCCCAGCGCCTGCACGCCATACCGCTCGGTGGCGTGGTGACCGGCGGCGATGAAGCTGATGTCGTTTTCCCGGGCGCTGTGGAAAGTCTGCTCGGAGGCCTCGCCGCTGAGGAACAAATCGACCCCCGCCGCGACCGCCTGATCGATATAGCCCTGGCCGCCGCCCGTACACCAGCCGACGCGCCGGATCATCGCGCTGCCTTCGACCAGCAACGGCTCGCGCCCCATGACCTCCTGCACACGGCGGGCAAAATCCCGGGCGGTCACCGGCTCGGCCAGGGAGCCGACCAGACCGACGATTTTCAGGTTGTCCGGATCCAGCGGGCCTTCGACAGTGATATCCAGCTGACGGGCGAGCTGCACGTTGTTGCCGACATCCCCATGCAGATCCAGCGGCAGGTGATAGGCCAGCAGGCTGATGTCGTGCTTGAGCAGGGTTTTCAACCGGCGCTGCTTCATGCCGGTGATGCACGGATTCTCGCCCTTCCAGAAATAGCCGTGATGCACCAGCACCAGATCGGCCTCGGCTTCGACGGCGGCATCGAGCAACGCCTGGCTGGCGGTGACGCCGCTGACGATGCGCATCACTTGCGGCCGGCCTTCGACCTGCAAGCCGTTGGGGCAATAATCGGCAATTTTTGCACTGCCGAGGTAACGGTCGGCTTCTTCGACCAGGGTACTGAGGGCAACGGCCATGAAAGACTCCTGAAAATCCCGTTCAGAGGCGCGCGCGGCCTCGTATAATGCGCGACATTATGGGCGGTCTGCCCCCGCCTGCAACTTTTCCAGGACGTGCTTAATGCTCAAGGCGCTGCGTTTTTTCGGCTGGCCGCTGTTGGCCGGTGTGCTTATCGCTCTGTTGATTATTCAGCGTTACCCGCAGTGGGTCGGGCTGCCAAGCCTCGACGTCAATCTGCAACAGGCCCCGCAGACCACCAGCGTGCAGCAGGGGCCGGTGTCCTATGCGGACGCGGTGACCATCGCTGCACCGTCGGTGGTCAACCTCTACACCACCAAGGTCGTCGCCAAACCGGCCCATCCGCTGTTCGAGGACCCACAGTTCCGGCGCTTCTTCGGTGACAACTCGCCGAAGCAGAAACGCATGGAATCGAGCCTCGGCTCCGGTGTGATCATGAGCCCGGAAGGCTATATCCTGACCAACAACCACGTGACCAGTGGCGCGGACCAGATCGTCGTGGCGCTCAAGGACGGTCGGGAAACCCTGGCCCGGGTGATCGGCAGCGACCCGGAAACCGACCTCGCTGTCCTGAAGATCGACCTGAAAAGCCTGCCGGCGATCACCGTCGGACGCTCCGACAACATCCGTATCGGCGACGTCGCGCTGGCCATCGGCAACCCGTTCGGCGTCGGCCAGACGGTGACCATGGGCATCATCAGTGCCACCGGGCGCAACCAGTTGGGCCTGAACAACTATGAAGACTTCATCCAGACCGATGCCGCGATCAACCCCGGTAACTCCGGCGGCGCGCTGGTCGATGCCAACGGCAACCTCACCGGGATCAACACCGCGATCTTCTCCAAGTCCGGCGGCTCCCAGGGCATCGGTTTTGCGATCCCGGTGAAACTGGCAATGGAAGTGATGAAGTCGATCATCGAACACGGCCAGGTGATTCGCGGCTGGCTCGGCATCGAAGTGCAGCCATTGACTCAGGAACTGGCGGAATCGTTCGGTCTGTCCGGACGTCCGGGGATCGTGGTGGCGGGGATTTTCCGCGACGGCCCGGCGCAAAAGGCCGGCCTGCAATTGGGTGACGTGATTCTGAGCATCGATGGCGAGCCGGCCGGTGACGGTCGTCGCTCGATGAACCAGGTGGCGCGGATCAAACCGACTGACAAAGTGACGATCCAGGTCATGCGCAACGGCAAGGAGTTGAAACTCACCGCCGAAATCGGTCTGCGCCCACCGCCGGCGCCGGTGCAGGAAAAAGAAGAGTAAGACTTCGTTTCGCGCGGGGCGCGCGAATAGAAGACATTCTCAACAGGCATGTTATATTGTTTCAATTGAAGAATTGGAACAACATAACATGTCGTCTCGGAAAAACGTCTCGCGACTCCGCTTGACCCTCGGCCTGCCTCTTGGATTGCTGGGTGATCCTGTCTTTGCCGAAGAGCCCCTGCCCCTGGAACTCGACGCCATCAGCGTCACTTCCGACTACGAATCGCCCACCGGGCCGGTCACTGGTTATCGCGCAACCCGTTCGAGCAGCGCGACCAAAACCGACGCGGCAATTCGTGATATACCGCAGGCCATCAGCGTGGTGCCGGCCGGCGTACTCAAGGATCTGGGCAGCAACAGCGTCGAGCGGGCACTGGATTTTGCCGGTGGCGTATCAAAGCAAAACAACTTCGGCGGCCTGACGCTTTACGAATACAGCGTGCGCGGCTTCACAACTTCCGAGTTCTACAAGGACGGCTTCAGCGCCAACCGTGGCTATCCGAGCACCCCGGACACGGCCAATATCGAGCGCATCGAAGTACTCAAGGGCCCGGCCGCCAGCCTGTACGGCCGTGGCGACCCGGGCGGCACGGTGAACATCGTCACCAAGAAACCGCAGCCCCACGCCTTCACCACCTTGCAGACCAGCGCCGGCAGTTGGGATCGCTATCGCACCGCGCTGGACGTCAACGCCCCGCTCGACGAACAGGGTGATGTCCTCTCGCGAATCAATCTGGCCATCGAAGACAATCACAGCTTCCGCGATCACGTCAGCAGCAAGCGGGTCTTCGCCGCCCCCTCGCTCAGTTGGCAGTTGAACCCGGACACGAGCCTGCTGGTGGAAAGCGAATTCGTCCGTCATAGCTCGACCTTCGACCGTGGCATCGTCGCGCCGGACAATAAATGGAGCGGCGTCTCGCGCTCGACGTTCCTCGGCGAACCCGATGACGGCGACATCGACAATCACAACAACATGCTCCAGGCCGCCCTCGAACATCATCTGAATGACGGCTGGAAACTGCGCCTGGCCAGCCACTACAAGGAAGGCAAACTCTGGGGCTACGCCTCGGAAAGTCGCCCGCTGAACGCCGACGGTCACAGCGTCAATCGACGCTATCGCGAGCGCGACAGCAACTGGCACGACAGCATCACTCAACTGGAATTACACGGCCTGTTCGACCTCGGCAGCTGGCAGCACGAATTGCTGGTCGGCACCGAGTACGAAAACTTCCGCAAGAACGAACGCGTCACCACCATTGCCGGTGGCCGCTATGCCATCGACATCTACAACCCGATCTACGGCCAGCCCAAACCTGACGGCGCACGCTCGGGCAGCGACTTTTTCGAACACGTCGAGAGCCACGCGCTGAACCTGCAGGACCAGATCATCTTCACCGACAAGCTGCGCGGGATGATTGGTGCGCGCTTCGAGCATTTCGACCAACGCATCGACGATCACTCCCGAGCCGCCAGCAGCCGCCAGAGTCACGACGCGCTGACTCAACGCGCCGGGCTGCTCTACCAACTGACACCGCAAACCGGGGTGTTCGCCAATGCCTCGAGCTCGTTCAAACCGAACAACGGCCTCGACGCCAGCGGTAAAGCGTTCAAGCCGGAAGAGGGCATCGGCTATGAGATCGGAATCAAGAACGAACTGTTCGACGAGCGCCTGAGCAGCACCCTCGCCTTCTTTCATATCGAAAAGGAAAACGTCCTTGCCCTCGATCCCCGTACTGATACCAGCCGGGCCATGGGCAAGGCGCGCAGCCAGGGTTTCGACCTGCAAGTCAGCGGTCAGGTGACCGACGCCGTGCGCGTCATCGGCGCCTTGGCTTACATCGACGCCGAAGTCACCAAGGGTGACGCCGTCGTTCCTGCCGGCAGCCGCATTCTCGGCGTCGCCCGGCGCAGCGGCAGTCTGTTGGGAGTCTATGAGTTTCAGGACGGCCTGCTGCGCGGCTCGGATGTCGGCGCTGCCTTCACCTATGTCGGCGACCGCTCGGGTGAGGCTGGCAGCGACTTCGAACTGCCGGCTTATCACACCGTCGACCTGCTGGCCCATTACAAGGCCAGCGACAACGTCACTGTCGGCCTGAACCTGAACAACCTGTTCGACGAAAAATATTACGAGCGCTCCTACAGCAACTACTGGGTCAATCCCGGCGAGCCGCGCACCTTCACTGTCAGCCTGACACTCAATCTGTAAAAGGACGTCACCATGCACTACAGCAAATCCCTTCTGCTCGTCGCAGCCCTGTTCGCCACTCAAGCCTCGGCCCATGGTCTATGGACTGAGCAGCGGCGCGGCAATATCGAAGTGGTCTACGGTCACGGCGCCGAGGACAACGCCTTCAAGGCGCAGAAAATCAGTGGCGCCTGGGCCTACGACGCAGCGGGAAAGATGATCCCGGTCAGCGTCGAACGTCTCGTGGATCACGCACGCCTGCAACCGCTGAAGTCACCTGCGATCATGGCCGTCGCGCTGGACAACGGCATGTGGTCGCAAACCGCTGACAAGAAATGGGTCAATGAAGGACGGAGCAAAGTCCCGGGCGCCATCGAGGCCACCCATACCTTCAAATACAGCCTGGCGATTTATCAGGCTGGAGCAAAGTTGCCCAAACTTGAGCAGATCAAACTGTTGATTCTGCCGGAAGTCGATCCGCTGACGGTCGGGCCGGGGAAATCACTGCCGGTACGCGTGCTGCTCGATGGCAAACCTGCAGCGGGAGTGAAGTTGATCGGCGATTATCGCAGCGCCCCGAACACCTTGAGTACCGAGACCGATAAGGATGGCCGCGCGCAGGTGTTGGTGCGCAACGAAGGTTTGAATGTGATTGCCGCGCAGGTGCAAGTGCCGGTCAAAGACAGCGCTGATGTCGACAGTCGGGGATTGTTCAGTTCGCTGACGTTCCTTGGCGAACCACATCACGAATGATCGACGCTGGCACCCAATAGCCAATTGACTGAAGCCCGGCGGTGCAAGCAAGCGAAACGGTATTGATACCTGTCAGTTCTGTCAGTCGTTGAAAACTTGTGCCGCCCATAACCTGATCCTGGTCGTTGAAATACCATTTCACTGATGAAGGGATCGCTAAATGAACATTTCGGAAAAAATTCAACAGACGGAACTGCCATCCGGCCCGAACCCGGAACAAGGCACTGACTTCGATTTAGGCAAGATCGAGATGGTATGGGGAAACCTGACTCTCCAATCACCCATCGTAAATTTCAATCAAGGCATGATCAGCGCGAATTACTTACGTGAGATCAGCGGCAACACAGGTGGGACCGACAACGACGTTGTCGTCATAAGCCTGCCCACGGGCGCGTCACATAACTTCCAGGAGTCTTATGTTCGCAACGACCCGAAATATCACTTCCCGTGGGCAATGAATTACGAGGGCAAGATGTATACGCCGGAAAGTGGCGCGATGACTGGAAAGTTCTCCGTCGGCTATCGCACGCTCGAGGCCACCATTCACTTCATTTTCAATGACCAGACAACAGCCAATATAAAATTCAAGGCGACCAAGAGAAACTGAGCGAAGTCGTGACCGCAGTGTTGGCTGACACAGTTCCCGCCTCGCAAGACAGGAACTGCGTTCATCACTGCGTTACAGCGAGCCCAACCCTTCGATCAACGCCTGATTCTGCTCCGGCGTGCCGATCGAGATCCGCAGGAACTGCGCAATCCGCTCCTGCTTGAAGTGCCGCACGATCACGCCCTGCTCGCGCAGTTTGGCCGCCAGCCCTGCCGCGTCATGTTGCGGGTGGCGGGCAAAGATGAAGTTCGCCGCCGACGGCAGCACCTCAAAGCCCTTGGCCTGCAACTGCGCGGTCACCCATTCGCGGCTCTCGATCACCAGACGGCAAGTCTTGTCGAAATACTCGCGATCCTCGAACGCTGCGGCCGCGCCGACATTCGCCAGACGATCCAGCGGATAGGAGTTGAAGCTGTTCTTGATCCGCTCCAGCGCTTCGATCAGATCGGGATGGCCCACCGCCAGCCCCACCCGCAGGCCGGCCAGCGAGCGCGACTTGGACAGGGTCTGGGTGACCAGCAGGTTCGGATAACGATCCACCAGGCTGATCGCCGTTTCACCGCCGAAGTCGATGTAGGCCTCATCCACCACCACAACCGATTCCGGGTTGGCCTTGAGAATTTGCTCGATCGCGTCCACCGCCAGCAGGCAACCGGTCGGCGCGTTCGGGTTGGGGAAAATGATCCCGCCGTTCGCTTTGGCGTAGTCCGCCGGATCGATCCGGAACTGTGCATCCAGCGGCACCGCATCGAACTGGATGCCGTACAGCCCGGCGTAAACCGGATAGAAGCTGTAGCTGATATCCGGGAACAGCAGCGGCTTGTCGTGTTGCAGCAGACCGTGGAAAACGTGGGCCAGCACCTCGTCGGAGCCGTTACCCAGGAACACCTGATTGCTTTGCACGCCGTAGTAGCTGGCCACCGCGTTTTTCAACAGGTCGCTGTTCGGATCCGGGTACAGGCGCAGGTTGTCGTTGAGCTCGGTCTGCATCGCCGCCAGGGCTTTTGGCGACGGACCATATGGGTTTTCGTTGGTGTTGAGCTTGACCAGTCGGGCCAGCTTCGGCTGTTCGCCCGGCACATACGGCACCAGATCCTTGACGAACGGACTCCAGAATTTACTCATCTTCACTCACCTTTCTTTTCGTCGAGGATGCGGTATTCGGCGCTGCGTGCGTGCGCGCTCAGGGATTCGCCACGGGCCAGTACCGACGCGGTCTTGCCCAGCTCCGAAGCACCGGCCTCGGAACAGAAGATGATCGACGAACGTTTCTGGAAGTCATACACACCCAGCGGCGAGGAGAAACGCGCGGTGCCGGAGGTCGGCAGTACGTGGTTCGGCCCGGCGCAGTAGTCGCCCAGTGCTTCGGAGGTGTGGCGGCCCATGAAAATCGCACCGGCGTGGCGGATCTGCGGCAGCCAGGCCTGTGGGTCGGCGACCGACAACTCAAGGTGTTCCGGGGCGATGCGGTTGGCGACTTCGATGGCCTGAGCCATGTCCCGCACCTGAATCAGCGCGCCACGGCCATTGATCGACGTTTCGATGATGGTCGCGCGGTCCATGGTCGGCAGCAGTTTGTCGATGCTCGCAGCGACCTTGTCGAGGAATCCGGCGTCCGGGCTGACCAGGATCGCTTGGGCATCTTCATCGTGCTCGGCCTGGGAGAACAGGTCCATGGCAATCCAGTCCGGATCGGTCTGGCCATCACACACCACGAGGATTTCCGACGGACCGGCAATCATGTCGATGCCGACCTGGCCGAACACATGACGCTTGGCCGTCGCCACATAGATGTTGCCCGGGCCGACCACCTTGTCCACCTGCGGCACGCTTTCGGTGCCGTAAGCCAGTGCCGCCACGGCTTGTGCGCCACCGATGGTGAAGACCCGGTCGACACCGGCGATGCAGGCGGCGGCCAGCACCAGTTCGTTGACTTCGCCTCGTGGCGTCGGCACCACCATGACCACTTCGGTCACGCCGGCCACCTTGGCCGGAATCGCGTTCATCAACACCGACGACGGGTATGACGCCTTGCCACCCGGCACATACAGGCCGGCGCGATCCAGCGGCGTGACCTTCTGACCGAGCACGGTGCCGTCAGCCTCGGTGTAGCTCCAGGAGTCCTGTTTCTGTTTTTCGTGATAGCTGCGCACCCGCGCTGCAGCCTTTTCCAGCGCTTCGCGCTGAGCCTCGGTGATGCGGGTCAGGGCCAGTTCCAGACGCTCGCGCGGCAGGATCAGATCGGCCATCGAGGCGACTTCGAGGCCGTCGAACTTCTGGGTGAACTCGACCAGCGCCGCGTCACCGCGCTCGCGCACAGCCTTGATGATGTCCAGCACCCGCTGATTGACCGAGTCGTCAGACACACTTTCCCAGCTCAGCAGATGATCCAGATGATGCGCGAAATCCGGGTCAGCAGCGTTGAGTCGGCGAATTGCAGTCGGTGCGGTCATAGCGAGAGCCTCATAGGAATGGCAAAAACTCAGGCGCCCTAACTTAGCAGTCGTTCCGCTTGGGCACCTGAGATTCTGGCTATGAGGCGGATAGACGGGCGCGACCTTGAGGTCGCGCAGGTACATCAGCCGCGGTGTCGCGATTCCACTGCCTTGCGCAGGGTATCGATCAACGCCTGGATACGGGCGTGTTGCATCTTCATCGAAGCCTTGTTGACCACCAGACGCGAGCTGATCGTGGCGATCAGTTCCTGGGGTTCCAGGCCATTGGCACGCAGGGTGTTGCCGGTGTCGACCACGTCGATGATCTTGTCGGCCAGGCCGATCAGCGGCGCCAGCTCCATCGAGCCGTAGAGCTTGATGATGTCGACCTGACGGCCCTGCTCGGCGTAGTAACGCTTGGCGACATTGACGAATTTGGTGGCGACGCGCAGGCGACCCTTGGGCTCGACAGCGCCGACCTTGCCGGCGGTCATCAGCTTGCACTGGGCAATCTGCAGGTCCAGCGGCTCATACAAGCCCTGGCCGCTGTATTCCATCAGCACGTCTTTACCGGCAACGCCGAGGTCGGCCGCGCCATGCTCGACATAGGTCGGCACGTCGGTGGCGCGCACGATCAGCAGGCGTACGTCTTCCTGGGTCGTGGGGATGATCAGCTTGCGGCTCTTGTCCGGATTCTCGGTCGGCACGATGCCCGCTTCGGCGAGAAGCGGCAGGGTGTCGTCAAGGATGCGGCCCTTGGACAGTGCAATGGTCAACATGGGTAACGTCAGTCCTTATCAAGGTACTCATGTCCGGTCGCAAATGGCGCCGGACACACATCGAGGGTTGCCCGATAAAAGACAACCCTCGACTCGAAACGAATTCAGCGGGCGCCTCCCTGCGCCCATACCGCAGCGACTAGCCCGGAACGCGACGGATCTTGGCGCCCAGCATCTGCAGTTTTTCTTCGATGCACTCGTAACCACGGTCGATGTGGTAGATGCGGTCGATCAGGGTATCGCCTTCGGCCACCAGGGCCGAGATCACCAGGCTGGCCGACGCACGCAGGTCGGTCGCCATGACTGGCGCGCCCTTGAGCACGTCGGTGCCGGTGACGATGGCGGTGTTGCCTTCGACCTGGATCTTGGCGCCCATGCGGTGCAGTTCGTAAACGTGCATGAAGCGGTTTTCGAAGATCGTCTCGATCACGGCGCCGGTGCCTTCGGCAACGGCGTTGAGCGAGATGAACTGCGCCTGCATGTCGGTCGGGAACGCCGGATACGGGGCGGTGCGGATGTTGACGGCTTTCGCGCGCTTGCCGTGCATGTTCAGCTCGATCCAGTCCTCACCGGTGGTGATTTCTGCGCCGGCTTCACGGAGTTTTTCCAGAACGGCTTCAAGGATGGTCGGATCGGTGTCCTTGACCTTGACGCGACCGCCGGTGACCGCAGCGGCCACCAGGTAGGTGCCGGTTTCGATACGGTCAGGCATGACTTTGAAGAACGTCGAATCCAGACGCTCGACGCCATCGATGGTGATGGTGTCGGTGCCGGCACCGGATACCTTCGCGCCCATGGCGTTGAGGAAGTTCGCCAGGTCGACGACTTCAGGCTCGCGGGCGGCGTTCTGCAGCACGCTGCGGCCCTTGGCCAGAGCGGCGGCCATCATGATGTTCTCGGTGCCGGTCACGCTGACGGTGTCAAAGAAGAAATGCGCACCGCGCAGGCCGCCTTCCGGCGCCTTGGCCTTGATGTAGCCGCCTTCGACGTCGATGACCGCGCCCATGGCTTCCAGGCCACGGATGTGCAGGTCCACCGGACGCGAACCGATGGCGCAACCGCCAGGCAGCGCGACTTCGGCTTCACCGAAGCGAGCGACCATCGGGCCGAGTACCAGGATCGACGCACGCATGGTTTTCACCAGTTCGTACGGAGCGACCAGGGTCTTGATGGTGCGCGGATCGATTTCGACGCTGAGCTTCTCGTCGATCACAGGCTCGATGCCCATGCGACCGAACAGCTCGATCATGGTGGTGATGTCGTGCAGGTGCGGCAGGTTGCCAACGGTCACCGGGCCATCACACAGCAGGGTGGCGGCCAGGATCGGCAGGGCGGAGTTCTTCGCCCCGGAGATGCGGATCTCGCCATCAAGACGAGCGCCACCGGTAATAATCAATTTATCCATAAGAATCTCGACGCCCTAGGGCTCAGGTGCGCTCGGCCCAGGCCGCGCTGCTGAAAAATTTCATCGTGACCGCGTGGATGCTGCCATCGGCGATCCATGGGTTCAAATGGGCATAGATGCTCTGCTGACGCTTGACCGGGCTTAACGCCGCCAGTTCATCGCTAATCACGTTCAGCTGGAAGTTGCAGCCTTCGCCTTCCACTTCCACCAGCGTTCCTGGCAGCTTCCCTTCAAGGAAGCTCTTCACTTCTACGGCCTGCATGCTCAACCTCAATCGGCGCCCTGTGCGCGCGGGTCGGACATCATACAAAAAAGCCCCGCGCCTGCGAACCCCGCTTGGCAGGACTCTGACGGGGGGCTTTCCTGTCGATGCGGGTTCAGAGTTACGTCAACAGCTCGGTCAGCTCGCTGACCTGAGCGATTTCACGCATGTCTTCGGGCATCGCCCGGATACTCACGGCCTTGCCGGCCGCCTTCGCATCACGCATGAAGCACAGCAGCAACGACAGGCCGACGCTGCTGGACTTCACCACCGCCGAACAATCGATCACGAGCGAAGCGGCCTTGCTGGACTTGATCAGCGCCTGACCTTCCTTGCGCAGATCCGGACCGGTGCGGTAATTCAGCTCTCCGCTGAGCAGCAGCTCGTCGACATCACTCATTCGTACCGCCGCCTCACTCATTGCGCTGGCTTCTGTTCCGCGTCGGCGGACTGCTTGGCCTTGGCGACTTCCCCGGCCCAACCGTTGATGGTTTTGTCCAGGTCATTGCCATTGCGCTGCATCGCGTCGGCGAACTGATCGCGGAACAGCTTGCCGATGTTGATGCCGTTGATGATCACGTTGCGCAGTTTCCACTCGCCGTTGATCTTCTCCAAGGTGTACGACACAGGATAGATCGCGCCGTTGTTGCCCTTGACGGTCATGCCGACGCTGGTGCGGTCGCCCGACTCATCCTTCGGCGCATCGACGGTGATGCCCTGGTTGTTGTACTCGAGCAAGGCGTTGCCGTAGAACTGGAACAGGCCTTTCTTGAAGTTTTCCTGGAAGGTCTGCATCTGCGCAGGCGTGGCCTTGCGCGAATACTTGACCGTCATGATGCTCTTGGAAATGCCCTCGGCATCCACCACCGGACCGACGATGCTGTTCAGCGCAGCATAGAAGTCGTTCGGGTCCTGTTTGTACTTCTCTTTATTGGCAGCCAGGTCGGCCAGCATGCGGTTGGTCGTGTCCTGGACCAGATCGTGTGCCGTAGGCGCCGCCACGGCGTTAGCCACCAGCGGCAGTGCCGCAAGCAACACCAACAGGCCACGTCGCAAGGTAGAGATCATTCAAAAGCTCCTCATTTGGCGTCTTTGCTAACGGTATTGAGCAGGAATTTACCGATCAGATCCTCCAGCACCAGCGACGACTGCGTGTCGTGGATGGTTCCACCATCCTTGAGACGGGTGTCTTCCCCGCCCACGCTGATGCCGATGTATTTTTCGCCCAGCAGGCCAGCAGTCAGGATAGATGCTGTGGAGTCGGTCGGCAGATTGTCGACGCTTTTATCCACCAGCAAAGTCACCCGACCGGTGAAGCTGTCACGGTCCAGATCGATCGCCGTGACCTTGCCGATCGTCACACCGGCCATGGTCACTTTAGCTCTGACCGTCAAACCGGCGATATTGTCGAAATACGCATAAAGTTTATAAGTGTCGGTGGTCGAAGTCGGAGACAGGCCGCTGACCCGCAACGCAAGCAGCAGCAAAGCCAGGATCCCTGCCAGCAGGAACAGGCCGACACCGATTTCCAGGGTGCGGTTTTGCATCAGAAATCTCCAAACATCAAAGCGGTCAGAATAAAGTCCAGACCGAGCACTGCCAGCGAGGCATAAACCACGGTCTTGGTGGTGGCACGACTGATCCCCTCGGAAGTGGGCTCACAGTCATAGCCTTGGAATACGGCGATCCAGGTCACGACAAAGGCGAAAACCGCGCTCTTGATGATGCCATTGAGCACATCGTCGGCGAAGTCCACGCTGTTCTGCATGTTCGACCAGTAGGAGCCGTCATAGACCCCCAGCCAGTCGACCGCCACCCACGAACCGCCCCAGATGCCCACCACGCTGAAAATCATCGCCAGCACCGGCAGGGAAATGAAGCCGGCCCACAGGCGCGGGGCAATGATGTACTTGAGCGGGTCGACCCCGATCATTTCCAGGCTGGAAAGCTGTTCGGTGGATTTCATGTTGCCGATCTCCGCCGTCAGCGCCGAACCGGCACGCCCGGCGAACAGCAGCGCAGTCACCACCGGACCGAGCTCACGCAACAGCGTCAGGGCGACCATCTGCCCGACCGCCTGCTCCGAGCCGTAGCTCGACAGGATATTGAAACCCTGCAGCGCCAGCACCATGCCGATGAAGATCCCCGAAACGACGATGATCACCAGCGACATCACGCCGACCGAATGCAATTGCTTGACCAGCAGGCCGAAACCGCCGCCGATGCCGCCACGGCCCAGCAAGGCGTGAAACAGGAACAGTGTCGAGCGCCCGAACACCGCAACGGAGTCGATCGCCGCACTGCCGAACCGGCGCACGCGCTCTATCAATGAAATTCTGCGCATCAGCGGCGCTTCCCCAGAAGATCTGCGCGGTAATCCGGCGCTGGAAAGTGGTACGGAACCGGGCCGTCAGGATCGCCGGTCATGAACTGGCGAATGCGCGGATCGTCCGAGCTCATCAGTTCATCCGGCGTGCCCTGCCCCAATACCTGGCCGTCGCCGACCACATAGATATAGTCAGCGATGCTCGCGGTCTCGGCCAGGTCGTGGGAAACCACGATGCTGGTGATCCCCAGCGCATCGTTGAGCAGACGGATCAGGCGCACCAGAACGCCCATGGCGATCGGGTCCTGGCCGACAAAGGGTTCGTCGTACATCAGGATCTGCGGATCGAGGGCAATCGCCCGGGCCAGAGCGACACGGCGTTTCATGCCACCGGACAGTTCGTCTGGCATCAGCTCGATGGCGCCGCGCAACCCGACCGCCTGCAATTTGAGCAGGACGATGTCGCGGATCATCTCTTCCGGCAATTCGGTGTGGACACGCAGGGGGAACGCCACGTTCTCGAACACATCGAGATCGGTGAACAGCGCACCGCTCTGGAACAGCACGCCCATATGCTTGCGCGCATCGAACAGATCGCTGCGCGACAGCTTCGGCAGGTTCTGGCCGTTGACCCAGACCTCGCCTTTCGACGGCCGCAACTGGGCGCCCATCAGACGCAGCAGCGTAGTCTTGCCGCACCCGGAAGGTCCCATGATGCCGGTGACCTTGCCCCGCGGGATGCGGATATCGACGTTATTGAAAATGCTCCGCGATCCGCGCTTGAAGGTGACGCCCTTCAGCTCGACCGCGTAGGCGTTATCGGCACTCATCTAAACTCCTTGCGATGCAGCCTCTCACTCGGACGCCTGGCTTTCTCAAAGGAAAGCGCTTACATCCCGGGCAGGCCGAACTGGCGGCGAACTATATCACCGCAAAGGCCAAGCGCCCAAGGCCTGTGCCCGGCCACGTTCAGGGATATGACAGGCTCGATGCATTATTTAAGGCAATTGGTAACGAGTAATGACAAAGGGTGACGAACTAGCGTGAGGCTTTTCGACAGAACCGCTATAATCGCCGCCTTTTCATCGGGCTATACGATTTCTGACATGAGCCAATCCAGCGACCTGATTCAATCGGCACAACGCACCATCCGCCTCGAAATGGAAGCCGTACAAGGCTTGCTGCCCCATATCGACGCCGATTTCGTACGCGCCTGCGAGATGATTCTGGCGAGCAAGGGCCGTGTCGTCGTGGTAGGCATGGGCAAGTCCGGGCACGTCGGCAACAAGATCGCCGCCACCCTGGCGAGCACCGGCACCCCGGCATTTTTCGTTCATCCGGCCGAAGCCAGCCACGGCGACATGGGCATGATTACCCGCGATGACGTGATCCTGGCCCTGTCGAACTCCGGCTCGACCAACGAAATCGTGACCCTGCTGCCGCTGATCAAACGCCTGGGCATCCAGCTCATCAGCGTGACCGGCAACCCGCAATCACCGCTGGCCAAGGCCGCCGAGGTCAATCTCAACGTCCATGTCGAGCACGAAGCCTGCCCGCTGAATCTGGCACCGACCTCCTCGACCACCGCAGCACTGGTGATGGGCGACGCCCTGGCCGTGGCGCTGCTGGAGGCACGCGGCTTCACCGCCGAAGATTTCGCCTTTTCCCATCCGGGTGGCGCGCTGGGCCGGCGCCTGTTGCTGAAAGTGGAAAACGTCATGCACGCCGGCGAGGAGCTGCCACAGGTACAACGCGGCACCCTGCTCAAGGACGCGCTGATGGAAATGACCCGCAAGGGCCTGGGCATGACCGTGATTCTCGAAGCCGACGGCAAACTCGCCGGGATCTTCACCGACGGCGACCTGCGCCGCACCCTGGATCGCAGCATCGACGTCCACAGCGCCACCATCGATCAGGTGATGACCGTACATGGCAAGACCGCCCGCGCCGAGATGCTCGCCGCCGAGGCCCTGAAAATCATGGAAGACCATCGAATCAACGCACTGGTCGTCGTGGATGAGGAAGACCGCCCGGTCGGCGCCTTCAACCTTTCCGATCTGCTGCGTGCAGGAGTGATGTAAATGAACACCGATCTGCTGCAACGCGGCAAAGCGATCAAACTGGCGGTTTTCGACGTCGATGGCGTCCTCACCGACGGACGCCTGTACTTCCTCGAGGACGGCAGCGAGTTCAAGGCCTTCAACACCCTCGACGGCCAGGGCATCAAGATGCTGATGAACGCCGGGGTGCAAACCGCGATCATCAGCGGCCGCAAGACCCCGGTGGTCGAACGTCGGGCGAAGAATCTCGGTATCCCGCACCTGTTTCAGGGCCGCGAGGACAAATTGGTCGTCCTGGACGGCCTTCTCGAGCAACTGGGCCTAAGCTATGAACAGGTCGCCTACCTCGGTGACGACCTGCCCGACCTGCCGGTGATTCGCCGCGTAGGCCTGGGCATGGCCGTGGCCAACGCCGCCGGATTCGTCCGCGAGCACGCCCATGGCGTCACCCTCGCCCGTGGTGGCGAAGGTGCCGCCCGGGAATTCTGCGAATTGATCCTGCGCGCCCAGGACCGCCTCGATGCGGCCAATGCCGCGTATCTGTGAGTCAAATAATGTTCAGCAAAAAAGTTCGCAATGTATTGGTGTTCGGCTGTATCGCGGCGATTTTCGCTGCGGTCGGCTATTGGAACATCAGCCCGGAGCGCTTCCTCGACAAGCCTCCCGTCTCGACCGTCGACAACCCGATCGACTGGTACGCGACCAACACGCACACCCTGCAATACCTCGAAGACGGCAGGGTGCAGTACGAAATGACCTCGGAAAAAGCCGAGCACGTCAAAGCCACCGACGTCACCCTGGTCACCAAACCTGACCTGAACATGTTCCGTGGCACCGATTTTCCGTGGCATGTGACCAGCGAACGCGGTGAAGTGAATTCTGGCGGCACCGAGGTCGAGCTGATCGACTCGGTTCGCGTCAAGCGCACCGACGAAAAGAACCGCGACACCCTGATCACCTCCACTCGCATGACGGTGTTCCCGCAGCAACAATATGCGCAGACCCAGCAACCCGTTAGAATCGACGGCGCTGGCGGTGTATCGACCGGCGTGGGAATGAAAGCGTATCTGAAGGAAAGCAGGATACACCTGCTATCGAACGTAAGAGGACAGTATGAGGCTCGTTAAAACCCTCCCTATTTTGCTCAGTCTGGGCGCAGCACTGGGAAGCGTGAGCGCCTGGGCTCTGCCGAACGATCAACAGCAGCCAATCCGCATTCAGGCCGACGATGCCCAGCTGGACGACAAGAATGGCGTTGCCACTTATAAAGGCGACGTGATCATCACTCAGGGTTCGATGATCGTCAAAGGCAACACCGTGACCATGACCCGTGCGCCAAACGGCGACATCGATGTCGTGACCTCGGTCGGCAACCTCGCCTACTTCGAACAACTGCAGACCCAGGGTGACGCCAAGCCTGTACAAGGCTGGGGCGTGACGATCCAGTACCACGCCCAGCAAAACCGCGTCGTGCTGATCGACAAGGCCAAGGTTGTCGACAAGGACAACAACGTCACCCAGGGCGAGAAAATCGTCTACGACACGGTCAAGAAGCTGGCAAGCGCCGGCCGTGCCACCGGCAGCAAGGTCACCGAAGCGCGCCCACGCATCGACATGGTGATCCAGCCGAAAAAGAAAACCGATGAGAAAACCCAGTAATGGCAACTCTGAAAGCTCAGCACCTGGCCAAGGCCTATAAAAGCCGCCAGGTCGTGCGCGACGTCAGCCTGTCGATCGACAGTGGCCAGATCGTCGGCCTGCTCGGCCCCAACGGCGCCGGCAAGACCACCTGCTTCTACATGATCGTCGGCCTGGTGCAGGCCGATCAGGGTCGCGTACTGATCGACGACCTCGACGTCAGCCACCAGCCGATGCACGGTCGCGCCAAGGCCGGCATCGGCTATCTGCCGCAAGAAGCGTCGATCTTCCGCAAACTGTCGGTAGCCGACAACATCATGGCCATCCTCGAGACCCGCAAGGAACTCGACAAGGCCGGCCGTCGCAAGGAGCTGGAAAGCCTGCTGCAGGAATTCCACATCAGCCACATCCGCGACAACCTCGGCATGAGCCTGTCCGGTGGTGAACGCCGCCGGGTGGAAATCGCCCGCGCCCTGGCAACCGCACCGAAATTCATCCTGCTCGACGAACCGTTCGCCGGCGTGGACCCGATTTCGGTGGGCGACATCAAGCAGATCATCCACCACCTCAAGGCGAAGGGCATCGGCGTCCTGATCACCGACCACAACGTGCGCGAGACGCTGGACATCTGTGAAACCGCCTACATCGTCAACGACGGCCAATTGATTGCCGAAGGCGACGCCGAGACCATCCTCGCCAACGATCTGGTGAAGGAAGTGTATCTGGGGCACGAGTTCCGCCTGTAAGCACTGAGTTACCCGATCGACCGCTCGGGCGCTGCGTCAGTAAAACGGCTTTTTATGGGTTTTTATTGTTACAGCGCTCCAGGCAAACACGCCGCTTCAAAGGTGTTCAACCGCCAGCCGGAGCGACGCGTCAACAAAGTTTTATAGGTTTTTATTGTTACAGCGCTCTAGGCAAACACTTCAGTTTCAGGCATATAATTTGCTTAAGTTTGGCGCTCCGGCGCCCTGTAGTGGATGGCGCATGTGCGCCGGCGAATAAGGTGTTAAGCCCCTGCCATGAAACCATCGCTAGTCTTGAGAATGGGCCAGCAGCTGACGATGACACCGCAGCTGCAACAGGCCATCCGCCTGCTCCAATTGTCGACCCTGGACCTGCAACAGGAAATCCAGGAGGCCCTGGAGTCCAATCCGATGCTCGAACGCCAGGAAGAAGGCGACGACTTCGACAACTCCGATCCCCTGGCCGACAACGCCGAACAGAAGCCCAACACCGAGATTCAGGAACCCTCCTACCAGGAAACCGCCCCGACGGTGGACAACCTCGAGGACGGCGAATGGAACGAACGCATCCCCAACGAACTTCCGGTCGACACCGCCTGGGAAGACGTCTACCAGACCAGCGCCAGCAGCCTGCCCAGCAGCGATGATGACGAGTGGGACTTCACCACCCGCACCTCCGCCGGCGAAAGCCTGCAAAGCCATCTGTTGTGGCAGCTGAACCTGGCGCCGATGTCGGACACCGATCGCCTGATCGCCGTGACCCTGATCGACTGCATCAATAATCAGGGCTACCTCGACGAAACCCTCGAGGAAATCCTCGACGCCTTCGACCCGGAACTGGATATCGAACTGGACGAGATCGAAGCCGTCCTGCACCGCATCCAGCAATTCGAGCCCGCCGGCATCGGTGCGCGCAATCTCGGTGAATGCCTGTTGCTGCAACTGCGCCAGCTGTCGGCCAAGACGCCTTGGCTGACCGAGGCCAAACGCCTGGTCACCGACTACATCGACCTGCTCGGCAGCCGTGATTACAGCCAACTGATGCGGCGCATGAAGCTCAAGGAAGACGAGCTGCGTCAGGTCATCGAACTGGTGCAGAGCCTCAACCCGCGCCCGGGTTCGCAGATCGAGTCCACCGAAGCCGAATACGTTGTACCTGACGTCATCGTGCGCAAGGACAACGAGCGCTGGCTGGTCGAACTCAATCAGGAGTCGGTGCCGCGCCTTCGCGTCAATGCGCAATACGCAGGTTTCGTCCGTCGCGCCGACACCAGCGCCGACAATACCTTCATGCGCAACCAGTTGCAGGAAGCGCGCTGGTTCATCAAGAGCCTGCAAAGCCGCAACGAAACCCTGATGAAAGTGGCCACCCAGATCGTCGAGCATCAGCGCGGCTTCCTGGAGTACGGCGACGAAGCCATGAAACCGCTGGTCCTGCACGATATCGCCGAGGCGGTGGGCATGCACGAATCGACGATCTCCCGGGTGACCACGCAAAAATTCATGCATACCCCCCGGGGCATTTATGAACTGAAATACTTTTTCTCCAGCCACGTCAGCACCTCCGAAGGCGGCGAATGCTCGTCCACGGCGATCCGCGCGATCATCAAGAAACTGGTCGCCGCGGAAAATCAGAAAAAGCCGTTGAGTGACAGCAAGATCGCTGGTTTACTGGAGGCACAAGGCATTCAGGTGGCTCGCCGCACCGTCGCCAAGTACCGCGAATCCCTCGGGATCGCGCCTTCGAGCGAACGCAAGCGGTTGATGTAAGCCACGTTACAGCGTTCCAGTGGTAGATCATCTGATCTACCGCTTTATGCACTGGCAACGAAGGAGAAGCTGTATGCAAGTCAACATCAGTGGACACCAACTGGAAGTGACCCAACCCCTGCGCGACTACGTTGAGCAAAAGCTCAAGAGGCTCGAGGGGCATTTCGACAAGATCACCAACGTTCAGGTCATCCTGTCCGTCGAAAAGCTGAAGCAGAAAATCGAAGCCACGCTGCATATTCCTGGTAATGAAGTCGTCGCCAACGCGGAAGATTCCAACATGTACGCGGCGATTGACGCATTGGCCGACAAGCTGGACAAACAACTCAAAAAGCATAAGGAAAAGACCCAGAGCCTGCTTCAGGGCGCTACCGGTCGATAACCCCCCAATCCATGATCCGACTTGAAAGTATCCTGACCCCCGGCCGTTCCCTGGTGAACGTGCCGGGCGGCAGCAAAAAGAAAGCCCTCGAACAAATTGCCAACCTGATCGCCCGCGAGGTGCCGGATCTGGAGATGCAGGATGTCTTCGAGGCGCTGGTGGCCCGTGAAAAACTCGGTTCGACCGGTTTTGGCAACGGCATCGCCATTCCTCACTGCCGCCTCAAGGGCTGCGAAGCACCGATCAGTGCCTTGATGCACCTTGATGCACCTATCGATTTCGATGCGATTGACGGTGCGCCAGTCGACCTGTTGTTCGTCCTGCTGGTTCCGGAAGCGGCCACGGACGCACACCTGGAACTGCTCCGTCAGATCGCCAGCATGCTTGACCGCAAGGACGTGCGCGACCGACTGCGCAGCGCGCCCAGCAACGAAGCTTTGTACCAGGTCGTACTGGAAGAGCAGAACAGGCCGTAATCATGCGCTTGATCATCGTCAGTGGCCGCTCCGGCTCGGGTAAAAGCACTGCCCTGGATGTCCTCGAGGACAACGGCTATTACTGCATCGACAACCTGCCGGCGGGCCTGCTGCCGGAACTGGCCGAGCGCGCCCTGATCCACACCGAGCTGTCCCAGCCGCTGGTGGCGGTTTCGATCGATGCACGCAACCTGCCCAGCCATCTGTCGCGTTTTCCCGAATTGCTCGAGGAAGTCCGCAGCCGCCACATCCAGTGCGATGTGCTTTATCTGGACGCTGACGAAGAAACCCTGCTCAAGCGTTTTTCGGAAACCCGTCGCCGCCACCCGCTGAGCAGCGCGAATCGCTCGCTGGCGGAAGCCATTGAAGACGAAACCGCCCTGCTCGGCCCCATCGCCGACCTGGCCGACCTCAAGGTCAACACCACCAGCCTCAATCTTTATCAGCTGCGTGACACCATCAAGTTGCGTCTGCTGAACCAGCCGGAGCCGGGCACGGCGTTTCTGGTCGAGTCGTTTGGTTTCAAACGCGGCATGCCGGTGGATGCCGATCTGGTATTCGACGTACGCTGCCTGCCCAATCCTTACTGGAAACCGGAGCTGCGCGCGCAGTCCGGCCTCGATGAGCCGGTTGCCGAGTACCTGGCGGCGCAACCGGAAGTCGAAGAGATGTACCAGGACATTTACGCTTACCTGCACAAGTGGTTGCCGCGTTTTGCCGCAAGCAACCGCGCTTATGTCACTATCGCCATCGGCTGCACCGGCGGGCATCACCGTTCCGTCTACCTGACCGAACGTCTGGGCCAGGCGCTGCACAAGACCCTGAAGAACGTCCAGGTTCGCCACCGCGACCTCAGCTAAAGGATTCACACCGCGATGCCTGCTCTGGAAATCGAAATCATCAACAAGCTGGGCCTGCATGCCCGCGCATCGGCCAAGTTCGTCGGAGTGGCGGGGCAGTTTCCCGATTGCTCGATCAGAGTCGGCCGTACCCCGGAAACCACCGTCGACGGCAAAAGCATCATGGCAATGATGATGCTTGCCGCCGGCAAGGGCACCAAGATTCACTTGAGCACCGAAGGGCATCAGGAACAGGAAGCGCTGGATGCCCTGGTCGCGCTGATCAACAACTACTTCGATGAAGGTGGTTGAACCGCAGGATCAGCCCAACGCCGTATCCATCACCATCATCAGACAAAACCCGATCAACAGGCCCAGGCTTGCCAGTTTGTCGTGACCACTGCGTCGCGATTCGGGAATGACTTCGTGAGTCACCACCAGCAACATCGCCCCCGCCGCCAGCGCCAGCCCCAGTGGCAGCAACAGTTCGGCCAGACTCACCAGCCAGGCGCATAGCAAGGCAAACACCGGCTCGACCAGACCCGACGCCGCGCCGATCAAAAACGCCTTGAACCGCGACATCCCTGCCCCGGCCAGCACCAGCGCGATCACCAGACCTTCCGGCACGTCCTGCAGGGCGATGCCCATGGCCAGACTGTCCGCGTCCGGCATGCCGCCGCCGGCCGAGACGCCGACCGCCATGCCTTCCGGGATGTTATGGGCAATGATGGCGAACACGAACAGCCAGATACGCGGCGGAATCACCGGATGCTCGGCCGTGCCGATCAGCATTTCCGGTGATGCGCCGGACACCCGGCGATCCACCAGATACAAGCCAAACGCACCGAGCAGGATGCCGAAGCAGATCAGGCCACTGGCCGCCCATGGCGTCAGGCCAAGGCTTTCAGCGGCGGCGATGCCCGGCACGATCAACGAAAACGCTGTCGCCGCGAGCATCACTCCGGCACCAAAACCCAGCAAGGTATCGCTCAACGCTTGCGGCATGCGCCGGATCACCAGCACCGGCACCGCGCCGAGCGCCGTGCCGAGGGCGCAGATCGCGCCGCCCTGCAATGCCCGTGACAGTTTCGGCTCCAGATCCAGCCATTCCAGCCCGTGGGCGACCAGCAAGGTCATGCCCGCCAACAGCAACAGCGAGCCGAATGCGTAACGAAACATACGTCCACTTCCGATCGCCAGTGTTTCAGTGCCCATAGTCAGCCTTGGATTGTTTTTATAGATGACTTAAACCAGCGCGGCCTGATAACGCGCAGCGACTTGCGGCCAATTGATCACGTTGTAGAACGCACTGATGTATTCCGGGCGACGGTTCTGATAACGCAGGTAATAGGCGTGCTCCCAGACGTCGAGCCCGAGAATCGGCGTATTGCCGTTCATCAGCGGGCTGTCCTGGTTGCCACTGCTTTCGACCAGCAGTTTTTTCTCGGGGGTCACGCTGAGCCAGGCCCAGCCGCTGCCGAAACGGGTCAACGCAGCTTTGGTGAACGCCTCCTTGAAACTATCCAGGCCGCCCAACTGCTCGTCGATCGCCCTGGCCAGCGCACCGTCCGGTTTTCCGCCACCGCCGGGCACCATGACTTCCCAGAACAGCGAATGGTTGGCGTGTCCGCCGCCCTGATTGATTACCGCCGCGCGAAGTTTTTCCGGCAGTTGCTGGACGCTGGCAACCAGTCTTTCCACCGGCCATTCGGCGTATTCAGTGCCTTCAACGGCGGCGTTCAGATTGTTGATGTAGGTCTGGTGATGCTTGGTGTAGTGGATTTCCATGGTCTGCGCATCGATATGCGGCTCGAGTGCGTCATAGGCATAAGGCAAGGCAGGCAAGGTAAAAGCCATTTCAATGGACTCCATGGTGATGAGGGGCTGGCAGGCGACGCGCATTGCCGGTGTCCGGATGCAACAGACGCTGGGTTCGCGGGTATTCGCCGTGTTCGCTGATGAAATTCAGCAGCTCGACATAGGTCTTGCTGCTCTGGCGCAGCGCCGCTTCCCGCAGGGCCGGGCGCAGACGCTCGTCCTGCATGGTCTGCAACAGGCGCTGATGGATCGCGCACAGGTACTCGGCGCTCTCCTCCGGCTGGTTCAGCCGCAGGTGCAAATCCGCCAGGTTGTGATGGGAAATGACGCAGGCCGCCACCGCTTCGTCGGCATCGGCCCAGCGCTCGAACAGCACCTGGGCCAGCGCCAGGGCTTGCAGGTAAGCCTCGCGGGCATCAATCAGCTCGCCCAGCATGAAGCAGCGATTGGCCCGTTCGATCGTGCGTTTCCAGTGCTCCATGGTGAGCCTCCAAAGCGGTTGCGGGGATTACACGCCGCCGGCGGTGAGTTTCTCGGGGTTGAGCAACTCTTCCAGCTGGTTGCGCGACAGGTCGGTGTGCTCCAGCGCGACATCGATCACCGGGCGACCTTGTTTGTAGGCCTGCTTGGCGATTTCGGCGGCTTTCTGGTAACCGATGATCGGGTTGAGCGCCGTGACCAGGATCGGGTTGCGCGACAGCGCTTCCTTGAGTCGCGACTCATTGACCTTGAAGCTGGCAATGGCTTTGTCACCGAGCAGACGGCTGGTGTTGGCCAGCAATTCGATGCTGCTCAACAGGTTCTGGGCGATGATCGGCAGCATCACGTTCAGCTCGAAATTGCCCGACTGACCGGCAATGGTGATCACCGAATCGTTGCCGATCACTTGCGCGGCAACCATGGCGGTGGCTTCCGGGATCACCGGATTGACCTTGCCCGGCATGATCGACGAGCCCGGTTGCAGGCCTTCCAGTTCGATTTCGCCGAGACCGGCGAGCGGGCCGGAGTTCATCCAGCGCAAGTCGTTGGCGATTTTCATCAGCGACACTGCGGTGGCCTTGAGCTGGCCGGAGACGGCAACAGCCGTGTCCTGGGAGCCAATCAGCGCAAACAGATCCTTGCCCGGGGTGAACTTCACGCCAGTCAACTGGCTGAGCTGACGACTGAAACGCGCGGCGAATTCCGGATGCGCATTGATCCCGGTGCCGACAGCTGTACCGCCCTGAGCCAGGGATTGCAGGCTTGGCAGCAAGTCTTGCAGGTGGCCGATGTTGGCCTTCAGCTGTTGCGCCCAGCCGTTGAGCACCTGGCTCATGCGCACTGGCATGGCGTCCATCAGGTGTGTGCGTCCGGTCTTGACGTGGTGATGCACTTGCCCGGCCTTGAGTTCGATCACTTGCACCAGATGCAGCAGCGCCGGCAGCAATTGCTCGTGCAGGGCCAAAGCGGCGCTGACATGGATGGTGGTCGGGATGATGTCGTTGCTGCTCTGGCCGCAATTGACGTGATCGTTGGCGTTGACCGGCTCTTCGAGCAGACGGCTGGCGAGGGTCGCGATCACTTCGTTGGCATTCATATTGGAACTGGTGCCGGAACCGGTCTGGAAGATATCCACCGGGAAGTGCTGCATGAAATCGCCTTCGAGCAGGCCTTGGGCGGCATCGCTGATGGCTTTGCCCTGGGCGGCGCTGATCTGGTTGAGTTCGACGTTGGCCCGAGCGGCGGCGGCTTTCGCCAGAATCAGGGCGCGGATGAATTGGCTCGGCATCGGCTTGCCGCTGATCGGGAAGTTATCCACCGCACGCTGGGTCTGCGCGCCGTAGAGAGCGTCCACCGGCACCTGCAGTTCGCCCATGCTGTCGCGCTCAATACGTGTCTTGGTCATCTGAAAATCCTTGCACCAGTTCAATAAGAGGAATCGAGGGTTGCAACTCGCAGGTCGCCAGTTGCCAGGTGTAGCGCTGCCAACGGTTGAGCCGGCATTTGCACAGCGACAGGCGCTCCATTTCACGCAACGGGCGCCAGGCTTGATCGAGACAGAGGCTGCGCCAGTGCCACGGCAACGCGATGTCGGCGGCGGTGTCGAGCAGCAGTCGGAAAGAGGTTTCGGCGACAGTCCAGGGTGAGGTCGCGGTGCAACAAGACAGATACCGGCCTTCGGCCAGGTAATGTTCGATCAGGCGCGGTTCGTCGGGATCCATCGCGCAGCGGATCTGGCGACTCATCCAGCGCCAGCTTTCGAGGTACGGCTGCTCGTGCAAGGCAGAACTCATGATCCGGGGCTCATTCGATAATGAGATTTATTATTAGATGATAATGAGAACCAAAACAAGGGTGCCCGACATGACCTGCTTTCACAGGGCCATAAAAAAAGGCGCGCTACCCATCGGGTAGCGCGCCTTTTTTGCGTGTGGCCGAGACTTAGCTGCCGGCGACCGTCATCTTCTCGATCAACACCGAGCCGGTGCGAATGTTGCTGCGCAGTTCCAGGTCGTTCCCGACCGCAACGATCTGCTTGAACATGTCGCGCATGTTGCCGGCGATGGTCACTTCCTGCACCGCGAACTGGATCTCGCCATTCTCGACCCAGAAACCCGCCGCCCCGCGCGAGTAATCGCCGGTGACCATGTTCAGGCCATGACCCATCAGTTCGGTCACCAGCAATCCACGCCCCATGCGCCGCAACAGCGCGGCCTGGTCTTCATCGCCATGGCTGACGAACAGGTTGTGTACGCCGCCCGCGTTGGCGGTGCTCGGCATGCCCAGTTTGCGCCCGGAGTAAGTGCCGAGGATGTACGACACCAGTTCGCCCTTTTCGACGAACGGTTTGGCGTAGGTCGCCAGACCGTCGCCGTCGTAGGATGCGCTGCCCATGGCGCGCATCAGGTGCGGACGCTCGTCGATGGTCATCCACTCCGGAAACAGCTTCTGCCCCAGCGAGCCTTCAAGGAACGAGGATTTGCGGTACAGGCTGCCGCCGGACACCGCCGACAGGAAGCTGCCGAACAATCCGCCCGCCAGTTCGGCGGAGAACAGCACCGGCACTTCGCAGGTCGGCACCGGACGTGCGCCCAGACGACTCGCCGCCCGTTGCGCGGCACGCTGGCCGATGCTCACCGGATCCGCCAGCAACGTGCCCTGGCGATTCACGTCGTACCAGTAATCGCGCTGCATCTGGCCGTCGGCCTCGGCGATCATCACGCAGCTCAGGCTGTGCCGGGTCGATGCGTAACCGCCGATGAAACCGTGACTGTTGCCATACACGCGGCAACCCTGGTGGGTGCTCAGGGTGGTGCCGTCGGCATTCTTGATCCGCGCATCGGCGTCAAAAGCTGCCGCTTCGCAGAGCAGGGCCTTCTCGATGGCCTGCTCCGGGGTGATGTCCCATTGGTGGAACAGATCGAAGTCCTGCACATCTTTAGCCATCAACGCAGCGTCGGCCAGGCCCGAGGCTTCGTCTTCGGACGTGTGTTTGGCGATTGCCAGTGCGGCGGCGACGGTTTCACGAATCGCATCCGGGCCAGTGGCCGAGGTGCTGGCCGAGCCTTTGCGCTGACCGACATACAGCGTGATGCCGAAACCCTGATCGCGGTTGAACTCGACAGTCTCGACCTCACGCTGGCGCACCGAGGTCGACAGGCCCTGTTCCAGCGACACCGCCACTTCACAGGCACTGGCGCCCTGGCGCCTGGCTTCGGCGATGATCTGCTCGACTTGTTCCTGCAGTGCCGGCAATGCCTGTGGGCCGACGCTTTCAACTGCACTCATGCTCATCTCCACTCAAATTCTGCTTTCGGCTGGGGCCTTCGAGCGACCGGGCCGGACAAGCGGCCCCCGACTGGTTATCATGGCGGCGTTTCTTTGCGGACTGCCACCATGGTTGATTCTTACGACGACTCCCTCGATACGGGAGAAAAAAGCAAATCCCAGGTCAAACGCGAGCTGCATGCTCTGGTTGACCTCGGCGAGCGCCTTACCACACTCAAGCCGGACCTGCTGGCCAAACTGCCGTTGACCGACGCCCTGCGCCGGGCTCTGGCCGATGCGCCCAAACACGTTGCGCACATCGCACGTAAACGGCATTTGCAGTTCATCGGCAAACTCATGCGCGATCAGGACACTGACGCGATTCTTGAGCTGCTCGATCAACTCGATGCCTCCACCCGTCAGTACAACGAGCGTTTCCACAACCTCGAACGCTGGCGCGACCGCCTGATCGGCGGTGACGATGCCGTGCTGGAGAAGTTCGTCGTCGAATACCCGGACGTCGATCGCCAGCAACTGCGTTCCCTGATCCGCCAGGCCCAGCACGAGGTTGCGCACAACAAACCTCCTGCCTCGAGCCGCAAGATCTTCAAGTACATCCGTGAGCTGGACGAGACTCAACGCGGTCTGCGCTGATATTCGCCAACGGGTGGCCGCACTGCGCGCCACCCGCAGCTCCATTCCTGCTTATGCGCCCGTGCCGCCCACGGTGATCGCATCGATCTTCAGCGTCGGTTGTCCCACGCCCACCGGCACCGATTGCCCGTCCTTGCCGCAAGTGCCCACACCGCTGTCCAGCGCCAGATCGTTACCGACCATCGACACCCGGCTCATTGCCTCGGGGCCGTTGCCGATCAAAGTCGCACCCTTGACCGGCGCGGTGATCTTGCCGTCTTCGATCAGGTACGCCTCGCTGGTGGAGAACACGAATTTGCCGCTGGTGATGTCGACCTGACCGCCGCCAAGGTTGGCGCAATAGATGCCCTTCTTCACCGAGGCGATGATTTCCGCCGGATCGCTTTCGCCGCCGAGCATGTAGGTGTTGGTCATTCGAGGCATCGGCAAGTGCGCGTAGGACTCGCGGCGACCGTTGCCGGTGCGGGCCACGCCCATCAGTCGGGCGTTGAGCTTGTCCTGCATGTAGCCCTTGAGCACGCCGTTTTCGATCAGCGTCGTGCATTCGGTCGGGGTGCCTTCGTCGTCGACGCTCAGGGAACCGCGACGGCCGCTCAAGGTGCCGTCATCGACGATGGTGCAGAGTTTCGAGGCAACCATTTCGCCCATACGCCCGCTGTAGGCGGAACTGCCCTTGCGGTTGAAATCGCCTTCCAGGCCGTGACCGACCGCTTCGTGCAGCAGCACGCCGGACCAGCCCGAGCCGAGCACGACCGGCAACGTACCGGCAGGTGCCGGGATCGCTTCCAGATTCACCAGCGCCTGGCGCAATGCCTCGCGGGCATAGCCCATGGCGCGGTCTTCAGCGAGGAAATAACGGTAGTCGGTACGCCCGCCGCCGCCATGGCCGCCACGCTCGCGACGACCATTCTGCTCGACGATCACGCTGACGTTGAAACGCACCAGCGGGCGCACGTCCGCCGCCAGACCGCCATCGGTGGAGGCCACCAGAATTCGCTCCCAGACCCCGGCCATGCTCACGCTGACCTGCTGGATACGCGGGTCGAGGGCGCGGGTGGCGACGTCGATGCGCTTGAGCAGTTCGACTTTCTCGGCACGGCTCAGCACTTCCAGGGGATTGTCCGGCGCATAGAGTTGCGCGACGTCCTGGGTGGTGAACGCCTGCACCTTGCCGTTCTGCCCGGCCCGGGAAATCGAGCGCGCGGCACGGGCCGCCGCGCCCAGGGCTTCAAGGGTGATCGCGTTGCTGTAGGCAAAACCGGTTTTCTCACCGGACTGCGCACGCACGCCGACACCCTGGTCGAGGTTGAAACTGCCTTCCTTGACGATGCCGTCTTCCAGCGCCCACGACTCGGAAATCTGCCCCTGGAAATACAGGTCGGCCGCGTCGATGCCTGGACCGGCCAGATCACCGAGCACGCCTTGCAGGCTCTCGATCGTCACGCCACCGGGCGCCAACAGGTGATCACTGACTGAGGACAACAACTCGCTCATAGGTTTTACGCCTTAAATTCGTGTTCTGAAGCAGGTCGCTGCGCGCCCTGGGAAAAAAACCGCCGATGGTTCGTCACCGGCATTCGCGCCCGGATGGACGCCTGTTCGCTGCTGTCGCGCTCGGCCAGCAGCACCGCCTCACCTTGATCCTGTTGCGCCAGCACGCGGCCCCACGGATCGACAATCGCTGCATGGCCGAAGGTTTCCCGTGGCCCCGGATGCGTTCCGCCCTGGGCCGCCGCCAGGACATAACATTGGGTTTCGATGGCCCGCGCGCGGATCAAAACGTCCCAATGCGCCGCGCCGGTCACCGCCGTGAAGGCCGACGGCGCGGTAATCAATTCAGCTCCGGCTGCACGCAATTCGCTGTACAGCTCCGGGAATCGCAGGTCGTAACACACCGTCAGACCCAATTTTCCCACCGGAGTGTCCGCGACCACCACGCCATTGCCATAAGCATAGTCATCGGATTCACGATAACGGCCGCGATTGTCCGCCACGTCGACATCGAACAGATGCAACTTGTCATAACGCGCAGCGATTTCGCCCTGATCGTTCACCAGCAACGAGCAGGCATTGGATTTCGCCGTCGGCTGACCGACCGGCGGCAACGGCAACGTGCCGGCCACAATCCATAACCTGAGGTCGCGGGCGGTCTGTTTCAACCATGGCAGGATCGGCCCGTCGCCCAGGGCTTCGGCGCGACCGATGTCAGCGATGTCGCGGCGGCCCATCGCGGCGAAGTTTTCCGGCAGCACCGCCAGCTTCGCGCCGCCGGCGGCAGCCTGTTCGAGCAAGCGACGGGCGTCGCGCAGATTGGCCAGCACGTCGCTCTGGCTGACCATTTGAATCACCGCTAAAGACATGGCGCGCTCCGCAAGAGGTTTGCGGCCATGCTACTCCATCGGTTCAGGGGCTGGCGGGTCAAAATGGCTTGTCGAAGGTGATTTTCGGCTCTTTCCACGGTCCCTTGACGGTGTACTTGACGCTGGCGAAGCGCGACACCCGGTCACCGATCAACTTGTCGATCAGAAACAGCGCGCCACCCACCGCCGGAGCACCGACAATCAGCGCGGCGATCGGCAGGTTGTTGGTCACCGGCAAGGTCACCAGCAATTTGGCATCGATCTGATCGCCGACCATGTCCAGCGTGCCGTTCAGTTCCAGATTGCTCGACGGACCGGTCACCGTGATCGGTTCGCGGGTCACGTAGACGCCGTCGGTCGCCACCAGCAGGCCTTTCACCCGGTCGTAACTCAGGCCTTTGCCGAACAGGTCGGAGAAGTCCAGGCGCAACCGGCGGCCGATCGAGTTGAAGTTGAGCAGGCCGAACACCCGCAACGCCTGGGCGCTGCCCTCGACTTCGACGAATTGGCCCTTGTTCAACGAGGCATCGAGGGTGCCGGAGAAGCGCTTGGTCGCCAGCCATGCCGGCGAGCCCGGCCAGCGGCCGTCGACGTCCATGTGGAATTCCTCACTGGTCACGCTTGGCGCAAAACCCCAGCCCTTGAGCACATCGGCGAGGTTCTTGCCGCCGATCCGGCCCTTGTACCAACTGCTGGACGCGCCCGGCACGCCCTCCCAGCCGCCACTGCCCTGCAACTGAATGCCCTTGAGGCCGAGGTCGAGATTGTTCAGGGCGATGCCCTTGGCGGTCGGTCGCACCTTCAGCGACCAGCCGCCGACTAGATCCTGGCCCTGGAACAGTTGATTGATGGTGATATCCAGTGCCGGGATCTTCGTCGGATCGACCGAAACCAGCGGATCGGGGGAGTTCTCATCGGCCAGCTCCGTCGGGTCCGGTGCGGGCAAGCGCACATATTGCAGATTCACCGCAATCGGCGCGCCCTTGGCGTCGGGAATGCCGACCGTGCCCTTGGCTTGCTGGCTATCGAGCGCCAGCGCCCAGGCGCCCGGCTTGCGGTTGAACTGCACCGCCGCCTGATCCAGCGTGGTGCCGAACGCCGTGAGCTTGCCGACCTTGAAGTCCGCGCTGCTCAGCAGTTGCTTGGCGTTGCCGCCCGGATCCTGCCCGGCATACTTGTCCACCAGATCCTGCCAGGGTTTGACGTCCAGTTCCGACAACACCCCGCGCACCCGCAGGCCTTTGGCGCCGGGTAATACCGCGTCGCCCACCCCGAGGAACAGCTCGCCCCGACCATCGGCGAAACTGGTCGGCGGCGCGGCGAACGTGAAATTCGCCAGTTGGTCGTAATTGACCCAATACCGCCGCTCCTGCCCTTGCAGGGTCATGCGGAACACCGTGTCACGCCCGGCATCCGCCGCCAGGCCAAACGGCGCCGGCAGATCCACCGCCACGCCTTTCAGGCTGGAGCTGACCATCAGCTGGCTGTCGGCGCCATCGAGGTTCACTTGCAACTGATAGGGCAGTGTCCCGGATACCGGCAACGGCTGGGTCACGCCCAGCCAGTCGGTGAGTTTCTTGACTTCGACCTGCCCGGAGGCCGCTACACGGGTCTTGAGTTTGCCCGGGCCGCCGTCGGCGAAAATCTGCGCGCTGACCGGTTTGTCGAAAGCCCGGGCGCCGATGTTCTGCCCACTCAAGCCCTTGGCGCTGTCGAAGCGGAAATCCCCCTTGAGCTGGGTCAGTTCCAGTTTCGGTTCGGCCAGTTTCAACCGTGCATTGGCAGTCTTGAAGTCGACAAGGATCTTGGGCTGATCGCCTTTAGCCAGAGGAATATCCAGCTTGAGCTTGCCTTGCAGGTCGCCCTCGCCCTCCCAGCCGGCAAAGGTTTCGCCCGTGCCGATCGGTGCCTCCTGAAGAATCTTCAAACCATCGCCCAGGCCGCCGGCAAATGCACCGTCGAGGTACATGTGGGTGTTCTGGCCGCTCGGCACATGGGGAATGTTGACGAAAACATCGCTGACCTGGGTGTCGAGCAACTGGCCTTTGCTGGCAACGATCCGCACGCCGCTGTCTTCGATGAACACATCGCCGTTGACCTTGCTGACGTGCGGCCAGCCCGGCTGAAACGCCAGTTCGGCGTCGTGAACCTTGAAGAACAGGCTGATGCTGCGGTCCGCATCGGCGGCGCCCTTGTTCAGCGAGCCCTGATACTGGAAGAAGCCCTGATCCACCGCGCCCTTGAGAATCGCCGTGCGCAGCCATTCATCGAGGGCCGGGCTGAGGACTTCGGGCAAGTACTTGGCGGTGTAGCGGCCATCGCCGTCGACCAGACCGACGCGCAGGTCCATGTAGTCTTCCTGGCTATGGTCGAAGTGCAGGCGGATCAGGAAGTCACCGGCAATCTTGCCTTCCTCGCCAAGCACCTTCAGGTACGGCGCGATCAGGGTGAAGCCTTCCTTGTCGAGCTTCCAGGTCAGCCGGGCGTTGGCCTGAATGTACTGCCATGGCTTGGCGAAAATCGGATCGAGGTGCAGGACGAAGTCCTTGCTGTCCATGCGCAGTTCGCCGCCGCCGAGGTTGCCGCTGAGACTGCCGCTGACGTTTCGCGCCGCCGGGGCGCCGTGATAGGCATCGAAACCGACGCGATCAAGATTGGCGGCGAAGCTGAATTTGTTGTCGTCAGTGGCGTTCGGTCGCACATCCAGCAGCACGTTGCGCAAACCGCCGGTCACCTTGAGGCGCTCGACCACCGTGGCGAAGCCTTGCGGCAGCGGGCCAAGGGCATTGAGCAGCGACGTGATCGGCGTCAGATCGAGCCGGTCGGCCTGCAAGTGCCAGAGTTCGTCGACCTTGTCGGTGGCGCGGGTCTGCCGGATTTGCACATGGGATTCCCAGCGTGTCTCGCCGAAATTCATCGCCAGCGAGTCGAGGGTGACCGTCGCCCCCTCGTCGCTGCGCTGGTAATACGCATTGAGCGCTAGATTGTTGATCTGGATCGGCTTGCGCTCGGCATAAGCCCCCGTCACCTGAGGCGCATTCAGGCGAACGGCAGCGCTTTGCAGGCTGCCCTCGGCCCAGTTCACCCAAAGTTCGCCGCCGGCCTTGATCTCGGAAAAATTCCATTGCTGGGTCAGGCGTTCGGGCAGCCATTTCGACCAGTCGCTTTGCGGCAGGCTGACGTAGCCTTCCACCGAGCTGTCGGGCAACTGGCTGGCGCGAATTCGCGTGCGCAGGCTCATTGCCACGGGCTGGCCGTCAGGCAACGTCAGGCGCGCATCGAGGCGTTGGCGACTGGTGCCGGTCTTGAGATTGAGGCCGACGTAAGTGAGGGTCAGCGGTGCGTGATCCAGCGGCTGCAGGGTCACCTGACTGTCGAGTACCGACAGTTGCTGCAGCATCTGCATGCGCTTGAACAGTTGCTCGGGATCGGTAGGCTGGTCCTGCTGCATCGGCAGGCCTTCCAGCGCCCATTGACCGTCCTCGCCTTCCTTGAGGCTGATCTTCAGGCCGTTGAGCTCCAGATGGGCGATGCGCACTTCGCGGGCCAACAGACTGGCCCACAGATCCGGCACAACACGCACTCGATCCAGACGCAACGCGTTGGCACCGTCGCCGACCATCACGTCATGGGCCAGCAGGATCGGAGCGAACCCACTCCAGTTGCCTTCCAGTTCGCCGATCTGCAGCGGCATGCCCAGCGCCGCGCTGGCCTTGGCCTCGACATCGGCACGATATTCGGCCACCAGCGGCGTGAGTTCCCGGCCGAGACTGACGTACAACGCCATCAACACCAGAACCAACGCGCACAGGCCCAGACCCCAGCGGGTCAGTGCGGCCAAAATGCGTGTCAGACGATCCATGTCAGATGGCTCCCATGGCAAAAATACTGCGAAAAGCTGAGGCCAGCAGTTTCAGGAAAAATGTGATGCAGCGTTTCAGAGCAGCACCACGTCATATTGTTCCTGGGAATACATGGTTTCTACCTGAAAGCGTATGGTCCGCCCGATAAAACCCTCAAGCTCGGCCACGTTACCGGACTCTTCATCGAGCAGGCGGTCGACGACTTTCTGGTTCGCCAGCACGCGATAACCCTCGGCCTGATAGGCCCGGGCCTCACGCAGGATCTCGCGGAAAATCTCGTAACAGATGGTTTCCGGAGTTTTCAGCTTGCCCCGGCCCTGGCAACTGCTGCACGGCTCGCACAGCACCTGTTCAAGACTTTCGCGGGTGCGTTTGCGGGTCATCTGCACCAGGCCCAGCTCGGTGATGCCGATGATGTTGGTCTTGGCGTGATCGCGCTCCAGCTGTTTCTCCAGAGTGCGCAGTACCTGGCGCTGGTGTTCTTCATCTTCCATGTCGATGAAGTCGATGATGATGATCCCGCCCAGGTTGCGCAGGCGCAGTTGACGGGCAATCGCGGTGGCCGCTTCGAGGTTGGTCTTGAAGATGGTTTCTTCGAGATTGCGATGGCCGACGAACGCGCCGGTGTTCACATCGATGGTGGTCATGGCTTCGGCCGGGTCCACCACCAGATAACCGCCGGACTTCAGCGGAACCTTGCGCTCCAGGGCTTTCTGGATTTCGTCCTCGACGCCGTACAAGTCGAAGATCGGCCGTTCGCCCGGATAGTGTTCCAGACGATCGGCGATTTCCGGCATCAGTTCGGCGACGAACTGCGTGGTTTTCTGGAAGGTTTCCCGGGAGTCGATACGGATTTTCTCGATCTTCGGGCTGACCAGGTCGCGCAACGTGCGCAGCGCCAGGCCAAGGTCTTCGTAGATCACACTCGGCGCGCCGATGGTCTTGATCTGTTCGTTGATCTGATCCCACAGGCGCCGCAGGTAGCGGATGTCCATGAGGATCTCGTCGGCACCGGCACCTTCGGCGGCGGTGCGCAGAATGAAACCGCCGGCCTCCTTGATGCCCTCTTTCGCCACGCAATCGCTGACCACCTGCTTGAGGCGCTCGCGCTCGGCTTCGTCTTCGATCTTCAGGGAAATGCCGACATGAGCGGTGCGCGGCATGTACACCAGATAACGCGAAGGGATCGACAGTTGCGTGGTCAGCCGCGCGCCTTTGGAGCCGATCGGGTCTTTGGTGACCTGCACCACCAGGCTCTGGCCTTCATGCACCAAAGCGCTGATGCTCTCCACCGCCGGGCCTTCACGCAGGGAAATCTCCGAGGCGTGGATGAAGGCTGCGCGATCCAGGCCGATGTCGACGAATGCCGCCTGCATGCCCGGCAGCACCCGCACCACCTTGCCTTTATAGATGTTGCCGACGATCCCGCGTTTTTGCGTGCGCTCGACGTGTACTTCTTGCAGCACACCGTTTTCGACCACCGCCACGCGCGATTCCATCGGCGTGATGTTGATCAGAATCTCTTCACTCATGGCAGGGTCTCGTTCAGGCATGTTCACGATAATGGCCGCATCTTCATCCGTACGCCGCTTACTGCGCGTTCAGGGTTTGCCAACAGGGTATGCCGAAATGGCCGAGCAGTTCTGCGGTTTCGCAGACGGGCAAGCCGACGACCGCCGAATAACTGCCGTTGAGCCCCGCCACGAACACGGCGCCAAGACCCTGAATGCCATAACCGCCGGCCTTGTCCCGTGGCTCGCCGCTGGCCCAGTAGGCGGCGGCTTCTTCGTGGCTGATCGGGCGGAAACGCACCAGACTGCGCACCACTTTCGATTCACAACGATCACCGCCCATGACGGCAATCGCGGTCAGCACTTCGTGCTCCTTGCCGGACAACATCATCAGCATGGCGCATGCGTCGGCTTCGTCCACCGGTTTGCCAAGAATTTTGCCGTCAAGCACCACGGCGGTGTCGGCGCCCAGCACGCAGAAAGCCGCGTCGGACACTACCGTGCGCCGGCCGGCCTCGGCCTTGCCGCGCGCCAGGCGCTCGACATAAGCCGATGGGGATTCTGCAGGAAAAGGGGTTTCATCGATGTCCGCGCTGATGGCGGTGAACGGTACGCCGATCTGCGTGAGCAGCTCACGTCGACGCGGCGACCCGGAGGCGAGGTAAAGCGGCTTCATCAAAAACATCTCCCTGTTTGGCGCCCTGCCTTACCGAGTCAGTTGATTTTGTAGCGTCGGCGCAACCCACGCAAAGCGAAGCTGACCCACGGCCAGAGCAAGGCACTGGTGAGTGCCGGCAGCACCAGCGCCAGGGTCGGCTGGCGGTTGCCGGTCAGGGCGCTGAGCCACAATTGAACAAGTTGGGCGAGGCCGAAAATGACCAGGATGACCAGACTCTGCTGCCACATCGGGAACATGCGCAGGCGTTGCTGCAGCGACAGCACGAGAAAGGTAATCAGCGTCAGAATCAGCGCGTTCTGACCCAGCAACGTGCCATACAGCACGTCCTCGGCCAGGCCGAGGCAGAACGCGGTCACCATGCCGACGGTCTGCGGCATCGCCAGCGCCCAGAAGGCCAGCAGCAAGGCGAGCCACAGCGGACGCAGGATTTCCATGAATTGCGGCAACGGCGACACGCTGAGCAGCATGCCGATGGCAAATGTCACCCAGACAATCCAGCCGTTTCGCGAAGCTTTGACGCCGGCCATTATTCTCGTCCCCCAGTGGTGGCAGGTGCAGCGACCGGCGGCTTGGCAGCAGGTCGTGCGGTGTGAGTTGCCGCAGGAGCGGCGGCAGCCGGTGCGCTTGCTGCGGGTCTGGCGGCAGGCTTGGTCACCGGTTTGGCCGGAGTAGCCGGGGTGGCGCTGGCCGGGGCCGCAGGCGTTGCAGGTGGTGTGACCGGCGCAGCCGCCGCTGCCGGGCTGTTGATGGTTTTCGGCACCGTGGCCGGAATCACCGGACCGCCACCGAGGGCATCAAGGTTTTCCTGCGCCTGGGCGGCATCGTTCGCACGCTCTTCGGCAGTGCGGTTGTCGCTGAACACCAGCAGCAGGTAGCGGCTGCGATTCAATGCGGCGGTCGGCACGGCGCGGACAATGGCGAATGGCTGGCCGGAGTCGTGGATCACTTCCTTGACCGTCGCGACCGGATAACCCGCCGGGAAACGCTGACCGAGGCCGGAGCTGACCAGCAGATCGCCCTCCTTGATATCCGCCGTATCGGCGACGTGACGCAGTTCCAGACGCTCCGGGTTGCCGGTGCCGCTGGCAATGGCACGCAGACCGTTGCGGTTCACCTGCACCGGAATGCTGTGCGTACTGTCGGTCAGCAGCAAGACGCGGGAGGTGTACGGCATCAGCTCGACCACCTGGCCCATCAGGCCCCGGGCATCGAGCACCGGTTGACCCAGCACCACGCCATCGCGTTCACCCTTGTTGATGATGATGCGATGGGTGAACGGGTTGGGGTCCATGCCGATCAACTCGGCCACTTCGACCTTTTCGTTGACCAGCGCGGAGGAATTGAGCAACTCGCGCAGCCGAACGTTCTGCTCGGTGAGGGCGGCAAGCTTCTGCATGCGGCCCTGCAACAGCAGGTTTTCGGTCTTGAGTTTTTCGTTTTCAGCGACGAGCTCGGTGCGACTGCCGAACTGACTGGCGACACCTTCCCACAGCCGTCCGGGCAGGTCGGTGATCCAGTAAGCGTCCATCAGCACCAGCGACGCCTGGCTGCGTGCGGGCTTGAGCAGACTGAAGCGGGCATCGACCACCATCAGTGCGACCGACAACACGGCCAGCACCAACAGGCGCACACCCAATGAGGGGCCTTTGGCGAAAAGCGGTTTAATAAGCCGCTCCTCCCAGGCAAATGTTCTGTTTATTCATACGGCATCAAACCGGCCTGGATGAAGACTGACAGAAGATAAACGCCAACGGGCAGCACTGCAAAGTGCTGCCCGTGCGTTCACCCACGTATTGCGCCCGGCGACGTCAAATGGTGTGAAAGCGTCGCGACCGAGTCGCAGCAGCTTTCACGCCATTTGATCATTCGCTGGAGAGCAGATCCATGGTGTGCTTGTCCATCATTTCCAAAGCACGGCCACCGCCGCGAGCCACGCAGGTCAGCGGGTCTTCGGCAACGATCACCGGCAGACCGGTTTCCTGGGCCAGCAGCTTGTCGAGGTCACGCAGCAATGCGCCACCACCGGTCAGCACCAGGCCACGCTCGGCGATGTCGGAAGCCAGTTCCGGCGGCGATTGCTCCAGAGCGCTTTTCACGGCCTGAACGATGGTTGCCAGGGACTCTTGCAGAGCTTCCAGCACTTCATTGGAGTTCAGGGTGAATGCGCGTGGAACGCCTTCGGCCAGGTTACGGCCACGAACGTCGACTTCGCGAACTTCGCCGCCCGGGTAGGCAGTACCGATTTCCTGTTTGATGCGCTCGGCGGTGGATTCGCCGATCAGGCTGCCGTAGTTGCGACGCACGTAGGTGATGATCGCTTCGTCGAAACGGTCGCCGCCAACGCGGACGGATTCGGCATAGACCACGCCGTTCAGGGAGATCAGCGCGATTTCAGTAGTACCACCACCGATATCCACGACCATCGAACCGCGAGCTTCTTCTACCGGCAGACCGGCACCGATCGCCGCAGCCATCGGCTCTTCGATCAGGAATACTTCACGGGCACCGGCACCCAGGGCCGATTCACGGATGGCGCGACGCTCAACCTGGGTGGACTTGCATGGAACGCAGATCAGCACACGAGGGCTAGGCTGCAGGAAGCTGTTTTCGTGAACCTTGTTGATGAAGTACTGCAGCATCTTTTCGCAGACGCTGAAGTCGGCGATCACGCCGTCCTTCATCGGACGAATGGCGGCAATGTTGCCCGGCGTACGGCCGAGCATGCGCTTGGCTTCGGTGCCGACAGCGACGACACTTTTCTGGTTACCGTGTGTCCGAATGGCCACAACCGATGGTTCATTCAGGACGATACCGCGCTCGCGCACGTAAATAAGGGTGTTGGCAGTGCCCAGGTCAATGGAGAGATCGCTGGAAAACATGCCACGCAGTTTCTTGAACATGGGAAAGGGACCCTAGGCAACGCGTGGGTAAAAAAGTGCGGCAAACTCTAACAACGACAGGGATTTTGGGCAAGGCGCCAATATGTTAAATTGGCCGCTTTTCTGCGCACCAAGCCCCACAATCGCGGCCTTATGACCGTAGAAGTGCGGTAGTGTTCCGACAAATCAACACACGGACGCCGTCCGTCCTGTTTTCCACTGGAGAATCCCGATGGCGCTAGAACGCTCCGACGTGGAAAAAATCGCTCATCTGGCCAGCCTTGGTCTCAATGACGCCGATCTTCCACATATCACTTCGGCCCTAAACAGCATTCTCGGGCTGGTCGACGAAATGCAGGCTGTCGACACCGACGGCATCGAGCCCCTCGCCCACCCGCTGGAAGCCAGTCAGCGCCTGCGCGCCGACGTCGTGACCGAGAGCAATCATCGCGAGGCCTATCAGTCCATCGCACCAGCGGTCGAAAACGGCCTGTATCTGGTTCCGAAAGTCATCGACTAAAGGGAAAGAGCCTGCAATGCATCAAATGACTCTGGCCGAGATCGCCCGCGGTCTTGCCGACAAGAAGTTTTCCTCCGAAGAGCTGACCAAAGTCCTGCTGGCGCGTATTACCCAGCTCGATCCGCAGCTCAACAGTTTCATCACCCTCACCCAGGAGCTGGCCCTCGAGCAGGCGAAAGCCGCCGACGTGCGCCGCGCCAACGGTGAGAGCGGCGCCCTGCTCGGTGCGCCGATCGCCCACAAGGATCTGTTCTGCACCCAGGGCATCCGCACCAGCTGCGGCTCGAAGATGCTCGACAACTTCAAGGCCCCGTACGACGCCACCGTGGTCTCGAAGCTGGCGGCCGCCGGCACCGTGACCCTGGGCAAGACCAACATGGACGAGTTCGCCATGGGCTCGGCCAACGAGTCGAGCTGGTACGGCGCGGTGAAAAACCCGTGGAACCTGGAACACGTGCCGGGCGGTTCGTCCGGTGGTTCGGCCGCCGCCGTGGCCGCGCGCCTGCTGCCGGCCGCCACCGCCACCGACACCGGCGGCTCGATCCGCCAGCCTGCCGCCTTCACCAACCTGACCGGCCTGAAACCGACCTACGGTCGCGTTTCGCGCTGGGGCATGATCGCCTACGCGTCGAGCCTCGATCAGGGTGGTCCGCTGGCCCGCACCGCCGAAGACTGTGCAATTTTGTTGCAAGGTATGGCCGGGTTCGATCCGAACGACTCCACCAGCATCGATGAACCGGTGCCGGACTACGCCGCCGGCCTCAACGGCTCGCTGCAAGGGCTGCGCATCGGCGTGCCGAAGGAATACTTCGGCGCCGGTCTCGACCCGCGCATCGCCGACCTGATCCAGAACAGCATCAAAGAGCTGCAGAAGCTCGGTGCGGTGATCAAGGAAATCAGCCTGCCGAACATGCAGCACGCGATTCCCGCCTATTACGTGATCGCCCCGGCGGAAGCCTCCTCCAACCTGTCGCGTTTCGACGGCGTGCGCTTCGGTCACCGCTGCGCAGACCCGAAAAACCTCGAAGACCTGTACAAGCGCTCCCGTGGCGAAGGCTTCGGTGCCGAAGTGCAGCGCCGGATCATGGTCGGTGCCTATGCGCTGTCCGCCGGTTACTACGACGCCTACTACCTCAAAGCGCAGAAGATCCGTCGCCTGGTGAAGAACGACTTCATGGCGGCCTTCAATGAAGTCGACATCATCCTCGGCCCGACCACGCCCAACCCGGCCTGGAAACTCGGCGCCAAGAACAGCGACCCGGTCGCTGCGTACCTGGAAGACGTCTACACCATCACCGCCAACCTCGCGGGCCTGCCGGGCCTGTCGATGCCGGCCGGTTTCGTCGACGGCCTGCCGGTCGGCGTGCAATTGCTCGCTCCGTACTTCCAGGAAGGTCGCCTGTTGAACGTTGCGCACCAGTATCAGTTGAACACTGACTGGCACACCCGCACCCCAACCGGCTTCTGAGGAGACATATATGCAATGGGAAGTCGTGATCGGGCTGGAGATTCACACCCAGCTCACCACCCGGTCGAAAATCTTTTCCGGTAGTTCCACCACGTTCGGTTCCGAGCCCAACACCCAGGCCAGCCTGATCGACCTGGGCATGCCCGGCGTGCTGCCGGTGCTCAACCAGGAAGCCGTGCGCATGGCGGTGATGTTCGGTCAGGCGATCGACGCCGAGATCGGCCAGCACAACGTGTTCGCCCGGAAAAACTATTTCTACCCGGATCTGCCGAAGGGCTACCAGATCAGCCAGATGGAATTGCCGATCGTCGGCAAGGGCCACCTGGACATCGCCCTGGAAGACGGCACGGTCAAACGCGTCGGCATCACCCGCGCGCACCTTGAAGAGGACGCCGGCAAGAGCCTGCACGAAGAGTTCAACGGCGCCACCGGCATCGACCTGAACCGTGCCGGCACACCGCTGCTGGAAATCGTCTCCGAACCGGACATGCGCAGCGCCAAGGAAGCCGTGGCCTACGTCAAGGCGATCCATGCGCTGGTGCGCTACCTGGGTATCTGCGACGGCAACATGGCCGAAGGCTCGCTGCGTTGCGACTGCAACGTGTCGATCCGTCCGAAAGGCCAGGCCGAATTCGGCACACGCTGCGAGATCAAGAACGTCAACTCGTTCCGCTTCATCGAGAAGGCGATCAACTCCGAGATCCAGCGTCAGATCGACCTGATCGAAGACGGCGGCAAAGTGAAACAGCAGACCCGCCTGTACGATCCGAACAAGGACGAAACCCGTCCGATGCGCAGTAAAGAGGAAGCCAACGACTACCGTTACTTCCCCGATCCGGACCTGCTGCCGGTAGTCATCGAACAATCGTTCCTCGACGAGGTGCGTGCCACCCTGCCGGAACTGCCACCGCAGAAACGCGAGCGCTTCCAGAGCCAGTTCGGTCTGTCGGCCTATGACGCCAACGTGCTGGCCACCAGCCGTGAGCAAGCGGACTACTTCGAGAAGGTCGCGGACATCAGCGGCGACGCCAAACTGGCGGCGAACTGGGTGATGGTCGAACTGGGCAGCCTGCTCAACAAGCAAGGCCTGGACATCGAGCAATCGCCGGTTTCCGCCGAGCTGCTGGGCGGCATGCTGCAGCGCATCAAGGACAACACCATCTCCGGCAAGATCGCCAAGGTGGTGTTCGAAGCGATGGCCAACGGCGAAGGCAGCGCGGACGAGATCATCGACAAGCGCGGCCTGAAGCAAGTGACCGACAGCGGCGCGATCTCGGCGGTGCTGGACGAAATGCTCGCGGCCAACGCCGAGCAGGTCGAGCAATACCGCGCGGCGGATGAAGCCAAGCGCGGCAAGATGTTCGGCTTCTTCGTCGGCCAGGCCATGAAAGCCTCCAAAGGCAAGGCCAACCCGCAGCAAGTGAACGAACTGCTCAAAAGCAAGCTCGAAGGCTGACCAGGATGGAGCCAGCATTCAAATCTGGCTCGAATCCCTGTGGGAGCGGGCTTGCTCGTGAAGAGCGCAGGTCAGTCGAACGGGTTTTGGCTGACACTGCGCTCTCGCGAGCAGGCTCGCTCCCGCATTCGCTTTCGGGAGCCTTTAAATGAAACGCCTGCTCGTTGGCTGCGCCCTGCTCTCGCTGTTGGCCGGTTGCGCCAGCACCGATGTCATCGACCCGCACGGTTATGACCAGACCGGCGTCGCCTCCTATTACGGTGCCAAGCACCACGGTAAACGCACCGCCAGCGGCGAAGCGTTCAACCAGAATTCCCTGACCGCCGCCCACCGCCAATTGCCATTCGGCACCCGGGTGAGGGTCACCAACCTGAAAAACGATGAATCCGTCGTGGTCCGCATCAACGACCGTGGCCCACATACCCGTGGGCGACTGATCGACGTTTCCCGGGCGGCGGCCGAGCGGCTCGGCATGCTGCGCAGCGGCACCGCCCGGGTTCGCGTGCAGGCCCTCGACGACTGACGGAGTCCGACCATTTTCGGCCTTAAAGATTTACCCCTGATCAATGTGATCGAACTGTTCAGCGGGCTGATCCTGCTGATCGCCGGCGCCGAGCTGATGGTGCGCGCCGCCGTGCGCCTGGCCGCGCGCCTGCATGTGCGTCCGTTGATCATCGGCCTGACCGTGGTCGCCTTCGGCAGCAGCGCCCCGCAAATGGCGGTCAGCCTGCAAGCGGTGCAGGCACACACGCCGGACATCGCCATCAGCAGCGTGATCGGCAGCAGCATCTTCAACATCCTTGTCACCCTCGGCCTGTCGGCGCTGATCATTCCGCTGCGAGTCTCACGGCAATTGGTGCGCCTCGATATTCCGCTGATGATCGGCGCCAGCCTGCTGGTGTTCGTGCTGGCGTGGAATGAAGAAATCGGGCGTCTGGACGGCATGCTTCTGCTCGGTGCCCTGGCGCTGTATCTCGGCCTGTTGTTGCGTCAGTCGCGGCACTCGGCGCGGCCGCACTCCGAACACTCGCAGGACCCACAGGCGCCGTGGTTCACCAGCCTGCTGATGATTATCGCCGGACTCGGATTGCTGGTGTTCGCCGGGCATCTGCTGCTCGGCGCGGCGGTGGTGGTGGCCACGGATCTGGGGTTCTCCGAGCGGGTGATCGGTCTGACGGTGGTCGCGGTCGGCACGTCGCTGCCGGAGCTCGCCACTTCGCTGATCGCCGCCTTGCGCGGGCAACGGGACATTGCCGTGGCCAACGTGATCGGCGCCAACCTGTTCAACCTGCTAGGGGTTCTCGGCGTCACCGCATTGATCGCGCCGACGCCGTTGTCGGTGTCGCCCAACGCCCTGGATTTCGACCTGCCGGTGATGCTCGGTGTCGCGGCCCTGTGCCTGCCGGTGTTCTACTCCGGTTATCGCGTGACCCGCGCCGAGGGCTTGCTATTGCTCGGTCTGTACCTGGCGTACGGGCTGCATGTGGTGTCGTTCACCACCGGCATGCCGCTGGCCGGCAAGCTCGAACGCCTGATGCTGTTTTATATCCTGCCGACGCTGCTGGCGTTTCTGCTGTTCACGTCCGTACGCGCCTGGCGCCGCCAACACCACAAGAGGGATGTGCCGTGACCGATGCGAAGAAAACCGGGGTAGAAATCCGCCGCCAAGTGATGGGCGATGCGTTCGTTGATCGAGCGCTGGGCAATGCCACCGAATTCACTCAACCGCTGCAGGATTTCGTCAACGAACACGCCTGGGGCGGCGTGTGGAATCGCCAGGGTCTGCCGCTGAAAACCCGCAGCCTGATTACCCTGGCGGCGCTGACCGCGTTGAAGTGTCCGCAGGAATTGAAGGGCCACGTGCGCGGCGCATTGAACAATGGCTGCACCGTGGAAGAAATCCGTGAAGCGCTGCTGCATTGCGCGGTGTATGCCGGCGTGCCAGCGGCGATCGATGCGTTTCGAGCGGCGCAGGAAGTGATCGAGACGTACCAGAAACCTGAGTGATGCATGGAAAGTCGCGCCATCTGATCTGACGCCTTCGCGGGCAAGCCCGCGAAGAGGCCCGAGAAAACACCTCAAGTCACTGGCTAGATCCACCCGCCCCACTGCAAGAAGAAGATCCCGATATTGGTGGTAATCGCCGCCATCAGCGTGGTCATGACAATGATCGCCGCCGCCAGCTCATGATTGCCCTGCGCCGCCCGGGCCATGACGAAACTCGCCGCCGCCGTCGGGCTGCCGAAGTACAGAAACAGAATCCCCAGCTCCGCCCCTCGGAAGCCCCACAACCATGCGCCCAGCGTCGCCAGCACCGGCAGGCCGACCATCTTCACCAGGCTGGAACTGAGCGCCATCTTGCCGCTCTTGCGCAGCGCCGCCAGCGACAGCGTGCCACCGATGCAGATCAGCGCCAGCGGCAGCGTGGTCTGCGCCAGGTACTGCCCGGAGGTTTCCAGCCATCCCGGCAAACCGATCTTGAAGCAGGCAAACGGCGCCGCCGCGATCACGCTGATAATCAGCGGATTGCTCACCACGCTTTTGCAGATGCTCCATGGATCGGACTTGATCACCGGGCTGTACACCGCCAGGACGATGGTCGACAGAGTGTTGTAGAACAGGATCACCAGCGCCGCGAGAATCGCCCCGAGGGAAATCCCGTAGTCGCCATACATGCTCGCCGCCAGCGCCAGACCGATCACCCCGTTGTTGCCGCGAAATGCGCCCTGGGCATAGATCCCGCGATCCTCGCGCGGGCAACGCAAAATCGCCCAGCCCCATGCGACGGCGAAACTCACCAGCGTGGCGACGGCAAAGTAAATCAACAGCGCCGGTTGCAGGGCGGCGTGCAGGTCGGCATGCAGAATGCCGAGGAACAGCAGCGCCGGCATGGTGACGTTGAACACCAGCGACGAGGCCGTGTGGATGAAGTTGTCGTTGATCCAGTCGATGCGCTTGAGCAGCACACCGAGAAACAGCATGGCGAATACCGGCGCGGTGATGTTCAGGGTTTCGAGGAAAATAGCCAGCATGCCGGGGGAACCTTGGGTGAGCGTCGTTAGGGGGCTAATGATAAGCGAAAAGCGTCAAAAGCCCCTCCCCTAACCCTCTCCCCCCAAGAGAGCTGGAGGGTGGGAAGGCCTTTGACCTTCCCCACAACCTCAGGTAATCGGCGCCGGATTGAACAACGTAATGTCGTTATGCAGCTTGTGCTTCTCCGCCCACGTCTGCGCCTTGCCGCTGGCCACGTCCAGGTAGTAGTGGAACAACTCCCAGCCCAGTTCTTCGATGGTCGCCCGCCCGGTGGCGATCCGCCCGGCGTCGATGTCGATCAGATCCGGCCAGCGCTGCGCCAGTTCGGTACGGGTCGACACCTTCACCACCGGCGCCATCGCCAGCCCATAAGGCGTGCCGCGACCGGTGGTGAACACATGCAGGTTCATGCCCGCCGCCAGTTGCAACGTGCCGCAGACAAAATCACTGGCCGGCGTCGCACAGAAGATCAAACCCTTCTGCTTGAACCGCTCCCCCGGGCCCAGCACGCCACTGATCGCGCTGCTGCCAGACTTGACGATCGAGCCCAGCGACTTCTCGACAATGTTCGACAACCCGCCCTTCTTGTTGCCCGGCGTGGTGTTCGCACTGCGATCCGCTTCGCCCTTGGCCAGGTAACGGTCGTACCAGTCCATCTCGCGCACCAGTTCCTCGGCAACGGTCTGGGTCTGTGCCCGGGAGGTCAGCAGGTAAATCGCGTCACGCACTTCGGTGACTTCGGAAAACATCACCGTCGCCCCCGCCCGCAGGAGCAGGTCCGAGGCGTAACCCAGCGCCGGGTTGGCGGTGATACCGGAGAACGCATCGCTGCCGCCGCACTGCATGCCAAGGATCAGCTCCGATGCCGATACGGTTTCCCGGCGGCGCTGGTCGAGTTTCTTCAGGCGGGTCTCGGCCAGTTCCATGATCTGCTCGATCATTTCGGTGAAACCGTGACTGGAATCCTGCAAGCGATACAGCCAGGGCTCGCTCAGGTCCACCGACGCGTCGTCCTCGTGCATCACCTGCCCGGCCTGCAATTTCTCGCAGCCGAGGCTGATCACCAGCGCCTCGCCGCCCAGGTTCGGGTTGCGCGCCAGATTGCGCACGGTGCGGATCGGGATGTAGGCGTCGGTGGCGGTGATCGCCACGCCACAACCGTAACTGTGGGTCAGCGCCACCACGTCGTCGACGTACGGGTACTTGGGCAGCAACTCTTCCTTGATCTTCTTCACCGCATGATCAAGCACCCCGGTGACGCATTGCACGGTGGTGGTGATGCCGAGGATGTTGCGCGTGCCGACGGTGCCGTCGGCGTTGCGGTAACCCTCGAAGGTGAAGCCTTCCAGCGGCGCCTGGGCATCCGGCACATCAGTGGACAGCGGCAGGCTGTCCAGCGGCGGCGCGGTCGGCATGCGCAGTTGATCTTCCTTGACCCAACTGCCACGGGGAATCGGCTGCAACGCGTAGCCGATGGTCTGGCCGTAGCGAATCACCTGGCCGCCCTCGGGAATGTCCTCGAGGGTGACCTTGTGGCTCTGCGGTACGAAATCCACCGTGACCAGGCCGTCGGCGAACGCGGTGCCCGCCGGAACGCCCTGGTCGTTGACCACAATCACTACGTTGTCCCGCTCGTGCAGGCGGATGTAGCGCGGCGAGTCGGAATGTTCAATCAACTGCATGACGCCGCTCCTCAGGAATGCGCTTGAGACAATTTACCGGTGGCTTCGGAACCGCCATTGGTTGGCGGCTCTTTGAGTACCACACGCTTGATCGGGCCGACGATCACCAGATAGCTGAACACTGCCACCAGCGCGTTGGCGCCGACGAACACCAGCGCCCATTTGAACGAACCGGTGGAGCTGATGATGTAGCCGATGACGATCGGGGTGGTGATCGACGCGATGTTACCGAAGGTGTTGAACAGGCCACCGCTCAGACCGGCGATCTGTTTCGGCGAGGTGTCGGAAACCACCGCCCAGCCCAGCGCGCCCACGCCTTTGCCGAAGAACGCCAGGGCCATGAAGCCGACCACCATCCATTCCACTTCAACATAGTTGCAGGCCACGATGCTGCTGGAAACCAGCAGGCCGGCAATGATCGGTGCCTTGCGGGCGAAGGTCAGCGAATGGCCCTTGCGCAGCAGGTAGTCGGAAATCACCCCGCCCAGCACACCACCGATAAAGCCGCAGATTGCCGGCAGCGAAGCAATGAAACCGGCCTTGAGAATGGTCATGCCGCGCTCCTGCACCAGGTACACCGGGAACCAGGTCAGGAAGAAGTAAGTGATGCCGTTGATGCAGTACTGGCCCAGATAAACGCCGAGCATCATGCGGTTGGTCAGCAACTGGCGGATGTAGTCCCACTTCGGACCGTCAGCCTTCTTGCCCTTCTTCTGGTCCATGTCGACCATGCCGCCGTTGTCGGCGATGAAGTTCACTTCGGCTTCGTTGGCCATCGGGTGCTGGCGCGGGCTGTGGATAATTTTCAGCCAGACCAGCGAGAACACGATGCCGAGAATACCCATGACGATGAACACGTGTTCCCAACCGAAGCTGAACACGATCCAGCCCATCAGCGGCGCGAACAGCACGGTGGCAAAGTATTGCGCCGAGTTGAAGATCGCCGACGCAGTGCCGCGTTCAGCGGTCGGGAACCAGGCTGCGACGATCCGCGCGTTGCCGGGGAACGACGGCGCTTCGGCCAGGCCCACCAGGAAGCGCAGCATGAACAGCGCAACCACCGCGGTGGACATGCCGAACTCACCGACAAAGCCTTGCAGCACGGTGAACAGCGACCAGGTGAAAATGCTCAGGGCATAGACTTTTTTCGAGCCGAACCGATCGAGCAGCCAGCCACCGGGAATTTGCCCGGCCACGTAGGCCCAACCGAAAGCGGAGAAGATGTAACCGAGGGTGACCGCGTCGATACCGAGGTCTTTTTGCAGGCTGGAACCGGCGATCGCGATGGTGGCGCGGTCGGCGTAGTTGATCGTGGTCACCAGAAACAGCATGAGCAAAATCAAATAGCGGACGTGAGTCGGCTTGGACGATTGCATGTAGATGTACTCCCACTGATTATTTTTATGCGGGTAAAACATTCTTTGGTCTTGTGCCGCGCAGGGCCTCAGGCGAATGCCCTGCGCGGGTGCAGCGGGTTACGAGCCGATGTAGCTGGTTTTCACCACGGTGTAGAACTCTTGCGCATAGCGGCCTTGCTCACGTGAGCCATAGGATGAACCTTTACGGCCACCGAACGGAACGTGGTAATCGACGCCGGCGGTCGGCAGGTTGACCATCACCATCCCGGCCTGGGAATGACGCTTGAAGTGGTTGGCGTACTTCAGCGAGGTGGTGGCGATGCCGGCCGACAGGCCGAATTCGGTGTCGTTGGCCATGGCCAGCGCGGCTTCGTAATCGGCCACGCGGACGATGTTCGCCACCGGGCCGAAAATCTCTTCGCGGCTGACGCGCATCGACGCTTCACTGTCGGCAAACAGCGTCGGCGCGAGGAAGTAGCCCTCGGTGTCGCAGGTCACCAGACCACCGCCGCTGACCAGACGCGCCCCTTCGGACTGGCCGATGTCGATGTACTTCAGGTCCTGTTCCAACTGGGCTTGCGAGACCACCGGACCGATGTCGGTGCCAGCCTTCAGCGCGTGGCCGACCTTGATCGACTTCATGCGTTCGGCCATGGCTTCGACGAACTTGTCGTGAATCCCGGCGGTAACGATCAGACGACTCGATGCAGTGCAACGCTGGCCGGTGGAGTAGAACGCGCTCTGTACCGACAGCTCGACCGCTTGCTTGAGGTCGGCGTCGTCGAGAATGATCTGCGGGTTCTTGCCGCCCATCTCCAGTTGCACCTTGGCCTGGCGCGAAACGCAGCTGACCGCGATCTGCCGGCCCACGCCCACGGAACCGGTGAAGCTGATGCCGTCGACTTTCGGGCTGTTGACCAGGGCCTCGCCAACTACGCGACCGCTGCCCATCACCAGGTTGAACACACCGGCCGGGAAGCCTGCACGGGAAATGATTTCCGCCAGCGCCCAGGCGCAGCCCGGCACCAGATCCGCAGGCTTGAGCACCACGCAGTTGCCGTAAGCCAGGGCCGGGGCGATTTTCCACGACGGGATGGCAATCGGGAAGTTCCACGGCGTAATCAGACCGACCACGCCGAGGGCTTCGCGGGTCACTTCGACGTTGACACCCGGACGCACCGACGGCACGTAATCGCCGGACAGACGCAGGCACTCACCGGCGAAGAACTTGAAGATGTTGCCGGCGCGGGTCACTTCGCCGATGGCTTCGGGCAGAGTCTTGCCCTCTTCCCGGGCCAGCAGCGTGCCGAGTTCTTCGCGACGGGCGAGGATTTCGCTGCCGACTTTATCCAGCGCATCGTGACGGGCCTGAATACCCGAGGTCGACCAGGCCGGGAACGCGGCGCGGGCAGCATCGATGGCCGCATTGACCTGCGCCAGGTCAGCCTTGGCGTAGTCGCCGATGGTGTCGCTCAGTTCGGACGGGTTGATGTTGGCCGAGTAGTCGGCGCCGGCAACCCATTCGCCGTTGATGTAGTTGTCGTAACGTTGTGCATGTGCCACGGGACTGCCCTCGAATCTAAAAGCCTTCACGCAAAAAGCCGCTGATTGCTCAGCGGCCTCTGTTTTATCGGGTGTTACTGCGCACCTTGCTTGTCGATCAGCGCGGCGAGCATTTCATACTCTTCGCCGGTCAGGTCGGTCAGCGGTGCCCGCACCGGGCCTGCGTCATAGCCGGCAATTTTTGCCCCGGCCTTGACGATGCTCACGGCATAGCCGGCCTTGCGGTTGCGGATGTCCAGGTACGGCAGGAAGAAGTCGTCGATGATCTTGCCGACAGTGGCGTGATCTTCACGGGCGATCGCGTGGTAGAAGTCCATCGCGGTTTTCGGGATGAAGTTGAACACCGCCGAGGAGTAGACCGGTACGCCCAGGGCCTTGTAGGCCGCAGCGTAGACTTCAGCGGTCGGCAGGCCGCCGAGGTAGCTGAAGCGGTCACCGAGGCGGCGACGGATCGACACCATCAGTTCGATGTCGCCCAGGCCATCCTTGTAACCGATCAGGTTCGGGCAACGCTCGGCCAGACGCTCCAGCAGCGTTGCGTTCAGACGGCAGACGTTACGGTTGTAGACCACCACACCGATGTTCACCGATTTGCACACGGCTTCAACGTGGGCGGCAACGCCGTCCTGGCTGGCTTCGGTCAGGTAGTGCGGCAGCAGCAACAGGCCCTTGGCGCCCAGACGCTCGGCTTCCTGAGCGTATTCGATGGCCTGGCGGGTCGAACCACCGACACCGGCGAGGATCGGCACACTGCTGGCGCAGGTGTCGACGGCGGTCTTGATGATTTCCGAGTATTCGCTGGCGGCCAGGGAGAAGAACTCACCGGTGCCACCGGCGGCGAACAGAGCCGAAGCACCGTACGGGGCCAGCCATTCCAGGCGCTTGATGTAGCCAGCGCGGTTGAAATCGCCCTGGGCATTGAAATCGGTCACCGGGAACGACAGCAGGCCGGCGGAGAGGATGGACTTCAGTTCTTGTGGATTCATTATTCGAACACCCTGAGCAACGTATTTTTGTGAGTGGACCGTTCAGCCTTCGCCGAAGTTGTAGGTCATCGTACAACTTAAATAACAACCGTCAACTGCATTTCATCGCCGCCAGGCATTTTTTGTCGGACAAGATCTTTTCTTGACGTAGGAATATTCTCGGCTAGGCTCGATTTGACTGTATGTATATACAGTCAAATAAAACCTGCCGACGACATATCAAGGAGAAAGAAATGTCCGGTCTACAAACAAAAACAACGGAAAAACCTGCACCGGTCATCGCTCGGTTCGATGATCTGTTCAGCGCGAACGGCATCACGATCAGTGCTGACCATCCGCATTTGCTGCTGCACATTGCCGACGCCCACAGCGACGTTTCACCCGCCACCGCCCTCCCCGGCAAAGCCCTGAAAGGCAAGCCACCCCTGAGGTTCGAGGGCGCGGAACATACGGCCATCGGCGATAACACGCGCCTGCGCTTCGTCGAAAAAGCCGAGCCCGTGCTTGCGCAAAACGTCCCCTTGCACCTGCCCAACGGCCTGGCCCTGACCTACGGCCAGGTGCTGGCGCTGGGCGGTGATTTCTACGGCGTCGTCGATCGGCCGATCAACGAAGGCGCCACGCCGGCCGAACGCCTGCAACGTTTCAACGCCGCATTCGACTCCCTCGCGGTGCTGCCGGCCGCGCGGGCCGAAGCGACGCAGATTCTCGCGGTGATGCAAAAGGAGATCGATGCGGTCAGGCAGGCGATCAAGGACGGCAAGCCGCCGCACGAAGCCTACGATGCACTGGGAGATACGTTGTCCGAAGAGTGGAACAAGATCACCGGCGGCGGCAGTTTTGTCTCGGCGCTGTTCCCGCTCGGGCGTTATCTGAAACTGGCGGCGAACAACGCTGACCATTTCGGCGAATGGGCCAGACTGGCCTACATCGCCGGGCACACCGCCGCCCTGCAAACCGCCGTCGCCGCCCGTGCCAGTCACGACCCGCAGCAACTGGAGCGGGCCTACGCGATGAATGCCTTCGCCGATCACTACCTGACCGACCTGTTCTCCTCCGGCCACCTGCGGGTGCCACGCAAGGACATGGCCGCCGCGGTCACCCCAAGCGATCTGGGTTCACTGCTCACCCGTTTCATGCACGACGAAGACAGCAAGTTCGGCCTCAAGGTGCGCAATGCCCACGGCGATCAATGGCGCGCGTTCGGCGACAAGCGTTACTTCGAAGCGAGCGACACCGACAACCGCAACCAGGTCAATCAAGCGGTGCAGGCCTCGGCGGACGAAGTGTTCGCCGCCTACCTCAGCGGCAACGTGCCCGCGCCTTCCGGCTTCGCCGCGTTGCAACGACTGCCGGATCTGGCAGCGGTGCTCGACCTGGCGAACAACTTCTCGCCGCTGTTCCGCTCCGAGGGCGGCAAGGTGCTGCGGCGCAAGGACGTCAACAACCTCAACGACACCGCCACGGTCGACGACTGGTGGGGCTGGAGCACTTACCTGCTGCTCAAGGACTACCACCCCACCGGCAACACCCACTGAGGAGAATGACCATGACAATCAAATTGAAACTGGAACTGGCCTCGGGCCAATCCCTCAAAGGTGCGCCGCTGGAGTTGCTGGCCGATGGCGTGGCGATTGCCCGCGCGACGGTGGATAAACAGGGTTACGCGACGTTCGATGCCAAACCCGGCAGCGCCCGACTGGCCGTCCGGGTCGACCGCACGATCCTTCCTGCCTGACAGGAAACCCTGATCACGGAAATGCCCGGAAATGAACATTTCCGGGCATTTCAGGCAAAACGCTTTTACCGTGCAGAGCCGCCGTGAATGGATCACGGCTCACCTCGCATGGAGCGAACCGATCATGGATTTCATCCCGCCAACCCTTCCGCAATTTCCCCATCACTCGGCCGAAACCGTCGTGGTGAAACTGTCGGCCCTGAGCGACGACTTGCGCCTTCAGGTTCCCGACGCCCAAGACACGCCCGCGAACTGGGAGGTCTATCCGATTCTCGGCCCGGATCCGGAACAGCCTGAGTGGCAAGGCGTCTGGGAGCCGACGGGGGTCTGGAGTGAAGCGCTGGACGACATGGTCAGCCTGACCGGCGTCGAGCTGAGCGTGCCCCGCTCAGCGCTGGAAAATTACCTGAACGGCAGCGTTGAACTGCGCTACAAATTCGCCGACGAGTCGAGCCTGGAACTGTGCTCGGAGCCGCTCAGACTGACCATCGAAGCCTGACGTTCAACCCTGCGCCTGAGCCTCTTCATGGGCCTGGCGCAGGCGTTCGCGGCTGTTGGTCAGGTGCAGACGCATGGCCGCGCGGGCCGCATCGGAATCCTGACGGGCAATGGCATCGTAGATTTCTTCGTGCTCGCGACTCAGGCGATTCATGTAGTGCTGCTGGTCATCATGGGCCAGCCGCGCGGAGTTCAGGCGGGTGCGCGGAATGATGCTGGTGCCCAGGTGGGTCATGATGTCGGTGAAGTAGCGGTTGCCGGTGGACAGGGCGATTTGTAGATGGAACTGGAAGTCCGACGCCACGGCATCGCTGGCATGGGCGACGCTTTCATTCAGCGCATCGAGGGCGGCGCGCATGGCGGCCAGTTGCTCGCTGCTGCGGCGTTGCGCGGCAAGCCCGGCGGATTCGACTTCCAGGCTAATCCGAAACTCGAGGATCGCCAGGACATCGCGCAGGGTAACCACTGTCGCCGGATCGATGCGAAAACCGCTCGGGCTCGGCGTGTCGAGCACGAACGTGCCGATGCCGTGTCGGGTTTCCACCTGCCCGGCAGCCTGCAAACGGGAAATCGCCTCGCGCACCACGGTGCGGCTGACGCCATGGGCTTCCATGATCGCCGACTCGGTGGGCAACTTGTCGCCCCGCTTGAGCAGGCCGTCGCGGATCTGCTCGGTCAGCACTGTCACCAGTTCCTGTGCCAGGCTGCGGCGCTTGCGAGGCAGGCGCGGAGTGTCGATCGGGTTTTCCATGGTGTGCGTCTGGTCTCAAAAATTCGGCTTGGGTCGCATCATAGCGCAAGCGGGTTGTACGATCACATCGTCCGTGCGGGAGTGGGCTGGCCCCCTTCCACACGGACGAGTTGTGAAAGATCAGGCGGTGACCGTCTGCTCCACGAGGTGACCATTGTCGATCCGTACGTGCCTTGGGTGGAAGCGCTTGAGGCTGCTGCGGTGGCCGACGCTGACGATGCTCAGCCCCGGCAACTGATCGATCAGCGCCTGATACAGCGTCGCTTCGTCTTCCTCGTCCATCGCCGACGTCGCTTCGTCCATGTACAGCCAGTGCGGCGCGTAGAGCAGCGCCCGGGCGAAGGCCAGTCGTTGCTGCTCACCCGGCGACAGCATGCGCTGCCAGTGATTGGCCTCATCCAGACGCGTAACCAGATGCGGCAGGCGGCAAGTTTCCAGCACTTGTGCATAACGCTCCGGCGCGTAGGTGTCGCCCGGCTGTGGATAACTCAGCGCTTCACGCAAGGTGCCGATCGGCAGATAGGGCTTCTGCGGCAAGAACAGGTAGCGCGCCGCCGGCAGCCGGATATTGCCATGCCCCGCCGGCCACAAATGGCCCATCGCGCGCAGCAGGGTGGATTTGCCGCTGCCGGAGCGACCGCTGAGCATGACGCGCTCACCCGCCTCGACGGTCATGTCGGCGTTGGTCAGCAGATGACGACCGTCGGCCAGATCCAGCCCCAGGTTGTGCACCTTCAATTCGCTGCCCTGGTTCTGCACGTCGATGGCCGGTGCGCGCTCTTCATTGTCGCTCATGGCCTGGCGGAAACTCAGCAGACGGTCACACGTGGCACGCCATGCGGCCAGATCCGAATACGCGCTGATGAACCAGCTGAAGTTCTCTTGCACGTTGCCGAATGCCGAGTTGATCTGCATCAGCTCACCCAGTTCGATCTTGCCCGACAGGTAACGTGGCGCGGCGACGATGAACGGGAAAATGATTGCGATCTGGCCGTAGCCGGAGGTGAAGAACGTCAGGCGCTTGGACACCCGCATGATGTCCCAGAAGTTGTGCCAGACCAGCCCGAAGCGGCTGCTCAAGCGGCGAGTCTCATTCGGTTCGCCGTTGTACAGGGCGATGCTCTCGGCGTTCTCGCGCACTCGCACCATGGAGAAACGCAAGTCGGCTTCGAAGCGTTGTTGTTGGTTGTTCAGACCGATCAGGCGTCGGCCGATCAGGTGCGTCAGCCAACTGCCGACCGCCGCATACAGCAGCGCACACCAGAACATGTAGCCGGGAATCTCGACCCCGAACACTTCGATGCTGCCCGACACGCCCCACAGGATGATCGAGAACGACACCAGGCTGACCACGGTGCGGATCAGTCCCAGGCCAAGGCTCAAGGTGTTGGCGGTGAAGGTGTTGAGGTCTTCGGAAATCCGCTGGTCGGGGTTATCGGTGTAACCGCCCTGCTCCAGCTGATAATAGTTTTTGTGACCGAGCCAGCGTTTGAAGTGGTTCTCGGTGAGCCACGCCCGCCAGCGGATGGTCAGCATCTGCGTCAGGTACAGCCGGTACACCGCGCCAAGGATCGCCACCGTGGCGATGCCGCAGAAATACAGGATCAACTGCCAGAACGCTGCCTCATCCTTCTTTTGCAGGGCGTTGTAGAAATCCTTGTACCAACTGTTGATCCACACCGAAATGGCAACGCTGAACAGCGACAGCGCAATCACGGCGATCAGCAGCGTCCAGGCCTTGCCCTTCTCTTCGCTGCGCCAGTAAGGCGTGGTCATCGCCCACACTTTGCGAAAAAACTGCCCGCGCACAGCATCGTTGACCGCGGAATATTCAGCGTTCTGATTCATGGAAAAGGCTCGATAAAGAAAAGAACAGACACGCACCGATCATAGTTGATCGGTGCGTTTTATCGCGAGGGCTGGCGATAGCCGTTCAGCGCAGGTTCAGCGACGAACCGGGCGCTTCTGCAGTTTGCGCTGCAAAGTGCGGCGGTGCATGCCCAGGGCGCGGGCAGTGGCGGAGATGTTGCCTTCGTGTTCGGTCAGCACGCGCTGGATGTGTTCCCATTGCAGGCGATCCACCGACATCGGGTTTTCCGGCACCAGGCTGTCGAGGTCGGCGTGCTCGGAAAGCAGCGCCGCCAGGACGTCGTCGGCATCCGCCGGTTTGCACAGGTAGTTGCACGCACCGCGCTTGATCGCCTCGACGGCGGTGGCAATGCTCGAATAACCGGTGAGGATCACCACGCGCATTTCCGGGTCCAGCTCCAGCAGCTTCGGCAGCAGGACCAGACCGGAGTCGCCGTCCATCTTCAGGTCGAGCGCGGCGTAATCCGGCAGATCGGCCTGGGCCAGCGTCAGGCCCTCCTCGGCGGAACTGGCGGTGCTGACGCGAAAGCCGCGACGGGCCATGGCACGGGCCATCACCCGGGTGAAGGTCGCATCGTCGTCGACCAGCAGCAAATGCGGCAGTTCTTCGCCTTCGACTTGGATTTCGTCACTCATGTTGGTCTCCTCGGGCGCCGTGGGGCAGACGCAGCTCGGTGAGCGTGCCGCCTTCCTCATGACTATAGAGTTTCACTGAGCCGCCGGCGCGTGTCACGCTGGCCTTGCTCAAAAACAGGCCCAGGCCGAAACCTTTGCCCTTGGTGGTAAAAAACGGTTTGCCGATCTGCTCGGCGATGGCCAGCGGCACTCCGGCACCGTGGTCGCGGATGCTGATGGTCAGGTCTTCGGCGCTCCAGTCCAAGGTCACCTGGAGATTTTCCGGACAGGCGTCGGCGGCGTTGTTCAGCAGGTTCAACAAGGCCTGGGTCAGATCCGGTGGCGGCGCCATGCGCGGCACGGTGCCCTGGCCCAGACGCTGGAAGCGGTAACTGGCCTCGGGGCGCATCAGGTGCCAGCGGTTGAGCGCCTCGTCGAGCCAGTCGGTGACGTCCTGCATTTCCACCGCCAGACGCCGGTTGGCCTCGGCGGCACGCACCAGTTGCTGCAGGGTCTGCTTGCACAGCTTGACCTGATCCTGCAGCACCTTCAGATCGTCTTGCAGCATCGGGTCGGGATGATCCTGCTGCATCTCTTTGAGCAGCACGCTCATGGTCGCCAGCGGCGTACCCAGTTCATGGGCGGCGCCGGCGGCCTGGGTGGCAACGGCGAGCAACTGCTGATCGCGCAGGCCTTCTTCGCGGCGGATCGCGCGCAACTCTTCCTGACGGCGCAGTTCCTCGGCCATGCGCGCGGCGAAAAACGTGATCACCGCCGCCGCGAGGGCAAAGCTCAGCCACATGCCGTAGATCTGCAGATTCTCCCGAGCGACCGGCAAGGTTTCCAGCGGATAGAAGTGCGTCAGCATCAGGGTATACAAGGCCAGCGCGATACCGGACAGAATCACCGAATAGCGCCATGGCAGCGTCACCGCAGCAATGGTCAGCGGCACCAGATAATACGAAACGAACGGGTTGGTCGAGCCGCCGGAGAAATACAGCAGGGCACTGTGGATAAACAGATCGCAGGCCAGTTGCAGCGCGTATTCGAGCTCGGTGACCGGCCATGAGGTGCGCAGACGCACGGCGGTGAACACACAAAGCAGAATCGAACAGCCGAGGGTCATCACCAGTTGCACCCACGGCAACGGCAACAATTGCAGCCAGTAGGCCAGGCCCACGGAACCGGCCTGCGCGGCCAGCACCAGCGTGCGGATAAAAGTCAGCCGCCAGAGGTTCTGGCGAGTGGCGGAAGTCAGTTGTACGGGGGCGAGCATGAGCTCTCCTGATGAGCGCTCCAGGCGGATCGCACGGAGTATAACCAAGCCGCGCGCCCGAGAGGCGAAAGTGCGTCAAACGACCACACCGGCGTGTGCAAGGAAAAAGCACGGCGCTCGCCATCTGTATAGAAGTTGTAACTGGGCGAACCGGATCATAGACGCTAGAGTCTGATGGTTTCACGCAGGCCCCCGAACCATCACCTGCGCCCATATCAAGGAGCTTTCATGCACACATTTCGCCGCAGCGCCGCCCTTCTCGCCCTGACCGTCGGCAGCGTCGCCAGCCTGCCGGCCCTGGCCGCCGATGATCTGCACTACAACCAGATCGCCCTGCGCGCCGAAGTCAGCAAGGAAGTGGCCCGCGACCTGATGATCGTGACCCTGTACACGGAAGAGCAAAACGCCGACCCGGCCAAACTCGCCGCCGACATCAGCACCACCATGAACAAGGCGCTGGCCCAGGCCAAGCAGGTTAAGGACATCACCCTGCGCCAGGGCAGCCGCAACAGCTACCCGATCTACGACACCAAGGGCCAGAAAATCACCGGCTGGCGCGAACGCGCTGAACTGCGTCTGGAAAGCGCCGACTTCGCCGCCCTGTCGAAACTCACCGGCGAACTGCTGACCGACCTGAAGATGGGCGGCATGGACTTCGCGATCGCCGACCCGACCCGCAAATCCAGCGAAGACGCCCTGCTCAAGGAAGCCGTGACCGCCTTCAAGGCCCGCGCTCAACTCGCCACCGACGCCCTCGGCGGCAAGGGCTACAAAATCGTCAGCCTGAACCTCAACAGCAACGGTTATCCACAACCCTACATGCGTGCCCCCATGATGATGAAAGCGGCGGGCATGGACGCAGCCCCGGTGACACCGGATGTAGAAGCCGGCACCAGCCAGGTGAGCATGACCGCCGACGGCTCGATTGAAGTGCTGATGCAGTGAGTTGATTCGAGGTGAATGAAAAACCGGCGATCCGCGAGGGTCGCCGGTTTTTTTGTGGCCTTGGGAAGCGGCTCTCCCCCACACATATACCGAGATAGACACTCCCCCAAGAAAAACGATATTTCCGCCCGCCCCGAAATCCCCGCTACTCTCAAAAAAAACCAACACCAAAACCCGGGGACTCAATGGAAAGCTTCACCCTGAAATCGCTGCTACTCGCCCTCGCCTTCACCGCCATGACCCCTCTGGCACACGCCGCCACAACCCTTGTGTACTGCTCGGAAGCCAGCCCCGCCGGCTTCGATCCCAGCCAATACACCAGCGGCACCGACTTCGATGCCTCCGCCGAAACCGTCTTCAACCGTCTCACCCAATTCAAACGTGGCGGCACCGACATCGAACCCGGCCTGGCAACCCGCTGGGACGTCTCCGCCGACGGTCTGCAATACACCTTCCACCTGCGCCAGGGCGTGAAATTCCACACAACGGACTACTTCACCCCGACCCGCGAGTTCGACGCCGATGACGTACTGTTCACCTTCCAGCGCCTGCTCGATCCGGAAAACGCCTTTCGCAAGGCCTACCCCGCCGAGTCGCCGTACTTCACCGACATGGACCTGAACACCACGATCAAATCCGTGGAAAAAATCGACGACCACACCGTGCGCTTCAACCTGAACAACGTCGACGCCGCGTTCGTGCAAAACCTCGCCATGAGTTTCGCCTCGGTGCAGTCGGCCGAATACGCCGCGCAACTGCTCAAGGAAGGCAAGGCCGCCGATCTCAACCAGAAACCGGTTGGCACCGGCCCGTTCGTGTTCAAGCGCTACCAGAAGGATTCGCAGATCCGCTATGCGGCGAACAAGGCCTACTGGAAACCCGAGGACGTGAAGATCGACAACCTGGTGTTCTCGATCACCCCGGACGCCGCCGTTCGCCTGCAAAAGCTCAAGACCGGCGAATGCCAGGTCAGCGGCTACCCGCGCCCGGCCGACATTGAAGTCATGGAGCAGGACCCGAACCTGCGCGTGTTGAAGCAGGCCGGATTCAACCTCGGCTTCCTCGCCTACAACACCACCCATCCTCCGCTGGATCAGCTCAAGGTCCGTCAGGCCCTGGACATGGCCATCGACAAACCGGCGATCATCAAGGCCGTCTATCAGAGTGCCGGCCAGTTGGCGCAAAACGCCCTGCCGCCGGCGCAATGGTCGTTCGATCCGAACATCAAGGACGCCCCATACGACCCGGTGAAGGCCAGGGCGCTACTCAAGGAGGCCGGGGTTGCACCGGGTACAACCATCAACCTCTGGGCGATGACCGTGCAGCGCGCCTCGAACCCGAATGCGCGGATGTCGGCGCAGATGATCCAGCAGGATTGGGAAAAGATCGGCATCAAGGCCAACATCGTCAGCTACGAATGGGGCGAGTACATCAAGCGTGCCAAGAACGGTGAACACGACGCGATGATCTACGGCTGGACCGGTGACAACGGCGACCCCGACAACTGGCTGGGCGTGCTTTACAGCTGCGCGGCGGTGAAAGGCAGCAACTACGCCAAATGGTGCGATCCGGCCTACGACAGACTGGTGCAGCAAGCCAAGGTCTCCACCGATAAAGCGCAGCGGGTAAAACTGTATCAACAGGCGCAACTGATCCTTAAACAACAGGTGCCGATCACGCCGATCGCCAACTCCACGGTGTTCCAGCCGCTGCGCAAGGAAGTCACCGACTTCCGTATCAGCCCGTTCGGTCTCACCCCGTTCTATGGTGTGGGTATAAATAAGTAACACCCAGCCCCAACCGGGAGCATTTCGCGTCCCGGTTGCACCTTTTTAGGGCACTGCTTGCACCGTAAAAACCGTCCGCAAACGGTTAAATGCGTCAAAAGTTATACAGATGCGACATTAAGGTACGTTCGTGCCACGGTTTAGGGCCACCAGTCGCTCTGGATCTTGCATTGGGTATAGCCCCTGCATAAGTATCCGCAGGCACGACTCACGAGGTCGTACCTCACTATTAAAAAATGACAACAAATCATGAGGCCAACATGCTTAAACACGCGGTCATTCCGTTCTTAGTCGGCGCAGGCTTGTTAGCCTCCGCACCTTTCGCCACCGCCGCGACTAACCTGGTGTTCTGCTCCGAAGGCAGCCCGGCCGGTTTCGACCCAGGCCAGTACACCACCGGAACCGACTTCGACGCCTCCGCCGAAACCATGTTCAACCGTCTGACCCAGTTCGAGCGTGGCGGCACCGCCGTGATTCCTGGGCTGGCGACCAGTTGGGACATTTCCCCGGATGGCCTGAGCTACACCTTCCACCTGCGTGAAGGCGTCAAGTTCCACACCACCCCGTATTTCAAGCCGACTCGTGAGTTCAACGCCGACGACGTGCTGTTCACCTTCAATCGCATGATTAACAAGGATGACCCGTTCCGTAAGGCGTACCCGACCGAATTCCCGTACTTCACCGACATGGGGATGGATACCAACATCACCAAGATCGATAAAGTCGACGACCACACCGTCAAGTTCACCCTCAAGGAAGTTGATGCCGCGTTCATCCAGAACATGGCCATGAGCTTCGCCTCCGTCCAGTCCGCCGAATACGCTGCCCAACTGCTCAAGGAAGGCAAGGCTGCCGACATCAACCAGAAGCCGATCGGCACTGGTCCGTTCGTGTTCAAGAGCTATCAGAAAGACTCGAACATCCGTTACACCGGCAACAAGGACTACTGGAAGCCTGAAGACGTCAAGATCGACAACCTGATCTTCGCCATCACCACCGACCCGTCGGTGCGTATCCAGAAGCTGAAGAAGAACGAGTGCCAGGTCACCCTGTTCCCGCGTCCGGCCGACCTCGCAGGGCTGAAAGCCGATCCGGCGCTGAAGATGCCTGACCAGGCCGGTTTCAACCTGGGCTACATCGCCTACAACGTGATGGACAAGGTCAAGGGCAGCAACGAGCCGAACCCGCTGGCTGACCTGCGCGTTCGCCAGGCAATGGACATGTCGGTCAACAAGCCGCAGATCATCGACTCGGTTTACCAGGGCGCCGGCCAACTGGCCGTCAACGCCATGCCGCCGACCCAGTGGTCCTACGACACCACCATCAAGGACGCCAAGTACGATCCTGAGAAAGCCAAGGAGCTGCTCAAGGAAGCCGGCGTCAAGGAAGGCACCGAGATCGTTCTGTGGGCGATGCCGGTACAGCGTCCGTACAACCCGAACGCCAAGCTGATGGCCGAAATGCTCCAGTCCGACTGGAAGAAGATCGGTCTGAACGTGAAGATCGTCAGCTACGAGTGGGGCGAGTACATCAAGCGCTCCAAAGGTGGCGAGAACCAGGCCATGATCATTGGCTGGAGCGGTGACAATGGTGATCCGGACAACTGGCTTAACGTGTTGTTTGGTTGTGACGCGCTGAGCGGCAACAACTTTGCCAAATGGTGCGACAAGAAATTTGACGGCCTCGTCAAAGACGCCAAGCGCACCACCGATCAGGCCAAGCGCACCGAGCTGTACAAGCAGGCGCAACACGTCCTCAAAGATGCTGTTCCATTCACACCTATCGCTCACTCGACGGTGTATCAACCCATGCGCGCCAACGTGCAGGATTTCAAGATCAGCCCATTCGGCCTGAACTCCTTCTACGGCGTCAGCGTCAAGTAAAAGAGGCAGCGGCGACGCTCTCAACGTCGCCGCTGTTTTTTGCCGATCTGTTAGGAATTTACTTACATCCTTTTCCACTCGATCTGACCGAGTCGGTATAGGACGTGTTGCCTTTTCCTACGAGTCTTTAGGACTCAGCGCATTTACTGCCAGCCCCACGGCCCCTACCGTCGGGAGTCTGACCAGTCACTGCGTGGACTATCGGTTTTCGCCGTGCGTATCGGTTTGAATTCGCTGCAGCCACAACGTCCCCGGAAGGGACCGCGGTGCATCGAAAAACACTAAAAAAGAGGGAGCGTCATGCGCCATACCTTGATTTGTTCCGCATTGCTGGGCGCCGGCCTGTTGGCCGCCACGTCCGCCAGTTTCGCCGCCGGCAAAAGCCTGGTGTTCTGCTCCGAAGGCAGCCCGGCCGGGTTCGATACCGCGCAGTACACGACGGCGACCGACAACGACGCCGCCGAGCCGCTGTATAACCGCCTGGCAGAGTTCGAAAAAGGCGCGACCAATGTCGTACCAGGCCTGGCAACGCGTTGGGATATTTCCGAGGATGGCCTCACGTACACCTTTCACCTGCGTGAAGGGGTGAAATTTCATACAACGCCGTACTTCAAGCCTACACGCGAATTCAACGCCGACGACGTGCTGTTCACGTTTAACCGCATGCTCGATCCGCAACAGCCATTCCGTAAGGCTTATCCCACCGAGTTCCCGTATTTCAACGGGATGAGCCTGAACAAGAACATCGCCAAGGTCGAAAAGACCGGGCCGCTGACCGTGGTAATGACGCTCAATACCGTCGACGCCGCGTTCATCCAGAACATCGCCATGAGCTTCGCCTCCATCCTGTCCGCCGAGTACGCCGACAAGCTGCTGGCTGAAGGCAAGCCGAGCGACATCAACCAGAAACCGGTCGGCACCGGCCCGTACGTGTTCAAGAGCTACCAGAAAGACTCGAACATTCGTTACACCGGCAACAAGCACTACTGGGACCCGAGCCGGGTCAAGCTCGACAACCTGATCTTCGCGATCAACACCGATGCGTCGGTGCGCGTGCAGAAACTCAAGGCCAACGAGTGCCAGATCACCCTGCACCCGCGTCCGGCCGATATCGAGGCGCTGAAGAACGATCCGAAGCTGCAACTGATCACCAAGCCTGGGTTCAATCTGGGCTACATCGCCTACAACGTGCGCCACAAACCCTTCGACCAGCTCGAAGTGCGTCAGGCGCTGGACATGGCGGTGAATAAACAAGGGATTCTCAACGCCGTTTACCAGGGCGCCGGTCAGTTGGCAGTCAACGGCATGCCACCGACCCAGTGGTCCTACGACGACACGATCAAGGACACCGCCTACAACCCGGAAAAGGCCAGGCAGTTGCTCAAGGCCGCCGGCGTCAAGGAAGGCACCGAGATCACCCTGTGGGCGATGCCGGTGCAACGTCCGTACAACCCCAACGCCAGATTGATGGCCGAAATGCTCCAGGCCGACTGGGCGAAGATCGGCCTGAAAGTGAAGATCGTCAGCTACGAATGGGGCGAGTACATCAAGCGCATCAAGAACGGCGAGCACGACGTCAGCCTGATCGGCTGGACCGGTGACAACGGCGACCCGGACAACTGGCTCGGCACGCTGTACAGCTGCGACGCCATTGGCGGCAACAACTACTCCATGTGGTGCGATCCGGCTTACGACAAGCTGATCAAGCAGGCCAAGGTCGTGACCGACCGCGACCAGCGCACCGTGCTCTACAAACAGGCCCAGCAGTTGCTCAAGCAGCAAGTGCCGATGACGCCTGTCGCTCACTCGACGGTCAACCAGCCGCTGAGCGCCAAAGTCGAAGGGTTCAAGGTGAGCCCCTTCGGCCGCAACGTTTTTTCGGGTGTCAGCATCGATTAAACAAAAAACCGATTAGCCGCAACGCTGAGGGGGCCGTCTACCCCCTCACGCAAGCGCTTTGCCGAAATTCGCCAATCAGGCATTTTGCAAACGTTTGCGATGTGTGAATGAGTTCTAAACCAAATAGCCGGGCAATCAAAAAAGACCGGTATAAAAAGAAAGTAAAGGAGCTTCACCCATGAAACTGAGCAGCACCGCGATATTGGCCTTGGCCATCAGCAGCATCACCGCCACGGCTTACGCGGAAAACCAGAGCCAGGCGTTCACCCCGGTGACCGTCAACGACAAGAGCGCCCAGGCCGAAGCCACCGGCTTCCTCGAAGGTCAGTCGATCAGCGGCACGACCCGTAACTGGTACGCCAACGAGCAACTCAAGCGCGGCGGCAAGTTCACCTACCGCAAGGACGGCGTAGCCACTCCAACCGATCGCCGGATCAACTGGGTGCAAGGCACCATCGTCAAGTACAACTCGGGCTTCACCGAAGGCACCGTCGGTTTCAGCACCGAAGTGGCGGCGTACAACGCCATCGCCCTGGAGCGTGATCGCGAGAACCTGGCTTCCAACAACGGCGGCGCGCCGGGCACCCGTCCAGGCGCCGGCAACAACCGTACCCTGACCAAGGAAGGCGGCGACGCTCAAGGCCAGTGGAGCAAACTGGGCCTGGCCAACGTCAAGGCCCGTATCTCCAACACCACCCTGACCGCCGGCCGCATGAACTTCAGCAGCCCGCAGGTCGACGTGATCGGCAACCGTGCGCTGCCATCGAGCTTCGAAGGTATCGCGATCCACAGCGAAGAGCTGAACAACCTGTCCTTCGACCTGGCCACCTTCGACCGCGTCTCGCCACGTACCGAAGAAAGCCTGAGCAAGTTCCGCTCCGAGTACGGCAACATCGACGCTGAAGCCGACCATGTGAACACCGCCGGTATCTCCTACCAGCCACTGGAAAGCCTGAAAACCAGCCTGTGGGCGACCCAGGCCGAAGACCTGTGGAACCAGTACTACTTCGGCGCCACCCACGAGCTGGGTGACAGCCAGGTGCTGAGCCTGACCACCGGCCTGAACTACTACAAGACCGTCGACGAAGGCAAAAAGAAGCTGGGCGAAATCGACAACGACACCTACTCCCTGTCGTTCGGCCTGACTCACCAGGCCCACAGCCTGACCTTCTCGTACCAGGAAGTGAACGGTAACGAGTACTTCGACTACCTGCACGAAACCAACGGCATCTACCTGGCCAACTCCCTGCTGTCGGACTTCAACGGTCCAAACGAGAAGTCCTTCCAGGTGGCTTACGGTCTGAACATGGCCGAATACGGCGTGCCGGGCCTCAAGTTCAACATCTACCAGGCTCGCGGCTGGGGCATCGACGGCACTCACTACAAGGGTGGCGGCTATGACGGCGTGCAGGCGATGGACGGCGAAACCCACTACGAATACGGCATCGGTGCTTCCTACGCCGTACAGAGCGGCCCTCTGAAGGCGACCACCGTGCGCGCGACCTACACCGCCCACCGCGCCAGCGAGAACCAGGCTGACGGCAGCATCAACGAGTTCCGTCTGGTGACCACCGTTCCATTCAACATCCTGTAAAAACCCACGCCGACGGCTGACTCAGTGACGAGTCGGCCGTTCGGCTTTTGTCTTCAACCGATTGCAGAGGGTTCTTGATGAAAATGCTTCCCCTACGTGCGGCCATCGCGGCCGCGTTGCTGAGTGTCGCCGTCGGCGTCTCGGCCAAACCCTTGGTGGTCTGCACCGAAGCCAGCCCGGAAGGCTTCGATATGGTCCAGTACACGACTGCAGTCACAGCCGATGCGGTGGCCGAAACCATCTTCAATCGACTGGCGGACTTCAAGCCCGGCACCACTGAGGTGATTCCGGCGCTGGCCGAATCCTGGGACATCAGCGATGACGGCCTGACCTACACGTTCCACCTGCGCAAAGGCGTCAAGTTTCACACCACCGAATATTTCAAGCCGACCCGCGACATGAATGCCGACGACGTGGTCTGGAGCTTCCAGCGTCAACTGGACCCGAATCACCCGTGGCACAAGCTGTCGAGCGTGGGCTTCCCGTACTTTGAAAGCATGGGCTTCAAGGAACTGCTGAAAAACGTAGAAAAAGTCGACGACAACACGGTCAAGTTCACCCTGACCCGCCGCGAAGCGCCATTCCTGGCCGACATCGCAATGGCGTTCTCCTCGATCTACCCGGCCGAATACGCCGACCAGTTGCTCAAGGCCAACAAGACCGGCGACCTGAACAACAAGCCGATCGGCACCGGCCCGTTCGTCTTCCAGCGTTACAACAAGGACGCCCAGGTACGGTTCAAGGCCAACCCGGACTACTTCCGTGGCAAGCCACCGGCCGAGGCGCTGATCCTGGCGATCGCCACCGACAACAACGTGCGCCTGCAGAAACTCAAGGCCAACGAGTGCCAGATCGCCCTGTATCCGAAGCCGGATGATATTCCGAGCATCAAGAAAGACAGCAACCTGAAAGTCGCCGAGCTGGACGCGATGACCGTCTCGTACATCGCGATGAACACCCAGCACAAGTACATGAGCGACGTGCGCGTGCGCAAAGCCATCGACATCGCCTTCGACAAGGAAGCCTATGTCAACGCGCTGTTCGGCAAGGGCAACGCCACCGTGGCGGTCAACCCGTACCCGCCGACCCTGCTGGGCTACAACCACGAGCTGAAAAACCCGCCACGCGACCTCGACAAGGCACGCGCGCTGCTCAAGGAAGCCGGGGTTCCGGACGGCACCGTGTTTACCCTGTTTACCCGTAACGGCGGCGGCCCGACCAACCCGAACCCGATGCTCGGCGCGCAGATGATGCAGGCCGACCTGGCGAAAGTCGGGATCAAGGTCGACATCCGCGTCATGGAATGGGGCGAGATGCTTAAACGCGCCAAAAACGGCGAACACGATATGGTGTCGGCCGGATGGGCGGGCGATAACGGCGACCCGGATAACTTCCTGACGCCTATGCTCAGTTGCGAAGCCGCGAAGAACGGCGAAAACTACGCTCGCTGGTGCAACGACAAATTCCAGGCACTGCTGGATGAAGCACGGGCTAAAGTAGATCCGGCCGAACGCGCCAGTCTCTACGAACAGGCCCAGGTGCTGTTCAATCAGGACCAGCCATGGATCAGCATGGCCCATACCCGGATGTTCACTGCAATGCGCAACAATGTAGAGGGCTACAACATCAGCCCTCTGACAACCAATAACTTCGCCACTACCCAGGTGAAGTAGATAAGAAACTCCCGGCCTCCCTGACCCCAGGGTCGCCGGGCACGCCTAACCGGCTGATGAGGTAGCACACAAGATGTTTAGTTTTATTGCCCGCCGACTGGGGTTGTTGATCCCCACGTTTTTCGGCATCACCCTGCTGACCTTCGCGTTGATTCGCATGATTCCCGGCGACCCCGTGGAAGTGATGATGGGCGAACGTCGGGTCGACCCCGAAATGCACGCTCAGGCAATGGAACGCCTTGGTCTGAACAAGCCGCTGTACGCCCAGTACCTGGACTACATCGGCAAACTGGCCCACGGCGATCTCGGTGAGTCCCTGCGTACCCGCGAGAGCGTATGGACCGAGTTTACCTCCCTCTTCCCCGCGACCCTGGAACTGTCCATGGCCGCGCTGCTGTTCGCCGGCGTCATCGGCCTGCTGGCCGGGGTGATCGCGGCACTCAAGCGAGGATCCCTGTTCGACCATGGGGTGATGGGCATCTCCCTGGCGGGATACTCGATGCCGATCTTCTGGTGGGGCCTGATCCTGATCATGTTCTTCTCGGTCAGCCTGGGGTGGACCCCGGTTTCCGGACGGCTCGACCTGCTCTACGACATCGAGCCACGCACCGGTTTCATGCTGATCGATACCCTGCTGGCCGATGACGCCGGCGCGTTCCTCGACGCCCTGCATCACCTGATCCTGCCGGCCATCGTGCTGGGCACCATTCCGCTGGCGGTGATCGCGCGGATGACCCGTTCGTCGATGCTCGAAGTGCTGCGCGAAGACTACATCCGCACCGCCAAGGCCAAAGGCCTGTCGCCGTCGCGCGTGGTGTTCGTCCACGGCCTGCGCAACGCGCTGATCCCGGTACTGACCGTGGTCGGTCTGCAAGTCGGCACCCTGCTGGCCGGCGCGGTCCTGACCGAAACCATCTTCTCCTGGCCCGGCATCGGCAAATGGCTGATCGAAGCCATCGGCGCCCGGGACTACCCTGTCGTGCAGAACGGCATCCTGCTGATCGCCTGCCTGGTGATCCTGGTCAACTTCGTAGTGGACATCCTCTACGGCTTTGCCAACCCACGCATCCGTCATCAGCGCTGAGGTCAATACCATGAGCACTCCAACATCCTCAGTAGCCACCGCCGCCCCGAGCGCGGATCAAAGCCTGCTGTACCCATCGCCGTACAAAGAGTTCTGGCAAGCCTTCGCGAAGAACAAGGGCGCGGTTGCCGGCCTGCTGTTCATGCTGCTGGTGGTTTTCTGCGCGATCTTCGCACCGTGGGTCGCCCCGCATAACCCGAGCGAGCAATACCGTGACTTCCTGCTGACGCCACCGGCGTGGCTGGAAGGCGGTCAGATGCAGTTCCTGCTCGGCACCGATGAACTGGGCCGTGACCTGCTGTCGCGGCTGATCCAGGGTTCGCGCCTGTCGCTGCTGATCGGCCTGTCGTCGGTGGTGATGTCGCTGATTCCGGGGATCCTGCTGGGTCTGTTCGCCGGTTTCTTCCCGAAAATGCTCGGCCCGACCATCATGCGCCTGATGGACATCATGCTGGCCCTGCCGTCGCTGCTGCTGGCCGTGGCGATCGTCGCCATCCTCGGCCCAGGCCTGATCAACACCGTGATCGCGATCGCCGTGGTGTCCCTGCCGTCCTATGTACGTCTGACCCGCGCCGCCGTCATGGGCGAACTGAACCGCGACTACGTGACCGCCGCGCGCCTGGCCGGCGCCGGTCTGCCACGCCTGATGTTCATCACCGTGTTGCCCAACTGCATGGCACCGCTGATCGTTCAAGCGACCCTGAGCTTCTCCTCGGCGATCCTCGATGCCGCCGCCCTGGGCTTCCTCGGCCTGGGCGTCCAGCCGCCAACCCCTGAGTGGGGCACCATGCTGGCCTCGGCCCGCGACTACATCGAACGCGCCTGGTGGGTCGTGAGTCTGCCTGGTTTGACCATTTTGCTCAGCGTGCTGGCAATCAACTTGATGGGCGACGGCCTGCGCGATGCGCTGGACCCGAAACTCAAGAACGCCGCCTGAGGAGATTCCCATGTCATTGCTAGAAATCAAGAATCTCAACGTTCGCTTCGGCGACAAGAACGCCACCCCGGTGGTCGACGGCCTCGACCTGAAAGTCGACAAGGGCGAAGTGCTGGCCATCGTGGGCGAGTCCGGTTCCGGCAAATCCGTGACCATGATGGCGCTGATGGGCCTGATCGAGCACCCTGGGATCGTCACCGCCGACGCCCTGAGCTTCGATGGCAAGAACATGCTCAAGCTGAGCAACCGCCAGCGTCGGCAGATCGTCGGCAAGGACCTGGCGATGGTGTTCCAGGACCCGATGACCGCGCTGAACCCGAGCTACACCGTCGGTTTCCAGATCGAAGAAGTGCTGCGCCTGCACCTGAAAATGTCCGGCAAGCAAGCGCGCAAACGCGCCATCGAACTGTTGGAAAAAGTCGAAATCCCGGGCGCCGCCAGCCGTATGGACGCCTACCCGCACCAACTGTCCGGCGGCATGAGCCAGCGCGTGGCGATTGCCATGGCGATTGCCGGCGAGCCGAAGCTGCTGATTGCCGACGAACCGACCACCGCACTCGACGTAACGATCCAGGCGCAGATCATGGATCTGCTGCTGGCCTTGCAGAAAGAGCAGAACATGGGCCTGGTGCTGATCACCCACGACCTCGCCGTGGTGGCCGAAACCGCCCAGCGCGTGTGTGTGATGTATGCCGGGCAGGCCGTTGAAGTCGGCCAGGTGCCGCAACTGTTCGACATCCCGGCGCACCCGTACAGCGAAGCGCTGCTCAAGGCGATTCCGGAACACAGCCAGGGCGCTGAGCGCCTGGCAACGCTGCCGGGCATCGTTCCCGGCCGTTACGACCGCCCGCAAGGCTGCCTGCTGTCGCCGCGTTGCCCGTACGTGCAGGACAGCTGCCGCGCGCAGCGTCCGACCCTTGACCCGAAAAGCCACAGCCTCGCCCGCTGCTTCTACCCGCTGAACCAGGAGGTGGCGTAATGGCCGTCGTACTTACCGCCCGCGACCTGACCCGTCACTACGAAGTCTCACGTGGCCTGTTCAAGGGCCACGCGACCGTGCGCGCCCTCAACGGCGTGTCGTTCGAACTGGAAGCCGGCAAGACCCTCGCCGTCGTCGGTGAGTCGGGCTGCGGCAAATCCACCCTGGCCCGCGCGCTGACCCTGATCGAGGAGCCGTCGTCCGGCTCGCTGAAGATCGCCGGCCAGGAAGTCGCCGGCGCCGACAAGGCCCAGCGCAAGCAACTGCGCAAAGACGTGCAGATGGTGTTCCAGAGCCCGTACGCCTCGCTCAACCCGCGGCAGAAAATCGGCGATCAACTGGCCGAGCCGCTGCTGATCAACACCAACCTGAGCGCTGCCGAACGTCGCGAGAAAGTCCAGGCGATGATGAAGCAGGTGGGCCTGCGTCCCGAGCACTACCAGCGTTATCCGCACATGTTCTCCGGCGGTCAGCGCCAGCGGATCGCCCTGGCCCGCGCGATGATGCTGCAACCCAAGGTGCTGGTGGCGGACGAACCGACCTCGGCGCTGGACGTGTCGATCCAGGCGCAGGTGCTGAACCTGTTCATGGACATGCAGCAGGAGTTCAACACCGGTTATGTGTTCATCTCCCACAACCTGGCCGTGGTGCAACACGTGGCCGATGATGTGATGGTGATGTACCTCGGTCGCCCGGTGGAAATCGGCCCGAAGGAAGACATCTACGCCCGTCCTCTGCATCCGTACACCCAGGCGCTGCTGTCGGCGACCCCGACCATCCACCCGGATCCGGACAAGCCGAAAATCAAGATCGTCGGCGAGTTGCCCAACCCGCTGAACCCGCCGCCAGGTTGCGCGTTCCACAAGCGCTGCCCGTACGCGACCGAGCGTTGCAGCAGCGAAGTGCCGGAACTGCGCTCGCTCGATACTCGTCAGGTGGCTTGCCACTACGCCGAGCAGTTCCTGTAGGAACCGGGCAAAAAAATGTGGGAGCAAGGTTGCTCCCACAGATGAGGATTGTGTTGTTTCAGTGATTCAAGCGTTAACCAAACCCCTGCTCCGCCGATTGCGCATCAGTCGAGGGAGCGGGGGTTTTCTTTTGCCTGGAATCTAGGTCTGGCTGTCGCCGTCATCCGGATCATCGGTGTCCGGCTCATCGGTGGTGTCATCGTCATCGCCGGAACTGCCGCCCTGCCCCTTGTCGCCTGGTTCAGCTTCAGAAGCGGCAATCATCAATCCACCGTGTCCGGCCTGCCCATTGAACGCCTGGGTATCGTGACTCTCGCATTCAGCCCACGCCGTCGCGGTGCCGAGGGACAGCATGACCATCACTTTCAACAGCAATAAAACCCGTAGCAGCCTGTTCTTCATAACCGTTTCCATCCTTTTGCAGGTGAAACACAAGTGCCTGGCTGGTGCTCTTGAAATCTAGCGCCGATCAGCCCGGTTCTCCAGATAGGACGCTGACGGATGCGCAGAATTGCCCTCGGTGGACAGACCGCTTTCGAATAACGGCCATAACTGGATCAGCTAAGTGAGGGATCCCACGCGACCAACAGCGTGACCCTGAACAACAATGCCAGCCCCACCGCTCATCGAAAACCCATCGTTACCTGTTACTTCTGACAGTAGACAGCTTATTGGCTTCATCTCTAAATAACGCCATCGACCTCGCCTTTTTCCGTTTGACCGGAGTGCTGATCATGCCGACTCAACGCCCCCATAAGCTCAACCCTAAAGCTCTGGTACAGCCGCAAACTCCCGGCAGCGTCCAACCGATCCTGTCGGCTGAAGAGAGGGACAGCGACGTGAGTGCCATAGCAGATCCTGGCGACGGCTTGAAAGCTGATCCTCCCGTCGACACCGGGTCCCCCACGACGGCCCACGACTCCCTGGATGAGACGAAAGTAAATGGCCTGCAGATCGAGTTGTTCGACGGCAACGTTTCTAAAGGCATAGCCACCGTCAACCAATCGACGGGGATCTGGAGCCTTGCAGTTCATGGTCTGGCGCTAGGGACCCACAGCCTCACAGCCAAAGCGTTGTACGGCGCGGGAGAGTCTTCCGAGGTGTGGAGATTTACGGTCGTGCAGCCATTTTCGATTGATACATCGCTGATGGAGCTCGATGGCGTGAAGCTTCTCCAATCCTATGGATTCGCCACTAGAGAAGTTCCACGCAACACCATGGTCCGGCAACCGACAGGCGGCGTCCCGAGCGTGACCTACTCGTCTTCGAACCCATCAGTCGCACAAGTGGACGCCTTCGGAAAAGTATATGGATTGCGCAGCGGGACGGCGAACATCACCGCCAGAGATGGCGCTGGCGCCCAGGTTTCATATCCTGTGAGAGTGTCCAAAATCTACACCCTGATCTTGTCCCCTATCACCGACAGAATGTCCTTTGCCCAGATTCATGCATGGGGACTGGCACAGGGTGGCATCGTTTTACCTGGCGCGACTGATTCGACGCCGGTCAGTCGAGCGTTCAGGGAAAACTTTTCCAATTATCATCAATTTTTCAGGCAAATCACGCCTGGTATGGACCCACGCTACAAGGCGGTATGGCAGGCCCCCACCCAAAACAACATCGTAGCGGCACATTACATCAAGGAAGATAACGATCTCCATGCAATTGCCTGGGGGCCGGAAGGAGTAATCGGCTTCGAAGGTCCAGCGTTCACACTTGTTCCGACCTAGTGAAAACTGTCGAATAACGAAACAGGCGAAGCGGATAAGAGTGTCCCCGTTGAAGGGTCGCCTCCAAATAAAAAACCCCGCAGCTCGCGCTACGGGGTTTTCGGTACAACGTTCAGCGCTTAGTGATGCTCACGGGTCGCGCGGAATTTCACGTCCGGCCAGCGTTCTTCCATCAGGGCCAGGTTGACGCGGGTCGGGGCGAGGTAGGTCAGGTGACCGCCGCCGTCGATCGCGAGGTTTTCCACCGCCTTGTTGGAGAATTCCTCGAGCTTCTTCTTGTCGCTGCAATCGATCCAGCGCGCGGAGTACACGGTGATCGGCTCGTAGGAGCACTCGACCTTGTATTCCTCTTTCAGGCGGCTGGCCACCACATCAAACTGCAGCACACCGACGGCGCCAAGGATGATGTCGTTGGTGCGTTCCGGGAAGAACACCTGGGTCGCGCCTTCTTCGGCCAGTTGCTGCAGGCCCTGGCGCAGTTGCTTGGATTTCAGCGGATCACGCAGGCGCACGCGGCGGAACAGTTCCGGGGCGAAGTGCGGGATACCGGTGAAGCCCAGGGCCTCGCCTTCGCTGAAGGTGTCGCCGATCTGGATGGTGCCGTGGTTGTGCAGACCGATGATGTCGCCGGCGTAGGCCTCTTCCAGTTGCTCACGCTCGGAGGAGAAGAACGTCAGGGCGTCGCCGATGCGCACGTCCTTGCCGGTGCGCACATGGCGCATCTTCATGCCTTTTTCGTACTTGCCCGAGCAGATGCGCATGAAGGCGATGCGGTCGCGGTGCTTCGGGTCCATGTTCGCCTGGATCTTGAAGATGAAGCCCGAGAACTTCTCTTCCACCGGCTCCACGGTGCGCTCGTTGGCGACACGCGGCAGCGGACGCGGCGCCCAGTCGACCACGGCGTCGAGGACGTGATCGACACCGAAGTTACCCAGCGCCGTACCGAAGAACACCGGCGTCAGTTGACCGTCGATGAACTCCTGCTGGTTGAACTCGTGGCAGGCGCCCTGCACCAGCTCAAGCTGTTCGAGGAAACGCTCGTACTCGTCACCCAGATGCGCGCGCGCTTCGTCGGAGTCGAGCTTCTCGATGATCTTGGTTTCGGTGCGTTCGTGACCGTGGCCCGGGGTGTAGACAATGATGTAGTCGTCGGCCAGGTGGTACACGCCCTTGAAGTCGCGGTAGCAACCGATCGGCCAGGTGATCGGCGCGGCCTTGATCTTGAGGACCGCTTCGATTTCGTCGAGCAGTTCGATCGGGTCGCGGATGTCACGGTCGAGTTTGTTGATGAAGCTGACGATAGGCGTGTCACGCAGACGGCAGACGTCCATCAGGGCGATGGTCCGTGGCTCGACACCTTTACCGCCGTCGAGAACCATCAGCGCCGAGTCCACGGCGGTCAGGGTGCGGTAGGTGTCTTCAGAGAAGTCTTCGTGGCCCGGGGTGTCGAGCAGGTTGATCATGTGTTCGCGATACGGGAACTGCATGACCGACGTGGTAATGGAAATACCCCGCTGCTTCTCCATCTCCATCCAGTCGGATGTCGCATGGCGGTCGGACTTACGGGATTTCACCGTACCGGCCACCGCAATCGCCTTGCCCATCAGCAAGAGCTTTTCGGTGATGGTGGTTTTACCGGCATCGGGGTGGGAAATAATGGCGAAAGTGCGGCGTTTCGCGACTTCGGCGGCCTGTCTGGTCATGGGAAATCGCCTGGCGGTGATTCAAAAAAGGGCCGCGATTATAGCCCAAGTCGATGCAATAACCGAACCGTTGAGCACATTAAGGGTGGCCAAATGCTGCCTCAGATGGGAACCTTTTAAAGCACGGAGACGTCCATCCCCTGTTACGAATTTTCGTCAGGGGCTGAAAAATCAGCAAGTTAGCCTGACGAGGCTGCGCTCATGGCCCGCTTTCAGACAGCAATGCCTGCTCTGAAAAACGGCTGCTTCTCGCGAACGACTTTCCCGGCGTCCAAGTACGGCATGCCACACGGGACAGCGTGCGCCGACTGAAAAAAAGGAGTCCGCCTGTGGCTATCCGCTATGGCAAAGGGCTGATGGGAGGTGCGGTGGTGATCGCGCTCCTGGCCCTGCTGGTTCACTGGATCGGCATCAACACCATCGAGCATTACCGCGACGATTTGTTGTTTTACCTGCAAGCTCATCTGATTCTCGTCCTCGCTTCCATGCTGGCCGCCCTCGTCGTGGGCATCCCCGCCGGTATCTTCCTCAGCCGCCCGACCATGGTCGGCCGCGCCGAACGCTTCATGCAGATCTTCAATATCGGCAACACCGTGCCACCGCTGGCCGTACTCGCGATTGCCCTGGGGATTCTCGGCATCGGCAGCGGCCCGGCGATCTTCGCTCTGTTCCTCGCCTCGTTGCTGCCGATCGTGCGCAACACCTACGAAGGCCTGAAAAACGTCCAGGGTTCGCTGAAAGAAGCCGCCACCGGCATCGGCATGACCCCGCGCCAGGTGCTGTGGAAAGTCGAACTGCCCAACGCCGTGCCGATCATCGTCGGCGGCGTGCGTGTGGCGTTGGCGATCAATGTCGGGACGGCGCCGCTGGCGTTCCTGATCGGCGCCAACAGCCTCGGCAGCCTGATCTTCCCCGGCATCGCCCTGAACAATCAGCCGCAGTTGCTGCTCGGCGCCGCGTGTACCGCGCTGCTGGCCCTGCTGCTCGATGGCGTGGTCACCCTCGCCAGCCGTCTCTGGCTAGAACGCGGTTTGCGCCCGTCTTAAGGCTTCGGAAGGACATTTTCATGAAACGACTTAGCTTGATTCTAGGCTGCGCCCTGCTATTCGCAGGATTGGCCCAAGCCGCCGAAAAACCGCTGATCCGCATCGGCGCCCGGGTGTTCACCGAACAGACCCTGCTCGCGGAAATCACTTCGCAATACTTGCGCAGCAAGGGTTACGACGCGCAGATAACCGGCGGTCTGGGCAGCAACCTGGCCCGCAGCGCCCACGAGAGTGGACAACTGGACATGCTCTGGGAATACACCGGCGTCTCCCTGGTGGCCTACAACCATGTCAGCGAAAAACTCGACAGCGAACAGTCCTACGCCCGGGTGAAAGAACTCGACGCGAAAAAGGGACTGGTCTGGCTCACCCCGTCTAAATTCAGCAACACCTACGCCCTCGCCCTGCCGCAAAAAGTCGCCGAGCAATATCCGCAGATCCACACCATCAGCCAATTGAACGATGTGCTCGAGGCCGAAGCCGATACCCATCATCTGGTAGCGCTGGATACCGAGTTCGCCAACCGTTCCGATGGCCTGGACGGCATGGTCAAGCTCTACGACATGAACCTGACGCGCAAAAACATCCGGCAGATGGATGCGGGCCTTGTTTATACGGCGCTGCGCAATGGCCAGGTGTTCGCCGGCCTGGTCTACACCACTGACGGGCGCCTCAACGCGTTCGGCCTGAAGCTGCTCGAAGACGACAAGCACTATTTCCCGGACTACACCGCCGCGCCGGTCGTGCGTCAGGCCTTCCTCGACCAGCACCCGCAATTGGCCGAACAGCTCAAGCCCCTGGCGGAACTGTTCGACGACGAAACCATGCGCCGGCTCAACGCCCGGGTCGATGTCGATCACCAGAGTCCATCCGCCGTGGCCGCTGATTTCCTGCGCCAGCATCCACTCAACTAAGGAGGAAAAGTCATGGAATTCTTCAACGCCTTTTCCCATCTCGACTGGCAGCAGGTGATGCACCTGACCTGGCAGCACATCACCTTGGTCGGCATCGCTGTCAGCCTGGCGATCTGCATTGGCGTGCCGCTGGGCATTCTGATGACGCGCTTTCCAAGCCTCGCCGGTCCGTTGCAGGCCAGCGCTACGGTGCTGCTGACCGTGCCGTCGATTGCGCTGTTCGGCCTGCTGCTGCCGTTCTACTCGAAGTTCGGCCAGGGCCTCGGCCCGATGCCGGCAATCACCGCCGTGTTCCTTTATTCACTGCTGCCGATCATGCGCAACACCTACCTCGCGTTGACCGGCGTCGAACCGGGCATTCGTGAAGCCGCACGCGGCATCGGCATGACCTTCGGTCAGCGCCTGCGCATGGTCGAACTGCCGATCGCGGTGCCGGTGATCCTCGCCGGGGTGCGTACCGCCGTGGTGATGAACATCGGCGTGATGACCATCGCCGCCACCATCGGTGCCGGCGGCCTCGGCGTGCTGATCCTCGCCTCCATCAGCCGCAGCGACATGTCGATGCTGATTGTCGGCGCACTGCTGGTCAGTCTTCTGGCGATTTTTGCCGACCTTGTTCTGCAGTGGCTGCAACGCTCGTTGACCAGTAGGGGGTGTTCGCCGGAAATGGCGGGCGCGCCGCCGCCCCACAAAGCGCAAGACTAGGCGCGAGGAGAGAGATTTGGTTTCTTCAAATGAACGACGAGTAACGACGTATTGCGCTTTGTGGGGCGCGGCCCTCCGGGTTGGAGCTGTGATGCCGCCGGGCTGCGTTGTGGGACTTGAAAAGGAAACGACATTTCCTGCGTCCCACGCCTTGCCCGGCGGCATCACAGCTCCAACGCGCCCGCCATTTGCGGCGAACACCCCCTACACAGGACTCCTCAAATGATCGAACTTCAAAACCTCAGCAAAACTTTCCAAAGCAACGGCAAAGACGTGAAAGCCGTGGACTCGGTGAGCCTGACCGTCAATGAAGGCGAAATCTGCGTGTTCCTCGGGCCATCGGGTTGCGGCAAAAGCACCACGCTGAAAATGATCAACCGTCTGATCAAGCCGACTTCGGGCAAGATCCTGATCAACGGCGAAGACACCACCGGCCTCGACGAAGTGACCCTGCGTCGCAACATCGGCTACGTGATCCAGCAGATCGGCCTGTTTCCGAACATGACCATCGAGGAGAACATCGTCGTCGTGCCCAAGCTGCTCGGCTGGGACAAACAGAAGTGCCACGACCGTGCCCGCGAATTGATGAGCATGATCAAGCTGGAACCCAAGCAATATCTGCATCGCTATCCGCGCGAGTTGTCCGGTGGCCAGCAACAGCGCATCGGGGTGATCCGCGCACTGGCGGCGGATGCGCCGCTGTTGCTGATGGACGAGCCGTTCGGCGCGGTCGATCCGATCAACCGCGAGATGATCCAGAACGAGTTTTTCGAGATGCAGCGGGCGCTGAACAAGACCGTGATCATGGTCAGCCACGACATCGACGAAGCGATCAAACTCGGCGACAAGATCGCGATTTTCCGCGCCGGCAAACTGCTGCAGATCGATCACCCCGACACCCTGCTCGCCCACCCGGCGGACGATTTCGTCAGTAACTTCGTCGGCCAGGACAGCACACTCAAGCGTCTGCTATTGGTGAAAGCCGAAGACGCAGCAGACAACGCCCCCTCGGTGAGCCCGGAAACTCCGGTGGCCGAGGCGCTGGAACTGATGGACGAACATGACCGCCGCTACGTGGTGGTCACCTGTGCCGAGAACAAGGCACTGGGTTATGTGCGTCGTCGCGACCTGCACCGGCAGACCGGCACGTGCGGGCAATTCCTGCGCGAGTTCAACGCCACCGCCGCGTACGACGAACACCTGCGGATCCTGCTGTCGCGCATGTATGAGTTCAACCGCGCATGGCTGCCGGTGATGGATGCCGAGCGGGTGTTCCTTGGCGAGGTGACTCAGGAGTCGATTGCCGCTTACCTGAGTTCGGGGCGTTCGCGGGGGATGAAGACCCATATCGTGTCGCCGGCCGAGATCGCCGTCGCCTGACCGGGCACCTTCGCGACAGGGTGCGCGGACTTGCTCGCGAAAGCGGTCTGTCAGTTGATGAAAGCAGTCGACTGGCACGACGCCTTCGCGAGCAAGCCTGCTCCCACAGGCTTTTGTACATTTTTTGAGCAGCGCACGCACCGGAAAGAAATATCAACACCAGCACGCCAGAAGTGCCACCGAAAACACCTCGGCCATGAGCCAAATTCCCCCTCGACAAACCTTCTCGCCGCCAACGTCGCCGATGTTGCCGCTATCGTAGTTATCCGCGATCCAGCGCAGAAAAGCGTCGAACGTGCAGGTATTTTTAACACTTCAAAATTGTCGGGGAACATCTGGCCGTCATCTCTGTCGGCTACAAAGAGTGATGTTCGCGACGCACGTCAGAAGAGTGCAAAAACGCGACATTTTTAGTTGATCTCAGGCCCCCCACGCCCTAAAGTTCGCGCCGAACGTCCATGCTGGAAACGATCCATCCGGCTCAAGTACTGACGACGAGACAGCAAGGCCAAGGGAAAGAAGCTGAATTTTCCCATGGCCTTTTTGCTTTCGGCGACATGCCTTGGGAAGTAGGCGAACCAAAGTGGGGATACGGAGGGCGTTCAGGAGGGTGTGTCATCAATGAATTCACAAGTGCGAATTCATTGATGACACACCCTCGCACCCATTGTTTTTTACGAGTTTGCCCATAGGAGCTACCAGCATGTCGATCCAGGTCGAAGACTATTTCGCGCGCGAAACCTTTCAGAAAATGAAGGCATTCGCCGACAAACAGGAAACCCCGTTCGTGGTGATCGACACCGCGATGATCGCCCAGGCCTACGATGACCTGCGCGCCGGTTTCGAATTCGCCAAGGTCTACTACGCGGTCAAGGCCAACCCGGCCGTCGAGATCATCGACCTGCTCAAAGAGAAAGGCTCGAGCTTCGACATCGCCTCGATCTATGAGCTGGACAAAGTGCTGAGCCGTGGCGTGCGCCCGGACCAGATCAGCTACGGCAACACCATCAAGAAGTCCAAGGATATCCGCTACTTCTACGACAAGGGCGTGCGCCTGTACGCCACCGACTCGGAAGCCGACCTGCGCAACATCGCCAAGGCCGCGCCGGGTGCGAAAGTTTATGTGCGGATCCTCACCGAAGGTTCGACCACCGCTGACTGGCCGCTGTCGCGCAAGTTCGGCTGCCAGACCGACATGGCGATGGACCTGCTGATCCTCGCCCGCGACCTGGGCCTGGTGCCTTACGGCATCTCGTTCCACGTCGGCTCGCAACAGCGCGACATCAGCGTCTGGGACGCCGCGATCGCCAAGGTCAAAGTGATTTTCGAACGCCTGAAAGAAGAAGACGGCATCCACCTGAAGCTGATCAACATGGGCGGTGGCTTCCCGGCCAACTACATCACCCGCACCAACAGCCTGGAAACCTACGCTGAGGAAATCATCCGCTTCCTGAAGGAAGACTTCGGTGACGACCTGCCGGAAATCATTCTGGAGCCGGGCCGTTCGCTCATCGCCAACGCCGGTATTCTGGTCAGCGAAGTGGTACTAGTCGCGCGCAAATCCCGCACCGCCGTCGAGCGCTGGGTCTACACCGACGTGGGCAAGTTCTCCGGCCTGATCGAAACCATGGACGAAGCGATCAAGTTCCCGATCTGGACCGAGAAGAAAGGCGAGATGGAAGAAGTGGTCATCGCCGGCCCGACCTGCGACAGCGCCGACATCATGTACGAAAACTACAAGTACGGCCTGCCGCTGAACCTGGCGATCGGTGATCGTCTGTACTGGCTGTCGACCGGTGCGTACACCACCAGTTACAGCGCGGTTGAGTTCAATGGCTTTCCACCGTTGAAGTCGTTCTACGTGTAAGCGCTCGCGCTGAAATGCAAAAAGCCCATGACGTGTCATGGGCTTTTTTGTGTCTGGCCTGGGGGGTGTGGTGGGTTTCAGATCCGCTGCAATTCCAGACAACGCCGCGCGTAATCCCCCGCCAACGCCTGGATCCTCGGATCTGTCGCCCCCGCCAGCGCCTCGCTCGCCACCCGCAAGAAATTCAGATTACCGCCGGCCAGCGCCTTCTCCAGCCAGACGACCGCATCCTCGACCTGCCCCGCATCCGCCAGCACCGCCGCATAACTGAACTGCCCGCGAAAATCCCCGCCCTCGGCCGAACGCCGATACCACTCGCGGGCCGTTGCCGGGTCCGCCGGACATACCTGCCCTTCTTCCAGATAACGCCCCAGCAGGTTCATCGATTTGGCATGTCCAATACCCGCCGCCCGCTGATACAGCGCCAATGCCTGAAGATGATCCACCGCCACGCCGCGCCCGGTCGCCAGCAGGTTGGCGAGGTTGTACATCGCCCAGTCCAGCCCGGCCTCGGCGGCGATCCGGTAGTGTTGCGCGGCAATCCCGGCGTCCGCCGCGCAGCCCCAGCCATGTTCGTGACAGCGGCCGAGCATGTTGCGCGCCATCAGATGGCCGTGCCCGGCGGCGATCCCGAACCAGCGCAGCGCCAACGGTTGATCCTGGGCGATGCCGTGGCCATCGAGCAGGATCTGCCCAAGCAATGCCTGGGCTTCAGGCACGCCCTCGCCGGCCGCGAGCAAAATCGCCTGGGCGGCGCGGGCCGGGCTTTCTTCGAGCATGGCGTTGAGACGCTGGCCGTCGAGGACTTCCTCGCGGCGTAACCGGAAATCCGCCACTTACACCTCGACCCAGCGCCGCAGCAGATTGTGATAGGTGCCGGTGAGGCGGATCAGCGACGGGTGATCGGGAACGTCGCGGGTCAGTTGCTGGATCGCCCCATCCATCTCGAACAGCAGCGCGCGCTGACTGTCTTCGCGCACCAGACTTTGGGTCCAGAAGAACGACGCGTAACGCGCGCCACGGGTGACCGCGTTGACCTTGTGCAAACTGGTGCCGGGGTACAGCACCATGTCACCGGCCGGCAGTTTCACCCGCTGGGTGCCGAAGGTGTCCTGGATTTCCAGCTCGCCGCCGTCGTAATCCGCAGGTTCGCTGAAAAACAGCGTGGCCGACAGGTCGGTACGCACCCGCTCGATACTGCCCTTGGGCTGGCGCACCGCGTTGTCGATGTGGAAGTCGAAACTGCCGCCCGCCGTGTAACAGTTCAGTAACGGCGGGAAGACTTTGTGCGGCAGCGCGGCAGACATGAACAGCGGATTTTTCCACAGCCGCTCGAGCATCGCGGCGCCGATTTCCTTGGCCAGCGGATGGCCTTCGGGCAGTTGCAGATTGTGCTTGGCCTTGGCCGATTGGTAGCCGGCAGTGATCTTGCCGTCCGCCCAGTCGGCCTCTTCCAGCGCCTGGCGAATGCGCTGCACTTCGTCTTTTTCGAACAGACCGGGGATGTGCAGCAGCATGGCAATGTCACCTGATGGCAAAGAGGCGGCAATGGTATTGATTCTTATTGACTGTGTAAAACCCGGCGGACGGATGAACTGGCAAAAACCGTAAGGTTAAATTGTAAAGAATGTAAATTCGTCGCGAATAACAATGTTTCGCAATTGATACGAATACCTGTTTACCCTATATTCCGCCGCCTCAAATCCTTGGGGAGGGGAATAAAAATGGCACGTCAACAAGCACAATTACCGGTCAGCACACCTCGTCTGCTCGCTTCCGCAATTGGTGTGGCAATCACCGCCGGCTCCGCCGGACACATGGTGTTCGCCGCCGAAAAAACCGACAGCAAAGCCTCCGGCAATGCCATCGCCCTGGATGCCACCGCCATCACCGGCGAAGCCCAGGACTCGACGTCCTATCAGGTCGAGAAAGCCTCCTCGCCCAAGTACACCGCGCCGCTGGTCGACACGCCGCGCTCGGTCACCGTCATCCCGCAACAAGTCCTGAAAGACACCGGCGCCCTGAACATGCAGGACGCTCTGCGCACCGTCCCGGGCATCACTTTCGGCGCCGGTGAAGGCGGCAACCCGCAGGGTGACCGTCCGTTCATCCGTGGCTTCGACGCCCAGGGCGACACCTACCTCGACGGCGTGCGCGACACCGGTTCGCAGAGCCGCGAGATCTTCGCCGTGGAAAACATCGAAGTCAGCAAAGGCCCGAACTCGGCCATCGGCGGTCGCGGCGCAGCCGGCGGCAGCATCAACCTGGTGAGCAAGAAAGCGCACCTGGGCAATTCGTTCGACGGTGGTTTCACCTGGGGCTCCGACCAGACCCAGCGCTACACGATGGATGGCAACTATCAGTTCAGCGACACCGCGGCCGGCCGTCTGAACCTGATGAGCCACGAAAGCAACGTCGCCGGTCGCGACAAGGTCGACTACGACCGTTGGGGCATCGCACCGTCCCTGGCCTTCGGCCTGGGCACCGACACCCGCGTCAACCTCGACTACTACCACCTCGAAAGCAATGACACCCCGGACTCGGGCATCCCGTACACCATCCCGGCCGGCGGTTCGGCAGCCCGCACCAAGTCCAATCCGGACAAGCCTTACGCCGGTGGCGATCACAGCAACTTCTACGGTCTGGATCGTGACTTCCGCAAGGGCCGCACCGACACCGCGACCTTCGCCATCGAGCATGACCTGAGCGACTCGCTGACGATCAAGAACACCCTGCGCCACGGCACCAGCATGCAGGATTACATCCTGACCCAGCCGGATGACAGCAAGGGCAACGTCAACAACGGCAGCGTCTGGCGTCGTGCGAACACTCGGGTGAGCAACACCGAGACCACCACCAACCAGACCGACCTGTTCGGCAACTTCTACGTCGCCGGCTTCAAGAACAGCTTCTCCACCGGTGTCGAATACACCCGTGAGGAAAGCCAGAAGTCCTCGTACAACGTCAACACCGACACCACGCCGCGCACCACCGCCGCGACCACCAACTGCACCCCGGCGATGATCGGCGCACCGAGCGGCTACAACTGCACCTCGCTGTCGAACCCGAACCCGAACGATCCGTGGAACGGCGCGATCTCGCGCAACTACGCCGGCACCGACACCCAGTCCGACACCTACGCCCTGTACGTGTTCGACACCCTGGAGTTGTCCCAGCAATGGCTGGTGAACATGGGCCTGCGTTACGACCACTTCGAAACCGGCTACAACACTTACAACAACGCGGGTCGCACCACCTCCAAGGGCAGTGACACCAGCGAGTTCGTGACCGGCCAGTTCGGCGTCGTCTACAAGCCGGCGGAAAACGGCAGCATCTACGCGTCCTATGCCACCTCCGCCACGCCACCGGGCAACACCCTGGGCGAAGGTCAGGAAGGCAACCCGCTGGGCGGCACGCCGGATCGCAACGGCAACCTGCTCAAGAGCGACCTGGAGCCGGAAACCACCAAGAACTACGAAATCGGCACCAAGTGGGATCTGCTGAACGATCGCCTGTCGCTGACCGCTGACATCTTCCGCACCGAGAAAGAAAACGCTCGCGTACAAGTCGACACCACGTCGTACGAAAACGCCGGCAAGACCCGCGTGCAAGGTATCGAGCTGTCGGCCAGCGGCAAGATCACCGACAAATGGCAAGTGTTCGCCGGCTACGCCTACATGGACAGCGAACAAGTTGACGGTGGTGACCTGCCGGCCAACAAGGCCAACAACGGTAACGAACTGCCTAACACGCCGAAAAACAGCGCCAGCCTGTGGACCACTTACCAGCTCACGCCGAAGCTGACCATCGGTGGCGGCGCGTTCTACGTCGACGACGTGTTCGGCAGCGTGGCCAACACCACCATGGTCGATTCGTACGTTCGTTACGACGCGATGGCGGCCTACAAGCTGAGCAAGAACGTCGACCTGCAACTCAACGTGCAGAACCTGACCAACGAGGTCTACTACGACAAGGCCTTCTCGACCCACTTCGCCAACCAGGCGGCGGGCCGTACGGCGCTGTTGAGCACCAACTTCCACTTCTAAGCAAACCGCAGGAGCCGGCGCCAGCCGCTCCTGCACAGAAACAGGCCCCGTTCATTCGATTGAACGGGGCTTTTGTGCGTAATAAAGAACGCTTCTCGATAACCCACGGCATAATGCGCGCCGTGAAGACAATTTTCGAACGGACAAGGCGAGCGACGTGTTGAAGAAAACCCTGTTCCAGTTGCACTGGTTCTTTGGCATCACGGCCGGTCTGGTGCTGGCCCTGATGGGCATCACCGGCGCGGCCTACTCGTTTCAGGATGAAATCCTGCGGGCGCTGAACCCGTCAGTGTTGCAGGTGGAAAAACAGGTCGCCGGGGTGCTGCCGCCAGCGGAGCTGGTGGAACGCATCGAAGCCGCGTCCGGCAAGAAAATCGCCATGCTCTGGGTCGAAACCGACAGCGGCAACGCCGCGCGGGTGTACTTCACCCCGCCCAAGGGTGAGCGCCGTGGCGAAATGCGCTACTTCGATCCGTACACCGCCGAGTTCAAGGGCGATGCCACCGGCCAGGACTTCTTCGGCCTGATGCTGCAACTGCACCGCTTCCTCGCCATGGGCGATACCGGGCGCAACATCACCGGCGCCTGCACCCTGATGCTGCTGTTTTTCTGCCTCTCCGGCCTGTACCTGCGCTGGCCGCGTCAATGGAACAGTTGGCGCGTATGGCTGATGCTGGACTGGAATAAAAAGGGCCGCAGCTTCAATTGGGATCTGCATTCGGTGGCCGGAACCTGGTGTCTGTTGGTGTATCTGCTGCTGGCACTGACCGGGCTGTCCTGGTCCTACGAGTGGTACAACAAGGGCCTGACCCGACTGCTCTCCGACGCCCCGCAAAACGAGCGCGTGCGCGGCGGTCGCGGCCCGGCGCCCGAAGGCCCGGCACCGGTCGCCGATTACGCGGCGATGTGGAGCAGCATCTACAGCAGCGCCGGCCCGGGCCTGTCGGCCTACAACATCCGCATGCCGCCAGTGGCCGGCCAACCGGCGACGGTGTTCTACCTGCTCGACAGCTCGCCTCATGATCGCGCGCTGAACCAGATCACCCTCGACCCGGCCACCGGCATCATCAAACGCGTCGACCGCTATGCCGACAAGAGCTTCAAAGAGCAACTGCTGACCAGCATTTATGCACTGCATGTCGGCAGCTATTTCGGCCTGGCCGGACGGATCATCGTCACCCTCGCCGCCGTGTGCATGCCGCTGTTTTTCATCACCGGATGGCTGCTGTACCTCGATCGCCGTCGCAAGAAAAAGCAGATCCGGGACGCACGCCAGGGTCTCGCACAACCGGCCGGCGATGCTTCGGCGTGGCTGATCGGTTTCGCCAGCCAGAGCGGTTTTGCCGAACAACTGGCGTGGCAGACCGCCGGCCAGTTGCAGGCCGCCGGCCTGCCGGTGAAGGTGCAGCCGCTGGCGAATGTCAGCGAGCAGGATCTGCGTGAATCGGACAACGCCCTGTTCGTGGTCAGCACCTTCGGCGACGGCGAAGCACCGGACAGCGCTCGCGGTTTCGAACGCAAAGTGCTGAGCCACGCCTCGCAACTCGACCGCCTGAACTTCGCCGTGCTGGGGCTGGGGGATCGCCAGTATCAACACTTCTGCGGCTTCGCCCGGCGCCTGCATCAATGGCTGGGCGAGCACGGCGGCAAGTCGCTGTTCGCGCCGGTGGAAGTCGACAGCGGCGACCCATACGCCCTGCGCCACTGGCAAACCCAGCTCGGCCTGATCACCGGACAGGCGCCGGTCGATAGCTGGCAGGCACCGAGCTACGAAAACTGGACGCTGGCACGTCGCGAACTGATGAACCCCGACAGCAGCGGTTCCCCCGTGTACCTGCTGGGTCTGAGCGCACCGAACACCAGCAGTTGGCTGGCCGGTGATCTGGTGGAAGTGCTGCCACGCAACTGCCCGTGGGCCATCGAGCACTTCCTCGACGGCCTCGGCATCCGTGGTGAAACCCCGGTCAAGGTCAACGGCCTCGAAGAGTCGCTGGAACTGGCCCTCGCCACCCGCCAGTTGCCCGAACACCGCGCCCATCTGGTCGGCCTGCACGCCCAGGCACTGGTCGATGCCATGGTGCCGCTGGCGATGCGCGAGTATTCGATCGCCTCGATTGCCGCCGACGGCGTGCTGGAGCTGATCGTGCGCCAGGAACAACACAACGATGGCAGCCTCGGCATCGGCTCCGGCTGGCTGACGGAGCACGCTCCGGTGGGCAGCGGCATCAGCATGCGGGTACGACGCAACAGCGGTTTCCACCTGCCGAACGAAGCGCTGCCGATGATTCTGCTCGGCAACGGCACCGGGCTGGCCGGATTGCGCAGCCTGCTCAAGGCACGGATTGCCGGCGGGCAACAGCGGCACTGGCTGCTGTTCGGCGAACGCAACCGCGAGCACGATTTCCTCTGTCGTGCAGAGCTGCAAGAGTGGTTGATCAACGGTGATCTGGAGCGATTGGACCTGGCGTTCTCCCGGGATCAGATAGAGAAAATCTACGTGCAGGATCGCTTGCGCGAATCCGCTGCCGAGCTGAAGAAATGGCTGGCGGACGGTGCAGTGATTTACATCTGCGGCAGCTTGCAGGGGATGGCTTCGGGGGTGGATCAAGTGCTGAATGAGGTGCTTGGGGCTGCCGAGGTTGAACGGTTGATCGAGCAGGGGCGGTATCGTCGGGACGTTTATTGATCGACTTGAGTCAGTCGCCCTCACCCTGGCCCTCTCCCAAGGGAAGAGGGGACTGATCGCACCGTTTGAGAGAGCTGCATCGACCTGCAAGTGCCAGGTCGAACGCAGGATATGAAAAGCACGAAGATCGACTCCCTTTCCCCCTCTCCCCCAAGGGGAGAGGGTTGGGGTGAGGGGGCTTTTGATCTTGAGCCATTCAAACCGGCTGCAACCTCTGCTCGAACACCGCCACCCCATCCAGGTCCCGCAACACCACACTCATCTCCCCGCTCTGCCCTTCGATATTCACCTCGCCAAAAAACTGAAACCCGGCAAACGGCGATGTGTTCTGCGCCGGTGGTGCCTTCTCGAAGACCACCTCCGGGCCAAAGGTTTTATCCAGCGGATTAGGCCCGAAACTCCCGGCATTCAACGGGCCGGCGACAAACTCCCAGAACGGTTCGAAATCCTGGAACGCCGCACGATCCGGGTGATAGTGATGCGCCGCGCAGTAATGTACGTCCGCCGTCAGGAATACGAAATTGCGCACCTGTTGCGCCCGCAGGAAACCGAGCAATTCGGCAATCTCCAACTCGCGTCCCTGAGCCGGCCCGGGGTCACCGTTGGCTACCGCTTCCCAGCGCGCAACACCGGGGCTGACCTCACCGTCCGGCACGCCGAGGCCGATCGGCATGTCGGCGGCGATGACTTTCCACTGGGCTTTCGATGCTTTCAAACCGCGCTTGAGCCAGTTCAGTTGCTCGCGCCCGAGGAACGGTTTTTCCGCGCCGAGATTGTCGTCGTTGGCGCCGCGATAACTGCGCATGTCGAGCACGAACACATCGAGCATCGGCCCGTAGCTGAGCTTGCGATAGATCCGCCCGCCGCCATCGGCAGCCTGCAAACGCATCGGCGAATATTCGAGCCAGGCCTGACGCGCACGGCCGACCAGGGTGTGGATATTTTTTTCCTGATAGCGCTCGTCGAGTTGCTTGCCCGGCGACCAGTTGTTGACCACTTCATGGTCGTCCCACTGCCAGATCTGCGGCACTTCGGCGTTGAAGCGGCGGATGTTTTCGTCTATCAGGTTGTAGCGATAGTTGCCGCGATAGTCGTCGAGGGTTTGCGCAACCTTGCTCTTGGCTTCAGTGGTGATATTGCGCCACACCCGACCGCCCTCGGTGGTCAGTTGCGCCGGCACCGGGCCGTCGGCGTAGATGGTGTCGCCGCTGTGGATAAAGAAGTCCGGCAAACGCATGCGCATGGCTTCATAGATGCGCATGCCGCCGATATCGGGGTTGATGCCGAAGCCCTGGCCGACGGTGTCGCCGCTCCAGACAAAACGGATATTGCGCCGCGCGGTCGGTGCGCTGCGCAAATGGCCCAGCCACGGTTCGCTGGCGACGCCGGTGCGGGCATCCTTGAAGTACACACGGTAGAAAATCGCCTGATCGGCCGGCAACCCGGTGAGCTCGACGCGGGCGGTGAAATCGCTGCGGGCATCGGCCAGCGCGGAGACGACACGGCGCGGATGGCGGAACTGGCTGCGGGTGTCCCACTCCACCACCATTTGCGCCGGGCGGTCTGCGCGGCTCCAGATCATTGCCCGGTCGCCCTGCAAGTCGCCGGATTGCACGCCGTCAGTGAGTTGCGGTCGATCCTTGACCGAAGCAATCACCGCCGGCGCCAGCCCCGGCATCAGCAGTCCGGCGCCGACCGCCTGCATCACGCGCCGGCGACCGAGGTTGAAATCGCTCATGGTGTTCTCCCTGAAAAAGGAAAACTTAAGCACGGGTTTGTGAATCGGGAGTGACACCGGACAAATGATTGCCGGCAGAGAAAGCGCCTTGTGGGAGCAAGCTTGCTCCCACAAGGCGAGGGCGTCAGGCCTTGGCCGGTTCCAGCGCCAGTTCCACCGACTCCGGCCGTTTGACCAGCGCATACACCACCGCCGTCAGCAGACTGCCCGCGACAATCGCCAGCAGATACAACAGCGCATGGTTGATCGCGTTCGGAATCGCCAGCACAAACAGGCCACCGTGGGGCGCCATCAGTTTGCAGCCGAAATACATCGACAACGCACCGGTCAGCGCACCACCGGCAATGCTTGCCGGAATCACCCGCAGCGGGTCCTTGGCGGCAAACGGAATCGCCCCTTCGGAGATAAAGCACAGCCCCAGCACCAGCGCCGCCTTACCGGCCTCGCGCTCAGTCTGGGCAAACTTGCGTCGGGCAATGAACGTGGCGATGCCGAGGCCGATCGGCGGCACCATGCCGGCGGCCATGGTCGCGGCCATCGGTGCGTAACTCTGTGAGGCCAGCAGCCCCACCGAGAACGCATACGCGGCCTTGTTGATCGGCCCGCCGAGGTCGACGCACATCATGCCGCCGAGCAACACGCCCAGCAGAATCGCGTTGGTGGTGCCCATGCTGTCGAGGAAATGCGTGAGCGCCGCGAGCATCCCGGCCACCGGTTTGCCGACCACGTAAATCATCACCAACCCGGTAAACAGACTGGCGAACAACGGAATGATCAGGATCGGCTTCAGCGCTTCCAGACTCTGCGGCAACGCCACATAACGACTGATCGCCTTGGCCGCATAGCCTGCGATAAACCCGGCGACGATCCCGCCGATGAAACCGGCGCCCAGCGTGCTCGCCAACAAGCCACCAATCATCCCCGGCGCCAGCCCCGGACGGTCGGCGATCGAGTAGGCGATGTAACCGGCCAGCAGCGGCACCATCAGCTTGAACGCGGTCTCGCCGCCGATCTGCATCAACGCCGCCGCCAGTGTGCCCTCTTCCTTGAACGCGGTGATGCCGAAGACGAACGACAGGGCGATCATCAAACCGCCCGCCACCACCATCGGCAGCATGAACGAGACACCGGTCAGCAAGTGTTTGTAGACCCCGGTTTTCTCTTGCTTGGCCGGCGCCTTGCCATCGCTGGCGGCGCTTTCCTGCTGACCTTCGGCCAACGCTTTGTTGAGTGTCGCTTCCGATTGCTTGAGGGCGATGCCGGTGCCGCACCGGTAGATTTTCTTGCCGGCGAAACGCTCGGTGGCGACTTCGATGTCCGCTGCCAGCAGCACCACGTCAGCCTCGGCAATCGCCGCCGCGCTCAACGGATTGCGCGCGCCGACCGAGCCCTGGGTTTCCACTTGCAGCTCATAGCCCAGGCGCTTGGCCGCCTGCTGCAACGCCTCGGCGGCCATGAAGGTGTGAGCAACGCCAGTCGGGCACGCAGTGACGGCGACAATGCGTGGCGCGGTCTGTGCGACGACAGCAGGCGCAGCCTCGGCAGCCACGTAGATGGCCGCGTCCTGCGCGCCGCGTTGCAGCACCTCTTCGACGTCTTGCAGAGCTTGCGCCGGAGCAATCCGGAACACGCGCTTGCCGACGAAACGGCTCATGTCCACCGCCCCGGTGGTCACCAGCAACACCCATTCGGCGGCCTCGATCGTCGCCGCCGACAACTGTCGCTCGGGGTGCGCCGCGTCCATCACTTCGACACTGGTGCTCCAGCCCTGACGCTGGGCCGCCGCATCCAGCAGCCGGGCGCACAGCACACTGGTGACCATACCGTTCGGGCAGGCCGTAACAATGGCTAATTTCATGACAAACCCTCTTATTGTTCTGTCAGGGGGCGCACGCGCACGCCCTGTTCAAGCGGCGCCAGTTGCGCGGCGTCCTGGATACCGAAACCGATCTGCGTCACCGCCAGCGCGGCAATCGCCGTGGCCGTGCGCAGGGTTTGCTCTGGCGTATCGGTGCTGAGCAAACCGTGCAGCATGCCGGCCAGCAGCGAATCCCCGGCACCCACCGTGCTGGCGACGCTGACCTTCGGCGGCGTGGCATGCAGCGCCGCGCCGACACTGAACCAATTCACCCCGTCGGCCCCGTGGGACACCACCACATGCTCGATACCCTGAGCATGCAAGCGGGTGGCCGCCTCGGCTTCCGCGACCGGGGAAGTCACCGCGCAACCGAGCGCGTCGGCCAACTCTTCGGTGTTGGGCTTGATCAGCCACGGACCCGCCTTGAGCGCCTCGCGCAGCGCTTCACCGCTGGTATCCAGGGCGACTTTCAGACCCAGCGCTTTAAGGCGCTCGATCAACTCGCGCAACCATTTGGCACTGACCCCACGCGGCAGACTGCCGGCAACCACCACTGCATCATGCCCCGGCGCAATCTGCGTCAGACGCTCGAGCAACGCCTGTTGTGCCTGCGCGCTGACTACCGGTCCCGGGCCGTTGATGTCAGTGATGCGGCCGTCATGTTCGGCGACTTTGATGTTGGTGCGGGTCTCCCCCGGCACCCGGACAAAGGCGTCGACGAAACCACGTTTGGCGAACAGGGTTTCGAACGCTTGCAGGTTGTCTTCGCCGAGAAAACCGCTGACCGTCAGTTGATGGCCGAGGTCGGCCAGCACTTGCGCGACATTCACCCCCTTGCCGGCGGCATGGGTATGCATCTCGTCGCTGCGGTTGACCTGACCGAGTGAAAGCAGCGGCAGTTGCACCGTGAGGTCCAGCGCCGGGTTGAGGGTCAGGGTGAGAATCTTGGCCATTACAGGGCCTCCACTAATGCGCGCACTTCGTTGGCGCTGCCCACGGCCAGGGCGTGTCGGGCAAGGGTTTGAGCCTGGGTCAGACTGAGTTCGCGGATGCGTGCCTTGACCTCGGGAATGCTGCGTCCGGACACGCTCAACTCATCGACGCCGAGGCCGACCAGCACCGGCACCGCCAGCGGGTCCGCCGCCAGTTCGCCGCACACGCCGACCCATTTGCCATGGGCATGAGCGGCGCGCACGGTGATGTCGATAAGTTGCAGCACCGCCGGATGCAAGCCGTCAGCCTGGGCGGACAGCGTCGGGTGACCACGGTCGATGGCCAAGGTGTATTGGGTCAGGTCGTTGGTGCCGACGCTGAAGAAGTCCACTTCTTTGGCGAGTACCGGCGCCAGCAATGCGGCGGACGGCACTTCGATCATGATCCCCAGTTGCAGATCGGCGACCGGGATTTCCTGGCGCAGACGCTCGGTCATGTCCCGGGCCTGACGCCATTCTTCGACACTGCCGACCATCGGGAACATGATCCGCAACGGCCGGTTGTCCGCCGAACGCAACAACGCGCGCAACTGCGCTTCCATGATCTGCGGACGTTGCAGGGTCAGGCGAATGCCGCGCACGCCGAGGAACGGGTTTTCCTCCTTGGCGATCGGCCAGTACGGCAGCGGTTTGTCGCCGCCGACGTCCAGCGTGCGCACCACCAGCGGCCGCCCGGCGAGGCCGTCGAGAACACGGCGGTATTCGGCTTCCTGGGTGGCTTCGTCCGGCGCCTGCGGGTGGGCCATGAAAATCAGTTCGGTGCGCAGCAGACCGATGCCTTCGGCGCCCTGCTCCACCGCGCTGGTGACACCGGCGCTTTCGCCGATGTTGGCGAACACTTCCACGGCATGGCCGTCAGTGGTGTGCGCCGGTTGATGGCGCTGTTCGCCAGCAGCTTTGAGGCGTTGTTCGCGGGTGTCGCGCTCTTCGGTGGCGCGTTGCAGGGTCGCGGCGTCCGCGTCCACATGCAGGCGACCGCGCTGACCGTCGAGCAGCAACGGCGTGCCCGGCGCCAGCAGCAACACCGCCGCACCGGCACCGACCAGCGCCGGAATTCCCAGGGCACGAGCGACGATGGCGCTGTGAGCGGTGGCGCCGCCACGGGCGGTGAGAATCCCCGCAACTCGCGCCGGATCGAGCCGCGCGACATCCGACGGGCCAACCTCATCCATCACCAGAATGTACGGTTGCTCGGGTTCGCTCGGGGTCTGCACGCCACACAACTGCGCCAGCACCCGGCGACCGATGTCGCGCAAGTCCGCTGCCCGCTCGGCGAGCAATGCGTCCTGCAAGGACTCCTGCTGTCTGGCCGCCGCTTCGATCACCGCCATCCACGCCGCTTCAGCGCTTTCGCCCTGCTTGAGACGGGTGTCGACTTCGTCGGTGAGTTCCGGGTCGTCGAGCATTTCCTGATGGGTGATGAAGATTTCGCGGATCGCCTTCGCCTTGCTGCGCTCGATCAACCCCTGAATATCGCCGCGCACATCCGCCAGCGCTTGCTTGAGGCGCTCGCGTTCGATGGCGGCGGACTCACCGCGCAACGGATAATCGAAGGCTTGCTGCACCTGAACGTGCGCAGGACCGATGGCGATGCCCGGTGCGGCGGGAATCGCTTGCAGCACGCTGCCAGAAGCCGGAGCGATCAGCACTTCGGCAATCTCGGCGATCGGTTCGCGCGGCTGGCTCACGGCCGGCAGCGGCTCGACGTCTTCACCGAGGCCTTCTTCAATGGCCGCCAGCAAAGCCGGCAAGGCGTCGTCGGCGATGCTCGGCTCGGCGATCAGCTCCAGCACTTGACCGCGCCGGGCGCCGAGGCTGAGCAACTTGCTCAGGCTCTTCACCGACACCGCGCTGTCCGGGCCGTCAACGATGCGCAGACGAATCTCACCCTCGAAGCTCTTCGCCAGTTGCGCGAGAACTTTCGCCGGCCGTGCGTGCAGGCCATGCGCGTTAGCCAGGGCAATCCGCGCGCTCGGCCAATCGGCGGGCAGTTCGCCGCCGAGCACTTCGAGGACTTTGCGGCTGCTGGTGGCGCGGCCCAGTTCGTGGCCACGCCCTTCGATCAGCAACGCACACAGGCGTTCGAGCAAAGCCTGATGCGCCTCACCGAGGCTGGCGAGGCAGAACAGCCCGCTGAGCGGCTGGCCGAGGTAGCGCATTGGCTTGTCCGGGGTGACGAAGGCCAGGCCGGGACGCTTGACGGTCTGTTCGCTGTGCAGCCACCACAGGCCATCGCCCAGCGGCAGCGCTTCGACCTGCTGCAGGATTCCGGCGAAACCGTTGCTCACGCAATCGGCCTGACGCAACAGCCGCGCGCCACGCCAGACCAGTTCTTCGAAATCGTCGGCGGAGACGCCGAGGCCGATCATTTGCGCATCGAGGGCCAGTTCCTGCGGCGCTCCTTGCAGCAGCTTCAACAACGCTTCGGGAGAACTGGCGCGGCGCAGGGCCTGGCCCAGATCCGTCTCGCCGAGGGCGCGGGTCAGCAATTGCAGCAGGCGCAGGTGCTCGTCGGATTTGGCGGCGATACCGATTGCCAGGTAAACGATCTGACCGTCGCCCCAATCCACGCCGTCGGGGAACTGCATCAGGCGCACGCCGGTGGTGAACACCAGCTCGCGGGTTTCCGGTGTGCCGTGGGGGATGGCGATACCCTGGCCAAGAAAGGTCGAGCCCTGGGCCTCCCGGGCCTGCAACCCGGCGAGATAACCGTCGGCGACCAGGCCATCGGCCACCAGATGACTGGCCAGCAATTGCAGGGCGGCGGGTTTATCCACGGCCGACTGGCCCATGGATATCTGCTCTACAGTGAGCTCGAGCATGCGATCTCCTTTTTGGCGCGTGAGCACGCCAGGTATTGTTTTGAATGGTTGCAGCTTAGGCGCTGGCCTGCTTCCCTTTCAGGGGCAGTTTTGGCGGTTTCACGGCAGAACCGGCAAAAGGCCTCAGAAGTGCAGAAAATACGCTTGCTGAAACGTTTAATCTAGATTGTTCGGCACGTTACTCGATAATGTCTCATCCTTGAAGTCCAACTTGTCGGATGCGCTGCGACAATGGTCGCCTGCCCGAATCGGGTAGGATTGACGAAAATGTCGGGGCAAGCTCGAAAAACAAAGGAAATCCCGGGTTGAAACTCAGTGATATTGCGCGATTGGCCGGCGTGTCCGTGACCACCGCCAGCTACGTCATCAACGGCAAGGCCGAACAGCAACGCATCAGCAACGCCACCGTCGAGCGGGTGCGGGCGGTGGTCGATCTGCACGGCTTCACCCCCAATCCACAGGCCGCCGGCTTGCGCAGCCGCCACACCCGCACCCTGGGTTTTATCCTGCCGGATCTGGAAAACCCCAGTTACGCGCGGATCGCCAAGCTGCTGGAACAGGGTGCGCGGGCTCGCGGTTATCAATTGTTGATCGCCAGCTCCGACGATGCGCCGGACAGCGAGCGGCAATTGCTGCAACTGTTCCGCGCCCGGCGTTGCGATGCGTTGATCGTCGCCAGTTGCCTGCCGGCCAGTGACGACAGCTACCGCCAGTTGCAGGCCAAGGGTCTGCCGATCATCGCCATTGACCGGGTGATGGAGCCGGAGCATTTCTGCTCGGTGATCAGCGACGACCGCGAAGCCAGTCTGCACCTGACCGAAAGCCTGCTCGACCCACAGCCGAAACAGATCGTGCTGCTCGGCGCCCGCCCCGAACTGAGCATCAGCCAGGAGCGCGCCGCCGGCTTCAGACAGGCCCTCGCCGGGTTCAAGGGGCAGGTGTTGGTCGAGCACGCCGAATCGTTCAGCCGCGAATGCGGCCAACAACTGATGGAAGAACTCCTGCAGCGCCTCGGGCATTTGCCGGATGCGCTGGTGACCACGTCCTACGTGCTGTTGCAGGGGGTGTTCGACGCGCTGCATGACTTCCCGCTGAAGTCGCGACCGCTGCGCCTCGGCACCTTCGGCGATACCCAGTTGCTGGACTTCCTGCCGCTGCCGGTCAACGCCATGGCCCAGCAGCATCAACTGATCGCCGACAAGGCGCTGGAACTGGCGCTGGCGGCGGTCGAGCAATCGGATTATCAGCCGGGCGTGCAAGCCATCCCGCGTACCTTCAAGCAGCGTATTCACCGGAACTGAACCGTGGAGCTGATCGACAGCCACACCCACCTGGATTTTCCCGACTTCGACGCCGACCGCTCGGCGTTGCTGGCCGAGAGCCGTGCCCTCGGGGTGCGGCGGATGGTGGTGCTGGGTGTCTACGAAGGTAACTGGCAGCGGGTGTGGGAGCTGGTGCAGGCCGATGCCGACCTGTATGCAGCTTTCGGCCTGCATCCGGTCTATCTCGATCAGCATCGCCCGCAGGATGTGCAGCGCCTCGGCGAATGGCTGACCCGGCTGCGCGGTCATCGGCAACTCTGCGCGGTGGGCGAGATCGGCCTGGATTACTTTATCGAAACCCTCGACCGCGACCGCCAGCAGGCACTCTTCGACGCGCAACTGCAGCTGGCGGCGGACTTCGAGTTGCCGGCGCTGATCCACGTGCGCCGCAGCCATGCGGCGGTGATCGCCACGCTCAAACGCTTCAGGCTCAAGCGCGCGGGCATCATCCACGCCTTCGCCGGCAGCCGTGAAGAGGCGCGGGAGTACATCAGGCTCGGGTTCAAACTGGGGCTGGGCGGCGCACCGACCTGGCCCCAGGCATTGCGTATGCATCGGGTGCTGGCGGACTTGCCGCTGGCGTCCGTGGTGCTGGAAACCGACTCCCCGGACATGGCGCCCGCCATGTTTCCCGGCGAGCGCAACACCCCGGCGCATCTGCCGGCGATCTGCACCGCACTGGCCGAACGGATGAACATCAGCCCCGACCAATTGGCCGCCGCCAGCACGGCCAACAGTTGCGAAGTGTTCGGCTGGTAATCAGTCGCCGTGGGCGCGGGCAGCTTCGAGCAGCAGCGTCAGGTGCTGGCGTCGACGCACGTAGTCGATCATCGCAAAGAACAGGAACACCGCGATCAACGAGAAATTCAGCTGTTCCGTGACGCTGATCATCCCCACCCACTCCAGCACCAGTGCCACCAGCAGCGCGGTACATATCGTCACCACTGCGCTGGCGCGCAACATCGCCAACGAATCAAGCGACTTGAAGCGTTTGATCTGTTCGGGGCTGCGCAACTCCAGCGTCTTCTGACAGTTCGTGCAGGTGAAGGCTTCGTTGATCGCAATCGCATTGAGCTGCCAGGGCTTGAGCAGCAGCGTGGTCTGGCAATGGGCACAACGGCCCTGGACTCCCAGGGTTGCAGCGGACATGAGCGGTCTCCTCCTGGTGGTGTGTGACAGGGATCTTGATTGATTGAAGACGAAAATCCAGCGCTCACATGAAAACAAGATCCGACTGACATGCACAGCCCCAAAAAGCCTACAAATACTTCAGATAAAACTTGTGGTCCGTGTTTCTTCAAACACGGAAGGCGCTGATCAGTTGTTTGAGCTCGACCACCTGCGCCGAGAGCGCACGACTGGCGTCTTCGGTCTGGTGCGCGCCCTGGGCCGTGCGCTCACCGGCGCGATTGATCTCGACGATGTTCTGGTCGATGTCATGGGCCACGGCGGTCTGCTGCTCCACCGCAGCGGCAATCTGTTGGTTCTGGTCGACGATCATGCCTACGGCGCCGAGGATGTTTTCCAGGGCCTGCTGGACTTTTTCCGACTGCCCGACGGTGCCATTGGCCATCTGATGGCTGACACCCATGGCCTTCACCGCCGCACCGACTCCGCCATGCAGCCGGTCGATCATCTGCTCGATCTCTTCGGTCGATTGCTGGGTACGCTTGGCCAGGGTACGCACTTCGTCCGCCACCACCGCAAACCCTCGCCCCTGCTCACCGGCCCGGGCGGCTTCGATGGCCGCGTTGAGCGCCAGCAGGTTGGTCTGCTCGGCGATGCTCTTGATGACCTCCAGCACGCGGCTGATCGACTGGCTGTCGCTGGCCAACTGGTTGATCACCAGCACCGACTGGTCGATCTCGCCGGCCAGTGCCGCGATGCTGCCCTGCTGCGACTCCACCAGTCCGCGCCCACTGATGGTTTCGTCATTCACGCTGTGGGCGCTGCTGACCGCCGCCGCCGCGCTGCGAGCCACCTCCAGTGAAGTCGCCGACATCTGGTTCATCGCCGTCGCCACTTGTTCGATCTGGCTGCGCTGCCCGGCCACGGCCTGATTGCTTTGCGCCGAGACGCTTTCCACTTGCCCGGCCTGACGTTCGACTTCGCCGACGGTATGGCCGACGCGCTCGATCAGGTCGTGGATCTTGCGCACGGTGCCGTTGAACACCTCGCCCAATTCGCCCAGTTCATCGCGGCTGCTGGCTTTGAAATTGACCGTCATGTCCCCCGCCGCCACTTTGTCCATCATCGCGCCGAGGCGTTTGAGGGTGGTGCGGGTCGAGGCGTAGAAACCGCCGTAGAGATAGAAAATCAGCACGAACACCACCGACAGCGCCGAAGCCTGCAAGACCATGTGCGTGCGGTTTTGCGTCAGGCGCTGTTGCAACTGGCTGTCGAGGAATTTCAGGGTCGCTTCGTTGAGCTGGTAGGTCTGCGCCATCAGTGCAGTGACCTGGTCGTAGAAGCCCTGCCACGGAGCGTCGAGGGTGTCGGCCATCACCACTTGCTCCTCGAACAGCTCGCTGGCCTGCTTCAACGAAGCCTTGCTGGCGTCCGCCGGAGCGCTGAGGGATTCACGGGCGGACTTGCTCGAACCGAGGGCGTCCTGAAGTTTCAGGCCGTACTCGGCCTGGAGTTTTTCGATCTGTACCAGCAACTCATCGAAACGGGTGCTGGAGGCACTGTTGAGAAAACCCTGGCCCAGGGAATACGAGCCCATGGCCCGGCCCTCGCCGATAAGCTGGGTCACCGCCGGGGTGACGTTGGTGACCAGCTCGCTGAGTTGGCGGATGTCGCCCTGGTTGTCGCGGCTCAGACCGGCCTGGCTGGCGACGATCTGGCTGAAAATCTGCGCGCTGCCCAGCAGCTTGGCGATCAGCGCACTTTTGCTTTGCAGGGAGTTTTCCGCTTGCTGGGCCTTGAACGCGGCGATCATCTCGTCGCGCTTGCCGTCGAACACCTTGATCTGCTCCGGGTCCTCGGTCATCGCCGCCAGCCCTTGCAGCCGCGTCAATACACTTTGTTCAAGGGTGGTGATGTTCGCTTCGACATTGCCGGCCTTGCCGGACTGGCCGAGGGTGACGTTGATCTGCACCAGATTGTTCAGGGTTTCCAGATCCCGGCGCAGGGTCAGGCTGCTGCCCAGCAGGTCGAGGCTTTGCAGTTCAACGCGGGTGCCCTGGAATTCGCGGTAGGAATCGCGAACCAGATAGAAGTTGGTCACCAGCATCGGCACCAGGAACAGCACGCTGATCAGGCTGAACTTCATGCCGAAGCTCAAGCGGTTCATCAGCGAGACGGCGGGATAGAGCAAGCTCTTCACTGGAAGTCTCCCTTGGTTTTTCTTGTTTTTTTATTGGCAGGCGCGGGGCGACAGCAGATAGCCACTATCGGGCGCCATCTCTGTATAGCTCAAATCGAAGGGAGGTTTTGTAACTTAAGGTTAACGGCCGGGGGCGGGGCGATGACTGGAGCCGGCCGTGACGAGGGAGTTGCTCCCCCGCCACCATGAATGGCACTTCGAACTCAGTGAACCAGCACCGTCCACAAGGCAAACCCGGCATACCACAGCACCGCCGCGCGCAGCAGCAGCTCCCACAGGCAATCGAGGGTGTAGATGCCATCCGGCCCGACCACCGGAGGCGGGATCTCCCCCGCCGCCAGCCCGACCTTGTTGATCAGTTGCCCGGCGCTGATGTTCCAGTTCAGCAACTCGTGCAGCATCACCCGGCTGACCGCGACGAAGTTGCCGACCAGCGCGAGACTTGCCGCCAGCAAGCGCACCGGCACCCAGTCGAAGGCGTGGCGCAGTTGCCCGGCCCGTTCGACCACCGCCGGGTTGCGCGCATGTTCCTCGGCCAGCGCGAGCAGGCGATAACTGAGCGCCGCGACCGGGCCGAGCAGGAAGTACCAGAAAATCACCGCGAAGAAGCTTTGGTACGCCTGCCACAACAGATGCGCTTGCACCCGCTCCAGCAGTTGCTCGCCGCTGTCGGCGCAGATGTCCAGATCGCGCTTGGCGACATGCGCGGCGGCTTGCAGGTCTTCCCGGCGCCAGGCATCGCGGAACGGCCCGAGGCCACCCAGCAGATCGCCGCGTCCCAGGCTGTAAATCACCACCAGCAGATGCACCGGCAACGCCAGCAAGCCGTAGGCCACCGGTTCCAGCACCAGCAGCAACAATCCGAGCAAAGCCACCGGCAGCAACACCAGAATCACCAGCACCAGCCACGGCTGCTGTTTCAGGCGCTGGCTGTTTTCAAGCTTGTGCAGTTCGCGGATCCATCCGCCATCGCGTTGAACCCGATGACGCAGGGCCGAGAACTTCTCGATCCACAGCGCCAGCAGTAACACCAGAAAACTCATTGTCCTTCCTCTTGTGCCAGGGCCGCGCGGTAGCGTGCCCAGTCAAATGCAGGTCCCGGATCGGTCTTGCGCCCGGGTGCAATGTCGCTGTGTCCGCAGATGCGCTGACCGGTGATCGCCGGAAACCTCGCCTGCAACTGGCGGGTCAGCGCGGTCAACGCCAGATACTGCGCATCAGTGAACGGCAGATCATCGGTGCCTTCAAGTTCGATGCCCACGGAAAAATCGTTACAGGTTTCCCGCCCCTCGAAACTCGAAACGCCGGCGTGCCACGCCCGCTCAAGACAGGAGACAAACTGGGTGACCTTGCCGTCACGTTCGATCAGAAAGTGCGCCGACACGCGCAGGTCGGCGATCCCTGCAAAGTAGGGATGCTCCGTGACATCCAGACGATTCTGGAAAAATTCCTGCACCTTGCCGGTGGCGAATTGCGCGGGTGGCAGGCTGATGTTGTGGATCACCAGCAGGGAGACTTCGCCCGCCGGGCGTTCATTGAAGTTGGGCGACGGGCAGACCTGCACCCCCTGACACCACCCGCTAGCGGGATCCAACTGCATACCGATTCCTTCAACGCCGACTGTGTTGGCGCCCAGTATGCCGTGATCGGCCCCCGGCGCGCGATCACTTGCCGCGATTGAGCCGCCGCAGATTGCCCAGCACCGACTCCAGAGCCCGGTCGAACAGCAAGGTGTCGTCCAGCGCCCGCGCCGCGCCGCGACGGAACGCCTGGGCCAGGCCAATGCGGCTGTGCTCCAGCACTTTCATCCCGGTGCGATCGACGAACACGTATTTGCCGGTGGCTTCGATGATCGCCGCCAGTTTGCAGCGCAGGGTATGTTCCTCGTCTTCCTCGAACGCCACCCAACTGCCCAGACGTAGCTGATCGACCTGACGCAGACTGGCGTCGTCCTCGGGCAGGCGCGCCGCCGACAGCGTCTGCGCGCCCTCGTCGGCAATCGGCAAGACGATCCGCTGCGACACCTCGACCAGATGATCCGCCTCTTGCGAAGGCTCCAGCACCCGCACATGCAGGGCTTCCAGTTCACCGAAAAATTCGCTGGTGGCAAACGGATCGAACGCCGAACTGCTCAAGCCGTTACGCAGGGACTTCAGCAGCCCCGGCACCAGATTCAGCAGCCGCAGGGCGAATTCGGGATCGTCCTGGCGCTGCACGCTCCAGATCAGTTGCTCCATGGTCTGGACGTCAGCCTGCCACTCGGCGCATTGGTCGCCGTGCTTGAGGCAGGTCAACAACAGCACTTTGCTCCAGGCATCCCGGACAAAAGCCACCACCGACGGCGGCAGGACTTTGCCCAACAGCGCCTGATTCAGCGCCCGCTCGACACGGCGCCGGGCCAGTTCGGTTTTCGCCCGCCCCTCTTCCGCGTCGCGCAGACGTTGCTCGAGCAATTCGCTGCGCCGACGCTCGTCGCCGGTGAAGGCCAGGAAGTCCGCCAGCAGTTCGGAAAATATCGCCGGATCGTCGACGAAATCGTTGAGCAGACGCTGCACCACTTGTTCGATGCGCAGGTACAGACTGTCTCGCGCATCACCGTCGCAATCGCCCCAGCCCATGGCGGCGTCGGCGATTTCATTGAGCAGGCGCCGCGCCGGGTGGCTGCTGCGACTGAAGAAACTCTTGTCCAGCACCGCGACTTTCAGCATCGGAATCTGCAACCGGGCGATCAACGCTTTGAGCGAATCCGGCAGGTTGCGGTCGTCGAGGATGCATTCGAAGACCATGGCGATCAGGTTGATCACGTCCTCGTCCGCACCGCCGACGAAGCGCGATTTACCGCTTTTCACGCTGACGCGGGTCAGCAGTTGTTCGAGCTGATTGCGCAGGTCGAAATCATCCTGCGCAGCGGTCAGGGCCGGCACGTATTGCTGCAAGTGCGAGAGCAGGCGCAGCAGGTCGCGGGTGGAAATCGGCTGGGCGACGACGCTGGGCTCCAGGGTCGGCGCGACACTGCCGCGCACATGCAGGAGCAACTCCTGCAAGGCCGCGAACACTTCCTGAACACTGTCGTCCGCCGGCAAATGATCGCTTTCGCGCGCTTCACTGCGCACGCTGGCGGCGGCCTGGTCGGTGGCCCGCCGCGCCGGTGCCGGTTTCAGTTCGGGCAACACGCCGGTGGCGCTCAGCAGTTGATTGGCTTCGGCATAGAGTTGATCGGTGCTGGCCAGCACATAACGCTCGAACAGCTTGAGCAAGATCAGCTTGACCTTGATCTCCACCCCCAGGTTGCGCCCGGCCTGCAGGAAGTATTCGCAGAGCATCGCCGGCCCCAGCGGGTTGTGCAGGTCGTCGCGGCTTTCGCCAAGCAGCGCATTGAACCGTGCGGTCAATTGACCGAGGGCGAAGCCGTCGCGGTTCAGCACCCGGCCGACCATGGTTTCGATCGCGACGCTGCGCTCCATGTCGTCGGTGCGCGGCGCCTCCTCTTCGTACACGAGGGCGTGGGGCAAGGTGCTTTGCGCGGGATCGTATTGAGTGAGGCCGACGAACGCCTCGAAGAACAGTTCGAGAAAGCCGCGCTCGATATGTTTGCGCTTGAGGCGCAGGTCGCGCATGGCTTCGAAAAAGATGTTCTGTTCGACGTCGTTGCGCGCGCGATCAGCCATCTCGAACAACGTGTCGTCGGCGTTATCGAACAGATCCTGCAAGCCCTGACGCAACTGCTGGGCAGCCTTGTCGCGAACCTGAAGCAGAATCACAGGCAGGCGGGCGAGCGGCGAGTGGGTCGCCTGATCGGTAGCAGCCTTGTGCAAAGGCACTACTTTCCCGTCGTTGTGCATCCTGCCTCCTGAAGCGGTGATTCTTTCGGTCAGTTTCAACTCACCCCTTGTGAAAGCGGGCTTTGCAAATCGAGAACTCGAGAGATACGTCAAAGACATGACGTCAAATGCAAGGCGGATTATCTTGCAAAAGATATCCCCGGCGCCATAGGCGTCAGGGTTTCCCCTATACGTAAACTCCCGTTAATGACCACGGTCGAACGGCGTTTGCTCAAAGAAAATCGACCAGATGCAGTCAAGCTCGCGAGTTCTCGCCTTGGGTTGGCCGATGCCATGCCCCTATAATCGGGCCACTTAGTTTGTGGAGCCCGTTATGCCGAATCTACGTCTCGCCGACTTGACCGCCGAAATCGAAGCCAACGTGCGCCGTGCGTTGCTCGAAGACATCGGCAGCGGCGACATCACCGCGCAACTGATCCCGGCCGAACGCCTGGCCAAAGCCACCATCATCACCCGCGACCACGCCGTCATCAGTGGCACGGCCTGGGTCGATGCGGTGTTCCGTCAGCTCGATCCGCGCGTGGCCGTGCATTGGCAGGTACGCGACGGCGAGCGGGTCACGCCCAACCAGCCACTGTTTCACCTGGAAGGTCCGGCCCGTTCGCTGCTCACCGGTGAACGCAGCGCGCTGAACTTCCTGCAATTGCTGTCCGGCGTGGCGACCCGCGCGCAGTACCTGGCTGATTTCGTCGCCGAAACCCAAGTCAAACTGCTCGACACCCGCAAGACCCTGCCGGGGTTGCGTCTGGCGCAGAAGTACGCCGTGACCTGCGGCGGTTGCCACAACCACCGCATCGGCCTGTATGACGCCTTCCTGATCAAGGAAAACCATATCGCCGCCAGCGGTGGCATCGCCCAGGCGATTACCGCCGCGCACCGGATTGCCCCGGGTAAACCGGTGGAGATCGAAGTGGAAAACCTCGATGAGTTGAAGGAGGCCCTGGAGGCCGGCGCCGACATCATCATGCTCGACGAATTGAGCCTGGACGACATGCGCGAAGCCGTGCGCCTGAACGGCGGCCGGGCGAAACTGGAGGCCAGCGGCGGCATCAACGAAAGCACGCTGCTGCCGATCGCACAGACCGGGGTGGACTACATTTCGATCGGCGCGATGACCAAAGATGTGAAAGCGGTGGATCTGTCGATGCGCCTGAGCCTCTGAATCCGGCAGGCAATAAAAAACGCCAGCCCGGTCGGGGCTGGCGTTTTTGTTTCAGACCACCAGATTGTTCATCTCGCAGTAAGAATCCCAGTCGACGCCGAGCACCTCGGCGGCTTCCTTGTGTAGTTCCAGGCGCTTGGCCTCGAACTCCTCTGGCGTACTGGTGTACTTGAACGTCAGCTCCCACGGCTGCAGACCCTGGGCTTCGGCTTCGTCTTCGAAGGCCCACTGGATCTGGTCCTGCTGATCATCGGGACTCAAGTCCTTGATCTCGTCCATCAACTCCGTGGCGTCGAGCTTGTACTTCTCCAGCGCCTGTTCGTGTCTTTGCTCTTGGGTCAATTCTTTCACGGTCATGTCGTTCTCGCAGATCATGGGAATGGAAGATGGATCTGGATCTTCAAGGATCTCTCTGACGCGGTTAGTCCGGCCTTCAGAACCATTCGGGATCATCTGAAAACTGCTGGGCGATGCTCATGCAGGCCTCGAATATAGGTGGTTTGGATGACGAATGACACGGGACTTTACATCTCTCGCACAAAAAGCTGACCACGGGAACATAAATCCGGATTGTGAGTCATAGCGATGTGCCATATCGGCACTCCCTTCGCTGTTCACAAGGAACCCCAGTGATGCGCAGCCTTTCGAAGATTTCTTCTGTTGTGTCCACTACCGCAATGACCGCCCTGCTCGGCGTGCTGGCCCTGCCGGGAAGCGCCATGGCACTCGAGCTCAGCAACAGCAGCCCATCCTACGGAGACAAGATTCCCGCCCTCCACGATGACTATGGCAACAAGGTGATCATCAGGACCAATATCGGCGTCGATGACCTGGAAAAGATGCGTGCCACCGTCAATGAGCATTCTCAGCAGCTCGAAGACCTCAAGCGCGGCAGCAGTTCCAGCTCAAGCTCCAGCAGCCGGGAAATCGACGAGTTGAAGAACAAGGTCAAGGAACAGGATCGCGAACTCGATACGCTCGGGCGTCAGGTCGAAGACCTCAAGCGCAACAGCGGATCAAGCTCCAGCTCCAACAGCAGCGAGATTTCCAGTCTGAAGCAGAAGATCAACGATCAGGATCGGGCGATGGATCAACTCAAACGCACGGTCGAGGACCTGAGTCGCAAGGTGAAGTAAGGGAGTGGGCACCCATACATGAACCACATTTGGCCTTCACACCGTTCAGTAAATATTGAGCGGCGTGAAGCCAGCGAACTGACCAATGTACTTTTCGGAACAGACTGGTCCTCGATCTGAGGACCAGTAGACCCGCTAGAACTTCGCCGAAACTATTTCATCAGTTCACATGCTGGAACGACGGTGCGAGCGTGGCGCCATCTTTCGAAGTAACTTTTTTCTTTGATCTGAGCAGGCGTTGAGCAGGTTTCTCGATCATAAAATAACTGGCCGATGCCAAGAATAGCAGCGCAGAGAAATACATGAGCGGTGTGACCTGAAAATCTTTTGAGAACGAATAGGCGAACACCTTCAGTAGAATCTGGTGAATCATGTAAATTGAGAAGCTGATTTCGCCGAGATAAACAAGAACTCGATTACCCAGAACTGACCCAACAACTCCACGACCAGAGGCTGAGACCCCAATAAGTATTGCAAACACCCAGCATGAGCCCATGGTATTTACCATAAGTCTCAGAGACTCTAACTCCACATAGCCAACCGCATGTGCGGCGCCATAGTAAATCCACCATGCGGTAAACAATACCGCAACTATCTCGATGGCACTCCAGAAAAAATATGATGCCTCGTAGTTTCGAATATACCTATCCCACACCACCCAAAGCGACATACCCAGCACAAACTCAACTCCACGAAACAGAGGATTAGAGTAAGCCGCATAAAACATATCTATCCCAATGTCCTGCCCTGCTTGTGTCTTGGAAAAGGCGGTCATTGAGAAGACAAAAAGCAGTCGAAACCAGAGCTGCGACCAAGAGTTTTATGGCCCAGTTCTTTTTTATCCCTATTACCAAAAATGGAAACGCGAGATAGAAAAATACTTCGGTAGAAATACTCCACGACACGGAGTTCCACGAAAACATGACCTTTTGAAAGGGGAATATCGACTGCATCAGCGTCAGGTTCAGCCCTAACTGAACTGACTTGTCAAAAAAACCCTCCCCATTGAAGGTAATGGCATCTGGACGCACGAACGTTACTAGAAAACATAATGCGAATACGTGAACTGGCCAAAGCCTGGCAAGGCGATCACGGATAAACCCGAAATATCCTGATTGTTTTTTTGATGTATAGACGTGCGTCAGAATAAAACCGGATAAAACAAAGAAAAAACTTACTCCATGAGTTAAGAATGATGGCACTCCTGAGAACCACGGGTAAAACATGACTGAGTGCCAAATGACAATCATGAATGCTGCGAAGAATCTGAGACTCGTCAACGGCTTAAGGTTTTCAATGGGTTTACTGTTGGCAGATAGCATCTGTTTTCTCTTTTTTATCCGGCTCCGAAGAACCTCATCACTGAGTGCGCGTCCAGCACACACACTTCCATGCGAAAAACGAGCGAATAATATCCGCTTGTCTCATTTATCGGTAGCAAAAAGAAAACCTTTTACTGAATGATTAAGCTACTGAATCCCGCCGATTCAATGAGTAAACGATGCTATCTGCGAGAAATGGGAAAAGCCCCGAAGGGAAAAAGGCCGCTCAATGCGGCCTAATCTGCTGGGTGGGGAGACTCACCGAACGCCGGTGAAAGTAGATCTGGTGCCCGAGACAGGAATCGAACCTGCGACCTTCGCGTTACGAGTGCGCTGCTCTACCGGCTGAGCTACACGGGCGGTGGGCTAAACCTAGCACCGGTCTTGAAGTCCGGCAACTACGCAGGATGTCTCGATATTTCGCAGGCAAAAAAATGCCCCGCCGTTTTCACGGCGGGGCATTTTCATTGCGCTGAAGCGTCGGGGTGATTAAACGCCCGAAGCCTTGGCCGCTGCCACGTCTTTGATGGACAGCTTGATACGGCCGCGGTTGTCCACGTCCAGTACCAGCACTTCCACTTCCTGGCCTTCTTTCAGGATGTCGGTCACTTTCTCTACGCGAGCGTCGCTCAGCATCGAGATGTGAACCAGACCGTCCTTGCCCGGCAGGATGTTGACGAATGCGCCGAAGTCGACGATGCGCTCAACCTTGCCGACGTAGATCTTGCCGATCTCGGCTTCGGCAGTGATGCCCAGAACGCGCTGACGTGCAGCTTCAGCCGCTTCCTTGGTTTCGCCGAAGATCTTGATCGAGCCGTCGTCTTCGATGTCGATCGAAGCCTTGGTTTCTTCGCAGATCGCACGGATGGTCGCGCCACCTTTACCGATAACGTCACGGATCTTGTCGGTGTCGATCTTCATCGCGATCATGGTCGGAGCGTTGGCCGACAGCTCGGTACGCGACTGGCCAATGATCTGGTTCATCTGGCCGAGGATGTTCAGGCGCGCTTCCAGGGCTTGGCCCAGAGCGATTTCCATGATTTCTTCGGTGATGCCCTTGATCTTGATGTCCATCTGCAGCGCGGTCACACCTTTGGCGGTACCGGCTACTTTGAAGTCCATGTCGCCCAGGTGGTCTTCGTCACCCAGGATGTCGGTCAGGACAGCGAACTTCTCGCCTTCTTTAACCAGACCCATGGCGATACCGGCAACCGGTGCCTTCATCGGCACACCAGCGTCCATCAGCGCCAGGGAAGCGCCGCAAACGGAAGCCATCGAGCTCGAACCGTTGGACTCGGTGATTTCCGAAACCACGCGGATGGTGTACGGGAACACGTCAGCGGCTGGCAGCATGGCCGAAACCGAACGGCGGGCCAGACGGCCGTGACCGATTTCGCGACGACCGGCGCCACCCATGCGACCACACTCGCCCACCGAGAACGGAGGGAAGTTGTAGTGCAGCATGAACGGGTCTTTTTTCTCGCCTTCCAGGGTGTCCAGCAGTTGTGCGTCACGGGCAGTACCCAGCGTCGCGACGACCAGAGCCTGGGTTTCGCCACGGGTGAACAGTGCCGAACCGTGGGTCTTCGGCAGAACGCCGACTTCGATGTTCAGCGGACGTACGGTGCGAGTGTCGCGGCCGTCGATACGTGGCTTGCCGTTTACGATGTTTTCGCGAACGGTGCGGTATTCGATTTCGCCGAAAGCGGCTTTGACTTCGCTGGACGAAGGCTGACCTTCTTCACCGGACAGCTTGGCAACGACCTGGTCACGCAGCTCGCCCAGACGCGCGTAGCGGTCGGCCTTGATAGTGATGGTGTAGGCCTGGGAGATTGCGTCGCCGAACTCGGCACGGATCGCACCCAGCAGTTCGGTGGCTTCTGGAGCCGGAGCCCAGGTCCAGGTTGGCTTGGCAGCTTCAGCGGCCAGTTCTTTAACGGCGTTGATCACCACCTGGAACTCGTCGTGAGCAAACAGTACCGCGCCCAGCATCTGGTCTTCGGTCAGCTCTTTGGCTTCCGATTCAACCATCAGCACGGCGTCCGAAGTACCGGCAACGACCATGTCCAGGCTCGAGGCAGCCTGCTGCTCGTAAGTCGGGTTCAGCAGGTAGCCGGTGCTTTCGTGGAAAGCAACGCGGGCGGCGCCGATCGGGCCGTCGAACGGGATGCCCGAGATAGCCAGGGCAGCCGAAGTACCGATCATCGCAGCGATGTCCGGATCGGTCTTCTTGCTGGTGGAAACGACGGTGCAGACAACCTGCACTTCGTTCATGAAGCCTTCAGGGAACAGTGGACGGATCGGACGGTCGATCAGTCGGGAAGTCAGGGTTTCTTTCTCGGAAGGACGGCCTTCGCGCTTGAAGAAACCGCCAGGGATCTTACCGGCAGCGTAAGTCTTTTCCTGGTAGTGAACGGACAGAGGGAAAAAGCCTTTGCCTGGATCGGCTTGCTTGGCACCGACGACGGTCACCAATACGCTGACGTCGTCGTCAACGGTGACCAGCACTGCGCCGGAGGCCTGACGGGCGATACGGCCAGTCTCGAGGGTAACGGTCGACTGACCGAACTGGAATTTCTTGATTACCGGGTTCACGGTGTCCTACCTTCTTTGTGGCTCTTGGGGGAACTGGTTTCTTGCGAAATTCTTGGGCAATGTCGGGAATCGGCCCGATGCGGATTGTCCGGGGTGTTCGAGTAAATCAGGTGTCGCAGATAAAACTAGAGGCTGGGAGCCTGCCGGACGCCGGCGGAAAACCGCTGACGTCTGACAGACCACCAACCTCATAGCGCAATCGCTGATTAGCGACGCAGACCCAGGCGGCCGATCAGAGCGCTGTAACGGCTCAGATCTTTGCCTTTCAGGTAGTCCAGCAGCTTACGGCGCTGGTTAACCATGCGGATCAGACCACGACGGGAGTGGTGATCTTTACCGTTGGCCTTGAAGTGACCTTGCAGTTTGTTGATGTTGGCGGTCAGCAGTGCAACTTGCACTTCTGGCGAACCAGTGTCACCAACAGCTTGCTGGTAGTCAGCAACGATTTGAGCTTTTTCTTGAACGTCGAGAGCCATGAGGCAATCCTTTTATCAGGAAACTGTTTCAAAAACAGTTTCAACAGGCCAGGGACAAATCCCTGTATCTATAAATGAGAAGTGACCGTGCCTGTTGACAGCCACCCTCGCCAGCCTGCTGTTACACAGACCGGTTTCGGTCATTCCGACCGAATCAGTCGACGCGGCGCGATGCGCCCGTCTTCGCTCACTTCACCGATACCGATGAAGCGACCATTGTGATCCTGTACCCGCACCATGCCGAACTTCGGAGCATCCGGGGCACGTACCGGCTGGCCGTTGAGCCAGTAGAACGCGCTCGCTTCCGAGAAGTGCAGCAGTGGCCAATCCTGCAGGCCGCTGTCCGATGGCATCAGGAAGCGGTCGACCGCTTCGTTGCCGCCTTCGGCATGTGCCGCTTCCAGCTCTTCGAGCGTGACGGTCTGCGCCAGGGTGAAAGGCCCGGCCTGGGTACGGCGCAATTCAGCGACGTACGCACCACAACCGAGTTGCTCACCGATATCCTCCACCAGGGTGCGGATATAGGTGCCTTTGCTGCAATCCACCGCAAGTCGCGCAGTATCGCCTTCGAAGGCCAGTAATTCCAAGCGCGCAATAGTAACAGAACGCGCTTCACGCTCCACTACTTCGCCTGCACGAGCCAGCTTGTACAGCGGCTGGCCATCACGCTTGAGCGCCGAGTACATCGGCGGTATCTGGCTGATTTGCCCACGAAATTTCGGCAATGCCGCTTCGACATCGGCGCGACCAACGGTCACCGGGCGCTCCTGCAAAACCTCGCCCTCGGCGTCCGCCGTGGTAGTGGTTTTGCCCAGTTGCGCCAGGGTTTCATAACCCTTGTCGGAATCGAGCAGGTACTGCGAGAACTTGGTCGCCTCGCCGAAGCACAGCGGCAGCACGCCGGTGGCCAGCGGATCAAGGCTGCCGGTATGACCGGCCTTCTCGGCATTGAGCAGCCAGCGAACCTTCTGCAACGCGGCGTTGGAGGTGAACCCCAGCGGCTTGTCGAGCAGGATGATACCGCTGACGTTACGACGGATACGTTTGACCTGAGCCACCGAGTTACTCCTTGGTGTCTTCAGGTTCGGCCGCATCCACGTGCTGGCTGTCTTCAGCCACGGCACGCTCGATCAACGCCGACAAGTGCGCACCACGGGCGACGCTTTCGTCGTAGTGGAAGTGCAGCTGAGGCACACTGCGCAGCTTCATTTCACGACCCAGTTGCATGCGCAGGAAACCGGCGGCAGCGTTGAGCACCTTGATGCTTTGTGCGATGTCGGCGGTGCCTTCCTGCCCCATCACGGTGATGAAAATCTTCGCGTGACCCACGTCACGGCTGACATCCACAGCGGTAATGGTGACCAGGCCGACACGCGGGTCTTTGACTTCACGACGGATCAGCTGGGCCAGCTCACGCTGCATCTGATCGCCGATACGTTGGGTACGGCTGTATTCTTTTGCCATGATTTTGTTACCTGTTACTGCCCTGCGGTGAAACCCGCAAGGTCTGAAAGCGGCAAACGCCCGGCCTGACAAATGCCAGACCGGGCGTTGCGTTTAGAGTCCGCGTGATGGACTGCGCAGCTCACTGCGCCAGGCCATCACGGCTCTTGAAGTGCGCGAGTCAGAGGCTGCGAGCAACCTGAACCTTCTCGAAGACTTCGATCTTGTCGCCGACCTTGACGTCGTTGTAGCTCTTCACGCCGATACCGCATTCCATGCCGGCACGTACTTCGGAAGCGTCATCCTTGAAGCGGCGCAGGGATTCCAGCTCGCCTTCGAAGATAACGATGTCTTCACGCAGTACACGGATCGGACGGTTACGGTGAACGACACCTTCGATCACCATGCAACCGGCGATCGCGCCGAACTTCGGCGAACGGAACACGTCACGCACTTCGGCCACACCCAGGATGTTCTCGCGAACATCGCTGCCGAGCATGCCGGTCAGGGCTTTCTTGACGTCTTCGATGATGTCGTAGATCACGTTGTAGTAACGCATATCCAGACCTTCCTGCTCGACGATCTTCCGTGCGCCAGCATCGGCACGCACGTTGAAGCCGAACAGTACAGCGTTGGAAGCCAGTGCCAGGTTGGCGTCGGATTCGGTGATACCACCGACACCGCCACCGACCACGCGCACTTGCACTTCGTCGTTGCCCAGGCCGTTCAGAGCGCCCTGCAAGGCTTCCAGCGAACCACGGACGTCGGACTTGAGGACGATGTTGAGCGTCTTCTTCTCTTCCTGGCCCATGCTTTCGAAGATGTTTTCCAGCTTGCCGGCGTGAGCGCGAGCCAGTTTGACTTCGCGGAACTTGCCTTGACGGAACAGAGCCACTTCACGGGCTTTCTTCTCGTCGGCAACCACACTCATCTCGTCGCCAGCGTCCGGCGTACCGTCCAGGCCGAGGATCTCGACCGGAATGGCCGGACCTGCTTCCTTGATCGGCTTGCCGTTCTCGTCGAGCATGGCACGTACACGGCCATAGTTCGAGCCGACCAGCACCATGTCGCCCTGGCGCAGGGTACCGTCTTGAACCAATACGGTTGCAACCGGACCACGACCCTTGTCCAGGCGGGACTCAACCACTACACCACGGCCAGGAGCCGAAGGAGTCGCGGTCAGTTCCAGTACTTCGGCTTGCAGCAGAACGGCTTCGAGCAGTTCGTCAACGCCAGTACCCATCTTCGCGGAAACCGGTACGAATGGGGTGTCGCCGCCCCACTCTTCGGAGGTCACACCGTGAACCGACAGTTCGCTACGGATGCGATCGAGGTCGGCACCCGGCTTGTCGATCTTGTTCACCGCAACCACCAGCGGAACGCCAGCAGCCTGGGCGTGCTGAACGGCTTCGATGGTTTGTGGCATCACGCCGTCGTCCGCCGCAACCACCAGGATCACGATGTCGGTCGCCTTGGCACCACGGGCACGCATTGCGGTAAACGCGGCGTGACCCGGGGTGTCGAGGAAGGTGACCATGCCGCGTTCGGTTTCAACGTGGTACGCACCGATGTGCTGGGTGATACCGCCGGCTTCGCCCGCAGCAACCTTGGCACGACGGATGTAGTCGAGCAGCGAGGTCTTACCGTGGTCAACGTGGCCCATTACGGTCACGACCGGCGCACGAGGAACCGCTTCACCTTCGAACTTCAGGGACTCGGCCAGGGAATCTTCCAGGGCGGTGTCACTGATCAGGGTCACTTTGTGGCCCAGTTCTTCAGCAACCAGTTGGGCAGTTTCCTGATCCAGTACCTGGTTGATGGTGGCTGGAGTGCCCAGCTTGAACATGAACTTGATGATTTCGGCAGCCTTGACCGACATCTGCTGGGCGAGATCGCCAACAGTGATGGTTTCGCCGATTTTCACTTCACGCACGACAGGGCCGGTCGGGCTCTGGAAACCGTGGGCATTGCGTTTCTTCAGCTTGGACTTGCCGCGACCACCACGACGGAAGCCATCGCTTTCTTCGTCGGTAGTACGTGGCGCCGCACGTGGAGTCGGCGCTTTTTCCTTGACCGAGGCGCGATGCGGAGCATTTTTGCGCTCGCCATCACCACCACCGCGACGGCTGTTTTCATCAGCACGTGGCTTGTCCGGACGGCGTTGCTCGTCACGCTTGCGAGTGTCGGCAGCTGGCGCGGCAGCCTCGACCGGCGCAGCTTCGCGCACAGGTTCGGCCACAGCAGCAGGAGCAGGAGCAGCGGCAACCGGCTCGGCGGCAGCGACTGGCGCAGCAACAGGCTGGCGACGCGCTTCTTCTTCGGCGCGATGCTTGGCTTCTTCTTCAGCCTTCTGGCGGGCAGCATTTTCTACTGCACGACGCTCGTCCAGTTCACGCTTGCGCTCGGCTTCGATTTCTTCCGGGCTGCGCTGTACGAAAACTTTCTTCTTGCGAACTTCAACGCTGATGCTTTTGCTGCCAGCCACACGCAGGGTGCTGGTGGTTTTACGCTGCAGCGTGATCTTGCGTGGTTCTTCCACTTTCGCCTTGTGGCTGCTTTTCAAGTGAGTCAGCAGGGATTGCTTTTCACTGTCAGTCACATTTTCTTCGGCGGCGGTGTGCGGCAGACCTGCCTCACGCATCTGCTGCAACAGGCGCTCTACCGGTGTTTTGACCTCATCGGCCAGTTGTTTCACCGTGACTTGCGTCATGCACTTCTCTCCTCAGGCCGCGCCTAATTACTCGAACCAGTGGGCTCGGGCGGCCATGATCAACTTGCCGGCACGATCATCGTCAATGCCGTCGATGTCGAGCAGGTCGTCAATAGACTGCTCGGCCAGGTCTTCGCGGGTAATTACGCCGCGCACCGCCAGTTCCATCGCCAAATCCTTGTCCATACCCTCAAGCGAGAGCAGGTCTTCGGCCGGATGGGCGTCTGCCAGCTTTTCCTCAGTAGCGATGGCTTTGGTCAACAAGCGATCCTTGGCACGAGCACGAAGCTCGTTGACGATGTCTTCGTCAAAGCCGTCGATGTTGAGCATTTCTTCCAACGGTACGTAGGCAATCTCTTCCAGGCTGGTGAAGCCTTCATCTACCAGCACCTGCGCCAGTTCTTCGTCGACTTCCAGCTCGTCGATGAAATTGCGCAGGATGTCGCCGGTTTCAGCTTGCTGCTTGGCCTGGATGTCCGATTCAGTCATCACGTTCAGGGTCCAGCCAGTCAGCTGGCTCGCCAGACGCACGTTCTGACCACCACGACCGATGGCCTGAGCCAGATTGTCTGCGCCGACGGCGATGTCCATGGCATGGGCATCTTCATCAACGATGATGGCCGCCACTTCTGCCGGCGACATGGCATTGATCACGAACTGTGCCGGGTTGTCGTCCCACAGGACGATGTCGACACGCTCGCCACCCAACTCGCCCGACACGGCCTGGACGCGCGAACCGCGCATACCGATGCACGCGCCCTGCGGGTCGATGCGTTTGTCCTTGGAGCGGACGGCGATCTTGGCACGCGAACCCGGATCACGGGATGCGGCCATGACTTCGATCAGGCCTTCGGCGATTTCCGGCACTTCGATGCGGAACAGCTCGATCAGCATTTCCGGCGCGGTACGCGACAGGATCAACTGCGGACCACGGTTCTCGGTGCGGATTTCCTTGAGCAGCGCACGCAGACGCACGCCAACACGGAAGGTTTCGCGGGAGATGATGTCTTCACGGGCCAGCAACGCTTCGGCGTTGTTGCCCAGGTCGACGATCACGTTGTCGCGGGTTACCTTTTTCACGGTGCCGGAGATGATTTCCCCCAGGCGCTCGCGATAAGCGTCAACCACTTGGGCGCGCTCGGCTTCGCGCACTTTCTGCACGATGACCTGCTTGGCGGTCTGCGCAGCGATGCGGCCGAACTCGATGGATTCGATCTTCTCTTCGACGACGTCGCCAACCTTGGCACCAGGATGCGTTTCGGCAACCTTGCTCGGCCAGGTTTCGATCGCTGGATCGTCGAGATCATTCTCTTCGACGACTGTCCAGCGACGGAAGGTTTCATAGGAACCGGTGTGGCGGTTGATTTCCACACGCAGGTCAACTTCGTCCTCGAAACGCTTTTTGGTAGCAGTGGCCAGAGCCAGCTCCAGCGCTTCAAAAATCACGCCTGCCGGTACACCCTTTTCATTGGATACCGACTCAACAACCAGCAGTACTTCTTTGCTCATCGTACGCCTCGCCTTTCGCAAGCCATTGGATCCGCGGGATCCGCGTCTCAGTCAAAACTGGGAATAATGTTGGCCTTGTCGATCATATCGATCGGCAACAGGAACTCATGGTCATCTACCTGCACCACGACATCCTGCTCTTCTACACCACGCAGAAGGCCCTGAAAGTTGCGTCGACCTTCGAAAGGCGAGCGCAGCTTGATCTTCACTTGTTCACCGGCATGCGAAGCAAACTGTTCCAAGGTGAACAGTGGGCGATCCATGCCAGGAGAGGACACCTCAAGGGTGTATTCAGAACTGATCGGGTCTTCGACATCGAGAACCGCGCTGGCCTGATGGCTGACCGCAGTGCAGTCTTCGATCAGGATGCCGCCCTCTTTATCGATATAGATTCGCAGAACCGAATGTTTGCCTTGAGAGATGAATTCGATCCCCCAGCATTGATAGCCAAGAGCCTCGACTACCGGGGCCAACAAGGCCTGCAGCTGTTCTAGCTTGCTCGACACCTGAACCCCCTCGTGCATGCTTTGCAAATAAAAAATGGGCAAAAAGCCCACGTGAGATCGCCATTGAAAATCGGCGTCATAAAGTATTCAGCTAACAAAAAGCCCCTGAAAAGGGGCTCCTTAAACTGGTTGCGGGGGCCGGATTTGAACCGACGACCTTCGGGTTATGAGCCCGACGAGCTACCAGACTGCTCCACCCCGCGACAAAGCTGGGGCGGAAGTATACGACCGATCCCTTAGAGGGTCAATGTAACCTTCCACCTGCAAGAAAGCCCGCAACAGCGGGCTCTCCTGACTAATTGGTACCGAGAAGGGGACTCGAACCCCTACACCCTATGGGCACAACCACCTCAAGGTTGCGTGTCTACCAATTCCACCACCTCGGCAAAACTACGTTTGAAACTCTTCTTACTTCTGCTCTTGAGCTGGAGGTACGTCAGTCGCTGGAGTAGCCGACTTTTGCTCTTGAAGCACCGGGACATCATCAGAAGCCGGTTGTTGCTTTGGAACTTCCAACACTGCCGGGTTTGGCAGACCTGCTTGAGTCAGCTGATGAGCCTTCTCTTTAGCAAAGTAACCTAACCCCAAGCTGGTTATGAAGAAACCGGCGGCAAGTATAGCAGTAAACTTACTAAGAAAGGTAGAGGAACCTTGGCTTCCGAACACAGTATTTGAAGCACCTGCTCCGAAAGACGCGCCAGCATCCGCACCTTTACCCTGCTGCAGCAAAACCAGAGCAACTACGCCCAATGCACCCAGCAGATGAAAAACGACTACGACTGTTTCCAGCATTTTTTCAGTTTCCCGCGGCGCGACAGATCGCACCGAACTCATCTGCATTCAGGGAAGCTCCACCAATGAGCCCCCCATCGATATCCGGCATGCCGAACAGCTCGACCGCATTGGCCGCCTTCACGCTGCCGCCGTATAGAAGCCGCACACCTCGTGCCACTTCAGAATTCTCTGCCGCCAATTGCTCGCGAATGGCTTTATGCACATCCTGCGCCTGTTGCGGCGTTGCAGTCAGCCCGGTGCCAATGGCCCAGACCGGCTCGTAAGCGATCACTGCCTTGGCAAAGGCGCCGACACCCAGCTCCTCGATGATGCTGCCCAGCTGACGCCCGACAACCTCAAGAGTTTTCCCGGCTTCACGCTGCTCAAGGGTTTCCCCTACACACAACACCGGAATCAAGCCACATGCCTGTGCCGCTGCGAACTTGCGATTCAGCATCCCGTCTCGCTCGCCCATTATCTGGCGGCGTTCGGAGTGCCCGACAAGCACCAGGGAACAACCTGCATCCACCAACTGACTCGGTGCAACTTCACCCGTCAACGCACCTTGCATCGATTCCACCGCAGAGTTCTGTGCGCCGACCGAAATCGACTTGCCTTTCAAGCCATCAATCACTTGATTGATATACAAGCAAGGCGGGAACACCGCGACATCAACACCGCTTGGCAAGGCCAGATGACGAAGGCCATTGATCAGCTCAGCGACGCTGGCGCGGGTACCGTGCATCTTCCAGTTACCAGCTACCATAGGGCGACGCATGCTGTACCTCGTCGGTCAAAGTGGGCGCAGATGTTACCCAACACAATCATGGCTGGCAAGCCGAATCAGGCAGAAACTTCAGTTACCAGTTTTGCCAGCTCTTCGGCATAGCCGCGAACCTGGGTTTCATCCTCGCCTTCAACCATGACACGCACCAGAGGCTCTGTCCCGGACTTGCGCAAAAGCACACGACCACGACCCGCCATCGCCTGCGTCACACGAGCACTGGCTTCCTTGACAGCCGGATGCTCCAGCGGACTTTCACCCCCACCGAAACGCACGTTGATCAGCACCTGTGGGCACTTGCGCAGGGCCTGACGCGTTTGAGCCAGCCCTTCGTTGCGGGTTTTCAGCGCCATCAGAACCTGCAGCGCCGCAATGATCGCGTCGCCGGTCGTGGTGTGGTTGAAGCACACGACATGACCTGAGTTTTCACCACCCACCAGCCAGTCTCGCTCCAACAACTCGGCGATCACATACCGATCGCCCACATTGGCGCGCACAAATGGAATGCCCAGATCCGCCAGGGCCAGCTCAAGCCCCAGATTACTCATCAACGTACCGACGACACCGCCCTGCAGCTTGCCGCGCTCCTGCAGATCGCGCGCGATGATGAAGAGCAACTCGTCACCATCGACAATCGCCCCCGTGTGATCGACCATCAATACCCGATCACCATCGCCATCAAAGGCAATACCCAGATCGGCATCCTCGGCGAGCACAGCGGCCTGCAGAGGCCCCATATGCGTGGAGCCGCAGTTGTCGTTGATATTCAGGCCGTTGGGCTGAGCCGACAGCACCACGACCTCGGCACCCAGCTCCCGGAACACGCTCGGCGCCACTTTATAGGTGGCGCCATGAGCACAGTCGATCACGATCTTCAGACCGGAAAAACTGGTTCCGGTCGGTACGCTGCTTTTGCAGAATTCAATGTAGCGGCCGGAAGCATCGTTGATTCGCGACACCTTGCCGATCTTGCTCGATTCGACCACCGTCATTGGAGTATCGAGCAACTCTTCGATCATCAACTCCACATCATCCGGGAGCTTGGTGCCCTTGCCGGAGAAAAACTTGATGCCGTTGTCGTCATGGGGATTGTGCGATGCACTGATCACGATACCGGCCTCGGCCTGGAACGTGCGCGACAGATAGGCGATCGCCGGTGTCGGCATCGGGCCGAGCAACATTACGTCAGCCCCCGCCGATGTCAGACCAGCCTCCAGCGCCGATTCGAACATGTAGCCGGAAATCCGCGTATCCTTGCCGACCAACACCTTGCAGGCACCCATCTTGCGAAAGGCCATGCCCGCCGCCCAGCCGAGCTTGAGCATGAAGTCAGGAGTAATCGGGTATTCACCGACACGACCACGAATGCCGTCAGTACCAAAGTATTTCTTGCTCATAAGCGCTCCATCATTCTTATTCGGCTGATTCCACGGCAGCGAGCATCCGCACGACGTCCACCGTTTCCGCCACATCATGGACGCGCAATATACGCGCACCCTTCACCGACGCCAGTGCAGCCAGTGCCAGACCACCATGCAGACGCTCACCCACGGGGCGATTCAACGCATGACCGATCATGCTTTTGCGTGACACGCCCACTAATAGCGGTCGACCCAGCGCATGCAGGGCTTCCATATGTTTGAACAAGCTTAGATTGTGCTGCAGGGTTTTGGCGAAGCCGAAGCCGGGATCAAGAATGATTCGCTCGGGAGGAATTCCAGCCGCCGCACACTGAACCATTCGCTCGGCCAGAAACTCACCCACTTCCCGAGTGACATCCTGATACTGCGGATCATCCTGCATGTCGCCTGGCTCGCCCAGCATATGCATCAGGCATACCGGCAATCCTGTAGCCGCAGCAGCATCGAGCGCACCGTCCCGACGCAACGAACGAACATCGTTGATCAAGCCCGCGCCCAGCCGCGCAGTTTCGCGCATCACGGCAGGCGTGGACGTATCGACCGAGATAACCACGTCGAGTTCGCGATTGATCAGTTCGACGACAGGCGCGACACGCTCCAACTCTTCCAGCGGCGAAACCGCCCGAGCACCCGGCCGGGTCGACTCTCCGCCAACATCGATCAGCGTCGCACCGGCCACAACCATTGCTTCGGCGTGCCGCAAGGCCGCATCGAGCTGGCTGTATCGGCCGCCATCGGAAAAGGAATCAGGAGTGACATTGAGAATGCCCATGACATGTGTCTGGGCCAAATCAAGAACCCGGTTGCCGCAAGGCAACCGGGTCAGGGACTGTACAGAAGTCATTTCAAACCTTAAACGTCAGCAGCCGGACCGCCGATCGGTGTTTCCGGGCGCTCATCCTGAACCACCGGAGGCGTACCAGTACCCGTACCACCCGACCAGTCACGCGGCTCGCGCGGAGTACGACCCGCCATGATGTCGTCAATCTGCTCGGCATCAATGGTTTCGTACTTCATCAGCGCATCAGCCATTGCGTCGAGCTTGTCACGATTGTCCGTGAGGATCTGCTTGGCGGTGCCGTAGCACTGATCGATGATGCTGCGCACTTCCGAGTCGATCAGCTTGGCTGTTTCGCCGGAGAAGCTGGCGTTTTGACCGCCACCGCCACGACCGAGGAATACTTCGCCCTCTTCTTCGGCATACATCAGCGGGCCGAGTTTTTCCGACAAGCCCCACTTGGTCACCATGTTCCGCGCAATCTGACTGGCGCGCATGATGTCGTTGGAGGCGCCGGTAGTCACGCCATCGAAGCCCAGGGTCATTTCTTCCGCGATACGGCCACCATACAGCGAGCAGATCTGACTGATCAGCGCACGCTTGGACAGACTGTAACGATCTTCCTCCGGCAGGAACATGGTGACACCCAGCGCACGACCGCGCGGAATGATCGAAACCTTGTAGACCGGATCATGCTCAGGAACGACACGCCCGACAATGGCGTGGCCAGCCTCGTGATAAGCGGTGTTCTGCTTCTCTTTTTCGGACATGACCATGGATTTGCGCTCGGCGCCCATCATGATCTTGTCCTTGGCCAGCTCGAACTCTTTCATTTCAACGATGCGTTTGCCTGCACGGGCTGCAAACAGCGAGGCCTCGTTGACAAGGTTGGCAAGGTCGGCACCGGAGAAACCCGGAGTACCACGAGCGATAACGGCCGGAGCCACATCGTCGCCCATCGGCACCTTGCGCATGTGTACCTTGAGAATCTGCTCACGACCACGGATGTCCGGCAGACCAACCACGACCTGACGGTCGAAACGGCCCGGACGCAGCAGCGCCGGGTCGAGGACGTCTGGACGGTTGGTGGCGGCAATCACGATGATGCCGTCATTCATCTCGAAGCCGTCCATCTCTACCAGCAACTGGTTGAGGGTCTGCTCACGCTCGTCGTGACCGCCACCCATGCCGGCGCCACGGTGGCGACCAACGGCGTCGATTTCGTCGATGAAAATGATGCATGGCGCGTGTTTCTTCGCCTGTTCGAACATGTCACGAACACGGCTGGCACCGACACCGACGAACATTTCGACGAAGTCGGAGCCGGAAATGGTAAAGAAAGGAACCTTGGCTTCGCCGGCAATGGCTTTCGCCAGCAGGGTCTTACCGGTACCTGGAGGACCCACCATCAGCACACCGCGAGGAATGCGGCCGCCGAGGCGCTGGAACTTGCCCGGATCACGGAGGAACTCGACCAGCTCGCCGACTTCTTCCTTGGCTTCATCGCAACCGGCAACGTCAGCCAGGGTGGTTTTCACCTGATCTTCGGAAAGCAGGCGCGCCTTGCTCTTGCCGAAGCTCATCGGGCCGCCCTTGCCGCCCGCGCCCCCCTGCATCTGGCGCATGAAGAACATGAACACGGCGATGATCACGAGGATCGGGAAGCTGGCCACCAGAAGCTGGGTCCAGATGCTTTGCTGCTCAGGCTGCTTGCCCTCGACGACGACGTGGTTGTCGACAAGATCGCCGATCAGCCCATTGTCCTGAATGGCCGGACGAATGGTCTTGAAGCTGTCGCCATCGTTGCGCTTGCCGGTAATCACATAGCCATCGACGGCCACGCGCTCGACCTTGCCATCCTTGACCTGCTGGATGAAGTCGGAATAGTTGAGGGTCTGCGGCTCGTTAGGGCTGGAGAAGTTGTTCATCACCGTCACCAGGACAGCCGCGATGATCAACCACAGGATCAGATTCTTTGCCATATCGTTCAATTAACTACCCTCTGAAGCAAGCTCCGCTACTGGCGCGCGCTTCGCATGATATTCACCGGCCTAACTTACTACATTACCTACAGCTCTGGCAGGCGCCGTCTGTAACCCTTTGTGAAACCTAGACTACACGATGTTCGTCCAGGTCAGGCGAAGTGTCCTATTGCAAAAAACTATAGAACACCCCTAAAGCCGCCGGCCCGAGGCCTGTCACTCGCCGCGATAGCCCCATGCCAGCAGGTATTGCTCGCGGGAGCTGTCGCGGGAAGAGTCGGGCTTGATCATCTGGACCTTGTCGAATTTCTGACGAGCGTCCTTCAGGTAAGCGTCGAACCCTTCGCCCTGGAAAATCTTGATCAGGAAATTGCCGCCCGGCTTGAGTATCCGGGCCGCCAGATCAAGGGCCAGCTCGCACAAAAACATGGCTTTTGGCATATCCACGGCAGGCGTACCACTCATATTGGGGGCCATATCGGAAATCACAAGGTCCACTTGCGAATTACCCACGGCCTCGAGGATCTGAGCGAGCACTTCATCTTGGGTAAAGTCACCCTGGATGAAGGTCACATCCGGAATGCTGTCCATTTCCAGGATGTCGGACGCAATCAGGCGCCCCTGACCACCGATCAACCGACTGGTGACCTGCGACCAGCCGCCCGGCGCGGCACCCAGATCGACTACGCTCATCCCCGGACGGATCAGCTTGTATTTCTCCTGGACTTCCAGAAGCTTGTAGCTCGCACGCGAGCGGTAACCATCCTTCTGCGCCTGCTTCACATAAGGATCGTTTACATGTCTTTTCAGCCAGCCAAGGCTTGTCTTGGAACGCGCCATTGGGCACCTCGATGATTAGGGTCGTGATTTATCGGGCGGATCCACGAGCCCTCGGGTAAAATGGCCGCCATTTTTACAGAATCCAGACGAAAGGGTCAGATTATGCCGCTCAATAACGAGCAGAAGAAACAATTCAAATCCATTGGTCACGACCTGAAACCGGTCCTGATCGTGGCAGGCAATGGCCTGACCGAAGGTGTTCTCGCCGAACTGGAACGCGCACTGGTCGATCATGAGCTGATCAAGGTGCAGGTCAAGCTCGAAGACCGCGACGATCGTCGCGCAGTCATGGAAGAGCTGGCCAAGGCCGGTCGGGCCGAGCAGGTGCAGACCATCGGCAAGATGGTGCTGCTGTACCGCAAGAACCCGCAGCCGAACAAGCAACTGTCCAACATCCACCGTTACAAATGACGGTGGCCCCGGTCAGAGGTGCGGCTTGCGCGCCCTGACCGGCACGGACTGAGCCACCAGTACGAGACCGCTGATCCCCAGCACTACGAAACAGAACATCTGCCAGCGCTCATCGACAGATATGCCGTAGTGCAGCAAGTAATAGCCAAAGCATGCTGCGAGACCGACCAGCAGTATCTGGCCACTGAATACCCGCCACCATGCCGAAACACCGGCAACCCTCGCCAGCACCACCAGCTGGGTCAATACCCCTACCGCTGCAACACCAATCAACCAACGGTCGATCTGTGCAGCCAGGTCGTCGACCAGCAGCGGCGCCAGACCAATGATTCTCAGCGCTGGCACCAGGCCAACGTGAAACACCCAAAGGCCGCCGACCCAGAAAACCTGGGACAGCTGCCAAAGGATGGCTTCAATGGCAGGCGCCCGGAAGATCGCGTCAGATGTGTTTGACTTCGACAATCTCGTACTCGACCGTGCCGCTTGGGGTTTTGATTACGACCGTATCGCCTTCTTCCTTGCCGATGATCGCGCGGGCAATCGGCGCGTTTGCCGAGAGCTTGCCCTTCTTGATGTCGGCCTCGTCCTCGCCAACGATCTGGTAGGTCACCTGATCGCCAGTCTCGGTGTTTTCCAGGTCCACGGTGGTCCCGAAAATCACCTTGCCGGTATGGGCGATGGTGGTGACGTCAATCACCACCGCGTTCTGCATGCGGCCTTCGATGTCGCGGATCCGCGCCTCGACCATGCCCTGCTCTTCACGGGCAGCATGGTATTCGGCGTTTTCCTTGAGGTCGCCGAGCTCACGCGCCTCGCCGATCGCCTGGCTCAAGCGCGGACGCTCGACCTTGCTGAGGAATGTATGTTCTTCCTCCAGGGCCTTGGCGCCCTGGACGGTCATTGGGTACTTGATCATGCCTTCAATCCTGCGTGTAGATCCTGCAAGCGGCGCACGGTCTTCTCGGGACCGAACTTCAGCGCTTCGCAGATAGCTTCGCCAGCAGCAATGGTGGTGGTGCAGTAGATCTTGTGCTGCAAGGCATTGCGACGAATGGAGTAGGAATCAGCGATCGACTGACGGCCTTCAGTGGTGTTGATGATCAGGGTGACTTCGTCATTCTTGATCATGTCGACCACGTGCGGACGACCCTCGGTCACCTTGTTCACGCGACGTACTTTCAGGCCTGCGGCTTCGATCAGCTTGGCAGTGCCGGCAGTGGCGACGACTTCGAAGCCCAAGTTGATCAGATCACGGGCCACGCCTGCAACCAGCGGCTTGTCATCGTCACGCACGCTGATGAAGGCAGTACCGCCGGTCGGCAGCACTTCGCTGGCGCCCATCTGAGCCTTGGCGAACGCTTCGCCGAAGGTGTCGCCCACACCCATCACTTCACCGGTGGACTTCATCTCTGGGCCGAGGATCGGGTCCACGCCAGGGAATTTGGCGAACGGGAACACCGCCTCTTTCACGCTGTAGAAGTTAGGAATGATTTCCTTGGTGAAGCCGATTTCCTTGAGTGTCTTACCGGCCATGACGCGAGCCGCGATCATTGCCAGGGAGACACCGATGCACTTCGATACGAACGGTACGGTACGGGAAGCGCGCGGGTTGACTTCGATGACGTAGATGTCTTCGCCTTGCAGCGCCAACTGAACGTTCATCAGGCCGACAACGCCCAGCTCCAGGGCCATTTTCTTGACCTGTTCGCGCATCTCGTCCTGGATGTGCGCCGGCAGCGAGTACGGCGGCAGCGAGCACGCGGAGTCACCGGAGTGAACGCCGGCCTGCTCGATGTGCTGCATGATCGCGCCGATCACCACGTCCTTGCCGTCGCAGACCGCATCCACGTCCATCTCGATGGCGCAGTTGAGGAAGTGGTCGAGCAGCACCGGGCTGTCGTTGGACACTTGCACCGCGTCACGCAGGTAACGCTTGAGTTCTTCTTCCTTGTAGACGATTTCCATCGCCCGGCCGCCCAGTACATACGACGGACGAACCACCAGCGGGTAACCGATTTTCGCGGCGGCGCGCACGGCTTCGTCTTCGCTGCGCACGGTGGCGTTTGGTGGCTGACGCAGGTTCAGGCGCTCGACCATCTGCTGGAAGCGCTCACGGTCTTCGGCACGGTCGATGGCGTCAGGGCTGGTGCCGATGATCGGCACGCCGGCCGCTTCGAGGGCGCGAGCCAGTTTCAACGGAGTCTGGCCGCCGTACTGGACGATCACGCCTTTCGGCTTCTCGACACGGACGATTTCCAGCACGTCTTCCAGGGTGACCGGCTCGAAGTACAGACGGTCGGAAGTGTCGTAGTCGGTCGATACGGTTTCCGGGTTGCAGTTGACCATGATGGTCTCGTAACCGTCATCGCGCAGCGCCAGTGCCGCGTGTACGCAGCAGTAGTCGAACTCGATGCCCTGACCGATACGGTTCGGGCCGCCGCCGAGGATGATGATCTTGTCGCGACCGGACGGCGCGGCTTCGCACTCTTCCTCGTAAGTCGAGTACAGGTAGGCGGTGTCGGTGGCGAACTCGGCGGCGCAGGTGTCGACGCGCTTGTAGACCGGGAACACTTCCAGCTTGTGACGATGGGTACGCAGGTTTTTCTCGGTGACACCCAGCAGTTTGGCCAGACGCTGATCGGAGAAGCCCTTGCGCTTGAGGCGGAACATCAGGTCACGATCAATGGCCGACAGACCGAGGGTCTTGACCTTCTCTTCTTCCTTGATCAGATCTTCGATCTGCACCAGGAACCACGGGTCGATCATGTTCATCGCGAAGATTTCGTCGACCGTCATGCCGGCGCGGAAAGCGTCCGCCACGTACCAGATACGCTCGGCGCCCGGCACGGTCAGTTCGCGCTTGAGCACGCTCATCGCATCCGAACTTTTCAGGTCAACCTTCTCGTCCAGACCGCAAACACCGACTTCCAGGCCGCGCAGGGCTTTCTGCAGGGATTCCTGGAAAGTACGGCCGATGGCCATGACTTCACCCACCGACTTCATCTGAGTGGTCAGGCGCGCGTCAGCGTTGGCGAATTTCTCGAAGGCGAAACGCGGCAGCTTGGTGACGACATAGTCGATGGACGGTTCGAAGGACGCCGGGGTCTTGCCACCGGTGATGTCGTTCGACAGTTCGTCGAGGGTGTAACCGACCGCCAGTTTGGCCGCGACCTTGGCGATCGGGAAACCGGTGGCTTTCGAGGCCAGTGCCGAGGAACGCGAGACGCGCGGGTTCATCTCGATCACGACCATGCGGCCGGTGTCCGGGCAGATACCGAACTGCACGTTGGAACCGCCGGTTTCGACGCCGATCTCGCGCAGTACCGCCAGCGAGGCGTTACGCAGGATCTGGTATTCCTTGTCGGTCAGGGTCTGGGCCGGAGCTACGGTGATCGAGTCTCCGGTGTGTACGCCCATCGGGTCGAAGTTTTCGATCGAGCAGACGATGATGCAGTTGTCCTTTTTGTCGCGGACAACTTCCATTTCATATTCTTTCCAGCCGATCAGCGATTCGTCGATCAGCAGTTCCTTGGTCGGCGACAGGTCCAGACCACGGGCGCAGATTTCTTCGAACTCTTCGCGGTTGTAAGCGATGCCGCCACCGGTGCCGCCCATGGTGAAGGACGGACGGATGATGCACGGGAAGCCCAGGCGCTCGAGCACCGCGTTGGCTTCTTCCATGCTGTGGGCAATGCCGGAACGCGGGCATTCCAGGCCGATGGATTTCATCGCCTTGTCGAAACGCGAGCGGTCTTCAGCCTTGTCGATGGTGTCGGCGTTGGCACCGATCATTTCCACGCCGAACTTCTCAAGAACGCCTTCGCGTTCCAGGTCCAGGGCGCAGTTCAGAGCAGTCTGGCCGCCCATGGTTGGCAGCACGGCATCCGGACGTTCTTTCTCGATGATCTTGGCAACGGTCTGCCACTTGATCGGCTCGATGTAAGTGGCGTCGGCCATGTCCGGGTCGGTCATGATGGTGGCCGGGTTGGAGTTCACCAGGATGACGCGGTAACCCTCTTCGCGCAGGGCCTTGCAAGCCTGGGCGCCGGAGTAGTCGAATTCGCAGGCCTGGCCGATAACGATCGGGCCAGCGCCGAGAATCAGGATGCTTTTAATGTCTGTACGTTTTGGCATGGGTTTGTCACTCAAATCCGCAGGTCAGTCGGCAAGCCGTCTTGATCGATTTCTGAAGTTTCGAGGGGGCCGCCGGTTGCGGGGCCGCCCTCGAAGGGCTTCTCGCTACAGTCTCAAGGCGAGCGCTTAGCGTCGCTTGGCCATCTCGTTGATGAAGCGGTCAAACAGGGGCGCCACGTCGTTCGGGCCTGGGCTCGCCTCAGGGTGACCCTGGAAGCTGAACGCGCTCTTGTCGGTGCGCTCGATGCCTTGCAGGGTGCCGTCGAACAGCGATTTGTGGATCGCACGAACGTTGGCCGGCAGGGTCGCTTCATCAACCGCGAAACCGTGGTTCTGGCTGGTGATCATGACGACGCCCGTGTCCAGATCCTGTACCGGGTGGTTGGCACCGTGATGGCCATGGCCCATTTTCAGGGTCTTGGCGCCGGAGGCCAGGGCCAGCAGCTGGTGACCGAGGCAGATGCCGAATACCGGAATCTCGGTTTCCAGCACGTCCTTGATCGCCTGGATCGCGTAGTCGCAAGGCTCAGGGTCACCAGGGCCGTTGGACAGGAACACGCCGTCCGGCTTAAGAGCCAGCACGTCGGCCGCCGGGGTTTGCGCCGGGACAACGGTGACGCGGCAACCGCGCTCGACCAGCATGCGCAGGATGTTGACCTTGACGCCGTAGTCGTAGGCAACGACGTGGTACGGCAGCTCGGAGGCTTCGATGGTCGCGTGGCTGTCGGTTTTCAGTTCCCATACAGTGGAGCGCCATTCGTACTGAGTCTTGGTGCTGACGACTTTCGCCAGATCCATGCCCTTGAGGCCCGGGAAGCCTTGCGCGGCGGCAATGGCGGCTTCTTCAGAGATGTTGTCGCCCGCCATGATGCAGCCGTTCTGTGCGCCTTTTTCGCGCAGGATGCGAGTCAGGCGACGAGTGTCGATACCGGCGATCGCCACAACGTTGTTGGCTTTCAGGTAATCGGACAGGGACATCGTGTTACGCCAGTTGCTCGCTACCAGTGGCAGGTCACGGATGACCAGGCCGGCAGACCAGACGCGGTCGGACTCGGCGTCTTCCGGCGTGGTGCCGGTGTTGCCGATGTGCGGGTAAGTCAGGGTAACGATCTGTTGGGCGTAGGAAGGATCGGTAAGGATTTCCTGATAGCCGGTCATTGCGGTGTTGAACACGACCTCACCAACGGTCTGACCGTCGGCTCCAATGGCTTCGCCGCGAAAAATGCTGCCATCAGCAAGGGCGAGTATGGCTGGCTTAGTCAAGAAGACCTCCCGTAAATAACGCATGAAAGGGCAATCGCAGGTTGTAAAAAAGCGGAGTGACGTATGGACACGTCACCCCGCTTGTTCACTGAATTATTCTGCGCGCTTTTAGTGGACACACTAAAGCTGTAGCTTACAGAAAAAGGGATTTTTGGTCTACCGCCAATGAGCCTGAAAGGCCAGAGAATGCGACAGGGCGTCGCGTAGCGGAGTAAAACCGGCACAAACAGTCCGTTTGCGCCGGGTTGAAACAAGGCTCAACGCAGGTCGAGCACATCCTGCATGTCATAAAGGCCAGGCCCGCGAGCGTCCAGCCACAACGCCGCGCGCACCGCGCCCTTGGCGAAGGTCATGCGACTCGAAGCCTTGTGCGTGATCTCCAGACGCTCACCCTCACAGGCGAACAGCACGGTGTGATCACCCACCACATCGCCGCCACGAACCGTGGCGAAACCGATGGTCTCGCGCTCACGCGCACCGGTGTGACCTTCACGACCGTAGACCGCAACCTTCTGCAAATCACGATCCAGCGCCTCGGCGATCACCTCACCCATGCGCAGGGCCGTACCGGACGGCGCATCGATCTTGTGCCGATGGTGGGCTTCGATGATTTCGATGTCCGCATCGTCCTTCAATACGCGCGCAGCCATGTCCAGCAGCTTCAGCGACAGGTTGACACCGACGCTGAAGTTGGCGGCGAACACGATCGGAATATCCTTGCCCGCCTCGGCCAGCAACTGCTTCTGAGCCGCGTCGAGCCCGGTCGTGCCGATGACCATGGCCTTGCCGGCCTTGCGGCAGAACGCGAGATTCTTCAGCATCACTTCCGGCAGCGTGAAGTCGATCAGGACGTCGAACTCCTCGGCCACCGACTCCAGATTGCCGGACAACGGCACGCCAATACGCCCGAGCGAGGCCAGCTCACCGGCATCCACCCCGATCAGCGTGCTGCCAGGACGAACAATGGCGGCCGTCAGCCCGGTCAGCGGCGCGCGCTGCTGCACCGCCTCGACCAGAATCTTGCCCATGCGCCCGGCGGCGCCCATCACAGCTATACGTCGCATGCCGACTCCTTACAGATCGCCGAAGAAGCGCTTCACGCCATCGAACCAACCGGTGGTTTTCGGCGAGTGGCTGTTGTCGTCCGCCAGGGAGCTGCGGAACTCTTCCAGCAATTCACGCTGACGACGATTCAGATTGACCGGCGTCTCGACGGCCACGCGGCACATCAGATCGCCCGCACCACCGCCACGCACTGGCGCAACGCCCTTGCCGCGCACGCGGAATTGCTTGCCGGTCTGGGTACCTTCAGGGATTTTCAGCTTGACGCGGCCGTCGAGGGTCGGAATCTCCAACTCGCCGCCGAGCGCAGCGTCGACGAAGCTGATCGGCACCTCGCAGAACAGATGCTTGCCGTCACGCTGGAAGATCGCGTGTTCGCGCACGTTGATGACCACGTACAGATCACCAGTCGGGCCGCCCTGGGTGCCCGCCTCGCCTTCGCCGGACAGACGAATGCGGTCACCGGTATCAACGCCGGCCGGCACCTTCACCGACAGGGTCTTGTACTCTTCGACGCGACCGTCGCCGTGGCAGGAATCGCACGGGTCGGAAATGATCTTGCCCTGGCCATGGCAGCGCGGGCAGGTCTGCTGCACCGAGAAGAAGCCTTGCTGCATGCGTACCTGGCCGATACCGCCGCAAGTCGGGCAAGTCGATGGCGACGAACCTTTCTTGGCGCCCGAACCATCGCAAGGCTTGCAGTTGACCAGCGTCGGAACGCGGATATTCACGGTAGTACCGCGCACCGCTTCTTCCAGATTCAGCTCCAGGGTGTAGCGCAGGTCGCTACCGCGCTGGGCGCCGCCACGGGAGCCGCCGCGACCGCCACCGAAGAAATCACTGAATACATCGCCAAAGATGTCCGAGAAATTCTGCCCGCCGAAGCCCGCACCGCCGCCACCCATGCTCGGGTCGACGCCGGCATGACCGTATTGGTCGTAGGCCGCGCGCTTGCTGGAGTCGGACAGAACCTCGTAGGCCTCGTTGGCCTCCTTGAACAGCTCTTCCGACGCTTTGTCATCGGGATTACGGTCCGGGTGATGCTTCATCGCCAGACGGCGATAGGCCTTCTTCAGGTCAGCTTCGCTTGAGCCGCGCTCAACACCCAACACTTCGTAATAGTCACGCTTTGCCATAAGTCTTTGCACTCTTAAGGACGTTCGGCAAACCCCTCCTGAGCTTCGCCAAACTCGTTGAGCCCCCAAACAGGCCCGGACCCAACTCACGTCGATTTCAACGATCCTGGTCTTTGATTCAATGCGGCACTTTCGGCTCGAAAAGCAGGAGCATTCCCGGCCATGCCGCCACCACGCGAACCTTGTCGCATGCTGTAAAAATTCGCGTATTCCAGATACGCCAACGCGGGAGCAAGCTCCCGCGCGGCGACATCCTACCAGTCACCGCCGCAAGGCAGTCAACCGGCCGACCAACAACTTACTTGTGGTCTTTGACTTCTTCGAACTCGGCATCGACAACATCGTCAGCCTTTTCAGCTTTCTCGTCGTGCGGTGCCGCGCCTTCAGCAGGCTGAGCCTGTTCGGCGTACATCTTCTGGGCAACCGGAGCGGAGACTTTCGACAGCTCTTCGATCTTCGCTTCGATGGCAGCCTTGTCGTCGCCTTTCACAGCGGCTTCCAGGGCAACCACGGCCGCTTCGATTGCAGTCTTCTCTTCAGCGCTTACCTTGTCGCCAGCGTCGGTGACCATTTTGCGAGTCGAGTGAACCAGTGCGTCACCCTGGTTACGGGCAGCGGCCAGCTCTTCGAACTTGCGGTCTTCCTCGGCGTTCGCTTCGGCGTCACGCACCATGCGCTCGATTTCTTCATCGGACAGACCGGAGTTGGCCTTGATCACGATCGACTGAGTCTTGCCGGTCGCCTTGTCTTTCGCGCCGACGTGCAGGATGCCGTTGGCGTCGATGTCGAAGGTTACTTCGATCTGCGGCACGCCACGTGGAGCAGGTGGAATGTCGGCCAGGTCGAACTTGCCCAGGGATTTGTTCTGTGCGGCTTGCTTGCGCTCGCCCTGCAGGACGTGAATGGTCACGGCGCCCTGGTTGTCGTCGGCAGTCGAGAACACTTGCGATTTCTTGGTAGGAATCGTGGTGTTTTTCTCGATCAGCGCGGTCATCACGCCACCCATGGTTTCGATACCCAGGGTCAACGGGCTGACGTCGAGCAGCAGCACGTCTTTCACGTCACCGGCCAGAACGGCGCCCTGGATCGCAGCACCCATGGCAACGGCTTCGTCCGGGTTCACGTCCTTACGTGCTTCCTTGCCGAAGAAATCGGTCACCAGTTTCTGTACCAGCGGCATACGGGTCTGACCGCCGACCAGGATCACGTCGTTGATCGCGCCAACGTCGATACCGGCGTCTTTCATGGCGATGCGGCAAGGCTCGATGGTGCGTTGAACCAGGTCTTCAACCAGCGCTTCGAGCTTGGCACGCGAGATCTTCACGTTCAGGTGCTTCGGACCGGTGGCGTCTGCAGTGATGTACGGCAGGTTCACGTCGGTCGACTGAGCGGACGACAGCTCGATCTTGGCTTTTTCAGCGGCTTCTTTCAGGCGCTGCATCGCCAGCGGGTCACCCTTGAGGTTCATGCCGCTTTCTTTCTTGAATTCGTCAACGAGGTAGTCGATCAGACGAATGTCGAAGTCTTCACCGCCGAGGAAGGTGTCACCGTTGGTGGCCAACACTTCGAACTGGTGCTCGCCGTCAACTTCAGCGATCTCGATCACGGAAACGTCGAAAGTACCGCCACCCAGGTCATAAACGATCACGGTGTGATCGCCCTTGGCCTTGTCCATACCGTAGGCCAGAGCGGCTGCGGTCGGTTCGTTGATGATGCGCTTCACGTCCAGGCCAGCGATACGGCCGGCGTCTTTGGTCGCCTGACGCTGGCTGTCGTTGAAGTAGGCCGGAACGGTGATCACCGCTTCGGTCACGGCCTCGCCGAGGTAGTCTTCGGCGGTCTTCTTCATCTTTTTCAGGATTTCAGCCGAGATTTGTGGCGGCGCCATTTTCTGGCCGTTCACTTCAACCCAGGCATCGCCGTTGTCAGCCTTGGCGATCTTGTAAGGAACCATCTGAATGTCTTTCTGTACGACTTCTTCTTCGAAGCGACGACCGATCAGACGCTTTACCGCGTACAGGGTGTTGTGCGGGTTGGTCACTGCCTGACGCTTGGCGGACTGGCCGACCAGGATTTCGCCATCGTTGGCGTAAGCGATGATCGACGGCGTGGTACGCGCGCCTTCGGCGTTCTCGATAACCTTGGCAGTGCCGTTTTCAAGAATGGAGACGCAGGAGTTGGTAGTCCCCAGGTCGATACCGATAATTTTGCCCATGTTCACTCTCCCGAAACTTTTTGATTTGGTTGCCGCAGCAGTTGTGGCTGACTGCGGTAGCACTTAAACGCTTGACTTCTAAATGGGGGCCTTGCGGCTGATTTCAAGCCTTCTCGTCAATCGAAGGCGAAATTGGCGCCGGCGCCTTGCTGACCACAACCATCGCCGGACGCAGCAGGCGACCGTTGAGCTGGTAACCCTTCTGGAACACCTTCAGAACACTGTTCGGCTCGACATCGGCGCTTTCCTGCATGGCCATCGCCTGATGGTGAACGGCGTTGAACGGTTCGCCATGCGGATCGATTGCTTCAAGCTGATAACGCTTGAGGGTGTCGTGGAACATCTTCAGGGTCAGCTCGATGCCTTCGCGCATCGGACGGATGCTTTCGTCATCCGGGCTCGACAGCTCGAGGCCGCGCTCCAGGCTGTCGACGATCGGCAACAGGTCGCCGGCGAATTTTTCCAGCGCGAACTTGTGCGCCTTTTCCACGTCCTGCTCGGCACGGCGGCGGACGTTCTGCAGATCGGCAGCTACGCGCAGCGATTGATCCTGCGCGGCGGCCAATTGCTCTTCGAGCACTTGTACACGGGTCGCCAGGTCATCACCCGAAGCCTCGGGCGCCTGAGTGGCTTCCGGATTTTGCGTATCTACTGTCTGTTCGTCAGCCATGGAACTCTCCTTTCAATTTCGTCCGCGAGGTCGACTCGCGCTTCTGCCCCGGTATATGGGGCCGCAAAATCAGGCTTCAAGGGCTGACCGCGATTAACCCTACAAAAAAGTGCTGCATTGTCATTCCACGCCGCACTAAGCATTTGATCGGATCAACCGAATCGAGCTAAGCGAGGGCATTGTCAGCCCGAAACAAAACACTGTATAAATAACCAGACCTAAAGCCTGGGAGCGGCCTTCATGCTGGTGCACCTGTCCGTACACAACTACGCCATCGTTGAACATCTCGATCTCGAACTCGATCGCGGGATGAGCGTGATCACAGGGGAAACCGGCGCCGGCAAGTCGATCATGCTCGACGCCCTGGGCCTGACCCTCGGCGACCGTGCCGATAGCGGCGTGGTCCGCCCGGGCGCCGACAAGGCCGACATCCTGGCAACCTTCGACCTCGTCGACATTCCCGAAGCCAGCGCCTGGCTGGCCGAACGCGACCTGGAAAGCGACGGCCCGTGCATCCTGCGCCGGGTCATCACCTCCGAAGGTCGCTCACGGGGCTACATCAACGGCACCCCCTGCCCGCTCGGCGACCTCAAGGCACTGGGCGAATTGCTGATCGACATCCACAGCCAGCACGAACACCAGTCCCTGCTCAAGACCGACACCCATCGGCGCCTGCTCGACGAGTATGCCGGCGCCACCGATCTGGCCCGCCAGGTGCAACTGGCCTCCCAGCGCTGGCGCCAGACCCGCCAGGAGCTCGAGCGCCTGTCCAACTCCGGTGACGAGCAGCGCGCCCGCCACCAACTGCTCAGCTATCAACTGGAAGAGCTGGAAAACCTCGGCCTCGGCGAAAACGAACTCGAAGAGCTGGAGCAGGAACACAAGAACCTGACCAATGCCGAAACCCTGCTGGGCATTTGCCGACAAGTGGTCGAGCAATGCAGCGAAAGCGATTCCGGCAATGTGCTGAATGCACTGACCGCCAGCCTCAATCGCCTGTCGAGCGTGAACAACTCGGTAGGCGCCCTCGGCGAAGCCAGCAGCTTGCTGACCAGCGCGCAGATCCAGGTTGAAGAGGCGGTGGGCGAACTCAATCGCTTCCTCGACAACTTCGATGCAGACCCGGCGCGCCTGCAATATCTGGAAGAGCGCCTCGACGCCATCTACACCATGGCGCGCAAGCACCGGATCCAGCCAACCGAAGTCGCGCAGATGCAGCAGAAGCTGCTGGATGAAATCGAAACCCTGAACGCCAACGACGAGTCCATCGAGCGACTGGCAGACGAACTGGCCTCCTACGCCCGCCACTACCAGGAAAAGGCGCGAGAGCTGAGCGATTTACGTCATCAGGCAGCCGGCAATCTCGCCAGCGCCGTGGAGCAGGAGATTCAGCGCCTCGGCATGCCCGGCGGTCGCTTCACCATCGAACTTCACCCAAGCAACGGCGGTGAACTGCTGCCCAACGGGCTTGAGCAAGTGGAGTTGCTGGTCAGCGCCAACCCCGGCCAACCCTTGAAGGCACTGGCCAAGGTCGCGTCCGGCGGCGAGCTGTCGCGGATCAGCCTGGCGATCCAGGTCATCACTGCACAGACATCCCGGGTGCCGACGCTGGTATTCGACGAAGTGGACGTCGGTATTGGTGGGCCGACGGCGGAAATTGTCGGTCAGTTGCTGCGTCGCCTCGGCGAACGCGGGCAGGTACTGACGGTGACCCATTTGCCGCAAGTGGCTGCGCAAGGGCATCAGCACCTGTTTGTACACAAGGTTCGTGGTGAGCAGGCGACTCACACCGCCGTGTCGAAACTGAGCAAGAACGATCGTATAGAAGAAGTCGCGCGCATGCTCGGCGGCATCGATCTGACCAAGGAATCCCTGGCGCACGCCAAAAAGATGGTGGTTGCCGCGAAAGTTTAAGAACCGCAGATAGCACGAAGGCGACCCTTGGGTCGCCTTCGCTCGTTTCGCGAACCTGAAATTCGCGCGACATGCTTACTTACTTTTTCTTGCGGACGTACAGCACCAGATTGTGATCCACCAACTCAACACCGTGCTCCTCGGCGATCGCCTTCTGGAGTTTTTCGATTTCGATGCTGACGAATTCGACAACCTCACCGGTTTCCACGTTGACCATATGGTCGTGGTGGCCACCGTCGGCCAATTCGAATACCGCATGGCCGCCGTCGAAGTTGTGACGGACCACGAGGCCAGCCGCTTCGAACTGGGTCAGAACACGGTAAACCGTGGCCAGACCGACGTCCTCACCGGCTTCCATCAACGCCTTGTAGACGTCTTCGGCACTCATGTGACGCTGCTCTGTAGAGTCCAGCATTTGCAGAATCTTGACCCGTGGCAGGGTCACTTTGAGGCCAGCTTTGCGTAGTTCGCTATTTTCAACCATGGTCAGCTTTCTCGCGATGCTGCTTCGCAGCTTCTCTTAATGCGGGTATGATCGGCGTTTACCTTGTCCCAGCCAAGATAGTGGAAGTCGCCCACCGATGCAAAACACCAAGCTCTTGCTAACCAGTTTCACCTTTGTGGGACTGCTCGCACTCGCCGGTTGTTCATTCCCCGGGGTTTACAAAATCGACATCCAGCAGGGCAATGTCGTCACGCAGGACATGATAGACCAGTTACGCCCGGGAATGACCCGGCCACAAGTACGGTTTATCATGGGCAACCCTCTGCTGACCGACACGTTCCATGCCAATCGCTGGGATTATCTGTACAGCCTGCAACCTGGCGGCGGTGAACGCCAACAGGAACGCATCAGCGTCATTTTCAACTCGAACGACCAGCTTGTCAGCCTGTCCGGTGACTTCATGCCGGGCGTGAGTCGTGACGAAGCCATTCTCGGCAAGGAAAGTGGCACTAACGTGACCGCCCCTGCTGAAAACGCCGAGAAGCCAAAACCGGAAAAACCGGTCAAGCCAGGCTCCTTGCTGGATCAGATCCAGAAGGACGTGGATGGTGTGGAAACCGTTCCGGTTCCGACACCAGAGCCGCTGGAGACCTCGCCGCAATAATTTGCGACGCAATAAAAAACCCGGAAATTCCGGGTTTTTTATTGCCTGATTTTCAGCGACTCACTGATTTCGGGCCTTCGCTTCAGCCGCCCTGGCGGCCCGCAGGCGCCGCACTTCCTTCGGATCAGCCAGCAATGGCCGGTAGATCTCGATGCGATCCCCGTCCTGAATCACCCGAACATCCGGATCGGCAATCACCTTGCCGAAAATCCCCAGTGGGCACTGGCTCAAATCCAGCTCGGGAAATTCGGCATCCATAGCGGACGCGAGCAATGCAGCCCGCACCGTGGAGCCCTCAGCCACGCTGATCGTCCGCAACACCTGACGATCAACCGCCGCGTACACAACTTCGACTTCGATCACGGCCTCAACCATGCATCTGCTTGGCACGCTGGCAGAACGCGTCTACCAGGGTGTTGGCGGCCTGATTGAACAGCGGCCCGAGGGTGGCACGCACCAACGGCCCGGCGTAGTCGAACGACAGATCCAGACTGATCTTGCAGGCCTTTTCATTCAATGCCTTGAACACCCAGACGCCATGCAATTGAGTGAACGGCCCTTCCTCCAGGTTCATTTCGATCGACTGCCCCGGCACCAAGGTATTGCGCGTCACAAAATGCTGACTGAGTCCGCCCTTGGCCACGCCAACGCTGGCGCGCATGAACTCTGGAGAGCTTTCCAGAACCTCGGCGGACGAACACCACGGCAGAAACTCCGGATAGCGCGCCACGTCATTGACGAGGTCATAGAGGAATTGCGCCGGGTACGGCAGCAGCGCGGATCGTTGAATATGTGTCGTCATGTAAGCGTCACTTCCAGAGCTGGGCGGCAAACACTACAAGAATGCCGATTGGCGCCACATAGCGCATCAAGAACAGAGACAGGGCGAACAATGCCGGACTGCGCATCGACAACTCATCGCGCACCGCTTCACGCCCCATCACCCAACCGGCAAACAGCACGAAACACAATCCGCCGAGCGGCAACATGATCCGCGAGGTGAAGAAGTCGACCACGCCGAAGAAGTCCAGACCGCTCTTCGCACCCCATTGGTAGAGATGGAACAGGCCGTCTTCGTTCACGAAAAATTTGGCTTCCTTCCAGATATTGAAGGAAAACACTGTACCCAGACCTACGAACCAGCAGCTGAAGGCCAGCCAGAAGGTGACCCAGGCGCGGCTGATTTTTGTGCGCTCAACCAGATACGCCACCATCGGCTCGAGCAGGGAAATCGCCGAACTCCACGCCGCCACCGCCACCAGCACGAAGAACACCACGCCCATCAACTGCCCGAACGCCACGTTACCGAACGCGAATGGCAGGCTGACGAACATCAGGCCCGGACCTTCGCTCGGGTTCAGGCCGGCGGCGAACACAATCGGGAACAACGCCAAGCCCGCCACCAGCGAAATAAAGGTGTCGAGCAGCGCAATGCCGACGACCGTCCCGGTCATCGACGAATGTTTAGGCATATAGGCGCCGTAGATCATGATCGACCCCACACCGACGCTCAGCGAGAAGAACGCGTGCCCCATCGCCGGCAGCAAGCCGTCGAGGACCTTTTCCGGGTGGAAGTCGAACATGAAATGCATGCCTTCCATGAAATGCCCGGTGGTCATGCTGTACCCCAGCAACACCAGAACCATCACGAACAGCAGCGGCATCATGATGCGCAGGCTGCGCTCGAGCCCGGCCACCACGCCTTTGGCGATCACCACGGCCGACAGCAGCATGAAAACTGTGTGCCAAAGTGTCAGACGCCATGGATCGGCGATGACATTTCCGAAATAAGCCCCGACCTGATCGGCGGACACGCCCTGGAAGTCACCACGCCCCATGTCGATGATGTAATCCAGCGACCAGCCGCCCACCACGCTATAGAAAGACAGGATCAGCAGCGCCGTGATCATCCCGGCAAATGCGCCCCACGACCACTTGGCCGAGTGTCCGGCCTCCAGCGCCAGCGTCTTCAGGGCGTTGGCCGGACTTTGCCGGGCGCGCCGGCCGATCAGGGTTTCGGCGAGCATCACCGGGATCCCGATCAGCGCGATGCAGGCCAGAAACATCAGCACGAAGGCGCCACCGCCGTAGACCCCGACCATGTACGGGAATTTCCAGATGCTGCCCAGTCCCACGGCCGAACCGGTCGCGGCGAGTATGAATACCCAGCGGCTAGCCCAACTGCCGTGGACAGAAACCTTGTCTGTCGACATCGTTTATCACGCCCAAGCGTTAGAAAAAGAGGCCGCATTGTCCGGGATTCACTCAACCTGCTCAAGCACGCAGCATCACCGTAGCCGACGACCATTTATCTCCATATAATGCCGCCCCTATGGCTAAACAGAAGAAACACCCAACAGGAACCATCGCGCAGAACAAAAAGGCGCGACACGATTACTTCATCGAGCACAAGTTCGAGGCTGGTCTGGTTCTGGCCGGCTGGGAAGTAAAAAGTCTGCGGGCGAGCAAGCTGCAACTGGTCGACAGTTACGTGCTGCTCAAGGATGGCGAAGCGTGGCTGCTCGGCAGTCACATCACGCCTCTGATGACCGCCAGTACCCACGTCATCGCCGACCCGGTGCGCACCCGCAAACTGTTGCTCAACCGCCGGGAGCTGGAAAAGCTTTCCGCGGCCGTGCAGCAGAAGGGTTATGCCTGTGTCTGCCTGTCCTTCTACTGGAGCAAGCACATGGTCAAGTGCGAGATTGCTCTGGGCAAGGGCAAGAAGGAATACGACAAGCGTGACACCGAGCGCGAACGCGACGCGGGTCGCGAGTTGCAGCGTGCGGTGCGCAACAAGGGCAAGGAAGACTGATTTCCGCTGCCCCTGAAGCGCATTCGCGAGCAAGCCCGCTCCCACGCCCTTGGAGCTGACCGAGTTATCGGCCAGACGCCGAAAACTGTGGGAGCGGGCTTGTTCGCCAAGCGATGTCACGTCAATCCGCGAACGACTTGATCACATCCCCTTGCGCCGCTCCGCCCGAGCCACGCGCTGCACTTCCTGACGCACTTCTTCCAGCACTTCCTGCACATACAGAATGTGCCGGCTGGACACCTCCCGCGCCTGCTCCGCATGGCCCTCCATGATCGCCAGATACAGTTCCCGATGCTGAGTGATCAGCATGTCGCGGGTTTCGGTGCGCTGCTTGTACATGCCGCCGATGTTGGTCACCACGTTGCGCTTGAGCAGATCGAACAGACCGCGAATGGTGTGCAGCAGCACCGCGTTATGACTCGCTTCGGCGATTGCCATGTGAAATTTCGCATCCGCCGCGCCCTCTTCCGCCCGGCTCACTTCATCATGTCGCGCGTAGCAATCCTGAAGCTCTTCGAACGCTGTCGTGAGGCGTTCACGGTCGACATCGGTTGCGCGCAATGCTGCGTAATAGGCGCACGATGCCTCCAGAGTGTGCCGAAACTCCAGCAGATCGCGCTGCGCGTCGGGATTGCTTTCGAGCAATTGCAGCAGCGGATCGCTGAACGTCGAACCCAGGGTTTCCACCACATAATTGCCGCCGCCCTGGCGACTGACCAGCAACCCCTTGGCCGCCAGCTTCTGAATCGCCTCACGCAACGACGGGCGTGAAACACCGAATTGTTCGGCGAGTGTGCGCTCGGCCGGCAGACGCTCGCCGGACTTCAGCGTGCCCTCGAGGATCATCCCCTCGAGTCGCTCGACAATATCGTCAGACAAACGGCGCTGACGAATCTGATCAAACCCCATAACTCATTTCTCCACGATCCCGACCGCTCGCCGGGCTCTCTATTCTGGCTCATCCGCGCCTTGCCGACACCTGCCAGACGACATCCGCAAAACCAGATCAGATCCGCCTCTGCACCGGTTATTCGACAAAAGTTTCAGGGCGGCAAATTGACACACCGATATCAAGGCTTTTACCCTAGCCAACAGCGATTGTAAATTGGTCTTACCAATTATCCAAGAACGCTGACAGTGCCTGACCAACAACAATTAGGGGCCACCCCATATGCAAACCTGGCAACAGCTCTACAGCCCGCTCGGCAGTCTCGGCGTGTCCGCACTCGCGGCCGTCATCCCCATCGTGTTCTTCTTCCTCGCCCTGGCGGTGTTCCGCCTCAAGGGCCATGTCGCTGGCAGCATCACGCTGGCGCTGGCCATTCTCGTGGCAATCTTCGCGTTCAAGATGCCGGTCGACATGGCGCTCGCCGCCGCTGGATATGGCTTCGCCTATGGTCTGTGGCCGATTGCCTGGATCATTGTCGCGGCGGTGTTCCTGTACAAACTGACGGTCAAGAGCGGCCAGTTCGAAGTCATCCGCAGCTCGGTGCTGTCGATCACTGACGATCAGCGTCTGCAAGTTCTGCTGATCGGGTTTTGCTTCGGCGCGTTCCTGGAAGGTGCCGCCGGCTTCGGCGCACCGGTGGCAATCACGGCCGCCCTGCTGGTCGGCCTGGGCTTCAACCCGCTGTACGCCGCCGGCCTGTGCCTGATTGCCAACACTGCGCCCGTAGCGTTTGGCGCCCTGGGGATTCCGATCATCGTCGCCGGTCAGGTCACCGGGATCGACGCATTCAAGATCGGCGCCATGACCGGCCGCCAACTGCCGCTGCTGTCGCTGTTCGTACCGTTCTGGCTGGTGTTCATGATGGACGGTCTGCGCGGCGTGCGCGAAACCTGGCCGGCAGCACTGGTAGCAGGCCTGAGCTTTGCGGTGACCCAATACTTCACCTCGAACTTCATCGGCCCGGAACTGCCGGACATCACTTCGGCGCTGGCCAGCCTGATCTGCCTGACCCTGTTCCTCAAAGTCTGGCAACCCAAGCGCGCCGCCGGCCAGCACATTGCCGGCGCCGTGTCGGCCTCCGTGGTCAGCGCCAGCGTCGGCGGTTTCGGCCAGAAGCGCACCACCGTGGCGTCGCCCTACAGCTTCGGGGAAATTTTCAAGGCCTGGTCGCCGTTCCTGATCCTCACCGTGCTGGTCACAATCTGGACCCTCAAGCCGTTCAAGGCGATGTTCGCCGCCGGCGGGTCGATGTACGCCTGGGTCTTCAACTTCGCCATCCCGCACCTTGATCAACTGGTGATCAAGACCGCGCCGATCGTGGCGACTCCGACAGCCATTCCGGCCGTGTTCAAACTCGACCCGATTTCGGCGACCGGCACGGCCATTTTCTTCTCCGCGCTGATCTCGATGCTGGTGCTGAAAATCAATTTCAAAACTGGTCTGACCACTTTGAAAGAAACCTTCTACGAACTGCGCTGGCCCATTCTGTCGATCGGCATGGTGCTGGCGTTTGCCTTCGTCACCAACTACTCCGGCATGTCTTCAACCATGGCCCTGGTACTGGCGGCGACCGGTGCGGCGTTCCCGTTTTTCTCACCGTTCCTAGGCTGGCTGGGGGTGTTCCTCACCGGTTCCGATACCTCGTCCAACGCGCTGTTCAGTTCGCTGCAGGCCACCACCGCGCACCAGATTGGCGTCAACGACACCCTGCTGGTGGCGGCCAATACCAGCGGCGGCGTGACCGGCAAGATGATCTCGCCACAATCGATCGCCGTGGCGTGCGCCGCGACCGGTCTGGTGGGCAAGGAATCGGATCTGTTCCGCTTCACCCTCAAGCACAGCCTATTCTTTGCAACGATTGTCGGCCTGATCACCCTGGCTCAGGCCTACTGGTTCACCGGCATGCTGGTGCATTGAGACTACAAGCGACATTGAAATAACCGACGCCTGAGGGAGATTCCGGCGTCAGCAATTCACAACCTGGTCTGTAAGGCTGCTGAAAGCCATTTTCTCTATATTCAGCAGCCTCAGCGGACGGATAACCGGGACAACCCGGAGACACGCCTGATGAGCGAGCTTTTTTACAACGCCGTGCCCAATGCGACCCGTGTCGCACCACCACTGCCCGAACCCCGGCAATACCCCAGCGAGAAGCCGTCGCGGGTCTATCTGTTCGGGACGTGCGTGGTCGACCTGTTTTACCCCGAAGCCGGGATGGACGCGATCCACCTGCTGGAGCGCGAGGGCATTCGGGTCGACTACCCGCAAGGGCAGAGTTGCTGCGGACAACCGGCCTACACCTCGGGTTACACCGAGCAGGCACGGACGGTGGCGCGCTCACAACTGGCGCTGTTTGCCGGTGACTGGCCGGTGGTGGTGCCGTCAGGTTCCTGCGCCGGCATGATCCGCGAGCACTACGCCGATCTGTTCAAGGACGAGCCGCAAACGTTGCAACAGGTTCAGGCCCTCGCGGCACGAACCTATGAACTGGCCGAGTTCCTGTTGTTTGTCTGCAAGGTGCAGCTCAAGGACAGCGGCGCTCCGGTCAAAGTGGCGCTGCACACTTCGTGTTCGGCCCGGCGGGAAATGAACACCCACCTGCACGGCCGCGAGTTGTTGGCGCAGTTGAGCAACGTGGAACGGGTCAACCACGACCATGAAAGCGAATGCTGTGGCTTCGGTGGGACATTCAGCGTCCGTATGCCAGACATTTCCGGCGCAATGGTGGCCGACAAGACCCGGGCGTTGAAGGAATCCGGCGCGCATCAGGTACTCAGTGCCGATTGCGGCTGCCTGATGAACATCAACGGCTCACTGGAAAAACAGAAGGAAGCGCTGCGCGGCCAGCATCTGGCCAGTTTCCTCTGGCAGCGTACCGGAGGTGCCCGATGAGCACTTCCACGATTATTCCTACGGTTGCCGTAGAAGAAGATTTCCGCACCCGGGCACACAACGCCCTGGGTGACCAGCAGTTGCGGAACAACTTCCGCACGGCCATGGACTCACTGATGACCAAGCGGGCAGCCGCTTTCAGTGATGCCCATGAACGAGAACACCTGCGCGCACTGGGCAATGCGATCAAGGCCCGCGCGCTCTCCAAGTTGCCCGACCTGCTCGAGCAACTGGAACAGAACCTGACCCGCAACGGTGTGACAGTGCACTGGGCGGAAACGGTGGACGAGGCCAATGGCATCGTTCTTTCGATCATCCGTGCTCACGAGGCGCGGCAAGTGATCAAGGGCAAATCGATGGTCAGCGAAGAGATGGAGATGAACCATTTCCTCGAGGCTCGGGACATTGAATGTCTGGAGTCCGACATGGGGGAGTACATCGTCCAGCTCGACCACGAGAAGCCTTCTCACATAATCATGCCGGCAATCCACAAGAATGCCGGTCAGGTCGCGTCCTTGTTCCACGACAAACTTGGCGTGGAGTACACCAAGGACGTTGACCAACTCATTCAGATCGGTCGCAGGGTCCTGCGGCAGAAATTCTTCGAAGCGGACATCGGCGTCTCCGGCGTCAACTTCGCCGTGGCCGAAACCGGCACCCTGCTGCTGGTGGAAAACGAAGGCAACGGGCGCATGACCACCACCGTGCCGCCGGTCCACATCGCCGTCACCGGTATCGAAAAGGTCGTGGAAAACCTGCGCGACGTGGTGCCACTGTTGTCGCTGCTGACCCGCTCGGCGCTGGGCATTCCGATCACCACCTACGTCAACATGATTTCCGGTCCGCGCAAGGAACATGAACTCGACGGCCCCCAGGAAGTGCATCTGGTGCTGCTCGACAACGGTCGCAGCCAGGCCTTCGCCGACAGCGAACTGCGCCAGACCCTGAACTGCATCCGCTGCGGCGCGTGTATGAATCATTGCCCGGTCTATACCCGAATTGGCGGCCACACCTATGGGGAGGTTTACCCGGGGCCTATCGGAAAAATCATCACCCCGCACATGGTCGGTCTGGCGAAGGTTCCGGATCACCCGAGCGCGTCGTCGTTATGCGGGGCCTGTGGTGAAGTCTGTCCGGTGAAGATTCCGATCCCGGCCCTGTTGCGCCGGCTGCGGGAAGAGAACGTCAAGGCGCCGGACGCTCCGCATCAGGTGATGCGCGGCCAGGGCAGCAAGTATTCGCGCAAGGAGCGCTTCATCTGGAACGCCTGGGCGAAGCTCAACAGCTCGCCGCGTTTGTACCGGTTGTTCGTGTTGTGCGCCACGCGCCTGCGCGCCCTGACGCCCAACAATGTCGGCCCATGGACGCAAAACCACAGCGCACCGAAACCCGCCGCCCGCTCACTGCACGACATGGCCCGCGAGCATCTGGCCAAACAGGGAGACCGCTGATGAGCGCCAAGCAAAATATCCTAGGCAAGCTGCGCAAAAGTCTGACCGGCACCACGCCGATTGCCGACAACTTCGATGTCGAGCTGGTGACCCAGCCCTACACCTACAGCGCCGAACAACGCATTCCGCAACTGCGCAAACTGATGGAAGCGGTACACACCGAAATTCATTTGAGCACTGCGGAAGACTGGCCGGTACTGCTCGGACAATTACTGCGCGACCGTCAGTTACCTAGCCTATTGATCGCACCGACTACGCCCCACGGGCAGCAGATCGCACAGCACTGGTCGAATAATCCCGACCTGCCGACGCTGAAGTCCTATGACCGGCCGATGGAAGAGTGGAAAGCCGAACTGTTCAACGACACCCCGGCCAGCCTCACCGGCACCCTCGGTGCCATCGCCGCCACCGGTAGCCTGATTCTCTGGCCGACCCGCGAAGAACCACGCCTCATGAGCCTGGTGCCCACGGTGCATTTCGCCCTGCTCAAGGCCAGTCAGATCCGCGACAACTTCTATCAGGTGCAACAGGAGTTCGAGTGGGCGCAAGGCATGCCGACCAACGCCTTGCTGGTGTCCGGCCCGTCGAAAACCGCTGACATCGAACAAGTGCTGGCCTATGGCGCCCATGGTCCGAAAGATCTGGTGGTATTGATCCTGGAGGACCAATGAGCTTACCGGCGACTTTCCTGCGCGATGCGCAGAACCTGATTCCTGCCGAGCGGCGTTTCGACGATCCACTGTCGACTCTGGCGTTCGGCACCGACGCCAGTTTTTATCGACTGATCCCGAAACTGGTGATCCGCGTCGAGTCCGAAGACGAAGTGGTCACACTGCTGAAACTGGCGCAACGGGATCACGTCCCGGTGACCTTCCGCGCCGCCGGCACCAGCCTTTCCGGGCAGGCCATCAGCGATTCGGTGCTGATCGTGCTTGGGGATAACTGGAACGCACGGGAGATCCGTGGCCAGGGCACCCAGATTCGTCTGCAACCGGGGGTGATCGGCGCTCAGGCCAACGCCTGGCTTGCGCCATTCGGGCGCAAGATCGGCCCGGATCCGGCCTCGATCAACGCCTGCAAGATCGGCGGCATCGTCGCCAACAACGCCAGCGGCATGTGCTGCGGCACCGCACAAAACACCTATCACACCCTGGCCGGCATTCGCCTGGTGCTGGCCGACGGCACCCGTCTCGACACCGAAGACGCCGCCAGTATCGCGGCGTTTCGCACAAGCCACGGCGAGTTGCTGGAGCGTCTGGCGACACTGGGCCGCGAAACCCGCGCCAACGCCGAACTGGCCGCACGAATCCGCCACAAATACCGTCTGAAAAATACCACCGGCCTGTCACTCAATGCCCTGGTGGATTTCGATGAGCCTGTGGATATCTTGAGCCACTTGCTGGTCGGCTCCGAAGGCACCCTCGGTTTCATCAGCGCGGTCACTTACGACACCGTAGTCGATCACCCGAACAAGGCCTCGGCGCTGATCGTGTTCCCCGATGTGGAAACCTGCTGCAACGCAGTCACGGTGCTGAAAGGCCAACCGGTGTCGGCGGTCGAACTGCTGGATCGGCGCAGCCTGCGCTCGGTTCAGAACAAACCGGGCATGCCGGATTTCGTACAGCACCTGTCGAACAATGCCTGCGCGCTGCTGATCGAATCCCGCGCCGCGTCTTCCACATTGCTACAGGAACAACTGGCGCACATCATGGCGTCGCTCAGTGAGTTCCAGGTGGAAAAGCAGGTCGACTTCAGCGAAAACCCGGTCGAGAACGCGCGCCTCTGGGCGATCCGCAAGGACACCTTCCCCGCCGTGGGCGCCGTGCGCAAAACCGGAACCACGGTGATCATCGAAGACGTGACCTTCCCGGTGGAGCAACTGGCAATCGGCGTGAACCGGCTGATTGCGTTGTTCGACAAACATGCCTACGACGAAGCAATCCTTTTCGGACACGCGCTGGAGGGCAATCTGCATTTCGTCTTCACCCAAGGCTTCAACAGCGCGGAAGAAGTCGCACGCTATCAGGCGTTCATGGACGACGTGGCGCAACTGGTGGCCGTGGAATTCGGCGGCTCGCTCAAGGCTGAGCATGGCACCGGGCGCAACATGGCGCCGTTTGTCGAACTGGAATGGGGCAGCGACGCCTATCAGTTGATGTGGCAGCTCAAACGCCTGCTCGACCCCAACGGCATCCTCAACCCGGATGTGGTACTCAGCGAAGATCCGCAGATCCACCTCAAACACCTGAAACCGCTGCCGGCCGCCGACGAGATTGTGGATAAGTGCATCGAGTGCGGTTTCTGCGAGCCGGTCTGCCCGTCGAAAGGCCTGACCCTGAGTCCGCGTCAGCGCATCGTGATCTGGCGTGACATTCAGGCCAGAAAACGCGCCGGCATCGACACTTCCGAGCTGGAAAAAGCCTACGAGTACCAAGGCATCGACACCTGCGCCGCGACCGGTTTGTGCGCGCAACGTTGCCCTGTAGGCATCAACACTGGCGAGCTGGTGAAAAAGCTCCGTGGCCGACACGCCACCCATGTGAAAACCGCTAACTGGATCGAAGGAAATTTCGCCACGACCCTGCAAGGCGCACGTTTCACTCTGCATGTGGCCAACGGCGCGCGCATGCTGCTCGGGGCACCGCGTCTGGCGAAGCTTTCCGCGACATTGACGCGTCTGTCCAAAGGCCAGGTGCCGCTATGGACGAACGCAATGCCGCAACCGGAAAAAGCCATTCGCGTCAGCCCCGGCATAGCGGACGAGCGTCCGCGCGTGGTGTATCTGGCAGCCTGCGTTTCGCGGGTGATGGGGCCGGCGGCGGGTGACAAAGAGCAGATGTCGCTGTACGACAAAACCCGTGGCCTGCTGGAAAAGGCTGGCTATCAGGTGGTTTTTCCGGAGAACCAGGACAACCTCTGCTGCGGCCAGCCGTTCGCATCCAAAGGCTACGCCGAACAGGCCGAGCACAAGCGCCAGGAACTGATCAGCGCTTTATTACACGCCAGTCGCGGCGGGATCGATCCGATCTATTGCGACACCAGCCCCTGCACCTTGCGCCTGGTGCAGGATGTGGGAAATGTTCGCCTGGACCTGTATGACCCGGTGCGTTTTATCCGTACGCATCTGCTTGATCGACTCGATTTCATACCGCAGGAAGCACCGATTGCCGTGCATGTGACGTGCAGCACTCAACACTTGGGCGAAAGCCAGGCATTGATCGATCTGGCGCGCAAGTGCAGCAAAAACGTGGTGATCCCCGAGGGCATTCACTGCTGTGGTTTTGCCGGCGACAAGGGCTTCACCACCCCGGAGCTGAACAGCCACTCGCTGCGTGCGCTCAAGGACGCAGTGCAGCATTGCAGCGAAGGGATTTCCACCAGCCGTACTTGTGAGATCGGTCTGACACAACATGGCGGCATCGACTACCACGGGCTGGTCTATCTGGTGGATCGGGTGACCCGGGCAAAGGCCGTCTGAAGAAAAATAGAACCCTTGAGCACGACGGCAGTCCACAGAACAAGCCCCACAAATCGGGGCTTTTTCCTCCATTCGGTTGCCCGTCCTGACGGCCAGCGAAGTCTGGATCCTCAGTTCAAGGAGATTCATATGAAACGTTCTGTACTGTTAGGTCTGTTCGTTACTGCCTCGATGATGGCCTCCACCTCGTTTGCTGCAAGCAAGCCGGACAGCCTGTGCGAAGCCAATATTCAGACCATCGAGAATGCCAAGGCGCAATATCAGACGTCGACGGATCTCAATTCGCGCGTGACGGCCAGTGTGCAAAAGGCCAAGTCACTCAAAGCCGAAGGCAAGATCGATGATTGCGTCGCGGAAACCCAGCAAACCATTCTGGAAATCAGAAAAACCTCTAATGGTACGAACAACTGACCGAGCGTGCGGCCAACCTTCGGGTTGGCCTCGCCCGCCGTTTGGCGTACACTGCACAGGCTTGTTGCTCAACGAGATGTACGGGGCAATGAGTTCGGGGCCGATTAGGATTCGACGCCGGTGACGAAACTTTAGGTGCATGCCGAGTTGGTAACAGAACTCGTAAATCCACTGTTGCAACTTCTTATAGTTGCCAATGACGACCAATACGGTGCTGCTCTCGCTGCTTAATTGCAGCTGACATGCACTCCTGGTGCCTTCGGGCCCAGCAATCATCAGGGGATGTCTGTAAACCCGAAATGATTGTCATATAGAACAGAATCGCCGTGCAGTACGTTGTGGACGAAGCGGCTAAAACTTACACAACTCGCCCAAAGCACCCTGCCCGTCGGGTCGCTGAGGGTTAACTCAATAGACACGGCTACGCATGTAGTACCGACAGCGGAGCACTGGCGGACGGGGGTTCAAATCCCCCCGGCTCCACCACTTCAACATCTAAAGACGTCCACGGACGTCTTTTTTTGTGCCTGAGATCCAGTGAAATCACGGGCTTCAGAGCCATTGGCTTCCGCAGACGCATTAAGAGTTCCAGGCGTTTTGGTATCCCATTTGGTATCCCGGACCCACCGGTGTTATTTTTGGGATACCAAAACGGTGTCGGAGGTAGCTCTCATGCCTACTAATGCAACCCGCCTCTCAGACCGCCAACTCAAGGCAGTCAAGGCAACAGGAAAAGACTTCGTTCTCACTGACGGCGACGGCCTTCAACTCAGAGTCAGAGCCAGTGGCTCGATGATATGGAATTTCAACTACCGCGAGCCGGTAACCAAAAACCGCCTCAATATGGCGCTAGGCATTGACCCCAAGGCTCACCGCGATGAGCTCAGGCAAGCCAAGCTGGCGAAGACCGAACACACACTCGAGAAGGTGGCCACCGCCTGGTTCGAACTGAAAAAGCATTCCGTCACAACGGCCTACGTCGAAGACATCTGGCGCTCACTCACGCTGCATGTTTTTCCCAGCCTCAAAGCCCCCCCCTCGCAGACATCACCGCCCCCATGATCATCAAGCTCCTACGCCCGATCGAGGCCAAAGGCAGCCTGGAGACGGTCAAGCGACTTTCCCAACGTCTCAACGAAATCATGGCCTACGGCGTCAACTGCGGGCTGGTCTTTGCGAACCCGCTCAGTGGCATTCGGGCAGCCTTCAAGAAACCGCAAAAACAAAACATGGCGGCACTTCCTCCCGAAGAACTACCCGACCTGATGCTGGCGATTGCCAACGCCAGCATCAAACGCATCACCCGCTGCCTGATCGAATGGCAACTGCACACAATGACCCGCCCTGCCGAGGCTGCTGGGACGACCTGGGCAGAAATAGATTTCGAGAAACGCATCTGGACCATTCCAAAGGAGCGCATGAAAAAACGCCGTGCGCACCCCATCCCCCTAAGCGACCAGACGCTCGCGCTGCTAGAGACACTCAAGCCCTACAGCGGCCACCGGGAACATGTATTTCCGGCCGACCGAAATCCGCGTACACACGCAAACAGCCAGACCGCGAACATGGCATTAAAGCGTATGGGCTTCCAGGATCGGTTGGTCAGCCACGGCCTGCGATCAATGGCCAGCACCATCCTCAACGAACATGGATGGGACCCGGAGTTGATTGAAGTCGCACTCGCCCATGTCGACAAAGACGAAGTCCGAAGCGCGTACAACCGAGCGGACTACATCGAGCGAAGACGCCCGATGATGACTTGGTGGAGCGACTACATTCAAAAAGCCGCCACCGGCAATTTGTCGGTGACGGCCATTCATGAAAACAAAAACGGGAACGTCATCCCGTTTCGTTAATCAGTTCCTACTGGCGACAGCGGCGACACTGGCGACAACCCACTTATTTAGCGGTCCTGCGCATGGCGACAAAGCGGCGACCGTCGCCACCATCTGCATCGCCCACAAGCTTTTAAGGCCCAGCCCCTGAGGGCAGGAAGGCTTTGCCTTCCCGTCCTCAGGGGCTCACTTTAAAAACCGACGAACGGCCTACTGTCCATTCAAAACCACCGTCTTCCATACACATCCATCGCCTAAAAACCCCACCCCATACACGGTTGACCACCCTCCGAGCACGCGCTACACCAGAGCCGTAGAGCGCTGTCATCGACAGCATTGCCCAGGTAGCCAGGGATCTTTAAGGCTACGCCCTACAGTGGTGGTCCCAGCCATGCGCGCTCGCTTCCAATTAGGCGCGCAGTCACGCCCAACGTGATCGAAGCCAACTTATCCACAGTGCAAATGCGGCAGCCCACGCCCGTCTCTTTCTCCAGGAAAGAGACGGGCGCCGAAACCACTGCCGCAGCCCTTGCCGGGCAACACATTGCAGCGTTTGTCACTGTGACAATCGGCGTGACAAACCCCGATGTCACCCGCAGCAGCAATGCAGATGATGGTGCCGCAGCCCACGGAATGGACTGCACCTGACTGATAGTCAGGCACGCCCTGGTCATTGCATTACTGCCCGCAACAGACTCAGGATCTCGCGGCGCTGGTCTCGTCAGCCAACGCAGCCTCCACCCGCCCACCGCTATCGGTGCTCAGGAGGCCAGATCATGAGATGCCCAAGCTCTCGGTCGTAAAGAGCCGCCCGTCCCGCGTAAGTGGACAACCCTCACAGGCTGCAGGGGCCTTGATCCCTGATAACACTCAACAACCGTGGCGGGGAGAGTGAGGGAAAAACTCGAAGCACCAGGAGAATGACGATGCAATTGTGCGAAGCGTTCGACCTGCCCCGGCCGCTGCTGGAATACCGGCCCGAGCCACTGGCGTATCCGGTCGAAGCGTTGGGACAGATATTGGGACCAGCCGTCGAACGCATGGCCGAGGTGATCGGCGTGCCCTGCGCCATGGCTGCGCAATCGGTGCTGGCCACTGCCGCCCTGGTGGCCCAGTCGCACGCCAATGTGCATCTCGATGACCGTGTTTATCCGTTGTCCCTGTACATGCTGACGGTGGCATCGTCGGGTGATCGGAAAAGCGCAGTGGATCATCTCGCGCTGGCGGCTGCGCGTGAGTGGGAGCAACGGCAGTGGATGCTGTACTTGGAGCAACTGAAAGCCAATCGCGCCGTCATTCGAGGAAAGCACGACGCTCGTGAGTTATCCGACCCCGTGCCGCCCAGGTTGATCATCGCCGAGCCCACCATTGAGGCACTGATAAAAAACCTATGCCTGGGCTTGCCCAGCATGGGGTTATTCAACGATGAGGGCGGTCAGTTTTTGGGCAGCAGCACAATGAGCAAAGAGAACCAACTCAAGGCCATCACCACCCTGTCAGCGCTCTGGGATGGCAGCCCCATCGACCGGGCGCGCTCCATGCCTGGCGAAAGCCTGCGAGCTTATGATCGTCGCCTCAGTCTGCATCTGATGCTGCAACCTTACCTGGCCAACCAGCTACTCACAGATCGAATGATCAATGGCCAAGGCATTCTTGGGCGCTGCCTGATCAGTTGGCCCGAACGCCTGGTGGGGCGGCGCTTGTACAAGGCCGTCGACCTGACGCGAGATGCCAAAATCCTGCGTTACCAAGCACGTATCACCGATCTGCTGGATAAGCCGATGTCGTTGCACAAGGAAGGTTCACTTAACCCTGACAGGCTGGAACTGACATCCAGAGCGCGCACTGCCTGGATCGATATTCACGACACCATTGAATGCCAATCTGGTGAGTTTGGCGAGCTGTCCGGCGTTCAATCCGTCGCGGGGAAAGCAGCCGCCAACGTACTGCGTATCGCCGGGGTATTGGCGGTGATTGAAGACGCGCATGCAGTGGACGAACCCCATATCCAGCGCGCCTCGACGCTGATGGATTACTACCTGGCCGAAATCCAGCGCCTGACGGAGCAAGAGCCCATCAACACGTTACGCGAGGAGGCGGATCGACTGCTGCGCTGGCTGACACAAAAAGGCTGGACCCAATTTACCGTCCGCGACCTCAATCGCAATGGCCCCCGCTTTGCCCGCAAAAGCAGCCATCACGCCATTACGTTGCTGGTCGAATTGATCTCACATAGCTGGCTGGACTCTCATGACGGAAAGACCTTCGAGGTGCGCCATGTTCCGCCTCAATGATGCGGTGCGCCGTTACCAGGCGCAGCATCAGACCCGACCTGCGTTGCGGAGCGTCACCACTTCCGTCGCCGCCTTGTCGCCATGCTTCAGACCAGCAACTACGCGGGTTGTCGCCAGTGTCGCCGCTGTCGCCACACCCGCCTTAGGGCCTGTCGACATCGGCCAACTGATCCACCAACTGCGCGAAGAGGGAGCAATGCTGCGGCATCAGCAAAACGCCCTGATTATTTGCCCCACACATTGGCACCAGATGCACAAAGTCAGCGTCCACTGGAAAGCGGTGCTGCGCTTTCTGCAAGACACGGAAAACGGTGAAGCCGATGGCATTGGTAGGCCGGCGTGACGGGCGCAACTTTGGCTATGGCCGTCAGCTCAGCTATGCCGGCCCACAAGCGCTGAAAGATATGTTTGGCGGCGGCCACTTCGCTACGGTCAAAGCACACAGTGATCGCTGGCAGGCTTTCGTGAAGTGGTGTCGATCAGCGGACGGCCCAGGTTACAACGACGCCCGCCAGATAGATCGCAGTACCTTGCACAGCTACGCCACGCACCTGCGTCAGCAAATCCAACAAGGTGAAATCTGCATCGCCACCGCGCAGAACCGCCTGAGTAGCGTAAACCGTACCCTCGCAGCACTACGCGGCGACCAGTACATGAAAATCGCCAGCCCGAGTAAGGCACTCGGCATGCAGCGATCAAGCGTACGCACCCGCGCACCGGATGGCCAAGAGCATCAACAACTGAGTCGAGTGATTGAAGCGCTTCGCGAACAGCACCACCACCGCGTCGCTGCGATTATCTGCTTGGCCCGCGCAACCGGCATGCGCTTGCGCGAAACGATCCTGGCTGACCTCCCACGCTTGCAACGTGAGGCTAAACACTTAGGCCGCATCAATATTCAGGATGGGACCAAAGGTGGCAGATCCGGGGCCTCTGCGCCCCGATGGATAGCGGCCGATGAAGAGGTGAAGGCGGCATTGCAAATGGCTTGTCACGCCTCACCGGCCAGCAGCCGCAACTTGCTGGCCCAAGGCGAAAGCTATGCGACTTTTCTGCAGCAGACGGTGCGGCCCGCTCGCGAATTACTAAAGAGGCAGGGGGTGAAGGGGTTTCATGAGTTGCGAGCTGCCTATGCCTGTAAACGTTACGAGCAACTCACCGGCCACGACGCCCCGGTCAATGGTGGTCACTGTTATCGTATGGATCACGACCTTGATCGATGGGCACGACAACGGATCAGTGCTGAGCTCGGGCATAACCGGGTCGATGTGCTGTCGGCCTACATTGGAGGTCGAGCATGACAAAGCCTTTCGATATGGAGCTGTTCCTGAGCGGTTTGCTGACCGGTTCGAAAACCACTCAGCAACGGCACCTACGGCAAGCCAGAATAATGCAAGCCGCCATCAACCAAAGATGGCAGCGAGATAATCCTTGGACATGGCAGAGTAAACATCTGATCTGGTTTCTCACTCAGCATCTGAGAAGCCATTCTGTCACCTCGCGGTATTATTATCAGCTCACAGTCCTATTAATCCGAAAGCGTTTGAGAAAAAATCGCAGAGTACCAACCTAACATTCAGTCAATTTAAATTATGAGAAAACGAGGGATCTAAGGCCAACGCCGCAAGGCAGTTAACTTTAGTGCCATGTTTGAAAACCGCGGAGCTGGCTGTATGCTTTCGCTAGCTAGTGAGTGCTAATTTCGTGCTCAGCCAATAACTCACCGAACTCCCTTTGCAGCTCCGCCAGACGAGCCTCCAACTCTCTCTGCTTTTTAGCCAAATCAGGAAGTTCCATTTTTTGCACTTGCTGAGTTATCACATACCTTGAAATATTTAAAATGTAGCTATTGCTCTCCAGCTCTTCCGTCGTTACGAGTTTAGAGACACCCTCAACCTCTTCAAATTTTTTATATATTTCAAGAGCTGAGTCAAATAGAGACTTTAGCGGTGCGGGAGGACTAGCATCTACATATTTTTCCGCTTCAGCCGCATCAATCAATAGAACAGGTTTATTTTTAACCCCAGGATTTTTTAATACCAAGATAGCCGTTGGTATCCCAGTATATTTTATAACTCCACCAGGCAGAGAAATTACAGCCTCGATGATTCCGGCCTGCACAATTTTCGTCCGAATGCCTTCTTCGACCCCACCTCGAAAAAGAACGCCATTAGGAACTAGCACGGCAGCGCGCCCATCCGGCTTAAGAGATTTTATAATCATCTGCAAAAAAGCGAAGTCAGCATTGCGTGGAGGAGGCAAGCCGAAATCCAAATATGAGCAAATATTACCTCTCTGATAGCTATCTGTAGCAAGTGAAAACGGAGGATTAGCAAGTACTATATCGTAAGCAGAAACCTCCAGACTTTGGAGGGAGTCTGATACACGAATATCGCCATCAGTAATTCCATGCACAATGCAATTTATTCTTGCAATCCGCGCAGCTGATAAGTTTATTTCTCTACCGTGGATCTGAACGGGAGTACGACTGTCAGATTTCAACGCTTTGTTATTGGCCGAAATTAAGAAACCACCGGACCCACAGGTAGGGTCGTATACACTTTCCCCTCCTTTTGGCTCGACAAGTTCAACCATAATTTCCACTAACTCACGTGGGGTATACGCCTCGCCAGCCCTCTTTCCCTCTGCCTCTGAAAAATCCTGAATTATTTTCTCAAAGCAATCGCCAGCGACAGAGGGAAACTCACTACTTGAAACTACGCTGTAGAGGTTGATACAAGCCTGCCTAAAGTCGGAAGCATTTGCCTTTCCCGCACGTGTTATTAAGTGCTCTATGGTTTCTGTAAGACCCAGCTCGCGATTATAAAAAACATCAACCCGTTCAGCAGCTAACAGAAGCTCAGAAAAAAAATCCTCTCTACAAGCCGTAGACATTGGCTGTAAACAGGATGAATCGACATTACTTATGAGATCACGCCGATGAGATGATATAAAAAAAACAAAAAAAACGCTAACAAAAAAGTCTTTGTATTCTTGAGTATCGAGATTTGTATTTGAACGCAGTTCCGAAATTATCGCGCTTATGTACGATTGATTCAGCTTGCTCATGATTGGCCTCCCATAACCTGAACACAGAAAGCATCTAGCAGTTCTTCACCGTTTCTAGCAAGTGATTCCAGGACCTGTTTTTGACATATCCAGTTTCTGTAGGCTTTAGCTATCTTTAACTGAGCGCCTAAATTTGGCAGCGGCACTGAGAGATCTGATAAATCTTTTAGCCCCACGTTTGAGATGACACTACCTGCTTTAAGACGCGATATTTGGGAGTGCCCCTCGCTAGAGTTAAGATACCAGCATATATAGCCCGAATTAACACCAACCTCTGGCGCACTCAGAATAGCTACTTGATTCGTAGTAATAATAGACTGATCACTAGGTAGCTCAAGCAAGACGGCCTCTATTCGATTCCCACGAAGAGGAATGAGAATATCATCAGAGCGCAATGTTTTTTTTGCTTTACCTGGTTCTACGGCCGCAAAAGGAAGAATAGAAAAGTCGACGCCTCCTTCGCGAATATCTTTTATCTGGACTACTTTATACCCGTCGCTGCGACTGGCATCTTCTGCCTTACCTCTGAAGGTATGCCCTGCGCGGACTTCCATAATTTCGGATAGTTTTTTAATATTCAATGTTGTCTACCCGTTTTCATTGGTTGTTCTAAGTGAGAGTTTACCTCAATGTACATCGTGGAGCCTGCGCCAGATCCCAACACCGTGTGCTCGTAGGAGACGTTGAAGTTCTGAAGCAGACACAACCAAGGTATGATGACACCCAAGATCTTAGCTTTTTTCATTGTGATCCCCTTATGACACCGAAGCAGTACCAACAGTACTGCTCAATGCGAGAAAATATACCCCAGCCCCGCTCGCAGGTCAACAGTATCATCGGTACTGCATTGATTTTCAGAGGTTCTACATGAAAGTTAGGGGTCTATTGATCGCATGAGCTGTGTGCTCACGGTGTTTTTTTGGAAAGCCCTTACAACCCAGTGTCCTTAGATAGCTACCATCTCTGAGCATCCCATAGACGAGGAGAGGCCATTCACTCAGTTTTTTCGTGATCGTAGAGACCTGGGGATGAGGACCTTACGAATCTAGCTCGCAAAAACTCCTCGTTTTTAACACCTGTTAGAGCCACCCCTCACACAGCTTCGATGCCTGGTCGAGTATCATCTGCGCCGCATCCTCAGCCTTATCCGGTGGATACTTGTATTTACGCAAAATCCGCCGCACCAAGATCCGCAGCTTAGCCCTAACGCTTTCACGACTACTCCAGTCGACACTGACATTGGCCCGCAGACTAGCAGTGAGCTCATGGGCAATTTTCGCCAGGATTTCATCGCCCAACTCCCGCACAGAAGCTTCGTTAGTCGCCAAGGCATCGTAAAACGCCAACTCATCATCGTTCAGCCCAAGCACGTCACCGCGCTTGCTGGCCTGGGCGAACTTTTTGGCCATCTCAATCAGTTCTTCAATGACCTGCGCCGTTTCAATGGAACGGTTCTGGTAGCGCTTGATGACGTTTCCCAACAACTCAGAGAATTTCTTCTCCTGAGTCAGGTTAGAGCTGTAACGGCTTTTGATTTCTCCTTCGAGCAATCGCTCCAGAAGCTCCACTGCCAGGTTTCTTTCTGGAAGGTTGCGCACCTCTGCGAGAAACGCGTCATCGAGCAAGCCGATGTTGGGTTTCTCCAGGCCCACTGCCTCGAAAATATCCACAACATCACCAGAGACCACTGCATTGCCGATGATCTGTCGGATAGCTAACTCGCGCTCTTCGTCGGTTTTTTTCTGTTGACTGACTTCGCGTTTGATCAGAATGACTTTAATAGCCTGAAAGAACGCCACCTCTTCGCGAACAACTTTGGCCTCATCCAGCGTGCAGCACAAAGTAAATGCTTTACCCATGGCCAACGCGTTATCGGCAAACCGCTTTTTGCCATCCTCCATTCCCAGGATATGGTTAGCTGCGCCGGCCAGTAGTTTGTGTCCCCCCGTGAGGAATTCACCGTAATCGAAGCCATGTAGCAGGCTGCGCAGAACGTCGAGTTTCTCCTCTAATACCGAGTAGGCCTCGTAAGCATCCACCGTCGGCCGGCCTTTACCTTTGCTGCCGGTGTACTCCTTCAGCGCGGTTTTCAGCTCGTTGGCAATGCCGATGTAGTCCACCACCAGGCCGCCCTGCTTGTCCTTAAAGACACGGTTAACCCGGGCAATGGCTTGCATCAGGTTGTGGCCCTTCATAGGTTTGTCCACGTACAAGGTATGGACGCACGGTGCGTCAAACCCGGTCAGCCACATATCGCGGACAATCACGAGTTTGAGGGGATCCAGTGGATCTTTGAAACGCTTCTCCAAGCGCTTTTTGACCTGCCCAGAATAGATATGCGGTCGCAGCAAGGCCTTATCCGATGCGCTGCCCGTCATCACGATCTTGATTGCACCTTTCTCCGGATCCTCGTCGTGCCACTCCGGACACCGAGCGATGATCTCGTTGTACAGGTGCACACAGATCTCGCGACTCATGGCGACCACCATGGCTTTGCCGGGCATCTGCTCCATACTGGCCAGACCCAGATTACGGGCCTCAAAGTGTGTGATCAGATCCGACGCAATGCTCCGAATCCGTGGTTCTGCCCCGACGACCTTTTCCAACGCGGCCCAACGGCTTTTCAGTCGCGACTGCTGATCGTCTTCTTCATCTTCTGCCAACTCGTCGACCTGATCGTCGATCGTAGGTAGCTCGCTCTCTTTCAGCGACAGTTTGGCCAAGCGCGACTCATAATAGATGGCGACGGTCGCCCCATCTTCAGTGGCCTGCTGCATGTCATAGACGTGAATGTACTCACCAAAAACCGAGCGCGTGTCGCGGTCCTCACCGGATACTGGAGTACCAGTGAAAGCGACAAAAGTGGCGTTCGGCAGCGCGTTGCGCAGGTGATGAGCAAAACCAACCTGATAACGCGCTTTGCTCTCAGCAACCTGAAGCCCCGCAGGTACTTTCAGCTCAGCGTTAAAACCATATTGAGTGCGATGAGCCTCATCGGCGATAACAACAATGTTTGGCCGCAAGGACAATACCGGGAAGCTGTCTTCATCGACTCCAGGCATAAACTTCTGGATGGTCGCGAACACGATACCGCCACTAGGACGGTTGGCCAGTTTCGCACGCAAGTCCCCACGTGACTCCACCTGGACGGGTTGCTCACGCAGCAAATCCTGGGATAACGAGAACACCCCGAATAACTGACCATCCAAATCGTTGCGGTCAGTGATCACCACAATGGTTGGGTTTTCCATCGCCGCTTCCTGCATCACCCGAGCCGCAAAACACGTCATGGTGATGCTTTTTCCCGAACCTTGCGTATGCCAGACCACCCCGCCCTTATGACTACCGCCGGGACGCGATGCCGTCACTACCTGCTGAATGGCAGCGCGAACGGCGTGGAATTGGTGATAACCGGCAATTTTCTTTACCAGACGGCCGTCGTCTTCGAACAAAACGAAGTAACGCAAGTAGTCGAGCAACATCTCTGGTACCAGAGCACCGCGTACCAATGTCTCCAGCTCGTTGAATTGCCCCAATGGGTCGAGATCCTGGCCGTCGATGGTGCGCCAATTCATAAAGCGCTCAAGATCTGCCGACAACGACCCCATACGGGCCTCACTACCATCGGAAATCACCAAGACTTCGTTGTATTGGAACAGGTCCGGAATCTGCTCTTTATAGGTCTGGATTTGATCAAAGGCTTTACCCAGATCAGCCTTCACATCTGCAGGATTTTTCAGTTCGAGCAATACCAACGGCAGCCCGTTAACAAACAAGATGATGTCCGGACGCCGAGTGTGTTTCGGCCCCTGGATACTGAACTGATTGACCGCCACCCAGTCATTGGCTTTCACATCAGCCCAATCGATCAGGCGAACGAAGTCGCCTCGGGTTTCACCGTCTTTTTGATACTGCACGGGTACACCGCCGACCAGCAGGCGATGGAACAAGCGGTTAGCCGACAACTGCACCGGCAGTCCCAACTCTAGCACCTGCTTTAACGCATCTTCACGCGCAGCTACTGGGACCTTTGGATTGAGCCTCGCCATGACATTGCGCAGGCGCTCGGCAAGCACCACCTGGCGATAGTTTTCACGCTCAGGTTGCTCGCCATCATGAGCGATATTCGGCCCATACAAATGGGCATACCCCACCTCTGCCAGCCAGCCGAGGGTCTCCTGCTCCAATTGGTCTTCGGTCATTCCAACTCACTTCCTGTGTTCAGATCACCGGCCAATTCGGCCTCAATCTCGGCAATGCTCGGCAGATTTCGGCCCAGGGTTTCGGGCAAGTCGCGCAGCAATTGGTATTCGGCAACGCCGATGGGTTTTTCGATGCCCGACAAAGCGTACTCGGCCACCAAGCGGTTTTGCTGTTTGCACAGCAGCAGGCCGATGGTGGGGTTGTCATCCTCAGCTTTAATCTGCGCATCCACGGCCGCCAGATAGAAATTCAACTGGCCAGCGTGTTCGGGTTTGAAAGCCGTTGCTTTGAGCTCTACCACCACATAACACTTGAGGCGGGTGTGGTAGAACAGCAAATCAATGAAGAACTCATCACCGCCCACATCCAGGCGAAACTGGCGGCCGACGAAAGCAAAGCCTGCGCCTAGCTCCAGCAAGAAACGAGTGATATGACGGATCAGTCCATCTTCAATATCACGCTCGTGAGCATCGTCGCCCAAGCCAAGAAAGTCGAACAGGTAGGGATCTTTCAGGGTTTCGTGAGCCAACGCCGACTCTGCAGCCGGTAAACGTGCAACAAAGTTGGTGACTGCCGCGCCCTGACGTTGCTGCAAGCGGTTCTTGATATTCTGCTCCAGCGTGCTGCGTGACCAACCGAGCAAGACGGTTTGCTGCGCATACCACTCACGCTCGGCAGGGCTGGCCAGCTTGGTCAGTAGGGTTACCACATGGAACCAGGGCAATTGGGCAGCAGGCTGCTGCCCAAATAAACCATTAGGGCAATGCTGAGCAAAAAACGCCATGTACTTGAGGTTACGGCTGGAAAAACCACGGATATCGGGAAAGGCATCGGAAAGGTCGCGCGCCAGTCGCTCAATGACTTTCGCGCCCCAAGCGTTAACCTGCTGACGTTGCCTGATCTCCGCTCCGATTCGATGATACAGCTGCACCAACTCTGCGTTGACAGCCAGTGCAGCACGTTGCCGAGATTGAGCAATATCGACTTTAAGTTGAATCAGCCAGTCGACGTAGCCTTCGGGCAATGCGGAAATCGTTTCTTTAGTCACTCACTCGCCTCCCACTCCTTGGCCGACACCTCACCGGTCTGGTGAAAACGACGTATACGGCCGATGAACTCGGCGAAGTCGATGTTCTCTTCAGTCAATCGATTGCACATATCCCAGTCGATTTCGCCACGTTCGCGAGCGGGGATCAGGATTTGGCTTTCTGCAGGATTCTCTACGTCGAGCTGCATTACGCCAATGCCGTGGGCCGAGGCGAGCATCCGTAACTCTTTGAGCGTGCCGTCTCCCTCGACGGTGCCAGCTACCAAGTAGCCGAAATGCGCCCAGGAGGAGTTGGACACGGCCTGGAAAAAGCTCTTGCGGGCATTCGAACGATTAAGCAGCAGTTTGACTTCGAAGGACCATAGCCGGGCACGACGTTCGCCTAGTACACGAACGCAATCACGCAGGTCTAGCGTCCAGTCAGCTGTCAGATTTTCCAGACCTACCAAATCGGGATGCAGCCATTCGTTGCCACCGCTGCCAGCACGGTTAGACGAACGTTTTTCGTTGATCCGCATGGCGTATACCCGCTGATCGTCCGTCAGCAGGTATTCGGCCAGCAATGGGTAAAGTGCGTGCTCACGCAACGGCGAGGGCTCAGGTAGGTCTGGCGTGGCGAGGGCTACCCCTTCAGCCGCCGCCACCTCAGCGTTGGCGTCCATTTCCGACCAGTAATAATGACGAGGCCGGCCTTCGGTTGTTTTCAACTGAGGATGCATCTGCTGCCAGCGTGGGCGTGAACCAGAAATCTCCGCGACCAGTTGCTGTACCAAATCACTGTCAGTCTGGATGTAACTGGCGCTGGCTGCTTTCTTGACTGCGCATTCCGCTGGGAACTGCTCGAAAACCCATTGAGCAAGTTCACGAGCGGTTTGCTGTGTATTTGGCAAGCTTTGCAGGCGGTCGACGACACGTTGACGGAGGTTAAGTGCCATATTAGAGAATCTCCGACAAAGTGGTTTCGATGTCATCTTCCATTATCGGCAATCGCAACTTGCCGGAGATTAGCCGCGGTAGCAGAGTATCGCGGAGTTGAGTAAGGGTTTTAACCTGGTCTTGGTTGGCCGTAATTTTCTGCTGAATGCTGCTGACGATAGCTTCAAACGCATCCGCCACCTCTTTCGTGGGAATAACTACGGGGTACCTTCCAAGAACATCATTCTGAACACGCTGCCGCCCACTGGTGCCAGACATACTTTGCACTACGTACTCACGAAACGCAGAATGGCGAGCCAATAAATATCCGTGATAAACAGGTAACGGTGCTTTTGGGCGAAGGACTAAAAATTCAGTCGAGCCCCAACCGACTTGATCTAGTAACAAAAAATCGACGAACGCAGTTTTTCCATTTTCGAGACACGGGGTGATACGGGCGAGCAAAGTGTCACCGTTGATAAATTTGGCTCCAGAGCCGATCTCCCTCTCAACCACGTTGCTGACAACATGGCCTTGCGTACTGACATTTGCCATATCGAGATAGGGTGCCACGCAACCCTTCTTGAGCTTTCGCGAAGGATTGATTTCATAAGCGTGCTCAAGCAGAAGTGTTCGCCATCCTACAGGCACTAGTCCCAACTCTGGCTCTTCAAAACTGTCGGGGAATAGCGCTGCGGTAGCAGCATCCATGCCTTCTGGCTCAAACCCTTCAGCCTTGGCACGCACTGGGTCGAAATCAACGAACCAGGATTTGAACAGCGCTTGAGCAATGGCCTCTAGGGTGGCGTTGGTTTCACCCAGTAGGGAAATACGATCGTCGAGTTTACGTAGCACATCAACCATGGCACGCTGGGCAATAAGCGGAGGCAAGGGCACCTCTAGTGCTGCAATAGCCTTTCCGGTTAGATGCTTGATAGTTGTTCCTGTGAAATGTGGCTCGAGGTAACCAGTTCTTGCTGCGAGACAAAACCAATAGAACAGATAGTAGTTGTCTAAAGTCTCTTTTGATCTGATCCGATGGAGGGCTTTCTGAATCTTGATACCCGGTGGGCCAGTCCATATTGCGCACCTCCCAGGTTCTCCTCCCTCACAAACGACTAAGTCGCCAGGCCGCAGGCTATAGCGCTCATCCTCGTGCGACTCAAATCTCATCTCCGCCAAACTTGAGATATCAAACTTGCCCCATCGAACATTGCTATTGCCAAGGTAGGGTTGAAACGCACCTTTATTTTTCTTTGCGTCCAGCATCTTGCCGAGCGAAGACACTACATGATCAGCAAGACGCACCAAGGGCCATTCAGAACTCATAGCCCAATCCCCCCAGCTTCTGCCGGATTACCTGATCGAGCTCCACGCCTTTGACCATCTGCTCCCTTAACAAGGCGGTGAGACTCTGCATCTTATCGGCAAAGGCTTCGTCGTCGTCCTCGACGGCTTCGGCACCGACATAGCGGCCCGGAGTGAGAACATGGCCATGCTCCGCTATTTCAGCGATTGTCACGCTTCGGCAAAAGCCGGGGATATCTGCGTATTCCGCGATCTCCCCGCCAACATCCAACGGTACACCGCGCCAATTAGCAACGGTCTGGGCAATACGTTCGATATCGCCGTCGAGCAGCTCGATCTGTACCCGGCTAACGTTGCTACCGAGCTTGCGCGCATCGATAAACAGCACTTCGCCGGGGCGAGCGAGCTTCTGTTTGGTCAAGAACCACAGACACGCTGGAATCTGGGTATTGAAGAACAACTGGCCGGGCAGCGCTACCATCACTTCCACCACGTCGGCCTCGACCATAGATTTTCGAATGTCACCTTCGCCGTTCTGGCTGGAGCTCATCGAGCCGTTAGCCAAGACGATGCCAGCACGGCCGCTGGACTTGAGATGAAACAACATATGCTGCAGCCAGGCGTAGTTAGCATTGCCTTGCGGTGGTGTGCCGTACGTCCAGCGCGGATCGCCTTCTAGGCTGCCATGCCACCAGTCACTGATATTGAACGGCGGATTAGCCAGAACAAAGTCGGCACGCAGGTCTGAATGTTGATTACGAATAAAGGTATCAGCAGGCTCACGACCGAGGTTGAAGTCGATACCACGAATGGCCAAGTTCATCGCCGCCAGACGCCAGGTGGTCGGGTTGGACTCCTGGCCGTAGATGGAGACGTCGCCAAGTTTACCGCCGTGGGCCTCGATAAACTTTTCCGACTGTACAAACATACCGCCCGAGCCGCAGCAAGGGTCGTAGACCTTGCCGTGGTGTGGGTTGAGTACCGCCACCAGGGTGTTTACGATGCTAGCTGGGGTGTAGAACTGCCCGCCTTTCTTGCCTTCGGCACTGGCGAATTGGCCGAGGAAATATTCATAGACCTGGCCGAGCAGATCGCGAGCCTGGTTGGCATCACCACCAAAACCAATAGTAGAGATCAAGTCGACCAGCTCACCCAGTTTACCGTCAGGTAGCTGGGCGCGAGCGTAGCGCTTATCGAGGATGTTTTTCAGGCTTGAGTTTTCTGCCTCGATGGCAGACAAGGCCTCATCGATACGTTTGCCGATATCTACCTGTTTCGCGGCAGCACGTATTGACTCCCAACGTGCCACTTCTGGAACCCAGAACACATTCACTTCTTTGTAGAAGTCGCGCTCCTCAAGCTCTTGAGCAAGTAATTCAGCATCGTCACTATCCAAATAATAGTCGTCGCTGGGATCAGCAAAACGACGTTCCAGCTCGACGCGGCGCCCAGCAAAGCTGTCAGATATGTATTTGAGGAAGATCAGGCCGAGAACGATGTGTTTGTACTCAGCGGCGTCCATGTTGGCGCGCATCTTGTCAGCAGTAGCCCACAGCGTTTTTTGCAGGTCCTGCAGGGTGTTACTGGTGGAGACGGCAGCCGTCTTACGGCCGGGTTTTTTCTTTACCGAATCAGGCTCTGGAGTGACAGGGCTTTCGCTCGACGAAAAACGAGCACGTGCCTGATTGAGCGCCTCTTCAGCAAGACTGCTGGGGGTGGCACCCTTTTGATCTGTCATGGACTACTTCCTACATTTGACGCAGATGAGTTGCGTGTAAAAATTGAAAACCCGACCACCGAGGTTCAGGCGAAGATTGCCCGCATGATAACGGGTCACCACCCGTTTCGTCTGAGTTGTAACGACCAAGAGAACGCGTACCACCTTGCAAGGCAGGAATTACCCCGAGTCAGGGTCAGTCCAGCGAGCTTGCAAGGCCTCAAGAAAACCCGCCGCGGTCTAATCGGTATTCCAATTGGTATTCCAACCAAGAAAATCGAACTGATATTTACATTATTAATCGACAACCTACAGAATCAATTCAACTTACCCCGGCCAAACAAAACCCTGCCCCCTTCAAGCAGGCACATAAAAATAACTCAACGGCACCAACCGCTTTGTCTCCGGATCGGTCGCCGGGTAATGCGCCATCAACGTGCGTGCCAGCTCATCCAGCGTCCACATTGTCAGATGCACATTGGCTCGTTCCCCTTCATACAGCGCGTCCTTGGTGAATCCGCCAGTACTGACATACAGGCCTCGATCATCTTTGTGTCTACCACCCAAAAAGCTGCGAATCTCACTGCTTCCCATCCGAGCGCTTCGATGTTTGACCTCTACAACGATCCGTGGCGGTTCGAATCCGAAGCCGTCGGGCGAAGCAATGATGTCTTTACCCCGGTCAGCACCTGCTGGTGAAACAAGTGTCTTGTAGCCCATTGCTCGCAAGATTCCCGCAACCAGTTCCTGCATTTCATCCCATTCAAGGCTGTTGATCTGATCCTTGATCCGTTCGAAAGCAATCTCCTGAACTCCTTTCAACGGATCTTCAAGAGCTTCCGGTTCTTCAATCGAGTCTTTTGGCGCAAGGGATACGGTGTTGCCCGTAGCGAGAGCCAGCAACTCCTTCTGTGCATCTTCGGCAACATTGAATACAGTCAGGGTAGATCCCAGACTGTTTCTGCTTGCTCCAGTAAGTTTGTCTCGATCAACTTCGTTTGCGTACCACTCAACGGGTCTGGTCAGAGACATACCGTCATCTGCCAGATCGGGACGGGGCTGGCACGCGCCAGTAAAGCGGCCCACCAAATAGGTGCGGTTTGCGGGGGAATACGTGACGACCGTATCGCCGATATTGATTTCGTTAACGAAACGGAACACCTGCGAAGCACCTGATATGGCGGTCCCTTCCTTTATGCCTGGCTGAATCTCCTTATAAGCCTGAATCAACGCCTTCCGTGAAACACCGGGCTTCGCCGCAGGCGCTAGCTGAGCCCAACCGATGGCGGCGAGATTGCGATCTCTGAAGTCGTCATAAAGACGGCCGCCGTCACCTCGAATCATCCACATTGTTGGCATGTTGGTACTCATTCTTTCCATGGAATAGGGAGAAGACTGTAGCAACGGCGGTCGCCTGTGTGAATGAGAAGCTCGATACCGAACGCTGCATAGTTGAATGAGCCAACGGTGCGAGATTTCAGCGCGATGCCTTCCACACCAAGTCCTACACAATCTCCCCATCCTAGGACTTTTCCCTCAACCCACGTCGACTTCCATGAACTGGTGGCACTCGTTTCATGAAGTTACCCTGCTGCCTTCGCTGCACTTCGGTGAACGGCGCCGGCAAGCCGGGACCCAGGGATCACCAACCACATGGAGCTATGTCATGAAGAAAGAAGACCCGAATCCTTTTGAGAGCGCGACGCTCTGTGAGTCGAAGACGCTGACGATTTCCGAGCGCTCCAATGTTGCCGAGCCTCGGGGCAATGGACGGCGGCGTGGTTTGCCGCTGGTGCCGGTGAATCAGATGTTCAGTGTTCGTCCTGACGCCGATCTGATGACATTGCTGACTCATGCTTCGCAGAATCTGGCCTCGGTGAATGTGATGACTCTGGATATAGTTAATGATCCGCAGGGGCCACAGCGGGCGCGGGCGGTGGCAATTCATCAGTTGACGGGGCTGGCCGAGATGCTGGTCAGTTCGGCGTTGGGCAAGCTTGATCCGCTGCAATTACCGGCCGAAGAGAAGCCGTTCAGGTGCCATTGAGCCGCTTGGCGATCTTCAACCATTAGGTTGCGAGCCAGCGGTCCGCTGCCGGTCTGGCGACATGAACTTTTCTTCACTCCCCCCGCTTCGCCAAACCTGTAAAGTCTGCTCGCTCATTCAAGAAACTACGGTTCGCCCGCACTCTCCTGCGGGCTTTTTTTTGTCCGCCAAAAACACACGCCCCCACGAGAGGGATTCACGTTTGTGTTTTCTTCGCGACCGGGCAATCCTGTCGTTACCCCCACGACCCGGAGCACCCGATGCCGCTGCTGACCCTGCCCTGCCAACGCCTCACGCTCGCGGTGCTGTCCCCGGATCAGGCTGCGCTGGAGAGCGATTTCTACCGGCGCAATCAGCGCCATCTCGCGCCGTGGTCGCCGATCCGTACCACCGATTACTTCTCCACCGAACAGATCCGCCGACGCCTCGAAGTGCAGGCCAGTGCGTTCGAAGCCTCGCTGGCCGTGCATTTCGCGATACTGACCCTCGACGGCCAGCAGATGATCGGCGCCTGCAATTTCAGCGGGATCATTCGCGGGGCGTTTCAGGCGTGTTATCTGGGGTATCACATCGACGAGACCCGGCAAGGCGAGGGGTTGATGCAGGAAGCGCTGGAAGCCGCCATCGCATACATGTTCGACACCCAGAACCTGCACCGGATCATGGCCAATTACATTCCCGGCAACGAGCGCAGCGCCCGTTTGCTCGAGCGCCTCGGGTTCGAACGGGAAGGTTATGCCAAGGCTTATCTGAACATCGCCGGGCGCTGGCAGGATCATGTGCTGACCGCGCTGGTCAATGCCGCCTTCGAGGCGCCGGAGCAGCGCTGGTCGCGTCGTCTCGCGTGACGTTCACAAATTGTTAAGGAATGGCCGCGTAAGCTGGGTTTCCCGCTCCCTTCCGGTTGCCTGAAACCTATGTCGCGTTCCGCCTCTTCGCTGTTTCTGCTTGCCGCCCTGCTGTTTTTCTTCGCCTTGGGCAACCATCAGTTGCAAGGCTCCACCGAGGCCCGGGTCGCGGGCATCGCGATGGAGATGCATCTGGACAATGACTGGGTAACGCCGCGTCTGTTCGGCGAGCCGTTCCTGGAAAAACCGCCGCTGAGCCTGTGGCTGGATGCTGGCGCCATGCGCCTGTTCGGGGTGTCGCCATGGGCGGTGCGCCTGGCGTCGGCGGTAGCCGGGCTGCTTAGCGTGATGTTGCTGTATGGCATGCTGCGTCGTTTCGAGCGGCCGAAGGCCGTCGCCTGGACGGCGGGGATTCTGCTGGCGACCATGGCCAGCTACTGGAGCAACGTGCGCGGCGTCGGTGAAGATGCGTTGCTGGCGCTCGGGGTCAGCATGGCGTTGCTGGCCTTTTTCCAGTCTCAGCGCGCCTCGACGCCCGGCAGCAGTTTGCTGTTCATCGCCGGGATTGCCATCGCCACCCTGAGCAAAGGCGTCCTGGGCCTGGCGATGCCTGGCGTGGTGATTTTCGCTTACCTGCTGGCGGACAACCTGCTCGACCGGCGTCTGAAGATCAGCGCCTGGTTGCGTCCTGGATGGTTGACCGTGGTTGGCCTGATCCCGCTGCTGATATGGCTCGCGGTGTTGTATCAGCGCGGTGGCATGCCGGCCGTCAGTGAGGTGTTGCTGACCAACAGCGTCGGACGTTTCAGTGGATCGTTCGTCGAGGCCGGGCATTACGAGCCCTTCTACTATTACCTCGCCAAACTGCCGCAAGCCTTTTTGCCGTGGAACATCCTCGTGTATCTGGGGCTGTGGCATTTTCGCAAGGAGCTGCGGGCCAATCGCTACCTGCTGTTTTTCAGCCTGTGGATCGTTGCGCAATTCGTCATGCTGACCCTGGCCTCAAGCAAGCGCACGGTGTACCTGATGTCGATGACCCCGGCGGCGGCCGTGATCGCGGCTGAGTATGCCAGGGTGCTGTTCGACAGATTGAAGGGGCGTGAAAACGGCTGGATCGGCTGGATCGCCCGCCATCGCCAGGCCCTGAGCATGAGCGTGCTGACGCTGGTGATCGGCAGTTACCTGGTTGCCGCTCAGTGGGCCTTGCCCCGTGCGGATCGCGAACTGTCGTTCCTGCCGCTGACCACCGAGATTCAGACCCTGCAAACCAACGGCCATCAGGTGGCGCTGTTTCAGGCCAATGAACGAGTGGGCGGCGCCAGCGTGTTCTACACCCAAAGCGTGCTCAAGGGGCTGGATACCGATGCGCAGCTTCGGGACTTTCTCGGTGCCTCTTCGTTGAACGTGGCGGTGATGTCCGGAGATCAACCGCCAGTGGCGCCGCTGAAGGTGCTCAAGACAATGATGGTGGGGCGGCAGGCGTATTACTTTGTAGGCCTGTGAATGCAGGCGCGTGCTTCTGGCGTACCGGCAACGCCAGTCGCGCCTGTCCGTAGAACGCCAGGGCTGTCAGCAAACAGGTCAGCCAGACGAAGATTCCGGCCCAGAACGTGTGGGACATGTAGTGCCAGCCTTGCAGGACACGTGTTGTGCCATAGACCAGACCGAGCAGCAGCGAGCCGTACATTACCGCCCCGGAGAAGCGCCACTGGTAACGCCGCGCCACAAAGTATAGCGCCAGCATGGTGAATCCACCGGAGGCATGGCCGCCCGGCCAGCAACGGCCTTCACCGGCGTCATGAAACCACTGGAAATTGCTGAACCAGTCGATGTGTTGCATTTTGCCGCCGTACAGGGTGGTTTCGATCGGGCAATACACGCTGGTGTGCGCCTTCAGGAAGTGAATCACCCCGGTACACAGGGCAAACGCGATCACCACAAACAGAAAGTCGCGGCGGTGAGCGGTGGTGAATCTCAGGATCGGCGCCACCTTGCTGCGCTCCAGAAAAACACCGAGGCGCGGACGTCTGGCGGTGTTGAGCAATGGCCAGACAAACGACAGCACCGCACCGATGACCGCCACCTCCCCCGTCCAGTTCGGCACGATCCGCGCCCATTTGTGGGTGAATTGCTCGAAGAGATGACTCTTTTCGATCGGGAACACCTGGGTCAGCGGGTCGAAGAGCATGTTGCTGAAGGCGATGTCGAGATGGGTCATGTCGAACATCACAAACACCAGTGCCGCGCAGGCCAGGGGAATACCGAAGTTGAGCAAATAGAAACGACTGGGCGACATGGCGGGTCCTGAGTTGGGGAAAACATTCATTCTGTGGTCACCGAACGCCAGTCCGAGGCTTCGATAAGGCCGAGTATTTTCGGGGCCGTCGGGGTGGCGGCGGAGATGAACAGCGAAGCGCCGTAACCTGGCGTCGAGGTCGATGCCTTGAGATCTTTCTCCAGTTGCGCCATGCATTCGCTGTGGGTCACCAGAATCAGATTGCGTCCCGCGACCTTGTGCGCGAGTGCCTGCTGCAACATCCGGCCCTTGCAACTGATCAGCCAGTCTTCACCGGTGCCGGCTTTGTTGAACATATAGCCGGCGGTCTGCACCGTGCGCAGCATCGGACTGTTGTAGATATCGGCCTGGTCCAGACCAAGGTGTTCGAACTGCGCACCGACGCCGACCGCGACACTGCGCGAACGGTCGGTAATGCCGTCGTTGCCAGCCAGACACGGTGCTTTGGAATGGTCGCAACGCTCGACGTGGCGCACCAGCACGATCATGTCGCCCTTGGCCCACCCCGCCGCCAGGGCCCGGGCACCGGCCACATTGCCATGGGCCAGGTCTGGCACCGAGGCAGGCGCCAGCAGCCACAGGGTCAGGGGGATGACCAGCAGCGATGCTGCCAGCACCACCAGGGTATTTCGATAACGGGCCAGACCGCTCAGATCAATCGAGCGTTTCAGGCCGAACAGACTCAGTCTCAATTCCACATCAGGCCGCCTCACCGGCATGCACCACGCTTCTCAGGATGCGGCGAGGGTAAAGACGCGAGCGTGGGCAGGCAGTGAAACCCGTGTGAAAAAAGTCTTGGCGGCTGCCCGGAAAACCCTGTTACAGAATCAATCCGACAAAATCCTTTCAGCTCTCGGGTTTGCGGCCGATACAGACCTGCTTACACCCTTGCTGGCTCAAAAAAACAACAAATCTTCCAGCCTAACTGACGATCAAGGAACACAACGTTCTGGAGGAATTGTGATGAATAGCTGGTTCGGTAACATCAGCGTGAACCTCAAATTGGGGCTGGGCTTCGGTCTTGTCCTGGCCCTGACCTGTATTCTCGCCCTGACCGGCTGGACCAGCCTCGGCGGTCTGATCGACCGCAGCAACTGGATGAGCGACATCACCCAGCTCAATGCCAGTCTGACCAAGCTGCGCGTGGTGCGTCTGCAATACATGCTGACCAATGGTGATGAAACCGCCGCGCAGAACGTGCAGACCACACTCGAAGGTTTCGCCGCGCAACAGCAGGCGCTGATCGAGAAATTCAAGAGCCCGGAAAACGTCAAACTGCTCAAGCAGCAGGCCGCGACCATCGCCGAGTATCAGACTTCGCTGAACAAAATGCGCAACGCCTACCGCACCGGTAACAGCGCGCGCGACACCATGGGCACCAACGCCGAAGCGGCGTACAACCAGATCGAAGCGATCAGCGCCCGCGTCCAGCAGATGCCACTGAGCGATCAGCGCTTCGAACAGTTCCAGGCCATCACCACCGCCAAGGAAGCGTTCATCCTGGCGCGCTACGAAGTGCGCGGCTACACCGCCACCGCCAACGCCGATACCGAGCAGAAAGCCGTCGGCCAACTGGACGTGGCCATCGCCAGCCTCAAGCAGTTGAACGTGCACTTTGCCGACAGCCAGCAGGACGCCCTGCGTTCGCTGGAAACAGCGCTGATCAACTACCGCAGCGCCTTGCAGGCGTTCAAGACCGCCAACAGCGAAGCGGTGCAGGCGCGCAAGGAAATGACCGACCAGGGCAACCTGATCGTCTCCCTCAGCGAGCAGTTGTATCAGATCCAGCTCGACCGCCGTGACCTCGAAAGTGCCCAGGCTCGCACCCTGCAATTGATCAGTACCCTGCTGGCGCTGCTGGTCGGCGTGATTGCCGCCGTGGTCATCACCCGGCAGATCACCCGTCCGCTGCAAGAAACCCTGACCGTGGTCGAGCGCATCGCCAGCGGCGACCTGACCCACAACGTCACCGTCACCCGCCGTGACGAACTCGGCGTGCTGCAGCAAGGCATCGGGCGCATGGGCGTGACCCTGCGCGACTTGATCAGCGGCATCCGCGACGGCGTCACCCAGATCGCCAGCGCCGCCGAAGAGTTGTCGGCCGTGACCGAGCAGACCAGCGCCGGGGTCAACAGCCAGAAAGTCGAGACCGATCAGGTTGCCACCGCCATGCACGAGATGACCGCCACCGTGCAGGAAGTCGCGCGCAACGCCGAGGAAGCCTCGCAAGCCGCTGCCGCCGCTGACGGCGAAGCCCGTGAAGGCGACAAAGTGGTGAACGAAGCCATCGCGCAGATCGAGCGCCTGGCCAGCGAAGTGGTGCGATCCACCGAAGCCATGAGCGTGCTGCAACAGGAAAGCGACAAGATCGGCAGCGTCATGGACGTGATCAAGGCTGTGGCCGAACAGACCAACCTGCTGGCCCTCAACGCCGCCATCGAAGCGGCCCGTGCCGGTGAAGCCGGTCGCGGTTTCGCCGTGGTCGCCGACGAAGTCCGTGGCCTGGCCCAGCGTACGCAGAAATCCACCGAGGAAATCGAAGGCCTGGTGGCCGGTCTGCAAAACGGCACTCAGCAAGTCTCGGCGGTGATGAACAACAGCCGCGCCCTGACCGACAGCAGCGTCGCCCTGACCCGCAAGGCCGGCTCGTCCCTGGAAAACATCACCCGCACGGTGTCGAACATCCAGTCGATGAACCAGCAGATCGCCGCTGCCGCCGAACAGCAAAGCGCCGTGGCCGAGGAAATCAGCCGCAGCATCATCAACGTGCGCGACGTCTCGGAGCAGACCGCTGCGGCCAGCGACGAGACGGCCGCGTCGAGCGTTGAACTGGCGCGCCTGGGTGGTCAGTTGCAGACCATGGTCAGCCACTTCCGCGTCTGATGCCCCGTCAGCGCTGACGAAAAAGCCCGCCGCCAGACCGCAATGGTTTGGCAGCGGGCTTTTTTGTTTGGCTTGCGACTTTTTCCCTCACCCCAGCCCTCTCCCGGAGAGAGAGAGCCGATTGGTGTGCTGTTCAAAATCCAAGTTCGACTCGGTAGCTCATGTCGACTCAGCCCTCCCAGACACTCGATCAGTCCCTTGGTCAGGGTGAGGGGCTTGCGGGGTCAGACGCTGATCGCGTTGGTGAACACCAGCCGATTGCCGAACGGATCAGTCACCGTCATGTCCTGGCTGCCCCACGGCATTGCCTGAATCTGCGGGCGGGCGAATGGGTATTCGCTGGCGATCAACTGCTGCTGGAACGCTTCCAGTTCATCGGTCTCGATCCGCAGGGCCGAGCCCGGTGTCGCATCGCCGTGGTGTTCGGACAGATGCAGCACGCACTCGCCCCGCGAGACTTGCAGGTACAGCGGGAAATTCGCCTCGAAACGGTGTTGCCAGTCGATCTTGAAACCGAGGAAGTCGACGTAGAACGCTACCGCCTTGGCCTCATCGAAAATCCGCAGGATCGGGGTGGTTTTACCGAAGCTCATGGGGTGCTCCCTGACTGGTTGGCCCCACAGTCTAGATGGGGTGGATGTCAGCAATTCGGCTTGGCGCAGGCTTTCTTTAATTGCAATGTGCCACCACTGTGACGCATTGCTCGAAACTCAGCGAAAGCTGTCGCGCAAATCACCTTGCCGCGCCAGAAACCGCCCTTCCCGGCGACCATTGGCCTGTCCATCTTGATAACTCAACACGCCGTTGACCCACACCCCGTCAATCCCCTGTGCTGCCCGTTGCGGGTCGTTGAAGTCCGCCACGTCGCGCACGGTCGCCGGATCGAACAACACCAGATCCGCCCAGCGTCCTTCACGGATCTCGCCTCTGTCCTTCAAACCAAAGCGCGCGGCCGACAGACCGGTCATCTTGTGGACGGCGGTGTGCAGCGGAAACAGGCCGATGTCGCGACTGAAATGTCCGAGCACCCGTGGGAAAGCGCCCCACAAGCGCGGATGCGGGAACGGATCTTCCGGCAGTCCGTCGGAGCCTACCATCGACAGCGGATGGGCGAGGATCCGGCGCACATCGTTCTCGTCCATGCCGTAATACACCGCGCCGGCCGGTTGCAGGCGTCTGGCGGCGTCGAGCAGAGACACCTTCCATTCGCCGGCGATGTCGATCAGGTCGCGACCGCCCACCTCTGGATGCGGTGTCGACCAGGTGATGGTGATGCGGTGAGCGTCGGTGACCTGCTTCAAATCTAGAGTAGAGGAGCTGGCCGCGTAGGGATAGCAATCGCAGCCGACCGGATGGGTTTTCGCCGCTGCCTCCAGCGATGCGAGCAACTGCGGACTACGCCCCCAGTTACCGGCACCGGCACATTTGAGGTGGGAAATGATCACCGGCGACCGGGCGTGACGGCCGATGCGAAAAGCCTCATCCATCGCCTCCAGCACCGGTTCGAATTCGCTGCGCAAATGGGTGGTGTACACCGCGCCGAACGCCGTCAGTTCTTCGGTCAGTTGCATGACCTCGTCGGTGGACGCCGAGAAGGCACTCGCATACGCCAGCCCTGTGGACAAGCCGAGCGCACCTGCCTCGAGGCTTTCGCGCAACTGCTCGCGCATCGCGGCGATTTCCTCGGCGCTCGCCGTGCGAAAGAGGTCGTCGAGGTGATTGCTGCGCAGCGCCGTGTGGCCGACCAGCGCCGCCACGTTCAACGTGGTGTTGGCCGCCTCGACCGCCGCGCGGTAATCACTGAACCGTGGATAGACGAACGCGGCGGCCGAACCGAGCAGGTTCATCGGGTCCGGCGGATCACAGCGCAGGCTGACCGGCGAGGCGCTGATCCCGCAGTTGCCGACGATCACCGAGGTCACGCCCTGGCTGAGCTTGGGCAACATTTGCGGCTGACGGATCACCACGGTGTCGTCATGGGTGTGCACATCGATGAAACCCGGCGCCAGCACTCGGCCGGCGGCGTCGATCTCATCGGTGGCGCGCGCATCGCCCAGGTCGCCAATGCGCGCGATGCGACCATCGACGATTGCCACGTCGGCGGCGTAGCCGGGGGTATTGCTGCCATCGATGACCAGGGCGTTGCGGATCAGGGTGTCGTACAGCATGTCAGTCTCCCAGCGGCAGGTGATCGTCGCCGCCACGGTATTCGTCGAGGGCGAGTTTGATCCGCCGCAGACGCTCTTGGTTGTCTTCAGGATTGGCCAGCGCCAGCTCGGTGGCCAGCACGTCGATGGCGAGCAACATGCCGTAACGCGCCGCCGTCGGTTTGTAGATGAACGAGGTTTCTGCACCTTGCAGCGGCAGCACGATGTCGGCCAGCTCCGCCAGCGGCGAGTCGGCTCGGGTGATGGCGAGGATTCGCGCGCCATAGTTGCGCGCCAATTCCACGGTTTCCAGCAATTCCGGGGTGATGCCGGTCAGCGAACAGACAATCAGCACATGTTCCGCACTGAGACTGGCGGCCGTGACGCGCATCATCACCGCGTCGTGGCACACCGCAACCGGATAGCCCAGGCGCACCAGACGCACCTGCAACTCATCGCTGCACAGAGTCGAGCAACCGCCCATGCCGAAGGCGTGAATCATCCGCGCCTTGCCCAGCAACGTTACCGCATCGGCGAAACGCGACTCGTCGAACGCCGCCAGATGCTGGCGCAGGGTGGTTTCGATGTCGCCGACGATCTGCCCGTAGAACGCCGACTGCTCGGGCGTCCGCGCCGGGTCGAGAAAGCGGCTGCCGACGCCGCTGGCCTGGGCCAGTTGCAGGCGCAGATCGCGCAGGTCGCGGCAACCGACCGAGCGCGCAAACCGTGACAGCGTGGCGGTGCTGACCTCCGCTCTGTGCGCGAGGTCTTCGAGGCTGGCGGACGCGGCAAATCCAACGTCGTCGAGCATCAGACGGGCGATGCGTCCTTCACCGGCGCTGAAGGAATCCTGACGGGCGCGGATCTGATAAAGGATGTCCATGACGCAGGGCTCCGGTTAAAGCAGGTAGGAAAGGCCGACGGTCAGCGCGAACGCGACCAGCGAAATCAGGGTTTCCAGCACCGTCCAGGTCTTGAAGGTCTGGGCGACGGTCATGTTGAAGTATTCCTTGATCAACCAGAAGCCACCGTCGTTGACGTGGGAAAAGATAACCGACCCCGCGCCCGTCGCCAGCACCAACAGTTCCGGGTGTGGATAACCCAGGCCGATGGCGACCGGCGCCACCACGCCGGAAGCTGTGGTCATCGCCACCGTGGCCGAACCGGTGGCGATGCGCATCAGCGCGGCGAACAACCAGCCCATGATCAGCGGCGACAGGTGAAATTCGTGGGCCAGGCCGACGATCTGATCGGTTACGCCGGCGTCCACCAGAATCCGGTTCAGGCCACCGCCGGCGCCCACCAGCAAGGTGATGCTGGCGGTGGGCGCCAGGCATTCATTGGTGAATTTGAGGATCGATTCGCGATTGAAACCCTGGGCCAGCCCCAGAGTCCAGAAACTCAGCAACGTCGCCAGCAACAACGCGATGACCGAGTTGCCGATGAACAACAAAAACTGATTGAAGCCGCTGCCCGGCGTGGAAATCAGGTTGGCCCAACCGCCGATCAACATCAGCACCACCGGCAACAGAATGGTCGCCATGGTGATGCCGAATCCCGGCAGGCTGTCGCGGGGCTCGCGCTCGAGGAATTGCTTTTCCAGCGGGTTGTCCGCCGGCAACTGAATGCGCGGCACTATGAATTTGGCGTACAGCGGGCCGGCGATGATCGCCGTCGGAATACCAATCGCAATCGCGTAGAGCAAGGTCTGCCCGACCGACGCCTGATAGGCCTGTACCGCCAGCATCGCCGCCGGATGCGGTGGCACCAGCGCATGCACCACCGACAGCCCGGCGACCATCGGCAGACCGACCATCAGGATCGACACGCCGACCCGCCGCGCCACGGTAAAGGCAATCGGCACCAGCAAGACAAACCCGACCTCGAAAAACAGCGGCAGCCCCACCAGAAACGCAATGCACACCATCGCCCAGTGCGCGTTCTTCTCGCCGAAACGCTCAATCAGCGTGCGCGCCATCTGCTCGGCCCCGCCGGATTCGGCCATCATCTTGCCGAGCATCGTGCCCAGCGCGACCACCAGCGCAATATGCCCCAGCGTCTTGCCCACCCCGGCCTCATACGCCCCCACGACGCCGGACGGCGGCATCCCCGCCACCAGCGCCAGACCGATGGACACCAGCGTGATGACAATGAACGGATTGAGCCGGTAACGGGCGATCAGAACGATCAGGGCAATGATGGCAACGGCGGCATAGACCAGCAGCCAATAGCCGAAGGAAGGCGTCATGCGGTACTCCTCGAAAGGGTCACGTCGAATGGGTTGTGAAACTCATAAATCATTTCGAGATCGAGTTTTCAAACGAAGTGAAAATAATTTTCGTGGAGGGATAAGGGTTGTCGCTGACGGGTATGGGATGTCGTGAATAATGAAAATCGAGGGGTGGGATTTACATGGGTTTTCAATGAACACAAAAAACCTGTGGCAGCGGCTGTGCGACGCTGCCACAGGTTTGAACGCGTATCTGAAAAGGCTTACACCATTTCGTTACGAATCCATTCAACCACCGAGGTGCGTTTCGGTGCCCAGCCCAACAGTTCGCGGGCGTGTTTGCCGCGGACACGGCTGTTGGAGCCGAGGCCGTAGTTGGCCATTTCGTAGCCCCATTCGGCTTCTGCGTCTTGCAGCGGCCAGTCCTGGGGTTCGCCGAGGTTCAGGGCTTCTGCCATGGCGGTGGTCATGTCGATGAACGACGCTTCGCCGCTTTCGACGAAGTAGAAGGTGCCTGGTACGTTTTTGCTCAGCGCCAGCAAGTATAGGGAGACGACATCTTCAATATGCACGTTGGACCAGATGTTCTGCCCCGTGCCGACATGCCGGACCACGCCGCTTTTACGTGCCTGTTTCAGCAGGCGCGGCAACTGCACGCTGTCGCGGTTGACGCCCAGGCTGTGGCCGTAGATCAGGGTGTTGCAGATCACTGCCGAGTTCACCCCGTCCTGCGCCGCCGCGAGGATCAGGTTGTCGATGGCGACGCGGGCAGCCTTGTCGACAGTGGGTTGCGGCAGGTTGTCTTCGAAGTAAATGACGTCGCTGGATTTGCCGCCCGACGCATCGCCGACGATGCTCGACCCGCTGGTGTGCAGGAACACTTTGTTCGAACCGCGCAACGCGTCGAGCAAGGCTTCGACCGCGCCGCGATGGTCGCTGCTGGCGGCATTGATGACCGCATCGGCCGCGCGGGCCTGCTCGCCGAGCAATGCCTGGTCATCAAGGGTGCCGATCACCGGGGTGATGCCCAGAGCCTTGAGCTCAGCGGCTTGTTCGGCGCTGCGCACCAGGCCGGTGACGGTGTGCCCGGCCTGGATCAGACCGGTGGCGATGGAGCCGCCGATAAAGCCGGCAGCGCCGGTAACGAATACGTTCATGGAGAAACTCCCTGCGTGAGTAAGTGATGCAACGAGTATCGACTTGCGATGCGGCTGGAAAAACCCGCCCTCGGCCAATTCACTCTTGCGCAGGAATCACGAATCAGCCCTGGAAGTCGGCGCTGGCATACGCCGCCAGTTTGCCCTGGATGAAATCGAGGAAGCATTGAATGCGCAACGCCAGTTGCGAGTTACGGTAATACACCGCGTTGATCGGCTGCCGGTAACCGCTGTTGAATTGCGCCAGCAACACCTTGAGCCGGCCGGCGCGGATGTCGTCGATGGTCATGAAGTGCGACAGACAGGCAATGCCCTGCCCTTCCAGCGCCAGATGCCGCACGGTTTCGCCGCTGGATGCGCTGATCGCCGGGGTGATCGGCCAGCGGTCGCCGTGCACGTAACGCAGCGGCCACTGGTTGAGGCCTTCGTTCTGGGTGAAACCGAGCAAGGTGTGTTCGCTCAGGTTCACCACTTCCAGCGGTTCGCCATGTTTTTCCAGATAGGCGGGGCTGGCGACGATCAGCAGCGGGCTGCACCCCAGCGAACGCGCATGCAGCGTCGAGTCGGCCAGCGTGCCGATGCGGATGGCGATGTCGGTGCTTTGTTCCAGCAGGTCAATGATCAGATCATTGCTGTTGAGTTCGAGCTGGATGTCCGGATACAGCCGGCGGAACTCATCGATGTACGGCACGATGGCGTGCAGCATGAACGGCGACGCCGCGTTGATCCGCAACCGCCCGGACGGATTTTGCTGGCGCGAGGACAGGCGTTCTTCGAGTTGATCCATCTGGTCGAGAATCAACTTGGCCTGCTCGAAGAAATACTTGCCCTCCTCGGTCAGATCCATGCGCCGCGTGGTGCGGTTGATCAACGTGGTGTCGAGCTTGCCCTCCAGCCGCGACAAGGTACGGCTGACCGCCGACGGCGTCTGCCCGACCTGTTCGGCGGCGGCGGAAATCGAACCGCATTCGATCACGCAGACGAAAATCTGCAACTCATCGGATCTGGCTTTCACGGATGTCCTCGAATCGAAAAGGCCTGCTGCGCAAGCTCAGGCCTTCGATAGTAGCCGAGTGTCAGGCCTTGAGGCCAAACACCTCGGTCAGGTGCTGCTCGTAACGCGCCACGTCGGCCTCGATGTTCGGACGCTTCATCACGTCCACGCAAAGGAACGTCGGCAGGCCGGTCATACCGAGGAACTGGTTGGCCTTGTGGAACGGGAAATACACGGCGTCCACGCCCTTGGCTTCGAAGAAGTCGGTCGGGTCGTCGAAGGCTTGCTGCGGGGCGTTCCAGGTCAGCGACAACATGTATTGCTTGCCCTGGATCAGACCGCCGCTGCCGTACTTCTGCGACGCGTCGGAACGGGTGCGGCCGTCGCTGGCGTAGAGGCTGCCGTGGCCTTCGGTGAAGACTTCGTCGATGTACTTTTTCACCGTCCACGGCGCGCCCATCCACCAGCCCGGCATCTGATAAATGACCACGTCGGCCCAGAGGAACTTGGCGACTTCCTCGGCGATGTCGTAACCCTCGTCGATGAAGGTGGTCTTGACGTCGACACCGCCGCGATCCAGCACACTCAGCGCCGCCTCGTGCAGGGTGGTGTTGTAGCGACCATCGGAATGAGCGAATTTTTTACCGCCATTGAGCAACAAGACTTTTTTCATGGAGCGCCTCAATCGGATTCCGATGCGCAGCCGCCGGGGCTGGATGGAGAAGGGAGAAATTTGAATGGCGGCAGATTAGCGACCGGTCTCGCGCGGAATAAGCCGTGGCCGCGCAAAATACATTTGAGAAAAACGCACGAATCAAGAGCAGATTGTTGCCGTAGGATTGGCCGCCATCTGAACTGGAGGAAGTGTCTGATGAGTGAACGTCACGGTTTTATCCTGCACGCCAAGACCCGCCCGGAAAAAGCCGAGGCCTTCGAGGCGCTGTTTCGCGCCTATGTCGAACCGAGCCGCGCGGAGCCGGGTTGCATCGAGTACCACATGCTGCGCGACAAAGAAGATCCGACCCTGTTCATCTTCTATGAGATCTGGGAATCCCGGGCGCATCTGGACGTGCATTCGAACCTGCCGCACATGCAGGAATTCTTCGCCAAGCGCATGGATTACCTGGAGCGGGATTTCGATATCCGTCCGATCGAAATGCTCAGCGCGTCGTCGGCTAGCCGCTGATCAACAGGTGGGCGCCGAGCGCGCCCAGACCGACGAAGAACACCCGCTTGAACAGCACCGCGCTGATCCGCTGCCGCAGCCATTGGCCGAGCAACATGCCCAGCACCGCCGGGATCAGCGCCAGCAGCGAGGCGCTCAACTCCCCGCCGCCCAGCGCTCCGCGCCAAAGCAATCCACCGGCCAAAGCCAGGGTCGACACGGTGAAGGACAGGCCCAGCGCCTGCACCAATTCATCGCGGTTCAAGCCCAGGGCCTGCAGGTACGGCACCGCCGGAATCACGAATACGCCGGTGGCCGAGGTGATGACGCCGGTGATCACCCCACACAACGGCCCCAGCCACGGTTCGTGACGACGACTGACACGCAGTGTCGGCAGGAACAGACCGCTCAGCGCATACAGCAACAACGCCGCGCCGAGCCCACGCACCACCCAATGTCCTCCCGCCATGCCGATCCATAACGTGCCGATGCCGGTGCCGAGAAAGATCATCAGCAGCATCGGCCACAGCCGTTGGATCAGCCCGCGCAGATGCCCGCCGAATGCCAGTTGCCAGACGTTGGTCAGCGTTGCCGGAATAATCAGCAGCGCCGCAGCCTGCGACGGCGCCATAGCCAGGCCGAGCAGCCCCATGGCGACCGTGGGCAGGCCGAGGCCGATCACGCCTTTGATCAGGCCGGCGACGATGAAAGTGGCGATCACCAGCAAAGACAGGGTCAGGCCGAGGTTCTGGTAAAAATCTGCGAGTGCGTTCATGGCGCTACTGTGCGCTTCGGATGACGGGTTGAAAATCTGGCATACACTGAGGCTGCCTCTTGATTTTCAAGAGGCTTGGATTTTCCTTGAAGCGGCGGGCCTCTTCGCGGGCAAGCCCGCTCCCACAGGTTTTGTGTTCGCCACCGAACCCATGTGGGAGTGGGCTTGCCCACGAAGAGGCCGGCCCTGACACCCAAAATACCGAGCGCCTCATGCACTTCGACCTCACCGACCTGCGCCTCTACCTGCACATCCTCGACACCGGCAACATCACCGCCGGCGCGGCCCGCAGCCACCTCTCGCTGGCCGCCGCCAGCGCGCGCATCCGCGCCATGGAAGCCTCGCTGGGCACCGAGTTCCTGCAACGCGGGCGCCGTGGGGTCACGCCGACTGCGGCGGGCAAGGCCCTGGCGCAACATGCGCGGATACTTCTGCAACAGGCCGAGCGGATGCAACAGGACCTGGCCGACTACGCCCGAGGCGTCAAAGGTCAGGTGCGCCTGTTGTGCAACACCACCGCCATGACCGAATACCTGCCGGAGGTGCTGGCGGACTTTCTGTGCAGTCACCGCAACCTGGACATCGACTTGCAGGAGTTGCCCAGCGCCCGCATCACCCATGCCTTGCGCCAGGGCGCGGCGGATCTGGGGATTGTCTCTGATGCGGTCGATACCACCGATTTGCAGACCCGCCCCTTTCGCGACGATCCACTGGTGCTGATTCTGCCGACGGGTCATCCGCTGGCCGAACGTTCGTCGCTGACCTTCAGCGAAACCCTCGGCCATGACTACGTGGCGCTGGGCGCCGACAGCGCGCTGGCGATTCATCTGGAGGAACAGGCGCTGCACATCGGGCAACGGATGTCGATCCGCATCCGCGCCGACGGCTTCGATGGCGTGACGCGCATGGTCGCCCGAGGCGCCGGGTTGGCCATCGTGCCGAAAGTCGCCATCGAACGCTGGGCGCCGGCAGGCGGAGTCATCAGCCGGCCGCTGGACGAATCCTGGGCCAACCGCCGGCTGCAACTGTGCGCGCGCCGTTTCGAGCAGCTGCCCGGTTACGCCCAGGCGTTGCTCGAGGCGCTGATGCCTTGACTCTACCGCTAGGGGCAGACTCTATCCTGTGAGCTTCATTTCAGGAGTACACATGATGAGCAAACGCATGCTCGTGATTCTGGGTCATCCGTCCACCGACAGCTTTTGCGGCGCCCTGACCGACACTTACGTCCAGGCCGCCAAGGAAGCCGGCCATGACGTGCGCCTGCTGCGTCTGGATGCGCTGGACTTCGACCCGGTCCTGCACGAGGGTTACAACAAGGTCCAGCCCCTGGAGCCGGATCTGCTGCAGGCCCAGACCGACATCACCTGGGCCGAACACCTGACGTTCGTCTATCCGATCTGGTGGGGCGGGATCCCGGCGCTGTTCAAGGGTTTTCTCGACCGGATCCTGCTGTCCGGCTTCGCCTTCAAGTACCGCAAGGGCAAGGCCTTCCCGGACAAACTGCTCAAGGGCCGCACCGCGCATCTGCTGGTGACCATGGATACACCGCCCTGGTACTACAAGTGGATCTATCGCATGCCGGGCCTGCACCAGATGCGCAAGACCACCCTGGAATTCTGCGGCATCAAGCCGACCAAGACGCTGACGTTCGGGCCGATCCTGGGCTCCAAGCCAGAACAGCGTGACGTCTGGCTGGAGCAGGCGCGCCTGACCGCCGCCGCCAGCTGAGGCTTTCCCGCCAGCACCACTGACGGCGCCAACGCGCGCCGTCAGCCCCTCTCCGGGCTCACGCCGAGGCCCGTCCGTCACCTGTGCGCGTCATTTGCGCACAGTTGCAACGTTTTGAATGGTATTGCTCTTATAATCGCCCCCGATCAGGCATGAGGCCTGGTCGCGCCATGCGCTGTTTGATCATCGAGACGGATCTTTATGTATATCGGCAAAGCCGCCCAGCTGTCGGGCACCACAGTCAAAAGCATTCGCCATTACGAGGAAATCGGCCTGTTGCCCGAGCCCAAGCGTGAAGGCAAATACCGCATCTACAGCCAGCAGAGCGTCGAGGTCCTGACGTTCATCAAGTGCGCCCAGCAACTGGGCTTCAAGCTCAAAGAACTGCAGGTCATCCTCAACAACTATCGCGGCGACAACTTTCCCTGGGACATGGCGCAAAAAGCGATCGCCGAAAAAAAAGCCGAGCTGGTTTCCCAGATCGGCGATTTGCAGCAAGTCCACGATGGCCTCGAAGCGTTTGAAAACAACCTCAACGAAGCCCGCCAGGAATGTCAGTTCGAGCGTATCGCCCGCCACGGTGAAAAAAAGCCGGCCAACATGCTGAACTGAACACCCTGCTGCGCCACATGACCTGGCTCGCATGCCGAATCGCGGCATACAGACCGGGCCGGTGGCGAATCAACCGGCAACAGCCTCCCCTGCTTCGTGCGGTGCCGGCACCTTCGGCGCAACCGGAGCAATCGCGCCGAAGAACCATGGCGAAACCAGGGTCACCAGCACAATGGTCATGACCCCGCTGGAGAACAGCGCCATGGCCACCAGTGCGCCGAGGTCGACGATCGGCTTGAAGTCGGAAAACAGCAGCGCCATGAAGCCCACGGAGAAGATCACCACGTTCATCACCGTGGAGCGACCGACGCTGTGCATTGCCTGCAGAATGGCCGCATCGATTTCAATTCCCTGCTGCACCAGCAGCTTGATCCGCGACAGCAGATGCACCGCATAGTCGACCACCCCGACCACCAGGAACGTCACCAGCGTCGTGCCGATGTTCAGCTCGATGCCGAACAGGAACATGAAGCCGTAGACGGTCACCGAGGTGGTCAACAAGGTCAGCATGCCGAGCAAGCCCAGCCGCACGGATTTGAGCCAGTACATCATCATCAGCGTCACCACCAGCAACGCCAGGGAGAAGCTCAGCACCTGGCCCTGGGTGATTTCCTGCAACACGCCGGTCCAGATCAACGGGGTGCCGGCGTGCGTCACTTCAAGGTTCGCCGGTTTGTTGACCAGCAGCCAGGCATCCAGCCGATCGAGCATGGCCTGATAGTCGCTGGCGACCGACGAGGTCATGGTGTACAGGGTCAAGGCCTTGGAGAAGTCGGCGTTGAGTACGTTGTTCAGGTCGGAACCACCACCGTTTTCAAACAGCATCACATGCTGTTCGATCAGCGAGTTGCCCGGCACTTCGAACTGCTCGACCTGCCCTTCGTCGTTGACCGACGTGACCTTCTCCAGCGCATTCGGCACGCGCAGGTATTCAGGGTTCATGTCGTTGAGCACCAGGTTCATGCGCTTGACGTAGGTGGCCAGCGAGTAGCCGTAACTGATGTTCGGCTGCTGCTTGATGAAGTGGTCGAGCTTGTCGATGAACTGCACCACTTCGGTGGTCAGCACGCCGCGCGGCTCCTTGCTGTCGATGGCGATCCAGCCCGGTGCCGTGCCCGCCACCCTGGCGTGGTTGATGAACTGGTCAGAGACGCGGATATGGCTTTCCGGCTTGAAATAGGCAATGCCGGAGTCTTCGATGTCGACGCGGAACGTGAACACCGTCGCCAGCGCCAGCAGCGGCACGACCACCACGAGGATCGGTTTGCGCAAGCGGATCATCCAGGCACAGAACGCGACCAGATACCGCGAGATGATCGATTCCTTGTGGACGACAACCCGGCTCTGAGCCACCGGGTCCTTGCCCCAGATCGAGATCCAGGCCGGAATCAGCAGCAATGAAATGATCAGCGCCGCCGTCAGGCCGATGGACATGAACACCCCGAAATTGCGGATGCTGACAATGTTGTTGGTGGTGGAAATCATGAACGTGGCGATGGTCGTCACCGTGGTCAACACCACCGGCACCACCATCAGCCGCTGGGTTTCGCGGTTGGCTTCGCGGTTGCTCTTGCCGGCGCTTTTCTGCTCGTAGTACTCGGCCATCACATGGATCGCGTCGGAACAGCAGATGGTGAACAGGAACACCGGCAGCACGCTGGTCAACAGGTCGAACGGCACGCGCAGCAACGCCATCAGCCCCAGGGTCCAGATGGTGCAGAACAGAATGTTGAACAGCGGCAACACCACGCCCAGCGGTTTGCGGAAGAAGAACACCAGCAACAGGGTGATCAACACAAACACGATGGGAAACAGCACCGCCAGGTCGTGATCGATGATTTCCTGCTGGGCGGCGATGAAGATCGGCATCCCGGCGATGAAGATCTCATCCGTGTACTCTGGGTGATCGGCCTGATACTGGGCGACGATGCTGCGCACGATCTGATAGGCGCGCAATTGCGCCTGCGCGTCGTCCTGTTTGGTGCCGAGTTCGGCCACCAGCATGGCGACTTTCTTGTCCTTCGACACCACGCCATCGACCATCAGCTCGTTGCCCATGATCTGCGATTCGACCACCGCCGGATCCATGTCGTAGGCATTGAGGGTCTTGTGAATCAGCAACTCGCCATCGTCGGTCAGGACGATGTTTTCCAGGTCACCCATCGACGCCATTTCGCGGATCGGGTTGATCCGTTCGGCGAGAAAGGTCAGGAACAGCTGGTCGTGGGAATCCCAGTTCTGGCTTTGCGCATGATCACGCAGGGCCTTGGCGTTGGCGTAGTCGTTCTGGGAGAAACCGCCCTCCAGAATGTCCCGGGTCAACAACTGCGCACGGCTGTCGTCCGGGTAGCGGGCGACGATTTGCGCCAGGGTGTCCTTGTCCGCATCGTTGGCCAGAATCATCTTGCGCACCGACTGCGACATCGAGAACAGCGCATTGAGCGTCTGCTTGTTGAACACCGTCTGCGGGTTGTTCAGCGCCACCATCACCGAGTCGAACGTGCCGGTGAACTCACCCTGCAGATCGATGATGGTCTTGCGGGCCGGGTGGTTTTCCTTGAGCAGGTAAGGGTTGGTGTCGGAAACCAGCGCGCCCAGCGTATAGGTGAAATACGCCGTGATCGCCACCAGCAGGAAAACAATCGCCCGCGCGTGGCGCTCGACGAAATTCAGATATCTTTCCATGATCATGCGTTCCAGGGTCAGGGTCGGAGCTTAGCGGGCAGACACGGCGTATTCCGGCAGGTCGCCGGTTTTCAGCCCGCGCTTGATCGCGGTCTGGGTGAACAGGCGATCTTCCAGCGGCACGTTGTACTGCAACTGGTTGAAGCGCATCTCCGAGCGCGTGCCATCGATGAAGTGTTCGGTTTCGCTGAGCACGATGCTGTCGATCGAATCGATGGTCTCGACTTTCTGCGTGCGCATCTGCTTGATCAGCACGCCTTTGACGTCGAAGAAATCCTGACGCATGACCAGCAGATTCTGCTTGTCGATCCAGACTTTCAGCTTGTTGTAACCGGTCTTGGCCAGCACCTCGGGAGAGGTCGGCTCACGTTCGATCACGTAGCAGTCGCGGCCCTTGATCGACTCTTCGCCCAACAGCTTCTGCGAGTAATCCTTGACGCGGATCTTGTCCAGGTCGGCGTAGGAGTACTCGCTGCCCATGAACGAGCCGCGCTTGTCGGTGGTGGAGATCCGGCGGGTCTGGCGGCTGACCGGCAGGTACATCCACTGGCTGTCTTCCAGGCCCAGGGTTTCGTGGGGGTTTTCGATGTGGAACGCCACGTCGCGCACATCGGTAGGGGCTGAGAAATACATGCTGAATTTGTCGCTGTCCGGGTAGTCCTTTTGCAGGTAAGTGAACTCGCGAACCCGGGTGTTGCCCTTCTTGTCGTGAAGGATCAGCGACACCTGGGACATGAAGCTGGTGCCGTCGTTGCGGTCGCGCACCTGGCGCATGATGTCGTCGGCATTGCTGGCGTCGGCGGCGCCGGCACACGCGCTTCCCAGGATCAGCGCGGCGGTGGTCAGGCTTTTGAAAATCGGCAACATGAGAACTTCCCTTTTCGTTGTATGGGTGCAATGGATGCCCACGTCGGCAGCGGCACGCAGGCGCATGGGGTTAGAACAGATATCCGGCGGACAACCGCACCTGATCGTGCTTGCGGTATTCGCCAAAGGTTCGGTCGGGCTTGCCGAAGAACACGTCCACTTCCAGACCGAGCTTGATGTAGTCCACCGGTTTGTAGGTGAAGATGCCTTGCAGCAAGGCGTTGTCCTTGAACGGTGGCGACGCGGCCGCCACCAGTCGACTCTTGAGTCGGTCCTGCCAATGGGTGCCCTCGGCCGACAGGGTGAACAGCGGCTCGCGCTTGTCCTGGACCATGCCGTCCTGCCAGTCGAGCAGCACCTGTTCCTGCCACTGCGCGGAGATCAGCCAGTCGCGAAACAGGTAGTCGAGCCCCAGCAGCGACTTGACCATCGGTGTGCTGTCGGCGCCGTGGGCGCGGGTCGGATTGGTCACCCGCCAGTTGTCGAAATACGCGACCTCGCTGCGCACCACGATGCTGTGCCCAGCATCGATCGCCAGCCCCGCACCGCCCATGGTGTAGCGTGGAAACTGGCGCTCCAGGCGTGTGCGACCATCGTCGGCCAGCCCTTCGACGGCATACACCGGGTCCTGCTGACGGGCGCTCAGCGCGACGAAACTGGTGTCCACTGCGCCGATCCGGCCATTGGCGCTCAAGCCATAGCCGTACCCGTCATGACCGTCGTAGCCGGGCTTGGAATCGACCACGAAATACTGCGGATCGGGCGTGGCGAACAGCGGTGCGTCGAATTCGCTGCCCGCCACCGGCGCACGGTTTTTCACGAAGTCGGTGATCCACAGCGCTTCCAGCTCCCACTCGCCCAGCGGCTGCGCAAACCGCACCATCGGCACCGCGATGCGGCTGTCTTCCAACAGCGGCGTCACGCCATCGCGATAGTCCAGCGGGTTGACCTGATCGAGCACTCGCAACTCATCGGCGCGGCCCCAGACCACTTGCTGCCAACCCACCGTCACCTCGCCGTCACCCAATGAGTGACCGACGTACAGATGCCGCCAGTCGGCGTCGAAGCGGTACTTGTCCCGCGCCCGCTCGCTGTACGGATTGTTGCCGTCATAACGCGCGTCGTAACGCACGCGGCCCTTGGCCTTGTAGTAACCGCCGTCCCAGCTGTCCTCCAGATTGGCCTTGAAATACACGGCCTTCTGGGTGACCTGATCGTCGCCATGCAGGCGCAACGCCGTGGCGATGCCGATCTCGGCATCGGCGTAATCAGGCTTGAGATCCTCGGCGGTGAGCTCGGCCATGGCGGCCGGCGCCGCCACGCACGCCCACACCGTCCACGCAATGCGGTTTATCGCTGATCGAGGCATCGTTACATTCCCAACCCGACGCCGCCATCGATCACCAGACTCTGGGCCGTCACCCCGCCCGCCTCCGGGCTGGCGAGATAACGCACCATCGCCGCCACCTCCTCGCTCTGGATAAAGCGGCGCATCGGCAGTTTTTTCTTCGCGTTGCGCACGATCTGTTCCTGGGTCAGCCCGGCAATCGCCGCTTGCGTCGCCAGCTCGCCCTGCAGCATCGGCGTGTCGATCCACGCCGGCAGGATCGCGTTGACCGTGATCTGCCGTGGCGCGAGATCCAGCGCCAGCGCCTTGGTCATGCCGACGATGCCGTGCTTGGACGCGCAGTACGCGGTGTTGCGCACCTTGCCGGCGCGTCCGAGGATCGACGACATGTTGATGATCCGCCCGCGATCCGGCATCAGCGCCAGACACAACGACGTGACGTAGAACGTGCCGTTGAGGTTGACCGAAATCACCTGATGCCAGTTCTTCAGATCCTCCGGCTCGTTCTCGTTGCAGATGCCGGCGCTGTTGACCAGCACGTCGACGTAATCGAGCTGCGTGCCCAAGGTCTTGAAGAACGTTTCCATGGCCGGCAGATCGGCGATGTTCGCCCAGTGGGTTTCGACCCGCGCCTTGATCTGTTCCTGCCGTTCATCCACCCAGCGCTGCAGCTCCGGCAGATCCATGTCCAGCAGGATCAAGCGGTTTTCGGCGTCGCTGGCAAAATCCTCGGCCACGGCCCGACCGATGCCCTTGGCGGCACCGGTGATCAGAATCGTCCGGCTCATGGCATTTTCAGCCCGCCGTTGACCGGCAGGACCTCCCCGGTCAGGTACAGCCCGCGATCGGCGATGTACAGCACCGCCTCGGCGATTTCCTCGGGTTCGGCGTAACGCTTGATCAGCAGGCGCGACTGGATTTCCTCCTCCTGACTGCCGATCAGCGCGGTGCTCATCTCGGTCTTGACGATGCCCGGCGCCACCGCGTTGACGCGGATGTTGCGCGGCGCCAGCTCCACGGCCAGTGCGCGGGTCAATGCATCGACCCCGCCCTTGGCCGCCGCGTAGTTGCTCTGACCCTTGCCGGGCTTCTGCGCGGCTACCGAGCTGATATTGACGATGCACCCGCCACGCTGGCGGAGCATCCCCGGCACCACCTGCTGGCAGCAGAGCAAGGTGCCGATCAGGTTGGTCTGGATCACCTCGACGATGTCCCGTGCCGGCATGGTCGCCAGCAACCCGTCACGGGTGATGCCGGCGTTGTTGACCAGCAGATCGACGCGCTGGAAATGCCCGTCGACCCGCTCGAAAAAACCCTTGATGCTGTCACTGCTGCTGACGTCGCATTGCAGCGCCAGGCAATCGATGCCCAGGCCCTGTACCTCGTCGCGCAGCGCCATCGCCGCCACTTCGTCACGCACATAACTGAACGCGATCTGATAACCCGCGCCCGCCAGGGCCAGGACAATCGCCCGGCCGATGCCACGGCTGCCGCCGGTCACCACTGCTACTTTATTCGGCATGAGCGTTCCTTAGAGCGAGTTGTCGGTTTTGAACTGCGCGAGGCTGAACCCGTGGGTCGCCGCCAGTGCGCGAATCTGCTGCACCTGCTCGCGGCTGATATCGCCATAGGAGTAGTGCTGCTTCATCCCGGACAGGCCCATCAACACCGACTCGGCCATGCACGCATACAACTGACCCTGCTTGAGGTAGGCACGCACGTTCGGCGCCAGGCCATCGCCCAGCGGCGTCTGCACGATTCCGCCGTGCATGTAGAGCACGTCGGCGCGTTGGCTGGAGAGGTTCTGGTCCACGTTCAGCGGTACGGCGATGTCGCAGATCACGCTGTTTTCCGCGAAATGCTGTGCGTCGAGGAATGGCTGCGGAGCGTTCGCCGCACACAAAACGATGCGCGCCTGCTTGAGCACTTGCAGGTCGTTGCTGACGGTAATGAATGCGTGGGCGCCCAGACGTTCTTCGACCAGTTTCGCCACGCGCTGACCGAGGTCGGCACTGGCGCCGTGGGCCTGCAACAGGGCATCGAAACCTTCGATCTGCTGCAAGCGACTGGCAAGGCGATCCTGTTCGGCAACGCCTTTGAGAATCGCGCGGGCGGCTTCGGCGTAAATCTGCTGGGCGGTTTTTTCCAGACGGCGCAGGGAGCCGTCACGACCACTGCCGATCAGAATCAGATGCTCGACGCTGGTGGAGAGCAGCGAGGCATAAGTCGAAGCAATGTTGCCCGCCGCACCGACCACTGCCGCCGTTTGCCGGCCGAGTTCCAGGCCTTGTTGCTTGCAGCCCTGCTCGATGGCTTCCAGGCCCATGCCGATGGTCAGCGCGTTGCCCGAGGTCAGCGCCATGTCCGGGATCTTCAGCGCCTGGCAGTTGTTGGTGACGATCGAGGTGTACATGCCCAGCCCGGCGACGCTGTAGCCATCGGCGCGGGCGTCACGGATGCGGTTGCCGACTTCGTCGCGGATGGTTTCCAGATCGCCACTGGCGATGTACTCCGACATGGCATCGGAATGCATGCACAACGGGTACAGGGTGAACTCCACGGCGGTGCCGAGCTTCGAGCGGATCAGCACCGGGCCGATCGGTGCGGCACGGCGTTCCGGCGCCATGCGCTTGATGAACTCACGTTTCTGTTCAGGGCTGAGGGTCGACAGCGACGGATCGACATCGCTGAGCATGTCGGCATCGATCAGGTGATTGATGAACGCCACGCGAGCCACCACGCGCACGTTCTCATCAGACTTTGGGAGGCTTTCATCTCCCTTGAAGCTGACTTCGCGGGCCGGTACGCCAGGGATGGTGTCGGCCAGCACACCGGCGGCCAGCGGGAAGGCGTCGCGCCGACGCAGCATGTCGCAGACCTTCTGCAACGAGCCGATCAGACCGTCGATTTCCTCAAAGGTGATGCACACCGGCGGCTCCAGGCGAATCACGTTGGCGTTGCTGCCCGACGGCGCCACGCGCAGCGACTCGAATTGCAGCAGGTAGCCGGCGATGATGTAGCCCAGCGCATCGTTGTATTGAGCCGACGCCTGGACCAGCGAGCTGGTGCCGGTCAGGTCGTGCAGTTCGAAGCCCAGCAGCAGCCCGCGCCCGCGTACGTCGGCGATCACGTCCGGGTATGCCGCCTGGAGCTCCTGCAGCGAAGACTTCAGGTACTCGCCTTTCTTGTTCACGTCCTTGAGCATCGCGCTGTCGTTCTCGAACAGCCGACGCAGCGCCGAGAGGGCGATATGGCAGGACGCATCGTCTTCAGCGAAGGTCGAGCTGTGGATGTAGCTGAAATCGACTTCGTAATGGCTGGCGCGGATCACCGTCGCGGCGATTTTCATCAGACCGCCGCCCAGGGCCTTGGACAGGCAGTAGTAATCGCCCTGCAAGTTGAAATGGCTGGCGCCGAGCAAAGTGCCGGTGCGACCGAAACCCGATTGCACTTCGTCGATGACCAGCGGGCAGCGTTGTTCGTTGCACAGACGACGCAGACCCAGATAGAACTCACCGGCAAACTCGTTGATCCCGCCTTCACCCTGGATCGGCTCGAGCAGCACGGCGGTGATCGCGCTGAACGGCTCACGGCGCACGCGCAGGGTTTCGCCGCTCCACTCAAGGCCCAGCCAGTGATGGGTATGACGGGCCGGCAGGTCTTGCAGTTGCTGCGGCTGCTGCGGGTCGATGAACTCGACGTTGAGGCCAAAGCGGGCGAACGGCTTGCGGTATTGCTTGCCGTAAGTCAGTTGGACGGTGTTCACCAGTTTGCCGTGGAAGCTGCCACGCACCGCGAGGAACACCGGCTCGACATGCAGTTGCGCGAGGTTGTGCTGACGCACCGCTTCGGCCACCTGACGCACGGTGACGCTGGACAGATTTTGCGGAAGTACACCGGCCGGCAGGTCCAGATCGTCGACGTCCAGTTCGAAGTAAGCCTTGTCGCTGGCAACCAGATTGGCCAGTTCGAAATCACGCTCGTCGAACTGTTTCTGCAAGTTCTTCTGACGGCGGAACTCGGCGTGCTTGACGGCGATTTCCACTGACTCGGCGCCGCTGTTGGAGAAGGTCGAAATGTAGTGTTCGTTGTTGTTCAACTCACGGTTGAACGCCTCGCTGAGTTCACGCCCCAGCTGACCCGCCGCGCTGCGTACCGACATCTGTGCGTTGAACGGCACGTCGGCGCGCAACAGGTTGCACAGTTGATCGACGAATTGCGGGTCGTTGTGGCCGTGCAGCGCAGCACCATAACCGCCGAGGAAGTCGGTGACGGTCACTTCCGCGCCCTGCTTGTCGCGGTAAAACAATTTGCTGCCCAGCGCCCGATGGAACTGGCACTCCAGGCCCAGAGCCTGCATCAGTTCAACGAATTTCGGCCGTACGTAATCGCGGTAATCCATGACAGTTCTATCCCTTGAGTAAAAAATTCAGAAACGCTTGGTTGCGTCAGACGGTCAGTCGGCCGCGTGAAAATCCAGTTGGTAACAGGCGCTGAAGCCGTTGTCGTCGCGGTTGATCACCAGGCAATCGTGCAGCACCGCGTCACGCGGTTCGCCCATCACAAACGGCAGGTGCGGATTCACCGGCTGCTCCAGTCCGATGACCGGGGCAATGCTTTGCGCGTGCAGGGTCTGGCGAGCGATGATCAGATCGACCAGGCTCGGCGCGCCGCTGAGAATGCCGGTCAGCGGCGTGCTGCTGGTGATGTGCGCGGCGCCGGTGCGGGCCAGCGTGCGGGCCAGATCGGCATCCTTGTGCGGGTCGCCGCTGGCGCTGCCGATCAGCAGATCCACTTGTTTGTCCGGCAGGTTCAGCGAGTCCACGCGCGAGTGGGCGAACAGGCCCGAGAGGCAGGTCTGCGGCCCTTCCGGCAAGTCGTCGGCACGCCGCAGAATCAGCGCCGCCGCCCCTTCGCCGGCAATTCCGCCGCGCCCCTGAAGATCGAATCCGCGCAGACTCTGCGAACCGTCAGTGCCGATCACGCCGGCCTCGGCCAGTGCGGCCAGCGCCAGCGGATCGAGTTCACTGCCGGCGCCGACCACGATCGCCGCATCGATACGGCCGCTTTGCAGCGCCGCGCAGGCTTCGCGCAACGCCGCCAAGTTGCCGGCCACGCCTTGCATGTAGGCGTTGCACTCGCACTCCAGTTTCAAGGCGAGGCTGACGATCCCGAGCAAGCCGTTGCTCAGGCTCTTGAGCACCAGGAAGGGATCGAGGGCGCGCTCCTGCAAGACCTTTTGCGCGAGGCGTCGCATGTCGGCGCCGGTCGGCGTCTGGCATTCATGCAGCAGTTCGCCGTAGGACGTCAGCGACGGGTGGGTGTAGCCGCCCTGGCAGCAATAGAGGCCATAGCGCAGCCCGTCATTGCCCGGCTCAAGCCCGGCCTCGGCCAGCGCCTGACGCACCGAGCTGACGCCCCAGATCACCGCCGGCGGGCAGTAACGCTGAAGGTTTTGCGCAACGTCCTTGCGGCTGCGTTGATGGTCTTCGTCGTGAACATGACCGAACGCGGCAACACGCTCGCTGTGAAACAGCGACGATTGCAGCGGCATGATCGCGCTGCGTCCTTCACGGGCCGCCGACCAGAAGCGCTCGACGCCCCAACCGCTGGGCAACACACAACCGCTGCCGGCGATGGCAATACGCGCAATGGCCGTCATTGTCCGTGCTCCCGATATTTGCCCAGGGCCAGCGACGTGTTGAGGCCACCGAAACCGAAGGAGTTGCTGAGGGCGTAATCCACCCGGCGGCTGACCGCCTCACCGGCGCAGTAATCCAGGTCGCACTGCTCATCGGCGTCGTGCAGGTTCACCGTTGGCGTGACCAGATCGTTGAGGCAGGCCAGCGCGGTGACGATGCATTCCGGCGCCCCGGCTGCGGCGATCAGATGACCGAACTGTGATTTGTTGGCACTGACCGCCAGCGCCCGGTAGTGCTTGTGTTCGGCAAACACCTGCTTGATCGCCAGGGTTTCGGCGACATCGTTGAGCGGCGTCGAGGTGCCATGGGCGTTGATCAGATCGATCTGTTGCGCACGCAGTCCGGCATCGTCCAGCGCCGCCTGCATCGCCAGTGCCGCGCCCCGCCCTTGCGGTTGCGGCGCGGTGACTTTGTAGGCATCCAGACTGCTGCCGAAACCCAGCACTTCGGCATAGGGCGTCGCGCCCCGGGCCAAGGCGTGTTCGAGACTTTCCAGCACCACGAAACCACCGCCCTCGCCGGCAATCAGGCCGCTGCGATCGCGGTCGAACGGGCGACACAGATCGGCGCCCCAGCGCTGTTCTCCGGAGGCCGCACCGAGCAGGTACAGAGCGGCCATTGTGTCGAGGTTGAGCACCGAATCGGCGCCACCGGCGAGCGCGACCTTCACTTCGCCGCGACGGATCATCTGGAACGCATTGCCGATGGCCTGGGAGGCACCGGCACAGGCACTGCTGATGTTGATCACCGGCCCTTCGCAGCCCAGGTCGTCGGCGATCACTCGGGCCAGACGATCATTGCTCTGGCACAGCGAGCCCTCGGCGCTGACGTCAGCGCAGCGTGGCATCAGGTGCTGCCAGCCCGGCGCGCTGCCATCCGGCGCCTCGGTCAACAGCATGTCGGCGAGCATGTGTTGCGGCGCGCCGGAGGCACACAGCACCGCCGCGCCACGCAGTTGCTCCAGAGCGAGGCCGCTGTCGGCAACGGCCTGGGTGGCGGCCACCCAGCCAAAGCGGCTGCGTTTTTCCAGCGGTGTCGTCCACGCCGGATGGCCCTGCAGTTTTTCCGGCAACAGGCTCATGTCCACGGGCGCCGCGTAGCGCACCGCGAATGCCCCGTCCGGCACATCGTCCGGTTGCCATGGGCGTACACAGTGTTCGGCGCCGAGCATTTTTTCCCAGAGGGTCTGCCATTCGAAACCGAATCCGGTGACGGCGCCCAACCCGGTGATCACAATCCGTGTCTCGCTCATGCGTGCTTCTCCATGGTTTCACTGGCCAACAGCAACGCACCCCAGTGACCGGCGCGGGTGTGGCTGACAAGCAGCGTGTAGCCGGGCGTCGCCGCTGATTGACGAGCGTGATGCAAACTCAGCGCGACCTCGGTCAACAGGCCGCTGGCGCCCAGTTCACCGGTCATGCCGCGGGTGCTGCCGAGCGCTTGGCTCGACGCAGCAAACAGCTCGTTCAATTGCGGATCATCGGGATTGCCGACGATTCGTCCGACGTCGCCCAGGCACAGTTTTTCCCGGCTCAGCGCCTGGTCGATCACCCGTCGGCCGACCGCTTCGGCCCGTTGCGGATCGGCGCTGTAACCCCGAGCAAACCCGGCGATGCGCAAGGTCTGCGTGGCGTCCTGCGAAGGTGTCGAACTCAGCAGCAACGCGGCGGCGCCCTCACCGAACACCGGCTCGCTCGCCAGACCCGGCTCACGTAAATACAGCGCCGGAGTCAGGTTCGGGCTGCTGCTGACCACCAGCGCAGCCTCGGCGTTTTGCTCGCCGATCTGCTGGCAGGCTTCGATCAAGGCGTCGAGCCCGGCGTTGTCCTGGGAGCAGAATCCGCCCATCGGCCCGTGGCAGTTCAGCGCTTCGGCCACGTAGGCCATCACGCTGCTGTTGAGCAGGGTCAGCGCATGCAACGGCGGCGTATTGGCCAGCAGTTGGGCGAGTTGTTTGTGCGGCTGCTCGATGATCGCTTGCACCGCGTCCCAGCAAGGGCTTGGCGCGTCGACCTCGGGAATCGCCGCCGTCAGCGCAATCCGCGCAGGCGGCAGATCCAACGCCGCCAGAGCCGGCGCCAGGCGTGCTGCGCAATGCAGCAGACGCAGGCCCTGCGGCTCGACACTGCGCTGGATCTTGCGGTCGAACAGGTCGCCGGGCAGGCGTGGGGTCGGCAGCGCGAAAGCCTGGCGGCGAGCGTCGAATGCCAGCGGCTGGGCGTTCAAGGGCGCACCGAGCAGGTCCGCGCATTCACTCCCGGCAGCGTTCAGGATCGCCGCGTCATTGATGTAGATGGCTCTGTTCATCTCAGGCCCTCCCCAGAATCAGCGAGCTGTTGACGCCGCCGAAACCGAACGAGTTGGACATCACCACATTGATCGACTGGCGCATCGGTTCGCTGAGAAACTTCAGCGACGGGTATTCGGTACGTTCGTGGTCGTAATTCAGGGTCGGCAACAGTACGCCGTCGCGCAGGCTCATCAGCGACAGCACCGCCTCGATCGCCCCGCTGCCCGCCAGGGAATGACCGATGGCCGACTTGTTGGCGGTGAACGTCATGACGTCCTGGCACTCGCCAAACAACCGTTGCAGCGCCAGCGCCTCGCAACTGTCGTTGGCCTGAGTGGAGGTCCCGTGGGTGTTCACATGCTGCACGGCGCTGCGCAACAGCCCGGCATCTTCAATTGCAGCTTCCATGCATTCCTCGTATTTGCTGCCATCCCGGCTGCTGGAGGTCATCTTCTGGGCTTCGCAGACATTGGCGTAACCCAACACGCGCCCCAGTGGCGCGGCCTTGCGACGGCGGGCATGTTCGGCGGACTCGAGAACGACCATTGCCGAACCCTCGCTGATCACAAAACCGCTGCGATCGGGCATGAAGGGACGACTCTGTTCACTCACCGGCAGATCGGCCTGGCACAGCGCCCCGAGGCTGTTGAACATGTAGTAGGGCAACTCGTTGGCCATCAGCTCGACAGCGCCGCAGAGCGCCAGATCGATCTCGCCCCGCTCGATCGCCCGGAACGCACTGCCGATCGCCATGGTGCCGGCGGCGCAGGCATCGGAGTGGGTCGAAATGTGATCGCGGATGCCGAGGCGATCAGCCAGGTACTGGGTCTGCTGGTCGACCCGGCGCACAAACGTCGCACTCGACGCCGCCGGGGTGTCCAGCAGACGATCCAGGTTCACGCGCCCGGTGTCGTCCATGCAGCGGCTGACCCGATGCAGATCGTGACTGTCGGCACAGTATTTGTTCGCCCCCAGAAACAGACCGCTGCGGCTGTGGGCAAAATCGCTCGGCGTCAGACCGGCATGCTCCAGAGCCTGCCGGGCGACGTATTCAGCCAACACACTTTGCCGTGGGTGCAGCGCCGGATTGCCGCCGAACCCCGCACCGATCTGCTGCCACTGCGCATCGTCAATGAACCCGGCCGCGCTGTTGGTGAAGCCCAGCGCCTTGAACCGTGGATGTTCGCGTACACAGGACTGCTTGCGGCAAATGCGTTCGAACAACGTGGCGGCGTCCAGCGCCATGGGGGCGACCAGGCCAAACCCGCTCACATAGACTTCTCGTGCCCGCATGAGAAGTACTCCTACACCGTCTCTTGGACGTGAGTGGCGACAAACTGCTCGACCAGTTGACGGGAAACCTCATCGCCATCGGCCGGCACCAGACGTGCGCTGCAAGCACCGCACACCACTTGCTGGCGGTCATTGAGCACCGCCTGGTGCGCACCGCAATCCGGGCAGTTTGCCGGCAGGTAGTTGAAGAGATTGCGGCACTGGTTGGCCCAGTTGCGCACGGTGGTGGCGGCGAACACTTGCGCCGGTTGCATGCCGGCCTGCAGTTGCTCCGGGGTATAGGCGCTCAGGCTTTGCTCGAGCAGGGCCTTGCCGCTGTCAGTGATGCGGCCGTTGGCGAGAAACTCGCCCGCGTCGCCGCAGACCGCGACGGCGTGATCCAGCACGCTGGTCTTGGGCAACGTGCAGCCATACTGGCGACCCAACTGGAAGCTCAGGTCGACGATGTCCAGCGAGTCGGCGCCCAGATCCTCGACGATACTGCTGTGCTCATCGATTTCATCAGCACTCACCACCAACAGTTGCGCCAGGATTTCGCGGGTGCTGGCGATGACATGTTCCAAGTCCAATGGATTATTCATTTCTATCTCCCTATATGTCGTGACTGATTCAAAAATCGGCATTTGATAAGTAACTTTTCCTACGGTTACTTCTCACGCGGCGGAAATCTAAACTCTGACCTTAAGGGGAGAGTCAACGAACTATTCAAGGTTTTTTAAAAACCTGAGACGGCCGTGCAGACGCCCGTAAATGCTGACCCCGAATGGTGCAAACATTCTAATCAGACGACATATTTACTTAACAAAGGCGGGGTACGGTGGGCGCGCGCGTAATTGGCTTGATTAATCGCCGAGAGCAACTTAGTGCTGGCACCACAGACGTAAAAAGAGCGAATACCGGACAAGTAAAATAGTTATAACTTCATAACCTTTGTTGCAGATCAATACTCCCGTTAATTGATTTTGCAGGAAGGTTCAGTCATTCGTTCGCTTCAGGCCGCCGCAGCGTTTATGGATAACTGCATGTCGAGCACAGACAACTGACCGCCGGTACGGGGCTATACGGTGCATCTTCTGTTTTTTGACCCTGTCAGGAGCCTGCACATGACCGCCCCCATCACCGTTCTGCGTGACACCCACCCGCTGCCGGTACTCGACGCCTGCAAATGGGAAAAACTCGAAGGCGACCCGCACACCGTCAACCTCAACGCCTACACCAGCGAAGACGGCAGCAAGATCATGGGCACCTGGATCTGCACACCGGGCAAGTGGCGCGTGGACTACGTGAAATGGGAGTACTGCCACTTCCAGGAAGGCTATTGCATCATCACCCCGGACGGCATGGCACCGATCCATCTGCGGGCCGGCGACATCTTCGTGGTCGAGCCAGGGATGAAAGGCACGTGGGAAGTGGTCGAGACCGTGCGCAAGTATTTCGTCTTCGCCTGATGCAAAAAAGCCGGGAGATCACCCGACGTGATTCCCGGCAACACTGCTGCATTCGATGTTCAGCCTGTGGCGAACCACAGGCTTGCGCGATTACTGCGGCTTGCGATAGCTGTTGATGATCGCCGAGAAGTCCTTGCCCCCGTCACCGCGCTGGCTCATCGCCTGATACAACTGCTGCGCCACCGCACCGAGCACCACCGGTTGGTGCGCCTGACGCGCCGCTTCGGTTGCCAGCCCCAGATCCTTGAGCATCAGCTCGGCACCAAAGCCACCGGTGTAGCCTCGCGAGGCTGGCGCCGTTTCGACGATGCCCGGCCACGGGTTGTACATTTCCGAACTCCAGCAACGCCCGGTCGAACTGTTGATGATGCCGGCCAGCACCCCGGTATCGATCCCCAGCGCATCGCCGAGTGCCATGGCTTCACTGACCCCGACCATCGAGATCGCCAGCAGCAGGTTGTTGCAGATCTTGGCGATCTGCCCGGTGCCGACTTCGCCGCAATGGACGATGTTGCGGCCCATCTGCGCCAGCACCGGTTGCAGGGTCGCGAACAGCTCGGGCGTGGCGCCGACCATGAACGTCAGCGTCCCGGCCGTGGCGCCGCCGGTGCCGCCGGACACCGGCGCATCGGCCATCGCCACGCCCTGCTTGGCGGCGGCCGCCGCGACGTCGCGGGCGGTCTGCGGATCGATGGTGCTGCAATCCACCGCCGGTACACCCTTGCGAATACCGGCCAGCACGCCGTCTTCACCGAGCCAGACACTGCGCACATGCACAGCGGCCGGGAGCATGGTGATGACCAGTTCCGCATCCTCGGACGCCTCGCGGGCCGATGCGCGGATGGTGCCGCCCAGTTGCTCCAGTTCCGCCAGAACGGTTGTGTTCAGGTCTACCAGATTCAACGAATGACCGGCCTTGATCAGGTTGCGCGCCATCGGCGCGCCCATGTTGCCGAGTCCGATAAATGCGATTTTCATGTCCGGTTCCTCAGCGCAGGTTGATGGTGGTGTTCGGGCCGTCGTTCACGCTGTCGTCATCGAACCAGCGCGCCGTCACGGTTTTGGTCTGGGTGTAGAACTGCACCACCTGCTTGCCGTACGGGCCGAGGTCGCCGAGCTTCGAACCTCGGGAACCGGTGAAGCTGAAGAACGGCACCGGCACCGGAATCGGGATGTTGATGCCGACCTGGCCGACGTCGATTTCAGCCTGGAATTTGCGTGCCGCCGCACCGCTCTGGGTGAACAGCCCCGTGCCGTTGCCGAACGGGTTGGCGTTGACCAGCGCAATGGCCTGATCGAGGGTGTCGACTTCCAGCACCACCAGCACCGGGCCGAAGATTTCCTGGGTGTAGATCTGCATGTCGGTGGTCACCCCGGAGAACAGAGTCGGGCCGACGAAGTTGCCTTTTTCGTAGCCCGGCACGCTGATGTCGCGACCGTCCAGTTCCAGTTTGGCGCCTTCCTTGATGCCGCTTTCGATCAGGTCGAGAATCCGTGCCTTGGCCTTTTTCGAAATCACCGGACCGACATCGGTGCCCGGCTCGCTACCGGCGTTGACCTTGAGCTTCTGCGCCAGCGCTTTCAGATCCGGCAGCCACTGTTTGGCCGCGCCCACCAGCACCACCACCGAGGTCGCCATGCAACGCTGCCCGGCCGCACCGAAACCGGCGCCGACCAGCGCATTCAGCGCTTGCTCGCGATTGGCGTCAGGCAACACCACGGCGTGGTTCTTCGCCCCCATCATCGATTGCACGCGTTTGCCGTGCTTGCCGGCCAGGTCATACACATGGGTGCCGACCGCCGTCGAACCGACGAACGAAATCGCCTTGATGTCCTGGTGCGTACACAGGCCATCGACCACGTCCTTGCCACCGTGTACCACGTTGAGCACGCCAGCCGGGATGCCCGCCTCGATCGCCAGTTCGACCAGCAGCATGGTCGACAGCGGATCCTGTTCCGACGGCTTGAGCACGAAGGTGTTGCCGCAGGCGATCGCCATCGGGAACATCCACAGCGGAATCATCGCCGGGAAGTTGAACGGGGTGATACCGGCGCAGACGCCGATCGGCTGGCGCAGGGTGTAGGTATCGACACCGCCGGCGACGTTCTCGGCGAACTCGCCCATTTGCAGGGTGCCGATGGAACATGCGTGTTCGACCACTTCCAGGCCACGGAAAATATCGCCTTCGGCGTCGGCAATGGTCTTGCCCTGCTCGGCGCTCAGCACCACGGCGATGCGCTTGGAATGTTCGCGGATCAGTGCTTGCAGCTTGAGCATGATGCGCATGCGTGCGCCGATCGGGGTCAGTTTCCAGGTCTGGAACGCGCGTTGGGCGGCGCTGACGGCGGCATCGACTTCAGCAGCGGTAGCGAACGGAACCCTGGCCAGCACCTGCTGGGTCGCCGGGTTGACGATGTCGTGCCACTCGGTGGTCTGCGATTCGACCCACTCGCCGTCGATCAGCAGCTTGACCTTCTGGACCGTGGTTTCGTTGGGCGTAAGCGATGCGTTCATGCTGGTCTCCAAAACTTGTTTTTATCTTGGGAGCCAAGGCGAAAGGTTCGCCTTGAGATGAGGCGTGTGTCGCGAATTGGTTGTCGGACTGTTTTTGGAGTATAGATGTGCAAACTTCTAATAAGAACGCACATATAAGCCCGTCCATCATGCAAAAAAACATCACCTCACTGGGGTCGCTGAACTGGGACGACCTGAAGTTCTTCCTCGAAGTCGCCCGCACCCGCAAGGCCAGCACGGCGGCCAAACGCCTGGCAGTGGACTACACCACCGTGTCGCGCCGGATCAGTTCGCTGGAAGCGGCGCTGGGCACCTTGCTGTTCGAAAAGTCCCGCACCAGCGGCTTCGTGCTGACCGCCGAGGGCCTGCGCCTGCTGAGCTACGCCGAGTCGATCGAAAGCACATTGCACATGGCCTGCGAGCAAGTCTCCGGCTCCGGGGTCGCCCTGTCCGGGCATGTTCGAATGGGCTGCACCGAAGGCTTCGGCAGCTTCTTCATCACCCCGCAACTGAGCCACTTCGTCGACGCCTACCCGGCGATCTCGGTGGATATCCTGCCGCTGCCGCACTTCATCAGCCTGTCCAAACGCGAGGCCGACATCGTCATCGCCCTGGAGCGCCCGGAACACGGCCCGTACGTGTGCTGCAAACTCTGCGACTACCGCTTGCAGCTGTACGCAACCCAAGAGTATCTGGACCAACACCCACCCATCCGCCGCCCCGCCGACCTGGGCAAGCATCAATTCATCAGTTACGTGGATGACCTGGCGTTCAGCTCGGAGCTGCTGTATCTGGCAAACGTGTTGCCCGGCGCCAGCGCGAACCTGCGCAGCACCAGCGTGATCGCGCAGTTCGTGGCGGCGCAGCAAGGGCGTTCGCTGGCGATATTGCCGTGCTTCCTGGCGGCGCAGGACCCACGCCTGTTGCCGGTGCTGCCTGAGGAAATCGACATTACCCGGCAATTCTGGATGTACTGCCGGGAGGACCTGCGCAAGTTGAAGCGGATCACCCTGTTGTGGGATTACATCAGGGAGGTGACCGAGCGCAATCAGGGTCTGCTGATGGGGCAGACCCGCGAGATGCGGTTTGCCGATTAGTCGGCGCTGACCACAATCGACACCCGGCGATTTTCGGTGCGGCCGGCCGCCGTGTCATTGGGGGCCACCGGTTCGCTGCTGCCCAGGCCTTGCAACTGAATGTTCTCTTGCTTCATGCCCACCGCGGTCAGCACCTTGCTGACGCTTTTCGCCCGGCGCAGGGACAGCTGTTGGTTGTAGCTTTCCTTGCCCGAGGCGTCGGTATGACCGTCGACCCTTACGCGCTCGATGCCGACACCCAGCAAGGCCTTGCCGATCTGCTCGACGATTTCCGTGCTTTGCCGGTTCAGGCTTTCGATATCGCTGCCAAACAGTACTTTGCCCGACAGGCCAAATTCCCAGCCTTCATCGGTCAGCTCGAAACCTTGCTGCTTCAGCACGGCAATCTGCGCCGGGGTCAGGCCTTTTTGCGGGGCGGTCTGGCATCCGGTCAGGGCCAGCAGGGTCATCAGCAGAACGGTGGTAAACAGGCGAGTTGCTAGTGAGAACACGGGATTCAGCTCCTGGTTTGAACGTGGGCGACCGGGTACTCCGACCCGGCGGTGAATTGGGCGCCGCGCGACAGGCGCTTGGCCTGGTACATCGCCGCATCGGCGGCATTGAGCAGGGCGCCGGGAGTATTGCCATGATCGGGATAAACCGCGATGCCGATACTGAGCGAGGTCACGACACTGGCGTCCCCCGGCAGCGCAATCGGGGTGTCCATGCTGGCGAGAATCTTGTCGGCGATGCGCTCGGCGTCTTCGACCTTGTGCAGCGGCGTCAGCAGTACCGCAAACTCGTCACCGCCCAGACGCGCAACCAGATCCTCTTCGCGCAACTGCGCCCGCACCCGGTTGGCGACAGCCACGAGCACGGCATCGCCAGCGGCATGGCCGAAGTTATCGTTGATGCCTTTGAAGCGGTCGCTGTCGAGAAACAGCACCGCCACCCGCTCGTTGAGCTTGTTGGCGTTGCGCAGCGCTCGGATCAACCGGCCCTCGAAAAAGGCGCGGTTGGGCAACCCGGTCAGGCTGTCGTGGCTGGCCTGGTGCGCGAGGGTTTCGTTTTCGCTTTGCAGGTGGGTTTGCCAGGATTCGAGCTCGTCGAGCAAGGCATTGAAGTCGCTGCCGAGATTGTCCAGCTCGGCGATCCGCGCCGGCGGCACCCGGCGATCAAGGGCGCGCTCGCTGCGGGCGGCGTGGGCGACAGTGGCGAGGCTGCGCAACGGGCCGGTGATCCCGCGCAATTGACGGCGCGCCAGATACAACGCGACCCAGGCACTGATAGCGGTACACAAAACAATCCCGGCCAGACCGCTGAGCAGAAACCGCATCAGGCTGCCGCCATGGCCGGTCAGCAGAACCTGGCCGATCTCCCGATCCTGATGGAGGATCGGCAGGCTCACTGGTTTTTCCAGAATGGTCCGGGCGATCTGCATTTCCAGTTCGGAGATAAAGCCGTTTTCCGGTCGCCGCCAGCGTGCGAGCGACTGGCCCTGGCTGTCCAGCACCTGGGCGTCGGCAACTTCTTCGGTTGACGCGATCAACGCCAGCGCCTCGGTGGCAGCGGCCTTGTCGTTGAAGACCACGGCGGCCTCCACGGTGTAGCTGATCGAACGCGCGATCAACTGCAAGTTGTGGTCGGCGTAGACCCGCAGGGCCAGCACACCGAGCAGCGTCAGCGATACACTCGCCATGGCCACCGCCACCAGCGCAACGATCAAATGCCCTCGGCCGATCACCGAACCCAGCGTCGGGCGAGCGCCCGATTTGAACAGTCTCATGGTGCCGCCGGCTTGCGGCGCGACAACTGCAACACGCTGGGATGAATACGAACACCACTGCGGGCAACGGAGTCGAGATTGACCTCGAACGATACCTGCTCATCGCCAACCCGCAGGCAGAACAGACTACCGACGGTGCATTGATCACCGCCCTCGCTGATGCTCAACACCGGATGGCCGATCAATGAGGCGAACAAGCGGCTGCGCTCGTCGGCGGTGAGTTTGCCGATGTACACCGCGTCGCACTCGCTGACGATGGTCGGGTTGTCGGCCAGCAGACGGCGCACGATGACCGGGCGGCCGGTGGCCTGGGTCGTGCCCTTGACCAGATCGTCGGTGTATTCGGTAGGACCGACGATGCACAGGCGCAATTGCGCGGGCTCCACCGGCCAGCGCGCATAACTGAGAATGCCGAGGACGACCTGGGTGACCGATCTGGCCCGTTGCTCGGCCATGCCCACTGGCGTTTGTGCTTGAGCGACGACCACTCCCGACAACAAACAGAGCAGACCGCCCAGCAGCATCTGCTTGCAGCCAACGACGCGCTCTGTCGCCCAGACAGCCACCTTCATGCAGGGATTCTCTTGGATCGTAACGAAATGATGCCGCAACGATAGCACAGCACCGAAACGCCAGCGATACAGCGACCCCTGACCGGTTGGTCAGTTATCGCCATTGCTCATGGGAAGTTTTCACCCCTGAGCCTCGGCCCCCTCCTCCAGTTCCAGCATCAATCCACTCAGGCGCTTGACCTTACGCCGTACCGCTTCTTCGAAAATGCCCCGACGTGGCTCGATCAGGGTGAACCAGTCCTTGGCCCGGGTGATGCCGGTGTAGATCAACTCCTTGGTCAGCACCGGATTCAAGGCGTCCGGCAGGATCAGCGCGGTGTGGGCAAACTCGGAACCCTGGGACTTGTGTACCGTCATGGCATAGACGGTTTCGACATCATTGAGCCGGCTCGGCAGTACGAAGCGCACCCCGCCCCGCCCATCGTTACGCGGGAACGCGACACGCAGCAGCGGCTTGCCGGCATCCGGACCATCACGCTCGGGCAATTTGAGCGCAATGCCGATATCACCGTTCATCAGGCCCAGGCCGTAGTCGTTGCGCGTCATCAGCACCGGCCGCCCCTCATACCATTGCTGGTCGTTGTCGATCAGCCGCGCCTTGAGCAACGCACTGGTAATGCGCTGGTTCAGACCCTCGACACCCCATGGCCCCTTACGCACCGCGCACAGCAGTTGAAAGGTATCGAATGCGCGCAAAACCGCGCGTGCCCAATCGACCCAAACCGCATCGTCGAACGACGTCCCCAGCGCCGGGCGCTGATCGCGCAACACCGTCAGATAATGCCGATAGCCGTGCGGGCCTTCGCCATGCCCGTCAAGCAACAGATGCTCGAGCGCCCGATCATGTTCCCCCTTGAGCGGCAACGAAAACACGTCGTCATGGCTGCGCGCCTCCAGCAACTGGCGTGCGTCATCCGGCAGTTGCTGATTGACCCGACGGGCGAGTTGCCCGATCCCGCTGCCTTCACCGAAACGCCGCGAGTGCCGCAACATCACCACTTGCTGGGCCAGCGGATGCACGCCGCCGGTGTCTTCACGCAAACCGCTTTCCTGCAACGACTCGCCGCTCACCGACTCCAGCCATTGTCGCGTCTGCGGGCTGTACCAACCCGCCTCGGCGTCACGGCACAGATCCCCCAGCACCGCTCCGGCCTCCACCGAGGCGAGCTGATCCTTGTCCCCCAGCAGCACCAGGCGGGCGTGCGGCGGCAAGGCGTCGAGCAGATTGGCCATCATCTCGAGGTCGATCATCGACGCTTCGTCGATCACCAGTACGTCCAGCGGCAGTCGATTACCGGCGTGATGGCGGAAGTGCCGGGTCCCCGGACGACTGCCGAGCAATCGGTGTACCGTGGTGACGTCACAGGGAATCTTTTCCCGCACCGATTCGGGGACAGTGAGCGATTGCACCTGCTGACTGATGGACTCGGTCAGTCGCGCCGCCGCTTTGCCCGTCGGAGCGGCAAGTCGAATCCGCAGCGGTTGACCGGCCTCGACCGCCGGCGCCTGGAGCAGCGCCAGCAGACGTACGACCGTGGTGGTCTTGCCGGTGCCGGGACCACCAGTGACGATACTGAACGCACCTCGAGTGGCGAGGGCACAGGCAAGTTTCTGCCAATCCACAGGGCCTGCACTTCGGGCCGGGCCGAACAAACCGTCCAGCCGTTGCGCCAGATCGTCCGGAGTGGCTTCGTGCTGGGCCAGACGCAGGCGCAACGCGCCGTCGATGCGCCGCTCGTAAGCCCAGTAACGCCGCAGATAAAGACGCTTCCCGGACAGCACCAGCGGTCGTTGCCGCGCCAACTCGCCGGCATCCGCCGCCAATGCCACCAGCGTGCTGCCGGCCAACACGTTGCACCAGTGAGCACCGTCGAGGGTTTCGAGCAATTGCGATGGCAGCAACAACGCCCCACCTTGCGGATCCCCCTCTGGCGGCAACGACAGGGCAAAATCCGGCGCCTTGAGGGTTTCGAACAGATCCAGGCACACGTGACCATGGCCAAGTTGATGACTGGTCAACGCAGCTGCCAGCAGCACCAGCGGATCCGCATCAGGCGCGAGTTCATGAATGAACGCCACGAACGCCTTGTCGAGAGATCGCAACCAGCCGCGCTCGACCCAGCGAGTGAGCAACAACAGCAAGTCATTGGCACGGGTCAGGGGCATCAGGTTTGCCAGACTGTCGGCCGCCAACGGCGTCGGCAGCAAATCGGCGAACGTGCGGCTCATAGCAATACTCCCTGTTCCCAGGCGGGTTCGGCCTTCGGTTCCGGTTTGCCCTGGAACATCCGGTCGAGGCGTTCGATCAGCTCTCGCGGAGGACGGGCGAAATAGACTCCACCGCTGGCCGCCCGGGTGCCGCGCAGAAACAGATAAAGCGCGCCGCCGACATGCCGGTCGTAATCGTAATCGACGAGCCGCGCTTTCAGCTGGCGATGCAATGCCAGGAGGTAAAGCACGTATTGAAGGTCATAACGGTTGTCGAGAATCGACTGCTCCATGGCGTGTTCGGTATAGGCGAGGTCATCGACACCCAGCCAGTTGGATTTGTAATCGGCGACGTAATAGCGGCCCTCATGCTCGAAGGTCAGGTCGATAAAGCCTTTGAACATGCCATTGAGCTGCACCGGTTCGGCCCCCACTCGGGCCTGGCCATTATGAGTGTACTGGCGCACCAGTTCGTCGAGCTTCAGAACATCGACCTTATGGCTGGCGAACCAGAACTCCATCTCCACCTGATACTGCTTCAACTGCCCGAGCACTACCGGTGGTTGCCCGGCACCGGCGGGCAGCGGGAGTTCGAGCAGCTGTTGCAGCCAGTCACTCAGCGTGGTGATCCAGCCTTGCCAGCCCCGGCGGTTGCAGCGTCGAGCCACGGCGTCTTCCAGCGCCTCTCGGGAAACGGCGAAACCTTCGTCCCCCGCCCACTCCAGCAGGCCGTGGAGAAACGTTCCCGGATTCGGGCCGCGAGGGAATCGATGGATGTCGGCGCCGCCGGGGATGATCTCGCGTACAGCCTCAGGATCAAGGCGTTCATCATCGAACAGTTTCTGTGCTTGCGGGCTGTCGGGTGCCTCATCGCTACCGATACTCAAGACATCGCTGATGCGCAAGGCGCTGTAGGAGGCGATCCACCAGTTCTCACTAGCCCGGCGCTTGGGCAGCAGCGTCGCGCGCAACAGCGTTTCGTCACGCAATGGTTGGTAATGCTCGTCAGTGGCCGGTGGCATCTCACCGACACTGATCGCGGAACAATCTTGTTGCAGATCCCGCAGCCAGACATTCAGTTCGCCGGACTCGCGCAATAACGCACCACCGCCCAACAGATACCCCAATGCCGAAAGATGCAGCACCGAGCTATTGTTGCTGCCGCGTTTGAGATCCGTCACCCCCAGCCAGCAAGCATGCTGTGCACGGGTCAGGGCCACGTACAGCAAGCGCAGGTCTTCCGCCAGACGCTCGTCATCAGCCTGGGCAATCAGCTCGGCAGTCGGCTTCAGACTCACCTGAGCCTTGCCCGAAGCGTCATGGTAGTGCAGAGGCAAGCGACTCCCGTCCACCGGTTTCGCCGAACAAATGAACGGCAGGAACACCAGCGGATACTCAAGCCCCTTGGACTTGTGGATGGTCACGACCTTGACCAATTGCTGGTCACTTTCCAGACGCAGGATCTGATCTTCACCGGCCTGGCCGGACAACGCCAGATGTTCGGCGAGATAGCGGATCAGGGCCTGCTCACCGTCGAGTTCGGAGGCGGCCTGTTGCAGCAGTTCCGACAGATGCAGCAGGTTGGTCAGGACCCGTTCGCCATCGCTGCGCAGCAAAAGCGCGCGTGGCAGATGGAAATCATGCAGCAGGCGCCGAAACATCGGCAGCACACCCTGCTTGCGCCAAAGCTCCCGATAAGCGCGGAACTGCATGACCCGGTTTTCCCAGACCAACTCATCCTGATTCAAACGCTCCAGCTCGATCAGCGGCAGATTCAGCGTGACGCAAGCCAGGGCGGCCTTCAGCGAGCGCTCGACATCAGGCTCGGCGCAAGCCTTCAACCAGGTGAGCAGATCATGGGCCTCCTGAGCGGCGAACACCGAATCCTTGTCCGACAGGTAAACACTGCGCACCCCACGGGCAGCAAGTTCGCCGCGCACGGCCTGCGCCTCCTTGCCATCACGTACCAGGATCGCGATGTCGGCCGGACGCACGCCTCGCCAATCCTTGTCCTCCTGCACAAAACCCACACGACCGGATTGCCCGCCATTGAGCATCACCGCGATTTCGCTGGCGCAAGCAGCCGCCAGTTGCTGGCGGTAAACCGCCCCGGACAACGGCTGTTCGGCAGGCAAATGCCAGATATTCAACGCAGGCACATCCTGCCCGGCGATCTGGAACTGTTCCTTGCGCCCCTGCGCGTCTACCGGCAGGAATGGCACCGGGTTATCGCCGTTTTGCTCCCTGAACAGAAACGCACCGCGCCCCTGCTCGCGAAGTTCGGCGCGCTCGAACACATGGTTCACAGCTCGCACCATGCCGTGGCTGGAACGGAAGTTGGTGCCCAGGGTGTGCAGGCGACCGGTCGTGGCCTGGCGGGCGCGCAGGTAGGTGTAGATGTCCGCGCCACGAAAGGCGTAGATCGCCTGCTTGGGATCGCCGATCAGGAACAGCCCGGTATCGGGGTTGTTGTCTTCGATCCGATAGATGCTCTCGAAAATCCGGTACTGCACCGGGTCGGTATCCTGGAACTCGTCAATCAGGGCGACCGGAAACTGCTCGCGAATCAGCGTGGCGAGGCGCTCGCCTCCCTCGGCCTGCAACGCGGCATCCAGACGCAGCAGCATGTCATCGAAGCCCATTTCGGCGCGACGACGTTTCTCTTCCTCAAATCGGGTGCCGACCCATTTGGCTGCGTGCTGCAGCACCGCTGCATCAGGTGTAGGCAACGCGTCGAGACGAGACTTGAGTCCGGCCATCGCATCCAGCCCCGGGTGATCCGGTGCCGGCCCTTTCCACGCTTCAGCCATGCCCCCGGGCGTCAGCCGGGTGAATCCGGTGCCTATATCGAGTTGTTCCAGCGCTTCGTCTTCAGCCCAGGTCTTGAGCTTGTCAAACCAGGGTTCGAAGTAGCGCGCCTGCATCTTGCGTCCATCGACCGCTTTGTTCGCGACACCCTGGTGACAGATGGCGAGCAGTTCATCGGCCCATTGGCGCCAGGGCATTTTCAACTCGACCAACGCGGCTCGACGCTCTTGCAGGCATTCATCGATCAGCTCGGCTGGGGTCCTGGCTTCCTCATTGTCTCGCTCACTGGCGAACAGACCGCGCACCCGGGGCAACAGGGCTGCCGGACCGCCCCAGTTACTGCGAACCCAGTTCAGCGCATCTCCCTGCATCGGATAGCAGAACAATCGCCAGTAATCGCGCAATACTTCGCCCAGCAGATCGCTGTGATCGGTTTCCAGGGACTGGGTGAACAGACTGCCGCTGTCGAAGGCATGCTCACGCAGCATCCGCTGGCACCAACTGTGAATCGTCGATACGGCGGCCTCGTCCATCCATTGCGCGGCAATGTCCAGACGATTGGCACAACCTGGCCACTGCTGCGGTTCGAACTGTTCACGCAACCGGGCTATCAGCGCATCGGGTGCCGGGGTTTCGTCACGGAAAAACCGTGCGGCTTCGGCCAGGCGGGTGCGGATACGCTCGCGCAGCTCTTTGGTCGCCGCATCGGTGAATGTCACGACGAGAATCTGCGGCGGCAGCAGCTCATGGCTGAAACCGCTCGACTCGCCTCCGTGTCCCAGAATCAGACGCAGATAGAGCGCGGAAATGGTGAAGGTCTTGCCCGTGCCGGCGCTGGCTTCGATCAACTGGCTTCCTCTGAGCGGGAATGCCAGGGCAAGAGGGGTCTTGTCACTCATGAGTGGGTCCCTCGCCGGCCAAGGAGCGCCAGGGTGCTTCGAGCATTGGGCGGTACAAGGTCTCGCACCAACCGGAGAACGTCTCGTCCGCCAACAAGGCATCGTAATCGACGAACTGCCGGGTCAATGCCGGGCTCTCGCGCCGCTCACCCTCGCTGGTCTGGCCATCACCCTCATAGGCTTTACGGGCAGAGGCTTCGGCTTTGAGCGGGTCAGTCTGGGACAGCCAGGCGAAAGCCGTCTTGACCGCGACGGGCAGTGGCTGGCGCATGCCCGTTTGCCAAGCGAGCAGCAACTCTCCGAGCAGACGCGACGCTCTTTCCTGTTCCATGGGTTCAAGCAGCAGCGTGTCATCGCTGGCCACCAGAGCGGTGGTCAAGGACAGGCCACTGGCGCAGGCCACCAGATGGCTGACCCACGGTTTGATCAGCCGATGCCATTTACGGCTTTTTATCGAGCCAATGCTGTTGGGAATCGTCGAAGCCGAAAGCATCCCGCCGTCAGCGCGCCGATGCAGACCGCCAAGCCAGCCTTCCAGACTCAACCCCTGAGATTCGATGTTGACCGGAATCGCACTGGTCATCGGCGTTGGCCATAGCGTCAGCAGCTGTTGATAACGTTGCAGCAAATCCGGCAGCGGTTCGATCAACTCACGCTGCAGGCACTCACCGAATCCGGCCATGGGCAACAATCCGCTGGCCTGCAGACGTTGGGCCTGATCGCTCAGCGCCTGATCGATATTGTCCGGCTGCACCAGAGCGGCCTCGAGCAACCGATCGCTGAGCGTGTAGCGCTGCAATGCATCCAGAACAAAAGGCTCTTCGTCAGGTAACGGGGCTTCGGCGGACTCGAAATACACCTTGAGCCGCTGAGTAAAGAAATGCCGGACCGGATTACGCAAAAAGTCCTGCAACAGCGCCAGGCTCAGAGGTTCCTCCTGAACGTGGGGTTCAAGCAGCCCGGTTTCAGCCAGTGCCTCATGCTGCTGATGCAACACCTGCCATTCGCTGGCATAACTGAACAAGTGCTCGCCTTCATGGAAATACCGGGCGCTGAAGGGTTGCAGCGGATGCTCTTCGGTCATGGCCTCCAACAAATCACCAGTGCCATTGACCAGTGTCCAACCGCTGGCCAAATGATCACGCAGCTGGCCGATCAGCACCGACGCTGGCCGCTCGCTGTTGTCACGGATGCTGCGGCCAACCCAACTGATGTAGAGCTGATTGCGCGCCGACAGAAGCGCCTCGAGCAATAGATAGCGATCATCCTCGCGCCGTGAGCGGTCACCGGGACGGTAGTCACTGCCCATCAGGTCAAAATCCAGCGGAGGCTGCGCCCGTGGGTAATCGCCGTCGTTCATTCCCAGCAGGCAGACCAGTTTGAAAGGGATGGCACGCATCGGCATCAAGGTGCAGAAGTTTACCGCGCCGGCCAGGAAGCGCTGGGACAGGCGGCCCTGATCCAGCCCGGCCAACCAGGCTTCACGAACAACGGTGAGCGGCAACGCCTCCTGCAGTCCGACGGAATCGCAGGTTTCCAGCCATGTTTCGCGCAGCTCCTCGAGCTGTGTCAGCAAGTAGTCGTCGTGCTCGTTGCCTGCCTTGAAGAACAGTTGCAGCAACGCTTGCAGACGGTCGCCCCATTCCTGAGGTTTCGCCGGTTGAAGCAATTGCTGATGAGACAGCTCCAGTGTGTCCAGCAACGCGACCAGCGGACCGATCAGTGCAGCATCAAGACCGCCGATTTCATCATAGGGTTCGATACCCGCGCAGGCACTGGAGCTGCCCACGGCATAACCGAGCAGCATCCGGCGCAGGCCGAAACGCCAACTGTTTTGCTCCAGTTCTTCCGGCAACCCAAGCCCCGCACGCTGCTCGGCGTTCATTCCCCAGCGAACACCAGCGCCCTCGATCCAGCGGTGCAGGGTCGGCAGGTCTCTTTCTTCGACACCGAAGCGGGCACGCAAGGCAGGAACATCGAGCAGGTCGAGGATTTCGCTGACCGGGAACCGACTGTCCGGCAACTTGAGCAGATGCTCGACAGCGATCAATAACGGATCACGACCGCGCTGGCCCTGATCCGCCAAGGTAAACGGTATGAAGCGAGGGTCGTGTCGATCGAGCTGACCGAATACGGCGCGGATATGCGGTGCGTAACTATCGATGTCAGGCACCATCACAATCACGTCGCGAGGGCGCAATTCAGGATTGGCGCTGAAGCGCGCCAGGAGCTGGTCGTGGAGAATTTCGACTTCGCGTTGCGCACTGTGGGCAATGTGAAAACGGATCGATTCGTCGTGGGCCAGATCGACAGCAGGCCAGTAATCCCGAGTCTCACTCAACGGGCGCAACTCCAGAATGTCGTCCTGCAGTTGGTTCAGCATGTTCTGCGGCTGCATCTCGCTGAACAGATCAATACGACCGTCGCGAAATGCCGCGCGGTAACTGTTGGGATCATCGTAACTGTCGAGCAGATTGATGTAGTCACGGCCCTGCTTGCCCCAGGCTGCGAGCAACGGGTGAGCGTGCTGGTGCAGCGTGTCAGGATCCAGCACCGTAGGCATTCCGTGCTTTCTGGTCTGACGCTTGTATTGATGCCTCAGCAGGTCCTTGTCAGCGACGATATCGGCCCAATGATGGCGACAAGGGTTGTGGACACATAGCAGAACCTGGCTGAAACGCGCGAGTCCGGCCAAGGCTTCCAGCACCTGCGCAGGCAAGGAAGAAATCCCGAAAACGATCACTCGTGATGGTATTCCCACAGGCGCTTTTTCAAGTTGACTGATGCGCTCGATAAAACGTTGATGAACCCCAGCGCGGCTTTGAGCCATGCCTTGAGCACCGACATCTTCCAGCAGGGCACGCCATAATTCTGCCTGCCAGCAATTGGTGGGAGCGAGAGGCTTTATTTCACCCCTGACGTTGCGTAGCTGATGGCGCCCTTCGGCCCAATCTTCGAGCCAGTCGGCCCGATAAACCTGATATTGGTCGAAGAGGTCCGCCAGTCGCTCGGACAACTGATAACGCTTGCGCAGATCGCTGTCATGAGTGAGGAAGCGTTGGAGTGGCTCGAAATGCGGACGGTCTATGAGCTGAGGCAGCAGGCGCATCAAACGCCAGGTCAACGGAGCCTTGTCGAGCAATGACTTGGCCGGGATTTCATCTCGTCCCAACACCATCCGGTAAAGCTGCCACATGAAACTGCCCGGCAGTTGCACATCAATTGCCGCAGCAATACCGCAGCCGCCCAGATCATCCTCTTCAGGATCTTCGGCAAGGGCGAGCTTGAGCCATTGAGCGATGCCATTGCTCTGTACCAGGGCGATTTCATTTTCCAGGGGAGCCAGCGGATAACGCCGCATGATGCTGACCACCAGGCTGCGCAGTTCGTCCAGGCTGTTGCTCTGAACCACCATGAATGCAGCGTTGAGGGACTGAGCGTCCGGCATAAAAGCTTCCTTGGAAAAGTACAAAAGCCAGGGCAGAACCTTAGCACTGTCGGCGGGCCGTGACAGCCGGAAGGCGTCTGTGAGTGCTGTAAGAACTTTCCTGCGGGCAAAACAAAACCCCAACTGCT
>NZ_JAHTKI010000007.1 GCF_019145475.1 Pseudomonas botevensis
ACTTAACGTCGTGTCCGGGATTAGTTGACCACTACAGACTTCCGAACTGTCTAGGTCAGAGCCCCATACGCTTCAGTCCTTGGCGCATGCCCTGATCAGCCTGCTCACACCATTGCTTGAGAGTGATGTTCGACGGCAAATTGCTTTCCAGGCTCTTGTATTCCCCGTTGACCAACGCTTCCCCCTTACGGCCAAACTCTTCATTCTTGTCGCCGTCACGCTTATCGAAATCACCAGGCATGTTGCCAACGAATGCAACCATCTTGTTGGCGTTCTCGGCGCTGTCTGCTTTCAGGATCCCCTTGTCGACACAGCTTTTGATCAGACCTGACATATTGCGACCGTTGTCGTACACCCCTTTCAGGGTGGCGGCATCCTGTCCTTCGGCGTGGACGAGGGAACAGGTGCCGAAAGCTGCTGCCATGGCGAGAATCAAAGAAGTGGTCTTCATATTTATTCCTTTAAATTTCAGAGAGCATTGAGCTCTGTTTGGCTTGATTGTTTTTACTGGAACAACTTGATAATGGATTCGGAATACAAATCCGGTACATCTTTTACTGATTTGAGTATGTTTTGACGGACAGTCTGACTTTTCGCATCTGGATCTTGTGCCACATACTCTGGAGGGTAAGCCGGTGCATCCTTATTAGCGCCGGCAGCCAGCAAAGCCTTTGTGCAATCAGGGTTGCTACGAATCGCACTTTCCAGCAATGGAGTGCCAACAGGCCATGCCTGCTGTTGAGGTGCAAAAGCATCAACGGAAGTGCCAGCCTTGTGCAGCAACGCAATCCGCTGTGCAGCTTGTGGATCCGGCTGATCGTTCAGTGCATAGGCACGCTCGCAAACGTAATGCAGCGGTGTAGATCCCACCTTGCTGATGCCATAGGGATCGGTACCGGCAGCGATCAGCAGCTTGATCAACTCAAGATTGTTCGCCCCCTTGCCTATCAATGGAGAAAATCCCTGAGGCGTCACCATCCGAGCATCGGCACCGGCCTGCAGCAGTAACCTTGTCACTTCGACCGACGACGGATTTTCTATGCCCACGGCCGCAATAAGTGGGGTATTGGTTCCGCCTTGAGCAATCACGTTGGTGTCGGCACCCGCTTTGATTAGGCTCCGCACAATGGGCATTGAGTCCTTCAGGTCTTCTGGATCACCCATATGCCCCAATATGGATAACAGTATCGTTTCACCATTTTCGCTAATTGGCTGATTGACATCGATAGGAAACTCGAGAAGCCGATCTACCAGCACTGGACTCCTGTAATAAGCTGCATGCCATAGAATAAGAGCGTCAGGTTTCGCGCCTTCCGCAAGAAGTTTGTTTACGCTATCCAGGTCTTTCTGTTCTTTTGAATAGGCGTATTGAAGCACAGCGGTATCCAATTGCTTATAGGCGTCAACTGACTGCGCTAGCGATACGCTCGTGCTACAGAAGCAAACACCTGCAACACATGCAATCCGCAGGCGTTTAAAAACAGAACTTGAATTCAGCATATAAAACTCATGATTGGGTAGTTAGCATCTACATTCAGACAATGCTAAAAAAATGACTTCATTCGCGCTTCAACTGCCTTAGAACGGACGACGAGAGTCCGCGCAATGTAGTTAGGCAATCCATGCACAAAATGTGGACTCAGCTGACAACTGCTCCTTTTGGGCCGCTGGCAATCAGCGCAGCACCACAGGCGGTTTTCATGCCATCGAGCGCGATGGGCACGCCATCGACGGTGTAGGTGCTACTGCCCTCTGCAATCGGGAAAATCCCCTTGCACAACGGGCAGCTAACCTTGTGACCGACCCTGGCAATCGGCTTACCGTTGAGGTCGGTTCGGGAGAAGGCTTCGAGCACCTTGCCACCGTGTGTGGTGGAGTCACCGAGGCGGATTGCGTCCTTCATGTCGTCACTCCTTTGACCATCTCAGCCCGTTGGTGCTGATGGAGTTCGGAGTACATTACCGGCCTGTACGCTCCATAGCGATGGTATTGCTAGATTCCGGAGAGGCTGCAGATGAATCATTCAAATCAGCCGACCTAGTCAAAACTTTATCAATGTCAAAAGACAGACGAATCCTGTAGTCTCAAAAAGTCTTGGGAACAGCAAAGACTCTTACAATTTCCTCAGCGCAAGCTGCGTCATAAAATCTACTTTCATAAAAATCAAACGCAGTTCCTGCCCCACAGTTTGAAAAAAGTTCTTTTACTTTCGTCATCTCCTGCGACACTAGCCCTCTATCATTTTCTCGTACTTTTTTCAAAAAACTGACTGAAGCTGGCTTTGTGTAAATAAATATATTAGGTATGAGAACACCTTGCTCCTCCAATCCTTCAAAGTCTGTAAAAGTCACGGCAAAAAAAACACCTTTACCTCTTGAAGCCTCTAACAACCTTAAAGTATTTAAAAGGAACAAAGCGAGTCCAGTCAGAAAATCAGAAACCCCGCTGCTGCTCATCTCATCCTTTAAGTGCTTTAAGCGACTATACCTTGATATAAGCGGAATCTCTTCAAAGCTTTCATAGCTCTCAAAGAATACACCCACATCATTATACGGCTCTTTACTTATTACTTTTCTATATAAATCTGTAAACTTCATTTTTAGGGAATACTCCATCCGTGATCATTAAGCCATTCTTTAGTTTTCTTCGAGAATGTCACATCTCCTTTGCCCTTGTCATGTATTGATCCATCCAGATTGTATCCCGACCCACACTTACAGTGTGCGTGCCATTGACTACTAGGGACACTCTGCTCCGGTTCATCAATACGCGTAATTTCTGCCGGTGCTTGGCCTTTTCTGACTTTGGATTGAGCCTGCTTAGGAGTGCCGCCTGATTGTCCACCTTTCTTAGCCAGCCCCAATGGGTCAACCCAATTCAAAGGGTTTGTAGCGTACTCAAACAGGTTTAATCCACCCGCATAGCCGAGTGGGTCTTGGCTGATAAAGCGACCAATTGCAGGATCATAGTATCGATGTCTGTTGTAATGCAGCCCCGTCTCGTGGTCATGGTATTGCCCCTGGAACCGAACAGGGTTGGCCAGCCCTTCCTGCTGCGCCCACTTCGAATGCTGCTGGCGTACCTCTCCCCAAGCCTTGTACTGCACACTCCAAGCGACCTCACCATTCTGATTTGTCAGCTCTTGCGGCGTACCAAGGTGGTCGCACTGGTACCACGTCAGTACATCAATCGGCGGCGATACCGGTGAGTGACTCCACAGCGGATCCTCATCTAGGCTGTAGTCGTCGTCATAACTCGGCAATCCCATCAAGTTGATGGTGCTGTGCGTTAATGCCTGGGCCACGGGAATGAATGTGCCCGGCTCGAAGATGTAGTGAACCGTTCTCCCCGCCTCGCCATCCTGCTGTGCAGGACGACTTTCCCATGCCAGGTTGTCACCATCCCAGCCGTAGAGCGTAAAGCCGCAGCCGTGCTCACGCTGCACCCGCGCGTGTTCGCTACGATTCCACAACGAGCCCGCTTCCGGGCGTTGTTTGTAGTGCACGTTCGAGTGCTTGAACAGGCGCCGCCCCAAGGCGTCGTAGGCGTATTCCACCGACAACCGGGCATCATTGAAATGCACCAGGCGATCAAACAGATCCCAGCGCATCTCGCAGTACGATCCGTTATGCCAGCGCTTGATCTGATTGCCGCGATCATCGTATTCGTAGTGGGTGCCGGCGTATTCGCGCAGCAGGTTGTCGAGCAGTTTGCTGCGCGGTGGTGTCAGCTCCAGCGGGCGGCGGGTCTCGGCAGCTCTCTCGTCCAGTAAGTTGCCCGCAGGATCGAAGTCGAAGGTTTCTACACCCAAACGGCTCGCGGCACTGAGCAATCTGCCAACCGGGTCGTAACGATAAGACAGCGAACCGCGACGACTGTCGTTGATATCAGTCAGTTGGCCTGCGGCATCGTAGGTGTACTCACGCTTGAGCAGTACGGATTTGTCATCACTTCTGCCAAGTAGTTGTTCCTGCAATCGTCCCGCCGGATCCCACGTCTGAGTCTGTACCAGTCGGTTGCCTTGATGACGCGCTACCTCCCGGTGCATGTCGTCGCGCTCGTAACCAAGTAGCTCATGCTCGTTGAGGCGCATTGCCAGGAGATGGCCGCTGCCATAGGTCAACCAACTGACCCGATGACCATCCGGGCGCGTGGTCGCGATGCGCTGGTTGAGTGCGTCATACTCGTGCTGCCAGACCGCAACCAAGGGCTTCTCCAGCCCCTGATAGTGCTGATGCTCGCGCACCAGGTTGCCCGCCGGATCGTGGAACCACTGCACGCGGCTGTCAGCGTTGCCGGCAAGGATCAGATTACCGTTGCCGTCATAGGCGAATGTCTCCGTCTGAGACATCTCCCCCAGACTGGCACGACGTTCGCTGACACGGCCCATCTCGTCGAGGCTGACGCCAATAACTCGCTCACCATTGATGATGGAAGCCAGGCGCCCGGTTTCAGGTTCGTACTGATAGCGGGTTACACGAGCATCGAAACCAGTTTCGGCCAACAGGCGCCCCATCGGGTCATATTGGAACTGTGCTGAACGCTCGTTCTCATTTTCCAGTGCCTGCAACCGCCCCAGCCGATCCCATCGATATCGCAGCGTTTGCTCGGCTGCATCCATACGCTCGGCGATAAACCCGGCAGCGGTATAACTCCATGTGGTGCAGCGATCCAATCCATCGACATGTGTCAGCAATCGACCTTCGGCATCGCGCTCAAAATGCTCTTCGGTTTTGTCGGGGTGTTTGATCAACACCACCTGCCCGGCCTTGTGCTCGTACTCGGTGGCGTTCCCCGCAGCATCTGTGAAGCAGATCATCTGCCCCCGTTCGTTATACTCCCAGGAGCTGGTCTTGCCCGAGCAATCGACGTACTCCACCAACTGTCCGGCATCGTTGTAGTCCAGCGTCTTCTCGTTGCCGTTTGCATCCTTGATGGCCGTGGGTTGGCCGGCCTTGTTATAGGCGTACTCAGTTTTGTTCCCCAGTGGATCGGTTGCTTCAACCAGATTGCCGACATCGTCATAAGCGCGTAGCCACAGACCGCCCTCTGCATCCATGACTTTGATCACTTGGTCATGATCGTCATAGGCGAAGTGTACAGCTGTGTTATCCGCGCGAATGTGCTCCAACCGGTTGCCACGCTCGTCGTAGCTGTAACGATCTGTCGTGCCATCAGGGTGTACATGGCGCACAACATTCCTGGCTTCATCTCGGAACAGCCATTCCGATAGTCCATCGGCGTGGCGAATTCGATACGTGTAGCCAAGGATGTCGTAGTAGTGCCAAGTCTCGTTGCCGTGGGCATCGGTCACGTAGGTCAGACGGATGTTTTCGTCCCACTCCAAACGCGTGTCGAAGCTGCCGTCATCGGCCCATTCCCGACAGGCTTTGGCATCGGCGCCGACACCTTGCCATTCCAGGTTCATGCCACGCCCGGTACGATCGGTATAACGTGTGATCAGGTGGTGCTGGTACTGATAAGACCAGACTGCACCGTTCTCATCTTGCGCCTGGACCAGATCGCCATAGGCGTCGTACTGGTAGGCACAGAGTTGCCGCTGTGGTGCACCGTCGCGGATTTCCCACAATCCGGTGAATCGGCCGTGATCATCGATCATCGTGCCAATGTGCAGATGCACCTTGCTGATGTCGTTTTCCTGATACGTGATCAGATCGGAGAGTACCGACTGTTCGCCGTGACGATGCTCGTAATGCAGCATGATCCCGACGCCGTTACGCAACGAAATGTTGGTCAGCACATATCGCTGACCATGACGGATGTAGGTTTCCTTGCGTTCGAAACCTCGGCACAGTAATAACTGATCTTCGCCGGCACGAACCAAGGTGATGTTGTCGATGGCGTCGTAGTGAAACAGACCGACTTTTGGTAACGGATAGCTGTGGTCGCGACCGTCCGCGCCGTAGAACGTCAGACAGTCATCCACGCAGTCAAAACGCATGGTGAATTCGTTGATCCAGCGTGCGCCAAGTTCGCTTTGGTCGTATGCACCCAAACGTGAATTGTAGGTACGCCTCCACTCGACCGGAAACGACCCGGGCAAGCTGAAATCCGTATGGCTGATAGTCTCCGAACCCAGTGCAAAGTTGATGCTGTGACAAGTACTGGAGCAAGTGCCGTTTTTCTCCGGATCGGGAGCGTGTTTCGCCGGTGCCTGTTGGCTCGTGGCTCCAAGCCCGCCTTCCGAGGCGGTCCGCTGGGCCTTGCTGGTCTGATCCGGTTTGACTCCAGCACTTTGCCCATGTGCATTGCGCTTACGCCAAAGTGTGACCGCGCTGGACAGAATCAATAGCAGCCAGCCAATCGAATTCTGAACCGATTCATCGTCCAGCTTGCTCAACTGGGTACGCAGTTCCGGGCCCATCGCCCGCAGCTTCGCTGTCTCGCTAGCCACCTTTTTCTTCACTTCGTCAGGAAGCAGATGATCCGCCGCACTGTTGGCCAATCCTTTGCCTGCCGCTTTATAGGCGCTGGAGGCGGCCCCGAAAATATTGCCAATAGCCGCGAGTGGATCATTGAGCAACTGATCGCCAGCAGCGCTGATTTGTTGACCGGCCGCCTGCGCATCACCCTTGGCATCGAGCTTGCCATTGGCCACCGTGTCGAGGCCTTTGGCTATTTCGTTGATAACGTCCTCACCCAGCTTGCCAGCGTCCGCCAGAATGCCCGGCAACTTGCCTTTGGCCTGCTCTACAAAATCGTCGAGGGTGCCGATGATGGACTCGTTCAAGTGGCCAATCAGCACCTCAATCACCGACGAGCTGAGCAGCACCTTGCTGGTAGCCTTCATCTCCTGACGCACCAGGAACAGAGTCGGACGCAGAGTCATACGTGCAGCTGCCATGGCCGGCGGCAATGGCAGTACACCGATCAGGTTGATACCGAGACTGGCCCACGCCAACAGGTCGCGCTTTTGTGCGTTCGACAGCGTGACGATGTCACCCAGTGCATCGACCAGCGCCATGATGTTGCCGACCACTGGCAAGGCACCGGCGACGTTCTTGATCCGGTCGAGGGTTACCACACCGCCACTGGCCGATTGCAGCCAGGCATCGAACGTCGCCGCGCTGCTGGCGACGTCCTGTATGTCGATAGCGTTCAGAGGGACGATGGCAACCTGAGGTTCACGTTTACTTGCAGCAGCGGTATCAGTAGTCATGGAAGCGTCTTACCAGCCAACAGGCTTGGGGCAGCAAAAGGTATTGTTCAGGCACAACTTCCCTAAGGCGCGGCAGTTAACCGCGCGAGGAAGTAATAAAACCCAAATGAAATTCAGAAACTCAGCTGATCACAGAACCCTTCGGGCCACTGGCAATCAGCGCTGCCCCGCAGGCGGTTTTCATACCGTCCAGCGCGATGGGCGTTCCATCGACGGTGTAGGTGCTGCTGCCCTCAGCAATCGGGAACACCCCTTTGCATAATGGGCAACTGACCTTGTGGCCGACCCCGGCAATCGGCTTGCCGTTAAGGTCGGTTTGAGAAAACGCTTCGAGCACCTTGCCACCGTGTGTGGTGGAGTCGCCCAAGCGGATGGCGTCCTTCATGTTGTCACTCCTTTGACTGGGCTTATGGTTTTTTCAGATCAGCCCATAGACATCAACCTAGCGTAAAGCCGCCGGCAATCCGGCTTTAGTGCTTCTTCACTGAGCCATCCAAACGTCTTCATATCCGGCAGTGTCGATGATGAACTTCGCACCCGTGGGGAGACAGAGATAGTTCAGCACCTCAGGCAGCATCTCACTCAAGTGGTGAACATGAACGGGTTTGTAAAAGTCATCGGACGGTGAAAATTCACCGCAGTGGATGAACCAGCTGACATTCCCGCCGTCTGGCAATTGAACCCTCGTTCCGTAAATCGGTGACTGTCCAAGCGACTCAACGGCTACCGCGACCATTTCTTCAGGTGGTTGCACAGGCATTCCGTACTTGTCGCAGATTTTTTTCTGCGACTCGTCGGGGTAGGTGGACTCAGCCTTTTGCATTGATCAGATCCCCAGCTTGCTTTTCATACATTTTGAATAGGATGACGCATGACCACCCTGTCGTCTTGAACAAACGGGACAGTGTGATTGCACAGCCAACAACGAAGACTGATGCGCCGTATTGTTACTGCCCGTTCGATAGTACTCCACCACCAAAGCATCTTTGTGGTCAGCAACCATTTTAGGCGCCACAGTCCCACATACAACACACGGAACGCCTTGCACCGAAGCTGTCTGAGCCGTAGTGGGCCCACATGCCGAGTCCCGTGCATAGGGTTTGGTGATTCCCGGCTTGGGATCGAACTGAGATTTATCGGGAATACCTAGATTACTCACCGGGACCGATTTTCCTGTCCCATCGGTCGTATGCGTCAAACCCAACGGATCAATCCAACCGGTAGGATTCGGTGCGTAAGCGTAGCTGTTCAGTCCACCTGCATAACCCACCGGATCCTTGCTTATGAATCGACCAACTCCCGGATCGTAGTAACGATGGCGGTTATAGTGCAGTCCCGTTTCATGATCGTGATACTGGCCTTGGAAGCGGATCGGGTTCGCCAACCTCAATTGTCGCGCTAGAGCAGAGCGCTGTTCGCTGACCTCTCCCCATGCTTTGTAATGGGCGCTCCAGGCAACATCACCGTTCTGATCGGTCAGTTCAAGAGGTGTACCCAGGCGGTCACATTGATACCAGGCTATGGCATCGAAACTTTTTACCTGGGGTTTATGACCCCACATTGGATCGTCATCAAGGCTGTATTCACCACCATAATCAGGAAGTTCCAGCAATTGAATCGGACTGTGAGAAACAGCCTGTGCCACCGGAACAAAGGTTCCTGGCTCGAATACATAATGAACCGTACGTCCTGCGTTTGCGTCGGACTGCGCGGGACTGCTTTCCCACGCTAGATTATCCCCGTCCCAACCGAACAAGGTGAAGCCACAGCCCAGCTCTCTCTGTTTACGAGCGCGCTCGTTACGGTTCCACTGTGAACCTGCTTCTGAACGTTCTTTGTAATGAGCATTGGAGTTCTTGTACAGCCGCCGTCCTAGAGGGTCGTAAGCGAAATCGACAGTCAAACGTGCATCGTCGAAATTCACCATCCGATCAAACAAATCCCAGCGCATACGACTGTAGCTACCGTTCTGCCATCGCTGGATTTGGTTACCGCGCTCGTCGTACTCATAGTGAGTACCGGCATATTCACGCAGAAGGTTATCCAGCAGTTTGCTGCGAGGCTTATCTTGGTCGAGTGGACGTCGAAGCTGCGTTACTGCGTCATCCAACAAGTTACTGGCAGGGTCGAAAGCAAATGTTTCAACACCAAAACGGCTTACAGCGCTGATAAGGCGACCGACCGGATCATAACGGTAAGCCAAAGGCCCACGCCGAGTGTCGTTCAACTCAATCAATTGGCCAACGGCGTCGTACTTGTACTCACGCTTGAGTAGAGTCGACTTATCATCGTTACGGCCTAGCAACTGCTCTTGTAGTCGTCCCGCCGGATCCCACTTCTGTGTTTGCAGCAACCGGTTCCCTTGGTGCCTGGCCACTTCACGGTGCAGGTCATCACGCTCATACGCTATGAGCTCATGCTCATCGACTTTCAAACCAAGAAGATGACCGCTGCCGTAAGTCAGGCAGCTAACCTTATGTCCATCCGGTCGAACAGTCGCAATTCGCTGATTCAGGGCGTCGTACTCATGCCTCCAAACCGCCGCAAGAGGTTTATCGAGATCCAGGTAATTCTGGTGTTCGCGGATCAAATTACCGGCAGGATCGTGGAACCAGTGCAGCCGGCTATTGGCGTTGCTCGCCATGACGAGACGGCCATTACCATCGTATGCATAGGCCTCACTTTGAGACTCACCACCCAGACTGGCGCGACGTTCAGTCAAGCGCCCCATGGAGTCGAAGTGGAACTTGATGACTCGCTGACCATTGAACTTGCAATCAAGACGTCCGGTTTCAGGATCGTACTGATAGCGAGTCGTACGGCCGTCAAAACCCGTTTCTTCCAGCAAGCGACCCAAGGGATCATAGTGAAAATGAGCGCGTTGTTCGTTTTCGTTTTCAAGGCTTACCAGCCGCCCCAAGCGATCCCAGTTATATCGTAAGCTCTGTTCCGCAGCATCCACCCGCTCACTGACAAAGCCCGCTGCCGTATAGCTCCAGGTCGTGCATTGACCCAGGGCATCGACATGCGCCAACAACCGTCCTTCGGCATCGCGATCAAAACGCTCTTCTGTTTTGTCAGGATGCTTGATCAACACCAACTGACCATTTTTGTATTCGTATTCGGTGCTTTGCGCAGCCGCGTCGGTGAAACAGATCAGTTGCCCGCGCGCGTCATATTCCCATGCACTGGTTTTGCCGGAGCAGTCTGTGTATTTGGCTATCTGACCCGCGTCGTTATATTCGATCGCTTTTTCGTTGCCGTTGGCATCCTTGATAGCAACAGGCTGGCCAGCCTTGTTGTAAGCGTATTCCGTTTTGTTGCCTAAGGGATCCACCGCCTCGACCAGATTTCCGTGATCGTCGTATACCCTTTCCCACTGCCCTCCCTCAGCGTCACTGATTTTTATCAACTGGTCATGGTCGTCAAACGCATAGTGTTCAACGGTGTCATCCGGGCGGATGTGTTCAACCAGATTTCCGCGTGCGTCGTAACTGTAGCGATCAGTACTGCCATCCGTATGAACGTGGCGAATAAGGTTTTTGGCGTCGTCACGAAAGAACCATTCAGACCGCTCATCCGGATGACGAATGCGATACGTGTAGCCAAGAATGTCGTAGTAGTGCCAGGTTTCGTTACCATAGGCATCCGTCACATACGTCAGACGGATGTTCTCGTCCCACTCAAGTCGCGTATCGAAACTGCCATCGTCAGCCCACTCTCGAATCGCCTTCGCATCCGGGCCACGTCCTTGCCACTCGATGTTCATGCCTCTGGCAGTGCGATCGGTATAACGCGTGATCAAATGATTTTCGTACTGGTAGGACCAAGACGCGCCATTCTCATCCTGCGCGAGAATAAGGTTGCCGTCGTTGTCATATTGGTAGCCGCAAAGTTGACGCTGAGGCACGCCATCCTTGATCTCCCAAATTCCCGTCAGGCGGCCATGCTCATCAGTCAGCGTGCCCAGATGCGACAACACCTGGGTAACGTCGTCTTGATAAGTAATCAAATCCGACAGAACCGATTCGTCACCATGGCGATGCTCATAGTGAAGCATTATCCCTGCGCCATTACGCAAAACCACGCCAGCCAGCAGGTAACGCTGACCACGCCGGACGTAAGTCTCTTTACGCTCGAATCCACGACACAGCAGTAGCTGACTTTCACTGCTACGGATCAGGGTGACATTTTCGATCGGGTCGTAGTGAAACAGTCCGACTTTAGGAAGTGGATACTCGTGGCTCCTGCCATCGGAACCGAAGAAAAGCAAACCTTCGTCTTTGCAATCGAAGCGAGTACTGAATTCGGTAATCCATCGTGCGCCTATCGAAGCCTCGTCGTAGGCATCCAGACGAGAGTTGTAGATCCGAGACCACTCGATTGGAAATGCACCGGGAAGGCTGAAGTCGATGTGCTGAAGCAACTCTGACCCCAGCGAGAAATTGATGCTGTGACACGTGCCGGTACATGTGCCGTTCTTATCCGGATTGGCAGCTCCCTTAGCCGGCGCCTGATGACTGGAGGCCTCCAGACGGCCTTCGCCAGCTTTCTGCTGAGCTCTGCTGGTTGCGTTCGGTTTGACACTCGCACTCTGGCCATGCCCGCGGCGCTTTCGCCACGTTAGAACCGCCCCGCTCAGCATCTGGAGCAACCAGCCTATCGAGTGACGCGTACCGGGGTCACCCAACTTGCTCAATTGGGATTTTATTTCCGGCCCCATCGCTCTCAATGTGCCGGTGTGCGTCATGACCAGTCTTTTGGCCTGATCCGGCAGAAGGTTCTTCGCCGCGCTGTTCGCAACCCCTTTACCTACGGCTTTGTACGCACTGAATGCCGCGCCAAAGATATTGCTGATCGCCGCTTTGGGGTCACTGAGCAACTGATTGCCCGCCGCTGTGATTTTCTGTCCAGCTGCGCGAGCATCACCTTTCGAATCGAGCTTGCCATTTACGACAGCCTCAAGGCCTTTGGCAATTTCACTAACTGCGCTTTCACCGAGCTTTCCAGCGTCGGCAAGAATGCCCGATAGCTTGCCCTGAGCCTGTTTTACAAAATCATCGATCGTGCCGACGATGGTAGCGTTCAAGTGACCGACCAATACCTCGATCATCGAATCACCCAGCAGCATCTTGGCGCTGTTACGCAGTTCCTGACGTACGAGAAAAAGGGTCGGGCGCATGCTCATCCGCGCAGCCGCCATTGTTGGAGGCGCGGGTAACACACCAATCAGGTTGATGCCCAGGCTCACCCAGTCAAGCAATTGCCTTTGCTTGCTTTTAGCAAGGGTAACGATGTCGCCCAATGCGTCGACCAACGCCATGATGTTGCCTACGACAGGTAAAGCCCCTGCAACGCCTTTGATGCGATCCAGCGTTACCACATTGCCGCTGATGGATCGCAACCAGGCGTCGAATTGTGCAGCCCCCCTCCCGACATCTTGCACATCAAGGGTATTCAGGGGGACGACGGCTACCTGGGGCTCACGCTTTGAACCGGTTCCTTCAGTCATGACAGCACCTCCCCTGGAAGAAGACTCGGTGTTTTAAGAGCCGGCTTTGGTAGATTCGGCGCCGGAAGGCTAGGCAACTTCCCGCTTTTGCTCGCAGCCCCCAAAATTCCTGACGCACTCGGCAGCGCCGCGCTCGCCAGTTTCGGCAAACCAGCCGCCCCACCCTGCATCGCTCCTTTCACCTGCTGCGCCGTTTGCATCGCACCCTGAGCGGTCTGCACAGCACCCATGCCACTCTGTGCCAGTTCCTTACCCTTCTCCAACATGTCCCAGTTCTTGCTCGGCAACGCCTGCGCGACCATGGCCTGCACCTGACTCGGCACGTCTTCGGCACCCGGCGGATTCAACGGCCATTCCGGCTTGCCGATGTAACTGCCCTCGCTCCAGGTATCAGCCGGATCCTTGCCGAACAACACGCGCGCCGGGCCGGGGGCTGCGCCCGCAACACTGGCAAACCCCTTACCGTCGAGCTTGCCTTTGATGCTTTTGCCCAGGGCGTCGATCACTTCGTAATCGCCTTCCTTGATGCCCTGGCGACCGGCGTACTGGTTAAACAGTTCGAGGTTGCCCTTGCCTGGTTTCGGCGGTTCGGGGAATACACCCGCAAGCGATTTGGCGCCGGTGTAAGCGAAGTTCGCTGCATGGGCGGTGTACGGGCCGCTGGTGGCGTGGGTGATTCCGCCAGCGTTATAGGTTGTGGCGCTGCCACCGCCCTGGATCACCAGTTCGGTCTTGGCGGTGATAGTGATGCGATCGGCGTTAGCAGTGATATTGAGTTTGGCCAGCAAGTTGATGCTGTCCTTCAGCGCCTTCACATCGATATCGCCGGACGCCGCCACCAGACGCCAACCCATGCTCTGCACGAACAGACGCATGCCACGACTGGCACTGGCCAGCAGGCGCTTGCCGATCGACAGGCTGGTGTGGCCGGTACTGCTCAGCGCCAGGTGTTCGCCCGTGGCGATGTGGCTGGAGCGCGGCGTGGTCAGAGCGATACCCGCCGGGCTGGCCAAGACCAGATGCGGTTCGGTGAATTCCGGAAATTCGTTGGCCGTCAGATTCGCCGGACCAGAACCCAGCACACCCTGATGCTGGGCGTGCAACGCCTTGGCCACGTCATCCTGATCGCCCGCTTCCTGGGCTTGCAGCTCCTTGGCCTGCACCGCGAAACTGTCTTGCTGTTCGCTGGCCGTGGCCAGACGCTCGGCGGTTTCCGGCAGATCCTTGTGGTGCTTGGACTCGTTCGGGCGCGGCTCGGTAGTGATCAGCAAGCCGGCGCCGGCCCGCACCGCGCCGTGGCGGTCGGTACGCAGTTCAAAGCCTTCGCCACGGGGCTGACCACCACTTGGACGCGGATGGGTCAGGTAACCGAGGTTGATCGCACTGGCGCCGTGATCACTGCGCAGCGCGATGCTGATCTCGCTGGTGGTGTCGTCGATGCGTAGTTCGTTGGCACGGCTGCCCTTGTATTCCTTGCTCTTGACCGTGGCCAGAGTCTTGAAGTCCGGCAGCTTGTACGGCGGCAGGTTCGCACCGTGGTACAGACAACCGGTGATCAGCGGCTGATCGGGATCGCCCTCTAGGAAGGACACCAGTACTTCCATGCCGACCCGAGGGATATTGATCAAGCCAAAGGTTTCAGCGGCCCAGCTCGAGGCCACGCGCATCCAACAGGTGGTCTTGTCGTCGTGCTGGCCTTCGCGGTCCCAGAAGAACTGCACCTTCACCCGGCCGTACTGGTCGCAGAAGATCTCCTCACCCTCCGGGCCAGTAACGACTGCGCTCTGGGATCCGAGCACTTTCGGCTTTGGGTGATCCAGTGGCGGACGGTACGGCACATCCCACGGAATCGCGCTGAAGCGGTTGCGATAGCCTTGGTGGAAATCATCCTTGTTGTCGGTGGTGTCGCTGGTCACCGATTCTTCCAGCACTTGCGGTTGCTTGCCTTCGTGGAAGATTTCCGTGAGTAACCATAGGTCATTCCATGTCGGATTGGCGTGGTCAGTCAGGGCTAGAAAGTGGCCAGAGACGAGGATCGGCTGATCGCTGTTGCCTTCAGCTAGACGGTAGTCGCTGCGATGGCGCTCGAGGGCGCGGTTAGCCAGATGTTTGCCACGCTCGCGATCCACAAAACGGCCGGGGTAATCGTAATCTTCCAAATCCGGCTGGGCACTGCTCTTGGCATCGCTTTCCAGCTCGATCTTCGGTTTGACGAAGTCGTAATCGCGCCGTGTGGTGCGGCTAGTACGCGTGGCCAAACGTAGGCCGAAACGCTTGACCACCGGTTTGTCCGCAACCAGCCCCGAGTCCTGCTGGTAGGGCACCGGCGCCAGCTTTGGAAACACGGTCTGGTCGTCGCCGAAGGTCAGTTTGTGGCCGCTGGCAGTGTGCTGGAAGTGGTAGTGAATCCCCTCCTCTTCACACAGGCGCTGGACGAAGTGCAGATCCGTCTCGTCGTACTGCACGCAGTAAACACGCTCGGGATAAATCGCGCTGAGTTGGAAGTGGTAGTCACTGGCGAGGATGCCGTGTTCTTCCAGAACCTGACTGATGATCTGCTGCACCGTCATCTGCTGGAAAATGCGCTGGTTGACCCGATGCGCCAGGTACGCCAGTTGCGGGCGCAGGGAGATCTTGTAGCGGGTCAGACGTTTGCCCGCCTCGCCTTGGGCAATGCTGTAGATCAGCCCGTGGATACCTGTCCCGCTCGGTGAGAGCTGGAGGAACGCCAGTTTGTGCAGCAGGGTTTCGAGGTTGACCGAGGCCTTTTCGCTGACCAGTTCCAACTCGAATTCAAAGGGAGTGTTGAGCGCCTCCCGACCGGTGAACGACAAAACCTGGAAATCGCAGTCCACGCCATCGACTGTCAGGTTGAAATGAGGCTGATTGGCCGGTGAGAACATCCCTTGTTCCTCGCGCAGTGCTGCAACGCACGCCGGTCCCCGAGGGGGACGAACGCAATAAATTCATTGGGCAAAAGCGCCCCGACCAATCGTGCTGGTCGGGGCGGTACAACCGTCAGCCGCGATTAAACGACTGGAGCACGCCAGTCATCGGAACCCGAAGTACCGGATACTTCGTGGGTCCAGGTGATTTTGCGGTAGGTGAACTGCACTTCTTCCAGGTGGGTGAAGTGCGAATTGCCTGGATCCTGGCAGTTGTGCATTTTGTTGTTGATGGCGACGATGATCGCGTCTTCCAGTTTGGTGGTGTAGTAGTGCTCTTGGGTGCCTTGAGCCGAAGTGCGGTACCACTGGATAACGATTTCGCTCATGCGCTCGCCGGAGGTCAGAGCGGCTTGCAGCAGAGGCGAAGCCTTGTCGTAGACCTTGGTGATCACGACTGGCTTGTGCACGCGCTGACCGGTTGGCTGACCGGATTGTGGGTCACGCGGGATGATCACGTCGTGGGTGAAAGCCTGAACCATGACCTGGTCTTCGTGACCTTCCTGGAAGGTGTTGCCCACGGAGTCGGCGGTGAAGGCGCCGGCAGTGATCAGACCTTGTTTTTCGCCGGTAACCGACATGTACGCTGGTGTTGCCATGGGGAGTGCTCCTTGCTTGAAAGACATCACCGACAGGCACCATTGCCTGCCCGGGTGTCAGCGGAGATATCAAAATCCGTGCCAGCCATCACAAAGCCATTACGCAGCAAGGATTTAGGGCTTTACCCAGGGGATGGTTCAGCTTCGGGAACGACCAAAATCAGAAAAAGTGCGCAAGAAGTTGCGCAGTACTGCGCAACTTCTTGCGCACTTAGCTGTAAGCCTTAAGCTCCGTGGCCTACAGCGATTTTGAGGAACAAAAAACCTAAATGAGTGCGCAACTTCTTGCGCAGTTCGATCGAAGCGGTAACCCAGGTGCAGAACCAAATGGCAACCCAGCCGTTCAGAGACGTGCGAACGGCTAACGAAAAAGCCCGTACTCATCGCGCCAAAGGCATCTGAGTTCATGGGTGAATGGCGTAATTCATTATCGGAAAATACAGTGCGAACCGATCTGCAACATCGCTTGCTGCTCACAGAGCTGATAGAAAACCACCTCAACAATAAAGATCCTGACTATGAGCAGTTGCTCGGAATCGCGAAGGATCCCTCCCGCCCTGTGCCAATCAGAGGTGTGCTCGAAAGCATCAGACGGTACAGCAGCACGCAACTGACGGAGTCAGAGCTGAAAACCATCGATGATCTGCTCTATCTGTATGGGTAATGAAACAGCACGAGTCTATCGCCTCAATCAAACCGAATAGCTCGCCGGCCAGCCCCCGGCTGTCAGATTTTTCCTCATTGAATTGACCGAATCACATCCAAATCATTAACTGTACATTCGTACAGTATCGGAAGTCGTGCGTCATGAGCTTTTCAATCCTAGGCCCTATTGCTGTGGGCGGCCGGAAACTGCCCCTTTGCCTCTCCCGTGTTCCTGCAGGGTTCCCCTCACCCGCAGCGGATCACATCGAGGCTCATATCTCACTGGATGAGGTTCTGAACATTCGCGCACCGCACGTCTACCTGGTCTCAATCACCGGAGAAAGCATGCAGGGCGCGGGAATATTTGAAGGTGACCTCGCCATCGTCGACCGCTCCATCGAGCCCGCTCACGGACACATTGTGGTCGCACTCTTGAATAACGATCCTGTATGCAAACGCCTATGCCTGCGCGATAAGGACGTGATCCTCATGTCCGAAAACCCCAAATTCCCACCCCGCTACGTGCTTGAGGGAGACGAGTTGGCCATATGGGGTGTGATTACCGGCAGTGTGCGCAGTCATGTCTAAAGCCCTCCCAGTCTTCGCCCTCATCGACTGCAACAGCTTTTACGCAAGCTGTGAGCGGGTGTTTCGCCCAGACTTGGCCAAGGTGCCGATCGTAGTGCTGTCTAACAACGACGGCTGTGTTATCGCTCGATCTGCCGATGCCAAGCCGTTTGTGAAAATGGGTGAGCCGTATTTCCAAATCAAGCACAAACTCCAGCAGCACGGCATCGTTCCCTTCTCATCTAATTACGCGCTCTACGGTGACATGAGCGAACGAGTGATGACGGTCATCGAGTCTTTGGTGCCGGCGGTGGAGGTTTACAGCATCGATGAGGCGTTCGCTGATCTGTCCGGTATCACGCAACTGGACACCCTGGGTCGGCAGATCCGCAGCCAAGTGCTACGCACCACTGGCATACCGGTAGGGGTAGGAATTGCTCACACCAAAACACTCGCCAAGCTGGCAAACCACACGGCAAAACGTCTGCAGGCTCAGACTGGAGGTGTGGTAAACATCTGCGATCCGATGAAACGGGACTGGGTACTGCGTAACACTGACGTCGCCGAGGTTTGGGGAGTAGGCAGGAAGATGAAACTGCACCTGGACGGCATGGGCATTAAAACAGCGATGGATCTGGCCAAGACCGATCCATGGACGCTGCGCAAAAGCTTCAGTGTGGTCATCGAGAAAACAGCCCGAGAGCTCGCTGGCACGCCTTGCCTGGAATTAGACGAGCCGGACCCACCCAAGCAAGAGATTTGCTGCAGCCGCATGTTCGGTCAGCGCCTCAAAGAGTTGCCGCCGATCAAAGAGGCCGTGGCCACTTACATGCAGCGAGCGACAGAGAAGTTGCGAGCGCAAAACTCTCTATGCAAAAAGATCAGGGTCAGCATACGTACAGGCATGTTCAATCCTGAGGAAGCAAAGTATGCCAATGGCGTCGTGATTGATCTGCCCTACCCAACCGACGACGTCAGGCTACTGACAAAGGTCGCCGTTGACGCATTGGATTGCGTGTTCAGACCGGGATTCAACTACAGCAAGGCTGAAGTGCTCTTACTCAACCTTTGCCAGCCAGGTGAATACACGGACGACCTGTTCGCGACCTCCCAACCTGTCGAGGCCACCAAGGTCATGAGCGTGCTGGATCAGATCAATCAACGATGGGGCAAGGGAACACTGCGTACTGCCAGCGTCCCTGCTAATCCCACATGGGCAATGCGTCGAGAATTGATGAGCCAGAGCTACACGACACGACTCGACCAGTTGTGGAAGGTCTCATGTTGCTAAGGCATAGATTTGACTGGGCTCGACCGTACAGGCAGCCAATGCTGCCATTGTGCGTTTCTCTGGGTTCCATATCGTCAAACACCACACTCGCTTGACCAGACGGCCCAGGAAGAAATCTGTCCAATCGGTATGTATTTTTTGTTCTGAGCAATCCAGCGACCCAGGCTCAATCGTGCTGCTCCAGTCCAGCACAACGACGTCGTTGGACTCTATAAGTCCCAGCGCTTCGGTCCATTCGCGAAAAAGTGCTCGCCTGCATGATGCGAGTTCATCACACTTTGAAAGGTCAAGTGAGTTACAGAAATCGTCATAAAGTGGTGGGCGTTCTGAACTGCCGTCATCAGTTTTGAGGAGCTTGCCAATTTGCTTGCGATTGAGCGCTTTCCAAGCTGCTTCATCCACATTCCAGATCATATAGGGCTCAGGGTAGTCAGCCACTTGGAGTTCATTGACGATCCTTCGATGCCATTCACGCTGGCTCGCCGTAATCTCCTCGTAGAGCTTGGAAAGAGCTATTTTGTGCAGCGACGTATCGATTAAGGCTTTGTCGTCGACACTGAAATACACGAACTCAAAAAAGCTACCGACTGCGTCTAGACGATGCCGCAACGAATTCCGTGAATCTGCCGTCTCTTTGTGTGTAACCGTGTGTCCCATCACTTTCTCTTCCCTGATTGTTCGATGTCGCTTTGTCTTTCAACCAAGCCAAACACGCTAGCAAGGATCAGGGCAAAAAAATGTAGGACGACTCAGCTGAATGTGCAGGAACTTGGTGAGATGCTTGGCGCCCTGCGACCTCACATTCCGAACCGTCTCTCTAAAATGGCGGTTGATAAAGCGCGGTGATGCGCCCATCGCGCTGAAAGGTACGACGATATCAGGTGTCCCGGTCAGGGCTATTCTGGCCAGTGTTGCTGCCGGTTTCGCGGCGATCCTAGTCAACTTATTTCGCCCTTGGCCAGGTCTTTGAATTCCTGATCTCGACATCCGGCGACGTGGTGCTGGTGTATCTAGTTATTGCCCACTCAGGACTCTTGGGGAATCACTGAAATCTTCCCGTTGCGCTCAATGATCGCAAACTTGATCTGCTCGATCTTCTCAATCCCCTGACTGGATCGGGCAGCCTCCATGACGTCCGCTTCCACCAACCGCGCGTTGCGCAGCCGGTGGTGCAGCAGTTTGCCGTTCTCGACAATGATCGTCGGCTCGCCATCAATGAGTCGGGAAACCCATCCCGAGCGCTGTTTCAGCAAGGAAAGGCCGACATCGATGGCGATCAGCGTCACGATCACCAGCATCGCGTTGGTGAGTGAGAAGTCATCCCCCAGCAAGGCTTGTTGCGTAGCTTCGCCAATGATCATCAGCAACACAAAATCGAAGGTCGTCAACTCCGCCAGTGAGCGCCTGCCGGCGATCTTGAAGAGCACCATGAGCGCTACATACATGGCCGCCGCGCGCAGAACCGAGTCCATGGGGCACCTAGGGAAAAATGAATTGAGAGAGCGTCACGCCGCTGGAGCTCGGCGTACTGATATGGCTACGAAACAGCCCCAGGCCGTCGCCACGCAAGGTCAGATACAGGCTGATGTCGCCTCGGGTGTCGGCTTGTAGCCACAGGCGCAGACCATTGGCCGAACTGCGGCTGCGCACCGGTTGCGGCTGCAGGGTCTCGATGCTGAAACCTTCGAGCAGGTCCCCGGTCAGCTCAAGTTCCACCGTCGACTCTGGCGCTGCCGCCATGCTGATCTTCATCGAGTTGGTTGAGCCGTTGCGGTAGAACATTTCATACTTCACCCGGACATTGCCATCCTCCGAGCGTACGTCCCGACTGCTGATCACACCGCGGGAAAATAATCCCGCCAAGGCCAGTGCCACCACCAGCACCAGGACATACCAACCGCAGCGTTCGAAGCGCCAGACCTTCAATTGATACGCCATGTCCTCACGGATCGGCGTTTCCCTGCTGCGCAGATCAGGATGGTGGGTTTCATCACTCATGGTCAGCCCCTCCTCCCCTACTGCACAGCAATGAAAGGGCTGTATACCTTCCAATGCGTATTCCGTAGCCGGTGTTTGGCCTACGGCGAGTAAACGACGTACCACATTCGATAACCTCACCACTGCCCTGCACCTCGGACAACGACATCACAATCATGCCCGCCTTACAGGGCTCGGCGGTGGGCAGAACCAGCGAATGTTCGCGCAGGTAATCAACAGTGCCTCTAGCGGTGGACATCTCAGGTTCCCGAAAACATTGCTGTTCGGTTGACCTTCGCAAGCGCTGTTCAGTTGCGTCTATGCCCTCGCAAAGTCGATCACTGACCCTGCTCGGCAGGCTTGTCCTTTTGTATCTGTAACGACGCCTTGCTTTTGTCGCCATCCTTGTTGGGAGCGTCATTCGAACCTTCGAAACAGCCCTGCAAAAGCAACACTGAACAAAGTCCCAAACAGGCACAGATTGTTTTCATGATCCTCTCCCGCTAAATGATTTCTGTGGCGAGTGCTCTCGTCACAGGTCCGATTGATCATATGGCCGGCACCAACGGTGCGGTCCCGTCCACTTCGGCCAGCGGCATATCGCCGCCGCCCGGCGTGAGGATGACCTTGCGGCAGTCTTCCTGTTTCTTGTCGAAAATCCTGTAGCCCTCGGCCGCCTGTTCCAGCGAGAGTCGATGGCTGATGATTGCATCCGGTTGCAGCCGCCCGGTTTCGATATATCCCAGCAATTCCGGGAGATAGCGCTGCACATGGGTCTGGCCCATCTTGAAGGTCAGGCCCTTGTCAAAGGCGTCGCCGAACAGGAACCCATGGATAAACCCGGCGTACACACCCGGCACACTGACTACGCCCCCTCGGCGCACCGCCGCGATGCACTGACGCAACGCCTTGCCGCTGCTGCCTTCGAGCTTGAGTGTGGCCAGCACGGTTTCCGTGGTGCTGCCCTTGGCCTCGAATCCCACCGCATCGATCACGCCGTCCACACCACGGCTACCCGGCGTCTGGCTGATGATGGTATCCGCCGCGTCATCGTCGTCATCGAAGTTGATCGGGATCACGCCGTAGGTGCGTTGCGCGTAGTCCAGTCGATAGGGATGGTGATCAACCATGAAGATGTGCTCGACGCCGAGCATTCGGGCGCATGCTGCGCTGAGCAGTCCGACCGGTCCGGCCCCATAAATCGCCAGACTCGAACCCTTCCCCACGCCCGCATTGATCACGGCCTGCCACGCGGTCGGAAGAATGTCGGAAAGGAACAGGACTTTTTCGTCCGCCAGCGTTCCCGGCACCTTGAACGGTCCGGTGTTGGCTTTCGGCACCCTCACCCGTTCGGCCTGCCCGCCGGGAATGCCACCGTACATTCGGCTGTAGCCGAACAGCGCGGCCGGCGGAGGTATCAGCTTTTTGTTCATAGCCGCGCCCGCGCCGGTATTGGTCGTCTCGCAGGCCGCGTAGAGTTCCTGCTGGCAGAAGAAACAGTCACCGCAGGCAATCACGAACGGGATCACCACCCGATCCCCGCGCTGCACGGCGGTGACTGCCGTGCCTGTTTCCTCCACGATGCCCATGAACTCATGGCCAAAGATATCGCCGTGCTCGACGGTCGGAATCTTGCCCCGGTACAGGTGCAGATCCGAGCCGCAGATCGCTGTGGCGGTCACTCGAAGGATGATGTCGTCCGGTGCCTCGATAATCGGATCCGGTACGGTTTCGACTCTGACATCATGAGCACCGTGGTAGGTCATTGCTCGCATGGTGGAATCCTCTGGCGATGGAATTGAAGAAGTGCCTCTTCAAGTTCCGAAGGACTCAGCCGCAGTGAGTTCACTCTGCATCACGTATTCCGGATCAGCGGGATGGCGGTACATGGATTTGCCGAGGGAACCCGGCAGGAAACGCGCCGCCGGTAAACGTCGTGGATGCCACGTTCATCGTGAAATGTACCGAAACCATCATCGCCGGATCTTCGCCGTCGAATGATCACCGTATGCTGAGGATCCGGTCGCCGGTACCTTTGCATCATCGAGAATCAGGCTTGTTCATCATTGCCCGCTTAATGCGTATCCAGTCCCGATAAGCTTGCGTACGCTTTGCGTCGGCCCAGGCCTTGGCCTCGGAGAAACGGCTCCAGACGTCAGGTTCATCCAAACCGGCCTCAATGATCCGGTAGGCCTCCTCCTCCAATCGATCCGCCTCGCGAAACATTTCAGTGTTACGTGCAATCTCGGCGTCCCACGCCTGGCTGGTGCTGAGCCGCAGACTATTATCGCTCATCGATCTCCTGCCTCTTCCCAAATGAGGGCAGTGCCTGGTCGCCATTGCACCTCAGTGATACCAAAGCGCTCGGCCATAGGTCTGGTCATGCGCCTGAGTGGCGCGCGTCCCGGCTTGGGGATCGGCGCAATACCTGCATCGCAACTGGCCCACTGCCAAGCGTGAGCATTGTTCATCTCACTGGTGCGGATAATGAATGTTTTCCGATCCCCATGAAGCATGTACTCGATCACAAATAACTCAACCTGGCTCATGAGGTTCTCCTTATGCTCATAGCAAGTGATGCAGGTTGAGTGAGAAAATTCAGAAAGATTGTCGGACAACTTATCGAAAGTTGAATAGATCCCAAAAATCTATACACAAAATTCAACTATGTACAATTTTCACATCGAATAGTGGGCCATTGAGCTTACATGCGTCATCTTGGTTTTTTAGACTAGCCCCCCGTATTCCGGGAGCGAGAGGAAACCGCCGCTCACGACGGCCCTAAACTTAATTGGCTATCGTGTACATGACGAAGAGAACGACTGATACCCAGACAATTGTTAACACGATGGAGTATCCAGCCAGTTGTTTGTCCATATTATTACCCGCGAAAAGTTTGGCGGGATGATCAGTCACTCATACTCATCTCGCAAGAATGGCTTCGGGCTATCACTCATGATTAAAGGGACAGTATAAGAGCCGCGTGGCGGGGAAAAATCACCTCACCACACAAGGGTTTCAGTGGTGCGGCGGCACACGGATTTTGCCGCTGAAGACCCGAAAGCCGTAGGTGTTGTAGACCAGGGTAACCGGCACCAGCACCGCGAAACCCACCAGCATGAATATCTGGCTATGCGCACTCGACGTGGCCGCTTGCAGAGTCAGTTCTGGCGGGATGATCAGCGGATACAACGCGGCCAGCATCAAACCGAACGCGAGGACAAAGACGCCCAACGCCGCGAACAACGGCATGCCGTGAAATCGGCTGCGAAATCCCCAGATGAAGCCCGCCAACAGCCCGACCAGCGCCAGCCCCGCCGGCAACCCGATCATCGGCGATGCGAAACGCCGGGCATATTGCCCGTGCAACGTTGTCGTCCACACCACCAGTACGATCAACAGCCCGACAGTCACCAGCGCCAGCACGCGCGCCTGACGTGTGGCGTGCTGCTGCAGTTCATCGACAGTGCGCCAGTACAGCCAGCATGCACCCAGCCACGCATAGCCGCACACCAGCACCAGGCCACAGAACAACGGAAACGGCCCAAACCACTCCCAGCCGTTGCCGGTGTACTGCCCACCCTGATTAGGTACACCCTGCACCAGTGTGCCCAGCACCACGCCCTGCGCCACACCCGTCAACAGCGAACCGCCCAGCAGCACGCCGTCGACTGCGCGTTTCAACCGCTCGTTTGGTGCATGATCACGGAACTCCAGGGCCATCGCGCGCAGAATCAGTGCGAGGAACATCAGGATGAACGGCAGATACAACGCCGGCAGCAGGATCGCGTAGGCGAGCGGAAACAACGCCAGCAACCCGCCACCACCAAGTACCAGCCAGGTTTCATTGGCGTCCCAGATCGGCAGAATACTGACTGCCATCGCCCGCCTGTGATCGCTGCGGCGGGTCAGACCCAGCAGCACGCCTACTCCCAGGTCGGTGCCGTCAAGGAGCACATAATTCATGACCGAGAACGCCAGGGCTGCCGCGCACAGCAGGGTCGTAATGTCAGTGTCCATGGCCTTTCCTCAGGACCCCCCGGTTTCGTCGGGCAGCGTCGGCTGCGGTCCGGCTTCGCCTCGGTGCGGGGGTTCACGCAGCAGGCGCAGCAACACCCATAACCCGATCGCGAATACCAGCAGATAGAACCCGAGAATCAGCCAGGTCGACCCGACCACTTGCGCACGCGATACCGATGACAGGCTGTCCGCGGTACGCAGCAGTCCATACACGGTGAACGGCTGGCGCCCCACTTCGGTCACCGTCCAGCCACTGAGCATGGCCAGGAACCCTGCCGGCGTCATCAAAACGCAAGCCCATAACCAGCGGCGGGAAATGTACAACCGCTTGCGCCAGCGCAGCAGCAGACTAGCCACCCCCTGCCCGAGCATCAACAGACCCAGGCCGACCATCAGCCGAAACGCAAAGAAGACCGGCGCCACCGGCGGAATATCCTGCGGCGCGAACTCGTCGAGTGCAGCGATGGTCCCACTCAGTCGTGACGCAGATACAGCGAGCCGATACGTGGAATGGACAGTTCCCAGTGATTGCGTCGCTCATTCATGTCGGGCCAGGCGAAAATCCGCAGCGGCTCGCCGGCACCCTCGGGCGGACGCGTCCAGGAGCCTTCTATCGCCGCCACTTTTTGCGGCTGCACTTGCTGGCTATGCCGGCCATGCAGATCGCCGACGACGATTTGCACCGGTGTCAGCACCACCAACACCCACAACGCCATGGATAATTGCACGCGCACCCGAGGGTTGTGGGCAGCCTTCAGCAACTGCCAGGCACTGATTCCCGCCACCAGTGTCGCGGTACCAAGAAACGCAGCAAGCGTCATGTGCACCAGGCGATAGGGAAACGACGGATTGAAAATGATCGCCCACCAGTCCTCGGCAAGAAATCGACCGTCCGGGCCAAGGGAAAAGCCCGCTGGGGTGTGCATCCACGAGTTGGCCGAGAGAATCCAGAACGCACTGAACAGCGACCCGGCCGCCACCGCGCAAGTCGCAAAAAAATGCAAACGTGGACCTACCTTCTTCAAGCCGAACAACATGATGCCTAGGAACCCGGCCTCGAGAAAAAACGCCGCAAGGACTTCATAGAACATCAACGGCCCGAGAATATCGCCGGCCTGAACCGAGAGCCGCGACCAGTTCAGGCCGAACTGATACTCCAGAATCAGCCCGGACGCCGTCCCGACCGCTACGGTCAAGGCAAACACCTTGAGCCAGTAGCGGTAGATATCCAGGTAGATCTCGCGTCCGCTCCTGAGCCACAACGCCTCCAGCACCATCAGACCGTTCGCCAGACCAATGGTGAAGGCTGCCAGTACGATATGAAAACCGATGGTGATCGCGAACTGGATTCGCGCGGCCATGAGCGCGGAGTCGAGAGTGTCCATGGGCCGAAGTTGACCTCGCTATTTGGCCTTGCCGGGCAATACCGCTCCCAGCACCTGTTTGGCCGTTTGCACGATGACACCGGCTTCGTCGGGATCGCCCTTGAGCAGCGTGGTGGCGAATTTTTTTGCCTGTTCCAATTTGATATGCGGTGGCAGCGGCGGCACGTTCGGGTCAGTCTTGAACTCGATCACCACCGGTACGTCCGAGGCCAGCGCCTGCTCCCAGGCAGCGGCCACGTCTTCTTCGCGATCGACAAAAATACCCTTGAGACCGATGGAAATGGCGAACAGGTGGTACGGCACATCCGGAATGCTCTGCGAGGCGACGAACTTCGGATCACCCTCCATGACGCGTTGCTCCCAAGTGACCTGATTCAAGTCCTCGTTGTTGAACACCGCGCAGATCCATTTCGGGCTGTCCCACTGTCGCCAGTACTTGGCGACCGTTATCAGTTCGGCCATGTTGTTCATTTGCATCGCGCCATCGCCGACCAGGGCAATCACCGGCCGCTGCGGGAAGGCGAACTTTGCCGCTATCGCATACGGCACGGCCGCGCCCATGGAGGCCAGGCCACCGGAGAGCGAGCACTTCATGCCTTTGCGGATTTTCAGGTCACGGGCGAACCAGTTGGCACAAGAGCCGGAATCACTGGTGATGATGGCCTGCTCGGGCAAGCGTGGAGACAACTCATACACCACCCGTTGCGGATTGACCGGATCGGCCTTGGCCATGGCGCGTTTCTCAAGCGTTTTTTCCCAAGTGGCGCGCCAGCCCTCGATCTTTTTGCGCCATTTGCGTCGGGATTTGTGTTCAAGTAGCGGTGCCAGCGCCGCGAGGGTTTCGGCGGCATCACCCACCAAGTTGACTTCCATCGGATAGCGCAGGCCGAGCATGTCGGGCTGCAAGTCGATCTGCACTCCGCGCGCCTGGCCCTCTCTGGGCAAGAATTCGGCATAGGGAAAGCCCGAGCCGATCATCAGCAGGGTGTCGCATTCGGTCATCAGCTTGTAGCTCGGCTCGGTGCCGAGCAGACCGATACTGCCGGTGACCCAGGGCAATTCATCCGGCAACACGGCTTTGCCGAGCAGTGCCTTGGCGACCCCGGCACCAAGTTTTTCGGCAATCGCAAACACTTCATCACTCGCCCCCAGCGCACCGGCACCCACCAGAATCGCCACCTTCTCGCCCGCGTTCAGCACCTCGGCCGCGCGTTGCAGATCCGTATCATAAGGCAGCACTTTCGGCTTGCTGTAACCGACCCCGGAATGTGCCGTTCCGTGTGCTCGCGCCGGGGCCTTGTACTCGATATCCTGCAAGTCATTCGGCAGGACCAGTGCGGTCACCCGCCGCTCGCCAATCGCCGTGCGCACCGCACGATCCAGCAGATGGCGCACCTGTGCAGGTGCCGAAGCCTGCTGCACAAAAGCCCCGGCGACGTCCTTGAACATCGAAACCAGGTCCAGCTCCTGTTGATAGTGGCTGCCCAGCGCCGTACGCGCTTGCTGACCAACGATCGCCAGCACCGGCATGTGATCGAGTCGGGCGTCGTACAGACCGGTGATCAAGTGCGATGCGCCGGGGCCTGAGGTTGCGATGCATACGCCCAGTTCACCCGTGAACTTGGCGTGGGCCGAGGCCATGAACGCGGCCATTTCTTCATGTCGGGCCTGCACGAACTCGATCTTGCCCTGCGCACGGCTCAGCGCGCCGAAGCCCCCGTTGATGCCGTCCCCCGGATAACCAAAGATTCGTGTCACGCCCCATTGGCTGAGCCGCTCGACCAGAAAATCGCCCACTGTGGCTGTCATGTCCAACCTCGCTTTCGCATTACGAATGGCTTCCCCGGCACGCCTGTAGCGCAGGCAGACCCGGAAGATGTAAAGGTCTGGACAGCCCGGCGGACAGCGAAGTTTCGATTAGTTGCGAGTAACCGTGAGCAGGGTTACGGCAATGCGCTCGACCTGTTCGTAGCCAGGTTTAAGCAGCTCTTCACCGAAGACGTCCGGATCAAGCTCTTCGTAAGTCCAACTGAAATCAGTGCCCGGCAACGCTTCAACCTGGGCCAGAAAAGGGTCCGCGCCGTGCAGCATGGCGACACCGGTGTACAGCAGCAGCGTGCCCCCCGCCTTCAAGCGTGGCAGCGCCTCGCGCACGATGCGCACCGACAGTGCTTCGCCCAAAGCGCCGCCGCCGTGCCGGTAGGCACGTTGCTGTTGATCGTTCATGTAGGGGGGATTGGCTACCACCAGATCGAACTGGCCTTCGACACTCGCCAACAGATCGCTGTGGTAGATGGCGATGTTATCGGTGCCGGCCAACCCGGCATTGACGGCGCTCAGGCGTAACGCATGCGGGTTGATGTCGACCGCGACCACCTGAGCCTCAGGTTGCGCTCGGGCAATCAGCACTGCGCCAACGCCGGCCCCACAACCGATATCTACCGCGCGCTGGGCCGGAACCGTTCGCCGTTGCAGATGGGCCTCGATGACCCGGGCAAACCGATAAGTGTCCGGACCGAAAAACACCGCATCACTCTGGCTGGTGGGATAGGCTGAATGCACGAACAGCAGGTCATTCAACGACGACCAGCGAACCGTGCTGCGCCACAGCGCGCCTTGTTGCTCAAGTATTCCAGCGCGCTCCAGCGCCTGAAATTGTTCAGCCGAAAATAGTCCTTTATCGAAGGGCATCGACCAGCCGAAGACATCGCGCTGATCCATCGCCAAGGGCCGGTCCGCCCGTTGCATAACCCGCTCGTGGGTCAAAGGCGTCGGGGTGATGAACCGGTAACCGTTCTTGCGCAAGCGCATGCCCAGCTCAAGCAATTCGCGATCGACCCGCTGTTGTGCTGTCATGGAACCTCCGGGATGTTCAGCGCAGGACTTTGCGCAAATGCATGAATCGGCGCGTGGCGTAAAGTCCTGCAGGGCGCCAGTGACGTTGTGGCGCCAGCCAGGGGATCAGGGTTTTCAGTTGCTCGAGCGGCGACTGCGTTTCCAGGGTCTTTTGCAGGGTCAGGGTTTCGCTGTCGCTGGCCTGCCCGACGTCCTCGCGGGCAGGCTTGTGCAACACTCGCGCACGCTGTTTAGCGTCCTCCCAGCCGTCGGCGATCCAGTCATGTATCAGCTGTTTTTCGTAGGCGCTGAACACCCCGAACATCACCGCCGAACTGCCATCGATCAATTGCCAGAAGCGGCTATCGACCGGATCCTCGCCGCGCTTGATCCAGCCTTTGCGGATCAATGCGTCGAGAAAAGCCCCCATGTGACCCGGCGTCGCCAGCCACTGATTGACGGTGCGGTTTTCGATCCGGCAGTAATCGGAATGCATATGCCGACCGAATATGCATTTACGCTCCAGCATTTTCAGCACTTCATGCTGCAAGTCGAACCCCTGGATCACTGCAGTCGAGCCCAGTCCGAGATCGTTCAGCCGGTAGCCCAACGTCATGCGCCGATAGAGTGCGGCTCGCTGTTCCCCCGCAGGCAGCAAGTCATGCAGAGCCTGCACGGCGCGGTGGGCGTGCCCGGTGCTGGCGTTGTCGATGGTCACATGCAGGCGAAAGTAATGCGGATCGATGCCCAATTCACGCAGTTCGTAAGCGCTGATCAACAGGTGCAGCGGCAATTGCTCGTAGCCAAGGTTGTAGCCGATGACTTCGGGCAACAACGAATCGCCGCAATGCCCCAACGCCAGCTGTATTGCGCCTTGCAGAAAGTACTCATCGCCAAGGTCCGACAGATCATCACAGGCATGCTCAGCCAATAGCTGACGATAGATCAGCACATGGTTCTGCCTCGGCACGCCCTCGCCCAGCTCTTCGAGATAGATCTCTTGCAAGTGATCGAAGCGAACGTCTTGCCAGTGGTTCAGCACACCCGCCAACCAGGCGCCATCGACCAATTTCGTCGGTCCGACATGCTGCACAAAGTACAGGGCATGGGATTTGTTCTGAAAATAGCGGCGCCCTTCTCCCGCCTGCCGAGACGCGAGGTAGCTCGCGTATTGCGCGGCGACGGCGGCACAACGGGCCTCCGACCACTGAAAGAGTTGCTCGGGATCGGCAGGTAACTCATTGGCAATGTCTCGTGCGGCCGCCAGATGCTGCTTCACAAAGGCATAGGCAATGGTGCTGGCCTCAGGATCATGCTTGAGCAGTTTTTCGTAGATCTCACGATTCGGATGGTTCGGTCTCTCGTGAAGCGCGACAGGCATGGTGCTCGGGCACTCTATCGATGTCATGGAGCTATCCCCTGTGAAGGCGACAAATGGAACGTCATACACAGGAGAGGAAAAGGCTCAGGGAAAATTCCTTTTATTTGCATGAGCGGCAGCGGCGCATTGAACGTTGCGAACCCGGTAGTCATTCAGGCTGAACCTTTGCTCGCCGCCTCCCCCCAAAACCTTTACAACCGATGGAGGTGCAGCATGGAAACCACATATTTTCTGATCGGCGGCGCAGTGATCGTCCTGCTGCTCGATTTATGGATCATCAATAGCGTGTTCAGAAGCGACAGCCCTATGTTGAGCAAAATCTGGTGGTCGGCACTTGTTCTGCTGCTGCCGATAGTGGGAGCGCTCATCTGGGGCATCACGGGACCCCGAGGCGTCACCAAAGGACCTTCTTCACCGGAACACAGCAAAGGCTGAATTGTGCCGATCCATTCATTGAACAGGACACGCCGCTTTGCCAAGAATCCTCACCAGCCAGACCAGTGAAAGCGAACTCACGGAACACAACGCCAAGATGTTCGGCTCGCCAAAAGAGCGACTGGATTTCTATCGTCGTGAAATCCAGTACGAGACCAGCATCCTGGCCAACCGTACCGACGCCTATCTTGCCGCCCAGTCTTTTCTGGTGATCGCTTTTGCATCCAGCATGGGCAATCTCAACCCCGAGTGGGGCAAGCTGTTCACCCTCGCGGTGCCACCCTTTCTCGCGCTGCTGGGATTACTCAGCTCACTCAACGCATGGCCCGGTATTCGGGCGGCGTATGACATCATCGACCATTGGTATTTCAAGCAGAGTCAGTTGCTGCGCAGCGAGCCGCTGATGGGCCTGGCGTACGACGAATCGCCGCTGTTCAGCGAACGTGAGTCGACTCACAAGGGCTATCGCAAAGCACTGTTGTTTTCGGTGCGCACGCCGTGGATTTTCGCAACGTTCTGGATAGTGCTCGGATTCTGGAGCGTGTACATCCAGGTAGCCTGAGCGTCACGCCCTCCTCCCGTCGGATTCGCTGAACGCCACAGCGAGGCAGGTGCTCAACGTTGAAACAGCCCATGGAAGACCCTCGCCATGAACGCCTTCAAGAATCTGCTCACAGCCACACAAGAAATGAAGCTTCAGGCACTCGACTGCTGGTATTGCGCACTGGACAACCAGCTCTTGCGCATGGACTGCCCGAATGACTACCACGATGAATTATTGCGCCAGTGCGATGAGATGCATCGTCAGCAAATCGTGACATGGGAAGAGTGGAGAGACCTGCGTATCGAGGCCGATCAGGCCTATCTGCGTGCAATCGCCGGTGACGATTATCACTAGGCGCCCGGCTGGCGTACCACCAGGAGCATGGTCATGAGCGAAGGCCCGCGATTCGGCATCGAAGAGGAATACTTCATCACTGATCTGGCGTCCCGTGTCATGGTGGGTCAGCCCTGCCGTGGGGCCATCCAGGCATGCCGGGATGCGCTGGGCGAACACTTTGCTTTTGAAATGTTTCAGGGACAGATCGAGGTCGCCTCGCCGATTTTCACTACTCTGGGCCAGGCCACCGATTACCTTGCCGGCGCCCGCGAGGCCGTGAGCCGCAGCCTGCAGCCGTATGGACTGAGCGCCATCAGCGTCGGCAGTCACCCGCTCGCCGATTGGCGAACGCAGATGCCGACCGATAAAGAACACTTCCAGCAGATCTTCCGCAACTACGGCCATGTTGCCCACCGCAGCGTGTTATCAGGGCTGCATGTACATGTCGAGGTGACCGCCCCTGTCGACCGGGTACAAGTCATGAACGAGGTCTTGCCCTGGACGCCCCTGTTGCTGGCCTTGAGTTGTTCATCGCCATTCTGGGACGGTGCGGACAGCGGCTTCATGAGTTTCCGCCAGACGCTGTGCGATGAATGGCCGCGCATGGGCATTCCTCCGCTGTTTGCCGGTCAGCACGATTACGACACTCACATTGCCCTGCTCATGCGCACAGGCATCATCAAGCGACCGAGCGAATGCTGGTGGGCACTGCGCCCGTGCGCCAGATTCCCCACACTGGAATTGCGCATGACCGACGCCTGTCCCCGTCTGGCCGATGCCCTTACCCTCGCCTCGCTTTATCGATTGCTGATTGCCTACGCCCTGGAGCAGAAGCTACCGGGTGCTTCGTACACGCCGACCTCACGAATCCTGCTTGAGGAAAACCGCTGGAGAGCAAAACGCTCGGGCCTTCAGGGCGCCTTTCTCATCGAAGGCCACGAGCAGACTTTTTCCATCGCACAGTGGCTGGAACATGCCGATCAGGTCATGGGCTCTACCGCTGAGCGGATGCAGATGCATGACATCTTTGATCAGGTACGCGAGATGATTGCCGCCGGCACGAGTGCCGATCGTCAACGGAAAATCTTTCGCCAAGGGCTGAATGACAGACTCCCGACGCCGCTCGCACTGGCGCAAGTGGTAGACCATTTATTACAGGAGACATGAGGATCATCGACACACGATCCTCATTGCCTTGCCAATACATGAAACGTCTGCATCACTCACTTCAGCATGCTGCTACACAGTTCCTCGATTGTTTCTACCAACTCTTCATATTGCACCGGCTTGCTCAAGTGCCGATCAAAGCCTGAAGTTCTGGCTTTCTGTACTTCAGCCGCCACGCCATAACCCGTCAAAGCGATCGCCGGGGTAAATTTGTGCAATTTGGTCTGACGCAACGCCTGAATCAGCTCATGTCCGTCCATGACCGGCATGCCTATGTCGGACAAAATGATGTCGTAATGCTCATCCGTCGCATTGCGCAAGGCAAGCAAGGGTTCACTGAAAGACTTGACCAGCGCATCTTCCATCTCAAGCAACATGCGCATGACATCGACGACTTCTGGAGAGTCGTCCACCAGCAAGACCTTGAGACCCTTTAGCCGGCCTTTCTGCTCGGCCTTGGGTTCATTCTGATCGACATCGATGGTTTGATCCGACAGCGGGAGCAAGACGGTGAAAGCGCAACCGTGGCCGAGTCCTGCGGACTTGACGCCGACCGAGCCGTCATGGGCCTGTACGAGTTGGCGAACGAGCGAAAGGCCGATGCCCAAGCCATCGCGTTGATGACTGTTCGTTCTCGGCTTGGCCTGGTTGAAAAGATCGAAAACATGTTCGATGTCCGCCGGTGCCAATCCGATGCCGTTGTCGATGATTTGCAGCCGTGCGTGACCGTCGTTCACGCCAAGAATCATCTGGATACGGGCATTCTGCTGGGTGAACTTCAGAGCGTTGTGCAGCAGGTTCCAGATGATCTGCTCCAGCCGTGTGGGATCGCCCTCGACCGGCACTGAAACGTCGGTTGACGGCGCGTCAAGGGTGATCTCGGCGCCGGGGTATTCCTCCACGACAACGGCATGGATGTCACGCACGATAATCGCCAGATCCAGCAACTGCGTCTTGAGCTTGAGTTTGCCGGTACGAATCCGTGCCACATCCAGCAGATCATCAATGATGCGTGCCTGGCTGGCGACGGCGTCACTGATGGTCGAAACGGCTTTACTGGCCTTTTCCGCGCTGCGCACCGAAGGCAGGCGACGCAGGATTTCGGTATTCAATTGAATCAGGTTGAGCGGGTGTTTCAACTCGTGCGACATGACGGCGAAAAACTCGTCCTTCATGTGGCTGGAAACCTGGTTTTCCGCCAGCTTCTTGCTTTGCTCTTCATGCAATCGTTTATGGCCGGTCAGATCACGGGCGATTTTGACGTAGCCCATGTCCGTTTCCGCCCGCAACAAGGTCACTTCGCCGCTGCAATAGAAACGGCTGCCGTCTTTGCGCACATGCCAGCGCTCATCCTCGCCGCGCCCGTGTTCACGAGCCTGACGCAATTCATTTTCAGGAACCCCGGCTTTGCGGTCTTCGGGCGAGAACAACAAGTCGTAGTAGATGCCGATGACTTCAGTGCTCTTGTAACCGAAGATCAGCTCTGCACCGGTATTCCAGTCAGTGATTAGCCCCTGTTCATCAAGGATGATGATCGCGAAGTCGTGCGTGCTCTCTGCCACCAGGCGCATGCGTTCCTGACCCAGACGCAAATCTTCTTCGGCCTCGCGGCGTTTGGTGATATCGATGAACGTCAACACCGTACCGTCGATGTGGTTTTCGCTGGAGCGGTAAGGCAACAGGCGTGCGATATACCAACGGTGATCGATGCTGCTGACCTCCCGCTCCATCATGTTCAGCGACTCGAACACCGAAGTCGCATCGTCCGCCAGTTGCGGGTAGTTGAGGCGATGGGTGATGTCGAGCAACGAGCGCCCGGTATCGACCGGCAACATGCTGAAAATGTCTGTCGCGCGCGGAGTGAACCAGCGGATATGCATGTTGCGATCAACGAAGACCGTCGCAATGTCGGTCGATGCGATAAGGTTCGCCAGGTAGTCATTGATTTTGTCGGTTTCTTCGACCTTGGTTTTCAGTTCGTAGTTGACCGTCAACAACTCTTCGTTGATCGATTGCAGCTCTTCCTTGCTGGTTTCCAGCTCTTCGGTGGCTGAGCGCAACTCCTCGTTGATAGCGTGCATTTCCTCGTTGGAGGCCTTGAGCTCTTCACTGGAAGTCTCCGAGTGTTCGATCGTCTCCTGCAAATGCTCTTTGGTACGTTGCAACTCGTTTTCCAGGCTGGTGAGCACTTGGTTTTCGGTCTGCAGGTTCAATTCGAAACCTGGTCCGGCCTCGATCTGCGAGACACTGAACACGATCAAGCGCACGTCCTGTTCGGAAATCTCGTCCTTGTGCGGCTGCACCATGATGTCGACGAAATAATCGCCTTGTGGATCCTGGATGCGAATTTTCCGTGACACGGTCGCTTTACCGCTCTGCTGCGCCTGGAATAGTGTCGTGCGCAATTCCAGGCGTAACTGGGGCATGACCAGCCCCAATACGTTGCGACTCATCTCGCCACCGATATAACGCAGAAACCGTCCAGCCCCTTCGCTCATGTGCAGAATATCGGCGTTGGCATCGACGATCAGGCTCGGCGGTAAACGCTGTTCCAGCGCGCGCTGATGAATATCGGCGTAAGCCACTTTGCGCGTTACCGGCACCATGGGCGGCGGCACAGACATGTTGAACGAAGTGAAACCGCCGCGCGGCATCGTTGGCGTACGCCGGCTGGCGGTCCCCGCCTTGGCACGGAAAATACGGTTGCGCTTATCGACTGGCGTAAACAGATCAGGGCAGGCGTCTGCAGATTCGGACGAACCGAGAAACAGATAGCCGCCAGGGCGCAAAGCGAAATGGAACATCTGCAGGATGTCGCGCTGAATTTCCCGTTCCAGATAGATCAGCAGGTTGCGGCAGACGATCAGGTCGATCTGTGAAAACGGCGGGTCGGACAGCAGGCTGTGATTGGCGAAAAGAACCTTCTCGCGGATTTCCTTGCGCACCTTGAAGCGCTCGCCTTCCTTGACGAAGTACTGGCGCAGTCGGGTCGGCGGCACGTCCGTAAGAATGGCTTCGGGATACTGGCCAGCACGCCCGGTGGCAATGGCTCGCTCATCAATGTCCGTGGCGAACACCTGCACCTTGACCGGGTTGGCTTCGAGCTTCTGATGCTCGGTACACAGGATCGTCAGGCTGTAGGCCTCTTCACCGGTCGAGCAACCTGCCGACCAGATGCGAACCTCTTCGCGCTTGGGTTTTTCCAGCTCACTGCCCATCAGTGGAGTCAGCACATGGCGCTCCAACGCCTCGAAGGCTTCCCGGTCACGGAAAAAGTTGGTGACGCCAATCAGCATATCGCCAAGCAGGTTGCTGGCTTCTTCGGGATTGTTTTCCAGATAATTGAAATAGGTCGGCAGATCCGGTTGCGCTGTCACTTGCAGGCGACGCTCGATACGTCGCAGCACCGTGGCGCGCTTGTAATGCTTGAAGTCGTGTCCCGTGCGGTTGCGCAGCAGCAACAGAATATCCTGCAGAGTCTGCTCGGCTAAAGCGCGCTCTTTCTCTGGGGTATCTGATGGCATCTGCATATCGTGCGGCTCAGGCAATGTAATGGTCAGCGAGTTGCGCCACAGTTCGAGAATTTTTTGCGGTATTTCGGCGACGGGCAGCACCACATCGACCATAAGTGTCGCGATGGCCGCTTGCGGCATGCCGTCGAATTCAGCGTCTGAAGGCGCTTGCACAATGGTTACGCCCCCCTGCTCCTTGATCCTGGACAGCCCGACAGCGCCATCACTGCCAGTGCCTGACAGCACGATGCAGAAAGCATGTTCTTTGTGTACATCAGCCAGATCCCGGAAAAACAGATCAATTGCCACATGGCTACCCACCGGCCGATTGGTGGGGATCACCCGCAGATAGCCATCGTTCATCGATAGCTGACTGGCAGGCGATATCACGTAGACATTATTGCGTTCGATGGGGCACGGATCATTGACCTGGCGGACGGGCATCGATGTGCAGTCCTGAAGAATCTGATCGGCCACACTTTCGTGATTGGGAGACAGATGAAGGACAATGACAAACGCCATGCCACTGTCGGCAGGCATCTGCTCAAAAAATGTTTTCAGCGCATTGAGACCGCCCGCCGAGGCGCCGATTCCAACGACCGGGAACGATAAATGACTGGGCGTAACGCCTTCCCGTTGTGGCAGGGAGTTGGGGCGTTTCGGAGTCGACTTCATCTTCCATTCCTATTCATTCGAGCAACATGCTTACTTATTAGCATGATTGTAAGAGGCATGAGGCAAGCAGGGTAGGAAGATTTTGAATACATCGTCTTCCGTCACATTTAGGCATCGCCAAGCAAGGTTTAGCAGCAAAAAAATACCTAAGCGTCGTCCATACCCAGGATTGATTGTGGTGGCCTAATTTTTCAGGACAACTCGATAAGGTGGATATCGCAGCGGTATGGTTTAGTTTTTTCCGCTTCCCCACTGCGCAACAGATCGGAGTGACGCAAAAGTAAGCTTATCGGATTTAGAGCTGAAGCTTTCTGTCCGAATGGGCATTAGGCACGGGAGTATCCATCAAGGCCGAAACTAAGCTAGATTCAGTAACAACACTCTCCATGCACGGACTTCTCTCTGCATCAACTACTTTACGCCGCATCTTTAGCTACCATCCCGTCCCATGCATCCACCACTTCAGCCGGTGAATAGCTCACCACCGGACGCTGGCGAACCACAGCCACGACCACAGGTTTGAGATAGAAATTGGCCATTGCACGGCGTTGGTCTTTAGCAGCAAATATCACTTCGAGACTTTTTTGCGATAGCGCCTTTTCCAAGTTAGCGTTCACACTGTCGATCTCCTCCCTGGCAAGCATGAAGGCGATAGCCAAATACTCCAACTGAGCCTGGATGATGCTGATGATCAAAACACGATCTTCTTGAACCAGTTTGCCCATCAGCTTGGCAGAGATTGCGGTGGCAACGATACCTCCGATAATCCCACCTGCTGTGCGGCCAACCATCGCGCCAATTGGCCCCAGGGGAGCCGCCAGAATCCCCCCCGCGATGGAACCCACCGCGCCACCCGCTACACCTGAGGAGGCGACAGCAAGGTTCTTCGCAAATTGCGCTTTAGAAATGCGACCACGCGCCAGCTTGACGAGATCTGGACCGGTTGTCACAGCGATAACCGCGATGGAACTGATCAGCGTCCCCCGTAGCGCTTTGTTCAAGCCACTTTTGCTCACTCCCATACCTTGAGCCAGTAACCCGCGTGTACTCGGCGCCAGACTTGTAACATCAATCAAGGTCAGAGATCGCTGGATGAACTGGACGCGATGTAATTGCTGAGCCGCAACATACACCGTCAGGCTGCGACCAAAGCTTTTTCCGGCCTGGATAGAGGCGACTTGCAGAGCCTTACGGCGATCTTGAGTCTTCAGATAAAACAGTGTCGCGCTGACCCCGAAGCTGATACCCCCGGCAACGGTCCCTACCACGACCCCTTCGGTGATGTCATAGGCGATGGACTCGAAAGTACCAAACTTGGTAATACTGCGCGCCTGGCTATACGTCAGATGACCTTTGCGGATTAGCTTCACCGCATCTTTAGGATCCGAGACGCCTGGCACCTTACCCTCGCTAATCTTGCGCTGGAGCGTGCGTACTGCATCAACATATTGGTCTTTGGGTACCTCGATCTGCATGGCACGCCCTTGCTGGTCGAAGTACTTGTAGCCACCCTGTTGCCCGTCGAAAGCAGCCCCGACACTACGGGCACCGGTCGCACAGTATTTAGTCTGAATCATCTGACCCTGTACCAACCGGTCAGCACCATTTTTGGCATTATTGTCGCCAAGAATCTCTGCCTGGCGCCCCATCATGCGATCAACGCGATGGTTAGCCTTTTCGGCGGCAAATCCATGGCCTTGGCCACCGGCGGCAAACAACTTGTGATTTGCGTCCCAAGCGCTTCCAGATGCCATCAGCACAAAACCATTCGTGGCGGCGTCGGCCAGGAACTCCTCTTGAGGCTTGTCACGAACACTCAGGCATACCTGCTCGGTTTCAGCACAAATCGTGGAGCAGAACCACTCTGCGTCATTCGCACTGCTGCGAACTTCGGCAAGCCCGCACGCGGTACAGCAACTGATACGCTGTGACAAGGCAAAGGCACACCAAAAACGACCGTCACGAAAATCCTGGAACTGGCCAAAGCTCATTTGCCGCTCTATGAAGTCCTGGGCAGCGGCACCTTCAAACCCGAACGCACTGCGCACAATTGCACTGAGTGCCTCAGAGCGATGACGAACTTGCTTGAGCAGTACGCCGTGAAGTGCCTTGTATCGATTGCGGTACCAGTTTTCGGCAAAAACCCAGCGCTGCCCCGCCACCTCCATTTCACGCAAGGTGCCTGCGCCTGTCAGGTAAGAGAGACGCCCATTGAAAAGGGTTTCGACTTCCTTGGCATCAAGAATGCTGTCAGCGGCCAGGACTTTAAGTGTCTGGCTAACATTGAGCGAGGTCTGTACTTCTAACGCCTCGCACGTGCTGGATTCCAGCGTGGAGCGAGCATGGTCCTGGCTGATGGCATAAAGCTGCACGATTACCGCCACACCCCAATAGAAGTAAGCGGCAACTTCAGCGCCAGGCCAGCGCAGCATTTCAAAAAACACCGGTACCAAAGCGCAAACCAGCAACAACGCAAAAGCGCCGTGAACACAACGATGGAATTCTTGATCCTTCTTCAGCAGCCACTCTTCTGCCAGGTTGTTCACAAGGCTGCGCCTGCTCTTGCGGTGGACGACCAGCATCACCCCATACAACATGGCAGGCAGTCCAAACTTCAGGCTGGCAAACGCCCCGGGAGGAAGCTTCGGGTGCCACCCGAGTACCGCCCAACAGAACGTCAACGCGAACGTTGCTGCAGTAGTCAGCCAAGCTGCACCGGCGCGAAGCTTAAGCGGTTTAGTGATGGCCTCCACCGAGACGCCATAGACAGCAGGTAGCCCCAGCGCAACCAACCCAGCCAGACCAAGCACAAACTGGAAGGCTAGTCCGATGAAACGGAGCAACTTGGCCATCAGTGCCAGTGCGATGAATACGACGATAATGCCGACAATAACGCCCATTAGTTTTCAGCCGACAGGGTGAGAAAAACGATGGGGAGTCGCGCGCTTCCTTGCAATGGCATAACGCCCTCGATAAAGGTCCATGAGGGCGCGATTGATATCATATAGACACTATTTCGGCCAGTATCCAATCAGCCGATAGTGCAGGCTGAGCGTCGGCTCAGAAGTCGACCGTCGCCGACAACAAATAAGTTCGCGGCGTGGCGAGGGTCAGTCCTGGTTCACTGTCATCCGACGCCCCGGCCGAACTCCAGTAGCGTTTGTCCGCGACGTTCTCGACATTGGCCCGCAAGGTGATGTTCTTTTCATCGACCTTGAAAGCGTAACGCGCGCCGACATCGAAGCGTTCCCATGCCTCGATTTCCTTGTCGTTGGACTGATCCAGGTATTGCGAACTGGAGTAAATGCCTCGCCCGGTCAACGTCAGGCCCTTCACGTTCGGCACGTCCCATTCGGCGCCGAGGTTGACGTTGTACTTCGGTGTCGCTGGCGCGCGATTGCCGTCGAAGGTGCCATTGGTGGTGTTCTTCAACTCGCTGTCGATGTACATGACGCCGCCGAGCAGGCGGAAGCCGTTGAGTGGTTCGCCGAATACATTCAACTCCACGCCGTCGTTCTGGCGCTTGCCGTTGGGGCCGAAGACGCGCGTCACCGCGTTGGTTTCGTAGGCTGGCTGCTTGATACGGAATACGGCCGCCGTCACGCCGAACGAGCCGGCGTCATATTTGGCGCCGACCTCGACCTGACGGCTGATGAAAGGCGGGAAGATTTCGTCCTCGTTGACCGAGGTCGACGGTGCGATCTTGCCCTGGCTCAGGCCTTCCATGTAGTTGGCGTACAGCGACAGTTTGTCGGTGGCCTTGAACAGAACGCCACCGGATGGCGAAACCTTTTCCTCGTCGTAGGCCGTGTCACCTTTGACGTCGTTGCTCCAGTCATCGACCTTCACTCGCTGCCAGCGCGCCCCCAGGGTGACCAGCAAACGATCGTCAAAGAAGCCCATCGTGTCTGCCAGCGCCACGCCGCTGAAGCGGTTTTCGGTGTAGACCTCGGCGTCCTGGCGCGTCGGTCGTACTGGCGTCGGCGTCTCGACCGGGTTGTAAATATTGCTCGGGGACGCCGCGTAACGGGCACCGCCGTTTTCGAAGTCCATGTAGAAGTAACTGGCCGCGAGGTTGATCTCATGGCTTACGGGGCCGGTATGGAACCAGTTGCGCACCCCGGCGGTGGCCGTGCGGACGTTTTCGTCACGGGTGAAATCCCGGGGCTGGACGCTGAAATCACCGGCATCGTTGGTGACCGAAACGGCGTGTCGGAGGAAATCGTGATTGCTTTTACGCGCACCGACACCGCCGTAGAGCATGGTCGAATCGTTGACGTCGAACTCGGCGTTCACCGTGCCGAAAGTGTCCTTGGTGCGCGCTTTGCTCCAAGGCTGTGCGTAGTTGCGGTGAACATCATTGGCGCTTGGCACCCGGGCATTCGCGCCGACCTGCACACGCTCCTGCGGCGCATCGGTGTCACGCTCGGTGTGGCCGACATCGGTCGACAGACGCAGACGCTCACCCCGGAAATCCAGACCCAGCACCTCCATGTCGCGATCGACGCTCTGGTGATCCCATTCGGTATCGCCGGACTGCTTCACCCCGTTGAAACGAATACCGAACTTGTTGTCCTCACCAAACCTCCGCCCGACATCCACCGCCCCGCCCACCTGATTGTTGGAGGCATAGTTGGCCGTGAGTGACGTGATCGGTTTGTCGGTGGCGCGCTTGGGCACCACGTTGATACCCCCGCCCACACTGCCCCGTGGCGAGATGCCGTTGATGAGCTGGGTCGGACCTTTGAGGATGTCGACGCGATCGGCCATTTCCATGTCGATGGTGTAGGTCGGCAACACGCCGTAGAGGCCGTTGTACGCGACATCGCTGTTGAACAGGCTGAAGCCGCGAATGGTGAATTGTTCGTAACGTCCGCCGGCCGGGTTAGTGGCGCGCACGGAAGGATCGCTGGCGATCAGATCGCCCAGGGTGCGGGCTTGCTGGTTCTTGACCGCCTCGCTGGTGTAGGTGGTCATGCTGAACGGTGTTTCCATGAAGTCACGGGAGCCGAGCAACCCCTGCGAACCGCGCCGTGCAACCTGACCGCCGGCATAGACGTCGCCGCCGGTTTCATCGTTGACACCGAGAATCGAGGTCGGCGCCAGTTGCAAACTACTACCCTCCGCCGCTGGCACCAGAATGTAAGCACCCTCTCCCACGGGTTGCAGTTGCAGGCCGGAACCGGCGAGCAACCGCGCAAATCCTTCCTCGACGCCATATTCCCCGGACAAACCCTGACTGCTGCGACCGCTTACCAGCGCCGGATCCACCGACAGATTGACCCCGGACAACCCGGCGAAACGGGTCAGCGCGGCGCTCAGGCTGCCGGCCGGCACCTGATAACTGCGGCGGGCGGCGGCATCGTCGGCCCAGCTCACCGGAATCAACAACGGACTGGCACTCAGGCTCAGCATGAAGCTCAACTGCAACAACGGACGCAAACGACTCGGGAATACTGCGGGCATTGGAAGAAGCTCTCGTTTTCAGTTCACTTACCTGGAATGACCGACGAGGCGAAAAAAAGGGACAGGCTTCAGGCAATATTTTTTCGAGGGACCAGCGTGACCCAGAATCGGGTGCGTGATTGCACCTCCAGTGGCAGGCTTGCCGCCAGCAGTGCCAGTACGCGATCGGTATTGTCGAGACGGAAACTGCCGGTGATGCGCAGGTTTTCCAGGGCCGGATCCCAGCGCAGCAGACCGGATCGGTAGCGACTCAGCTCACGCAGGAAATCGCCCAGCGCCTGGTTCTGCGCCATCAGCACACCGCTGCGCCAGTCCGGCAGCAACGCATCGAACGGCGCAACCGGGCCGGCGCCACTGGCTTGCAGGCTGACTTGTTGCCCGGCTTGCAGGGTCATCATTGGCCCGTGCAGCGGTTGCAACTGCACCGAACCGCTGACCACCGAAACCCGACAATCACGCTCGTTCAAACGCACGCAGACTTCGCTTCGACTAACGACGATGCGGCCGTACGGCGCCTCGATAGTCAGCGCAACACTGCCGGGCACCTTGAGCGCCATTTCGCCGCGCACCAGGGTCACCCGATGCTTCGCGAGATCGACATTCGCCGCACTGGCGGTGTTCAGTTGCAACGAACTGCCGTCGGCCAGCGGCAGGCGCTTGAGTTCACCCGTGGAGGTTTGCAGATCGGCACGCCAGACATCCAGCGGCATTTGTCGGCTGATCAGCCAGGCTGCTGGCACCAGTGCTGCGACACCGAGTGCCCGCTTCAGTGCGGCTCGACGTGCGAGGTCCGGACGATCCAGCGTCGCCATCGCCAGGGTCGGAGGCAATCCGCAGAAGCGTTGACGCAACAACTGGGCTTTCTGCCAGGCACTTTCATTGCGACTGTCGCTGCTGCGCCAGTGTTGCAGGCGGGTGTGATCGTCGTCGGTGGCCTCGCCGGACTCGAGCAGCGTCAGCCATTGCGCCGCCGCGCGGGCCACTTCACGGGCTTCACTGGAGATCGCAGTGCGCATCACAGCTCCAGCAGCAGGCAATGTTCATAGGCTTGCGCCATGTAGCGCTTGACCGTGCGTTCGGAGACGTCCAGGCGCTCGCCGATTTCGCGGTAGCCCAGGCCTTCAAGCTGACTGAGCAGGAACACTCGACGCACCGACGGCGCCAATCCGTCGAGCAGTTCGTCTAGGGCTTGCAGGGTTTCCAGCAGGATCCAGCGCTGTTCCGGCGATGGCATGCACTCTTCCGGCAGGTTCGCCAGCGCATCCAGATAAGCCTTTTCCAGGCTGCGGCGCGTGTAGAAATTGCTCATCAGGCGTTTGCCGATGGTCAGCAAATACGCACGCGGCTCACGCATATCGACGATTGACTGCGAACTGCCAAGCACCCGCAGGAAGGTGTCCTGGCTCAGGTCAGCCGCATCCCAGGCATTGCCCATGCGCCTGCGCAGCCAGTTTTCCAGCCAGCCACGATGGTCACGGTACAGGGCGTGGAGGCTGTGATCCGGTGGCGACGCTTCAATCATCTCAAGAGATCCTGCGAAGGATATAAATGAGACTGATTCTATTTAATGTTCAGGCGCAAAACCAAGCCCTTTTCTATAGAAAAGGACTTGGCGTCGCGTTTACGGGTGTTCAGGACGCCGTCGCAGCCCTCCCCTTCTTGCCGACGGTGCCCATTTCAATCGGCGTTTTTATGTAGAACACGGAAATGTCCTCAACCTCCAGGCGTTTGAACAGGCGCTCGGACTCCTCCTCGGTGATCGCCATGCGAATCTCCGTCGGCTGGTCCGCCAGTTCGAAAAAGTGTGAGGAATGCAGCCGGCCGGTATGCCCGAAACCCTCGATACCGGTTGAAAGCGTCGCCCCGCGCAGCCCCATCTCCTTTGCCAGATCAACAAGCCAGTCGCCGAGCATCTTTCCCTGATGGCGCCGGTTTTGTTGAGTAAAGAAAATCACCAGAAAACCGTTCATTTCGTCACCTCAACGCGTGCCAAACCATTGATAGGACAACAGCCCGGCGGCGGTCATCGCCAACGAGCCTGCGACGTGTACGGACACCGAGCCGAGCGCCCAGAACAACCGGCCCTCCTGAAGCAGAGCGACGGTTTCGGCCGAAAAGGTAGAAAACGTAGTGAGCCCACCACAGAAGCCCGTGATGATCAGCAACCGCCACTCAGGGCTGAGCGACGGAGATGCCGCGAGAAACGCGATGGCCAGGCCGATGATGTAGCCGCCCACCATGTTGGCGACCACGGTGCCCGGAGGAATCGCGGGAAACAGCGCATTCAGCTTCAGGCCCAGAAGCCAGCGCAACCACGCGCCAAGCGATGCGCCAACGGCAATGACCACGAGAGATTTCAGCATGATGGGCTCACCTCGTCAGACCGATGTGGCCGAACCGGGAGCGGGCACGCGCAGCAAGAAAGCGGCGGCTGGGGGAGTAAATGCATGATCCTGTCCTTTCATTAGAGGGACAGGGCGAGCAGACACACCTACGCACCCTGTCCTGGGTTCACGTAGGCATCATCAGCACAAGGCGGTTCAAGGAGGAATGCCATCTCCTGTTGCCGATGCTATAGCAACGCAGACGCCGGTTTCAAGAAACGTTTTGATACAGAAAAACAAAAAAGCACCCGCAGGTGCTTTTTTGCTGGAGCAGGTAACGCCGCGACGTCAGATAGACAAACCGCTGACCTTCGCCCGCGCCGCATGCAGCTTTTTATAGCTGTCGACCAGGCGCTGGTGGCGATCGAGCCCTTCCAGCTTCATGCTGGTCGGCGTCAAACCGTAGAAGCGCACGCTGCCGTCGACCGAACCGATCGCCGCGTCCATGCGCTCATCGCCGAACATCCGACGGAAGTTGACCTCGTAATCGGCCAGCTCCAGATCGTCGTCCAGTTGCATTTCCAGCACCACGTTCACCGCTTGATAGAACAAGCCGCGCTCGACAGTGTTGTCGTTGTATTGCAGGAAGGCCTCCACCAGATCCTTGGCCTTTTCATACTTCTGCGTGGCCAGGTAGATCAGCAGCTTCAGCTCCAGGATCGTCAACTGACCCCAGGCCGTGTTGTCGTCGAACTCGATGCCGATCAACGTGGTGATGTCGGTGTAGTCGTCCAGTTCGCTGTCTTCCAGGCCCTTGACCAGATTGCGCAGCCCCACCTTGCTCAGGCTGTGCAGGTTGAGGATGTCGGCGCGGAATTGCAGCGCCTTGTTGGTGTTGTCCCAGATCAGATCGTCGACCGGATAGATTTCCGAGTAGTCCGGCACCAGAATCCGGCAAGCCTTCGCGCCGATATGCTCGTAGACCGCCATGTACACTTCTTTGCCCATGTCTTCGAGAATGCCGAACAGTGTGGCGGCCTCGTCGGCGTTGGAGTCTTCGCCCTGACCGGAGAAGTCCCACTCGACGAATTCGAAGTCAGGCTTGGCGCTGAAGAAACGCCACGACACCACACCGCTGGAGTCGATGAAGTGCTCGACGAAGTTGTTCGGTTCGATCACCGCCTGCCCTTCGAAAGTCGGCTGCGGCAAGTCGTTCAGGCCTTCGAAACTGCGACCCTGCAGCAATTCGGTCAGGCTGCGTTCCAGCGCCACTTCGAAGCTCGGGTGTGCGCCGAACGAGGCGAACACACCGCCAGTGCGCGGGTTCATCAACGTCACGCACATCACCGGGAATTCACCGCCCAGCGAAGCGTCCTTCACCAGCACCGGGAAGCCCTGCTCTTCCAGGCCCTTGATCCCGGCCAGAATGCCAGGGTACTTCGCCAGCACGTCCTGCGGCACGTCAGGCAGGGCCATCTCGCCTTCGAGGATTTCGCGTTTCACCGCCCGCTCGAAGATCTCCGACAGACATTGCACCTGGGCTTCGACCAACGTGTTGCCAGCGCTCATGCCGTTGCTCAGGTACAGGTTTTCGATCAGGTTGGACGGGAAATACACCACCTCGCCGTCCGACTGGCGCACAAACGGCAGCGAGCAGATCCCGCGCTGTGTGTTGCCGGAGTTGGTGTCGTACAGGTGCGAACCGCGCAGCTCGCCATCGCGGTTGAAGATCTCCAGGCAGTACTCGTCGAGGATCTCCTGCGGCAGCGCGTCGTCCGGGCCAGGCTTGAACCAGCGCTCGTCCGGGTAGTGCACGAACTCGGCATTGGCGATGTCTTCGCCCCAGAACTGGTCGTTGTAGAAGAAGTTGCAGTTCAGCCGCTCGATGAACTCGCCCAGCGCCGACGCCAGCGCGCTTTCCTTGGTCGAGCCCTTGCCATTGGTGAAACACATCGGCGAATGCGCGTCGCGAATGTGCAGCGACCAGACGTTGGGCACGATGTTGCGCCACGACGCAATCTCGATCTTCATCCCCAGGTCGGCGAGGATTCCCGACATGTTGGCAATGGTCTGCTCCAGCGGCAGGTCCTTGCCGGCGATGAAGGTGCTTGCCTGGGAATCCGAATCGGGCATCAGCGAGGCCTGGGCATCGGCGTCCAGGTTTTCCACTTCCTCGATCACGAATTCAGGCCCGGTCTGCACGACCTTCTTCACCGTGCAGCGATCGATGGAGCGCAAGATGCCCAGGCGATCCTTGGCGGAGATGTCCGCCGGCAACTCGACCTGGATCTTGAAGATCTGGTTGTAGCGGTTTTCCGGGTCGACGATGTTGTTCTGCGACAGACGAATGTTGTCGGTCGGGATATTGCGGGTTTCGCAGTACAGCTTCACAAAGTAAGCCGCGCACAGCGCCGAGGATGCGAGGAAGTAGTCGAACGGACCCGGTGCCGAACCATCGCCCTTGTAGCGGATAGGCTGGTCGGCCACCACCGTGAAGTCATCGAACTTGGCTTCAAGTCGGAGGTTGTCGAGAAAGTTGACCTTGATTTCCATGCGGGATTACCAGAATAGCGAGCTGAACAGAATGGCCGCCATTATCCGGTTTTTCAGCGGGAAGTCTTGTGCTTTGGCGCGGCGACCGCTGACCGGGCGCCGTTCAGAGGCGTTGGTTACGCTGCGCCATCTCGGCGACGATGGCCTCGATCACACGGCGCGCCGTCGGCGACAGGCTGCGGTTTTGCAGGCTGACCACACCGATTTCCGAATGAAACCTGGGGACATCGGCGACGCGCAGCTCGATCAACCTGCCGGCCTCGATGTCCTCGGCGACCGCACCGTGGATGACGCCCATGATCGTGTCGGTCGACAGGGCTACGGATTTGAGCAGCGCCACATCGTCGCATTCAAGCACGATGGGCAGTGTCTGCCGGGAAGACATGCCGAGGGTTCTGGCCGTCTCGGCTTTGACGACGGCGGGCAAGCGCGTGGTGGCGACGCCATACCCCTCAAGTTCGATCAGCGTCACTTCACGCCCGGCGAGCGGATGCTCGGGGCGGACGAAGAACCCGGCTGAAACCTGGCCCAATGAGTGAATCAGCAGATCAGACTCCGCCGAGAAATCACGAATGTCGGCCACGAAGAACTCGATCTCTTCGGCCCGCAACCGTGCTTCGAGAATCTGCCAATTATTGATCTCCACCCGCAGCGCAATCGCCGGGTGCCGTTGTCGCAACAGCGGAACCACCTGATGCATCAGCATCGCTGCCGGGAACGGCCCGACGCCGAAGGCAAGATTGCCGAGCTGGCCGTCGCCGTAGAGCGCCATGTCGCGCTCCAGCGAGCGCGCATCGAACAGCAGGCGCCGCGCCCGCTCGATCAGAAACTCCCCCGCCGGAGTCGGTCGCACGTCGCCGCTGTCGCGATCGAACAGGCGCTGGTTGGTTTCGCTTTCCAGCGCCTGGATGCTGCGGCTCAAGGCCGGTTGGCTAAGATGCACCCGTTCGGCAGCGCGACCGAAATGGCGTTCATCGGCCAGCGCCAGCAGATGTGAGAGTCGTTTAATGTCCATGTCGCCGATGCTAGTGACGCATTACACGGATGTAAACAATGCATTGGATACATCACCCGTCTCTCCCTACGCTTTGGCCGAAAGCCCCTTCGGAGAACAACAAGAATGAAACCGACCTTCCCCGCTCTCCTCGCCCTGGCACTGGTTACGTTGGGTGGCTGCGACAAAGGCCCCAGTGTGGCTGCGGACGACGCGACCCCCGCCACGGCAGCGGCAATTGCCGCCAGCATCAAAGGCCTGAACCTGGAAGACAGCAAGGATCTGACCGATGCCAAACGCGGCTTCATCGCCCGGCCAACCGGGCAGATCCTCGGCTCAGACGGCAGTGTCCTGATCGATTTCGAGGCGTTCAGGTTCGTCGAGGGCCAGGCGCCGTCCACGGTCAACCCGAGCCTTTGGCGCCACGCGATGCTCAACGCGCAGATCGGCTTGTTCAAGGTCACTGACGGGATCTACCAGTTACGCGGCTTCGATATCGCCAACATGACCCTGATCGAGGGGCAAACCGGCTGGATCGTGGTCGACCCATTGACCGCCAAAGAGTCCGCCGCTGCCGCCCTGGCATTCGCCCGGCAACAGTTGGGTGACAAAGCCGTCAGCGCCATAGTCTTCACCCACGACCACGTCGACCATTTCGGCGGCGTGCTGGGCATCACATCAATCGAGGACGTGGCCCGCCGCAATATCCCGGTCGTCGCGCCCGCCGGCTTCATGGAGGAAGCGACCAGTGAAAACATTCTGGCCGGGCCAGCGATGGCGCGGCGTTCGATGTATCAGTTCGGCAAGAACCTCGCGCCCGGCGCCAAAGGCATCGTCGATACCGGGCTGGGCAAAAACGTCGCTTACGGCAGCATCGGGATCATCGCGCCGACGCAAATCATCGACCAGCCGACCCAGGAACTCGTGCTCGACGGCGTGACATTCGTCTTTCACAACATGCCGGGCGCCGAAGCGCCGGCCGAGCTGACCTTCTCGATTCCCGAGCGCAAGGCCTACGGCGGCGCCGAGCTGCTCGCGCAGACCATGCACAATCTGCTGCCGATCCGGGGCGCCAAGGTGCGCGATGCGTTGCGCTGGTCCGAATACACCCAGATTGCCCTCGATGAACTCGGCGACACCGAGGTTTACTTCGGCCAGCACAACTGGCCGATCTGGGGCAATGAGCGGATTCGCGAGTTCATCACCAAACACCGCGACGTCTACAAATACCTGCACGACCAGACCGTGCGCCTGATGAATGCGGGCTACACGCCCAACGAGATCGCCGAGAAAATCCAGTTGCCCGATTCACTGGCATCGTACTTCGGCACACGCGGCTATTACGGCGACCTGCGGCACAACGTCAAGGCGATCTACCAGATGTACCTCGGCGCCTACGACGGCAACCCCGCGCATTTGAATCCGCTGTCGCCCAGGGAGTCGGCCAAGCGTTACGTCGAATTGATGGGCGGCAGCGCCAAGGTTGTCGACGCCGCGCAAGCCGCCTACGACAAGGGTGACTATCGCTGGGTGGCGGAGTTGTTGAACCAGGCAACCCTCGACAAACCCGATGACGAAGCCGCCAAGGAGTTGCTGGCCCGCGCCTATGAGCAGATGGGCTATCAGGCGGAATCGGCGACCTGGCGCAACAGTTATCTGACGGCGGCCCAGGAGTTGCGTAACGGCCCGCCCGCCAAAGGCGTCAAGCGCTCCGACCTGATCGAGTTGATGAAGCAGACCCCCACCGAGCGCTTCCTTGAGGCCATGGCCGCAAGCCTCGACGGGCCGGCCGCCGATGGCAAGAACTGGACCTTCAATCTGGTGCTGACCGATACCCGCGAGACGTTCGTGCTGTGGATCGAGAACGCGGTGCTGCATTACCGAAAAGCCGCGCCGGTGGCGGGTGCCAACGCGACGCTGACGGTCAGCAAAAACCTGTTCGTGCAATTGCTGAGCGGCACTGCCGGGCTGAAGGAAGCGTTGACCTCGGATGAGTTGAAGGTCGATGGCAGCCAGATAAACCTGTTGCGCTTCCTCGGTTTGCTGGAAAAAGCCCCGGGCAACTTTGCGATTGTCGCCCGCGAAGGCGACTGACCCGAGGTGATTGCGGAGTGATTGCTCCGCAGTGATCGGAACGGCGGCCTGTTTTTCTCGCGGGACGCGCTACCTAGCATGGCTCCACTGTTAATTGTGGAGCCATCCCATGCACGACTCACCCGCTTTACCCGCTTCAACGGCGCTCGCCGCAGAGCCGCCCTCCTCCTGGCGCGACTGGCTGTCGGTGTATTCCGTGGCCCTTGGCGCCTTTGCCTTTGTCACCACCGAATACCTGCCGGTGGGCATCTTGCCGCAGATCGCCGACAGCCTGAACGTCACCGTCGGCGTGGCGGGATTGATGGTCACCGTGCCGGGCATTGTCGCGGCAGTGTCGGCCCCCGTCGTACTGCTCGGTGCAGGGCGCATGAACCGGCGCCAGCTATTGTTGTTGCTGACCTTGCTGCTGGTAATCGCCAACCTGATCTCGGCGGTGTCGCCGTCATTGCCGATCCTGTTGCTGGGGCGCGCACTGGTCGGTATCGCACTCGGTGGGTTCTGGGCCGTGGCGATCGCAGCGGCCGGACGGCTGGTCAACGCAGCGAACGCTGCCAAAGCCACCGCACTGATTTTCGCCGGAATCACCGTGGCAACGGTATTTGGCGTACCGCTCGGGACGTTTGTCAGCACGCTGTTTTCCTGGCGCATATCGCTGGCCCTGACAGCGGGTCTGGCCTTGCTCGCGCTCGCTGCACAGGTGCTGACCTTGCCTTCACTACCTTCCAGCGAGGGGTTGAAAGTACGCACGTTGCTGGCCTATCTCTCACGAAGCAATGCCCTGCGCAGCATGCTGTTGCTGGGCGCCGTGGTGGCCGCGCACTTTGCCGCTTACACCTACATCGCACCGTTTCTCGGACAGCAGGCCGGATTTTCACCGAGTGCGATCACCGCCATTCTGCTGGGCTTCGGTCTGGTCGGCATGTTGGCCAACTTCACCATGGCCGGCACCATCACCACTCATCTCCGGGCGTCGTTGGCCGCGGTGGTGCTGCTGATGGTGATCGCCCAACTGGCGCTGCCGCAGTTGCAGGGTTGGGCCGTGAGCCTGGCAGTGTTGCTGTGGGGCGTGGCGTATGGCGCGATTCCACTGGGTGTCAGCAGCTGGATGCAACTGACGTCGCCCAAACTGCCGGAAGCCAGCTCGGCGATGCTGGTCACCACGTTTCAGGTGGCCATCGCCTCGGGATCGTTGTTCGGAGGTCTGGTGGTGGACCACACTGGCGTAGCCTCGGTACTTTGGCTGGGCGCCGGCGTCGGCTTGCTCGGGCTGCTGGTGTTGCTCAGCTTCGGCGTCGGCAAAGCGCCCATTGCCGAGTCCTTGCAGCGCTGACTCACCCGCGCAAAACGTTATCCTTGAAATAGTCGATCAACACCCGCAACCTCGGTGCCGTCTGCTTTGCCGCAGGCCAGAGCATCCACAGGTTGCCGGTGTGGTCGGTGTAGTCCCCCAACACCACCTCCAGCCTGCCATCGGCCAGCGGCTGACGGATTGAAAAGTCCGGCAGGCAGGCAATCCCCACCCCATCCAGCGCCAGGTACGTCAGCGGATCCATCGTGGTGCAGGTCAGCGCCCGTGTCAGGTTCGGTTCGATGTGCGTGTCGCCGACCCGCAGCGGCCAACGCTCGATCATCCCCGTCGCCGGAAACTTGTGCAGCAGACACACATGCCGGATCAGATCGTCCGGGTGCCTCGGCACGCCATGGCGCTCCAGATACGCCGGCGACGCCACCAACTGCAATTGGTAGCCCCCCAACTTGCGCGCCATCAGCCGCGAATCCTGCGGCGCACCGGTCCGAATCACCGCGTCGAAACCTTCCTCGATCACGTCCACCATACGGTCAGACATGTCCACGTCCAGCTCGATATCCGGATAAGCACGCATGAACCCGGCCAGTACCGGCATGATCAACACATTCTGGATCGGCACGCTGATGCGTACTTTGCCACGAGGCGTGGCGGACAATTGCAGCAGCTCTATCTGCGCCGCTTCCACCTCACTGAGGATACGTTTGCAGCGATCCAGGAACAACTCGCCTTCGGTGGTCAGGGTCACGCTGCGGGTGCTGCGATGAAACAATCGCACGCCCAGGCGTTCCTCCATGCGCGCGACGCTCTTGCCAACGGCGGAAGCAGAAATCTCCAGCAAGCGCCCGGCTTCGGTGAAGCTGCGGGTTTCCGCCACTTGAATGAAGGCCGTGATACCGCTGAGGCTGTCCATCATGGCAGGCGTGCTCGGGGGTGAGAGTGAGGTAAGCGCAGAGTAGATGCGGGCGAAGGATTTGCAAAGAGCGGGATTTTTCAGGCGGCAAAACGCCTTCGCGAGCAAGCTCGCTCCCACATTCAATTGTCACTGAGCACGTATTCTGTGTTCAACGAAAACCGATGCGGAAGAGAGTTTGCTCGCGAAGGCGGTATTACCTGTAACCGAGGCCGGTCAGGCACTCTGCTGATAGAACGGATAATCCGTAAAGCCGACCTCGGTGCCACCGTAGAACGTATCCCGGTCGTAGGCATTCAACGGCAGATCTTGGCGAATGCGCTCCGGCAGATCCGGGTTGGCAATGAAGTCGCGCCCGAACGCCACCAGATCGGCGTCGCCGGCCTGCAGGATGCGCTCGGCCGAAGCGGCGTTGAATCCGCCCGCCGCAATGATCAAACCTTCGTAGTGCTGGCGGATCAACTGCGCCGCCACCGGGTTCTGATCCTTGCTTTCATCGATCGAGTTGCCAATCACCCGTGGCTCGATCAGGTGCAGATAGGCCAGTTTCAATTCGGCCAGTTGCTGCGCCACATACACGAACAACGCCTCAGGATCGCTGTCCTTCATGTCGCCAAAACTGCCACTCGGACCAAGGCGTACCGCCACCCGCTCGCTGCCCCACACCGAAATCACTTCCCGGGTGATGTCCAGCAGGAACCGCGCACGCTTGGCGATGGTGCCGCCGTAGGCATCGGTACGCCGGTTGCTGCCGTCCTGCAAAAACTGGTCGATCAGATAACCGTTGGCGCCGTGAATTTCCACGCCATCGAAACCCGCCTCCAGACCGCGTTGTGCGGCGCGGCGGAAGTCTTCGACCAGCGCGGCGACTTCCGCTTCGCTCAAGGCCCGATGCGGCGTGCTCGGCACCCAGCCGCTGGCGGTGTAGGCAACACCGTTGTACTCGACGGCCGAAGGCGCCAGCGGTTGTGCGCCGGCTGGCTGCATGTCGCTGTGGGACTGGCGACCGGCATGAAACAGTTGCAGGAAAATCCGCCCGCCCTTGGCGTGAACCGCATCGGTAATGGCCTTCCATCCGGGGATCTGCGCATCGTTGTACAGACCCGGTGAGCCGAGATAGCCATTGCCGGTGGTCGATACCACGGTGGCTTCGGAAATGATCAACCCGCCGTCGGTGGCGCGCTGCGAGTAATACTCGGCCATCAACGCACCGGGCAGATCGCCTGGCTCGGAGCGCATGCGTGTCAGCGGTGCCATGACCACGCGGTGGGACAGCGCATGCGGGCCGATCTGGATCGCGGAAAACAGGGTTGGGTGATTCATGGTGACCTCCAATAATTAACTGGAGGCCACCTTAGGCCACACGCCACTGGAGAAAAACCGGCTGTATTTCCACTCTCTGCGGACGGATCTGTCCGCAATCACCGACCTATGTCCCCGTTGGCGATTGCGGCGTGTCCGGATTGAGTTGCTGCCTGCGAAATTGCCCTGGCGGCTGGCCGTGGATCTGCCGGAAGCGCCGGGAAAAGTACGCCTCGTCGGCGAATCCGCACAACCGCGCCACCTCGCCCACCGGTCGAGCGCTGTTGAGCAGGTAGTTACGCGCCGCATGCATTCGCCGTTCGAGCACCAGTTCGGTGAAGGTCTTGCCGATTTCCTTGCGCAGCCAGTGCGTCAGATAGGTCGGTGACAGGTAGGTCGCGGCGGCGACCTTGATCAGGTTCAGATCCGGGTCAGCGATGTTCTTGCGCAGGTACTCGGACATCCGGCCCAACGCATCCCGTCGACTGGTTTCCGCCGCGTTCTCTTCGGCCAGCCGCTTGAGCGGTTCGGCATACAAGCCACAGACGCTGCCAATCAGTTGCAGCAGCAAGCCCTTGAGCATCTCGCGAGTACCGAACTGGCGGTTTTCATCCAGCGCGCGCATTTGTTCGATCAGGCCACAGACCCGGGCGAAATCCTCGTCGCCGAGAATGAAGTCCAGGTGTTCCTGAAAACGGAACGGCGACAACTCCGGTGCCAGCAGGATCGAGACTTCCTCCAGGTCCATCGGATCGCATTGCAAATGCGGCAGCAGAAATGTCTGGGAAAAATTGATCACCATGAACTTGCTGTCGGCCGGGTGCGGAATCACATGGACGCGGTGCGGCAGGATAAAAGCCAGGGTATTGCGCGGAAACGGGCGCTCGACGTTGCCGATGTGCTGCACGGTGTCGCCGCCGAGGTTGATCTGGATCTGGAAATATTCGTGGCGGTGAGGACTGGTTTCAGCGCGTCGTCCCTGCTTGTCACGAATATAGAAGTCGGTCAGCTCGCTGCGCTGCTGCATGACATAGGTGGGCACTCGGCTGCTGGCTGACATCTCCCGGAATTCCTCGACAAGGTGCATAGGCGGTGGCCGATTGTGACGGTCAGTTCGTCCGTTTTTCAATAGGTCATACGATGACATGAGTGTGGCCGTACTTTTCCGCACATTGCCGACGAACGGTCAAAGTCCAAAAAAACCAACACAATGCAGAGACTATTTATCTATTAAAAACAGTTAGTTGGATGTTAAAGGTCAAAAAACCGCGTTTCCTGCATTCTAGAATTTTTTGGACAGATCCAAAGATCAGCGTTTTCTTCCCGAAAAACGATCTGACAGGCGTGTTGATTTAGCGAGGTTGTACGACCACTGTAAAGACCAATGCAGCCCGACCTCCTCCAAAAACAATCAAAGGTGCGCACGTTATGAAACAGCATTTCCCCTCTCGCCCGCCCTCACTCCTCTCTCTCATCGGCACGCGCCTGAAGACGCTTTCGCACGCCTGACTCCGGCTGGCTGCGCCGCCCACCGCTCGCAAGAAAACACCCAACCCCGACATTCGGGGAGCGGGACCGGCTGCGCGCAAAACAACGGCTCCCAACAATAACAAGGCCAATTCCATGTCCAACTCCCCTCTCTCGCAAACCGCCGCTGCGTCGGCGATCAGTGGCGTCCAGGACGCCGCACCCACCAAGCGGCTGCCGACACGGCGACGCTGGTTCATGCTGTCGCTGCTGCTGATCGCGACGATCATCAACTACATCGACCGGGTGAACATCTCGATTGCCGCACCGTTCATGGCCAAGGACCTGGGCCTGGACAAGATCGAAATGGGCCTGATCTTCTCGGCATTTGCCTGGACTTACGCGCTGGCCCTGGTGCCTGCCGGGTTCATCGCCGACCGTTTCGGCTCGCGGCTGACTTATGGCGTGTCACTGATCAGTTGGTCGACGGTCACCGTCTGCCAGGGCCTGGCCTCAGGCTTCGCCTCGCTGTTCGGCCTGCGTCTGGCGGTCGGGGCCATGGAGGCGCCGGCGTTTCCCGCCAACAGCCGCGCGGTGACGGTTTGGTTTCCGGCCCGCGAACGGGGCATGGCCAGCAGCATTTACGTGTGCGGCCAGTATCTGGGCACGGCGCTGTTCACCGGTGTGCTGCTGTGGCTGGCAACCACGTTTGACTGGCGTCACGTGTTCTACAGCACCGGCGCACTCGGCATTGTGTTCGGGGTGTTCTGGCTGTACTTCTACCGCGATCCGCTGGAATGCAAGAAGGTCAGCAAGGAAGAACTGCAATACATCGAATCCGGCGGCGGGCTGGTCAAGAGCAGCCAGGAACGCACCCGTTTCAACTGGCGCCAGGTGGCCGAACTGTTTTCGTACCGGCAGATCTGGGCAATCTGCATCGGCAAGTTTGCCAGCACCTCGGCGCTGTACTTCTTCCTGACCTGGTTCCCGACGTACCTGATCGAAGAACGCCAACTGACCATGATCAAGGCCGGGATCTTCGCCGTCCTGCCGTTCGTGGGTGCAACGGTCGGCATCCTGCTGGCCGGGATCATCTCCGATCTGCTGATTCGCCGTGGCTGCTCGATGTCGTTCGCCCGCAAGTTGCCGCTGGTGGTCGGCTCGATGCTCGGCATGTCGATTGTGCTGGTGAACTTCACCGATTCGAACCTGATCTGCATCGCCATTCTCACCGTTGCCTTCTTCGCCCAGGGCATCGCTTCGTCGTCGTGGGCGGCGGTATCGGAAGTCGCGCCCAAGGAACTGATCGGCCTCACCGGAGGCGTGACCAGCCTGGCGGCCAACATCGGCGGGATCGTCACGCCAATCGTGATTGGCGCGATCGTCCATGCCACCGGCTCGTTCGCCTACGCCTTCTGGTTCATCGGCGGCGTGGCCCTGATCGGCACGCTGTCCTATTCGCTGCTGCTCGGCCGTTTGTATCGCATCGAACTCAAGCCGCGTTGAAGCAAACACAACGGTTTTCTCCAATACGAGGCGGCATTCGTCCAACTTCACCCCCGGATGCCGCCGTACGCTGACGTTTCAATCAGGACTTCTACAGAGATGAACATGACCGAGTACGTCTTTACCCCGGATTTGCCTGTGACCTTGCCGGTTGCTGGCAGCCAGCAACGTTTTCCGGTGGGCCGGGTGTTTTGTGTAGGCCGTAACTATCCATGGCCGGATACCCAGACCCAGGGCCAATCGCGCATCCCGCCGGTGTTTTTCATGAAGCCGGCGAGCACCGTGGTGGATGCCGTCGGTGAAGTGGCGTTCCCGGCGCTGACCGGGGACTTTGCCCACGAAATCGAACTGGTGGTGGCCATCGGCGAAGGTGGCGCGAATATTCCGGAAAGTCAGGCGCTGGCTTACGTCTGGGGTTACGCCGCCGGACTCGACCTGACCCGGCGCGACGTACAACGCGCGGCCAAGAGCAACGGCTTGCCGTGGGAAGGCGCCAAAGTCTTCGACGGTGCCGCCCCGATGACCGCCATCGTTCCAGTGACGCGCTCCGGGCATCCCGATGGCGAGTTGTGGCTCAACGTCAACGGCGAGGAACGCCAGCGCGACAGCCTCGACAGCCAGATCTGGTCGGTCAGCGAAGTCATCAGCCGCATCTCGCAATCGATCGCCCTGCGCGCCGGGGACCTGATCATGACCGGCAGCCCGGCGGGTGTTGACGGCCTGCAGCCGGGCGACGTGATCAACGCCGGGGTCGACGGCATCGGCCAATTGGAAATGCGCGTCGGCCAACGTCCCTGAAGCCTCCCACCCGGATCAATAAAAAAGGAAAACCCGACATGCCCAACACTCAACCCTTGAAAGTCGCACTGGTGACCGGCGCCGGCAGCGGAATCGGTCGCGCCGTGGCCCAGGCCCTGATGGCTGACGGTTTCACTTTGGTTCTGGCCGGCCGGCGGCCTGAGCCTTTGCAAGCCCTGGTCGAGCAGGCGTGCAATGAAGGTCTCGAGGCCTTGGCCGTTCCCACCGACGTTCGTGATGAAGCCAGTGTCGACCGACTGTTCGCGACAATCAGCGAGGTCTACGGACGCCTGGACGTGGTGTTCAACAACGCGGGCATCAATGCCCCCGCCGTGCCGCTGGATGAGCTGACGGTCGAGCAATGGCGCAACGTGATCGACACCAACCTCAACGGGGTTTTCCTCTGCGCCCGTGGCGCGTTCGGCCTGATGCGCCGACAGCAGCCGCAGGGCGGACGCATCATCAATAACGGCTCGATCTCGGCCCATACCCCAAGGCCGTTCAGCAGCGCCTACACCGCCAGCAAACACGCCGTGCTGGGCCTGACCAAATCCCTGGCGCTGGATGGACGGGAATTCAACATCGTCTGCAGCCAGATCGACATCGGCAATGCCCTGACCGAAATGTCCGTGCGCATGACCAAAGGTGTGCGCCAGGCCAACGGCAGCATCGCGGTGGAGCCGATGGTCGACGTCCAGCATGTCGCCGATGCCGTGCGCTACATCGCCGCCCTGCCGCTGGCGGCCAACGTCCTGAACATGACCGTCATGGCCAGCGCCATGCCGTTTGCCGGTCGCGGTTGAATCTTTTTTGAATTATTCGAGGTTTACATGAAGCCAGAAGTCTTGCAGCTCAGCCCGATCCTGATTCCGCAAATCAATGCCCGACTCGATGAACTGTTCACCGTGCGGCGCTATTTCCAGCAAACCGACAAAGCCGCCTACCTGCAACAGCACGGCGCCAATATCCGTGGCGTAATCACCGGCGGGCATACCGGCATCACCCAGGCAGTGATGGCGCAACTGCCCAATCTGGAAGTGGTCGCGGTCAATGGCGTGGGCACCGATGCGGTGGATCTGGCCTACGCCAGGGATCGCGGCATTCGGGTGACCGCCACTATCGGCGCCCTGACCGAGGACGTTGCCGATCTGGCGATAGGGTTGTTGATTGCCGTGTGTCGCGGGCTCTGCACCAGCGATCGTTACGTGCGCTCAGGCCAGTGGCCGCAGAGCCCGACGCCGCTGGCCCCGCTGCCACTGGCGCGTCAGGTGTCCGGCATGCGTATCGGCATCGTCGGCATGGGCCGGGTGGGTCGTGCGGTGGCGGTTCGCGCGGCAGCCTTCGGTTGCCCGATCAGCTACACCGATCTGCAACCGATGAGCGATGTCAGCCACACCTTTGTCGCCGACCTCAAGCAACTGGCCCGCGACAGCGACGCCCTGATTCTTGCCGCTGCCGCCGACAAGGCCGAAGCAATCATCGATGCCCAGGTGTTGAAGGCTTTGGGGACGGACGGTTATTTGATCAACGTCGCCCGGGGCAAACTGGTCAACGAGACCGATCTGGTCGCCGCCCTTGCAGCCGGTGAGATTGCCGGCGCAGCGCTGGATGTGTTCGTCGATGAGCCGAACGTCCCCGAAGCGTTGTTCGGCAACGAGCAAGTGGTGCTGCAACCGCATCGCGCCAGCGCCACCTTGCAGACCCGCACGCGCATGGGGGAAATGGTGGTGGCGAGTCTGGTGGACAGCTTCGCCGGCAAAGTCCCGCAGGGTTGCGTGACAGGCTGACGGTTCGGCCACCGGGGTGCAATGCCTCGGTGGCGCCTGCCGATGTCGATCAATGCTGTGGCCAGGCACCTTCTGGAATTTGCGCCAGAGCTTTGAACGCAGGCTTGGCGAACCAGTAACCCTGCATCAGATAGATGCCGCAATCGGCGAGGAAGTCCCGTTCTTCGGCGTGTTCGATGCCTTCGGCAATCACCTCTACTCCCAGCTCCACACAGATGCCCACCACCCCTCGAACGATTGCCTGACGTACGCGATCGCGATGAATATCACGAATCAGCGCCATGTCCAGCTTGATCAGATCCGGCTGAAAATCGGCCAGCAGGTTCAACCCGGAATAGCCGGCGCCAAAATCATCGATGGCAGTCTTGAAGCCAAACTCACGGTATTCGCGCAGGATATTCATCAGGTGTCTGTTGCTTTCGACGTGCTCACCCTCGACCGCTTCGAAGATCAGCCGGTCGAGGGGAAAACCGTGAGCGCGTGCCGCATCCAGTGTGCTGCGGATGCACAGTTCCGGGCGGTAAACGGCATTGGGCAGAAAGTTGATCGACAGATGCTGCGTCATTCCCAGGTCTGCGGCGGTCGAGATCGCCCGAACACGACACTGCTGGTCGAAACGGTAGCGGTTCTGATCGTCGACCTGCTCAAGCACAGACAAGGCACTCTCGCCATTGATGCCGCGTACAAGTGCTTCATGCGCGAAAACGCTTCGATTTCGCAGATCGACGATAGGCTGAAAAGCGAAGGAAAATTCGAGGTCGGGCTGGCTGCTGCGTCGGCATCCCTGGCAGCCACCGGATGGCGGGAATAGTTCGGAAAAATCGGTCATGAAGCCTCGCCAAAAATGGGTTGCCGCCTTCCATGGTCGGGCTGGAAAACTGGTAGGCGAAACGCTGTGACCGCGTTTCGCATGCTGTGCGGGTGTAAGTCTGCGGGGTATTGCGCGTGGGCGCCGCTCACTGTTCGCGGAACGGTCGCAATCGGGTTATCGACCGGTCAAATTCAAACCTTAGCTCCGTTCGTCGCCTGCCCCGCGGCCCCTCACAGACGCGGTTCGCCATCAGTCCTGAAAAAACCAAATTGCGATGTGTTTCCTTCGTTCCTTTACACGTCGCAATGTTCATTGCCCGTTCCTGTCTGTCTGGAGTTTCTCGATGCCCGCGCCCAAATCCCTGCCCACTGCATTGTTGGGGCTGGCCCTTGCCTGTCCGGCGATGGCTGAAACCCAAGGCCTGGAGCTGGGGCAAGTGCTGATTTCGGCTGAGGATCAGGGCAGCGAAAACGCGAGTGTCGAAGAAGCCAGGGCGCGTCTCGCTCAGGTTCCCGGCGGCAGCAATGTGGTCGACATGCGCCGCCCGTTGCAGGGCCGCGTGGCCGGCAATCAGGATGTGCTGACTTATCAGCCGGGGGTATATGCCCAGTCTTCCGGCAATGAAGGGACGAAAATCTCGATCCGAGGTTCGGGGATCAACCGTGCGCCGGGTGCCCACGCCTCGGGGTTGTACACGATGCTCGACGGTCTGCCGCTGACCGGCCCCGGTGGCACGCCTTATGAGTTGCTGGAACCCTTGTGGCTCGATCATGTGGAAGTGCTGCGCGGCGCCAATGGCTTCGACCGTGGCGCGCTGGCCCTGGGCGGCGCCATTGATTACGTCAGCCACACCGGTTACGACGCGCCGAAATTACAGGTGCGTTATGCAATGGGCAGCAAGGGTTATCAGCAGCGTCAGATCAGTTCCGGGCAGGTGCTGGGCGACTTCGATTACTACGTATCAGCCACTGACGCGAGCGCTGACGGTTATCAGGATCACACCAAAAGCGAGAGCCAGGGTGTCATTGCCAACGTCGGCTATCGCTTCAACCCGAATCTGGAAACCCGCTTCTATTTCCGCTACCGCGAGACCGACAACGACCTCGCCGGCCGGGTCACCAAGCATTCCATCGAACATGATCCACGGGCGGCCAACCCTGCCTATGTGTCGCGGGACGACAGCCGCAAGCAACCGGGCAGTACGTTCTTCGGCAACAAGACCACGTTCTACATCGACGACGATTCGAGCATCCAGACCGGGCTGGTTTATCACGACTACCCGATGGATCTGCGCGAAGGCCCCAATCGTCTGAAGGTCGCCTACACCGACGTCAGCGGCACCTTCGACTACAAGCGCCGCGACACGCTTTGGGGAATGGAAAGCCGCAGCACCGTGGGCCTGCGCGTGACCAAACACCTGCCCAACGACGGCGCCAGCGAAATGGTCCGCATCCCGACCGGCAACACCGCCGGTTATGCGCCGGGCACGCACATGCGCAATTTCACCTATCAGGGTTCGGACACCGTCCTGCATGTAGGCAATGACCTGGAAATCGCCGACGACCTGTGGCTCACCACTGGTCTCGCCGCGATCTACACCCGCCGCGAAAGCGATGTTACCTACCCGCAAAGCGGCGGCAAGACCAGCCTGGGCGACTGGGACTATGCCCCGCGCCTGGGCCTGCGCTATCAGGTGACGCCGGATCTGCAACTGTTCGGCAATCTCAGCCGTTCGGTGGAAGCGCCGCACCCGTGGTCGCTGATCTACAGCTCCAACATCCGCTTTGGGCCGGGCAACGGTGCGGCCACCGGCACCCAGCGCGACCCGATCAAACTGCAAAACCAGACCGCGACCACCCTGGAACTCGGCGGTCGCGGCGACAGTACGCTGGGCGAATGGAGCCTGGCCTGGTACTACGCGCAAGTGCGCCACGAACTGCTTTCGGTATTGCCGGACGCCAACGCCACCACGCCTTATGAACTCAACGCCAGCCCCACGGTGCATCAAGGCGTCGAAGCCAGTCTGCAGAGCCATCTGTGGACGGCCAACGACGGCGGCCAGTTGAGCCTGCGTCAGGCCTACACCTTCAGCGACTTCCACTACCGCGACGACGAGCGCTTCGGCGACAACCGCCTGCCGGGCCTGCCGATGCATTACTACCAGGGCGAGTTGCGCTACGACTGGCCGCAGGGTTTCTTCGCGGCACTGAACACGCAGTTGTCGTCGAAAGTCGCGGTGGATTACGCCAACAGTTATTACGCCGACCCGTACGCCACTTTCGGCGCCACCCTGGGCTACAACGCGCCCAAGGGTGACTGGCAGACCTGGCTGGATATGCGCAACCTGACCGACCAGCGTTACGCCGCGACCGTCACCCCGGGCTACGACGACAAAGGCCTGGACGCGGCGCGTTCGACGCCGGGGGAAGGCATGGCGATGTATGTCGGGGTGTCGTGGAGTTTGCGCTGAGGACTGGCGGGCTGTTTAACCGTTGACTCGCCGGGTAAAACCGGCAAAATCGCCGGCCTTTTTTCGCGACAGGAAGTCTCCATGCAACGGATTGTGATTCTAGGAAATGCCGGTAGTGGCAAATCCACTCTCGCCCGCAGACTCGGCGAACGCCTAGGGCTACCGGTGGTGCACCTGGATACGCTGTTCTGGGAACCCGACTGGACCGAGCCCGATGCAGAAGAGTTTCGTGAACGGGTTCGCGAAGCGGTCATGCCAGATGCCTGGATTTGCGAAGGCAACTACTCCCGACGCACGTTCGACCTGCGCCTGCCGCGCGCGGACCTGATCATCTGGCTCGATACGCCGCGCCTCACTTGCTTGATTCGGGTGTTCATCCGCAGCGTCATGAACCGCCCTCGCCCCGACCTGCCAGCCGGCTGCACGGAAAAACTCAACCGGGCCTTCCTGACATTTCTTGGGTTCGTCTGGGCCTTTGATCGCGCCTATCGCCCCGGTATCGAGTCGGTGCGCCTTGCCACCGCGCCAGAGATTCCGGTATTGCACCTGCGGGACAAACGACAGATCGCCGCGTTTGTCGAAGGGCTGCGCGCAATGCCCGGGACTTGCCCGGAATAGAGACTTCATTGGCAATCCGCTGCTGTTCTGTGGTGTCCTGTCAGGCAGGAACCCGAGGTTCTGACCCGGGTCCACGTCATCTCAGCCAGCAAACAATGAGGTCTGCTTCATGAGCAAAGCGTCTTACGTTCCGCCCAAGGTCTGGAAACACGAAGCGCCGTCCGGTGGACAGTTCGCCAGTATCAACCGCCCGGTGGCCGGGCCGACCCATGACAAGACCCTGCCAGTTGGCAAGCATCCGTTGCAGTTGTATTCGCTTGCCACGCCCAATGGCGTGAAAGTGACGATCCTGCTCGAAGAACTGTTGGCGCTCGGACACACCGAAGCCGAGTACGACGCCTGGCTGATTCGCATCGGCGAGGGCGACCAGTTCTCCAGTGGTTTTGTCGAGGTCAATCCGAACTCGAAGATTCCGGCGCTGCTGGATCGCAGCGTGGAACCACCGATTCGCGTCTTCGAATCAGGTTCGATCCTGCTGTATCTCGCGGAAAAATTCGGCGCTTTGCTGCCCAAGGACCCGGCCGGCCGCGCCGAAACCCTGAACTGGCTGTTCTGGCAGATGGGTTCGGCACCTTATCTGGGCGGTGGCTTCGGGCATTTCTATGCCTATGCGCCGGAGAAGTTCGAATACGCGATCAACCGTTTCACCATGGAAGCCAAACGGCAGCTGGATGTGCTGGACCGACGCCTGGCCGAAAGCAAGTACCTGGCGGGCGACAGCTACACCATCGCCGACATCGCGGTCTGGCCGTGGTATGGCCAACTGGTGCGCAACAACGTCTACTCGGCCGCCGAGTTCCTGGCCGCCCATGAGTACACCCATGTGCAGCGCTGGGCGGAAGAAATCGCCAAGCGGCCGGCGGTACTGCGCGGGCAGCGGGTCAACCGCACCTGGGGCGATGAAGACAAACAGTTGCCGGAACGGCATCAGGCGTCTGATCTGGATTGATCCTATGCGCATATGAAACAGGGCCTCAGCCGCATTCCGGCTGAGGCCCTGTTGTTTTAACGAGCGCGAACTACTTCGCGACCGCCGCTTTTTCAATCAACCGGGCAACCGCCTCCGGGTGTGAAACCATCACCACATGGGAGCCACCCTTCACCACTTCTATCGCTTTGGCGTCGGCGCGTTTGGCCATGAACGCCATTGCCTGCGGTGGAATGTTCTTGTCTTTATCGCCGTAGATGTACCAGGACGGAATGTGCTTCCAGGCCGGGGCACCGGACTGTTCGTTGAGCGCCGCTTCAGTGACCGGGCGTTGCGTAGCCGCCATCAGCGCCGCTTGCGCGGCAGGCACGTCGGCCGCGAACTGGTCATGAAACTTGTCCTGCTGGATGTACAGATCCTTGCCGCCGTCAGCCAGTGCGACCGGCGCCGCCAGCGTCGGGCCGAGGGTGCTGCCCGGGAACTTGCCGGCCAGCCCGGCGACGGTCTCGCCCTGCTCCGGCGCGAAAGCGCTGACGTACACCAGTGCTTTGACATTCGGCCGGTCATTGGCCGCCTCGCTGATGACGTTGCCGCCGTAGGAGTGCCCGACCAATACGACCGGCGACTTGATGCTCGCCAGCAGCGCGGAAACCTCTGCGCCATCGCCTTTGACGCTGCGCAATGGATTGGCCGCTGCCACCACCGCGTAGCCATCCTTTTCCAGAATCTTTGCCACGCCGTTCCAGCTGGAGGCATCGGCAAAGGCCCCGTGTACCAGAACGACAGTGGGTTTTTCGGACTGGGCGAAAGCGTGGGCGCCTGCAAACAGGCTGCCGGCGACCGCCAATGCCGTGATCAGTTTTTTCATTGCGAACTCCTTGAGCGATTGAGCGAAGCGGATGAGGTTCTTCGAGCCCGGCAGGGCCAAAGTCGTGCGATGGGCGGTTTACCAGTTCATGACGATGTCTCCGGACGTTGAAAGATCCAACCAGGCGACTGGTGTTGCCTCGTTGGAGCTCATTTGACGTCGCGCAGGTATCTCGTGTGTGTCACTGACAGGGGTAAAAGAATCGGCACGTATCGTTGGCGCGGGCGGATACACAGAGATACATATCGCCCGCATCCTTCAGGACCCGGAAGCACTCAATCCCGGGAGTTTTCCATTGCGGCAAACCCACGCTCCAGGTCTTCAATCAGCGCCTCGACATCCTCCAGACCGATGTGCAAGCGCAGCACCGGGCTCTCGATACGGTCTTCCTGGCGTTCGGCGAGCGTGACCAGACTTTCGTAACCACCCCAGGACGCGCCCAGGCCGAATACCCGCAGCGCATCGATGAAGCGTTCCAGTTGAGCGGTATCCGCCTGCTGTAATTCGAACGACAGCAGGCCATTGCTGCCGTTGAAATCGCGTTTCCACAACGCGTGCCCGGGATGCTCCAGCAATGCAGGATGGAACACCCGCGTCACTTCAGGACGAGCTTGTAACCAGTGGGCGATTTCCAGCGCCTGGCGTTCATGGACTTCCATGCGCGCAGCCAGGGTTCGCGCACCACGCAGCACCAGATAGGCATCGTCGGGGCTGACCGTGGAACCGAAGGCATCGCTCATCGACGCCAGTGGCTGCCAGACGTCCTCGCGAGTGCAGACGCTGCCCATGACCACATCGCTGTGGCCGCTCAGGTACTTGGTCAATGCCATGATCGAGATGTCCGCGCCCAGCGTCAGCGGCCGGTACAGGTAAGCCGAGCCCCAGGTGTTGTCCACTGCCAGCAAAATCCCCCGGGGCTTGCACAGGGCAGCGATGGCCGGCAGGTCACTGAGTTCGTAGAGCAAGGAGCCTGGCACTTCGGTGTAGACCATCCGGGTGTTGCTTTGCAGTTGCGCCGCCAACGTGCTGCCGTCGGCCTTGAAGTAATCGACCTGAATGCCGAACGGCTGCAAAAACTCCGCTGCCAGACGCCGCACCGGGGCGTAGACCGCGTCGGTGATCAACAGGTGATCGCCGGGGCGCAGGTAGGCCAGGAATGTCTGCGCGACCGCCGCCAGACCGGTGCCGAACAATCGCGTGCGATAGCCGCCCTCCAGCGCCGTGACCAGATCCTCCAGGGCGAACGCTGTAGGGTTGCCTCGAGCGCCGTAGCTCAACACTCGTTCGGTGTCGCGGCGCCGACGGGCATCGCGCATGTGCGCCAGGTTGTCGAACAGCACGGTACTCAGGCGGGTGACCGGTACGTTGACCCCACGCGGGCCGCTACCGCTTTCAGGACGCGCCGCATGAACCAGCCGGGTGCGTACTCGCGGGTTTTCGCTGGCCTGGGAAGGTGCCGTCAGCGGTTTGAGGCTGGCAATTTCGTCGTCGCTCATTTGCGCCAACAGACCGATTTCCCAGGCCAGATACTGACGCGCCGCGTCCTTGTTGCCGGAATGGCGGTCGTGGGTAAAGAACAGAAAATCGATGCACTCGCGATCCTCAGGGATGCCAGCGTCGGCCTGCACGCTCTGGCCCGCCGCACGCCACGCCTGAAGCCCGCCATCCAGCAAACGCACCTCGGCACGCTGGGCCGCTGGCAACTCCAGAACCGCCAGCGCAGCTATCGCCGGATCGTCTGCCAGCAGCACCAACGGCCGTGCTTCCCCCGCAACTGCCGCCGCCAGCAGCGGCCGGATCGACCAGCGTGAACCCGTGATATGCCCTTGGCGATAGACCATGCTCGGACGCAGATCCACCACGGCTACGGTTCGGTCTTTGAGCGCATCGGCCAGTGCCTGCGCCGAAATCAGCGGCACGCTCTGCTGCACGGTAACCGTACTCGCGGAGATCGCCAGACCGCTGTCCGTGCCGCCTGCCAGCACATAGGCCTCATGCCCCAATTGCCGCAGCCAACTGGCAATGATCGGCGCACGCACGCCCTCGCTGTCGAACACCACCACCCGCGCCCGCCGCACGCCGATATACAGATCGGTGGATTGAACCAGTTGTCCGCCCGGCGTGTGTTGCGCGCCGGGCAAACTGCCGACGGCGTATTCCTCGGCGGTGCGAACGTCGCACAAAAACACACTGCGTCCTGATTCCCCGGCCCATCGGGCGACTTCGGCGGCTTCGACGGTTTTCACTCCGGCGCGCTCGGCCAGGCGATTGGCCGCCCGTTGTCGGACCTCCAGCGCGTCACCGGACACCTGCTCGGCATAGCGGCGAGTGCTGCCATGTTCCAGCTGGAAATCTTCCAGATACCAGCCTTGAGTGCCGTTCTCCAGGGCATAGACCGGGTTCTTCAGCCCCAGATTGATCAGGGTCTGCGCGCCGATGATGCTGCGGGTCCGACCGGCGCAGTTGATGACGATCGGTGTGCTGTCATCCGGCAGCAGATCGTGAATGCGATAACCCAGTTCGCCGTTCGGGCAGCAGATCGCCCCGGGAATGGTCATCTTGCGATATTCCTCGAACGGCCTTCCGTCCACCATCACCAGCGGCTCGCCCCGCGCCTGCCATTGAGCCAGCTGCTGCGCGGTGACGTGCGGCGTATGGCTGGCTTCCTCGACCAGCTCACCAAATGCCTTGGATGGCACATGCACCCCGGCAAACAACTGATAACCCGCCGCTTGCCAGCCATCGGCACCGCCGGCGAGCCGATGTACGCGGTCGTAGCCCAGCGCCTGAAGGCGTTCTGCGCAACGCGCCGCAAGCGTCCCGTCATCCTGGTCGTAAATCACCAGTCTCACCCGGGGATCGGGCGCCAGACGCGCCACCTCCAGCTCCAGTCGGCTGTAGGGCAGATTGACCCCGTAAAACAGATGAGCTTCGCCGTACTGGCCGTGCTCGCGCACATCGAACAGGGCTATTTCCTGCCCGTCGAACAGCCACTGCTGCAGCTGCTCCGGGGATACGCTCTGGCTCATGGGTAGGCCTTGATCGAAGGCGCCATTTGCGAGGCGTTGTAGTTGAGAATGCGCCCGTCGGCCTCGACGCCGTAGCGGCCGTTGAGGGATTCGAGGGGCAACCCGTAGAGATGGAAATGCAAGGTCGCCTGCTCGCCGTCCACGCGAATCCCGTGCAGATCCTCGCCGAGGAACGAAATCGATGTGCCAGGCTGCACGACCACTTCGTTTTGCAGGTGCAACGTGGTGTAACCCGGCTCGCGGCCTTCGTCACTGCGGGCATAGACGTAGTTGATTTCCTGACCCTCCACGGCGCTGATGATCGCCCAGGTTTCGTGGTTGTGAGGAAGGGTGCTTTTGCCCGGCAGCAGTGAATTCAGGTACAGCGTCGGCGTGTCGCCGTCATCGTTGAGACGGTAGCGAAACGCCGTGCTGCCCTGCCCCGGCACTGGCGCCGGGAACTGCTCGAAATTGAACAGATCACGCCGCTCGGCCAGCGCTTCGAGCAACACCACGATGTCCTTCAGGGCGGCGCGGTCGACGCCGCGTTGGTTGATGACGCGGACTTTCTTCAGGAAATCCTCGATGACATCGACTCGGTTTGCGGTACTCATTCAAAACTCCTCGGGTCAGACAGACAGGCTGTAGCGGCTCAGATTGCTCAACAGGTACGGGTCGTTCGCCAGCACCGGACGGCGGCCCGGATCGCCCAGGGCATGGCGCAGAAAGGTTCGGGTACGCTCGCTCGCGGGGTTCTGGAAAATCTGCGCGGCACTTCCGTGTTCGACGATCACGCCGTTCTCGGTGAAATAGACGACGTCGCTGATTTCTTCGGCAAAGCGCATCTCATGGGTGACCAGCACGCAGGTCATGCCCTCTTCGGTCAGTTCCCGAATGACCGTCAGCACTTCGCCGACCGTCTCCGGATCGAGGGCCGAGGTCACTTCATCGAACAGAATCAGTTCCGGGCGCATCGCCAAGGCACGGGCAATCGCCACGCGTTGTTGCTGACCGCCGGACAGTTGTCCCGGATAGGCATCGGCCTTGTGTTCCAGGCGTACTTTGGCGAGTAGCGCGCGTGCGCTTTTCTCGGCGTCGCTGCGGTTGTGGCCGAGCACCTTGCGCGGCGCCACCACCAGATTCTGCAAGACCGACAGGTGCGGAAACAGGTTGTATTGCTGGAACACGAACCCCACGCGCTTGCGCAATTCGATGCGCTGCGCTTCCTGCTGCAACGTGTGGACGTCGGTGTTGCCGACGCGAATGCTGCCGCGCTGGGGCTGCAACAACCCGGTGATGCAGCGCAGGATGGTCGACTTGCCCGAGCCGGACGGACCGATGATCGACACCGCTTGCCCGCGATGAACGTCCAGGTCGATGCCTTTGAGCACCGGGTTGCCGGCAAACGACAGATGCAGATCGCGCAGCCTGACCAGCGGTTCGCCGACGGATTCAATAGAAGGCATAACGGCGCTCCAGGGCTTGGGTGAGTCGGGAAATCGGATAGCAATAAGCGAAGAACAGCGCGAGCAGACTCAAGTAGATCACCACGGTGAACCCGGTCTTGTTCACGGTGTTGCTGGCGATCTGCGCGGTGTCGATCACGTCATGCACACCCACCAGCGACGCCAGCGCCGTGCCCATGGTGATCACCGCATACAGGTTCATCCACGGCGGCAGCATGCGTTTGAAGCACTGCGGCAGGATGATCGAGCGGAAAATCTGGCCTCGGGTAAAGGCCAGCGAACGCGCGGCCTCCCATTGAGTGGCCGGGATCGACGCCACGGCCCCACGGAAGATTTCCGCGATGTTGGCGCTGGCCGGCAGGGCCAGGCCGATGGTGACCTTGAGCCAATCGGGAAACGCGAAGTAGACACCGCCAATGCGCAGTTCGAACGGAAACACGTAGGTGGTGAAATAGATCAGCACCAGCCACGGTGCATTACGAAAGCACTGCACCCAGATCCGCGCCGGCCAGCGCAATCCACGCAGCGGCGACAACGCCAGAGCACCCACCAACAGCCCGAGCAGCGAGCCAATGGCGATCGCCACCAGACTGATCACTATGTTCTGCGCAAAGCCTCGCGCCAGTGCCGGCGACCATTGCAGCAAAGCCTTGGACACCGGGCTTTGCAGGGCGAAATACAGCAGCGCCGCCCCCAGGCCGATCAACAGGAACAGTTTGCCGAGGTGGCGTCGCGGCCAGGCCCGCATCACCACGCCGGAAGCTTCAATGGCCATAACCGGGCATCCTCAGGCGCGCTTCAAGCAAACGCCCCACACAATTGACGAAGAAACTTAGCAGGCCGAAAAAGCCCAGGATCAGGATCATCAGTTCCAGCACGTTGTCGCTCTGGGTCCAGATCATGATCGCGGCGTAGGTGATATCGCCCACCGCGATGGCCGATGCCACGGCGGTCATTTTCACCAGGTCAATCAGGTTGTTGATCAGTGATGGCAAGGCAAAGCGCAGTGCCAGCGGCAATTGCACATTCCACAGCAACTGCCGCTTGCTGAAGGCCAGCGAGCTGGCGGCTTCCAGCGTCACGCCCGGTACGGCCTCGATGCCGGCACGCAGGGCTTCGGCATGGAACGCGCCCTTGTGCAGGGAAATCACGATCACCACCCAGGCGAACGGCGTCAGCGGATTGGCTGCGCCAACGGCCTGGGTCAGCAGCATGTTCAGCACCAGGAACGCGCAATACAGTTGCACCAGTGTCGGCGTATTACGGGTGACTTCGATGAACACCCGGGCCGGTTTCGCCAGCCACGGGTTGCCCGAGGTCAGCATCGCCGCCAGAGCGACCCCGGCCAGCAAGCTGCCGACGATGGTGAACGCGCACAACAGCAGCGTGGTCAGCGCGCCCTGCCCCAGGGTGCCGCGCTGGAAGGCGTCGAGCAAGAAGCCGTAATTCAAACCGAGGCCGCTCGCCCAGTGGACGAAAAGCTCAAGCCAGTGCCCCATGACTCAGGCGCCGTTCGCTTGAAACTGCTTTTGCAATTCCACCAGGGCCGGTGACGCGGGCGTGATGTGGTTGCGGGTCTGGGCGTCGATCAGCCAGCCGCTGCGGTGCAGTTGCTTGATGATCGGATCGATTCGGGCCTGGGTGTCCTGTTCGCCACGACGGGTCCAGATCACCGACGGCGCCGGGTTCAGCTCCGGGGAAATGGCTCGATAACCCTGCCATTCGCTGCTGTCGGCGATCAGCGGGTTGATCAGCGTTGCGTCATGTACCGCCGCGACGCAATTGTTGCCGCGCAGGGCCAGCAAGGATTCCGACGAGCTCTTGAAGGCCTTCAGTTCGGCGCCCAGTTCAGTCAGCGGCTTGATGTAGCTGCTGCCCTGGGAGGTGCAGACCGGTTGGCCCTTGAGGTCTTCCCAGCGGGTGATCTTGCTGTCCTTGAGCACGGCGGCCGTACCGCCCACCCGGTAAAACGGCGTCGGCACGAAACCCAGGATCTCGCCACGCTCAGCGGTCCATTCCATGTTGGCGATCAGCAGATCGACCTTGCCCTGCTGCAAAAACTGCACGCGGTTGGCCGGCAGCACCGGCACCAGTTGCACCTCTGCTCCCAACTGCTTGCCCAGCTCTTGCGCCAGATCGACGTTCAGCCCGCGCGGTTGCTGAGTGGCCGGATCAATGCCGCCAAACGGCCCACCCGACAGCAACACGCCAACCACCAGCACATGCCGTTGCTCAATCTTGTCCAGCGTCGCGTCAGCCTTGGCGGCGACACCTGACAAGGCAATCAAGGAACCCAACATCACAGGCAAAAATCGTTTAACAGACACGCGCTTGAGCAACATGGGCTTCCCTTTCATGGACGATCGGCCAAGCCGATCCGATTGGGTCGCATCGTAGGTAGAGTGAATCGGCAACGGAAATTCTAAGATCTAATATCGTTATAACTTGCCGCGCGGCGAAAAATCACCCAAGCCTTAGATCCCAGTATTTATTGGAATTTCCTGCATTAGCGATTGTTAAATCCGCACTAATACATAACGATACGTGATGTTTATGTTTGCACCGCTGATGTAAAACACCTTCTGGAACCGAGCCATGTCGACGCTTGATCTCGAACTGCTGCGCACTTTCATCGCCGTGGTGGATCACCACAGTTTTGCCGAAGCCGGCGTGCATCTAAACCGCACGCAGTCGTCCGTCACCCAGCACCTGCAACGCCTTGAACAACAGGTCGGCGTGAGTTTGTTCGAGAAACGCGGGCGACAAAAACACCTGACCGAATCTGGTTTGCAGTTGCTGCGCCACGCCCGGCAAATGCTCTCGCTCAACGACGACGCATTGAGTTCCCTGCGGGAAAACAGCTTGAGCGGGGTCTTGCGCATCGGCTCGCCCCACGACATCGCCGACACCATCCTGCCGCCGATCCTCAGCCACATCGCCCGCTCGGCGCCGCGCTTGCGTCTGGAGATCGATGTCGGTCGCAGCCCGTTCCTGATGGACGATCTGCACCGGGGCAAAGTCGACATGGTGATTTCCACCCGTGCCGACCCGAATCTTGAAGGGTTTGCCCTGCGCACCTCGCCAGTGTGGTGGATCTGCTCGGCGCAATACCTGCACACTCCCGGTGAACCGCTGCCGCTGATCCTGGTGGATGAGCCGAGCATCTATCGGCGTTACGCCATTGAAGCGCTGGAACGGGCGAACATTGCCTGGCGCCAGGCCTATCTGGCCTCTAACCTGATCGGCATCAAGGCGGCCACCCGCGCAGGCCTGGGCGTCACCGCCCGCAGCATGGAAATGCTCGGCCCGGACATGCGCGTGCTCGGCGAAAACGACGGCCTGCCGCGCCTGCCGGACGTGACCTACCACCTGTGGATCCGCGCCAACACCGTCAACCCGCTGGTGCGCCGCGCCTATGAGCTGATCAGAAACAGTCGGGGGCTTTGACTGTCCGGCTTGCGTCGGAGCTGCCGACAACCCTGTATTCCGGCCGGGAATACGCCCATGAAAATCATGAATTTTATTTGTTGTCCGGGATCTCGTAGCGTGTCCCTTCCATGCATAAGGAGATCGCCCCGTGAACCCTTCCCCGCTGCGCCTGTATGTCGACGCCCAATTCACCAGCCCGTACGCCCTCTCGGCTTACGTGGCACTCCGTGAAAAAGGTCTCGAGTTTGAACTGAGTACGCTGGATCTCGACGCCGCCGAAAATCAGGCAGAAGGTTATGCCAGCCTTTCGCTGACCCAGCGGGTGCCGACACTGGTCCATGGCGACTTCGCCCTGTCCGAGTCGTCGGCGATCACCGAGTATCTGGAGGACACGTTTCCTCAGTCGCCGGTCTACCCACAGGACCTGAAGCAACGAGCGCAAGCACGCCAAGTCCAGGCCTGGCTGCGCAGTGACTTGCTGCCCATCCGCCAGGAGCGATCCACGCTGGTGGTGTTTTATGGCCTCAAGTCCGGGCCGTTGTCGCCCGTCGCCGAATCAGCCGCGCGCAAGTTGTTCGCCGCTGCCCAGGCGCTGCTGGCCGACAGCCGCGGGCACCTGTTCGGCCAATGGTCGATTGCCGATGTCGACCTGGCCTTGATGCTCAACCGCCTGATACTCAATGGCGACGCCGTGCCGCCGGCACTGGTGGAGTACGCGCAACGGCAATGGCAGCGGCCGAGTGTGCAGGAGTGGGTGACGCGGCAGCGGCCTGCGATGTAGACGTCACCCGTCGACTCAGACTGCACTGCCAAGCAAAGTCTTGGGTTCCAGATACGCGCTCATCCCCCACTTGCCCATTTCTCGCCCGAGCCCCGAGTGTTTGAAGCCACCGAAGGGGGCGCGTGGCTCGTGGGACAGGGTGTTGATGAGCACGCGCCCCGAATCGATCTGCCGGGCGATTCGTTCGCAACGCTGCGGATCCTTGCCCAGAACCAGAGCGCTGAGGCCGTAATCGGTGTCGTTGGCGATGGCAATTGCCTCGGCGTCGTCCTCATAGCCGATGATGGTCAGCACAGGGCCGAAGATTTCCTCACGGGCAATGCGCATCTGATTGTTGGCCTGGGTAAACAGCGTCGGTTTCACGAACCAGCCAGCGTGCAAACCCTCGGGCCGGCCTTCGCCACCGGCGAGCAGTGTCGCGCCCTCCTCCTGCCCGAGACGGATGTAGCGCTGCACCCGTTCCCATTGCTTGCGGCTGACCATCGGGCCAATGTCGGTTTGCGCATCGCGCGGGTCACCGGACTGAATGTGCGAGACGGCGACTTTCGCCACTTGCTCGAACTCGGCCAAGCGGCTGCGCGGCACCAGAATGCGCGTACCGGCGATGCAGGCCTGGCCGCTGTTGAGGAAACCGGCGCCCAAGACCAACGGCATGACGGCTGCGAAGTCGGCATCGTCGAGCACCACGGTGGGCGACTTGCCGCCCAGCTCCAGGGTCACGCGCTTGAGCGTGGCGGCCCCGGCGCCCACCAGATGCTGGCCCACGGCGGACGAACCGGTGAACGAAATCTTCGCCACATCCGGATGACGGGCGATTTCCTCACCCACCACATCACCACGACCATTGACGACGTTGAACACACCCGGCGGCAAGCCCGCCTCGTGCAGCGCTTCGATCACGATCTGCGTTTGCAGGGCGCTCATCTCGCTGGGTTTGATGACGGTGGTGCAACCTGCTGCCAATGCGGTCGCGAGCTTGTTGCAGATGAAACCGGCATTGCTGTTCCAGGGCGTGATCAGACCGGCAACGCCCACCGGGGTCTGGATCACTTTCGCCGAGCCGGCCTGCTCCTCGAAAGCAAAGGATTCCAGCGCATCGATCGCCTGGGCAATGACATCGGCCGGATACGTCGCCATCCAGCGGCCACGGACCAGCGGCGCGCCGTATTCCAGCAGGATTGCCTCCATCAGCTCCTCTTCCCGTGCGGCAACGGCGGCGTGCATCCGTTTCAGCACCGCAACGCGCTCCTCGCGGGAGGTCTGCGACCAAGTGCGGAAAGCAGCCTTGGCCGCCGCGATGGCGCGCTGCGCATCTTGGGCATCGCCCAACCGCACCTGGCCGATGACTTCTTCGGTGCTCGGGTTGTGGAGGTCGAACCATTCCTGACCGTGAGGCGTGACAAATTCACCGTTGATGTAGATGTGTTCGATGCGTTGCATGAGCGTTCCTCGTCAGAGGCTCTTTGAGAGCGAGCCGGTATGAAGCGGAGTCTAGGAATGCTTTACTGTTTCGATAAGACGCTCTTTCGCTGATGACATATCCCTGATTTCAGGACAATCCATGCACAAGACAGGAATGATCGAGCTGGAAGTGGTGCTGGCCGTGGCCCGCCGCAACAGCTTTCGCGGTGCCGCACAGGAACTGGGCATGTCCACCACGGCGGTCAGCAGCGCAGTGGCCGGGCTGGAGGCGCGCTTGAAGGTGCGCTTGTTCAATCGCTCGACCCGCAGCGTGGCCCTGACCGATGCAGGCCAACGCTACGTGGAACGCATCGCCCCCGCGCTGGCGGAAATCAAAAGTGCCGGAGAAGAAATCGGCGCCGGCCCCGACCAGCCCAGCGGCACCCTGCGGATCAACGTTCCGTACGGCGCGGCGAATCTGCTGCTGGTGCCGCTGTTCGACCAATACGCCCGGCGCTATCCCGAGGTGTCGATCGATATTGTCAGCGAGTCGCGCCTGATTGATGTCGTCGCCGAAGGCTTCGACGCCGGTATTCGCCTGGCCGAATTCGTACCACAAGACATGATCGCGGTGCCGATCTCGGGCGACACCCGCATGCGGGTGGTGGCAACCCCCGAATACCTCGAACGTCACGGCACGCCCAAGCATCCACGCGACCTGCTCAATCATAAGAGCATCGGCATGCGCATGGCCCACGGAGGTCTCTATCACTGGGAGCTGGAGCGCGACGACCAGAAACTGCAAATGGATCTTCCAGTGCGTTTCGCCTTCAATGAGCTGCTGGCGATCAAGCAGGCGGTGCAGCTGGGATTGGGCATCGGTTTCATTTCCGAATGGTTCATTCAGGACGAATTGAAAACCGGCGCACTGGTGCCCGTGCTGACTCAGTGGTGCCCGCCGTTTGGCGGACTGAGGCTTTACTACTCGGGGCATCGTTTCGTGCCGGCGCGGTTGCGGGCACTGATCGATCTGGTGCATGAACTGCGGTTGGCTGAATCTTGAATCAGACAGCGCGTTGATCGAGCAACGGTGTCACAGGGTGGGTGAACTCAAAGATGCCTCAGTCCTTGTAACGCAGCGCATCAACCACAACGCCAAACGCCGACGAATGCTCCCGGCGGTTAGGGTAGTAGAGATGGTAACCGGGAAAAGGCTGGCACCAATCCTCCAGCACCCGAATGAGGCTTCCATCGGCCAGTTCTTTGACCACCATATCTTCCGGCAGGAAGGCCAGCCCACAACCGGCGACAGCCGCCCGCAGGATCGGCATGCTGCTGTTGAACGTCCACTGTCCTTCGACACGTGCCTTCAACTCATGCCCGTTCTTCTCGAAATCCCATTGCAGAAGGCTTCCGTGGGTGGGCAGGCGCAGATTGATGCAGCTGTGTTCAGCAAGGTCGCCAGGCGCTTTCGGCCAAGGTCGCCGGTTGAAGTACTCGGGGGAACCCACCACCGCCATGCGTAACCTTGGGCCGACCGGTACGGCAATCATGTCCTTGGCCACTTGATCGCCCAGCCGTACGCCGGCGTCGTAACGTTGGGCGACGATGTCGGAGAGCGCGTAGTCGACGGTGATTTCGACCTTGATGTCCGGGTAGCCGGGGAGCACTTTCAACAGCTTCGGCCAGAGAATGTTGTTGGCTGCATGCTCGGAGGCTGAAATACGCACATTACCGGCAGGGGTATCACGAAACTCGCTGACCGCCGCCAATTCGAACTCGATTTCTTCGAAACGCGGTGCCATGGAAAGGTACAGCCGCTCGCCAGCCTCGGTCGGGGATACGCTGCGGGTGGTTCGGGTCAGCAACCGAACCCCGAGCCTTGCCTCCAGCGCACGCATTGTGTGGCTCAGTGCCGATTGCGAGACGCCCAACTGTGCCGCAGCGCGGGTAAAGCTGCCTTCACGGGTGATGACCACAAAGGCTTGCAGGTCGTTGAGGTTGGCACGGGACATTGATGAGAACCTCTCATGAGGGGTGCTGGATTGTCCCATGTAATCATTCTCGGGCGGATACGCGCACGAATTTCTGTTGATCTGCACCCCTCAACAGAAATCCGCCGCGTACGCACGCAGGTCAGCGACCGGCTCTTGGTTGTGGCTGCTGAAGCTTCAAACCGCGTGACTTTCCGATCACAGGGTTCTCGCATAGAACGCGTTCAGCTTGTCCAGGGCCGCATCGACGTACCGGGGAACCCAGTAGGTTTCGATATGAGTGGCCCCCTCGATAATGAACAGTTCCTTGTCCTGAGTACCGGTGGCCTTGGGAAAGGCATCCTGAGTCATATACAGACTGTCGGCCTTGCTGCCCGCGATCATCAGCAACGGCTGATCGATCAATTCGATCTGGTTGGTGGCGTCGAAACGCATCAGATCCAGGAGACTGCTCGTGGTGTACTTGAAGGTGGAGTTCGGGTGCGCATGGGTCTTCCAGTAGTACTCGTAACCCTGGCGGTACAGGGCGAACGGCAGCCTGGCGATCTGCTCGTCGGTCAGGTTGGCATCCCCCGAGTAAAGCACCTCGCCGCCCGCCGCTTCCTGGGCACGAGCGGCAGACGCCTGTTGCAGGCGTTGCGCGATGGTGTCCAGTTGCGAGTCGTGGTAGCCGTTGCGACGAACCCGCCCGGAGTTGAACATGCTGACCGTCGCCAGCGACTTGAAACGCTTGTCGGTTTGCGCCGCCGCCAACGAATACCCGCCGCCACCGCAGATGCCGAGCAAACCCAGACGCTTGCCGTCGACACCCGCGTACTGCGTGATGAAGTCTGCCATGCCGTGGATGTCTTCGATGCGGTACGCAGGCTTGTCGATACTGCGCGGCTGGCCGCCACTGGCACCCTGATAGGCGGCATCGGCGGTAATCGTGATATAGCCCTGTTCAGCCAGTCGCTGCGCATACAAACCGGCAACCTGTTCTTTCACCCCACCGTTGGGATGCGCCACGACCACCGTCGGATAAAGCTTTTTCGCGTCGTAATTGGCCGGGGTGTAGACGTTGGCGGCGATGTCCAGACCGTTGAGTTTGTACGTGACCGGATGAATATTGACCTTGCCAGGCTCGTTGTGGGTGATGGCACCGTCGTAAACCAGCGTGAACGGGTTCTTTTTGTAATCGGCGGCGGCGACCTCGCCGGCAGAAGCCCCGACCATGGCAGCCACCAACGAAGCTTTCAGAATTTTGTTTCTCATGTGATTTCCCTGGGAGTCATTAGAAATGCGCGATGCCTGTTTTTTTTTTGGGGAGTTGTCTCGGGGTTCAGCGATGCTGACCCGATCAATCCAGGCCTTTCTCATGGAGAAAACCGGACACCAGATCGGCGATCTGAACGTTGTTCAAGTCCGACATCGGGAAGTGGGTATTGCCCTTGATGCCGATCTCCGGCAAATGAATCAGCCTGACGTCGCCGCCGTGCCGATTGACGGCATCACGCCATAGCCGGGCCATCTCGAGTCGGGCGCGCCAACTGTCCTGCGCGGGCAGCTCCACGGGCTGCTCCGGAATGTTGTCGCCGTAGAGGACAAGGATCGGAATTCGCGTGAGCGCCTTGAATTGCTCTATCGGCACTGCCGCCCCTTGCACGGTGTCGAAAACGCTGGGAATCGGCGCCGGCAGTTCACCTTCCGGGAAGACGAAACTGCTGCCCGGTTCGAAAGCCACAATGGCCTTGACCTGATTGTTCCTGATCGCCGTCAACCAGCCCGGGCCGCCACCTTGCGAGTGCGTGAACAGGATGCCCGGCCCGATTTTGTCGAAGACCGACGACACGCCAGCGGAGACCACGTTCATGTCGAACGGCCCGGTGTTTGGCGTCATTGCGCGCAAGAACTGATTGCGTGTCGACGCATCCCGCGCAACCTGAACACCGTCGAAATAGTTCGGCCACAGACCGATGCGGAACTGGTTGAACCACAATTGCTCGTCCGGTACAGGCTTGACCGTCGCCTCGACCATGCTGCGCCCGGCAGCGCCACGGCGCGGCTGATCGATCAGATACACGCCGAACTGGCGGCGCAGAAAAATGTTCTGGAACCCTTCCCGGCCGTCCGCCGTGGTTTCCCAGGTTTTCGAGAATTGGCCGGCGCCGTGCCACATGACGATGGGCAGCTTCCGGGCATCCACCGGGATTTGATAGAAGGCGTAGGCATGGTCGCCGTGGTAGGTCTGACCATCAGGCGTCAGAGGCTTGTATGGGTTGAAGGTCCCGGGGGCGGTTATCATTGTCCCGCCTGCCGCGAAGCTGCCCTGCTCCTGAATCACCAAGGGGCCAGTGGCATTGTCCGGACGATCAGAATGAGCCGCGCAAGCGGCCAGGCTCGATACGAAGCCAAGGCACAGCGCAACGCGCGCGCCTCGCGGCCGGGTCGAGCAATGAGCAGTGTCTGATTCAGACGTCATCGGGAAGTCTCCATTCATCTTGATCACTTGCTTTGGTATTGCGCATCCGAGACTTTTTCCGCCCATGTGACGGTTTTTCCATCCAGTGCTTCGGCAATTGCGATATGGGTCACTCCGGAACTGGCCGTCGCCCCGTGCCAGTGCCGCACCTGCGGCGGGATCCAGACGATGTCCCCCGGATGGATTTCCCGACGCGGACCACCCTCCTGCTGCACATAGCCGACACCGGCCGTGACAATCAGCGTTTGCCCCAGCGGATGGGTGTGCCAGGCCGTTCTCGCGCCGGGCTCGAAGGTCACCGTAGCGCCGCGGGCACGGGCCGGCGGGTCGCCCCTGAACTGACCATCGACACTGACTGAACCAGTGAAGTTTTCGACTGCCCCCCGGATTGATGGCTGAGAGCCCGCAGTGCTGATCCGGATGCCGTCGGCAGCCTGGGCATCCCTGTCCCCAGCGAGAAGCGACAGGGCTACGAGTGGAGCGAGCAACGCGTTCATCGACGAATGCCTCCGCTTCATGTCTGTTATCGCCCGACTCGCGCCTTCAGGGCTTCGGGGTAACGGTCACCTTGAACGGGAATCTGCGACAGCACCGAATCAATGGCGCCCAGATCCGCCGCATCGAGCGTGATCGCCGCACCACCGAGATTTTCTTCCAGACGATGCAGTTTGGTGGTGCCGGGAATGGGTACGATCCAGGGGGTTTGAGCCAGCAGCCAGGCCAGGGCGATCTGTGCCGGCGTCGCCTGTTTGGCGGCGGCAATCTTGCGCACCTGTTCGACCAGGGCCTGGTTGGCCTGCAGCGCTTGCTGATTGAAGCGCGGCACGATGCTGCGGAAATCGTCGTTGCCAAAAGTGGCATCTGCGCCAATGGCTCCGGTCAGGAAACCCTTGCCCAGCGGACTGAAAGGCACGAAGCCTATGCCCAGTTCAGCGAGGGTCGGCAGAATTTCCTGCTCAGGTTCGCGCCACCATAGCGAATATTCGCTTTGCAGCGCGGTAACCGGTTGCACCGCGTGGGCACGGCGAATGGTCTGCGCACCCGCCTCGGACAGCCCGAAGTGCTTGACCTTGCCTTCCCGGATCAACTCCCTGACCAGTCCGGCAACGTCCTCGATCGGTACGTCCGGGTCGACGCGATGCTGGTACAGCAAGTCGATGTAGTCAGTCTTCAACCGTCGCAGTGATCCCTCGACAGCCATACGGATGTGCTCTGGCCGACTATTGAGAATCTGCTGCTTGTTGTCGGAGCCGAAGGTAAAACCGAACTTGGTGGCAATCACCACTTTGTGGCGAATCGGCGCCAGTGCCTGCCCTACTACCTGCTCGTTAAGGTAGGGACCGTAGACCTCGGCGGTGTCGAAGAAGGTAACGCCCTGATCAAACGCCGCGCGGATAAGCGAGACGGCCTCGGCGGTGTTGGTTGCCGGTCCGTAACCGTGACTGAGGCCCATGCATCCGAAGCCCAGAGCGGAGACTTCAAGTGAATGATTGCCGAGTTTGCGCTTGTACATATGCAGTCTCCCTGCTTGTGCTGACCAGCATTGAGCTGTCGAGAAAACAAGATCCGGCACCGCCTGATCCACGTCGGAACAGGTGCGATGCCCGTGCACAAAACAGTAAGCGACGGATCAGCCAGGGACTAGACGGCTAAATCGGCAAGGCTTCGTGAGCTGAATTCATTAATCGGCGCAACTCAGTGATGTAGCTGTTCTCTCGGCAAATCCGACAACTGAGCACATCAGCTCAATCCCGCTGCCCCGCTTCCATCGATCATTGATGTCTCGTTTGCAATCTCCGGCCACTGACCCATGATCGATTCGCGTATCACCTTGCTAGTGTTGTTGTGCGGGCTCGCCGAAACGGCTGCCGCGAGCGGTTTTCTGGACGACGCCAAGTCCGAAGTGCTGCTGCGCAACTTCTACCTGAGCAACGACTACCGCTCGCCCTCGCCCACCGGCAAGAACTACAAACAGGAATGGGCTCAAGGGTTTATCGGTACTTTTTCATCCGGATTCACGGACGGAACAATCGGTTTCGGGCTCGATGCCCACGCCTTTACGGGGCTGAAACTGGACGGCGGCAAGGGTCACTCCGGCACCGGCCTGCTGCCGGTGGACAGTGACGGACGCAGTGAGCACGACTACTCCAGCGCCGGTGGCGCGCTCAAGCTGAAGGCCTCACGCACCACCCTGGCCTTCGGTGAAATGACCGTGGAAACGCCGGTATTCGACACCTCGGACAAACGCCTGCAACCGGAATACGCCACGGGTTTCCTGCTCAACAGCCGTGAGATTGAAAACGTGGGGTTGGTCGCCGGGCATTTCACCGCGTTCAAGAACCAGGACAGTTCATCGGGCAAGGGCGACTTTTATGGCTATGGCGCCAACACCGAGGCCGGCGCCATCAGCTTCATCGGTGCCGATCTGTTCAGCAACAGCCCGGTCGGCGGCGCGCTGTACGCTTCCGAGCTGAGCGACACTTGGCACCAGTACTACGGCAATCTGCACTTCAAGCAGTCCGGCCTGTTCCTCGATGCCAACCTCTACCACACCCGCGACACCGGCCGGGCGCTCGCCGGGGAAATCGACAACACCGCGTTCAGCCTGTCCGGCAAATACACCTTCGGTGCCCATGCAGTGATGCTCGGCTGGCAGCGGATCAACGGCGACACACCGTTCGACTTCGTCGGAGGCGACTCGATCTACCTGGCCAACTCCATCAAATACGCCGACTTCAACGGCGCCAACGAACGCTCCTGGCAAGCCCGCTACGACTTCGACTTCGGCGCACTCGGCATCCCCGGCCTGAACTTCATGACCCGCTACGTCTCCGGCAGCCACATCGATGGCACCCACGCCCCCAAGGGCGGCGCCTACAACCCGTTCGACCCCGACAGCGGCCAGTATCAGCCGCAGCAAGGTGATGGCGGCAAGCATTGGGAACGCGATATTGATTTGCGCTACATCGTCCAGTCGGGTACGGCGAAGGATCTGTCGGTGCAGTTGTCCCACGTTTCGCACCGGGCCAACACGGCTCAGGCAGGGGATGACATTGATCGGATTTATGTGGTGATCCAGTATCCGATCGGGTTCTGAAGCTGAATCAAAACATGCGGGGAGTACCACGCCACCCGAACATTTTTCGCCCCGATGCGTTCTTCATTGCGGTCGTGAGCAATGCCTTTGTGCAAAAAGCATCTACGCTTTCAGCACTCATTATTGCCATGGTCGCTATTTTACGATTCGGCATTTCAGTCATCTGCCAGGAGTCTGAAAGATGAATGCGCACTTCCAACGCGAAGAATACCCTCGGGGGAGCGTGCCAATAGGTGCCTATGCCCGCTTCGATCACCTGGAAGTGGGCGCGAGGGCAAAGACCCTGTTACTTGCCTTTGATCTGGTCGAAAAGAACTGGCTCGATACTCAAGGTAAAACAGATCCGTTGTTCAGCGACGCCCCTTCCATCTCCGATAACGCATGGAAAATCTGGAATCAGCAAGGGCTACAGAGCACCCACAATCCTTTTGAGTCGATGCCGGTATACCGGCTCGAACTGGAAATACCTGCCACTCGCGGTTTTTTTGGCCAACCTCCCTTCCAAACCACTCAACCGACATTCACCTTGCGTAGCAATGTTGGTGAGCTGGAAAGCAAATGGTTTGTACTGGATATTTCCCCTGTTCAAGGTCCAGACACGGAGCCCGCCCGTCTTTACCCGGGACTCTTCGCTGACCCGGTCACGGTGTATGTGAAAGGCACGATGCCGACAGGCAAAAAGGGCGAGGCTCTTTCTTCTATTTTTTCCCTTGCCCACTTGCCCTCGCTGTCCACCGCTCAGCTGGAAAGTGAGCTGTCGGGACTGGACTCTGACTTGTTGGCTGTCTATGACGTCGGACAGGGCAACGCCAATGCCCTGTTATCCACGAAAAAATATGGTGCGCCCGGCGTGCCGACGCTCTATTACGACTTGGGAGCCGGGGTGTACCGGAATCGCCGCACAACCCCCAAATCGTTGGTGTTTTGCTTTACCGAAAAACCAACAATCCTGCTGTCCCACTGGGACGCCGATCACTGGGCCGGTGCCTATGCATCCATGATCAAAGGAGCGTACCCCGCGTTGTCGCGCAAATGGATCGCGCCTTTGCAAAATGTCGGCCCCGTGCATATCGCTTTTGCCCACGATGTTCTCAAAAACGGCGGAAAGTTTTTCACCTACGCCGACAAAAACATCGGTAGCACTGCGTTGAACAACGCAAGGCAAGCAAGATTTACCTTGGGCGATGGGCCGGATCGCAATTGCTCCGGCATCGTCCTCGTTGTGGAAGAGCCAAATCACACTACCGCCAGAAGCTGGCTGCTCACTGGCGATTGTGACTATGTTCACTTCGTCACACACCTCGTCCCTCTGCCCCCGGTGGCCATGGTCGTACCTCATCACGGAGCGGATCTCGATCCCGCCACCCCCGTTCCGAAACCACCATCGGATATCACCTACAAGCGGTTGGCGTATTCATTCGGCCACGATAATAGACACGGCCAAACCAATGTTCGGCATCCAACGGTGAAGGGGGTGTCTTTGCATAACGGCGCAGACTGGGACCATCAATACTGGGATCTGCTCAAGCCAGGGGAAACAGCGCCAGGAGGAGATGTTCTGGCTACCTGCGAACACTCGCCTGGCGCCTTTCGAGGCGGTGTATTGATTGGCTGGGACGCCTCACCCGCAGTTGCCAAGGCGCCGTGCCAGGGCCGCAAATGCACCACATCGCTGACGCAGAGTTAGAAATGCCTTGCGGCGCAATCTGCTCGCGCTCGATGCCGGCAGGCTAAACAGAAAAAACAACGCCTTTTTGTTCAGCCCGCACAGGAGCGCGTGATGAAAAAGTTCTGTGACCTTGTCATGAAGGGCGGGATTACCAGCGGAGTCATTTATCCCAAACTGATTGCGCGCCTGGCAACGAAATATCAATTCAAAAACATTGGAGGCACCTCGGCGGGTGCCATTGCGGCGGCTGCCTGCGCGGCCGCGCAATATGGCCATCTCAATGGCAATCCTGCGGCCTTCGACGACCTGAATAACTTGCCCGAACTGCTTGCGCACAAAGATGAACCAAACGAGTCATCCATGTTGTTCAATCTGTTCCAGCCGGGTGTAAACACGCGCCGCTACTACAACGTGCTGACTCGCGGGTTGAACTTGCAGGCCGGCGACGCGTTGTTATCGATATTGGAGGGAATCGCGGGACTCTTCGCAGGGACATTGTGCATTGGCCTGCTCTTGGGCAGCCTGCTGTTTCAACCTTTTGTTGCCTCCCTCGCACCTGGCACGAGTTCCGGTGCTGCCGCGTTGATTTCTCTGGGATTGATGCTGATGGCAGCCGGTTTCATGGCATTTGGAATAACCGGACTGGTCAAGAAACGGATCGGAGCTGTCGCGATATGGACATTCGTGCTGCCGATTTTGATGACCGTTGTGTTGAAGCTGTCCACCGGGCAAAGCCTGACATGGCACCTGTTCGGTTGCGCACTTGGCATCAGCGTGTTCGCGCTGATCTTCCTGACGCTGTTGCTGCTATTGATCCTGGCACTGTTTGCCAGCGGGATGCTCAAGGCCTTGCATGGCAATAACTATGGGTTTTGCAGCGGCAGAACGGCTCCTGATGCGCCCGAACAATCACAGGGTCTGACCGACTGGCTGGCACGCTATCTGAATACTCTGGCGAACCTTCCGTCCAACGGTCGTCCGCTCACATTCGGCGATCTATGGGGGCACAGTGATCCGCTGAAACCCCGGCTCATCAATCTCGAAGTGACCACCACCGCCATCAGCCAGCAAATGGTCTATGGCATCCCATTCCGGGAGAAACTGCCACCGTTTTATTACGATCCACAGGAATGGGCGGCATTGTTCCCCGATAGCGTAATGGCCTACTTGAATGCCAACAGCTACCCGATCACGGGATTGCCAGTGCATTCGAGCAGCGGAAAAGTCCTCCGTCAGCTTGCCCGTTCGGCCGACCTGCCCGTCATAGTCGCGGTGCGCATGAGCCTGAGTTTCCCTTTATTGTTGTCGGCTATCCCTCTGTACGCGATTGACTGGAGCCGAGAGGCGAGTCAGACAAGCAAGCGTGAACAGCAGCCGGTTATTGCCAATCGTGTCTGGTTTTCCGATGGGGGCATTGGCAGCAACATGCCGCTGCATATGTTCGACACACCTTTACCTGAACACCCGACTTTCGCCATCAACCTGAAATCCGAGCACCCTGACTACCCCATCCAGACGCCCGAAATTGCCGACAACAGCGGGGGGCGTATCTACCTGCCGATGAACAACACGGGCGGGCTTCAGCGATTCTGGTTCGAACCCGATGACCAGATGCCGCTCGGTGGACTACTGGGCTTTTTTACAAGCATGCTCAACACCATGCAGAGTTGGCGCGACGAAATCATGTTCACTTATCCCGGTTTTCGCGACCGGATCCTGCAGATCAGCGTGCGCCCCTCTGAAGGCGGCCTGAACCTGAACATGCCCGACAGCAGCATTCAGGCGTTGAGTCGCGCCGGGGAAATGGCAGCGGATCGGCTCATCGATCACTTTCATCCCGATGGAAGTGGCGCCGGCAAGGGCTGGGATAACCATCAACAGATCCGTTTGAGAACATTCCTGGGGCTGATTCAACCCGCCAGCACTGCGATGGAGCCCTCACTGGCGAGTGGAGCCTGGAATGCAACGATGACAGGCTATGGCGCATCGCAGTTGTCGATCGCCAAGGATGTTCTAGCGTTGCTACAACAAATGGGCACACTGCAAGCCAAATATGGTGTGTCACTGGACACGAAAGCGCCAAAGCCACAACCGCAGCTAAAAGTCAGCCCGAAAATTTGAAGCAAATTACGGCACTTAGAAAAAATCGCCACCCAGTGGCGATTTCACGAAGAGAGATGTCGCAGGAAAATCGATACCGGTTACCTAGGCTGAGCACATATGGACTCTTCTGCCAACGCAGGTTGTAAAAAAAGATCCGGGGCGTTCATTTCCAGGACAGGTAGAACCAGCGTTTCAAGCATGTTTTTTGCCCACATGGACAGCTCCTGCCTTGAGGATTTGGCAAGTTCAAGCAATGCAATATGTACCCGACATAGCAGAGGGACTGAACCTTTAGCTACGACAGCATCGATAAACACGCGAGAGCGCATCAGATCAAGTTCTAAAAACACCCACAAAGACTGAGTGACTTGCTCAACGATACCCGACTGATAATGAACAACTTGGTCGCCGCTCGCAAACTCATGAATCTTTATAGCTTTTGAATTTTTGCTGCCTATGAGAAATGCCGTTGGAGCCATACCAATTTCAAGTAGAACCTCCTCGATACTCAACAATGCATCTTTTTGCCCCGCCCGTACTTCAAGCTCCACCAAATAAGACAAAACCTCCCACGGCGCAAAGTCGCCAACCATATTGCTTAATGTGTATTTCCCTCGAACAATTTTTGGCGGCTGGCCTTTCACCAATAATTCGAATACATCTTTTTCCATCATGCGCAATCTGATCGGAAGGCCATTCTCGTGAAACAACGTAAACTCTTTCCCCATCTTTGGTTCGTGAGACATCGGTTTTACAGCCATAAACCAGGAAATAACTCTCCGTATTAAAACACGCTTTTCGAAACCATCATCCCACAATGCCTGAGCAACTATTATTCCCCCGAGAAAAATATGCTCAACTGCCCCGACCAGCCAAGATCTGAGCGAATCCTCAGAATACTTAAAGTCCAATATATTAATTTTAACATGCTTCGAAATTTCGCTTGCCAGCAAGGCGGGCTGCCGTACGTAATAAACAAACTCATCTGTCACATAGTGCCGAATTTTATTGAGATAGCCATATTCAACAAGATACTCCACGCTCGACTCATCCAGATGCTGGAGTATGGTTTTTTTTCGGATGACAGGAGTCAGATTAAACTCGTCTTTCAGTGTCGCATGGCGCGTATCGTCCTGAGACTCCTTGACACTCGCAGTTGCGAGCGATTTGAAAAGCTCACAAAGCTCTTCATCGGCGAACCGCTCACGGGCATACTTTATAAGGTTAACGTTGGGTATCGGGGCGATGAACACCGTGGATTCTGAAGCAGCGGCTGACATACCACTCAACGCAGCCGCAGACACGGATCGAATTATCCAGGGCTGCCTGTACTCGTTACTAAACTGCCCGCCCTGAACAAACTGCAGACGATGCCGTTTTAATAGGCTTTTGACATTCTCAAACTCAACATCACTGAGTGGCGAGAGTTCCACCGTCTGTACTCTTCGCCCGATCGTCGTAGCGTTTCGACCTTTATCCATGGACAGTCTGGCGGCAACGGAATTATCCAGCGCAATCACCAACTTCAACCGAGGGCCAAACGCCTTGCTTGAGAGCTCCTTGATTTCTTTTTGAATTTCTTTTGAGTCACTACTCAAACCATCAATAGCCAAGATCAATTCCGGCCCATCCGACCTAGATAATCGCTTGAGCCATGAACGTGCCTCAGCCTGTTGCAAAGGCCAGTTAAGAGAATCTTCGAGCGTATCAACGATAGCTTGAATAACACTACAATCGCCATCATTGTTTACATACAGAACAGCCCTCTTTCCACTATTTTCTTCTCGGATGCACAAGTCACGCAAAACACTGCTTTTTCCAGCAAGAGAACTGCCCGCTACAAAGATAAGGTTATGGCCTTCGTCCAACTTTTCAATAACCTCAGAAGTTGCTTCGCGCCTAATTAGAAAATCAACAGCAAATGGCTGAGTCAGCTCATCAAGTTCACCTGTCAACTCTTGAAGTGTTGACTCCGTGGTCTGCCGGATAGCCTGCATCCATACATCCGGATTTGTCCCCATCAATGTATTTACCGCAAACTCCATATCCGAGCTTGCCGCCTTCATCGCACTTTCCATCAGTTTTTTTAGCAAATTCTCATTTACTTCTACGGCGTCCCATGGCTGTCCTGTTCGGGTCTCAAGAAACCTGCAATCTTCTCCATTCGTGACCACTACAAGCGGAGCCGAAGGATGCATCGCACGCGCGTACGACATGCCTTGAATGCCATCTTCTTCACGAAGATCGACACCGGGGCGTTTTAACTCGAGAACAGCAAGAGGTATGTCCCCCGAAAACAATACGACATCGGCGATAGATTGCGCCGAAGTCGGTTGAGCCCCGTCAATCTCAATCGTTTTGTGCCCGAAGTTGAACTTGAATCTGATTTGATGCTGAATGGAGCCCTCAGGCAGATTAAAAAACACGCGTTTGATAGTCGCGCGTATTTTTGCTTCCAGTTCTGCTTCTGTAGGAGATTGAGTTAATTTCGTGACACTCATTGCTTAAACGCATCCCTGACTCGAATTTTTCAGCGATCCTATCAAAACAACATTTATGGAACGAGCAGCCAGATGGGTCATCCGCTCAACGCGTGTGCCCGTCACTTGTTTGTGGAAACTGGCGGAAGGCAGCCGGAGTCGAACCTGCCCAGGAACGGATGCCGTCCCCAACCGGGTTTGAAGCCCGGCCGCGCCACCGGGCGCGATTGCCTTCCTTGAACTCAAGATGCGCCAGCGTTCGCCAACGCATTATCAAACCGAATCTGTCGCCGATCCCCGACACGCCGGGTCAGCCCGAGGCGATCAAAATATTCGAGAAACTGAATGCAGCGCTTGCGCCCCAAGCCTAGCGCATCCCGAAACGCCGTGACCTGAATCTGCGGATTTTCTTGCGCCAGACGTAACAGCACCGCCGCCATCTGCCGCAAAGCAACGTCGCTGACGAACAAATCCCGCACCACTTGATGCATCAATCCCAACCGTGCCCGCTTGCGCAGCAACAAACGCACGTCGGCATCCTCTCGCCCCACGACCTTCGCCACATCGCGAACCCACGGCGGATCGAACCCTGCCGCGTCGAACAGCGGCTGCACCTGCTCCCACAACACTGCGTCCTCGACACTGAGCCGCACCTGATGATCCGGCAGATGCAGCCAGGCGCCACTGGTGCTGATCGAGCCGGCGGCGCGCAATTCTTCGAGCAGACTGACGAACGTCGCGCGTTCCAGAGGCAAACCGCTGAACCGGCGCAGACGATCACGATCCGGCCCCATCTGATCCGGTTCCTGCTCGTGGAATCGTGCCAGATGCTCAAGCAAGGTGAACTTCAATGTCCCCCAGCGCTGGGCGTTGAACAGAATCGGGCCTTGGCGGGTGTCGATCAGCCGGACGTTTTCCGGCAAGTTCCAGCCGTCACGCGGACGGTTGAACTGACGCTCCAGCCGTTGCGGGTCGAGGCCGCTCAAACTCTGGTCGAGCAAGGCCGGCAACAGCGTTTCAAGGCTGTTGCCATTCACCAGCGCCTTCAACTGCACCAGCCGCTCAGGGCTACGCCTCTGACGGGCCGGCGCAAACGGATCAAGGACACGTCCGCCGCCAAGGGTGCGCTGGGCGCTCTGGTCACGAAGGATCAACCGATCACCCTTCACCGCATGCACCGGGGTGTTGGTCAGCAATTGCGCAAACATACGCTCGCCCGGACTCAGGCGCGGGCCTTCCAGCAGCACCACCCGCGCGATCACATCCTGGGTGCCCAGATGCACATGCACCGGATGGAAATGCTCGAACGTCCGCTCGCCGGGCAACAGATGAAATTCGATATCCAGTCGCTGCGTCGGGGCGAACAACCAATCGGCCAGTAACCATTGGCCGCGATGGATTTGCCCCAGTTCCAGCCGCTCAGCGCTGATATTCAGGGCGACCCGTTGCCCGGCAACCGCGTGCCCGGCAGGCTGGTTCTGCGCATGCAGACCGCGCACCCGCACGGCTTTGCCCGCCGGGCCAAGCGTCAGTTTGTCGCCCACCGCGACCGCGCCCGACAGCGCGGTGCCAGTCACCACAATCCCGGCGCCTGCGACACTGAACGCCCGGTCGATCGCCAGGCGAAAGCCGCCCGCCTGACTGCGCTCGCGCACCTCGCCCTGCGCCTCCAGCAAGGCCTCACGCAAGGTGTCGATCCCCTCGCCTGCCACGCTCGACACCGCAATCATCGGCGCCCCGGCAAACGGTCCTGGCGCCAGTAACGCTTCAATCTGCTGGCGAACCTCGCGCACCCTGCCCTTGTCGACCCGATCCACCTTGGTAATCGCCACCAGCGCCCGTGGGATACCCAGCAACTCGACAATCGCCAGATGCTCGCGGGTCTGCGGCATCACTCCGTCATCCGCCGCCACCACCAGCAACACCAGATCGATGCCTTGGGCACCGGCCAGCATGTTATGGGTGAATTTCTCGTGACCGGGCACGTCGATAAATCCGCTCAGTCCCGCCCCCGGCGCCAGTTCGGCGTAAAGGTAACCGAGGTCGATGGTCATGCCCCGTTCGCGCTCCTGCGGGCGGCGGTCGCCGGTTTGCCCGGTGAGCGCCTGGAGCAGCGACGTCTTGCCGTGGTCGATGTGCCCGGCGGTGCCGACGATCATCCGGGCACCTGCAATTGCTCGAGCTGGGCCAGCCACGCTGGCTCGTCATCGAGTTGGCGCAGATCCAGCCACAAGGCGTCATTGTCGATGCGCCCGAGCACCGGAATCGGCAAGGCCCGCAGCGCCGCTTCCAGATTGAGCAGGCAACGCCCACGTAGGCGCTTGGGGACCTGTGGTCGCAAGCACAGCGCCGCACTCGGCAGGCGCGCCACCGGTTGGCTGCCGCTGCCGATCATGCCCAATGCGTCTACCGCGCTGACACTCCAGGGTTCGCCCACGGTCTGCGCCAGCACCGGTTGCAAGCGCCGAGCTTGCGCGAGAATGTCCGCCTGCGGCCGCGTCAGCAGGCGCAGGCTCGGCAGACGCTCGGCCAGACGATCCGGATCGCGGTACAAGCCCAGCACCGCCTCAAGCGCGGCGAGGGTCAACTTGTCCACGCGCAACGCGCGTTTCAGCGGATTCTTCTTGATCTTCGTGATCAGTTCTTTGCGCCCGACAATCAACCCGGCCTGCGGCCCGCCCAGCAATTTGTCGCCGCTGAAAGTGACGATATCGGCGCCATCGAGCAACGCCTGCCGCACTGTCGGCTCCGCCGGCAAGCCCCAGCGCGTCAGGTCCAGCAGACTGCCGCTGCCCAGGTCTTCGAGCAGCGGCAGACCATGGCGGTGCGCCAGATCGGCCAGTTCGGCAGTCGGTACGCGGGCGGTAAACCCTTCGATGCTGTAGTTGCTCGCATGCACGCGCATGATCAGACCGCTGCGCGGGCTGATCGCCGCCTCGTAATCGCGGGCATGGGTGCGATTGGTGGTGCCGACTTCATGCAGGCGCACGCCGGCGCGGGCCATGATGTCGGGGATGCGGAACGCGCCGCCGATTTCGATCAGCTCGCCCCGGGAAATGATGCCTTCCTTGCGCGCGCCGAGGCTGTTGAGAGTCAGCAGCACTGCGGCGGCATTGTTGTTGACCACGGTCACCGCTTCGGCGCCGGTCAGCTCGCGGATCAGGCCTTCGATCAGATCGTCGCGGTCGCCACGCTTGCCGCTCGCCAGATCGAACTCCAGGTTCAGCGGATAACGCGCGGCCATTTGCACCGCATCGATGGCCTCCTCCGGCAACAACGCGCGACCGAGATTGGTGTGCAGCACCGTGCCAGTGAGGTTGAACACCCGCCGCACCTGGCTGCGCTGCTGGAACGCCAGGCGCTCACCGGCACGACCGGCCAGCGCTTCGGGGCTGATTTCGATGGGCGCCAGTTGCCCGGCCACCACTGCATCACGCAAGTCATCGAGCAACTGACGCAGACACGCGAGCAAGGCCTCGCGCCCATAGCGCTCGGCCAACGGCTGGCACGCGGCGTGCCGCAACAGACTGTCGAGGGATGGCAAGCGCAGGGCGACACTCACAGACATCGGGCACTCCCGGAAACAAAAGACTGTCCGGCGAGTGTAGACGCTGCATTCACTCGTCTCCCGGCGCCAGCAACAGATTCGGTGCCAGACGCTGATAACCGTCCTGTGCCAGGCGCATGTCGAGCAACAGGCTGGCGAGATCCGCCGACAACGCCTCGCCGTCAGCGTCATTTTCCAGATACAGCAGCTTCAGATAGGTGTTGCAGCCCGGACAGACCTCCGCCCGCAACGGCGCCTGATTGGCGGCGTGGCGGTCGTCTTCGAGGCTCAGGTATTCCAGGCCCTTGCTCTGTTCGCAGTACACGCACTTGACCCGCACCACATGCCATTCGCAGGCACACAGCGAGCACACCAGATAACGCAAACCGTTGTGCTTGCCGCGATGGCGGATCACCCCGGCCATGGCCGGCGAACCGCAGGCCGGGCATTGGCTGAGGCTGTTGCCGGGTATCAATTGCAGGTTGGGCACGCTGAGCAGCCAATGACTCCAGGCGGTCTGCAGCGCCGCGCCAAGAAACGGCACCAGCGCCGCCGGCACCAGGGAATACTGGCCGCTGACCAACGCCACGGCCCAGGCGCGCAATTGCCCGTGACTGGCGACGCGCAACGTGGTCGCAGCCTCTGCCACGGCGCCTTGCTCGGGAGCGATGTAACGCTGCAAAAACGCTTCGAGGTACGCCTGCCACGAATCCTCGCGAATCAGCGTGTCGGCCGCGAATGGCGGCAAACCGTGCTGCTGGCAGACTTCCACCCTTTGCAGATCGATGGGATCGGCCAACGGCGGATCATCCAGCACCTGTTGCTGCACCTGGCACAACCCGGCGATCAGCCGCAGGTAATCGGCCAGCGGATGTCCTTCGGCCAATTGTTCCAGCCGTTGGGCACGCAGAGAAAACAGATTGGGCGGCGGCAGATGCAGAAACGGCGGCGAACCGGCCGCCGCTTCGATTTGTCCAGGTTCGAGGATGGTTGGCAAACGTCAGCCCTTCTTGGTGGTCGGTCGCTCCGGCGCTTGCTCACGGGTCACTTCGCGATACCAGAGTTCATGGTGTTTCTTCGCCCAGGCGCGGCTGACCCAGCCGTGCAGCATGGCGTCCACCGAACCCTTGATCCACAGCCCGGCGTAGATGTGGATGATGATGCTCAGGATCAGCACAAACCCGGCCAGCGCATGCAGCAACATCGCCCAGCGAATCGTGGTGATGCCGAAGTACGCGCTGAAATACGCCCGCCAGATCACCAGACCGGTGAACAGCAAACCGAGCATGCACAACAGTAAAGTCCAGAACAGCAGCTTCTGCCCGGCGTTGTACTTGCCCACGGCGGGTACGGTTTCCTCGTCGTTGACCAGCACCCGGTCGATGCGTCGCAGCCATTTCCAGTCATTGTCGATGAAGAAATTGGAGCGCCAGAAACGAAACACCAGGCCTAGGAACAACACGAACATCAGCACGCCCATGAACGGATGCAAAATCCGCGTCCACGGCCCGCCGCCGAACAGGTGGGTCAGCCAGAAAATCGACGGATGAAACAGCGCCAGGCCGGACAACCCGGCCATGAAGAACAGAATCGCCACCAGCCAGTGATTGGTGCGCTGGTTGGCGGTATAGCGCAGGATCGTCTTGTTGCTCATGGCCGGCCCTCCCCGCGAGGATCGAAGGTGTGTACCGCCGGATCAACCTGATGCACCGAGGTGTCCGGCACATCCGGGTGTTCATCTTCTTCGGTCCGGTTCGGCCCGATGCGCACGTAATGGAAGAACCCGGCCAGCACCGCCGCGCCCATCGCCAGCAGGCCCAGCGGTTTGCTGATGCCTTTCCACAATCCTACCAACGGACTGATCGCCGGGTTTTCCGGCAGTCCGGCGTAGATCTTCGGCGTATCGGCGTGATGCAGCACGTACATCACATGGGTGCCGCCAACGCCTTCGGGGTCATACAGGCCGGCGTTGTCGAAGCCACGGCTCTTGAGATCGACGATGCGCTCGGCGGCGTGGGTCTTCATGTCTTCCTTGCTGCCGAAGACGATGGCCCCGGTCGGGCAGGTTTTCACGCAGGCAGGTTCCAGCCCTACCGCGACCCGATCCGAACACAAGGTACATTTGTAGGCCTTGTGATCCTTCTGCGAGATGCGCGGAATGTTGAACGGGCAGCCAGTGATGCAATATCCGCAACCGATGCAGTGATCCTGATCGAAATCGACGATGCCGTTGGCGTGTTTGATGATCGCGCCGGGGCTCGGACACGCCGCCAGGCAACCCGGCTCGGCGCAGTGCATGCAACCGTCCTTGCGGATCAGCCATTCAAGGTTGCCGGCGTCGGTTTCGTGCTCGGTGAAGCGCATCAGCGTCCACGACTCTGCGGTGAGATCCTGCGGGTTGTCGTAGGTGCCGTGGTTGTGGCCGACCTCGTCGCGCAATTCGTTCCATTCCGAACACGCGACCTGACAGGCCTTGCAGCCGATGCATTTGGTGGTGTCGATCAGCTTGGCGACGGCCTCCTGATTACGCACCGAGGGTGCCGGCGTCGTGGTGGCCGAGCGGGCAATGATGTCTTGGCTGGCCATTCAGATTTTCTCCACGTTGACCAGGAATGACTTGGATTCCGGGGTCTGAGTGTTGCCATCGCCGAGGAACGGCACCAGGGTGTTGGTCAGGTAACCGTGACGGGTCAGGCCGGTGAACCCCCAGTGCAGCGGAATGCCGATCTGGTGCACGACCTGATTGTTGACCTGCAACGGCCGAATCCGCTTGGTCACCACCGCGACGGCCTCGATGAAGCCGCGCTTGCTGCTGACCCGCACGCGGTCGCCGGCGGCGATGCCCTTCTCTTTGGCCAACACTTCGCCGATTTCCACGAACTGCTCAGGCTGGACGATCGCGTTCAACCGGCAGTGCTTGCTCCAGAAGTGGAAATGCTCGGTCAGCCGATAGCTGGTGGCGGCGTACGGGTAGTCCTTGGCGAGGCCGAGGCTGTCCCACACCGAATCGAAGATCCGTGCCGCCGGGTTGCTGGTGGCTTTCTTGTTTTGCGGATGCAGCGGGTTGATCCCGATCGGCGTTTCGAACGGCTCGTAGTGTTCCGGGAATGGCCCTTCGTTCATCTTGTCGACGGCAAAGAACCGTGCCACCCCTTCGGGGTTCATGATGAACGGGTTCATCCCGGCTTCCGGCGGCACGTCGGCCTTGTAGTCCGGCACGTCGGTGCCGGCCCAGGCCTTGCCGTTCCACCACACCAGGCGTTTCTTCGGATCCCATGGCTTGCCTTGCAGGTCGGACGAAGCGCGGTTGTACAGAATCCGCCGGTTGGCCGGCCACGCCCAGGCCCAGTTCTGGTGCTGATGCATACCATACGGATCGGCGTTATCGCGCCGGGCCATCTGATTACCGGCCTCGGTCCAGCTACCGGTGAAGATCCAGCAACCGGACGCCGTGCTGCCGTCATCCTTCAACTGAGCGAACGCAGCCAGTTGCGAGTTGCCCTTGATCGCCGCGCCCGTGGCGTCGGTGAAATCGGTGGTGGCGTAGCCGTTGACCTCCTTGGCGATTTCCTCCGGCGACGGCTCGTCGGGAATCTTGTACGGCCACGACAGTTTCAGCAGCGGATCGGGGAATTTGCCGCCCTCGGCCTGATAGCGCTCGCGCAAGCGCAGGAACAGCCCGGTCATGATCTGCACGTCGGTGCGCGCCTCGCCGGGGCCATCGGCGCCTTTCCAGTGCCATTGCAGCCAGCGGCTGCTGTTGACCAGCGAGCCGTCCTCTTCGGCGAAGCAGGTGGTCGGCAGGCGAATCACTTCAGTCTGGATGTCGGCGGTCTTCACATCGTTGAATGGCCCGACGTTTTCCCAGAACTGCGAGGTTTCGGTCGCCAGCGGGTCCATCACCACCAGCCACTTCAACTTCGCCAGCGCGGCCATGACCCGGTTTTTGTCCGGCAACGCGGCAATCGGGTTGAAGCCCTGGCACATGTAGCCGTTGACCTTGCCCTGGCCCATCAGGTCGAAGACCTTGAGGATGTCGTAGTTGGGAATGTCCAGTTTCGGCAGGTAGCTGTAGGCCCACTGGTTCTCAGCCGTGGCGTTGGCGCCGTACCAGGCTTTCATCAGGCTGACGTGGAATTTGCTGTAGTTCTGCCAGTAGGACAGTTGCCCCGGCCGCAGCGGTTTTTGCGTGCGTTTGGCGATGAAGGCGTTGTAGTCCTGTTCGGCGTCGGTCGGCAGGGTCAGGTAGCCCGGCAGCGAGTTGGACAGCAAGCCAAGGTCGGTCAGGCCCTGAATGTTCGAGTGCCCGCGCAAGGCGTTCACACCTCCACCCGGCATGCCGACGTTGCCCAGCAGCAATTGCACCATCGCCGCGCTGCGGATGATCTGCGAGCCGATCGAGTGCTGGGTCCAGCCCAGCGCGTAGAGGATGGTCATGGTCTTGCCCGGTTGCGAGCAAGTGGCGATTTCCTCCCAGATTTTTTTCATCGCATCGACCGGCATGCCGCAGATCTGGCTCGCCAGGTCGATGCTGTAGCGGCTGTAATGCTGCTTCATCAACTGATAGACGCAGCGCGGGTCCTGCAAGGTCGGATCGACCCTGGCAAAGCCGTCCTCACCCAGTTCATAGCCCCAGGTGGATTTGTCGGTGTAGCTGCGCTTGTCCGCGTCGTAACCGGTGAACAGGCCATCCTCGAAACCGAACCCGGCTTTGACGATGAACGACACGTCGGTGTAGTTGCGCACGTATTCGTGCTGGATCTTGTCCTCGGTCAACAGGTAATTGATCAACCCGCCCATGAAGGCGATGTCGCTGCCGGTGCGAATCGGCGCGTAGTAATCGGCCACCGACGCGGTACGGGTGAAACGCGGGTCGACCACAATCAGCCGCGCGGCGTTGTGCGCCTTGGCTTCGGTCACCCATTTGAAGCCGCATGGATGCGCTTCTGCGGAGTTGCCACCCATCACCAGGATCAGATTCGCGTTGGCGATATCGGTCCAGGTGTTGGTCATGGCTCCACGGCCGTACGTCGGGGCAAGACTTGCCACCGTCGGGCCGTGTCAGACACGCGCCTGGTTATCGAACCCCAGCATGCCGAGACTGCGCACCACCTTGTGGGTGATGTAACCCGCTTCGTTGGACGCCGCCGACGCCGCGAGAAAACCGGTGGTCAGCCAGCGATTCACCGTTTGCCCCTGGGCGTTCTGCTCGATGAAGTTGGCGTCGCGGTCGGCCTTCATCAGGTCGGCGACCCGGTCGAGGGCTTCGTCCCAGCTGACTCGCGTCCACTCATTGCTGCCGGGCTTGCGCACCTGCGGGTACTGCAAGCGGCCGGGGCTATGGATGAAGTCCAGCAGGCCCGCGCCTTTCGGGCAGAGGGTGCCGCGATTGACCGGGTGGTCGGCGTCGCCCTCGATGTGGATGATATTTTGCGCAACGTTCTTCGCGGCATCGCCCTGGCTGTACATGATCAAGCCGCAACCGACCGAGCAATACGGACAGGTGTTGCGGGTTTCATGGGTATGGGCGAGCTTGAAGTGGCGCACCTGCTCGGCGAAGGCCAGCGTCGGGGCCATGCCCAACGCGCCCAGGCTAGAGCCTGCAAGGCCGATACCGGCGACCTTGAAGAACTGACGACGGCTGAGATCCATCGTGCACTCCTGATCAGGTGGAACCCGGTACTTGTGCCGGGTCTGTTCTGGACAATCACGGTGGCGGCACGACGGGTGCCGACCTCTTCACTGTAGACAATGACCTTACAGTCTGTGTGAAAACCGACCGTCGGCGACCAGCGGTCATTCGCGAACCAGCCCGTTCCTACGCAGGATTTCAGGTGCTTGTCCTACCGGGCGGGCTTATCATGGCGCCCATCCACGACCCCGCTTTCACGAGACTGCGCATGACTTTCGATTTTGATCAGGTATTCGACCGCCACGACACCGGCAGCACCAAATGGAGCCGCTATGCGGCCGACGTGTTGCCGATGTGGGTCGCTGATATGGATTTCGCCGCGCCACCGGTGGTGATCGAAGCACTGCAACAACGTTTGCTGCACCCGCTGGTGGGTTACAGCGTGGCCCGGAACAACCTGCGCGAAGCCATCGTCGCCGACCTGTGGGCCAAGTTTGCCTGGCGCGTACAGCCACAGGAGTTGATCTTCCTGCCCGGCGTCGAGTCGGGCTTCAACATGGCGCTCAAGGCGCTGGTGCAGCCGCAGCAGAACGTCGTGGTGCAAACGCCGAACTACCCGCCACTGCGCCACGCGCCGGGCCATTGGGGCCTGAACAAAATCGAGCTGGAGTTCACCCCGCAGGCCGATGGCACCTACGCCACGCCGCTGGATACCCTGCGCGAATCCCTGAGCGGTGGCGGCGCCCTGCTCCTGAGCAACCCGCATAACCCGATCGGCAAGGTTTTCGGTCGTGAAGAGCTGCAAGCCGTAGCGGACATCTGCGTGACGCAGGACGCCTGGATCATCTCTGACGAGATCCACGCCGAACTGTGCTACGACGGCCGCGTCCACATTCCGACCGCCTCCCTGAGCCCGGCAATCGCCGCCCGCACCATCACCCTGATGTCGGCGAGCAAGGCTTACAACATCGCCGGCCTCAAGACCTCATTCATGATCATCCAGGACGCCGCCCTGCGCGAGCGGGTCAATCACGCCCGTTGCGGCATGGTCGACAGCGTCAACCCGCTGGGCATGGAAGCCACGCGCGTGGCCTACAGCGAAGCCGGACCGTGGCTCAAGGAACTCAAACAATACCTGCAAGCCAACCGTGATTATCTGGTCGACGCAGTACGCAGCCGCTTGCCGGGCGTGCAGATCAACGTGCCCCAGGGCACGTACCTGGCGTGGCTCGATTGCTCGGCGCTGGACCTGGGCGATCCGCAGAAATTCTTCCTCGAACAGGCCCGTGTCGGCCTCAGTGCAGGTCTGGACTTCGGCGACCACAGCCAGCAGTTCGTGCGCTTGAACTTCGGCTGCCCGCGTGCGCTGCTTGAAGAAGGCATCGCGCGGATGGAGCAGGCGCTGGCCTCTCGCTGATCCTCACCCGGTGATCGTTCCCACGCGCAAAGTGGGAACGATCCGCATCGTCAATCCAATCGAACTCGCGGCAAACGGGCCGGGTCAACCGCCCATACCCGCCATGAGCCCGGAGATTGACGATGACTGACTATCCAAAACCACCCTTCCCGAAACAGGCCCAACCGGTGCCCGGTTCCCAACGCAAAATGGAACCGTATCCCGATTGCGGCGAACAGAGTTACGTCGGCTCCGGTCGACTGGCCGGCAAGATCGCGCTGATCACCGGCGCCGACAGCGGCATCGGCCGCGCAGTGGCGATTGCCTTTGCCCGTGAAGGCGCCGATGTCGCGGTCGCCTACCTCAACGAACACGAAGACGCGAAGGAAACCGCACGCTGGGTCGAACAGGCCGGTCGCCAGTGTCTGTTGCTGCCCGGTGACATCGCGCAGAAGGCCCACTGCCAGGCGCTGGTGGACGACACTGTTGAACGCTTCGGCCGCATCGACGTACTGGTCAACAACGCCGCGTTCCAGATGACCCACGAAACCTTCGAAGAAATCCCCGACGACGAGTGGCTGATGACCTTCGACGTCAACATCACCGCGATTTTCCGGCTGAGTCAGGCGGCGCTCAAACACATGCGCGCCGGGTCGTCGATCATCAACACCAGTTCGGTCAACTCGGACATGCCCAAACCCACCCTGCTCGCCTACGCCACCACCAAAGGCGCCATCGCCAACTTCACCGGTGGCCTGGCGCAGATGCTCGGGCCGAAGGCAATCCGCGTGAACTGCGTGGCACCGGGACCGATCTGGACGCCGCTGATCGTCTCGACGATGCCCGACGAGGAAGTGCAGAACTTCGGCGAACACACCCCGCTCGGCCGTCCGGGTCAACCGGTGGAGGTCGCGCCGATCTACGTACTGCTGGCCTCGGACGAAGCCAGCTACATCACCGGCCAGCGCTACGGCGTGACCGGCGGCAAACCGATGCTCTGACCGCCTCGGCGATAGCCCTTGCGGGAGCAGGCTTGCTCGCGAAAGCGGCGTTTCAGTCATCCATGATGTCGACTGACCGTCAGCCTTCGCGAGCAAGCCCGCTCCCACGGGGACTTGCTCAGATCAAGAAAAAGTGAACCCGCAGACAGTCCCGCCTCTCAATAATTTTATGGCCCCATCGGGTCGCGAGAGATCAGGAGGTCGTCATGTCCGCACCTATCGTCAAGCTCTTCACCCAGCCCAACTTCGCCTGGACCGACATCCGCCGCGAAGAAGAGGCTCATCCACGGCATTACCTGGCCCACTTGCTGTTGCTGGCGTTGATTCCGGCGGTGTGCCTGTTCATTGGCACCACCTACGTCGGCTGGAGCCTGGCCGCCGGTGAAACCGTCAGGCTCAGCAGCGCCAGTGCCCTGCAACTGAGCGTGCTGCTGTACATCACCATGGTCGCTGGCGTGGCGATCATCGGCGGCTTCATTCGCTGGATGTCGCGCACCTTCGAGGCCCGGCCGACGCTCAATCAATGCATCGGCTTCGCGGCCTACACCGTCACACCGTTTTTCATCGCCGGATTCGCCGGTCTGTACCCGAGTCGCTGGCTAGCGATTCTGGTGCTCGGCGCCGCCTCGCTGTACTCGACGTTCCTGCTGTTCGTCGGCCTGCCGACCTTCATGCATGAACGCAAGGAACAGGGCCTGCTGAACGCCGCCAGTGTCTGGGGCGTCGGCTTGCTGGTGCTGGTGACCATTCTGGTGTCGATGATCCTGCTGTGGTTCAACGTCCTGACGCCTGAGTACCTGCGCGCGCCGCTGGGTTAACCCCTCGGCGATGAGTTTCATTATCTGGGTCACGGTGCTGGGCGCGGTGCTGTTGACCCTGGCGCTGACATCGTCGTACCTGCGCTGGATGCCGGTCACGACGTCGGCGGTGTGCCTGCTGCTGGGCGTCGGCATCGGCCCGAGCGGGTTCGACCTGTTGAAGCTGCCGCTGGACGACGCCTCGTTGTGGATGGAACACCTGACGGAAGTCGCGGTTCTGTTTTCGCTCTTCGTCTGCGGTTTGAAGCTGCGCCTGCCCTTGCGCGACAAAAACTGGCGGATCGCATTTGGCCTGGCAGGTCCGGTGATGGTGCTGACCATCATCGGCGTCTGTCTGCTGCTGCATTTCGGCCTGACACTGGCGTGGGGGCCGTCATTGCTGATCGCGGCGATCCTGGCACCCACCGACCCGGTACTCGCCGCCCTGGTACAGGTCAACGACGCGCGGGACATCGACAGCGTGCGCTTTGGCCTCTCCGGCGAGGCCGGGCTCAACGACGGCATTGCCTTTCCCTTCGTGATCCTCGGCCTGTTGCTGTTGCATGGCGACGGATTGGCTGCCGAATGGAACGACTGGCTGGTGCAAAGCGTGCTGTGGGCGGTCCCCGCCGGGCTATTGACCGGCTACTGGATGGGACGCGGTATCGGCCGCGTCACCCTGGCGCTGCGCATCCGCAATGAAGACAGCACCGTGAGCCCCAACGATTACCTGGCGCTGGCCTTGATCGCGCTGGCCTATGTCGTGGCCGAATCGATAGAGGGCTACGGCTTTCTGTCGGTGTTCGCCGCCGGTCTGGGCTTGCGGCAGGTCGAGGTGAAATCCACCGGCGCCAGTCAGCCACCGGCCGAACATCTGGTGCAACCGGTGGTCGGCCACCAGAACGTCGAGCCGCAACACGCGGTCCATGGTGACACCGCGCGCCTCGAGGACAGTCAGGTCGCCGCCGGGATCATGATGGGCGACATGCTGGCGTTCGGCAGCCTGGTCGAACGAGCCATGGAAGTATTTCTGGTCACCCTGCTTGGCGTGGTGCTGGTCACCCATTGGGATTGGCGGGCGCTGCTGGTCGGCGCTGTGCTGTTCTGCGTGATTCGTCCGCTGTGTGTGGCGGCCATGCCGTGGGGATCGCTGCTCGAGGGGCGTCAGCGCCTGCTCATCGGCTGGTTCGGCATCCGTGGCATCGGTAGCCTGTTTTATCTGTTCTACGCCTTGAACCACGGCCTGACCAACACGGTGGCGACCCTGTGTACCGACCTGACCTTGTCGGTAGTGGCCTTGAGCATCCTCGCTCACGGCATCAGCACCCAGCCGATTCTTGCTCGCTATGAACAACGTCAACAGCGAAAAACCTGATGTGTGACAGCCGCGTTACCCACTTCGATCATCAAACATTTATCTGGAAAAAAATGGAGTCATCTCGACTACCGGCAGTCACAACCTTAATACCCTCGCCAAATTCCGAAGAGTAAGGTCACGGTCATGAAAGAATGCTCGACGTCCGCACAAATCAAGGCATGCAGAACCCTCGCCCTGGAACGCAACCACCACTTGTTCGAAGAGGCCAGCGCGCTGAACCGTGCTGCCCATGAACTGCTGGAAACCGATCATCTGGATCTCGCACAATTCGACCGCTACCGCGAGCTGCGCCGCAAGGCTGACCTGATGTTCGAGGATGCCATCCAGCATCTGTGCGTGCTCAACGAAGACTTCCCGCCGATCCCGATGTCGCCGCGCAACTCCCAGGCGCTGCGCCAGCGACTCGAAACCAGCGCTTGATCCAGACAAAAAAAGCCCGACCTGATGGTCGGGCTTGTTGTTTCTGCGTACAGCCTCACTTCATCGACTGAGCAATGATCGCGGCCAGATTGAGCTGGGTGAAGGGTTTGGGCAGACGCGGCAGCTCGGCGGCGAAACCTTCCAGGCGCTCGGCATAACCGGTCGCCAGAATGATCGGCAGATCCGGCTTGAGCAGACGCACGGCGTGGGCCAGTTGCGCGCCGCTCATCTGCGGCATGGCCATGTCGGTGATCATCAGGTCGATGACCTCCCCCTCATCGAACAACGCCAGCGCCTGGGCGCCGGACACCGCACTCACCACGCGATGACCGAGGTCCTCGAGCAGCAACGTGGTGCTGGTCAATACCAGACTGTCATCGTCCACCACCAGCACGCTGAGACGCGGCACACACGTCGAGTCGGCGGCGGTGTTTTCAGTCCGGGCCTGTACCCTGTGATCGGCCACCGGCAGCCAGAGCTCAGCGGTGGTGCCATGGCCCTTCTCACTCTTGAGGATGAACCGGCCGCCCAACTGCTCGATGAACCCGTGCACCATCGACAACCCGAGCCCGGTGCCCTTGCCCAGGCCCTTGGTGGTGAAAAACGGGTCCATCGCCGACGCCAGGGTCGCCTCGTCCATGCCTTCACCGGTGTCGGTGAGGCTCAAGCACACATAACGCCCGGCAGCGACCGGTGAATGGGCCTGCTCCAGCACCACCTCCGGCTGGGCACTGATGATCACCCCACCGCCCTCAGGCATCGCGTCACGGGCGTTGGTCGCCAGGTTGAGCAGCGCGAGTTCCAGCTGGTTGGTGTCGGCCAACACCGCTTCGAGATCTTCCGCAAAGCGAGTTTCGATCGTGATACCGGGACCGAGCGAACTGCGCAACAGCCCGGTGATGCCCTGCACCAGTTGCGTGATATTGACCGGCTCGGTCTTGAGTTCCTGGCGGCGGGCGAACGCCAGCATGCGTTGGGTCAGGGAGACACCACGCAATGCGCCCTGGGTGGCGTTTTCCAGCAGACGGCTGACCTTCGGATCATCACCGACCCGCTTACCGAGAATTTCCAGGTTGCCCAGAATCACCGTCAGCAAATTGTTGAAGTCGTGGGCGATGCCGCCGCTGAGTTGACCGATGGCCTGCATCTTCTGCGCCTGGAACAGCGCCTCACGGGTCTTTTCCAGGGCCAACTGCGCCTGCGTGGCCTCGGTGACGTCGCGGGTGATCTTGGCAAAACCGAGCAAGGCGCCGGTTTCGCCCCGAATCGCGTCAACCACCACATGCGCCATGAACCGCGTGCCATCCTTGCGCATCCGCCAGCTCTTGTTCTCGAAACGCCCTTCGCGCACGGCGGTTTCCAGCGCCCGTTGCGGCTCGCCAGCCTCACGATCCTCCGGGGTGTAGAACATCGAGAAATGCTGGCCGATGACCTCTTCCGGCGTGTAACCCTTGATCCGCTGCGCGCCGGGGTTCCAGTTGGTCACCCGGCCTTCGGGGCTGAGCATGTAGATCGCGTAGTCCGTCACCCCCTGCACCAGCAGGCGGAATTGCTGCTCGCTTTGCTTGAGGGTTTCTTCGGCCATCTTGCGGTCGGTGAGGTCGCGGGTGATCTTGGCGAAACCGAGCAATTGCCCGCTCGGGCTGAAAATCGGGTCGATCACCACATGGCACCAGAAGTGCGTGCCGTCCTTGCGTACCCGCCAGCCTTCGCCCTCGAAGCGCCCCTCGCGGATCGCCGTGTCCAGCGCCCGTTGCGGCAGGCCAGCGGCGCGGTCCTCATCGGTGTAGAAGCGAGAAAAGTGTTCGCCGATGATTTCGGCTTCCTCGTAGCCCTTGAAGCGTTTGGCGCCCGAGTTCCAGCTGTTGATGATGCCCGTCGGATCGATCATGTAGATCGCGTAGTCGACCACCGCATCGATCAGAAGGCGAAAGCGCATCTCTTCAGTCGCGGAGGTCTTGTGGTTATCGGTCATCGGGCTTGGCTCAACGCAAATGTTCAATGGTGGGAGTATGCGTCAAACCGGCGGATTGGAAAGCACCCTGTGACTGATCGAGTTGCCACCAGCGCGGCAACAGTTGCTGCACGCGGCTCTCGGCGAAGCGGTCATCGATCAGCATCACCACCCCGCGATCCTGCTGCGTGCGGATCACCCGCCCGGCGGCCTGCACCACTTTCTGCACACCGGGATACAGGTAGGTGTAGTCATATCCGGCCCCGAAAATTGCCGCCATGCGCCGTTTCATCTGCTCGTTGACCGGATTGAGCTGCGCCAGCCCCAGGGTGGCGATGAACGCGCCGATCAGCCGGGCGCCGGGCAAATCGATGCCCTCGCCGAACGCCCCACCGAGCACGGCGAAGCCGACACCCCGACTGTCAGCGGTGAACTGGTCGAGAAAGGCCTGTCGCTGCTCTTCGGCCATGCCCCGGGATTGTTGCCACAGCGGAATTTGCGGGTGGCGCTCGGCGAGCAACTGCGCCACCTGTTGCAGATAATCGAAGCTGCTGAAAAACGCCAGGTAGTTGCCCGGACGCTCGCCGAACTGGCGGGCAATCAGCTCGACGATCGGCTCCAGCGATGCTTGACGATGGTTGAACCGGGTGGAAATCCGGCTGACGACCTGCACCTGCAACTGCTCGGCGTCGAACGGTGATTCGACGTCGATCCACACTGTATCCGCCGGCGTGCCAAGCAGATCGGCGTAATAGCGGCGCGGGCTCAGGGTCGCGGAAAACAGCACGCTGCTGCGCGCGGCCGTCAGGCGCGGGCCGATCAGCGCGGCCGGCACCACGTTGCGCAGACACAGTTGCGACAGCGGCTTTTTCCGCTCCAGGTCGCGCTTGCTGATATCGAACAGGTAATGAGCGTCGAACAGTTCCGCCACCCGGCCGAACTGCAGCATCTCGAAGTAGAAGTTCTGCAGGCCGCTGTCGAGGCCTTGCGGGTGATCGTTGAGGTAATCGCCAATGCTCGCGCTACACAACGAGATGGCCGACAGCAGTTTTTCCGGGGCCTTGTCATAGGCCTGATACGGCGCCAGTTGCGGGGCGTGCAGCGTGTTCCATTCGCGATTGACCCTTTGCAGGGCCTTTTTCAGCACGTCGGGCGCGGTTTTGCGCACGCTGTTCAACGTGCCCTGATCGAGCGTTGCGCTGTACATCTGCCGGCCACGCTCGACAAGGTTGTGCGCCTCGTCCACCAGGGTTGCGACTTTCCATTGGTTGAGCTGGGCCAGACCGAACAACAGCGCGGTGAAATCGAAGTAATAGTTATAGTCCGCAACAACCACGTCGGCCCAACGGGCCATTTCCTGGCTCAGGTAATACGGGCACACCGCATGCTGCGCGGCGACCCGGCGAATCGCCGATTGATCCAGCAATTGCAATCGACTGGCGGCCTGCCGCGCGGCGGGCAAGCGATCATAGAATCCCTGGGCCAACGGGCAGGACTCGCCATGGCAGGCCTTGTCGGGATGCTCGCAGGCCTTGTCCCGGGCGACCATTTCCAGCACCCGCAATGGCAGGACTTCATTACGTTCGAACAGCACTTGCGCCGCGTCCAGCGCCAGTTTGCGCCCGGGGGTCTTGGCGGTGAGGAAATACACCTTGTCCAGTTGCTGCGGTGCCAGCGCCTTGAGCAGCGGAAACAGCGTGCCCAGGGTTTTGCCGATGCCGGTGGGCGCCTGGGCCATCAGGCAACGACCGGTACTGACCGCCTTGAACACTGATTCGGCCAGATGCCGTTGGCCGGGACGAAAACCGGCATGGGGAAAGGTCAGTTGTTGCGCGGCGCTGTTGCGGGCCAGACGGTGGGCCATTTCCTGTTCGGCCCATTGCAGGAACAACAGGCACTGTCGCTCAAAAAACTCCCGCAACGCGCAAGCATCGAAGGATTCGACCAGGCAGGTTTCCTTCTCGCTGACGATATCGAAGTACACCAGCGCCAGATCGATCTGTTCGAGCTGCAACTTGCGGCACATCAGCCAGCCGTAGATTTTCGCCTGCGCCCAATGCAACTGCCGATGATTGGCCGGTTGCTTGCTCAAGTCACCGCGGTAGGTCTTGACCTCTTCCAGGCAGTTTTGCGCCGGGTCGTAGCCGTCCGCCCGGCCCTTGACCTGCAACTGGCGGAACTCGCCTTCCAGCGCCACTTCGCTCTGATAGCCTTCGCTGCGTCGCGAGGCCACGGTGCGGTGGCCGGCGATGCCTTCCAGTGCGGTCGGTGACGGCGTGAAGCGCAAGTCGAGGTCACCGCGCTTGGCCGTGAACTCGCACAACGCCCGCACCGCAATGCTGTAGCTCAAGCGTCCTGCTCCGCCCATTGCACGTAGCACACGGCGACCGGCATCTGGTGCGCGTCGCAGAACTCCAGCCAGCGCAACTGGTTGTCCTGCAAGCGATCGCCGGGGCCTTTGACTTCGATCATCCGGTAGGTCTTGTGCTGCGGCCAGAACTGGATCAGATCCGGCATCCCGGCGCGATTGGCCTTGATATCCAGCAACAGCCGGTTGAACCAGTGTTTGAGGTGTTCGGCCGGCAGACACGCCAACGCCAGGTCCAGCAGCTCTTCATTGAGCGCCCCCCAGAACACGAACGGCGACTGCACGCCCCATTTGGCGCTGAACCGCTCGCGAATGGTCTGCGCATAACGGCCATCGTCAAGTTCGGCCAGACAGGCTTGAAACACCGCGCTGCGGCGCGAATGGAAATCTTCGTTGAGCAAATCCACCGGCCCGCGCTGAAACGGGTGAAAGAACGCGCCCGGCAACGGCGCGAAGATCGCCGGCCAGCACAGCAGACCGAACAGCGAGTTGATCAGGCTGTTTTCCACGTAGTGCACCGGACCGGTGTCTTCGTGCAGATGCGCCTGCACGTAATACTCCACCGAGAGCGCCGGATCGCTGCGCAACAACTGCAGATCCAGGCGCTCCACCGCTCGCGGCGCCACACGCTTGAGTGGCGGGCCGCCGAGCTTGCGTCGCAAACGTGGCAACAGCCGTTGCAGGCCCTGTTGTTCGCTGGCGCTCTCCGGCGCCTGCTCGGCCAGCGTGGCGAGTTCCAGCGCCAGGGCATATTCCGCGCAGCGCTCAAGCACGCGGATCATCCGCAGCCGCGCGCCGGGATAGGCGCAATCGCGATAAACATTCAGCGCCAGGGCGAATTCGCTGATGCGCTCGCAATACTGGCCGATCTGGAACAACAGCTTGCCGCGTCGGCGTTGCAGCCACGGGTTGTCGAAATGCAGCGCGCTGATCTGCTCGACAATCGGTTCCAGCGCCTCTCCCGCCTCGAAGCGCTGCTGGCAGTCGTGGAGGAACAGGCAGGCATCGACGTCGGCGCGGCTGCGCAAGCCCCGGGAGTCGGCGCTGAACTCGACTTTTTCGTAGGTGAAGATGCCAAGGTCGGCGAGAACGAATTCCGACCAGTCCTGATATAGATTGCCAAAGAACATCAGGCGAAAACGGTCGCACAGGTGCATCAGGGTCAGGCTGAACAATCGATCCGCCAGTTGCGGGCACCAATCGACCAGGCTGCGCGGTTCGGGGAATTGCTCGTGCAGGGTCGCCAGCCAGTCGGTTTTTCGGCCTTTGGGCTGTTCGATGAACGCACCGAAGGCGTGCAGGATCTCGGCCTTGAGCAGCACCTCGAACAGTTCGCTCATCGACAGCGTCGCGCGTTCATCCAGCCAGCCATGGGCGAGCAACGGTTGCGCCGCTCGGGCGATGTCGCCGATTTCCGGATAATTGAGTTTTCCGGCCCGAAAATGCACGCCCTTGCGCATCACCATCCGCACCAGCAGGCCCTGTGACGCCTGGGGCAAGGCCCGGAAGTCGCGGAGGAAGGCATGCTCCGTTTCGCTCATCACATCGGCATAACGAAGCTCAAGCCAGTCAAGCACTTGCCGGAAGTTGTTGAGGTAATAGAACGGGTCGTCGAGGGGGTTGGCAGTCACGGTCATGGCAAAGGTTGCTGTGGGCAAATACTGGTTATGCGTACAGATACCAGCTCCGCCCCGCCCGGTGCAAACGGAAAAGGATCAATGGCGGCGGCAAAGCGTTTTTTTTCAGTAGTCCATCGAACTTTTACCGGCGAATTGGCACCAACCGCGTTAGAGGGCCGGCAACGGTCAAAGATCGGGAATGAGAGGTGTATATGAAATTCAAGACATTGGGCCTGCCACTGGTTGTGGCCGCCCTGCTGAGCCTGGCCGGCTGCGCCACCCCGACCGTGGTGACCCTGCAGAACGGCACCCAGTATCTGACCGAAGACATGCCGAAAACCAAGACCGAGGACGGTTTCTACGAGTTCCGGGATATATCTGGCGCGAAGATCCGCGTGCGGGCCGATGAAGTGGCCACCGTGCGCAAGGAAGACTGACGAAGGCCAGCCATCTTGATCGTTCCCGCTCAGCGCGGGAACGATCAACCCACTTGAAAATTAATGCGGCTGGGTCCAGCCCATGCCCGGAAGGCTGTTGTCGCAACTGAAGTATTGCCCGCCCCGCCGGGCCACTTCGCCCTGCAATCGCTGGCAACGCTCGCGATCCTGTTGGGCCATGCGATCAATACTGAGGTTACCGGTGGTTTCTGGCTGTTTGCCGTCGCCCAGGCGGATCGTCACGAACGGTTGTTCGGGTTCGATATGAAAGCGGCTTTTCTCTTCGACCGGTGGCTCTTCATCGGTGTGGGCCGGCGCCGGCAATTGATCGGTGCTGACCCCGTAACGGCTCAGAATCGAGCTGTGAGGCAGATCGGCCCAGGCATTGGCCGATAACAGCGCCAGTCCAGCGATACCGATATACCCCTTGAAACCTTTCACGTTTGAATCTCCTGTACTCATTGGCGGCCTTTACATAACGAATGGGTCGTTAGTGGCTTTAGGCCGCATTTCCTGATGGTGCAGAGGTTTGAGTCAGGGAATGGCTCTCGGGTCACTTTCAGAACCGCGTTATCGGCAAGCCCGCTCCCACAATTACAAAATGTGAGAGCGGGCTTGCTCGCGAAGAGGCCCTTACTGGCGCCACCTGAACATCAGGCGATGACGATCCCGTCAGCACTCAGGCTGCTCAGCGCAACCCCGACCAGGGTCACCGAATCGCCGCCGAACTTGAGCACCGTGTCCTGCCCCACCGCCGTGGCGTGGGCGCGGAAGTCGTCGTTGGGCAGCACGCCCTGCACGCCGAGGAACACCAGTTTGTCGTTGGCCGTGTAACCCACCACCCGATCCTGACCAAACGCGCCGTTGAACAGGAACGTATCCGCCCCGCCTCCCGACTCCATCAGGTCATTGCCGGCGCCGCCGACGAACACGTCGTTGCCCGCGCCACCGATCAAGTGATCGTTACCGTCCAGGCCAAACAGCCAGGAGCCGCTGGCGCCAGCCTTGAGGGTGTCGACCCCGGTGGTGCCTTTGACGCTCGTTTCGTACTGGGTGACGTTGTTGCCGACCTTCAGGCCGCTGGCCGTCACGCTATGGGTCACGTCGTCCTTGAACAGGCCCCAGAGGAAACCGGGCTCCTTGGTGACGATGCTGCCGATGTCGCGGGTGATGCTGATCCCGCCGTTGGCATCGCGGATGTACAGGTTGCCGGCGCCGTCATTGGCGAAGTCGAAGCTGTTCACCGACTTCTGCAACTCCAGGGTGTTGCTGCCCGAGCCGCCAAGCATGATGTTGTAGCCCCCGCTGTCGCGGAAGGTGTCGTTGCCGGCGCGGCCCTCCAGGTAATCGTTGCCGCTGCCGCCCTGGATCAGGTCGTTGCTGTCGCTGCCGATGATAAAGGTGCTGCCCTTGTGGGTTTCAGCGTTGCGGTTCAGGTCCTGCACCCAGGTGTTGGCCCGCGCCGGGTCCGACAGGTTCGCAACGATGATCGTCGAGTCTTTGCTGGTCAGGTCGTAAAATTTCGACTCGATTACCCGGTTCATCCCGTCGCCATAAGCGGTGGGCAGGTGCGAAATCCAGGTCGGGATGTTGACGATGGAGAATGGCAACACATTCCATGCCGTCGAGGCGTAGTGATCGTTGAAGCTGACAATGTTGTCGGTCGTCGACTCCTTGGGCGCATCGTGGACGCCGACCGAGGCCGTGGTGAACGTCGAGCCGTCAAGGGCGCGGAATACCGGGTCGTTCTCGTAACCGACGTTGAGCACCTTGTCGGTGCTGCTCTGGGTCGGCGAGGCATAGGCGATGTAGTTGGAATCGGCGAAGAACCCGCCCCACTTGCTTCCGCTCAAGTCGGCCAGGCTGTTGACCGCCAAACCGCCGAGGCTGTGACCGCTGACCAGCACGTCCTTGCCGGTCAGCCCATTGGCCTTGGCGAAGGCCGCGACATCGGCGAGCAGCTTGCCGAACGCTTCGCCGGCGTAATTCTTGGCGTAGTCCTTGGGGCCGAATGCCGCCAGCAGGTCGTTGATCGCGTCACCGATGGAGTCGCCGATCAGGATTTCCCTCGGGCCGCTGGTGCCGCGAAAGGCAATGCCGATTTCAGTGAGATGGCCCTGGGCGTCGTACTTGCCGAGGATTTCCACCTGGGCGCTGGTGTAGCCGGCCTTTTCGCCGAAGAAGGTCCCGCGTGCGTCAGTTTTGCCGTCGTAACCCAGTTGCGAGGCGGTGATCGGCGTCCAGCCAGCCTGTTTCACGGCGTCCAGCGCGGCTTTTTCCGAGTCGGGGTTCCAGGGAATCCCGGGAATCACCCCTTGCGAGTCGGTCCCGCCGATCAGCGCGCTGACCAGGGTTGCCGGCAGCCCGAGGCCGAAGCCGTTTTGCTGATAACCGACGGCAAAGCCGTTATCGAGGTTGTGATAGGAATACAGCGTGATCGCCATGGCGTCGCTGAACAGCGCCTTGGATTCCGTGCTGCTGAAGTTTTTGTAGTCATACACACCCATTGCTGTTGCCTCTCTCTTTGTTGGAATTGTTCAGAGATAGCTCACAACCAGGGCGCCCCACGGGGGCACCCCGGAGCATTTCGTTACTACATACACATCAAACTTGTGGGAGCGAGCTTGCTAGCGAAGGCGGTTCGTCAGCTACAAAAACGTCACTGATACAGCGCCATTCGCGAACCAGCCCACTCCCACAGGTATTTCCTGCGGCGTTGTCAGGCGAAGACGAAACCGGAGTCCGACAGGTTAGCCACTCCAACCCCCACCAGGGTCACGGCAAAATCGCCAATCTTCAGCACGGTATCCGCCCCCGACTGGGAAGCGTGCTGCTTGATGTCATAGCCCTGCCCCGCGCCTTCGACCCCCATGAACACCAGTTTGTCACCGCCCTGATAGCCATTGATCGCGTCAAAACCGAAGGCGCCGCTGAACAGGAAGGTGTTGTTGCCACCCACCGCCGTCATCACGTCGTTGCCGGCGCCGCCGACGAAGGTCACATGGCCCTTGTCGCTTTGCAGGTGGTCATTGCCGCCGAGACCGAACAGCCAGTCGCCGTCAGCCGTCGCGTGCAGCGTGTTGCCGGAGAGGTCGCCGCTGAGGGAATGGCTGTACGGGGTCAGCTCGCTGCCATTGCTCAAACCCTTGGCGGTGACGGTCCAGGTGATCTCCTTGCTGCCCCACCACGAGCCCGACTCTTTGCTCACCAGTGCGCCGATGTCGCGGGTCATGCTGATGCCGCCGTAGGCGTCGCGCACGTACAACGTGCCGTCGCCATCGTTGGCGAAGCTGAAATTCTGCAGCGGTTTTTGCAGCTCGAAGGTGTTGTGGCCCTGGCCGCCCAGCAGGATGTTGAAGCCACCGTCGTCGCGGAATCGGTCATCGCCGGCGCGCCCTTCAAGGAAGTCGTTGCCCGCCCCGCCCTTGAGCCAGTCGTTGCTGTCGGTGCCGATGATGAAGGTGCTGCCGGTGTGCGGCTCGCCGCTGCGGCCCAGGTCCTCGACCCAGGTCTTGCCCCGGGAGGCCTCTTCCAGGTTGGAGACGATGATCGTCGAATCCTGGCTGGTCAGGTTGTAGAACTTCGAATCGATCACCCGGTTCAAGCCGTCGGCATAACCCAGCGAGCCGTGGGCCGACCAGTTCAGCGGATTGAGGATGCTGAACGGCACCAGGTTCTGCGCGGTCGAGGCGTACTGGTCGTTGAAGTTGACGATGTTGTCGGTGGTCGACGCATGCGGGCCATCGTGCTTGCCCAGCGAACCACTGCTGAACGTGGTGCCGTCGAGCACGCGGAACACCGGGTCGTTCTCATAACCGATGTTCAACACGTTGACGCCGGTGCTGCTCTGGGTCGGCGACGCGAAGGCGATGTAATTGGCGTCCTTGTAGAACCCGCCCCAGTTGCTGGCGCTCAGCTCGGCCACGCTGTTGACCCCAAGGCCGCCGAGACTGTGGCCGCTGATGAGCACGTCCTTGGCCGCAATGCCGTGGGCCACGGCGAACGTCGCAACTGCCTTGAGCAGATTGTCGAAGGCGTTTTTCGCGTAGTTGGTCGCGTAATCCACCGGGCCGATGGCTGCCAGCAGGTTGTTTTTCATGTCGCCGAAAGTGTCGCTGTAACCGAGTCCGCCGGTGCCGCGAAACGCCACACCGATGCCGATCAGCTTGCCCGCCGCGTCGTACTTGCCGAGCACTTCGGCTTCGGCGCTGGTGAAGCCGTCCTTCTCGCCGAAGAACGTGCCCTGCGCCCCGACCTTGCCCTGATAACCCAGCGCCGTGGCGGCAATCGGTGCCCAACCGGTGCCCGGCAGCGCCTGGCCGGTCGGCGTGTAGGCGTACAGCGTCAGCGCGATGGCATCGCTGTACAACGCTTTGCCATCGGCTTTTTTGTAATCGAACAATCCCATGTCGTGCTCTCTCTTCCCTCAAGTAAAACCGGCAGTTCCAGGTGGAACTGCCGGTGTCCGTCAGAACTGCCAGTCGAGGGTCAGGCCCACTCCGTGATCCTTCTCGTTCGAACCGATCAGCCCGTTGTAATCCAGATTCACCCGTACATCGCGATTGAGCGCCAGACCGGCACGCACGCCGACTGCCGCCGCATCACGGTCCATCGACACGCTTTGCACCTTGAACGCGCTGTCACCATTGGCGAAGGCCAGGTGATTTTGCGCATCGACGCTGCTCAGGTTGTGCTGCCAGCCGAGGCTCGCGCCCAGCTCCAGCTGATGCTTGTCCGACAGGGCAAACGTGCGCTTGGCCCGCACACCCAGAGTGGACAACACCACATCGCGATTGTCCTCGCCACCTTTCAGCGCGGCGGCGTCACCCTTCTCGGTGAAACTGTCGCTGTTCAGGTGAACGTAAGCCAGGTTGGCGAATGGCTCCAGGTTCATCGGTTGCAGGCCCAGGTCATAGGCCGCTTCGGTGAACAGTTGCGCGGTGGTCGCATCGCGCTTGGTTTTCTGCTTGCCACTGACACCGGCGAATTGCAGATCACGTTTGACGTCGATGCGATGCCAGCTATAGGCCGCACCGGCGGTCAGGCGCAGGGCATCGATTTCATGCCCCAGGTAGGCGCCCAGGTGATAACTGTCGATCGACGCCGACGAATGCGTGCCCGAGCCCATGCTCAGCGAGCTGTCGCTATAACCGGTGACGAAACCCAGACGGGTATCTTCAGCAATCAAGCCGTCGACGCCCAGCAGCAAGCCACCGATGGAGCTGTTGGTGTCGGCGTTTTTATGGCCGCCATCGCTTTTGCCCCAGGCGCCGAGGACTTTCATCCAGACGTTGCTGCGGTCATCGGTCGGCGCACCAGCGTCGAACAGGTCGCGCTCGCGCAGGCGCTCACCCACGGCATCGCGCAGGTAGCGGCTGTCGTTGACCAGCAGCGTGCCAATCGCCGGATGGATCTCGCCGGACAATTGCTGGAACGCGTCCTGGGCAACGGCAGCAGTGGGCGACAGCAACAGCGTTTCGAACAACGCGTTGCCTGCGCCCAGACGCTCGGCCGCGGCACCGACGGCACGCTGGTTCGGGGTCAGGCCGACGCTGGCGAACGAGGCGCCGTTGCGGCCGACCGCCAGTTGCACACCACCCGCCGAGTAATCCAGGGTGCCGCCGAGGAACGCATAGCTCGGCAGAACCTGGCCAAAACGTCCTTGAATGCCGCCGGCCGCTTGCAGGATGTTGAACTGGCTGCCAAGCAAGGACTTGACCTCGCCGGTGGTCAACAGCGTCGGGCTGTTCTCCAGGGACAGCGCGACGGTCGCACCCTCGATGGTCGCGATGCCGCCAGCGACAATGCGGTCGCTGCTGGTTGGCGAGACTTCGACGGCGTAGGTCGACCCCGGCTCGAAGGTCACGTCACCGGCGACATTCAAGGTGCCGATGGAGTTGCCCGGGGCGACGGTGCCGCCGCTTTTCGCGGTCAGCGCGCCGATCCGGCCGTTACCGCCGAGGATGCCGCTGTCGTTGACCGTGACCGCTGAGGCCAGGGAACCATTGATCGCCAAGCGGCCCTGATTGACCAGGGTCGGGCCGCTGTAGGTGTTGGCGCCGGTCAGCACCAGAGTGCCGATGCCCTGCTTGGTCAGGCCACCGTGGCCGGAAATGTCGTTGCGCCAGGTATCGAGGCCGCAGGTGATGTCGTTGCACACCCGCTGGGTCGGTTTGCCCGCATCGAGAATCGCGCCGATGCCCGGCAGATCCGCGACGAACTGGCTGGAGCCGTAAGCCCCCTCGATGCGGAACTCCTCGGGAATGTCCTGCTCGGTGACGAACATCGCCGGGCCGTCGATGCCCTTGCGCAGGTTGATCATGCCCCAGCCATACAATGCGTCGACACCCGGTGCGCCGAGGTCGGTGGCGGTGGTGCGCAATACGCTGGCGACCTGCGCGCCGGTCATGTAAGGGAAGCGCTCCATCAGCACGGCCATGGAGCCGGCCACGTGTGGTGCGGCCATCGAGGTGCCGTTGTAGTTGGCGTAACCGGTGGTCAGGTTATCGGCGTTGGTGCCGCTGATGATCGAGCTGTAGATCCGCGTACCGGGCGCCGCCACGCAGAAACTCGCGGTGTAGCCGCAGCGCGAGGAAAACGTACTCATGATGTACGGATTGGCGCTGGCCTGGTCCGGGTTCCTTTGCAACGCGGCGACGGTCATCCAGTTCGGCGCGATCTCTGGGACGAAGTAACCGAGGCCGGCGATGGCATCCGGGTTATTCAGGTTGTAGTCGTTACCCGCAGCGAAGATCGTCACGATGCCGCTGCGCGCGGCCGCGATTGCACCGTCATAGGCGCCACCGGGTTTGGTCCCGAGCAGCGTGCGGATCTCGTTGAACTGCACTTGCGCGTCGTTGACGGTGAAGTGCGGATACGCCGGGTCGCGGCCACCGAGGTCGAACCGGTCGGTGATGCCGATGCCCCAACTGTTGTTGATGATCCGCGCGCCACTGGCGATCAGCGCATCCCAGCCGGCCTTGTACACCGCGCCGTCGTTCCCCCGGACGATGCCGTCTTCCGGGCCGGGGTCGCCGTTGTCGGCGCTGATGATCTGCGCGCCGAACGCCACGCCGTGCATCACCCCGCCATCGCGGCTGCCGGCGGCGATCCCGCCGACGTGGGTGCCGTGGGCGCCGAGCTTGCCGTCGGAGCCGACCGAGGGCGAACCGTCATAGCGGAACGCATCGCCGGCCTTCACCGGGATGTACGGGTCGGTGTATTCGCGAATGCCGCTGGTGACCAGCGTGACGACTTTGTTGGTGCCGGAGAACTCCGGGTGCGCGGCATACACCGGCTGGTCGAAGATCCCCAGCTTCACGCCCTTGCCGGAATACCCGGCGGCATACGCATGATCCGCACCGATGGCGCCCAGGCCCCAATCGGCCTGGAACTCGGTGCTGCGCCAACTGGCGGGATCGCCCAGCCGACCGTTCTCGACATAGGGCGCCGCTTGTGCGCTGCCCCAGCCGGTGAGTGCGCACAGAACGGCGCAATGCAAAGTTTTCAGGCGAAAGCGGCCACCCGATTGCGCGGGGGTGTTGTTGTTTTTCATCCAGCGACCTTCCTTAGTGATGTTGCTAAAAATCCGTTTCGTGCGCCACGCAGCGGTTTGCAGGAGCGCAGCCTCAGAACTGCCAGTTCAGACTCAAGCCGACCCCGTGATGCTTCTCGCGGCTGGCCAACTGGCCGCTGTAATCGACATTCACCCGCACATCGCGGCTCAGCGCCAGGCTGGCCTGCACGCCCACCAGCGCGGCATCGCGCACCTGTGGCGAACTCTCGACGGTGTACGGCGCACTGCCGCTGGCGAAGCGCAGATGCTGTTCGGATTCGATGTCGGTAAGGCTGTGCTGCCAGCCGACGTGCCCACTCAGATCGAGCGTGTGCGCGGAAGTCAGGTCAAACCTCTTGATCGCCCGTATCCCGAGGGTGCTCAGCACCGCGTCACGCTGGTCGTCGCCGCTTTTCAACGCGGCCGCATCGCCCTTCTCGGTAAAGCCATCGGTGTCCAGATGCACGTAGGCCAGGTTGGCGAACGGCTCCAGCGCCATGGTTTGCACAGGCAGCCGGTAAGCCGCCTCACCGAACACCTGAGTGGTGGCGGCATCGACCTTGGCTTTCTGCCGGGCGCTGACGTCGCCGTATTGCAGATCGCGTTTCACATCGGCGCGATGCCAGCTGTAGGCCGCACCGCTGCTCAGGCGCCAGGCGCCGATATCGTGGCCGACGTAAGCGCCGAGGTGATAGCTGTCGACCTTGGCCGAGGAATGCGTGCCCGAGCCCTGGCTCAGCGAGCTGTCGCTGTAGCCGGTGACCAGACCGATGCGGGTCTGTTCGTCCAGCGCACCGTCGACACCGGCCAGCAAACCGCCGATCGAGGTGTTGTAGCCGGCGGTGTCGTGGCGCGAATCCGTGGTGCCCCAGGCGCCGAGGGCCTTGATCCAGCCGTTGCTGTGCGCGGTTGGCGCGTCGTGCAGGCGTTCGCCGATGGCATTGCGCAGTTGCCGACTGTCATTGATCAACACCGAACCCAGGGCCGGGTAGATCTCTCCGCTCAACTGCTGGAAGGCCTGTTGCGCCGAACTCGCGTCGGGGGACAGCAGCAGGCTTTCGTACACCGAACTACCGGCGCCCAGGCCTTCGACAGCGGCGGCCACGGCGCGTTGATTCGGGGTCTGGCCAACACTGGCGAAGGACGTTGCGTTGCGCTCGACCGCCAGTCCGATGCCATTGGCCGTGTAGCTCAGGTTGCCGCCGATGAACAGATAGTCCGGCAGCACCGCTCCAAACTGCCCCTGAATGCCACCGGCCGCTTGCAGGATGTTGTACTGGCGGCCGAGCAGGCTTTTCGCTTCGGTGGTGCTGAGCAAGGTCGGGCTGTTTTCCAGCGCCAGGCTGACGGTGGCGCCGCTGACGGTGGCGGTTCCTCCAGCGACAATACGATCGCTGCTGGTCGGCGACAGCTCCACGGCGTAGGTCGAACCGGGCGCGAAGGTCACGTCACCGGCCACGTTCAAAGTGCCGATGGAGTTGCCCGGCGCCACGCGAGCGCCGCTGTTGACCATCAGCCCGGCGATTCGGCCGGAGCCGCCAAGGGTGCCGTTGGCATTGACGGTGACTGCCGACGCCAATGAGCCGTTGACCGTCAGCAGACCGCCATTGACGGTGGTCGGGCCGCGAAAGGTGTTGTCGCCGGTCAGCACCAGGCGCCCGGCGCCGGACTTGATCAGGCTGCCCTGGTAAACGCGGTTGGCCGCTGCGGCATCGCGGGCCATGCCCACGGCGTAATCGGTCTGATCCTGTTGACTGGCGCCTGCCGGAACGCCGTTCTGCCAGCCTTTGTTTTGCAGGGTCTGTTGCCAGGCCGTGTGTTCGGCGAGGTCTTCGCTCTGACGCTGGAGCAACGCCTTGTCGGAGATGTCGTTGCTCCAGACGTCACTTTGCCCCGTCGCCAGATTGGCATCGAACGCCCCGAGCAACTGCCCCGGCCCGCGCATCGCCCGGTTCAGGTTGGCCACGCCCCAGCCGACCCGCTCGGTCGGCGCATCGGTCACTGAGCCGTCGAGCTGCGTGGCGGTGGTCAGCAGCACTTCGAGCGCCTGCTGATTGTTCATGTAGGGGTAGCGTTCCATCACCAGCGCCAACGCGCCGGTGGCGTGGGGTGCAGCCATTGAGGTGCCGGACTTGATCGCGTAGCCGCCATCGGGAATGGTGCTGTCGATCTTCGCCCCCGGCGTGGTGATGCACCAGTATTTGGCGATGCCGCACTGGTTGTACTTCTGCTGATTGCTCTGATCCAGCCCTGACACTGCCAGCCAGTGACCCTCGAGATCCGGCTGAAAGTACGGCAGCGCCGAACGCACACTGGCATTCGGGTAGCCGCTGTTGCCGGCGCTGAACACCTGGATCACACCGCGACGTGAAACGTCCGCCGCCGCATCGAGCCAGGTGCCCTGGTTCCAGTGCTGGGCGTAGGCCGCGTGCAGGTCGGCAAGGGTCCGGTAGCTGACATCCGGCGGCTGGCTGCCCCAGCTGTTATTGATCGCCCGCACACCGGCGTCGGCCAGGGCGTCGTAGACCGCTTTGAAATAGCGCGGATCGGGTTTGGGACCGAACAGGAAACTGTCGTTTTTGTTGGTGTTGCCGACGAAAATCTGCGCGTTGTACGCCACGCCATGCATGCCGCTGCCATCGCGGGACGCGCCCATGGTGCCGACGACGTGGGTGCCGTGGGAGTCGTTGTTGGGGTTGAGCGTGCCGTTGACGTTGAACGGCGAACCGTCAACGTAACTGCCGGAGGCCAACACCGGGTGATAGCGGTCGGTGGCGAATTCGGGGTGGGCGGCATCGAAGCCGGAGTCGAGGGCACCGATTTTTACGCCTTTACCGGTGATGCCGGCCGCGTAGGCTTGATCGGCCTGTATGCGGCCCAGGCCCCAGTCGCGGAGGAATTCGGCCGAGCGCCAACTGCCGGGATCGCCGGGTTTGCCTGACTCAAGGTATTGCGCCTGGGCCTGCGTCGCAGAAATCACAAGCAGCAGGGCGCCGACCGAAATCGGCTTGATGTGTACGTCCATGTTCACCACTCATTTTTTATTGTTTGGTTTTGCGGGTTTCAGTTATTCCTGCGGTATCTGCCCCCTCACCCCAGCCCTCTCCCGGAGGAGAGGGAGCCGGTAGGCGGTCAGTCCCCTCTCCCTCCGGGAGGGTTAGGGTGAGGGCTGGCCCTCAAGCCGGGCACGTCAGGGCCGTCCGACCCCGAACGCTTCGTCCACCCGCGCCAGATCCTGCTCGCTCAAGGTGCCCGCGTAGTAATGCAGTTTGGTCCACGCCATCAGGTAGTCGTACCGCGCCTGCGCCAGATCGCGGCGGGTGGTGAACAGTTGTTGTTCGGCGTTCAGGGCATCCAGATTGGTTCGCTCGCCGCCGAGAATGCTTTGTTTGGTCGAGACCACCAGCGCCTCGGCCGAGGTCAGCGCCTTCTGATAAGCGCGCAGTTTGCTGACGCCGGACAGGCAGGCGCTGAACTGGCGGCGCAGTTCGATAAGGGTTTCGCGGGTCTTGCCGTCGAGTTCGTACTCGGCCTGCTCCATGGTGCGGCTGGCCTGGCGGGTCGATGCCGACACCCCGCCACCGGCATACAACGGCACGCTGACCTCGAAACCAATGGTGTTGGTCTCGTAACGCTGGTTGTAGGTGTTGCCGCTTTCCGATTCGTTCTGGCGCATCGCCGCATAGGCGTTGACTTTCGGCAGATGCCCGGCGCGATTGCGCTCCACTTCGTAACGCGCGACTTCCACCGCCTGACGTTGCGACGCCAGGTTCGGGTTGTTGCTGATCGCCAGCTCGTGCCAGGTGTCGTAGTTGGCCGGTTGCAGGGTGAATGTCTGGAAGTTCTGGTCCAGTGGCGCAAGGTCGCTGATGTCCACCGCCGGCGTGCCGATCAGAGCGCCCAGCTCACGCAATGCCGCGTCCTGCTCGTTGCGCGCCTCGATCTCCTCGGCGGTCGCCAGCTCATAGCGCGACTCGGCTTCGAGGATGTCGGTGCGCGTGCCCTCGCCCTGGCGGAACATGTGTTCGTTCTGTTGGAACTGCTGTTCGTAGGCCTTCTTCTTCGCCTGGGCGATGTCGATCTGATCCTGAGCAAACAAGGCCTTGGTGTAGTTATCGAGCACCCGCACCAACAGTTCCTGACTCTTGCCCCGGAAGTTTTCGTCGGCAAACAGCGATTGCGCCACGCCTTTGCGATACGCCGCGTAGGCTTCGTAGTCGAGCAGCGGCTGTTGCAGGGTCAGGGTCGAGCCATAACTGTTGTAGTTGCGGTCTTCGGTACGATTGCGAGCCCGCTCGTCGAGGGACGTGGCCTTCGACGTGTTGTGGCCCTTGTTGTAGTTGTAACCCAGTTTCGGCAACAGCCCGGCGCGGCCAATGGCGCGGTTTTCCAGGCCGGCGTCACGCTCCTTGATCGCACCGAGGAACACCGGGTCATTGCGCAACGCCTGTTCGTAGATCTCGAACGGCCCCATGGCCGCCACCGCACTGTTGCCCGCCAGCAGCGCGAACGCTGCCGCCAGCATCGAAAACTTATTCATACAGCCGAACATCCTTATTCCTCGGTCAACGCGGAGCCGGCCCGGTCGAGCAGCGGTTTGAACAGATAGTTGAGGAGTGAACGTTCGCCGGTGCGCACGAACATTTCCGCAGGCATGCCGGGCTTGATCACCAGACCGTTGAGTTTCTCCATGGCCTGATCGCTGACGCTGGTGCGCAACACGTAATACGGCGCGCCGGTTTTCTCGTCGATCATCTGGTCGGCGGAAATCAGGCTGACTTCACCGGCCACTCGCGGGGTCCTGCTCTGGCTGAACGCGGTGAACAGGATGTCCACCGGCAAGTGCGTGCCGACCTTGTCGATCAGGTTGATCGGCAGGTGCCCTTCCACTTCCAGTTGCGTGCCTTGCGGAACGATCTCCAGCAGGGTTTCGCCCTGACGCACCACGGCGCCTTCGGTATGCACACCGAGGTTGACCGCGACACCGTCGGAGGTGGCGAGGATTTCGCTGTGCTGCAGGTCGAAACCGGCGGACGTCAGTTGCTCCGACAGCGTGACGCTTTTCAGTTGCGCGTCGGCCAGTTGGCTGCGCACTTCTTTCTGATATTCCTCGCCATGCTGTTGCAGCTTCAGCCGCGACTCGAGGATGCCCTGCTCCACCCGACCGCTTTCACCGGTGTTTTCCGCCAGTTGCTGCTGCACTTGCGAGAGCTGACGCTGGTACTCCATCAAGCGGTTGCGCGGGATGTAGCCGTTGTCTGCCAGTGGTTGCAGGTTTTTCAGCTGCTGTTGCAGCGAGTCGGCCTGAGCGTTGAGGTCGGTGCGGGCGCGGCGCATGCCGGCCAGTTGCGAAGTGGCGCCTTCAATGCTGGCGCGCAACCCGGCCTGCTCGCGGGAATAGGCTTCGCGGCGGCTGCTGAACAGTTGCCGCTGGCCTTCGAGCACCAGCGCCAGACGTGGGTCCGGGTCGCTGCTCAGCTCGGCCGGGAATGTCACCTGCTTGAGGTTGTCCCGCTCGGCCTGCCAGCGCGCCAGACTGGCCCAGGCCATGCGGTACTGGGCCTGCAGCGATTGCACGTCGGCCGCGACCTGGGTCTGATCGAGGCGGAACAGCGGTTGCCCCTGCTTCACGATCTCGCCTTCGCGCACCAGAATCCGGCTGACCACGCCGCTGCTCATCGACTGCACGGCTTTACGCTTGCCGGACACCACCACCGTGCCCTGCACCGGAATCCCTTGATCCAGCGGCGCCAGTGCCGCCCAGGTGAAGAAACTGCCGGCGCCGACCAGCGCCAGAATCCAGCCCATGCGGGCGAAAAACTTCGCGTCGCGTTCCGGGCGCTCGGTGATGTAGGCGTGTTCCATGGTCGCTTCGTTTTCCGTGTTCATGCTTGCGCTGCTCATACACCCGAATTCCTTGTCGTGGGCTGGTACTGCCGGCTCATGCTGAGCCCGCCCGGTGCCTGCGCAGGTTTTTCACGTTGTTGTTCCTGGTGGCCGGACAGTGCCTTGAGCACGTCCTGGCTTGGGCCGAAGGCTTGCAGACGGCCATCGTTGAGCACCAACAGTTTGTCGGCCTGGGCCAGCACCGAAGAACGGTGAGTCACCAGCACCACCGTAGTGCCCTGGGCCTTGAGCTGGACAATCGCGCTGGACAACGCAGCTTCGCCGACGGTGTCGAGGTTGGAGTTCGGTTCATCCAGCACCACCAGGCTCGGGTTGCCGTACAGCGCACGCGCCAGGGCCACCCGCTGTTTCTGTCCGCCGGACAGGCCGCTGCCGTCCTCGCCCAATTGGGTGTCATAGCCTTTGGGCATGCGCAGGATCATTTCGTGAACGCCGGCCTGTTGCGCGGCGGCCACGACTTTCTGCGGATCGGCTTCGCTGAAACGCGCGATGTTCTCGGCGATGCTGCCGCTGAACAGCTCGATGTCCTGGGGCAGATAGCCAATGTATGGACCGAGCTGATCGCGATTCCAGCGATGGATATCGGCGCCGTCCAGACGCACGGTGCCCGCCAGGGTCGGCCAGACGCCGACCAGCACCCGCGCCAGAGTCGACTTGCCGGAGCCCGAGGCGCCCAGCACGCCGAGCACTTCACCGGCCGCCAGATTGAAATTGACCATGTGCAGCGTCGCCGCGTGCTGACCGGGCGGGCCGGCGCTGACCTGTTCAAAACCGATCTGGCCTTTCGGCGCCGGCAGAGCCATGGCCTCGTCGCTTGGCGGAAACGCCTGGAGCAGCGCGTCGAGACGGCGGTAGGCGAGCTTCGCCCCGCTCCACTGCTTCCACACTGCGATCAACTGGTCGATCGGGCTCAGCACGCGGCCCATCAGGATCGAACCGGCAATCATCATCCCGGCAGTCATGTCGCCCTTAATCACCAGCAAGGCACCGAGGCCCAGCACCAGCGATTGCAGGCACAGGCGCAGGGTCTTGCTCAGCGAACTGATCACCGCACCGGTATCGCTGGCCTGGTTTTGCAGGCCGAGGAAGCGCGAATGCACGTTGAACCAACGCTTGCGCAGCGAACCGAGCATGCCCATGGCTTGAATGGTTTCGGCGTTGTGCAGGTGGCTGGTGGCCAACTGGCTGGACTTCTGCGAGAAGCCAGCGGCCTCGCCCAGCGGTTTTTTGGTCATGTATTCGTTGAGGATCGCCAGGGCGATCAGCAGCACCGCGCCGGCGGTGGCGAGTACGCCGAGCCAGACGTTGAACAGGTAAATCACAAACAGATAGATCGGGAACCACGGCGCATCGAAAAACGCGAACAGCGCAGGCCCGGTGACGAATTGGCGGATGTGGGTCAGATCGCCCAGGGATTGCCCGGCGTTGCCTTCGCCCTTGAACAGGTTGCGCTCGAACGCCGCCTGATAGACCCGCAGGTTGAAACGACGCTCCAGCTGGCTACCGATACGGATCACGATAAAACTGCGCACCACTTCCAGCAGGCCGATGAAGGCGAAGAAGCCGACGACCATCAGCGACAGCATCGCCAGGGTCGTTTCGTTCTGTGAAGACAGCACCCGGTCGTAGACCTGAAGCATATATATGGAGGGCACCAGCATCAGCACGTTAATCAGTGCAGTAAAGCATCCGACGCTGATCAGAATGCTCTTATAGTCACCCAATGCCTTGAATAAGGGAGCGGTGGCTGGGGCCTTCGCCATCTTCATTGATTATTCCTGAAATGATATTCCCCGCCATTCTTTGGCGAGACGCTTCAATTATTGATCCGTGCAGTTGCCGGAATATGTCTTGCAAGTTTTCCGCTTACACTTCAATAACAACTTTTCTCTTCCAAAGAGCATTCGCGTTATTGATGCACTGCTTATAACTGCAACGTGGCACCTTATATTCAACTTGCAGTCATTACCGATGTTCATGGCTGTTGCGCGGCGCGTTTCAGCGTAATCACCAGGCCCGACTTCAAAGTGCTCAGATAAAGCCCATCACGTTGTCGGCTGAAGAACTGGATTCTTGAGCCTTCCTTGCCGGTGATCGACAGGCCGTCAGGGTCGGGAAACCAGCCGATCGGCGTCTGCTCCAGCCAGGCTCCCAGGCAATCGGCACCCTTGCCCAGGGTCTGGTCGGGTTCAAGGTCGATCTGACAGGTGTTCGAGGGCTTGTCTTGCAGTGCCTGGGCATCAGCGGCGTCAGTGGGCGCGGTCAAGGTCGCGTGCCAGTGGCCGGCGAATGCCGAGGGATCTTCGAGCCTGAGGCTGCTTGCCATGGTTGTTTCTCCGGAAATCATCAGCATCGGCAGCAGAAAGGTCGCGGCCATGCGGGTAAAAGCCTTTTCGATCATGGGAAATTTCGCTCCGAAGCGTAGCCTTGCTGACGAATCAAGGCGATGCAAGTGAAGAAAGCGGCGCATCGAGCGCCGCTTTCCCGTTTCACATCACGCCACGATGTCGCTGAGCGCTGCCTGGCCTACGGTGCTGACCTGGAAATCAGCCACGCCATGCCCGGAGAAGTCCACCGACAGCAGACTGTTGCCGCCCGACGAGGTCAGGACTGCGTCGCCCGCCGCGCCGGTGAAGGCGCTGACGAAGTGCAGGCCGGCGCCTTTGGTGATACCGGTCAGGTCGATTTTGTCCAGGCCGCTGACAAAATCGAGGATCTGATCGATCGCACCCGGCTTGGAGTCGGAGCTGGCCGCGAACACGAAGGTGTCCGAACCTGCGCCGCCCCACAGCTTGTCGGCGCCACCGGCCCCGTAAATGATGTCGTTGCCGGCACCACCCTTGAGCTCGTTGGCCACGCTGTTGCCGATCAGCAGGTCGTTGCCCGAACCGCCGATGGCGTTCTCGATGGTGACGCCCTTGGCGATGGACACGTTGCCCACCAGGCCGCCAACATCGGAGAACGAGGCTTCATTGAGGTTGATCTTCTGGTTCTGGGTAAAACCCGAGAAGTCGAAGGTGTCCTTGCCGCCCGCGTCCCAGACCGAGAACACCAGCTTGTCGGCCGACGACGAGGCGCTGAGGAAATCGCGACCGGCGTTGGAGTTGAAGCCGTAGGTGGTGTCACCGGTACGGGTGGTCATGTTGGCGCCGTAGAGCTTCTGGATCGCCGCGATATCGTCCATCAGCGGACCGGACGAATAGGCTTCCACCCCACCCTTGCTGAAGTTCTGGCTGGTGTTGCTCTCGCTCCAGTAACTCATGACGCTGTAGCCGCGGGTGTCTTGCCCGTAGGTGGCGTCGTTGTAGGTCGGGTTGCCGTTGCCGGCGTTGTAGTCGCCCGGATGCGCCAGGCCCAGGGTGTGACCGATCTCGTGGGTCAGAGTCTGACGGCCGTAGTTGTTCAGGTCCGGGGTCTTGTTCGGGGTGTAGCTGCTGTTGATCAAGTACCACGAAGTACCGTCATAACCGGCACCGGTGCCTGGCAGATAGGCGAACGCCGCAGCGCCGTCCTGGCCGCCACTGTAGTTGCCGAAGGTCATGTGACCGTCACCGCCCGAGGCTTTCTCGGTGAAGGTGACGTTGGCCACATCGGCCCAGGATTGCATGGCGAGCTTGGCCTGGGTTTGTTGTTGTGTACTGAACTGACTGAACCCGCTGATCCCGTGCTTGTTCATCGTGCTGGACGATGCCGAGGTCAGGAACGTGTAGGTGAGTTCGATCTTGCCGCTGCCATCCTTGTCCTGATAGGCAGCGCCGTCGCGCAGCAACTGGGTTGCGGCCTGGTCGACGGAAAAGGAGGGTTTGCCATTGACCGTGAGGTTGCCGCCACGATCGTATTGATGGCTGAAGCTATTGATCTGGTTATACGCCGTGCTGGCGGCTGCCAGAGGTTGCGGCGCCGCGCCCAGCTGGAAAGCCTGTTCGGCGGTATCAATAGCGTTAGCTTTTACTTTCGACATAAACACACTTCCTTGTTTAGCAATGGAACAGTTTTTGTCCGATAGCGACAATCTCTGGCGAGATCGTCCTATCACTCGCCCAATGAAGGCGAAAGAAAACTGACACAATTTGAAATCATGCGTCTAGCGTTTTTTTGAGTTCAAATCGGGCTGTTCCGGGGAAACTCCCGTAAACAATGCTTATGCCGCAGAAAGAATGTTTAATTATTGGTACATTTGCCTAATTGTCTGACGATTTCTTATTTAAATATTAAATATCGGTAAGTTATTTTTTGTTATGCGCGTCTCGTTTCTGCACTTTATCAGTGCAAATGCCAGTGTATTGATATCAATCAACTAACAGACGCCGGAAAAAGCTTTTGTGGGAGCGGGCTTGCTCGCGAAGAGGTCGTATCAGCCAGCATTGTTGTGACTGACACACCGCCTTCAAGGGCAAGCCCGCCCCGACAAAAGGGGGGGGGTGGCGGATTTTCAGTTGCCGGTACGAATCTTGTTCCACACCCGCGTGCGAATCCGGTCGATGTTCAGCGGCATCGCTTCCAGTGCGAACAGCTTGCCCATCATTTCGGGGCTTGGGTAAACCTTGGTGTCGTTCTTGATCGCCGGGTCGATCAGGCTGTCGGCCTGCTGGTTGCCGTTGGCGTAGTGGACGTAGTTGCTGATGCCGGCCATCACGTCCGGACGCAGCAGGTAGTTCATGAAGGCGTAACCAGCCTTCTCGTCCGGGGCGTCGGCGGGCATGGCAACCATGTCGAACCAGATCGCCGCACCTTCCTTGGGAATCGAGTAGCCAATATCGACGCCGTTCTTCGCCTCTTTGGCGCGATTCTCCGCTTGCAGGATGTCGCCGGAGAAGCCGACCGCCACACAGATATCGCCGTTGGCCAGGTCGCTGGTGTACTTCGAGGAGTGGAAGTAGCTGACATACGGCCGCACTTTCATCAGCAACGCTTCGGCCTTCTTGTAGTCCTCGGAGTTCTTGCTGTGGTGCGGCAAACCGAGGTAATTGAGCGCCGCCGGGAGCAGTTCCGGACCGTTGTCGAGAATCGCCACGCCGCACTTTTGCAGTTTTTCCATGTATTGGGGCTTGAAGATCAGGTCCCAGGAATCCACCGGTGCATCATCCCCCAGCACGGCCTTGACCTTGGCGATGTTGTAGCCGATGCCGGTGCTGCCCCACAGATACGGAAAGCCATGTTCGTTACCCGGATCATTGGTCTGCAAAGCCTTGAGCAGTACCGAGTTGAGGTTCTTCCAGTTGGACAACTGGCTCTTGTCGAGCTTCTTCAGCGCCCCGCCCTGGATTTGGCGCGCCATGAAATGGTTGGAGGGAAACACCACGTCATAACCGGATTTGCCGGTCATCAGTTTGCCGTCGAGGGTTTCGTTGCTGTCATAGACGTCATAGGTGACGCCGACACCGGTTTCTTTCTCGAAATTTTTCGTGGTATCCGGGGCGATGTAGTCGGACCAGTTGTAGACCTTGACCGTATCCGCCGCATGAGCGAGGGACACGGCGAACATCAGGGGCGCCAGAGCGAGGGTCTTTCGGATCATGGATCGATTCCTGTGTGGGCTGTTGTCTTTTTTGTTGAAGCTGGCAGGCAATCAAAGGATCGGAGAATCAGAAAATCAGGACGTAGCTCTTGCGCACGGTTTCCTGGATATCCCAGACGCCGAGCGTGTTGGCCGGCAACATCAGCGCGTCGCCACCTTGTATGTGCAGGGTTTCTCCTCCGCCATCCGGGGTGAAGGTGCAGCGCCCGGAGATGAAATGGCAGAACTCCTGGGCAGTGATCTGTCGGCGCCAGCGACCGGGGGTGCATTCCCAGACGCCGGTTTCGACGCCATCGTCGCGCTCGACGCTGGTGGTCGAGGCGATGGCCACCGGCGTGCCGATCGGCACGGCCACCGGGTTGGATTCGTCCAGTTGCAGGCTGGCGGTGTTTTTGAATTGGGTGATGCTCATGGCGTTACCTGTCTTGGAGAAAAACGACGTTTAGTGCATGAAACCTTCCATGAACCCGGCCACGCTGCTGGCGAGCTTGCGCCGCCATGGCGCGGTCGCCGGGTTGGCGAGGGTCTGGTCTTCGTGAACGAAGCTTTTGATGATCGCGTTGTAGCCGAGCCAGCGGCACGGTTCCGGCTCCCAGGCCCGCAGCGCATGAATACCGCCGTCGGGCAGCACCCAGGGCTGGCGCACCAGGTCGGTGTCGCGCTCGAGAATCAGGTCGGCCAGGGTACGCCCGCCCAGGTTGCTGGCGCCGACACCCTCCCCGCCGTAGCCGCCGGACAGCGCGATGCCATTGGCCCGATCGCAAAGCATGTGCGGCTTGAAATGCCGGGACATGCCGAGATTGCCGCCCCAGGCGTGGGTGATCTGGACGTTTTTAAGCTGGGGGAACAGTTCGCCGAACAGATAGCGGCGCAATTCCACCTCATCCCGGGTCAGGTCGAAGTTTTGGCGCAGTTTGCCGGCGAACTGATAACCGCCCCGAGCGCCGAAGATCAGTCGATTGTCGGCGCTGCGCTGACCGTAAGTGACCTGCCGACTGAATTCGCTGAAGGCCTGGCCACGATTGAGGCCGATCTCGTCCCAGGTGGCCGACGACAACGGCTCGGTGGCGACAATCAGGCTCTGCACCGGCAACTGATAACGCCCGAGCGGCGGCAGCGTCACCGAATAACCTTCGATGGCCGGCACGATCCAGCGACTGCGCACACTGGCCCTGTCGGTGCGCAGGCTGCCCGCCCGCCAATGGGTGACCGGGCTGTTTTCGTAAATCTTCACGCCCATGTTCGCAACAGTCCGTGCCAGACCCCGCACCAGTTTCGCCGGCTGAATGGTCGCCACATGCGGCGCATAAATCGCACCGTACGGTTTGGCGACGCGCAGCTGTTGCGCCAATTGTTCAGGGTTCAGCCAGCGGTAATCGTCGTCGGTCAAACCCTGGGCATGCAGCTCGTCGAGGTAGCGGCGCAGGCTCGTCTCCTGCTCCGGGTAACGCGCGGCGCAGTACAGCGCTCCGCCCTTGCGGTAATCGCAGTCGATGCCTTCACGTTCGAGGACGATTTCCACTTCATCGGGAATGCTGTGCAGCAAATCGAAGGAGGCTCGGCGCTGTTGCGGCGACAGCCCAGCGAGCAGGCGATCCTCGCCGAGCAGATTGCCCATCAGCCAGCCGCCGTTGCGTCCCGATGCGCCGAAACCGGCGGTCTGCGCCTCGATAATGGCGATGTCCAGGCCCGGCGCGAGTTTCTTCAGGTAGTACGCCGTCCACAGACCGGTATACCCGGCGCCGATGATCGCCACATCGACATCCAGGTCCTGCTCCAGCGCCGGGCGCGCGGTCAGCGTCTCGTCGAGTTGGTCCATCCACAAACTGATAGTGCGCCACGCCGACATGCAAGACTCCGCCAATCAAACTTTCGATGGCGTCGATCCTAGTGGCTGACCTCAGGGACTGTCTTGCGCGCGTGCCCGCAAAGAAATTTGTTTGGCGTAGGCCTTGGGCGACTGGCCGGTGTGCTGGCGGAAACAGCTGTAGAACGCCGACAACGAGTTGAATCCGGCGGCGAACGCCAGCTCATCAATGCGCAGCGGCACCGGAGCGCCATCGAGCGAGCGCAGCAGATGCTGCAACCGCGCGTGATTGACGTAACGATAGAAGCTCTGCCCCAGCACCTGGTTCAACAGGTAGGAAATCTGATTGCGGCTGTAGCCGCACTCCTTCGCCACCCGCTGCAGATCAAGCTCGGGGTCCAGGTACGGTTGCTGGCGCTGGAAATACTGCTGCAAGTCATCCGCCATGAAGCTCAGCTGACGCGGTGACAGGCCGAGACGGCTTTCCGCCGGACGCTGATTCGGCGCCTTGGCGCGGGACGTTTCGCCGCGAACCAGCGAAGCGTATTCGTTGACGCGCCAGATCAGCCCGTCCTTGACCGTGATCGCTTCGCTGGAGCGAAACGACACCAGGCCATCGCCACCTCGCAGCGTGACTTCGTATTGAATAAACGCCGTGTTGCCATCGATGCGGATGCGGTCGCAATGCTCCAGCGCTTCGTCCGATTCACGAGGCATGCTCACGCGCACGTACTCACGCAGTTCGTCGAGTCCAAGCACCCGGTTCTGAAAAAAATCGTTGTACTGGATGTCCGGGTGATACAGCGCCATCACGCCATCCAGGTCCCGATGTTTCCAGCACAGGTGATAGCGCATGACCGTCTCGCCCGTGGCGCGGGTCTGCTGCGGGCCGTCATCATCAGCGTGCATAGAGGACTCGAAAAAAAGAACCGAGCTTGCCCAACTTCAGGCCGGCCAGCAATGACCAAGGCAGTGATAGCACTTTGACCAAAAGTCGCGTCAGCGTGACATACATCAAAAAAATCAGCGCAATCGCTAAATGAACTGAAAATTCTCACAGGATTTTCACAGGCGGATGCTACTTTTAATGGAGTCATCGGTTGAGCCAATGAAGGCTCTTCCCACCTACCTGAGCAAAAGGAAGCGCTCGATGAAGAAGGCGGGCTACACATGAATCAAGGGTCAAGCAAAGTCACGTTCCCCAATGCCTGCCAGCTGATGCGCTGGCATTTTCATCCCATGGGGTTTGAAGCGACCATGGACGCACCCGGCAGCATGATCGCGCGCCTGTTCGATCGCGCCAGTGGTGAAACCAGGATTGCCATCGCCGGCATTCCCTGCGCGACGGTGATGAACGCCGCCGATGTCGAACGAATAATCGAAGCCGTAGAAGACGAACTGGAAGCTTTCATTCCCCCAGAGTCTCTTAAAAGTTACGCCTAAGCTTTTGCTTTAAAACAAAAAAGCCCGCTTTATGCGGGCTTTTTTTGTGAGCGCGGGAATCAGGCGCTTTTCTGTGGCGGACGGTGATCGACGAAAAACGCTTTGTCCTTAGCGACCCGGTCGGAGGCACGCGGCATGTTCACTGCCTGCGCGTCCTGCGGCTCGACATACCAGTAGCAATGGCTGACCGCACGGGTGATCCCGACATACGCCAGGCGCAGGATTTCGTCCTTTTGCGCGCTGTCGTACGGCTCGCTGTCGCCGGTCTTGCCCAATCCGGCCATGCGGTAAACCTGATTTTTGTAGGGCGAACTGGTCAGATGCTGGCAGTCACCGAGCAAAAACACCGCATCGGCCTGCAAGCCCTTGGCGCTGTGATAGGTCAGTTGTTTCAGGCGTCGGGACTCGTACGGCAAGCTCGAATCAACATTAACTACGTGCTGAATATGCTGCTCTATCAATGATTTATCGCTGCTTTTTCGATAAAGCATGAGGATTGAATCACCTTTTCGATAGTGCTCGGCCAAGCGCTCGGCCAGGGCCTGATCGTCGCGTTCCAGCACATTGACCGGCTGCAACGGCCGGTCCGCGCCGCTGGCTTTGGCCTTCTTGCCGGGAATCGCCGGCGCGGCGCGAACCACATGCTCCGCCGCATCGATGATGTGCTGGTGACTGCGGTAGTTGTCGCTGAGCATCACCCGGGTGGTGCTCGGCGAGGAAAACTCCTTGTTGAACTCCATGAAGTAACTCGGCGAACTGCCGCGCCAGCCGTAGATCGACTGCCAGTCATCCCCCACGCAGAGCAGCGACGAACGCTGAGCGCCGCGCCCGACGTGCATGGCCGGGCCACGACTGCGGATTTCCGCGAGACTGGCACGTATCCACGAAACGATTTGCGGCGAAACGTCCTGAAACTCGTCGATCATCAAGTGCGACATTGGCCTCAGCAGCTCATCGCCCAACAGCTTGAGGTTTTCCGGCGAATGCTCGCTGAACAGCGCGAACATGCGGTTGTAAGTCATGACCGGCGGCTTCTGGTCGAGCAAATGATCTTCGAAGGCACGCCAGAACAGGCTCAGCGCCTCGAAGAAGAAGCGGTCCGGATCGTCCCTGGAGAAACTCATCCGGCCAACGGCATCCGGTACATCCAGCCCCAGGTTTTCGATGAAACCGGCGGCGGCGACAAAACAGTCGAGCAATGGCGCTGATGCCAGCTCGCCCTTGACCTTGTAATCGAAGCCCGGGCCGGCGCTGGCATCACCGGCCAGACTCGCCAGAACCCGCTTTAACGATTCGTAACTATCAAGCCATATCAATGGCTTACGACAGAAAGCTTGAAACAGGGTGCGCTTTACAGCCCATTCCGCGCGCACGCTCAACTTGGCGTTGGGACGGCAAACCTGCGGGTTTTCCCGAGGATCGAAACCCAGCACAACCCAGGCATCCAGACTCGGGATGTAGCCGTGGCTGTGGAAACGGGAGCCGTTGATTTCGAACACCTGACGGTTCGGCTCGATGCCCTTGATCGGCCAGGCGCCGGCGCGGAACCACAGATCCTCAATCACATCGCACAGCTCTTCGTCACGCTTGGCAGCCAGTTCGGTCACCGCCATGCGTTTCTGCACGTCCGGGTGATCGCGCTCCAGCTCCTTCAGTTGCAAGGCGTGTCGGGACAGCGGCTGGATTAGCTCGCGGAAACGCTCATCCTCGGTGAACAACCGGTGGTAACAGGCGTTGAGCTGCTGGCGCTGGACATCGTTGATACGCAGATCGAACGGGTTGCTGTCGACATCTTCATCGCCGCCCGGCGGTCGCTGGCTAAGGTTTTCGAACGCCTGCAGGCGCTCGAATCCCGGCAGGCTGCGCACCATCGGCAAAATGCGCGAGTGAAAGGTCCGCACCAGCTCCCGCGCCTGCTTCTGCCCCAACGCCCGGCCCCACAGCCCGAACAGCTCGATCAGTTTGTTGATGAAGTCCTTGCGCGATTCGCGGGTGAAGGTGACCACGGTCATCGAATCCAGCTCGAAGCCCAGATAATGCACCAGCAGCAGAATGCGCAGCACCAGCGTGGTCGACTTGCCCGCCCCGGCGCCGGCAATCACCGAGGTAGACGGGGTATCACTGAAGATCATCTTCCATTGCGCCACGCTCGGCTGGGCGTGAGCCGGCAGCAAACTGGCGACATCAGCCTTCATGCGCTTCTTCAGCTCAGCGCTGAGCGGCAGACGCCAGTCGTCGAACAAATGATTGTCGACGCTTGGCGGGCGATGCTCGGTGCTGCGACTGTCGCGAATCAACAGCACCTGACGGCCTTCCTCCAGACCCTCGAGCTTGCCTTCCTTATAGCCGTAATCCACCCCGGCGGTGTGACCGCTGCGGAAGCCATCGGCCTGGCCATGCAGCCAGGACGCCCGATGCTGGGCGCGCAGTCGCGTCAGACCGTGACCAAAAAAACGCGCGGCCAGGCGCTTGAACCAGGGCATCTCGCTCAGAGGACGAAGTTCGGGAGGAAGATCGGGGGTGTGCTGCGCCACGCTGACGGACTCCGGTGTGAGGCTGAGGGTGGGTATGGTGGCTGCATTTGCTTTTGAGTTCTAGCAATTGCTTGCAGGTCATTGGTTTAGGCGATGAATCGAAGGCTGAGTGAGAGTGTTTCGAGCCTCATTAATATCAATCTATTCGATCAGAATGCCGCAGTTTTTACGCTTTTTATCGATCATAGGTTGATAGATGATGCCGGTCATACACCACCGGTCTCGCATCGTGGCTCAGGCCCTGCCGCCCATGACGAACCTTTTGAGGAGACGAACATGCTTGAACTCAGACCTTTCAACTCCCTGGGCGGCGCCCACCACGGCTGGCTGGATGCCCATCACCATTTTTCGTTCGCCGAGTACTACGATCCGCAACGCATGAACTGGGGCAACCTGCGGGTGTGGAACGACGACATCATTGCCCCCGGCACCGGTTTCCCGACCCACCCGCACCGCGATATGGAAATCATCACCTACGTTCGTGAAGGTGCGATCTCCCACCAGGACAATCTGGGCAACAAGGGCCGTACCGAGGCTGGCGATGTGCAAGTCATGAGCGCCGGCACCGGGATTGCCCATAGCGAATACAACCTCGAGTCCACGGAAACGCGGATCTTCCAGATCTGGATTCTGCCGACCGAAACCGGCGCACCGCCATCCTGGGGCGCCAAGCCGTTCCCCAAAGGCCAGCGCGAAGGCTTCGTGACGCTCGCCAGCGGCAAGGACGGTGATGACCAGAGCCTGCGCATTCGCGCCGATGCCCGTTTGGTCGCCGCGAATATCAAGGCTGGGGAAACCGCCGAATATCGCCTCGATGCCGGGCGCCGCGCTTACCTCGTACCCGCCACTGGCGTGATTGAAGTCAATGGCGTGCGGGCAAACGCTCGAGACGGTGTAGCCGTGGCCGATGAGCAAGTGCTGACGGTCACTGCGCTGGAAGACAGTGAAATCGTGTTGGTGGATCTGGCCTGATTGCAGTAAATCCCAGGCAAAAAAAAGGGGCGACCGTGATGGTCGCCCCTTTTTCATTGCTTTTGCACAATCACTTCGCGGAAATCGCGCCGTCCACGAGGGTCTGCGCTTCGGCCACCAGTTGCTTGAGGTGGTCGTCGCCGATAAAGCTTTCGGCGTAAATCTTGTAGATGTCTTCGGTGCCCGACGGACGCGCGGCGAACCAGCCGTTTTCGGTCATCACTTTCAAACCGCCAATGGCCTGGTCGTTGCCCGGCGCGTGGCTGAGGATGCTCTGGATCTTCTCCCCGGCCAACTCGGTCGACGTGACCTGCTCCGGCGACAGCTTGCTCAGCAGCGCCTTTTGCTCAGGGTTGGCCTTGGCGTCCACACGTACCGAGAACGGCTCACCCAGCTCATCGGTCAGCGCGCGGTAGGCCTGGCTTGGATCGCGACCAGTGCGAGCTGTCATTTCTGCCGCCAGCAAGGCCGGGATCAAGCCGTCCTTGTCGGTGCTCCAGACGCCGCCGTCCTTGCGCAGGAACGAGGCACCGGCGCTCTCTTCGCCGCCAAAACCCAGCGACCCGTCGAACAGACCGTCGGCAAACCATTTGAAACCGACCGGCACTTCATACAGGCGACGGCCCAGGCGCTTGGCCACGCGATCGATCAGACCGCTGCTGACCACGGTTTTGCCCACGGCGGCGTCGGCGCGCCATTGCGGACGGTTCTGGAACAGATAGTCGATAGCGACGGCCAGGTAGTTGTTCGGTGCCAGCAAACCACCGGACGGCGTCACGATGCCGTGGCGGTCATGATCCGGATCGCAGGCGAACGCGACATCGAAGCGTTCCTTGAGACCGATCAGGCCTTGCATGGCGTGGCTGGAGGACGGGTCCATGCGGATCTGGCCATCCCAATCGACAGTCATGAAGCGGAAAGTCGAATCGACTTCTTTATTGACCACGTCCAGGTCGAGACGGTAGTGCTCGGCAATCGCCGACCAGTAGCGCACGCCGGCGCCGCCCAGCGGATCGACACCCAGACGCAGCTTGGCGCCACGAATGGCATCGAAATCGATGACATTGATCAGGTCGGCGACGTAGATGTTCACATAGTCATGGCGATGGGTGGTGCTGGCTTTCAGCGCCTGCTCGTAGCTGATGCGCTTGACCCCGGCCAGTTTGTTGGCCAGCAGTTCGTTGGCCTTGGCTTCGATCCACTTGGTGATGTGGGTATCGGCCGGGCCACCGTTGGTAGGGTTGTATTTATAGCCGCCGCTTTGTGGCGGGTTGTGCGAAGGCGTGATGACGATGCCATCGGCCAGGCCCGAAGTGCGGCCACGGTTGTAGCAGAGAATCGCGTGGGACACGGCAGGTGTCGGGGTGTATTCGTCACCCTCGGCGATCATCACGGTCACGCCGTTGGCCGCCAGCACTTCCAGAGCGCTGGCGCCGGCCGGGGTCGAGAGTGCGTGGGTGTCGATGCCGACAAACAGCGGCCCGGTGATGCCCTGGGCTTCACGATACAGGCAGATCGCCTGGCTGATGGCCAGGACGTGCCATTCGTTGAAACTCAAGTCAAAGGAACTGCCCCGGTGCCCGGACGTGCCGAACGCTACGCGTTGAGTGGAAATCGAAGCATCGGGCTGGCCAGTGTAATAAGCCGTTACCAGTCGCGGGATATCGACCAACAGTGCTGCCGGTGCCGGTTTGCCCGCAAAAGGACTGAGTGTCATGCAAAACCTCTGAGTCAGAGTGGTTCGAGAAATACCGCGCAGTTTACTGGCAGTTTGACCGCAGTGCGATGGGATCTATCCGAGGCACCCTGACAGTTTTTCCCAATCAGTCGCCCGGCGCCAGTCGCAAGGCGTCACCGAGCAGCCCGACAACGCCGGCGAGCTCATCGTCCGCGTAGCCGATCGGACTCAGGCGCAGATGCTGCCCGTGCAATCCGTGCAGGCTAAACAGCTCGCCCGGCGCAATAATCACATGCTGTGCAAGCAAGCGCTGGAACACCATCGTCATGTCTACCTGACGCGATGAACGCGCCCAGACAGTCGCCCCACCCTGCGGCTCGACGATGTGCAGCGACTCCCCCAGGCGCTCGCGCAACAGTTGAATCAACTGGATTCGGCGTTCCTTCAGCAGCCTGCGCAGGATATGCAGGTGCTGGTCGATCCGCCCGCCGGTGTACAACCGGGCGATGGCTTTCTGGCGAACCGGCGACAGACGAAACGAGCGCAACAGAAAATGCCGCTGCAACTCGCGGCGCCACGCTCGAGACAGGACAAAACCATAAGCCGCTTCAACGCCCATGAATTTCTCGAAGGTCGAGAACACCAGCAGCCGATCGGGGTCCAGCAGGTCGCGCAGACGCTGGCCTTCACCGTCATCATCCAGCTCGCTGTAGCAGTCGTTTTCCAGCACCCAGGTGCCATGGCCCGTCAGCAAATCAGCGATTACGCTGCGGTTATTCTCCGGAATCAGACTGCCACACGGCATGTTCAGCTTCGACGACAGCAGGATCAGCCGCACGGGTTCGATCTTCAGCAGGTTTTCCAGGCGCTGCGGGTCAAGCGCCCCGCCCGCCTCCAGCGGCAATTCGATGACCCGGACTTCGGCGCTCTTGAGCAAACGCAGGATCACCCAGTCACAGGGCGATTCGATCACGACCGTGGCATGGCGCAGGCCCAGTACGGCAATCAGGATCTCCAGCACGCCGCGCAGGTCGGCACCGATGTAGACGTCATCTGCATGCCAGCAATGCACCGGGGATGTGGTGTAGCGTGCGGCCAGCAGCGTGCGCAATTCCAGCTCGCCACAAGGCTGGCTGAGCCATTGCGGTTGCCGCGGATACTGGCGCAATAGCTCCCGTTCAAGCATCAGCAGCGGACTGTCCAGCGGCTGCAGCGCAGCCGGATCATCGGTGCTTAGCACGCGCATGCCAGGGCGCCGGGCGTTGACGTAGATTGTTTCGAGCAAGTCGTTACCGCTGCCGGGAGCCATGAGACTGACCACGGCCGGTGCGTAGTAGCCAGACTTGGCGACCGAATACACCCGCCCCTCCTTCTCCAGTAACGAATAGGCATACTGGATGGTGGAGATCGAGACCCCCAGGCGCTCGGCCAGTTGCCGCAGTGACGGCAGGCGAACCGAGCCCTGATGCCCGGGCTCATTGATCAACTGATCCAGATAACGGTACACGGCCTGATAAGCGAAATCGGTCTCCCGCGTGATTTTCATGAGCCTGTATCCGTGGGATGCAACGCCCGCTCAGGCAGTTCATCCACGCTCAACCTTCCGCCGAGCAGTCGTCGGCGACGGCATCGGTCTCGTCCAATCCGCTCTCCAACGCGGGAGCGCTGATGCTTGGCGGGGTCATGGCGTACAAACGCCCGATCAGCTTGACCGGCAGGCCACTGACGTCGGTCATCCAGTGCAGGACCTGCTCCGGCGCGTGCAGCCCTTGCATGGCACGGTGCAGGTCAGGCATTGCGACCAACATGCCCGGGTGGCAATGGCGCAGGAATCGCTCGAGTCCCGCGCCATTGTCGACGAACGGCGCAAACATCAGGCAGACCATTTGCGCTTCGCTCAGGCCAAAGGTCTGTTGCAGGCATTGCGCCATTTGCCCGCGCGACTCTTCGTGATCGCGCAGGTGACCCAAGGTGTCCAGCAACCGTTCGCAGACCGTCTCGGGAACCTGTTTGCGATGCAGTGTCGCCAGACAGCTTTGAAGGTACTGCGAAACCCCGTCCTCATAGGCCCGGCCTTCGACCAGGCTTGCCTGCAAACCCCGCAGATGCGCAGCGAGCAGCGGATCGATGTATTCGTTTTCGCCCAGATGCAAGGCCATTTCCTCGGCGTGAAACCCGAGGAAATCCGTAAGCAGCGGCCAGCGTTCTTCGAGCTTGCCGACCACCATGTCGTGGATGTCGATGAAACTGGTGCGCCGGCAGGCCTCGAACTGCCCGGCGGGACGCCATGCCATCAACTCGCCGTCGGTGTAGAACTGGCGATAAACGTCGCCGCCCAGCCCATCAAGGACGGGAAACAGATCGTCGAAACTTGCAGCAGACGACGGCAACGTGCCAATTCCGGCCTTCTGCACGGCACGGTTCAGCCCATCGAGGAAATGCCGCTGGCGCTGCAACGGCTCGCTGGCGACCAGAGCATCGACGCCATTGCTCCAGCGGGCAACCTGACCATAAAACTCGGCGGTGGAGAGATAGACGTCATCCCACAGCTCCAGGCCTTCATTCCTGGCGCGCCGGTGGCCCATCAGTAATTGGCTGATCCGATTGGCTTCGCTGCCGTCGTCACTGACCGGCGCCTGCTCATCGAACGGCAGTACCTCGCGGTGATCAACCATCAGCAATTCGACCCGTGGGTCGTCGTAGAGGAACAGCGCACTGTAACTGCGGTGTATGTTGTGCATGGCCGGCGCACCGATGCCGGTGCGGCGTAGGGTGGCCACCCGCAACTGGAACGTGGCCGGCGCACGCCCGGCGATGCTCAACTGCGCGGCACGCATCAATGCCAGGGCATAGCAACTGTCACGAGTACCGGACTGCACCACCAGCACCTTGAAGGATCCGATGCGATCCATGCCACCGGCGGCGACCGCCAGCCGCTGAATCAGCAACTGCAATGCAGTGCGCTCGGCGCGGGAGAAAAAGCTCAGCAAGCGTTGCAACACTTGCTGATAAACGTAGTTCATTGCCTGATCATGGATTGTGCTCATCGGTACTTCACCCGGTATCAAAAAATTCATATCACGCAGCCGATACGCGAGCTGCGCAATAACTCATTAATTATTAATAGACGCTCAAATGCTAACACTTAGTTTTTCGTAGTTATTTGAAACACTTGATCAGGGTGCGAGCTGAAAGTGCCATCATCTTGCGCGAAACCCCTGCCAACGCTGGGTCTTGCGAACCAGGCCATCGTCCTAGGAAACTTCTTACATGCTCCCACGCACTATGAGCACATGAAAAAAAGAACGGATTACGCGATAGCCCTACAGTTATTAAACAGAACTTCGAAGAGCACTCGGAGATAACCGGGCGAGGATGGGCGAGACAAATAGAATGCACAGACATGGCTCATTCCTTGAGATGAAAGTAATCACTCAATTATCAGTAATTATGGGGCGATTAGAAGATACAGATCGACGGCAAAAACCAGTTCAGTTGCTGAACGGGCTCGGAGCGAAGGCCGTGCAAGGTCGGCCTGGAGGGGGAATAAACGCAAAAGAGTCCGTGGGGCCACGGACTCTTTTCGACAGGGTTACGCCGGTTCGATCTGCAGCGCAACGCGCTCGCGGCATGGGCATTCGTCCATGTAGCGGTGAGCTTCGACGAACTCGTTGAACGGGAAAACCCGAGTCTTGAGCGGCAGCAGCACGCGATCGGCGGTCAACTGGTTGATATCGCGCAAGGCACGCTGCAACGCGACGTGATCCTGAACGATGCCCAGTTCCGGCTTGCCGGTGAAATTGCCGATGCAGTGCACGAAAAACTGAATGTTCTTCTGGAACGCCGCGCAGGCCGGGAACGGTGTCTGGTTGCCGCCTTGCAGGCCATACAGCACCAGGCTGCCACGAGGGGCCAGGACATCGCCGAGCAAGGACATCTGCGGACCGCCAAGACCGTCGAACACCACGTTGACGCCCACGTTGTCGGTAATCTTGTTGACCCGCATCAGCAGATCTTCTTCCTCGGTGACAATCACCTTCTCGGCACCGAGCGAGAGCAGATAATCGCGCTCGTCCGCGGTTTTCGTCGCGGCAATCACCCGCACACCCAGCGCCTTGCCCAACTGCACAAAGGACGGGCCGGCGCAGTGGCTGGCGTCGGTGATCAGGGCGAACTGGCCGGGTTTGACCCGCGCCAGATCGGTATAGCCGAAATAGGCGATCAACAGCGGCGTGTAATGCACGCTGGCTTCGATCGGGCTGAGTACGTCCGGATACCGGGTCAGCGCGGTGCGCGGCAGAACGATCAGCTCGCCGTAGACCGGATAATCGTTGGGGCTCTCGGCGGGGAAGCTCGCCACCTTGTCGCCGACCGCCAGGTCTTCGACACCGTCACCCACAGCGGTGACCACGCCGGCCATTTCATGGCCAAGGCCTGAAGGCAGGCGCGCCTGGGACGAGGCCAGATTCTGACGCCAGAGCGTGTCATACCAACTGATGCCGATCGCTTCGACGCGCACCTGCACTTCGCCAGGACCTGGCTGAGCGGCCGCATGCTCTTCGCACTTGAGCACCTCGGCCGGACCAAACTTGTGAAAACGAATCGTGCGGGACATCGCAAACCTCGTCAAAGTAACCTCTAATGCCATGAACTCTATCTGGGCTTTTCGACCAAGACCATCAGTGGCTATTAATAGTCGACATGCCTGTCATTGATTCCGCAGTATGGCCTGCATTGAGCAAATCCATGAAAAAACTGCCGAAACCTTCGCGCCAAAGCTGAATTTCCCGGTGCAGAGTACCAGCCTTTACCCGTAGTATTCATGCCGGCCATTGTTCCCATATGGCTGCCCTCGTCAAGCTTGATGACTCTGCCAGGACTCCAGATGAATCGTAATGACCTGCGTCGTGTCGACCTGAACCTGTTGATCGTATTCGAAACATTGATGCACGAACGCAGCGTAACCCGTGCTGCGGAGAAGCTTTTCCTCGGCCAGCCGGCCATCAGCGCCGCGCTTTCGCGGCTGCGCGGGCTGTTCGACGATCCGCTGTTCGTGCGCACCGGGCGCAGCATGGAGCCGTCTGCCCGGGCGATGGAAATCTTCGCCCTGCTCTCGCCGGCCCTGGATTCGATTTCGACGGCGGTCAGCCGTGCTGCCGAATTCGATCCGGCCACCAGTACCTCGGTGTTTCGCATCGGCCTGTCGGACGACGTCGAATTCGCCCTGCTGCCCATGCTGCTCAAACGCCTGCGCGCCGAGGCGCCGGGCATCGTGCTGGTGATTCGTCGCGTCAACTACATTCTGATGCCCAACCTGCTGGCTTCCGGCGAAATCTCCATCGGTGTCAGCTACACCACGGACCTGCCGGCCAATGCCAAGCGCAAGGTACTGCGTCGCAGCCAGCCGAAACTGCTGCGCGCCGACACCGTGCCCGGACCGTTGAGCCTGGACGACTACTGCGCCCGCCCCCACGCCCTGGTGTCGTTCGCCGGCGACCTCAGCGGCTTCATCGATGAGGAACTGGAAAAACTGGGCCGCAAACGCCACGTGGTCCTGGCCGTCCCACAGTTCAATGGCCTGGGCACCCTGCTGTCGGGCACCGACATCGTCGCCACCGTTCCGGACTACACCGCCGACACACTTACGGCGGCCGGAGGCCTCAGAGCAGAAGATCCACCATTGCCGACCCGCACGTTTGAACTGCATATGGCCTGGCGCGGGTCGCAGGATAACGATCCGGGGGAGCGGTGGTTGAGGTCGCGGATTCAGATGTTTTTCGGGGATCCGGATAGCCTCTGACAGTATCGAATGCTTGATAGCATTCGATCGTTAGTCGCTGCACATCAATGTTTGGCCCATCCCGTGCAGCTACTAGCAGAGGCTTCAGAAATCGCTGTAGATCGCGAGCGCTTTCGCCATGTCGACTTTGATCAGTTCGAAGAAGCCTCGCTCAATGTCAGCGACGCGATACCTACCGGTGTAGTAAGTCTGACTGATAGATCGACACTCATCACACCACAGGCCGTAGACCAGCTCGTTATTCCGGGTAATGGGAATTCTGGTTGTGTAGACCTTCAGCCGATCCAGCGCTCTGGGTATGGGCCGCCCAGTTCTCCTTAATTTGCTGATTTGAAGGTCCAGAACACAATAATTCTGCGGGTCGAGAAACATCAGAATCTTGGACACGAAGGAAATGCCTGAGTAGCCGGGATAACCCAGCCGCCGGATATTACCCAAGGACGCGGCGCTCCCGGCAATCAGGCCGTTGAACCCCGGATATGGCGCGTATGCCCCAATGCGCGTACGAAAGTTGGCAAACCTGCTGTCTCGATATCCCGCCGTTGCGTTTCCCCAGTAGATGATATTTCCCAGACCCTGCTCAGTATCGACAGGCACTCCAGACTTGAGCTGGGACTGAATGATTGCTTCCAGATGCCGAATACTGCTCGCTTTCTGCGGGTTATGCGTATGCGCCAGATTGTAATCGTAGTAGTCGAGGGGAAAACTGTAGTTGCGAATCGCGTAGTCAAGATCGTGAATCTGAGTACTACTCAAAGCCATAGAGCCTCCTTGCTGATCACAAGCAGCCGTCAGCGGTCGACTCCAACTCTCCTGACAAGCAGCCATTGTATTGCTGAGCAGTGGCTAATAAACATCAATTGGGAGGGTGGCACAAAAGCATGGCAACATGCCATCCTTATCAGGATTTACCATATTGCAGGGAAGCAGTAAGCGGTTTGGGAACCAGTCCTCCTCGTTACTGTCGTCGAGCCCCCGCCCCCGCTTGGCCCGGGCTTCCAACCGGTCTGAGTCTACTGCGAGGTGAAGCCCTGCCGGACTGCATTTCACCACAAGGACGCGCAATGAACACCCCCGAAGATCTCAACCGCCTCTATACCGACGTATCAGACAGCATCGGCAGCGCCATGGCAGACATCCTCGCGCTCAACGTCGAGCACAAGGACGGCAAGCGCGAAATCGGAAGCATCACCGACAAGCTTCTCGACATACAAACCCGTTTCGACAGCGAACTGCACCAGTTGAAAACCCATGCCGAGTGGGACACGTTCACTCTGGCGTTTTTCGGCGAGACCAACGCCGGCAAGAGCACGATCATCGAGTCACTGCGTATCCTTTTCAAGGAAGAATCCCGCCAGGCACTGCTGCAGCAGCATGCCGAGGATCTGGAACAGTTCACGCAGGCCCTTACCGCTCACCTGGAGCAGGTCCGCGAAGGCCTGCACGCCTTGTACAGCGAATACACCGGTGAACTGGCGGCCATCAGCCAAGGCACCGCCCGGCTGGCGCAAATTGTTCAACTCGAGGCCCAAGAACGAACCACAATCGCCCAAGTCGAAGCAGACGCCAGAACCCGAATCGCCCAGCAAGAGGCCCAGGCACGCCTTGAGGCCGAACAACAGGAAGCAGCACATCGGCAGAAAATCGCCGAGCAGGAATCCAGCGCTCGCCTGACAGCAGAGCAGCAAGAAGCCTCGCAGCGCCTGCAAATCGCGCAAGAGCACGCCGCATCGCGTTTCAAGATACGTCTAGCGCTGTTCGGTGCCGGCGGAATCCTTATCGGCGTCACGGCTGCAGTGGCATTGCTGAAACTGGCAGGAGCCTGAGATGAGCCGCCATGAACTCGATGAACTGTTCGATGAGGCAACGTCAACGTCCTCGCCAGTCACCCCCACTGCCGCACCCGCCCCTCAGCACGTCGAGGTGCATTCCCCCGCCCTCGATGCACTGCTCAATCATCAATTCATCACGCTGCTCGACAAACTGCTGGCCTTCGAGCGCAAGAAGGCTCAGGTGCGTCGGGTAGACGGCCTGATCATTGGTACTGGCGAAGCCGATTTCACCAAGGGTAATACGCTCTATCCCCTGAACTATAAGGGCAAGCGCTTTCAACTGATCGACGTGCCCGGTATCGAGGGTGACGAAAGCAAGTACGCGCATATGGTCCGGGAGGCGGTGGCCAAAGCTCATCTGGTTTTCTATGTAAACGGAACCAACAAAAAGCCCGAGAAGGCCACCGCGCAAAAAATCCGGGCCTACCTGCGACTGGGCACCCAGGTCTGTCCGTTGATAAACGTACGCGGCAATGCCGATGCTTATGAATTTGAGGAAGACCGTGAGTCGCTGACCGCTCACAGCGGGTCCACGGCAGCCCTGCAGCAAACCGAAGAAGTCTTGCGCTCGGTACTGGGCAGTAATGTCATGCAACCCGGTCATTGCGTGCAGGGGTTGCTGGCGTTCTCGTCGCTGGCGAGCGATGCGCAAACCGGGCGCACGACCATCGATCCGTCCCGTAGCCGGGACCTGGTCATTCAGCAACGCAATTACCAGAAACACTTCGCCTCATCCAAGGCCATGTACGAGTTCAGCCAGATCAAGTCAGTCGCCAAAGTGCTGCACGGCAAACTGGCGACCTTCCGGGAAGACATGATCGAAAGCAACAAGACCAAGGTTCACGAGTTGCTGGTCGAAAACTCAGCGACGCTGCAAACCTTGTACGCCACGCACGAAGCATTCGTCGCCAGGACCGCGCCAGAGTTCGAAAAGTGCCGTGAGGCGATCAAGGCGGCCCTGGAGCGATTCGAGCGACTGGTCGTTGCCGGAAGAAAAAACCTTTGGGACAAGCTCTTCAATAGCCTCAAAGACGACGCTGACGAAATCGTCGAGCGTCATTTCGGCGACAACGACACCATTTCCAGCAAGATCAATCGTGCCTTCAAGACCCGACAGGAATCGCTCAAAGATGATCTGCAGGAGCAGTTTGAAACGTACCTCAAAGACCTCCGCCAGGATCTGCAGCAAGCCATGCAGCGGCTACTGGAGGATGTTTCACGGGTCGAGTTCGAGCAATTGCTCTGTGACGCCGACACCCTGAACATCAACTACAAAACACCTGAGCTGGGCCTAGGCCTGGAGCTTGGTGACTATGGATGGATAGCCTTCAACATAGGCTCCTATGCCTTGACAGGGGCTGGTATCGGCACCGCATTTCCAGTGATAGGTAATCTGATAGGCGCCGTTGCCGGCGCTCTGGTGGGCATTCTGGTCAGTTTTCTGAGTTTCTTAACCAGCAAGGAAAAACGTATTCGCAAGGCACAGGGGCAAGTGCAGGAGAAGATCGACGAGGCCTGGTCCGAAGCCCGTAAGGCCTTGCAGAAAGAGCGCAAGACACTGTTCGCTCCCGTGCGCAAGCAAATCGACGAAGCCGTTTTATCACGCGTGCAACAACTCGATGAGTCGCTCAAACAACCCTTGCAGATCATCGACCAGCAGATGGCGCTGATGAAACGTACCAAAGAACAATTGGAGAACATGCCTTATGGAACAATTCAAACAGTTCAACGTTGAGAAACAGACCGCACTCAAAGGCCTGGAGCAACTGCGTGCAGTACTCGACGAACTAGGCGAGATGGGCGCGGACGTTGGCAGCGAGCTGCGTAAGATCGATTCGGCAGTACAGGCAGTCGAATCCGACGTCTTGCGTATCGCCCTGCTCGGCGCCTTCTCCGACGGCAAGACCAGCGTCATTGCCGCCTGGCTGGGCAAGGTCATGGCCGACATGAATATCGACATGGACGAGTCCTCCGACCGTTTGGCCATCTACTCTCCGGAGGGGCTGCCGGAAAAATGCGAGATCGTCGATACCCCTGGTCTGTTCGGCGACAAGGAAAAGACTGTCGGCGGCGAACAGGTGATGTATGAAGACCTGACCAAACGCTACATCTCTGAGGCGCATCTGATTCTGTATGTGGTGGACGCTACCAACCCGCTCAAGGAAAGTCACAACGACATCGCCAAGTGGGTGCTGCGGGACCTGAACAAACTGTCCTCGACCGTTTTCGTGATCAATAAGATGGACGAGGTCACCGACCTCACCGAACAAGTGCTGTTCGATACCCAGGCCACGATCAAGAAAGACAACCTCAAGGCCAAGCTGCAGCGCGCGGCCAATCTCAGCCCGGACGAGATGGCCCGGTTGAATATCGTTTGCCTGGCATCCAACCCGAATGGGCGTGGCCTGGAGTTCTGGTTCGGCAAGCCCGAGCACTATGAAAGCCGTTCACGGATTAACGACCTCAAAGCCATGACGACGCAGGTGCTACGGCACAATGTTCCGGCGGTGCTGATTGCCAAGACGGGCCTGGATGTCGTGCGCGATGTTGTCGGCCAGCATGTAGTGCGCGCCGAAGAACAGTTGAATCGGCTCAAGGCCTTTGCCGATCAGAATGCCGAGGAGTCGGCGCGCATCAGACAGGACATTGCCAAAGGCCGTCGTGAAGTCAAACGGCTGGCCGGCGAACTGTTCGAGGAACTACAGAACATTGAGAAAGGCTTGCTGGGCAAACTCCGCCCTCTTTCCCTGGAAAATATCCGAGAATTCCTCGAGGATGAACTTGGCTATACCGAGGATGGCGTCGGCTTCAAACTGAACCTGAAAATCAAGAGCGCGATTGATCGCTCTTTCGATCAGTCTTCCAAAGTCACCAGCCGTATCTCTCAGGATATCGGCCGCCAACTCAACTCCAGCGAAAGCTTTCTCAACGCCATGGGCGAAAGCGCACTGAAGTCGATGGGTGGGGCCGCCAAAGGGGTTGCCAACCTTAGCCCGGACATCATCAAGGGCGCAGTATTCGCCGCCCGCGATGCGCTCAGCGCGGTGACAGGTGTCGCGATCAAGTTCAAGCCCTGGCAGGCGACCAAGATTGCCGGAGCCATTTCCAAATGGGCAGGCCCTGCGGGTGCGGCCATCAGCCTTACCTCAGATCTGCTCAGCGCATACAAAGCTCATGAACTGGAACAGGAGTTGAAAAACGCCAAGGAGTCCATTGCCGACGTCATCAAAAGCGCCTTCAAGGATATCTACGACATCATCGGTGACGACGAAAAACTGCTGGATTTCTTTGCCCCGCAGCTCAAGGCGTTTGAGAAGATCGTTGAAACGTTGGAGGAGCGTTCGACATTCATCAATACCAGTCAAGCCAGGCTCCAAGGCGTAAAAGCCAAGCTGAATGCACTGATGTCGGCACCTGCGCGACTTGAGGCAATGACCTGAGTGAATGGCAGGGGGCACGCCCCCTGCTACTGACGGCATAAAAACCTGATCACGCTCCATCACCTACAATCACCTTCATACCCTGGCAGCCCAAACCTGCCCTATACCTCTGGCAGCACTCTGGAGTAAATCCCATGCCCGCCGCGCTGTGGCTTGTCGTGCTACTGATCTTCAGCACCTGCGCAGTGAGCGGGGAAGACGACAATCTGGATATGTGGTCGGCACAGAATCTCGCCGAACCAAAAATTCAGTTTCTGGGCGTAGGTGGCTGGCTCATCCACTGGCGCGGGGAAGGCCTGTTGCTTGCGCCGTCGTTCAGCAATCCAGCGTCTTTCATTCCGGATTATCCACCGATTCTGGTCAAGGCTGACAAACGACGTATCGACACCTACATGCGTACACGCCCTGTAGACGACGTCACCCTGCTGCTGGTCGGCCATGGGCATTACGATCATTTGCTGGATGTGCCTTGGGTGATGCGCAAGTACGCGCCCAAGGCGGTTGTGTACGGTTCGGATACCGTCGTACACATCCTGCATTCGATGAAGGATTCCGCCAGGGCCGAAACCGAGGACTGGACCTGGGTCGACCCCGACCGGGTCAAAAGCGCGAGAGGCTACATGGCAACTGTTCCCGGTTGTGATGGCGCCCCCGGACCTGCCAAACCCGGATACTGGATCACCTCCACGGGCGGGGCCATCAGAGCCATGCCCATCCAGAGCATGCACGCACCGCACATTCTGGGTTACACCGTGGGCCATGGCAGTTACACCGAGGATCTGACCGAAGTTCCGATCTCCGTATTCGGATGGAAACAAGGCCAGTCAATGGCGTGGTTGATTGACTTGCTGGACGCCAAAGGAAAGCCGGAGTACCGCATTCACTTTCAGGACAGTGCCGCGCCCGCTCCCTGCGGTATTCCGCCTGCGTGGCCGGATCAAACAGCGATCGATGTCGAGATACTCAGCGTCGGCTCCTGGACCAAGGCTGATCAGTACCCCGAGCAATTGCTGAAAGCGACCAAACCTCGGGTGGTGCTGTTGGGGCACTGGGAGAACTTCTTCGGCAATGATCCTTACAACCCTGAACCCCTGATGGGCAATCACGTTGCGAGAATGATGGAAAAGGTCAAGGCCGTGGTTAGCGAGCAGAAAACAGCCGCAACCGTGTACCTGCCCAAACCCTTCGCAGAGATCCCCCTGCCACCGACGCTCAACGGCGCTTCCTCAGAACAATTAATCGTTCGGCCCCATAAATAAAGGGGTCCGAGTCGCTGCAGGCGTCTTGCTTTTTCGGATTCATTGGCTTGACTCAACTGGAAGTGAGCGGCCATGTCGCCCACGTCAATCCACTGATAAGCCCAGAGACGGGTCTCGACGACCCCAGGCAGTTCGATAGGCAGAACTTGTTTCAGGGAGATATATGTCCAGACATCCGTTCTCCACGGCACCCGTTCTGTTGATTGTGTTCCTGCTGATATCAAGCTGCTCCCTCTACCATAAGGAGTTCGAGGCCCAAGACGACATTCAGACCAACTATGAACTGCGCGTCGTGCAAGTCGACGACTTTGGCTCATGGTGGAACCGAGGAAAAGCTCAGAACGCGATCGATGCGATCAAGCAATCCGCATCCAAAACCAACACCTATGTCGTGCTGTTCATCCACGGCTGGCATCACAACGCCGATACCAAAACGGACGAAAATTATAAAAATTTCCAAGAGACACTGAAGGCTCTGGGCGACAAGTTGGCGGCGCCCGAGTATGCCCAGGCGCGGGAAAGAATCACGGGCGACCCTACGTTTAAACTGATGGGTGTCTATGTCGGCTGGCGAGGCAGGTCACTCCCCGGCTACCTCGACTACGCCACCATGTGGTGGCGTAAAGCGGCGGCCGAACGCGTGGGAGACGGTGATGTCAGCGAGTTCATCGAGCGCCTGCAGCGTATCTATCTGAGAACCAACGCGCTCAGTGTGCGCTCCGAGATTCCGCAGGCTGATACCAAAAAACCTTATATGGGGCTGGTGAGCATCGGGCACAGTTTCGGTGGTCAGGTCCTGATGAAATCGCTCGCCCGACCTATGGAGTATTACCTCACCGAACGCGCACCGCAGTTAGGCAACACTCTTGAGAAACCGACTACGACGACTGAGGCCGACCGGGAGGAGCAGAGAGTACCGATAGACAGCTTTGGCGACGTGAATATCCTGCTCAACCCTGCTCTCGAAGCCTATCAGTACGCCAAGATCGACAGCCTTTATCGCCAGATCCGGTTTTCCTACAAGCAGGCACCGCAACTCGTTGTGTTTTCCGCCAACAACGATTCGGCCAGGCAATTTTTCTTCCCGATTGCGCGGGGGCTGACTCGCCCATTCCGCCCTGGCTTCAGGAGCGACTATCAAGGCGATCTCTATGGCCAGGCACTGGGTGAATTCGAACCCCAGCGTACCCATACCCTTGAGTTGGCGCCTGGCACGGCTGATTCGCTGAAGGCTGCGGATTATGTGAACAAAGAAGTTATTTCTCACTTCGACTTCACTGGTGACGTGTCATTCAGTGGCTTGACCCTCAAGCCACTACCCGGCCCTCGGGTAGACAACAGCCCTGTCGCCGTCATTTATTCCAAGAACGAAATCATCGATGGCCACAATGGAATCTTCAAAACCCAGTTCGTCGATTTCCTCGTCAAATACGTGGATTTCATTGAGGGCAAGAACCTCGCACTAAGACAAGCGCGCTGGGAGGAACGGCGTAAAGCGCAGGCTCAGTTAGCCGTCTCAACCGAGAAGAAGCATGCTGCAGCGTCACCCAGCGTCGAGACATCGGTTCCTTGAGCGCTCACGGCTTTTGCGGATTACAGCTTCGTAAGGACTTCGCATAGGGCAAGCAGCCATGACCGACAACAATCCCGCCGGACAAGCACCACAAGCCGCCGACCCTGACAAGCGGCCCGAGAACGACTCGAACGAGTTGATCGCCACCCGGCGCCACCAGCTCAAAAAAGATCAGGCCAGAATTGCCGGGCAGTTGCCTGAAGGCAGCAGCGATATATGGGGTCTGGCGCTTTCCGGGGGCGGTATCCGCAGCGCGACTTTCAGCCTTGGCCTGCTGCGTGGACTTGCGAAAAAGAAATTGCTCAACCGCTTCGACGTCCTGTCGACAGTCTCCGGCGGCGGTTATATCGGCAGCCTGCTCGGCCGGCTCTATGATCGTGAGCGCCCGGATGCGCAGCAGATCGCCAAGGCATCGACCGCACCGGGCGCCACCGCCTCCGCGCCGAGCGCCAAGCCGTCTGCAAGTGCCGCCGCCGATCGAGTGGAAGACGCCATGGCCAACGCCGAGAACACCTGGTTCGGCTGGTGGTTGCGCTCCAACGGTCGCTACCTGGCCCCCGCAGGATTTTCGGACCGCTTGTTTGCCATCACCCTCTACCTGCGCAGCCTCCTGGCATTGCACTTTGAATTCGGACTGCTTGCCGTACTCGCAGGCTGCGTGCTGGCGGCGCTGGATCTTGGTGCATGGCAGATCCTCGCAGCCGCCGGTTTTCAGCCAGACACACCAGAGCTGTTCCATTGGCTGCTGTTCCTCAAACAATGGCTGCCAACTGCCTGGCTGCTACTGACGGTCATTTTGCCAATCGCCCTGCATCTGGTGTTCACGTATTGGGACACCCAATGGGTCGGCAGGCGGTTTGCCGGGTACTGCCTCGGCAAGGCAGTCATCTGCGTAATTCTGCTGGCGGCTGCAGCGAAAGTCGGGGCTTTGGCGCCGCCACCCGTAGCCAGGTCAGACACGGTGACGCTGGCCAATCTGCTGCCTGGGGTGGCGGCGCTGGTCGTACTGCTGCTGACCACTTCAGCAATCCATGCCGGCCTCGGCTGGCTCTACATGGTCGGCAAGAACGCGAAACTGGTCGCCCGGGGTGAGCCCGAGAAAGATGCTCTGTCGGAGATGCGCAACCAACTGACGCGCCAGCTGATGTGGTTCGTCGGGCTCACCCTGCTTGTTCTGGCACTGGGTATCGCCGAGCGTCTTGCCTGGCTGCTGGCATTCCAGACACAGGTATTCGAGACGCTTGACCTCGGCATACTGCTGGCTGTCGTCTCCGGAGTCGCCCAAGCGCTGATGCTGAGCCTGAGGTCGGCCAAGGGTCGAACTCAGCAGCCCGACAATCCCGCCAACCGCATCGTGCCTCACCTTCTTCAACTGACCGGCTACCTGCTCGCAGGCGCGCTGTTCGTCTGGTGGGTATCGCTGGTCTTGAAAATCAGCTTCGAGCCGGTGTTCCCCACTCTCATAAAATCCGACGGCACAGTCGTCGACGTGATCCTGCCGTTGTTCGACAAAGGCTGGCAGGCGTTGGCTTGCATCTTCGTGCCCACAGCGCTCTATGTGGCGGCCACCGGGTCCAATCTGGGTTTCCTCAACCTGTCTTCCTTGCATACGTTCTACAAGGCACGGCTGGTACGCAGCTATCTGGGGGCGACCAACAATTGGCGCTTCAGTGGCGCCGGCGCGAACTCGCCGCTGGCAACGATCGAAGCCCATGAACTGACGACCAGCAAGGTTCGCAATGTCGGCAAGGTCGCGCCTGGAGATGACGTCGCGCTCGCCGATTACCAGCCGCACCTGGCGGGCGGCCCGGTTCATATCATCAACACGTGCGTCAATCAGACGGCCGATCCCAAGGGTCGATTGTTCAATCAGGATCGTAAAGGTTTGCTGCTGAGCGTGCGGGCCGGTGGCGACTCGCGCCTGAGCCAGGAAGGTTGGCGCAGTGAGTTCCAGGGGATCGGCAAACTGAGCGTGGGCGGCTGGATGGCGATCTCCGGTGCGGCAGCCGCGCCCGGCCTTGGCGCCCGCACGCAACGTGGACTGGCGGCGCTGCTGACCTTCGCCGGCGTGCGACTGGGGTACTGGCTTTCCCGTGACGAGCGAGGCGGACCGGATGCTACGTGCTCCCTCCCAGGGCGGGTGCTGGCCGGCATGACCAGCAAATCGAAGGCACTGTTGCGCGAGCTGTCCGCGACGTTCGGGGCCGGCCCCAAAGACAATTGGTACATCAGCGATGGCGGATTCTTCGAGAACACCGGCGTCTACCCTCTGCTGCTCGAGCGTGCCCGCGTGATCGTGCTGGCCGACTGCGGCGCCGATCCCGGCTACTCGTTCGAGGACGTCGAGAACCTGGTGCGCAAGGCTCGCATCGATCTGGGTATCACCATCACCTTCCGCCAGCCCGTGGCCCTGGCCACGCTCGAATGGGCAATCCCTGAAGCACCGGCTGAAGAATGGTGCCAAAGCCTCAGCTACTTCGGCTCGCTGCAGGATCTTGCGAAAGATGACAACGAGAGTTGCCTGGCACTGGCCACGGTTCACTATCCGGACGACGTACCGGACTCGGAACCGGCAATCCTCATTCTGGTGAAACCCAATACGTTCAGGTCGGTTTCGATGGACGTGGCGAACTACAAGCGCCAGAACCCTCTGTTCCCGCAGGAGCCCACCGGCGATCAGTTCTTCAGCGAGAGCCAGTGGGAGTCTTACTTTTCGCTGGGCACGGACCTGGGCGAGCTGCTCTGCGACACCCTGATCGGCCAACTCAGGATGCACCTCGACTCGCTGTTCGAGGAGCCCTCTGCAACAGCGCCTTCCTTGCCTGAAGCGGGCGATACCACAACGCTCGGCAAGCCTGTCGTTGTCCGCGTATCGAGAAGTGTCTGGGGGCGGCAGGTGGGTGCCGTGGGAGCAACTCTGGGGGCCGGGGCCGTTTTGTCACTGGGCGTGGCCGCGTGGCAATCCTTCGAGTCATACCGCACGGCGTTGAGCTCGCGGACGACTGGCGAGCGCACCGCTCTGCTGGAAATATCGAAACTGTGGGAAAAGCTGCCACCGGGAACACCGTCAGCCGATCCCGAAGGTGCCGCCAATCGACTTGCCGTAGCGCTGCTGCGCGCTGGAGATTCCTATTGCATGAAGGGTGAGGCCGGTTGGCTGATGAACTCCGACTTCGGCATGCGGGTGATTGCGGATGCCGCCAATTCTTGCGCAGCGCTCAAGGCAGACATGGGACGTGCCTGTCAGGTGCTGGTGGAAGCCAGAACCGGCCTCGTATCAATGTCTGCAGGGGCGTGCCTGGTGAAAACATCATCGCCTTCGCCAGCGGTCTATTGGGGCTACGACTACAGCGCGAGCGGAGCCTGGAATACGCTGCACCCATGCTCCACGCAGCGCGAAGCACTGGTTGAACAATACGAGAACCTGTCTGAAAGCTACTCGATCAACGCCAGGGATGCGCGCAAGCGCAATGAACTGGAGGGCCTTCAGGAGGCATGTCCCAAACCCGCGAAGTCCCAGCCCCCTGCGACCCGGGCGCCAGCCTCCGTCAACCCTGAACCGCAACCCCTTGCTCGCGAACTGGACAATCCGGTCTGCAAAGGCAATACGATCTACATGCAGATCTATGGCCCGGAGATGCGTGACCAGGTGCGTGCATTCAGAACGTGGTGGCACACCAACTGGCACGCCAGCGTACCGCCCATCGAGGATGTCGTCGCTACCGCCTTCCGCGCGGCCCGTCCGGCGCCAAAAGAGGTGCAAAAAACCACCTTGCGCTACCACGACGACCAGGGAAGAAGCTGCGCTGACGCTATTGTCGACGCGGTGAACACCGAGGTATCCGGCGCCGACTGGAAAAGCGAGCCTCTCTCCCCTGCTTTCGTTGGCGCCAAGGGGGTCATAGAGGTCTGGTTCAGCAAGGGTGACAAGGTCAGCGAGGCACTGTTCAAAAGCGGCGCCAAGGCGAGCGGAAAATCCCCGTAATTCAAGTTACGGGGCGCTTTTGTCGTCCGGCGTCTCCGTCACGCCAGCCGCCTCGATCCCCCAATCTCCCGGCGAATCCCAATCCTCGCCAAAAATTTCCACCGGATGCATCGTGCGGTCGGAGCCGTTGCCGCAGGCCAGGGACTTTGCCGGACAATAACGATCACAGCCCCAGCAAATGCGTTCAGGATGGCTGGGGTTGGCAGGAAAGGGTTTGGCCATGCCGTTCTCCGATCATTGAGAGGCGTGAACCCAACCTACAACCTGCGCAGAAAACCGGCCTTGATGCATATCAAGAACCGCTCCGCGCAACGACGGGCCACGACCTCGTTTTTAAATCCTCAAACTTGATAACAATCATTATTGTTCGCAGCGAAGCTTTCTAGACTCGGGTTCCCAACCTCAGTGCTCAGGAAGAAACCATGCGTAGCCCGTTTTCGCTGTCACTCGCCCTGCTCCTGCTGACGCCGCTGGCGCAGGCCAAGGAATACCCGATCGGCTCGCCACAGATGTGTGCGGGACTGGAGGTCGGAGCGGTGTATTTACAGCCGATCGAGATGGAACCTGCCGGGATGATGCGTGCCACCGCCGATTCCGATGTGCATCTGGAAGCCGATATTCGTGCCACCGCTGACAATCGCAATGGCTTTCAGGAAGGCAGTTTCGTGCCTTACCTCAATGTGTCCTTCCACCTGAAAAAACAGGGCAGCGAAGCGGAAATCAAGGGTGACTTCCACGCGATGGTCGCCAATGACGGGCCGCACTACGGGGATAACGTCAAGCTGCTCGGCCCCGGTAAGTATCAACTGACCTTCACCCTCCTGCCGCCCGCCGGCCATGCGTCCCTGGGCCGCCACACCGACAAGGAAACCGGCGTCGCACCGTGGTTCGAGCGCTGCGAATTGCACTACGAATTCGTCTACGCGGGCATCGGCAAAAAAGGCGGCTATTGAATGAAGTCCTGGCTGCTGCTTGCCGCTGCGCTGACGCCGCTTTCGGCCCGCGCAGAACTACCCAGCTATGAACTCAGCCTGAACGATGGCCACTTCACCCCGGCCGTGCTGGAGGTACAGGCCGGCCAGCGTTTCAAGATCATCCTGAAAAACGTCGGCCAAGGCCCGGCCGAATTCGAAAGTACACCGTTGCGGGTGGAGAAAGTCCTGTCGCCGGGAGTGACCACGTTCGTGGTCATCCACCCGCTCAAACCCGGGCACTACCCGTTCTTCGACGAGTTCAATCCGCAACTGCCCGAGGGCGGGATCCTGGCGCAATAGTCCGCTCACGCAGGGAGGTTCCATGAATCAATCGATGTTCATCGTCTGGCGCGAAAGCGTCGAGGCCCTGTTGGTGATCGGCATTCTCCAGGCCTGGATCAGCCAGCAAGGTCAGGACCGGCGTCTGGTCAAATACCTGTGGGCCGGTGTAGTACTGGGGCTGATGCTTTCCGGGTTGCTCGCGGTGCTGATTCTGTTTGCCGGCGACGCCATGAGCGGATCGGCCAGTGAATGGTTCCAGGCCGCGCTCGCGCTGGTTGCCAGCCTGTTGATCGTGCAAATGGTCGGCTGGATGCACCGTCACGGACGTACCCTCAAACAGGATCTGCAACGCCACGCCGACAGCCAGCTGGCCCGTCAGGGCGGCGTGGGACTGTTGGTGCTGGCCATGCTCGCGGTCAGCCGTGAGGGCAGCGAAACCGTGGTGTTCCTCTACGGCGCCGGTGCGCAACTGCGAGGTACTCAGCTCGGTTGGTTTGCCCTTGGCGGGGCGTTGGGGCTGGTGCTATCGGCACTGACCGTGACCCTGCTGCACAGCAGTCGACGGTTGATTTCCTGGCAACGATTCTTTGCCCTCAGCGAAGCGATCCTGCTTCTGCTCGGTGCGGCGTTGCTGGTCAGCGCCGTCGAGCGAATCGGCGGCCAAGTGCTCGCCATGGATTTGCCCGAAGTGGTCTACAGCAGCGTCGGCGCAGCACTTTGGGACAGCAGCGCCTTGCTCAGCGACAGCCATGGCCTGGGTGGTTTTCTCGCCGGTTTCGCCGGTTATCGAGCAACGCCCAGCGCCCTGACCTTGCTGGTGTGGATCGGTTACTGGCTGGTCGTGGTCGGCTGGCTACGGCAACGGCCAGTAGAAAACGCCCCATGCCTGAGCTGAATCGCTGGCTTCAACGGCTCGGCGATGGCATGCGCCGTCACGCCCGCGCCATTCGTGCCGTGCAATGGATCGTCGTGCTGTTTTACGCATTGCTGCTGGTGGTTCCGGCGTTGCTGCCGCTGCCGGACAGTCAAGCGCGGCTCCTCGGCAACCTGACCCTGCTCGCGCAGTTCCTGTTCTGGGGGATCTGGTGGCCGTTCGTGCTGCTGTCGATCGTGCTGTTCGGCCGACTCTGGTGCGGCGTGTTGTGCCCGGAAGGCTCGCTCAGCGAATGGGCCAGCCAGTACGGCAAGGGCATGGGAGTGCCGCGCTGGTTGCGCTGGGGCGGTTGGCCGACCCTGGCGTTCTGCCTGACAACCCTCTACGGCCAATTGATCAGCGTCTACGACTACGCCCAGGCAACGCTGCTGATTCTCGGCGGCTCGACCGTCGCGGCGGTGGTCATCGGATTGTTGTTCGCCCGGGGCAAACGGGTTTGGTGCCGCTATCTTTGCCCGGTCAGCGGGGTCTTCGCCCTGCTCGCCCGACTGGCGCCGGTGCATTTTCGCGTCGATGAACAACGCTGGGTGGAAAACACCGCCGCGCGCCTGCCACCGCCCAACTGCGCGCCGCTGCTCGACATCCGTCGCCTGCAAGGCGCCAGTGACTGCCATGCCTGTGGGCGGTGCAGCGGCCAACGCGGCGCCGTGCGACTGATCGCCCGCTCCGGCAATCAGGAAATCCTCCAGGCGACGTCGCGCACGCTCTCCCCCTGGGATGTGCGGCTGCTGCTGTTCGGGGTGATTGGCCTGGCGATGGGTGCGTTTCAATGGACGGTCAGCCCCTGGTTCATCGCCCTCAAGCAAACCCTCGCGCAATGGCTGGTCGAACATGACCAGTTGTGGGCGCTGGAAGACAACGCGCCGTGGTGGCTGCTGACCCATTACCCGCAGGTCAACGACAGTTTCAGTTGGCTCGACGGTTTCAGCATCGTCGTTTATCTGGGATTGAGTTCGCTGCTGCTTGGCACGGCGCTGATGGGTGTCCTGCGCCTGACGACTGATCGTGACCTGTATCGGCCTCTGGCACTGACCCTCACGCCCCTCGGGGGTGCCGGCCTGTTTCTCGGTCTGTCGGCAACCACGGTGAAATTGCTGCGCTATGAAGGTCTGCTGCTCGACTGGGTACAACCGGCCAGAACCGGCCTGTTGATTGCGGCGATGGGCTGGAGTCTGCTGCTCGGCTGGCAACGCCTGAGCCGCGAACGCCTGTCGCGGCCCAAACGAATAGCCGGCGCTGCCGGCCTGTTGCTCGCCAATGGCTTGATCGGGTTTGGCTGGTGGTTGCAATTCTGGGGCTGGGCCTGAGCGTCGCCACCACCTCGCCGCTTCAACTAGACCTTGAAACGTGCCACGGTCTGGTGCAACGCCCCCGCCATCTGCGCCAATTCGTGGCCGGCGGTATCGGTATGCCGGGCGCCGAGCAGCACCTGATCGGACAAGTTGCGGATACCCACCAGATTGCGATCCACCTCCCGCGCGACCAGCGCCTGCTCTTCCGTGGCACTGGCGATCATCATGTTGCGTTCGTTGATCTGCGAAATCGAACGGGTGATTTCATCCAGCGCCTCGCCCGAACGCTGCGCCACTTCCAGGGTCGCGCGCACCCGCTCGCTGCTGCTTTGCATGGCCGTGACCGCCAGGCCGGTGTCCTGGCGCACGTTATCGATCATCTGTTCGATTTCCTCGGTGGACTCCTGCGTGCGATGCGCCAGCGCCCGCACTTCATCGGCCACCACCGCGAAACCGCGCCCGGCATCCCCGGCCCGCGCCGCCTCGATCGCCGCATTGAGGGCCAACAGATTGGTCTGCTCGGCAATGCTGCGAATCACGTCCAGCACCTTGCTGATGTCCTGCACCCGGCCGGCCAGTTGCTCGATACGCTGAGATGTATCGGTCACCCCGTCGGCCAGTTCGCCAATCGAGGCCACGGTTTCCTGGACCTGTTCACGGCCGCGTTGCGCCGTTTCCTCGGATTTTCGCGAGGCCTCGGACGTGCTGACCGCGTTGCGTGCCACTTCATCCACCGCTGCGGTCATCTGGTTCACCGCCGCAGCCGCCTGCTCGATCTCCAGCCCCTGCATTTGCAGGTTGCTGGCGGTCTGGCTGCTGACCGCGCTCAGTTCTTCGGAAGAGCTGGCGACCCGGTCAACCGAACCCGCGATGTGCTTGACCATCGCATTGAGGCTCTGCTGCATCTGCTGCATGTTGACCATCACGCTGCCGTCGGCGCTGGAGCTGACCGGCACCTCGATCGTCAGATCGCCCTGAGCGATCTGACTCAAGACCCGCGCAGCATCGTCCGGCTCGCCACCCAGCGGCCGGGTGACACTGCGGGTGACGATGACCGCCGCAGCAACGACCAGCGCCACGCAGAACAGGAACAAGCCGAGCATGTTGCGCCGCGCATCGCTATACAGCTCCTGCGCCGACTGCTCACGGTCGGCGAAGATTTTCCCCTGCAACGCCATCAACTGATCCAGGCTGCGGTAGACCTCGGCCTCGGCCGGGACAACCTTCTGTTTCAACTGAGCCATGGCTTCGTCGGCCGCGCCCTGGCGAATCAGCGCCTGCACCTGGGTGAACGCGGCCACATAGGCTTCGCGGTTGGTTTTCAGGGCCGCATATGCGGCTTTGCCCTCAGGCAGATAGAACAACGGTTCGAGGGTTTCGAGTGCCTGGGTGATGCGTTTTTTGGTGGTGTCGATGGACTGCTGGACTGATTGATTGTCTTTGTTGATCAGTAAGTCCCGGGTGTTGCGGGCGTTATCACGGACGCCGGTGGCAATCACCATGATCGGCTCGATCTTCGGCCAATCCTGTTTGACGATCACCACCGCCTGTTCCTTGAGGGTTGCCAGATCGTGCAGCGCGTAAAACGCCAGGCTGATCAGTGCCAGTGGCGCAATTGCGAAGCCGATGACGATTCGTTGTGCAGTCGAAAATCTTGCCATATCAAATGCTCCCTGTTTGATACCTGCCCGATGGCAGCGCATTTGAAATTCATGGAGGGTGTGTAGTTACTGAAGGTTGTTGCGCCGTCTCGGTTATCGGCGCAACACGAAGGCCGGGAACAACTCGCGCATCGCTGCCCAGAGATCGGGTAGCAAGGCTTGTGCCGAAATGCTCGGCAACAACGGATCGAACATCCGCTCGGTGCGAACCAGTTGCACGGCGAAGCGCTTGACCCCGCGCTCGCTCAGACGCTGCGCCAGGGTCAGCAGGCGCTCCGGCTCGAACAGGTGCCAATGCACCGTGGTGCGACATTCGTAATCGACACCGCTGGCCAGCAGGTGATCGAGGCTGCGCCAGTTGGCGCGGCCGCTGCCCTCGACCCGAGTGATGATCTGGCAATCCTCGGCCAGCGCCTTGACGTCGAAACCGACCCAGTCCGCGCCGCTCAAGGCCTTGGCGAAGGCTTTCGGCTTGATCCCGGCGCTGTGCAGGCCGATGCGAAAACCCAGGTCGCGCACTTCATCCATGGCGCCGGGCAAACCGTCCTGCAAGGTCGGTTCGCCGCCACTGAATACCACGGCGTCGAGCAAGTCCTGGCGGCGTTGCAGAAACGCCAGCACCCGCCGCCAATCCACTTCCTCGGTGCCACGCGGCGGGATCAGTTGCGGGTTGTGGCAGTAACGGCAACGCCAGGCGCAGCCCTGGCAGAACAGCACGCAGGCGAGCTGCCCCGGATAGTCGATAGTGGTCAGGGGCACCATGCCCCCGACCCGCAGTGTTCGGCTCATTGGCGCCCGGTCCACGCGGCGCCTTCAGTGAAATGCACCCGCTCGCGGTGCTCCGACTGTTTGCCGGGATTGAACGCCGACACCGGACGGTGATAGCCCATCACCCGGGTCCAGACTTCGCAGCGTTGGCGTTGCAGCTGAGTGAGAGGTTGCGATGCTGTCATGGTGAAGCTCCTTGCGTTGAGTGGATCGAAATCAGTGAACGGTGCCGCCCTGCTGTTCTTGCAGCAGCAAAACCTCGTCGCATTTGGGGCAGAACTCGTGTTCGCCATCGAGGTAGCCATGGACCGGACAGATCGAGAACGTCGGGGTCACGGTCAGGTAGGGCAGCCGGAAGCGCCCAAGGGCCTTGCGCACCAGTTGCTTGCAAGCCTGGGTCGAGGAAATCCGCTCAGCCATGTACAGATGCAGGACCGTGCCGCCGGTGTATTTGCATTGCAGCTCGTCCTGCAGCTCCAGGGCTTCGAACGGGTCTTGGGTGTAGCCCACCGGCAGCTGCGAGGAATTGGTGTAGTACGGCGCCACGGGGCTGCCGGCCTGGAGAATGTCGGGGTAGCGCTTGAGGTCTTCCTTGGCGAAGCGGTAGGTGGTGCCCTCCGCCGGTGTGGCTTCGAGGTTGTAGAGGTGACCGGTTTCTTCCTGGAACCGCAGCAAAGTGGCGCGCACATGATCGAGCAAGTTCACCGCGAAGCGCCGGCCCGTCTCGGTGTGCATGCCCTCCTCGTCGCCGGTGAAGTTGCGCAGCATTTCATGCAGGCCATTAAGGCCGATGGTCGAGAAGTGATTGCGCAAGGTGCCCAGATAGCGCTTGGTGTAGGGATACAAACCGGCATCCATGTGGTGCTGGATCACCTTGCGTTTGACCTCCAGGCTTTCCATCGCCAGCTCCATCAGCGCATCCAGGCGCTGCAACAAGCCGCCGGTGTTGCCTTTGAACACGTAGCCCAGGCGCGCACAGTTGATGGTCACTACCCCCAGCGACCCGGTCTGCTCCGCCGAGCCGAACAATCCGCCACCGCGCTTGAGCAGTTCGCGCACGTCCAGTTGCAGGCGGCAGCACATCGAGCGCACCTGATTGGGCTGCATGTCCGAATTGAGGAAGTTCTGGAAATACGGCAACCCGTAACGCGCCGTCATTTCAAACAGTCGATCGGCGTTTTCACTGTCCCACGGAAAGTCGTGGGTGATGTTGTAGGTCGGGATCGGAAAGGTGAACACCCGCCCCTTCGCATCGCCGGCCTGCATCACCTCGATGTAGGCGCGGTTGAGCAGGTCCATTTCGGCTTGCAGGTCGCCATAGGCGAACGGCATTTCCTCACCGCCGATGACCGGGATCTGCTCACGCAGATCCTGCGGACAGACCCAGTCGAAGGTCAGGTTGGTGAACGGCGTCTGGGTGCCCCAGCGCGACGGCACGTTGAGGTTGTAGATGAACTCCTGAATGGCCTGGCGTATCTCGGGAAAACTCAGGCGATCCTTGCGCACGTAAGGCGCCAGGTAGGTATCGAAGGAGCTGAACGCCTGGGCGCCGGCCCATTCGTTTTGCAGGGTGCCGAGGAAATTGACCATTTGCCCCAGGGCACTGCTCAGGTGCTGCGGCGGGCCGGCCTCGACTCGCCCCGGCACACCGTTGAGGCCTTCGTGCAACAGGGTGCGCAGCGACCAGCCGGCGCAGTAACCGGCGAGCATGTCGAGGTCATGGATATGCAGATCGGCCTCGCGGTGAGCCTGACCGATCGCCTCGCTGTACACCTCGTCGAGCCAGTAATTGGCAGTGACCTTGCCCGACACGTTCAGCACCAGCCCGCCGAGGGAATAACCCTGATTGGCGTTGGCCTGAACCCGCCAGTCTTCGCGGTCGAGGTATTCGTTCATCGACGTTGCCACCTCGACCATCGTCCGGCGGTCGCGGCGCAGACGTCCATGCTGTTCGCGGTAAACGATGTAGGCGCGCATGGCGTGGAAAAATCCGGCGTCCATCAGCACTCGCTCGACCCGGTCCTGGATCTGCTCGACATGCAGCCGTGACATGCCCTCCAACCGAGCAAGCACCGCCGCCAGCAAACCCTCGACTTCAACCTCGGTGTACTCGCCCGTGGCCTTGCCGGCGGCGATCAGCGCCTGACGGATCTTGTCGGCATCAAAGGCAACCAGATCGCCATTGCGCTTGTGCAAGCGGTTACACCCTACTGAGATCAACGTGCTCTGCATTTGGCCTCCAAACACCACATATAGATTTCGAACAACTCAAAACCACAACATGCTGTGAAGACTACGGACAAAGCACGGCGCTGCAATTGATCGGCATCAAGTTTGGACGGTGAAAAAACGGCGAATTCAATCTAGGGACGGGTGGTCTTCAACCGCCGCTCATGTTCATGAACCGCACGATCTGCACCTCCCCTTGCGGGGTGAAGTCGTGGCGCAGGGGTTTACCGCGCAGGGCTTTCTGGATCGCGTGGATCAGCGGTTGATCATCCAGCGGATACCGTCGCAGCAATCCGCGCAGGTCCAGCGCATCGTCCTGGCCCAGACAGAGCAACAGCTTGCCTTCAACCGTCATCCGTACCCGGTTGCAGGTGCCGCAGAAGTTGTGGCTGTTGGCCGAGATGAAGCCGATCCGCGTATCCGGATGCTGCTCCAGACGCACATAGCGCGCCGGTCCGCCGCTGTTCTCGGTGCTGTCGAGCAGCCGATGCCGACTGGCAATCAGCGCCCGCACTTCATCGCTTGCGCAGAACGATTCGCCACGGGAACGCCCGACATCGCCCAAGGGCATTTCCTCGATGAAGCTGATGTCGATGCGCTGGTCGATGGCGTATTGCACCAGCGCCGGCACTTCATCGAAGTTGCGCCCCTTCATCACCACGCAATTGAGCTTGATCCGCTCAAACCCCGCATCCCGCGCCGTTTCAATGCCGTGCAGCACCTGATCCAGATCGCCGTTGCGGGTGATCGCGCGAAATCGCCGGGCATCCAGGCTGTCGAGGCTGATGTTCATCCGTTTCACCCCGGCGTCGACCAATGGCCGCGCCAGTCGCCCCAACTGCGAGCCGTTGCTGGTCATCACCAGTTCGCGCAAACCGGGCAACGCTGCAATGTTGCGGCACAAGTCGACGATCCCCGGACGGATCAATGGCTCACCGCCGGTGAGGCGTATCTTGCGCACGCCCATGCCGACAAACAGCGTCGCCAGGCGTTGCAGTTCCTCCAGCGTGAGCACCTGCTGACGCGGCAGGAACGTCATGTTTTTCGCCATGCAATACACACAGCGAAAATCACAGCGGTCTGTCACCGACATCCGCAGATAGTCGATCTGGCGCCCAAAACCATCCTGCATCACAGCGTTCATCACGTCCCCCGGCCTACTGCACCAACGGTGAATCGGCGCCCTGCAAACGGATGCCGCGAATATCCGCCGCGCCGATCAGGGTTTGCAGGTACTGCACCAGCGCCTTTTGCCACACGCCCTGCTGCAACTGGGTGCGAATCGCCGTCGCCACCGCTTCGTAAGGCAACTGCGCGCCTTCGACCCGCTGATCGACGCTGACCACATGCCAGCCATAACGGCTTTCCAGCGGCTTACCGGCCAGACCCGGCGCAAGAGTGAACAACTGGCGCTCCAGCTCCGGCACGGTCTGGCCCTTGCTGATCTGCCCCAGCGATCCGCCCTGAGCCTTGGACGGGCAGGCGGAATACTTCAGCGCCAGCTCGGCGAAACTGCCAGGGAACTCATCCAGCCGTTGCAGGAGAATTTCCGCCTGGACATGGGCCAGCGCCCGGGCCTCGGCATCGTCCGGCGCGCATTCGAGCAGGATGTGCCGCACGGCCAGCAGCGGCGCACTGTGAAAGCGCCCGCGATTGCTTTCGTAGTAACGCCGCGTGGTGTCCTCATCGCACTCCGGCACCTGTACCTCACGCTCAAGCAACAGGCGCGTGGCCGCTTCCTCTTCGTTCTCCCCGGCGCCGATCTCCAGCGCCAGCCCGAGCTCGGCAATCCGCTGCTGCAACAACTCGCGGATCACCAGCGCCCGGGCGGCCAGGTAAACCGCTTCCTCGCGGTTTTCGGCCGGGTGATATTGCAGCTCCTGGGCCATCGCCTGCGGGGTGATCGCCACCTCGTTGACGCTGATGATCGGCCATTCCTGTTCACTGCTGGCGATCAACTGCGCCGGGGCTTCTTCCACCGCCAGTTCCTCAAACGGCGCCGGAGCGCTCTCTGGCACTGGCACTGCCTCCGCTTTACTTGAAGAACCGCAGCCACCGCTGCCGCCATTGCCGCCACCACATCCGCATCCACCTGACATGACTGCCTCCTCAGAACTTCTGCCGAACGATTTGATAACGACGGCCCAGATACCAGACCGGCGCACTGACGATGTGTACGAGACGCGTGAACGGGAACAGCACAAACAGAGTCAAGCCAAGGAACACGTGCAGCTTGTAGGTCAGCCCGACCGGACTGATGGACTGCGCCGCTTCCATCGGCCGCAGCATCACGATGTTCTGTGCCCAGTCGGCGAGCATCACCATCACCGAACCGTCCATGTGCGCGGTGGACGCGACGATGGTCAGCAGGCCGAGCAGCAACTGCGCCAGCAGCACCAGCAGGATCAGGATGTCCGAGGTGCTGGAACTGGCACGCACCCGGGGGTCAGTCAGGCGCCGCTTGATCAGCATCAACAAGCCGATCAGGCACAGCAGGCCGAAGAAGCCGCCGGACACCATCGCCAGCAACTGCTTGTGCTCGGTGCTGATGACGTGGTGATAGACCGACGCGGGGGTCAGCAGCCCGACAAAATGCCCGGCCAGCACAAACAGCACGCCGATGTGAAAGAAGTTGCTCGCCACGCGCATGCCGCGCGGGTTGAGCATCTGGCTCGAGCCAGCCTTCCAGGTGTACTGCGCCAGATCGAAGCGCGCCCAACTGCCAATCAGGCAGATCGCCAATGCGACGTAGGGGTAGATCCCGAACGCCAACAGATTCCACTTAGACATTGCCTACCTCCCGGCCAGGCGCTGCGGCCTGCCCTTCATGCTGAAAATCCACCCAATGCAACGGCACCGCGCTCTCTTCCCGGGCCTTGCCCGGCGCGCTCGGTATTGCACTGCAACGGTCCTGTTGCTCGGCCTTGAGGAAATCCACGGCCTCTTCTTCCCAGATTTTGTCGAGGGCTTCGAGGGAGTCGTCGCGGGTTTCCGCCGCGACTTGCTCACGCAGGTCAGCGACCGCCTGATGCGGCTCGGCCCCGGCAATCTGCAGCAAGGCGCGGAAGCAACTGGCGTAGGCGCTTTCACGCTCATCCAGACGCGCCGCGAGCAACGCCAGCAGGTGCGCAACGTCGGCCAGGCCCTCGCGGGCTTCGAGGTCGTCGCGGGTGGAGAGAAACTCCAGGTACAGCGGGATGTAGTCCGGCAGCTCCTTGACGCTGATGGCGAACCCGGCAGCCTCGTACTGGGCCAGCATGTCGACCATGGCCTGGCCCCGGTCGCGGGACTCACCGTGGACATGCTCGAACAACAGCAGCGACAGCGCCCTGCCCCGACCGAACAGCGCACCGTAGTGTTCCTGCCCGTCCATCAGGTCATCGCCGCAGATCAGTTCGAGCAATTCGAACAACGCGCCGCGCTGTTTCGGGCTGATTTCCCGCGCCTGATGGATGGCCTGCTCCAGCTCATCGCGGCCCTCGATCAGGGTTTCACTCGGGTAATCGAGCAGCAGCGAAATCACTTTGAGAATTTGCATGCTCAGTCCTCCCACAACTGCACGGTTTTGAGGATGTCGCGGCGGTTGGCTTTCTTCGCCCCGAACATATTGGTGTCGGAGCTGCCGCTACAGCCGCTGCCGAAACTGAAGCCGCACCCGGAACGCTCGGCAAAGGCGTCGCTCATGGCGTCTTCACGGTGGGCACTTGGCACTACAAAACGGTCTTCGTAATTGGCGATGGCCAGGTAGCGGTACATTTCCTCGACCTGGTCCACGCTCAAGCCGACATCCTTGAGCACTTGCAGATCCTTGACCCCCTCGACCTGCTCGGAACGCTTGTAGGCGCGCATCGCCAGCAAGCGTTTCAGCGCCCGTTTGACCGGACGTACATCACCAGCGGTGAGCAGGTTCGCCAGATAGCGCAGCGGAATCCGCAAGCTGTCGACATCCGGGATCACTCCGTTCATGCCCACGGTGCCGGCAGCGGCGGCGTTCTGGATCGGCGACAGCGGCGGCACGTACCAGACCATTGGCAAGGTGCGGTATTCCGGGTGCAGCGGCAGCGCGAGTTTCCAGTCCACGGCCATTTTGTAGACCGGCGAGCGCTGGGCCGAATCGATCACCGATTGCGGCACGCCGTCGGCCAGGGCCTGACGAATCACCGCCGGGTCATTCGGATCGAGGAAGATCTCCAGTTGTTTTTCGTACAGATCCTGTTCGTTGGCAGTGCCCGCCACTTCGCTGATGCGGTCGGCGTCATACAGCAACACGCCGAGGTAGCGAATCCGCCCGACACAGGTTTCGGCGCACACGGTCGGCATCCCGGCCTCGATACGCGGGTAGCAGAAAATGCACTTCTCGGATTTGCCGCTTTTCCAGTTGAAGTAGATCTTCTTGTACGGGCAGCCGCTGATGCACATCCGCCAGCCCCGGCATTTTTCCTGGTCGATCAGGACGATGCCGTCTTCTTCACGCTTGTAGATCGCTCCGCTCGGGCACGACGCCGCGCACGCCGGGTTGAGGCAGTGCTCGCACAGGCGCGGCAGGTACATCATGAAAGTGTTTTCGTACTCGCCGTAGATGTCCGCCTGGACCTTGTCGAAGTTCTTGTCCTTGCGCCGCTTGGCGAACTCGGTGCCGAGGATTTCTTCCCAGTTCGGCCCCCACTCGATTTTCTCCATGCGCTTGCCGGAAAGCAGCGAACGCGGACGTGCGGTCGGCTGGTGCTCGCCCAGCGGCGCGGTGTGCAGGTGCTGGTAGTCGAAGTCGAACGGTTCGTAGTAGTCGTCGATGCTTGGCAGGTCCGGGTTGGCGAAGATGTTCGCCAGCACGCGGAATTTTCCGCCAATGCGCGGGTTGATCGAGCCGTTGGCATTGCGCACCCAACCGCCCTTCCACTTGTCCTGGTTTTCCCATTCTTTCGGATAGCCGATGCCGGGCTTGCTTTCGACGTTGTTGAACCAGGCGTATTCCATACCTTCGCGGCTGGTCCAGACGTTCTTGCAGGTGATCGAGCAGGTGTGGCAGCCGATGCATTTGTCCAGGTTCAGCACCATGCCGATCTGTGAGCGAATCTTCATCTCAGTTCTCCTCGATATCGGTGGGCAGCGGACGTGGCAGGTCATTGCCATCGGAGCCATCGAGCCAGTCGACGCGCGACATCTTGCGCACCACGACGAACTCGTCGCGGTTGCAACCGACGGTGCCGTAATAGTTGAAACCGTAAGCCTGCTGGGCATAGCCGCCGATCATGTGGGTCGGCTTGAGCACCACGCGGGTGACCGAGTTGTGGTGGCCGCCACGGGTCTTGGTGGTTTGCGCGCCGGGTACGTTCACGATGCGTTCCTGGGCGTGGTACATCATCACCATGCCGTCCTTGATCCGCTGGCTGACCACCGCGCGGGCGGTCAGTGCACCGTTGGCGTTGAAGCACTCGATCCAGTCGTTGTCCTCGATGTTGGCGCGCCTGGCATCGTTCTCCGAGAGCCAGACAATCGGCCCGCCCCGGCTGAGGGTGAGCATCAGCAGGTTGTCGCTGTAGGTGCTGTGAATGCCCCATTTCTGGTGCGGAGTGATCCAGTTCAGGACGATTTCGGTTTCGCCGTTGCTGCGTTTGCCCTTCACGCCTTCGATGGTGCGGGTATTGACCGGCGGGCGATAACTCATCAGTTGCTCGCCGAACGCCTGCATCCACGGGTGATCCTGGTAGAACTGCTGGCGACCGGTGATGGTGCGCCACGGGATGTTCTCGTGAACGTTGGTGTAGCCGGCGTTGTAGCTGACATGATCGTCTTCGAGCCCCGACCAGGTCGGGCTGGAGATGATCTTGCGTGGCTGGGCCTGAATGTCGCGGAAGCGGATGGCTTCGTGCTCTTTGGGCAGCGCCAGATGGCTGTGATCCAGGCCGGTGAACTCCGACAGCGCCGCCCACGCCTTGACCGCCACATGGCCGTTGGTTTCCGGGGCCAGGGACAGAATCACTTCAGCGGCGTCGATGGCCGTGTCGATTTTCGGCCGGCCCTTGCTGATCCCCGCCTCGCGTTCGTGATGATTGAGCTCGCCGAGGAATTTCACTTCGGCCTCGGTGTTCCAGTTGATGCCCTTGCCGCCGTTGCCCTGTTTCTCCAGCAACGGGCCGAGGGAGGTGAACTGCTTGTAGATGTTCGGGTAATCACGCTCGACCACTTGCAGGTTCGGCGCGTTCTTGCCCGGTTGTGGCGCCACTCCGGCGCTTTTCCAGTCGGTGCCGCCAAACGGCTGGGCCAGTTCGCCAACGCTGTCGTGCATCAGCGGCACGGTCACCAGATCCTTCTCGACGCCGAGGTGCCCTTCGGACATCGCCGAAAACGCCTTGGCGATGCCCTTGTAGATTTCCCAGTCGGAACGCGATTCCCAGGCAGGATCGATCGCCGCCGACAACGGGTGAATGAACGGGTGCATGTCCGAGGTGTTCATGTCGTCCTTCTCGTACCAGGTCGCGGTCGGCAGGACGATGTCGGAATAGACGCAGGTCGAGGACATGCGGAAGTCCAGGGTGGTCACCAGATCCAGCTTGCCGATGGCACCCTGATCGACCCATTCGGCTTCTTCAGGCTTGCAGTCGCCGACCTGGCCGATGTCTTCGTTCATCACGCCGTTCTTGGTGCCGAGCAGGTACTTGAGCATGTACTCGTGGCCCTTGCCCGAGGAACCCAGCAGGTTGGAGCGCCAGATGAACATGTTGCGCGGGAAGTTGACCGGGCTGTCCGGCTGCTCGCAGGCAAAGCGCAACGAGCCTTCGTGCAGCGACTTGACCACGTAGTCCTTGGTGTCCATGCCCGCCGCAGCGGCATCGCGGCAGATGTGCAGCGGATTGGTGTTGAGTTGCGGCGCGCTCGGCAGCCAGCCGGCGCGTTCGGCGCGGATGTTGTAGTCCAGGGCGTGTTCGGGGAACTGCGACTTGTCGGCCAGCGGCGAGAGCACGTCGTGCATGTTCATCTTCTCGTGGCGCCACTGCGAACTGTGGGCGTAGAAGAAGCTGGTGCCGTTCATTTGCCGTGGCGGACGGCTCCAGTCCAGGCCGAATGCCAGCGGCAGCCAGCCGCATTGCGGACGCAGTTTTTCCTGGCCGACGTAGTGCGCCCAGCCGCCACCGGTCTGGCCGACACAACCGCAGAGCATGAGCATGTTGATCAGCCCACGGTAGTTCATGTCCATGTGATACCAGTGGTTCATCGCCGCGCCGACGATAATCATCGAGCGACCACGGGTCTTGTCGGCGTTGTCAGCGAACTCACGGGCAATCTGGATGGCTTTTTCGCGGCTCACGCCGGTGATCTGCTCCTGCCAGGCCGGAGTGCCGGGCACCGAGGCGTCGTTGTAGTCCTTGGCGACGTTGGCGCCGCCCAGGCCACGGTCAATCGCCAGGTTGGCGGCCGACAGGTCAAACACGGTCGCGACCTTGGCCACGCTGCCGTCGGCCAGCGTCAGGCTGTGTACCGGCACGCGGCGGTATTGCACGGCATCGCCGGCCACATGCTCGAAATACTCGTGGGCCTCGCCAGCGAAATACGGGAACGCCACTTCGGCGACGTCATCACCGATCAGGCTCAGTTTCAGATCGATTTCACGGCCCTCGCCGCCTTCACGGGCGAGGATGTTCCACTTGCCCTTCTCGCCCCAGCGATAGCCGATCGAGCCTTGCGGGGAAACCAGTTCGCCGTTGGCATCCAGAGCGATGGTTTTCCATTCCGGGTTGTTGTCCTGGCCGAGGTTGTCGGTCAGGTCGCTGGCGCGCAGGAAGCGATCCGGCTGATAACCGGCGCCCGGCGCGGTGCCGAGCATCGGCTTGAGCAAGACCAGCACCGGCAAGTCGGTGTAGCGCTTGGCGTATTCGGTGAAATAGGCGCTCGGCTGGTCGAGGTGGAATTCCTTGAAGATCACATGATTGAAGGCCTGGGCCAGCGCGGCATCGGTGCCCTGCTTGGGGTTGAGCCACAGGTCGGTGAGTTTGGCGACTTCCGAGTAATCCGGGGTGATCGCGACAGTCTTGGTGCCCTTGTAGCGGACTTCGGTGAAGAAATGCGCGTCCGGGGTACGGGTCTGCGGAACGTTGGAGCCCCAGGCGATGATGTAGTTGGAGTTGTACCAGTCGGCCGATTCCGGCACGTCGGTCTGTTCGCCCCAGACCATCGGCGAGGCTGGCGGCAGGTCGCAATACCAGTCGTAGAAGCTCAGGCAGGCACCGCCGATCAGCGACAGGTAACGCGCGCCGGCGGCGTAGCTGACCATCGACATCGCCGGGATCGGCGAGAAGCCCACCACCCGGTCCGGGCCGTACTGTTTGATGGTGTAGACGTTGGCGGCGGCAATGATCTCGTTGACTTCATCCCAACTGGAACGAATGAAGCCACCCATGCCGCGCTTGCTTTTGTAGGAGTCGGCCTTGGCCTTGTCCTCGACGATGCTCGCCCAGGCCTCGACCGGCGCCAGGGTCTGCCGCGCTTCGCGCCAGAGCTTGAGCAGCGGCTTGCGGATTTTCGGGTACTTGAGGCGGTTGGCGCTGTAGATGTACCAGCTGTAGCTGGCGCCACGCGGGCAGCCACGGGGCTCGTGGTTGGGCAGATCGTTGCGGGTGCGCGGGTAGTCGGTCTGCTGGGTTTCCCAGGTGATCAGGCCGTTCTTGACGTAGATTTTCCACGAGCACGAGCCGGTGCAGTTCACCCCGTGGGTGGAGCGCACGATCTTGTCGTACTGCCAGCGCGAACGGTAGACGTTCTCCCAGTCGCGGGACTCCTTGCGGGTCTCGCCATGACCGTCGGAAAACTCGTTTTGCTTGCGATTGAAGAACCGCAATTGATCCAGTAAATGACTCACGGTGTAGTCCTCTCAGGCTTGCTGCGGGGTTCTGCGCCCCGCCCACGCAATGGTTGGATTCGGGTCGTCTCAGCAGGGGGTCTCGGCGCCTTTGCGCGCGTACCACCACCAGGTCACGACGATGCAGCTCAGGTAAAAGCCGACGAACATGTAGAAGGCCATCTCCGGGCCGCCGGTCTGGGCCATCGAAGTGCCGAAGGATTTGGGAATGAAGAACGCACCGAAGGCGCCCATGGCCGAACTGAAACCGAGGACGGCGGCGGACTCCTTGCCGGCGTCCTTGAGCGCTTGCTCGCGCACCGCTGGCGCCTTGCCGGCCGAGGCTTTTTCATGCTGGGCGCGGAAGATCACCGGGATCATGCGGAAGGTGGAGCCGTTGCCGATGCCGGTGGTGATGAACAGCAGCATGAACAGGCCGAGGAAACCGTAGAAGTTGCCGCCGCTGCCGTTCTGCGGCAGGAAGTGCAGGACGCCGAAGACCATCACGATCATCAGGACGAAATTCCACAGGGTCACTTTCGCGCCGCCGAGCTTGTCCGCCAGCCAGCCGCCCAATGGACGCACCAGCGCACCGACCAGCGGGCCGAGGAAGGCAAACTTCAGGGCGATGACATCGGGGAACGCGGTCTTGATCAGCAAGGGAAACGCCGCCGAGAAGCCGATGAACGAGCCGAACGTTGCCAGGTAGAGCCAGCACATCAGCCAGTTGTGCTTGCGCTTGAAGATCACCGCCTGCTCGCTGAACGAGGCCTTGGCGCTGGACAGATCGTTCATGCCGAACCAGGCCAGCACGGTCACCAGCACAATGAACGGCACCCACATGAACCCGGCGTTCTGCAGCCACAATTGCGTGCCGTCCGGCAGCACTTGCGCCTTGCCGCCAAGGAAACCGAACACACCGAAGGTAATCACCAGCGGCACGCAAAACTGCATCACCGACACGCCGAGGTTACCCAGTCCGGCGTTCAGTCCCAGCGCCGTGCCCTGCTGCGACTTGGGATAGAAGAAGCTGATGTTGGACATGCTCGAAGCGAAGTTGCCGCCGCCAAAGCCACAGAGCAACGCGATCATCACGAACACGCTGTACGAAGTACTGGTGTCCTGCACGGCGAAGCCCATCCAGATCGACGGAATCAGCAACGACGCGGTGCTCAGCGCGGTCCAGCGGCGGCCGCCGAAGATCGGCACCATGAACGAATAGAAGACCCGGAACGTCGCCCCGGACAACCCCGGCAACGCCGCCAGCCAGAACAACTGGTCGGTGCTGAAGGTGAAGCCGATGGCATTCAGGCGCACGATCACCGTGCTCCAGACCATCCACACGGCGAAGGCCAGCAGCAGCGCGGGAATCGAGATCCACAGGTTGCGGGTGGCGGTCTGTTTGCCGCTACTGCCCCAGAACGCGGGGTCCTCGGGGCGCCAGTCATGAATGACCGGGCCTTGGTCAGGCTTTTGCAGAACGGACATGGTGTTCTCCTTGGGCAATGCTGGAATTCGGGGCCGGCGCTTTACCCAGCACCGGGCTTTTGCGGATCTCGCTGAAGTACATCCAGGCCAGGGACACCCAGACCACGCCGTACAGCAACATGAAGCAGGAGGAGCGCACGCCGGTCAGGTCGACCAGGGCGCCAAACAGGATCGGCAGGATGAAACCGCCCAGGCCACCGGCCAGGCCGACGATGCCCGACACCGCCCCCATGTTTTTCGGATAGTCATTGGCGATGTATTTGAAGACCGAGGCCTTGCCGAACGCGAAGGCGATGCCCATCACGAACAGCAGCACGGTGAACAGCGCAGGATTGAGGCCGATGTGGAAATCCACCGGGCCATTGATGGTCTGCACTTGCAGTTGGGTTTGCGGATACGAGAGCAGGAACAGGCAGATCCAGCTGACCCACAGCACCCACCAGGTCACGCTCTGCGCGCCCCAGCGATCCGACATCCAGCCGCCCACCGCGCGCAGCACGCCACCGGGCAGGGAAAAACAGGCCGCCAGCAGCGCTGCGCTTTGCAGGCTGAAGCCGTATTCCTGCACGTAGTATTTGGTCATCCACAGCGCCAGGGCCACGTAGCCGCCGAAGACGATCGAGTAGTACTGGCAGTAGCGCCACACCGCCGGGTCTTTCAGCGAACGCAGTTGCTCGCGCAGGCTGGCGCCCGATGCGCTGCGGTGGGCCTGGTTGTCGGCACTGAGGAACCAGAACAGCAATGCGGTGATGAACAGGATCGCACTGAAGACCTTTGGCACCAGTTGCCAGCTGCCGGCGGCAATCAGCGCCGGAGCGAGAAACTTGGTCACGGCCGACCCGGCGTTACCGGCGCCAAACACGCCCATGGCAAAACCCTGGCTGTCCTTGTCGAACCACTTGGCAACGTAGGCGATCCCCACCGAAAACGAGCCACCGGCCAGCCCGACGAACAGGCCCAGTACAAGGAATTGCCAGTAGGCGGTGGCGTGGCTGATCAGATAGAGGGGCGCGACGCAGGACAGCATCAGCACGAAGAACACGCTGCGACCGCCGAACCGGTCGGTCAGCAAACCCAGCGGCAGACGTGACAACGAGCCGGTCAACACCGGGGTGGCGGCCAGCAGGCCGAATTGGGTTTCGTTGAGCTGCAGCAGTTCCTTGATCGGCACGCCGAGCACCGCAAACATCATCCAGACCATGAAACAGACAGTGAAGGCCAGCGTGCTCATGCCCAGCACCAGGCCTTGGCGTACACGGGGTGTGGTCACAATGCTCTCCAGTCAGTTAGCCATGGCGGCAGACTAGAGAGAGCAACCGCGCAAAAACTTGATCCACATCAAAGAGGGCCAATGGGCCTCGGGCCTATGCTTGTGCTACCTACCTCCAAGGAGGTAGTCCGGAAAACCGCTGAAACCCTTTGTTTATCAGTGTTTTGGATTTTTCCGGCCAGTGTTCTGTCGACACGGAGCTGTCGGCAACTCTTTAGAGGTAGCGAGCCCGGGATAGGCCGTCATGCCGATCCTGGAGCCTTGCATGCCCGGTTTCCCTGTCTTTTGCGGAGCAGCCAGATGATTGGCTGGCTGCGCAGCTCCCTGCCCGCTCGCGCCGGGCTGGCAGTGATTCTGATCGCGATGCTGGCCCTCGCTAGTTCGCTGAGCGCCGGTCTGATCGCCTGGTTCAGTCAGGGCGATGCCGCTGCCATCAACACCGCAGGCTCGGTGCGCATGGAGACCTACCACCTGAGCTGGAGACTCGCCTCCGGCGCCGGCAACGAAGAAATCACAGAGATCGCCCACAGCCTGCAACGCCGCCTCGACAGCCAGTCCCTTAAAGCCGTGCTGGAGGATGGCCCGAGCGCCGCGCTGCAAGTCAGCTACGGGCAGATCCAGCAACAGTGGAGCGACGTCCTGCGTCCGGCACTGGAACGTGGCGATGCAACGGCGTTTCAGGCCCAGGCCCAGCCGTTCGTTGAGCAACTGAACCAGTTCGTCAGCCTGTTGCAGCGCCAGAGCGAACAAAAACAAGGCTGGCAGCAAGTGATTCAGGGCCTGGCCCTGTTCACCACCATGATTGTCTTGCTGATTGGCTTGTACGAATTGCAGTACGGGGTCATTGCGCCGCTCAAGGAACTGGTGGAGGCGACCCAGCGTTTTCGCCGTGGTGATTTCCAGGCGCGGGTCAACCACCAGTCCCAGGACGAGTTGGGTCAGTTGGCGATGAGCTTCAACGCCATGGCCGAGACCATCGAAGAATCCCATCGCACCCTGGAAAGCCAGGTCCAGCAGAAAACCCTCAACCTGCAACAGGCCAACGCCGCGCTGGAGCTGCTGTATCAAAGCAGCCGCAGCCTCGCCACGCGTCTGGCCAACGCCGAAGGACTGGACAAGTTGATCCAGCGCTTCCAGCAGCGTCTACCCGGCTTGCGCCTGTCGCTGTGCCTGCAAGGTCAGTTGCAGGCCCCCGCTCCCCAATTGCTCGCCCTGCACGGTGCCGACAGCCGCGATGTCTGTGCCAAAAGCGATTGCGCCAACTGCCAGCGGCATCACGGCAGCAGCTCGCAATCGTTCAGCATCAGCAACCAGGGCAGCGAGCTGGGTGAACTCAAGGCGCACTTTGTCGATGGCCACCCGCCGCAAGCCTGGGAAACCCAATTGATCCAGGCCCTGGCCAACCTGATCGGCACCTCGCTCTCGCTCAAGCGTCAGCGCGAGCAGGACCATCGCCTGCTGCTGCTCGAAGAGCGCGCGATCATCGCCCGCGAACTGCACGACTCGCTGGCCCAGGCGCTGTCCTACATGAAGCTGCAAGTCAGCCGCATGCAGACCCTGATGCGCCGGGGCGAACCGGTGCAGACCCTGGAATCGGTCACCGCCGAACTGCGCGAGGGCCTGAACAACGCCTACCGCCAGTTGCGCGAACTGCTGACCACCTTTCGCTTGCAGATTCACGATGCCGGCCTGGTGCAGGAACTCAAGGACACCGCCGCCGAGTTTTCCCGGCGCGGGGAGTTCCAGGTACACCTGCACGTCGACACCCTGGCCTTCGAGCTGTCGGCCAGCGAGCAGATCCACATTTTGCAGATCACCCGCGAAGCGCTCTCCAACTGCCTGCGCCATGCCCACGCGCAGAACGCCTGGCTGGAGCTGCGCCAGGACGGCGAGAACGTCCGGCTCACCGTCGAAGACGACGGGCGCGGTTTCAGCGGCAACGTCGATCAACGCGAACACCACGGCCTGAACATCATGGATGAACGGGCGCGCAGCCTGCGCGGCCAGTTGCAGATCGTTTCCCGGGAGCCTCAGGGCACCCTCGTCCACTTGCAATTCCACCCGGAATTTCTCGGGCGGCACACAGAAGGTAACGTCGCATGAACCCGTCCCCACAACATCGCATCTTGCTGGTCGACGACCATCCGATGATGCGGCGCGGCATCCGCCAGATGCTCGAACTCGAAGATGATTTTTTGATCGTCGGTGAAGCCAGTCATGGCGAAGAAGCCCTGAGCCTGATCGAACCGCTGCAACCGGACCTGCTGCTGCTCGACAACAACATGCCGCAGATGAACGGCATCGAAACCCTGCGTCGGCTGCGGGCCATGCACTTCACCGGCAAGGTATTGCTGTTCACCGTCTCGGACGCCGAAGACGATATTCGCGATGCCCTGCGCCTGGAGGCCGACGGCTATCTGCTCAAGGACATGGAGCCGGAACTGTTGATCCAGTACATTCGCGATGCCCTGAACGGTGCGCTGGTCATCAGCCCCGGCCTGACCCGCGTCATGGCCCAGGCGCTGCGCACGCCGCCGCGTCAGGCGGCCGTGGAACTGACCGAGCGCGAACGTCAGGTGCTCAAGACCATCGCCGCCGGCCTGAGCAACAAGGTCATCGGCCACAAACTGGGGATCACCGAAGGCACGGTCAAGGTTCACGTCAAGAACCTGCTGCACAAGCTCGGGCTGCGTTCGCGGGTCGAGGCGGCCGTGTGGGCCATGGAGCATCTGCGCAGCGCCGGCTGACACGCATGCCTCCTTGGAGGTAGGCCGGCAGAGGCATAGGTCTGGCCGCCCGCGCTCTTTACTATAAGCGTCAGCGGAGGTACGCCATGCTGACCCACCCTTCCATCGTTTTAACGTTGCGCCGTCATCACCTGTTCAGCCAGTTGCCGGAGAAGGTCTTCGAGGAAGTCTGTGCCCTGGCGGTGCTCAGGCGCCTGAGCTGTCATGGCACGCTGATGCATCAGGGCGATCCGGCCAAGCGCTTTTTCCTGCTGGTCAGCGGCCAGATCAAGTTGTACCGGCTGACCGGCGAAGGCCAGGAAAACCTGGTGGAGATCATCCAGCCCGGCCAGACCTTCGCCGAAGCCCTGCTGTTCAGCCAGGCCCGGCTGTACCCGGTGACGGCCACGGCACTCAAGGACAGCGTGCTGGTCAGCATCGAGGGCCATCACTACCGCAATGCCCTGGAGGATCAGCCGAAAGTCTGCCTGGCGATCCTCGCGAGCATGAGCGTTCACCTGCACCTGCGCCTGCGCGACATCGACACCCTGACCATCGCCAGCGCGAGCCGGCGGGTGGTCAACTTCCTGCTTCAGGAACGCCATCCCGTGACCGGGCAAATCGTCCTGCAAGTGTCCAAACGGCTGGTGGCGTCGAAGCTGGGAATCCAGCCGGAGACCTTTTCGCGGATTCTGCATCGGCTGGTGGAGTGCGGACTGATTGCGATGGAGCGGCGCAATATCCGCATCCTCGCCGACGAAGACGCGCTGGTGGCGTTTCAATAGACGAATGGGTCGTACAGGTCCGCGCAAAGCTATTGGGTCACCACGATCTTGCCGGTCATCTGCGGGTGCAGGACACAGAAATACTCGAACTCGCCGGGCTTATCGAATAACCAGGAAAAACTGTCATTCGTGTCTAATGCCCCGGAGCGAAACACCTTGCGGGTTTCCGCCACCGTATGCGGGATCTGATCGTCATTCACCCACGTCACTTTGGTGCCCACGGACACGTTCAGCACCACCGGCATGAACATGAACTCCTTGATATTGATCTTCACCTCCTCGGCCCACACCGGCATCGACAACATCAGGCACAACAGCGCCAACAGTCGCGTTTTCATCTGACCGCCCTCCCCTAGACCAATGTCGAATCAATCAGCGCCAGCGGGTGATCGCCCTGCGTCGCCCGCACATCGGTGATCCCCAGATAATTGCGCAACTGATCGGCCGCCACGGTCATCGGTCCCGGTGACGGTGCCGTGCCCGGCGCCGGTTGCGGATAGGCGGTGCCGCGTGCGGTGTGGAAGGTGATGTTGCCTTCGACCTTCTGGATGACCTGATGAATGTGCCCGTTCAGTACCGTCACCGAGCCGTACTTGCGCAGCATCGCAATGGCATGGTCGCCATCCTCGGTGCCCCAGCCCCACGGCTGATAAATCGTCCACAGCGGAATGTGGGTGAACACGACAATCGGCGTACTGCTCGATACCGCCCGCAGATCATCGGCCAGCCAGGCCAGCTGATCGGCGCCCAGACTGGCCTCATGGCCGGCTTGGAAGTTGAAGACATTGACCAGCGCGATGAAATGCACGCCGTGGTCATCGAAGCTGTACCAGCCGTTACCTCGGGTGCCCTTGCCATAACGTTCCAGGTAGAGCTTGCCGCCACCCTCATCGAGGGTGTCGTGCTCGCCCGGCACGTAATGCACGGTGGACGGCAGGCCCTTGAGCAACTGTGCCGCGGTGTCGAACTCTTCGGCCTTGGACAGGTGCGTGATGTCGCCGGTGTGCAGGATCAGCGATGGCCGTTGCGGCAGCGCGACGACCCTGTCGATCGCCACCTGCAGGGTTTTCACCGGTTCAGGGTTGGCTTCCTTGTTGAACCCGATGTGCGAGTCGCTGATCTGCACGAAATGAAAGCTGCTGGCCAATGCCCTGGGGTCGGCGACGTTGCCCGTCTCATCCAGGGCAAAGGCCCTGGGAATCCCGCCGCTCATGGCCCAGATCACCCCGGCCCCGGCCCACGCCGAGCACTTGAGCAGTGTCCGCCGATCAGGGTTGAGCAATTCGTCGGTGCGTTGCGGGCGTTTTGATCGAATGTCCATCGGTAGGTCCTCGCTGGCGAACTACAGTGATGTAGCGACACCAGGTAAACCTTGCGCGACGAGCGTTTATTCCGCGCCGCAAAATAAATTCTTTTCCGGGAATAAAACCGCACGCCTCGCAGTTACAGGAGTGTGACGCTGCGGAAATCACTATGAAGCGATTTGAGGAACTGATTGCGCCCCATCTGGACGCTGCCTACAACCTCGCGCGCTGGCTCACGGGCAATGACAGCGCCGCGCGCGACGTCGTGCAGGAAAGCGCCCTGCGCGCTTTCAGGTTCTTGCAGCGATTCGCCGACGGCAACCCCAGGGCCTGGTTCCTGACCATCGTGCGCAACGAAAGCTACACCTGGCTCAAAGCCTCGGTCGGACACCCTTGGGTGGCCATCGATGACGACATGGCTGATGACCACCCGACGCTGAGCCACAGCCAGACCCCGGAACTGCTGGCGATCCACACGGAAAACGCCGCGTTGCTCCAGCAAGCGCTGGGCGCCCTGCCCCCGGCGTTTCGGGAGGTGATCGTGCTCAAGGAACTCGAAGACATGCCGTACAAGGACATCGCTCTGGTGGTGGATATTCCCATTGGCACCGTGATGTCGAGGCTGGCCCGGGCGCGCACCATGCTCAGGCTCGAACTGATGAAGTTGCACGATCATGAATGAACTCGACTGCACGACTTGCCAGACCCGACTGCACGGTTACCTGGATCAGGAACTTGATCCAGCGATGGCGGCGGATGTCGCGACGCATCTGAGCGCGTGCGCCGAATGCGCGCGCCTGCATGCCGAAATGACGTTACTCAAGGGCAGCGTAAAGCGCTGTGCGCCGTATTACCCGGCGCCAGCGTCACTGGCGGCCGGCGTGTTTGCCGATGCGGCGCCCCGGCCACGGGTCTTTGAGCGCTGGCGCACGGTGTTCGCTCCAGCATTTTGTGCTGCGGCACTGGCCTTGTCGGTGGTGCTTTATGTCGCGACGCCCGGCAGCGAACAACCGTTGATGGACGAGGCCGTCTCCAGTCATGTGCGCTCGTTGATGGGCGAACACCTGAACGATGTGGTGTCCTCCGACCGCCATACCGTGAAACCCTGGTTCACCGGCAAACTCGACTTCTCGCCCCCCGTGCTCGACTACACGGCGCAGGGTTTTCCATTGCTCGGTGGACGGCTGGATTATCTGCAACATCAGACCACCGCAGCCCTGAGTTACGGCCGAGCCAAGCACATCATCAACGTGTTCATCCTGCCTACCGCACAAAGCGACAAGCCGAAACAGAGCCAGACGATTCGCGGCTTCAATGTGGTGTCCTGGCAGGCCAACCACATGCTTTTCGTGCTGGTTTCCGATGTGGAGAAAAGCGAGCTGGAGGCGTTCAGTCAGTTGCTCATGCACGGCACCTGACACGGGCTATCGAGTTGCCAGCCCCTTGCCCGCGCGCTCCAGATTGCGCCACAACCACACAGGCAGAACCTCGGGATCGAGGCTGTCGATCAGGTTTTTCAGGGCCAGGCCCAGTTCGGTGTCGCCTTCGATGACCAGGCGGCGGCGGAAGAACAACGTATCAGGATCTTCCTGGCGACTGGCGAGCAGCACGAACTCGCGCCAGTTGCCGCTGATGGTCACGTGCGCCGTCTCGCGCTCGGCAATCCGCAGGCCCTCGCGGTTGAGGGTCAGGAACCACGACAACCGCAGATCCGGAATCCGCAGGCACAACCAGCGCCCGCGCAGCATTTCAAACTCGCCAGCGCGTAGCGGCTCGGCGAGGCAACGGTTCAGTGCCTGTTGCAACGCCAGACGCTGCACGGCAAACGGCACGCGCCGCACCAGCGGCAGCAAGCGGTCGGCCCCTTTGAGCAACCATTTCTTTCGATTCAACACAGGCCAGCCTCCTCCACCCGCAGCATCCCGGCCTCGCCGTGCCAGTAGCCATTGCAGCCTTCCACATACAGCGGCGGCGTTTCCCCCGAACGCACCCGTTGATAGGCGGCGATGATCTCGGCCATGCCCTGGGCACGCGGACTCAGGCGCAACAGATCGGCGCCACAGGCCACCAGTCCCGAGTAATCGGCGAGCAGATTAGTCACCTCGGCAGACATGGTCTGAATCCCGTTGAGGGTGAACAGCGGCTGCCCTTCCTGACTGGTCAGGGCCAGTCCATCGGGGTAGTTGATGCAGCAGAACCGGCAATCGTCCTTCGGCCGGTTTTCCGCCCGCGCCGTGAAGCAGCGCGCGGAATACGCCAGCGGCAGATGGCCGTAGGCGAAGATTTCCACTTCCGGCACCTTGTGCCCCAGCGCTCGCACCTGCTCGATCACATCTCGGATCAGCGCTGCCGAACATTCCACCGGTGGCACCCAGCGGACCATGCCGCTGTCGAGCAACTGCGCCAGCGCATGGCCGTTGTACAGGTTCAGCGCCGGGCCGCCCACGAACGGCAACTTACGCTCGGCCAGAAACTGCACCGCGCCCAGGTCATTGGCTTCCACCAGCAACTGGCCGTTGTCGCACAGGCGCTTGAGGCTGGAGAGCTCGGACGCCGCTTCGATCAGGGTCAGGCTGGAAATCACCAGTTGCGCCTGGCTGCATTGCTGCAACTCGCGGCCCAGCCCCAGCCATTGATCGAGGGAAAACGCCCGGCGTTTCGAACACACGGTTTCCCCGAGGTAAATCACATCCAGAGGCAACGCCGACATCTCGGCGTAAAAATTGCCAAGTTGCGCCTTGTCCCAATAAAACAGGACCGGTCCCAGGCTGAGCTTCATGTTCCGTCCCTCATTGCCACGATCGATGATAAGCGCCCAGCGTGGTCTGGCTGCCCTCGGACAAACCGGCCAGCACCTGGCGCCATTCCTCCTTGACCCGAAAACTGCCCGGCGCGCCACGGTGGGCGTCCAGCGCCGCGCGCCAGACGCGGGTGACCTGTTCGACATACGCCGGGCTGCGCTGCCGGCCCTCGATCTTCACCGCTTCGACACCCATGGCCGAAAGCTCCGGAAGCAAGTCCAGGGTGTCGAGGCTGGTGGGTTCTTCGAGGGCATGGAAGCGTTTGCCGTCGACCAGAAAACGGCCCTTGCACAACGTCGGATAACCGGCGGGCTCGTCAGGGGTGTAGCGGTCGATCAGCACTTCGCTCAGGCGCGCGCTCAAGCCCTGGGCATCTTCGCTCCAGCGCACAGCCTTGGCCGGCGAGCAGACCCCGCACAGGTTCGGCGACTCGCCGGTAATGTAGGAAGACAGATGGCAGCGCCCCTCGGCCATGATGCACAGGCTGCCGAAACCGAAGACTTCGATCGGCACCGGGCTGCTCGCGGCCACCTGGCGCACCTGGGCCAGCGACAACACCCGAGGCAGCACCGCGCGGCGAATGCCGTAGCGCTGCGCATAAAATTCCAGCGCGGCGGCATGAGTCGCCGAGCCCTGCACCGACAGGTGCAACGTCAGCTGCGGATGACGCTGGCTGGCGTAATTGAGCACGCCCGGATCGGCGGCAATCAACGCATCCACGCCGAAATCGGCGGCGCGATCCACCGCCCGCTGCCAGCGCTCCCAGCCCTTGGGCTGCGGATAGGTGTTGACCGCAACGTAGAGTTTTCGCTGGTGCTGGCGGATGTGGGCGACGGCGGAGTCGAACTGTTTGTCGTCCATGTTCAGCCCGGCGAAATGCCGGGCATTGGTGTCATCGCGAAAACCGACATACACGGCATCGGCGCCTTGGCGCACCGCGGCTTTCAGCGCAGGCAGGTTCCCTGCCGGGCAGACCAGTTGCATGGTTGATCCTCATGAAAAAACGCCGTCCTGAAAGGCGCTGCCAGTCTAGCCAGACCGTCAGCCACAGCCTTGACGGCAATCAAGTGCCGTCACTGCATCAGGTCGGCGAAGGACAGGAACATCACGTTGTCGTGCCTGTGTACTTGCTGCTCACGCTCGACCACCGCCAATCCGTCGGCCCAACAGGCCGCCGTGAGCATCGCCGAGCTTTGCTGCGGGTGCAGTTCCACGCTCAACCGGCCGTCGACGGCGGCTGTCAACTTCGCCCGCAGGTACTGGCGCCGCTTGTTGCGCTGCAACCAGTCGAACCCTGCCGGCACGGCCAATGGTTTCGGCAACACGTCGGTCATGCCTTGTGCCCGCAGCAGAAACGGCCGCACCACCACCAACGCGGTAATCAGTGCCGCCGAGGGATTGCCCGGCATGCCGATCCAGGGTTTGCCGAGCACTTCACCAAAGGCCAGCGGCTTGCCGGGCTGAATCGCCAGCCGCCAGAAATCCACGCTGCCCAGTTCCTCGATGGCCTGTTTGAGATGGTCTTCCTCGCCGACCGACACGCCGCCGGAGCTGAGCAGCAAATCGCACTCCGAAGACGCCAGGCTCAGGGCATGGCGGCTGGCCGCCAGCTCATCGGCCATGACCCCGTAGTCGTGGACTTCAACACCCCAGCCCCGCAACAACGCGGCGATGCAATAACGATTGCTGTTGTAGATCTGCCCCGGCGCCAACGGATCACCCGGCTCACGCAGCTCATTGCCGCTGCTGAGCAGGCACACGCGCAGCGGTCGGTAGACCTCGACGCGGGCCACGCCGGCACCGGCGAGCAGCCCGAGTTCCTGGGCGCGCAGACGCTTGCCAGCCTTGAACAACAGATCACCCCGACGAACTTCTTCGCCTTCCTTGCGTACATGTTCGCCAAGATTCACGGGCGGCAACCAGACGCCCTCGCCCTCCACCCGGCAGCGCTCCTGCGGCACCACCGTGTCAGCGCCTTCGGGTAGCGGCGCGCCGGTAAAAATCTGCACCGCCTGCCCGGCGAACAACAGCGGCCCTGGCTGATCCCCCGCCGCGATGCGCCCGCCGATCGGCAGGTAACCACCGTCCGGGGACAGGTCAGCGGCGCTCAGCGCATAGCCGTCCATGGCGCTGTTGTCCCAGGCCGGCAGGTTCACCGGGGAATGAATGTCCGCCGCCAACACGCAGCCCATGGCCTGATCCAGTGGAATCACCTGCGCCGCTGGCGGCGGCGGTGCCTGATCGAGCAAGCGGCTGATGGCCTCGTCCACGGGCATCAGGTTGCCCAAGTCGCACACCCGGCCGGTCATGACCGGGTCCCGCAGGCATCGATGATTCGTTGCGCCAGGGGTTTGAGATGCGGGGCAAAGTTGCACGGGCCGGTGCGGCTGTCCAACTGCTCGACGAGGATCCTGTTCCAGGCCGTGCGGCAGGCGCCCGGCGAACCGGGCACGCAGCACACCAGCACGCCGTTACTCATCCCGGCCAGCGCCCGGGATTGCAGGCTGGACATGCCGATTTCCTCCAGCGACACCTGGCGGAACAACTCGCCGAAGCCTTCGACATGCTTGTCGAGCAACGGGATGACCGCTTGCGGCGTGTTGTCCCGCGCGGTGAAACCGGTGCCGCCGGTCATCAGCACCACTTGTACTGTTGGGTCGGCGATCCAGCGCGAGACACTGGCGCGGATCTGGTAGATGTCGTCCTTGACCAGATCGCGGTCGATCAACACATGCCCGGCGGTCTGCAGCAGATCCGCCAGGGTCTGTCCCGAGGTGTCGGTGTCAAACGTCCGCGTATCACTGATGGTCAGTACGGCAATGTTCAGGGGTTCAAACGTGCGTTGCGCCAGATGGGCCATATTCAAGCCTCCCGTAGCTGAGGGTATGCCCAAGCCTGAACCGGATTGACGACCCGGCCTATTCCTCCATGGAGGTATCTCCACCGGGTCAATGCGGCTCAAGGCGCCAGTCGGGTGCGACACCAGAGACCGTTTTGCCGGCGGTAATCGAGGCGATCGTGCAAGCGGTCGCTACGGCCCTGCCAGAATTCCACACGCTCGGGATGCAGGCTGTAGCCGCCCCAATGTTCAGGGCGCACAACGTGCTGTTCGGCGAAATGTTCAGTGGCATCGGCCAGCCGCCACTCCAGTTCTTCACGGTTGGCCAGCGGACGACTTTGCGGCGACGCCCAGGCACCCAGTCGGCTGGCGCGCGAGCGGGAATCGAAGTAGGCATCCGACAGGTGCGCATCGAGCTTCGACACCTGCCCTTCGATCCGCACCTGGCGCTCCAGTCCCGGCCAGAAAAACGTCATGGCCGCGTGAGGGTTGGCCGCCAGTTGCTGGCCCTTGTCGCTCTGGTAATTGCCGAAAAACGTGAAGCCGTCATCGCTCAAGCCCTTGAGCAACAGCACCCGGCAATGGGGCCGACCGTCGCTGTCGACGGTCGCGAGCAGCATGCTGTTGGCCTCGACCGGCGCGCGCTCGGTTTCGCGGGCCTGTTGCAGCCACTGACGGAACAGCGCCAGCGGATCGTCCGGCGCCTGAGTCTCTTGCAGGCCATCGAGGGTGTAGTTGCGGCGCATCTCAGCCAGGGAAAGCGGCATGACGGTGATCTCCTGTGGGTTTCAGCCAGTGTGCGAGGCCCCGCGCTCTGCCACCTTGATCGCCATCAACCCGCATCGCTTACTTGAGACGCAGACGCCGGGCCAGCTTGTGCAGGTTGCTCGGGTCGACCTGCAACAGCCGTGCGGCGCTGGCCCAGTTCTCCCCGCAAAGGCTCAGGGCCTGGACAATCCGTTGCCGCTGGCAATCGTCGACCGCGCTGCTCAGGGCCTGGAACGGTACGTCGGCAACCATCGCCTGCGGCCGCTCGACGAGCACCCCTTGCGTGCTGTCCAGGTCCAGAACCTGCTGCTCCAGGGTGATGATCGACGCCCGATTCACGCCGCGACTCAGCGCCTTCAACGCAGCACGACTGATGACATGCTCCAGCTCGCGCACATTGCCCGGCCAGGCATACGCCAACAGCGCCCGCTCGGCTGCCGGCGACAGACGCAAGCCTCGCAGCCCGAGCCGCGCCCGATTCAGTTCAAGGAAATGCCCGGCCAGCAGCAACACGTCGTTGCCGCGCTCGCGCAAGGCCGGGATCGGCACCGGGTACACCGAGAGCCGGTGATACAGATCGGCGCGAAACAGACCGTCGCGGATGCTGTCCGGCAAGTGCCGGTTGGTGGCGGCGATGATCCGCACGTCGACGTGCAGCGGCTTGTCGGCACCCAGGCGCTGGATCTCACCGTTCTGCAAGGTGCGCAGCAGCTTCGCCTGCACGCTCAAGGGCAACTCGCCGACCTCATCGAGAAACAGCGTGCCGCCATTGGCCGCGTCAAAGCGCCCGGCGCGGTCACTGGTCGCGCCGGAAAACGCACCTTTGACATGCCCGAACAACTCGCTTTCCGCCAGCGACTCCGGCAACGCGGCGCAGTTGACTTGAATCAGCGGCTTGTGGCTGCGCCGCGACAGACGATGCAGACGCCGGGCGAACAGTTCCTTGCCGACGCCTGTCTCACCGAGCAGCAACACCGGCAGGTCAGCGTCGGCCAGCACGTCCAGTTCGTTGAGCAAATGCTCCAGCACCTCACTCTGGCCGAGGATCTCGCCGTCCTCGAGCGGCCTGCGCAAATCCTGCGGATCGCTGCGCGACAGGCGCAGGCTGCGGTTTTCCTGCTCCAGACGGGTGACCCGCACGGCGGCTTCGATCTGCAAGGTGCAGCGTTTGAGTTCCTCCCGCGCGCGGCTGTCGAAGGTGCCGGCGCGCAGCGCATCGAGCGTGATCGCGCCCCAGATCCGCCCTTCCACGTACAGGCTCACGCCCATGCAGTCATGCACCGGCAGCGAGTCGCCGACGTGGTTGTCGAGCAAGCCGTCGTAAGGGTCCGGCAAACGGCTGTCGGGCTCGAACCAGGTCGGCTCCCGCGAGGCCATGATCGCCGCCAGACGCGGATGCTGCGCGATGACGAACCGACGGCCCAGGGCTTCATGCACCAGGCCGACCGTCGCCACCGGTCTGAGGCTGTCTTCATCCAGACGCAGCAAACCCACGGCGCCGCTGTTGAAGTATTCGCGCAAGGTCTGGACCAGTCGTTGCAACCGCACGGCATTGGGCAACTCGACAATCAGGTCGGCCGCCAGGCTTTCACGCAACATGGTAGTTATCACCCTCCAGGGTTGAATTCACCCCGACATTTCAGGGTGGTTGTGACCACAAGCGACCAACAGTCCTTGTTTATCAGGCCCCGGGCGCTGGCATGGCGGATGCAATGAGCCAGGGGAACCGTTGTCATCCCAACAAGGAACCCCCGATGAGCCAGAACCTGCTGGAACAAAGCCTTGGCCAATTGGCCTGCGACATTCCCGGTGCCACCCGGATCTTTCACTCGTTCAAACTGGACTTCTGCTGTGGCGGGCACAAAAGCCTGCGTGACGCCGCCCTCGGCAAGGAGCTCGATCCGGTGCAGATCGCCGAGGCCCTGCACAGCCTGCAAGACAGTGGCGAAACCCAACCCGACTGGCGCAACGAACCGGCGCAACAGTTGATCGCCCACCTGCTGACCCGCTACCACGCCCGTCACCGCGAGCAACTGCCGGAGCTGATCCGTCTGGCCCGGCGTGTCGAGCATGTCCACGGCGCGCGCAGCAGTTGCCCCAATGGCCTCGCCGATTTGCTGACCGACCTGCAACAGGAACTCGAAGGCCACATGCTCAAGGAAGAGCAAGTGCTGTTCCCGCTGCTGCAACACGGCGTCGGCCCACAGGCGGCGCCGCCGATCCAGGTGTTGCGTTTCGAGCACGATCAACACGGCGAAGCCCTGGAAAAACTGCTCACCCTGACCAACCACATCACCCCGCCGGCCGACGCCTGTAACACCTGGCGCGCCCTGTATCGCGGGCTGCTGGAATTTCGCGACGACCTGATGCAGCACATCCATCTGGAGAACAACGTGCTGTTCATCAACGCCCTCAAACCCCGGCACTGATCGACGACCCGCCCGACAAAACCCGCCTCAGTGCGGGTTTTGTCGGTCAGTGCGTGTTCGCTTTCAAAACGACCAATAGAACATGGCCTTGGCGAGGATCACGATCAACAGCATGTGCCCGAGGATGCTGCGGCGAATCCAGCTCGCGCGGCGCTCGCTCAGGCGACCGTGGGTCAGCCAATAGGCCAGTAACAAGTAGTGGCCGATGATGCTCAGGGCCAGCAGGATCTTCAGGCTCAGCAAGGTGCCGAAACTGCTGGCGAGCGGCTGACTCAAGGCGCTCCGGTGCTGCCACGCCAGGCCGATGCCGGCGCCGTAGAGCAACACCACCACGCCATGCAGGACTTTGCGCGAACGCCCGGCAATCGCCTGATCCGCACCCGATTGCGCGGTGTCCGGCAACTGCTGGCGGGCGCGATACCAGATCACCACTTCGAAAAACAGCGTGCCGATAAAGGCGATGGCCGCCAGCAGATGGGTCACCAACAGAACGAGATACATCAACGACTACCTCCATGGGCTCAGCCCGGATGACCATCCACCCGCGCCCGCAGCAACATCGGGCCGTAGCGCCAGGCGTATAACCCGAAACCGAGCGCCCAGCACACACCGGCCAGCCACAACGCCGGCAACGGGAACAGCAGAATCAATCCGACGCGACTGAGGCAGGCCAGATTGAGCAGAATGAATGCCAGGGTCATTCCCGCTGGCGGCTCCAGTTTCCGACCGGTATGCCCGAGGCTGACCCGCGCAATCATCGCCAACACCAGGCCGCCCATGGCGCCGATAGTCAGGCAATGCACCGCCAGGCTCGGGTTGATCGACACACCGAAATGCCACAGCGCCATGCCCAGGCACGCCAGCGCCAGCCAGCCGTACGCCAGGTGCAGCGACCACAACAGCGGCACGCGCCACATGGCCCGATCATGCCAGCGCAACAGGCGTACCAGATGCCCCGCGCCCAGCACCGCGAACAGCGCACCCACCCCGACATTGGGACTGAGCGCAGGTCCGATGGCGTACAACAGCGCCACCAGCGGCGAGCCGATCAACAGCAGCCAGTCCAGCCACGCCCATGGCGCGACGGCCTCTTTGCGCCCGAGGCCGCGCTGGGTAAAGAACGGAATCACCCGTCCACCGATCAGCCCCATCATCGCCGCCACCAGCCAGATACCACTCAACACACCCTGACGCTGCCAGCCTTCATGCCCTTCAAGCAGACCGTACAACGACAAACCGTCAGCGGCGGCCAGCAACAGCAGGACCACCACAATCGGGTAGTTACGCTTCTGCCGCACCTTCCACAGGGTAAAACCCATCAACCCCGCCACCGCCAGCGGGAACGCCAGTTCGAGTACCGCGAGCACAGGCCACGGCGCGTTGACCAACCACGCCACCCGCGCCAACAACCACACCAGCGCCAGCGCGGCCAATGGCTTGCCGCTGAGACCGGGGCGACTGGTCCAGGTCTGCACGGCGGTCAGCAGAAACCCGGCAATGATCGCCAGACCGAAGCCGAACAGCAGTTCATGTCGATGCCAGCCCAGCCAGCCACCGGCCGGTTGCCAGTTGGCCACCGCGCCGCTGAATGCCGCCAGCCACAGCGGAATCGCCACCACCGCCAACAGACAGCCGGCGAGGAAAAACGGCCGAAACGCCAGCCGCAACAGCGGCGGGATCGCCAACGCCTTACTGCGCTCAAGCACTTGCATGAAGCCACTCCTCTGCATTTGCGGGTTCGATCATCCGGTATCGGTGAGCGAACGCCTTTGTCACAGATCAAGAGTGCAAGGGCCGTGCCTCCACGGCACGACCCGAGGGCGCGTGGCTTGTGTGGAAAAGGCGTCGGGCTTATCAGGGTCAAAATGACCCTTTGTGGTCACTTTGACCCCTTATGGAATGGTCATTTTAACCACACAGATTGATGAGGTCCGCGTAGACAAGGCCTTTCAGGCATGGCCCGTGTCTTGCTGAGCAGGCTCAGTCCTTGCCCCTTTCGATTAGCGGAGTCGTCATGAAAAAAGTCATCCAGCCATTGGCCTGGTTCGTGGTGTTGAGTTCGGTCGTGGCCGTGGCCAGCAGCCTCTCCCTGGGCCTGGTCTGACAGGTTCCTGATCAATTTTTTAAGGATGAATGTTCATGGTGCTGCATCGTGTCCACCACCAGATTCTGCGCAGTCATCATTTGTTCGAGCCGCTGAACGACGAACAGATGGATGAACTGATGAGTACCGGCCACTTGTTGAGCATCGACAAGGGCGAACCGTTGTTCCGCCAGGGTGAGCCGGCGGATGCGTTCTATTTCGTCATCGCCGGGGCGGTGAAGATCTACCGGTTGACGCCCGACGGGCAGGAGAAAGTGTTCGAAGTCATCGGCGACCGGCAGACCTTCGCCGAAGCGATGATGCTGATGGACACCCCCAATTACGTGGCCTCGGCGGAAGCCGTCTGCCCGACGCAGCTGTACCGGTTGTCCAACCACACTTACATGCGCCTGCTGCAAAACAACAGCCGCCTGACCTTTGCCTTGCTCGCCAAGCTCAGTGTTCGTCTGCACCAGCGGGTCAACGAAATCGAAACCCTGTCGCTGAAAAACGCCACCCACCGCGTGGTGCGCTACCTGCTGACGCAATTGGTGCGCCAGCAAACCGTGGACAGCCAGTTCGAATTGCCCATGGCCAAACAACTGATTGCCGGGCACTTGTCGATCCAGCCGGAAACCTTCTCGCGGATCATCCGCCGCCTGATCGATGAAAACATCATCACCCAGGACGGCCGGCAGATCGCGATTCTCGATCGGCTGCGCCTGGAACAGTTCGAGTGAATGCCATGCCTATCTGCCTGTATTGCCAACATGCCAACCCGGATGACGAAACCGAATGCAGTCAATGCGGCATGCCCCTGCCCACGCTCGCTGCACGCGCCGGGGAACGGCGCCAGCGACGGTTCATGGGGTTCTGCATCGGATTGACGCTGTTTTGCGTGGTCATGTTTTTCTGGCTGCCACGCGGCATCGTTTGATGCCACGTGGTGGGTGCCCGGCCTCAAGCCTGGGTCAACTGCCGGTATAGCTGCGGCAAGCGCAGCGGCAGTTGTTCGGGCTGGCGGATCAGGGTGTAGCCGTTGGCGCCGAACATGTATGGCAGATAAGCCCCGGCCTCGCGATCGATGGTGATGCAGAACGGCGTCAGGCCTTGCCGCCGTGCTTCGCGCACCGCTTCGCGGGTGTCTTCGACGCCGTAGCGCCCCTCGTACACATCCAGATCATTCGGTTTGCCATCGGTCAGCAGCAACAGCAATTTGCTGCGCCGTTTGCTCTGCCCGAGCAGTTGCGTGGCCTGGCGGATCGCGGCGCCCATGCGCGTGTAATAGCCGGGTTTGAGCCCCTGAATGCGGCCGCGTGTCTCATCGCCATAGCGCTGGGTGAACGCCTTGAGTTCCTGCATCCGCACCTGCTGGCGGCGCAACGACGAAAACCCGTAGAGGGCGAAATCATCCCCCAGCCCCGACAGGGTTTCGCCGAACAGCAGCAGGCTGTCGCGAATGACGTCGATCACCCGATGCTCATCGTTCAGGTGAGCATCGGTGGACATCGACACATCCGCCAGCAGCAGACACGCCAGGTCGCGGCGAGTCTGCCGCCGCTCCATGAACAGGCCTCGTTCGGCGCATTGCCCCTGTTCGCGTTCAACGTGAAAATCCAGCCAGGCCGACAGGTCCAGTTCCGACCCCTGGGGCTGCTGACGCAACCACTGCCGGTCATTGCGCAAATGCTCGAACTGACGCCGCAAACGCAGCGCCGAGGCCTTGAGCCGCACCGGCAGCGCCTGCGCCGCGCAGTCCCGCGGCAGCATCATTTGCAGATTGACGAAACCGGCCTGCATTTGCTGTTTGCGGTAATCCCACTCCGGCAACTTGATCCCCTCGCCCAGCGGCACGTCATCGACATCCACGGGCGGCAGATCCAGATGCAATTTGAGGCCGCCGCCCTTGCGCAACCGGGTGCGCGACAGGGTCAGCTCGTCGAGATCGTCAGCCACTCGGGCGGCGTCCGGATCTTCGCTGTCGTCCGACCAGCGATCCAGATCGACGTGTTCTGTCCAACTGAACAGATTCTCCAGACGCACCACCAACAGTCCGCCCTCGCGGGTGCTGTCATCGATACGCCGGGCACGCTTGCGCCCGGCCTTTTGCTCACCGGACGGCGTGGTCAGCGACTCTTCGGATTCATCGCCCAGATCCGCCGCCTGCGGACTGGCGAGGTTCTGCGGCGGGTACAACCACAGCGGCAACGGCCACGCCGCGCGCTCGCTACGGGGGAAATGCTCGACGCTGCCGGGTTCGCGCAGCGCCTGACACAACGCCCGCTCCAGCGCCGCTTCGCTGTGGCTCAACGCAGCCGGATCGGGGCGCAACGCCAGATGCGCCGCCACCAGCCGCTCATACCGGGCGCGCAACGCCGGATAGCGCTGCAGCAGTTGTTGCGTCCAGCGCTGATTGTCCCGTCCCCAGTGACGCATGCGCCCGGCCTGCGCCGCCAGCAGCGCGAGCCAGCGATAGAGTTCTTCATTCAGCGCAATCTCGGGAAACACCGCCAGGCTCGACGGCAGCCGCAGACTGGCCGCGTCACACCACGCCAGCGGCACTTGCTTGCAGGTCCCGGCGATCTGCTGCAACACATTGCGCCGTAACAGCAGATCGCGGTCGCTGGCGGCTTCGACACCGATGCCACTGGCGCCGCCCATGGCGCGGAACAGCAGCCCCAGCGAACGTTGCTGACGGCTCAGTTCGACCCGCGCCTCGGGGAAATCCGGACTGGCGCGGCGGGTGATGAAGCGGTGCCAGGCACTGCCTACCCACTCTTCCAGTTCCACGGTGAAAGCCATGCAATCCGCCCCTTTTTCAAAACAAAAAAACGGCCCGCTGTCTCAGCCGGGCCGACCTTTTTCTAACCGTGGCGCAGGCTCACGAGGGCACCACCGGCGCCGGTGCGCGCAAAGCGGCGCGACCACGCTGGCGGAAACTGAGCAAGTAGCAGAGCAGTCCGGCGAAGAAGCCCAGACCGGCTCCCAGCCGCGCCCAGAACAGCACTTGCAGATGCTCGACCGTGCCCATGAACGGCAGTGGCTCGACCTGCCAGCGTTGCAGATAGACCTGCACCGCACCGGCGGCGGTGAGGAACAGCGTGATCGCCACCATCGACAGGGTCATCAGCCAGAAACCCCAGATTTCCAGGCTCTGCGAGCGCTCGTCACCGGCCTCACCCAGGCCACGCAAGCGCGGCATGGCGTAACTGATCAGCGTCATGACGATCATTGCGTAAGCGCCGTAGAACGCCAGGTGACCGTGGGCCGCCGTCAATTGCGTGCCGTGGGTGTAGAAGTTGACCGGTGCCAGGGTGTGCAGGAAACCCCAGACGCCCGCGCCAAAGAACGCGGTGACCGTGGTGCCCTTGGCCCACAGCGTGGCGGCACGGTTCGGGTGCTGGCGGCGACGCTTCTTCACCATGCTGAAGGCGAACATCACCATCGCCAGGAACGGCAGCGGTTCCATCGCCGAGAAGATCGAGCCGACCCACAGCCAGACCTCCGGCGCACCGATCCAGAAGAAGTGGTGACCGGTGCCGATGATCCCGGTAATCAGCGCCATGGCGATGATCACGTACAGCCACTTCTCCACCACTTCGCGGTCGACCCCGGTGATCTTGATCAGGACGAAGGCCAACATCGAACCCATGATCAGTTCCCACACACCTTCCACCCACAGATGCACCACCCACCACCAGTAGAACTTGTCGCGGGCCAGGTTGCCGGGGTTGTAGAAGGAGAACAGGAAGAACACCGCGAGGCCGATCAACCCGGTCATCATCACCATGCTGACCGTGGTCTTGCGCCCTTTGAGCAGGGTCATGCCGATGTTGTAGAGAAAACCCAGGCACACCACCACGATGCCCATCTTGGTGATGGTCGGCTGCTCAAGGAACTCCCGGCCCATGGTCGGCAGCAGTTCGTTGTGGGTCAGCCGGGCCAGGCCGGCGTAAGGCACCAGCAGATAGCCGAGGATCGTCAGCACCCCGGCGGCGGCGAACACCCAGAACAGCACAATCGCCAGTTTCGGGCTGTGCAGCTCACGGTCGGCCTCTTCCGGAACCAGGTAGTAGGCGGCGCCCATGAAGCCGAACAGCAGCCAGACAATCAACAGGTTGGTGTGCACCATCCGCGCCACGTTGAACGGGATGACCGGGAACAGGAAGTCGCCGATCACGTATTGCAGGCCCATGATCAAACCGAACAGCACCTGGCCGAGAAACAGCATCAGGGCAAACACGAAGTACGGTTTGGCGACGGCTTGCGAGGCGAATTTCAGATGTGGATTAGCCATGCTCATCTCTCAGCCCTCCTTGTTTGGCGGCCAGCCATTGGTGTTGATTTTCGAGCTCCACTTGAGGAATTCGGCGATGTCGTCGACCTCCTGCTCGCTCAAGTTGAACTGCGGCATCGCGCGCCGCCCCGGGACGCCCAGCGGCTGCATCTTCATCCAGGCATGCAGGAACGGCTTGAAGCCCTCCTCGCCGCCGCGCCGCTGCACCACGTTGCCCAGCTCAGGCGCAAAGTAAGCGCCCTCGCCCAGCAGCGTGTGGCAGCCGATGCAGTTGTTCTGCTCCCAGACGCTCTTGCCGCGAATCACTGCATCGGTGAGTTGCGCTTCGTTGCTGCGTTGGGGAAAGGTCTGTTCGGTGTGATAGGTCAAAGCCAGGAATATCAGGAAGAAAAAGATGCTTCCCCCGAAGTAGATGTTCCTGGCCATGCCTTTGGTGAAGGTCTCTGACATCGTCGCTTCCTCTTGGCTTGGCCCGTCCATGATAGGAAGCGCGGGGGCGAAATCCGCTTGATGGCAATCAAGAAAGTCAGATGGTTTTACTCAGGTTTTCCTAGCGCGAAAGCACCAGCGCAACCCCCACCAGCATCGCCAGCACCAACGCCCAGCTCAGCATCAACCGACGCCACAGACGTGGCGCACGGCGCAGCTCCATGAAGCCGTCGGCGATCAGCCAGGCCTTGCCGACCGCCACCAGCAAAATCGCTATCGACAGCGACGCACCGGCATGCGCCAGCAACACCGTGCAGACGCTCAGCGTCACCAGCGCAGCCCAGCAAAGAATCAGCAATCTGGAAACCGGCATGACGCCTCCCGTCAATCGAGCACGTAGACCAGCGGAAACAGGACCACCCAGACCAGATCGACCATGTGCCAATACAGCACACCGGACTCCAGACCACTGCGCTTGTCCGCGTCGAACCCGCCACGACGACAACGCTCGGCCAGCCATCCAAGGATGACCATGCCCAGCAGGACGTGGAGAAAATGAAACCCGGTGAGGATCCAGTAGAGGGTGAAAAACGTGTTGTGCTCAAGGCCCAGCCCCGACGCCAGCAAGTGCCGGTACTCGCTGAGTTTCAACACCACGTAGACACTGGCCGCGAGCAACGCCCCCAGCAACAGCGCCGCGCCGCGACGGGGCCGTGAGTGCCTGACCTGCTCCAGGGCCAGCGCGGCGAACAGGCCGGCGGTGAGCAAACCGAGGGTCATCGCCAGGCCGGTGGAGGTGTCCAGCAACAAGCGACTGTCGCTGAACATCTGCGGTTTGATCGCCTGGGTCACGGCGAACGCCAGAATCAACAGGGCGAACACCGACAGCTCGGCGAGCATGAAAAACCACATCGCCAGATCGCCCGGCAAGTGGCCGGGCGCAGCCGCTGCGGACTCAGCCGAAGTGGACATCGACCACGTCCATCAGCGCCGCAACGGTCTGCTGATCGTCGCTCAATGGTTCGGCCAGACAGGCCATGCAGGCCTCACGCGGGGTCATGCCGGAGCGGATCATCCGCGCGGTGAAAATCAGCAACCGGGTCGAAGCGACCTCTTCCAGATCATGTTGATCGAGCCGCCGCAACGCCTGCCCGAGCCTGACCACTTGCGTCGCCAGCGCCGTGTCCACCTGCGCCTCCCGGGCGACGATGCGCACCTCTTCGTCTTGCGGCGGATAGTCGAAACGCATCGCCACGAAGCGCTGGCGGGTGCTGGGTTTCATGCCCTTGAGCAGGTTCTGGTAACCGGGGTTGTACGACACCACCAGCATGAAACCCGGCGGTGCCTTGAGCACTTCGCCGGTGCGTTCGAGGAACAGCTCGCGGCGATCATCGGCCAGCGGATGCAGCACCACCACGGTGTCCTGGCGCGCTTCGACCACTTCGTCGAGGTAGCAGATCCCGCCCTCGCGCACCGCACGGGTCAGCGGCCCGTCCTGCCACCACGTGCCCTGGGCACCGATCAGATGTCGGCCTATCAGGTCGGCCGCGCTCAAATCGTCGTGGCAGGCCACGGTGTACAGCGGCCGCTTCAGACGATGAGCCATGTGCTGGACAAAACGGGTCTTGCCACACCCGGTCGGCCCCTTGATCAGCACCGGCATGCCATGGCGCCAGGCCTGCTCGAACAGCGCCTGCTCGTTGGCCTGGGGTTGGTAGAAGGGTTCGTTCACAAGCTCCATGGGACACCTGATTCGGCAGCGGGATTGAAAATCACGCTACTGACCCCTGCGACAAACTGGCAAGTGGCACGGCCGGCAAACTTGATCGCCGTCAAGCCGCCATCGACCTTCCCGGGCATAGCCTTGCAACGCACTAAGAACCTGCGTCCCGTGCTGCCGCGTGGCACGTCGCAAAGGTCTTGCCTGAGGAGAAATGGAATGCTGATCAGCAACAGAAAAACGTTTGCCCTGACTGTCGCCACACTCTGTTCGACGCTGGTGATGAGCCACGCCACCGGGGCCGAGGAGCCTGCCCCGGCGACGGCCGGCCCGGCACTGATGAAAACCGTCGGCGCCCCCGACATGAGCCAGGCCGAGTTCGACTCGTCCAAGGAAATCTACTTCCAGCGTTGCGCCGGTTGCCACGGTGTTCTGCGCAAGGGCGCGACCGGCAAGCCGCTGACGCCGGACATCACCCAGTCGCGCGGCCAGGCCTATCTGGAAGCCCTGATTACCTACGGCTCACCGGCAGGCATGCCGAACTGGGGAACGTCCAATGCGCTGACCAAAGAACAGATCACGGCCATGGCCAAGTTCATTCAACACACGCCGCCGACACCGCCGGAATGGGGCATGGCCGAAACCCTGAAGACCTGGAAAGTGCTGGTCAAACCCGAAGACCGGCCGAAAAAGCAGCTAAGCAAACTCAACCTGCCCAACCTGTTCTCGGTGACCCTGCGCGACGACGGCAAGATTGCCCTGATCGACGGCGATAGCAAGAAAATCGTCAAGCTGATCGAAACCGGTTACGCGGTGCACATCTCGCGGATTTCCGCCTCGGGTCGCTACCTGCTGGTGATCGGCCGTGATGCACGGATCGACATGATCGACCTCTGGCCGGTGGAGCCAACCAAAGTCGCCGAGGTCAAGGTCGGCATCGAGGCGCGCTCGGTGGAAACCTCCAAGTTCAAGGGCTACGAGGACAAATACACCATCGCCGGCTCCTACTGGCCGCCGCAGTTCACCCTCATGGACGGCGAAACCCTGGAGCCGAAGCAGATCGTCTCGACCCGTGGCATGACCGTCGACAAGCAGGAATACCACCCGGAACCGCGCGTCGCGGCGATCATCGCCTCCCACGAATGGCCGGAGTTCATCGTCAACGTCAAGGAAACCGGCAAGGTCATGCTGGTCAATTATCAGGACATCAAGAACCTCAGCATCACCTACATCGACGCCGCGCCGTTCCTGCATGACGGCGGCTGGGACAGCACCCACCGCTACTTCATGACGGCCGCCAACAACTCCAACAAGGTCGCCGTGATCGATTCCAGGGATCGCAAGCTGACCGCATTGGTGGACGTCGGCAAAACCCCGCATCCAGGGCGCGGCGCCAACTTCGAGCACCCGACCTACGGCCCGGTGTGGGCTACCAGTCACCTCGGCGATGACGGCATCTCGCTGATCGGCACCGACCCGCTCAAACACCCGCAATACGCCTGGAAACAGGTCGCCTCGATCAAGGGCCAGGGCGGCGGCTCGCTGTTCATCAAGACCCACCCCGACTCCCGTCACCTGTACGTCGATACCACCCTCAACCCGGATGCAAAACTCAGTCAGTCGGTGGCGGTGTTCGACATCGACAAGCTCGACGCCGGCTACACCGTGCTGCCGATTGCCGAATACGCGGGGATCAAAAAAGGCGCGATGCGCGTGGTGCAACCGGAATACAACAAGGCCGGCGACGAGGTCTGGTTCTCGGTGTGGAGCGGTCAGGAAGACGAGTCTGCACTGGTGGTGATCGACGACAAGACCCTGAAGCTCAAGACCGTGATCAAGGACCCGCGCCTGATTACCCCGACCGGCAAATTCAACGTCTACAACACCCAACACGACATCTATTGAGCTTCATCAATACAAGGACGCGTCATGAAAAATACTCTGTTTTCACTGTTCGCCCTGGGCACTGCACTGAGCGTGCAGCCGGCCATGGCCCAGGACGGGCTGGAACTGTTCAAGAGCAAACCCTGCGCCGCCTGCCATGCCATCGACGCCAAACTGGTCGGTCCGGCACTCAAGGAAGTGGCGGCGAAAAATGCCGGTGTTGCCGGCGCCGCAGACACCCTGGCCGGGCATATCAAGAACGGTACGCAAGGCAATTGGGGACCGATCCCGATGCCGGCCAACCCGGTGACGGATGACGAAGCGAAGACGCTTGCGACCTGGGTCCTGAGCCTCAAATAGCCAACTGGAGGGCGCCATGACGATCCATCGACACGCTGTCGTTCTGGCGACCCTCCTCCTTTTTTGCGCAACCTCGGTGGCCGCGCCGGACGCCACGCGTCAGGCGCAACTCGAACACCTGCTGGCCCAGGACTGCGGCGCCTGCCACGGCCTGCACATGACCGGCGGGCTCGGTCCCGAACTGACCCGCGCGGCGCTGGCCGGCAAGTCCCGGGACAGCCTGATCGCCACCGTCACCTTCGGCCGTCCCGGCACCGCGATGCCGCCCTGGGCCCCGCTGCTCGCCCCGGATGACATCCGCTGGCTGGTCGACCTTCTTCTCAAGGGATACCCCGCCTCATGATCCGATCCATTCTGCTGACTGCGGCGACCGGCCTGTTCCTGTCCGCCTGCGCCCAGCCGCCCTTGCGCGGCACCGGTGACCTCGGCGTGGTGATCGAACGCGCCAGCGGCAGCGTGCAAATCATCGAAAGCGACACCCATACCGCACTGGCCCGCCTCGAAGGCCTGGGGGATCTGTCCCATGCCTCAGTGGTGTATTCCCGCGACCAGCGTTACGCCTACGTGTTCGGCCGCGACGGTGGGCTGAGCAAGATCGACCTGCTGAGCCAACGCATCGACCGGCGGGTGATCCAGGGCGGCAACAGCATCGGCGGCGCCATCAGCCAGGACGGCAAACTGATCGCCGTGTCCAACTACGTGCCCGGCGGGGTCAAGGTGTTCGATGCCCATAGCCTGCGACAAGTGGCGGATATTCCAGCCACGCCGCTGGCCGATGGCAGCAAGCGTTCGCGGGTCGTCGGCCTGGTGGACGCGCCAGGCCAGCGCTTCGTGTTCAGCCTGTTCGATACCGGCGAGATCTGGAGCGCCGACTTCAGCCAGGGCGCGTCGCCGAAAATCAATCGTTTCAACAATATCGGCCAGCAGCCCTACGACGCACTGATTACCCCCGACGGTCGCTATTACATGGCCGGGCTGTTCGGTGAAGACGGCATGGCGCAACTTGACCTCTGGCATCCCGAGCGCGGGGTGAAACGCGTGCTCGGCGATTACGGACGCGGTCAGGAAAAATTGCCGGTGTACAAGATGCCTCACCTGGAAGGTTGGGCGGTGGCCGACAACCAGGCCTTCGTGCCGGCGGTCGGTCGCCATCAGGTGCTGGTGATGGATGCGCGCACCTGGCGACAGACCGCTGCGATCCCAGTGGCCGGGCAACCGGTGTTCGTCACCTCACGGCCGGACGGTCGGCAGGTATGGGTCAATTTCGCCTACCCGGACAACGATCGGGTGCAGGTGATCGACACGGAAACCCATGCCGTGGTCGCCGATCTGCGACCGGGACCGGCGGTGCTGCACATGGAATTCACCGCCCGGGGCGATCAGTTGTGGCTGTCGCTGCGCGATGGCGATCAGGTGCAGGTCTGGGACCCGTACAGCCTGAAGCCGGTCAGCACCCTTCCCGCTGCCGCGCCGAGCGGTATTTTCTTCAGCAGTCGCGCGCAGAAAACGGGTTATTGAAATGGACCTCGACCTGCTCAGCCGGCAACTGATCGACCGCTTCCAGCACGGCATGCCGCTGTGCGCCGAACCTTATCTGGAGATGGCCCGGGTCCTGAGTTGCAGCGAGGCGCAGGTGCTGGCCTGCCTGCAACGCCTGGAACTGGCCGGCGCCCTGTCGCGGGTCGGCCCGGTGTTCGAACACAGCCGCGCCGGGGCCAGCACGCTCGCCGCCCTCGCCGTGCCCGCCGAGCGCCTGCATCAGGTGGCCGAACGCGTCAGCCAATACCCCGAGGTCAATCACAACTACGGGCGCGAGCATCACTACAACCTGTGGTTTGTGCTGACCGGGCCTGATCGCCGGCACATCGAGCGTGTCCTTGAGGAACTGGAGCGCGACACCGGTCTTGCGCCGCTGGACCTGCCGATGTTGACCGCCTACCGCATCGACCTCGGTTTCGCCTTGGGAGAAAACCCATGACAGCCGCGCAGGCGCTGGCCCTGCGTCGCCTTCTGGAGCAAGGATTGCCGCGCGTTTCGCGGCCCTATCAGGCGCTCGCCGAGCAGATCGGCACGGACGAAACCCAGGTGCTCGGGCAAATGCGCCAATGGCATGCGCAAGGCCTGTTCCGCCGGATCGGCCTGGTGCTCAACCACCGCGCACTGGGCTTCACCGCCAACGCCATGCTGGTGCTGGATGTGCCGGACGCGCTGATCGATGAAGTCGGCCAGCGTCTGGGCCACGCGCCCGGCATCAGCCTTTGTTATCAGCGCCCGCGACGCTTGCCGCAGTGGCGTTACAACCTGTTCTGCATGGTGCATGGCCGGCAACGTGAGCGGGTCGAGGCGCAGATTCGGCAAATGCTGGAAGCCCATCTGCTCAGCGACCTGCCGCACCAACTGCTGTTCAGCAGCCACGCCTTCAAACAATGCGGCGGGCGTTTCGCCCCGCTGCCGAGCGGAGTGCCCGCCCATGGATGACCTCGACCGTCGCCTGATCAATCGCCTGCAACTGGGTCTGCCGCTGGTGCGCCATCCGTGGCAGGTGCTGGCCGATGAGCTGCAAAGCAGCGCCCGCGAACTGCTCGACCGCGTCCACAACCTGCTGGAAGACGGCGTACTGACCCGTTTCGGCCCGATGTTCGATATCGAGCGGCTGGGCGGCGCCTTCACCCTCGCCGCGCTGAGCGTGCCCGAAGTGCGTTTCGACGAGGTCGCCGGGCAACTGCATGCCTTGCCGGAGGTGGCGCACAACTATCGCCGCGAACATCCGTGGAACATGTGGTTCGTCCTCGGCTGTGCCTCTGAACAGGACCTGAGCGACACGCTACAGCGCATCGAGACCCTGACCGGTCTGCCGGTGCTCAATCTGCCCAAGGAGGAGACTTACCATGTCGGTCTGTATTTCCCGGTCTGAATCATCGCTCGCCCAACGTCTGGTGGTACTGACCCAGGCCGGTTTGCCGCTGGTGGAAGATCCCTGGGCCTGGCTCGCCGGAGAACTGGAGCTGAGCGTCGAATCCACCCTGGATCTGCTCAAGCGCTTGCAGGCCGAAGGCGCGATCCGCCGGATCGCCGCCGTCCCCAACCACTATCGCCTGGGCTATTGCCACAACGGCATGACCGTATGGGACGTGCGCGACACCGACATGCCGCGCCTCGGCGCCCTGCTCGGCGCGCAGCCCTTCGTCAGTCATTGCTATCGGCGCCCGCGTCGGCCGGGATGGCGCTACAACCTGTTTGCCATGGTTCACGGCCGCAGCCGCGAGGAAATCGACAGTTATCGCGAACACCTGCGTTACCTGCTGGGCGATGCCTGTGCCGCCGACGACATGCTGGTGAGCAGCCGCATCCTGAAAAAAACCGGGCTGCGCCTGTCACCCGCCGCACGCTGAACACACTGCACAAGGAGAGTGGCATGTTGAGGATCAGCCAATACCTGAAAGCCCTGGCCGGCCAGGCTCCGGCACCGAGAACCAGCCCGCCGGGCAGCCTGCGCCCGCCAGTGGTGATCTGGAATCTGTTGCGGCGCTGCAACCTGACCTGCAAACACTGTTATGCGACCTCGGCCGACAGCGTGTTTCGCGATGAGCTGGATACCTCGGCGGCACTGATGGTGATCGATGACTTGCACGACGCTGGCGTCAAGGTACTGATTCTTTCCGGCGGTGAACCGTTGCTGCGTGATGACCTGTTTGTGTTGAGCGCCCACGCCCGCGCCAAGGGTTTCTTCGTCGCCTTGTCCACCAATGGCACGCTGATCGGCTCGCACAACATCGCGCAGATACATGCTGCGAACTTCGATTATGTGGGGATCAGCATCGATGGCCTGGAAGCCACCCATGACGCGTTCCGCCAGCTCAAGGGCAGTTTCGCCAGCTCCATGCAGGCGATCCGTTTGTGTCGCGAGCACGGTATCCGCGTCGGCCTGCGCACCACGCTGACTCAGGAGAATCATGCGCAACTCCCGCAGTTGCTGGGGCTGATGCACGAATACGACGTGCAGAAGTTTTACCTGTCGCACCTCAATTACAGCGGTCGTGGCAAGCGCAGCCGCAAACTCGACGCCCGGCAACAGATGAGCCGCGATGCGATGAGGCTAATCTTCGAGCGTGCCTGGGACGATGTAATGCTGGGCCGCGACAGCGATTTCGTCAGCGGCAACAACGATGCCGATGCGGTTCTGCTACTGCAATGGGTCAACGAACATCTACCCGAACACGCTGCGCAACTGGAACACATGCTGCGCGCCTGGGGTGGCAATGCCTCGGGCAGCGGCATCGCCAACATCGACAACACCGGTGAAGTCCACCCGGACACTTATTGGTGGCAGCACTCGGTGGGCAACGTGCGGCGCACGCCGTTTCGGACCCTGTGGCTGGAGCAGCCCGACGCCCTGCTCCAGCAACTGCGCGCCCATCCCCGCGCGGTCGGCGGCCGTTGCGGTGAATGCCGCTGGTTGAGCCTCTGCAACGGCAATACGCGCACCCGCGCCTGGGCCGAGGGCAACCTCTGGGGCCAGGACCCCGGTTGCCACCTCAGCGACGAAGAAATCGGCCTGCCGCCGCTCGCCACCATTGCTTGCGTCACGCACTGAACTGCCCGTCCGGCCACCCCTGTGAAAAATGCGGGAGCCGGTCAACCTGATGAAGCCCCAAGGACGTCCCATGCCTCCATCGATTGTTCTTCCGTCCACTCTCGAATCCCCGTTCCGTCCCGGCGAAGTCGCCCTGGTCGGCGCCGGCCCCGGTGATCCGCGCCTGTTGACCCTGCGCGCCTGGAGTCTGTTGATGCAGGCCGATGCCGTGGTCTACGACCGTCTTGTCAGCCCTGAACTGCTGACACTGATCCCGCTGACCTGCGCCCGGCACTATGTCGGCAAGGCCAGTGGTTGCCACAGCCTGCCGCAGGAGCAGATCAACGAACTGCTCGCCGACCTCGCCGATCAGGGCCAGCGCGTGGTGCGGCTCAAGGGTGGCGACCCGTTCATTTTCGGCCGTGGCGCCGAGGAGCTGGAGTATCTTCTGCGCCGCAACATCGATTGCCAGGTCGTACCGGGCATCACCGCTGCCTCCGGGTGCAGCGCCTACGCCGGCATCCCGCTGACCCACCGCGACCTGGTCAACTCCTGCCGATTCGTCACCGGCCATCTGCAACATGACGGCGAGTTGAAACTGCCCTGGCACGATCTCGCCGACAGCAGCCAGACCCTGGTGTTCTACATGGGTTTGTCGAACCTGGGGATCATCGCCCAGCGCCTGATCGAGGCCGGACTGTCGGCCGACACGCCGGCAGCGCTGGTCAGCAACGGTACGCGGGTCGATCAGCATGTTGTGCGTGGTTTCCTGCATCAGTTGCCGACCCTGGCGCTGGAATGCCCGCCGGGCATTCCGACGCTGACGGTGATCGGCAAAGTCGTGGGTCTGTTCGCCGCGCAGCCGATGGAATTCCCGGCGCGCTTCTACCCGACGCAGGCGCTGCAACGCCACGGCAAGGTGGCGGTATGAAACGGGTGATGCTTGTCCCGCTGTTGTGGGTGGCCGCGCATGCCGGCGCGGCGACCTCTCTTGAAGAGGCGGCGAACAACTACCGGCAGCATTGCCAGAGCTGCCACGGCGCCAACCGTTTCGGTGCGAGCGGGCCGGCGTTGCTGCCGGAGAGCCTGAGCCGGATCAAGCCGGATGAAATTCGCAATGTGATCCGCGACGGTCGCCCCGCGAGCCAGATGGCCGGGTTTGCCACGCTATTGAGCCCGGCGCAAATCGACGGGTTAGCGGACTACCTCTAGCAACCGCCCGCCACCCCGCCGACCTGGAGTGATGACGAGATTCGCGGCAGCCATGCGCTGCTCGCCGATATCGGCAAACTGCCCGCCACACCCCAGCATGGCGCCGATCCGCTGAATCTGTTCGTGGTGGTGGAAGCCGGGGATCACCACATCGACATTCTCGACGGTGATCGCTTTGAGGTGCTGGCGCGGTTCAAGTCGCACTTTGCGGTGCATGGCGGGCCGAAGTTTTCGCCTGACGGGCGCTTTGTCTATGTAGCATCGCGCGACGGCTGGATCAGCCTCTACGACCTGCACAACCTGAAACTGATCGCCGAAGTTCGTGCCGGTCTCAACACCCGCAATCTGGCGGTGAGCAAGGATGGGCGCTGGGTGCTGGTGGGCAATTATCTGCCGGGCAGTCTGGTGGTGCTGGATGCGCGGGATCTGTCGCTGGTCAAGACCATTCCCGCTGTTGGTCTGGACGGCAGCGCATCGCGGGTCAGCGCGGTCTACACCGCACCGCCACGGGACAGTTTCATCGTCGCCCTCAAGGACGTGAAGGAAGTCTGGGAGTTGTCGAGCGCCGGGATACCGGACTTCGAACCCCGGCGAATCCAGGCCGGAGACAGGCTCGACGACTTCTCGTTTTCACCGGATTACCGGCAGCTCCTGGCCACCTCGCGCAAAGCCAAGGGAGGTCAGGTGATCGATCTGGACAGCGGCAAGGTCGTCACCGACATACCACTGCCAGGCATGCCGCACCTGGGTTCCGGGACATACTGGAAACGCAACGGCCAGTGGGTGTTCGCCACGCCGAACATCAGCAAGGGGCTGATTTCGGTGATCGACTTCAAGACCTGGAAACTGATCAAGGAGATCCCGACGCTGGGGCCGGGATTCTTCATGCGCAGCCACGCCAACTCACGCTATGCCTGGAGCGACGTGTTCTTCGGCCCCGACAATGATGCGATCCACCTGATCGACAAACAGACCCTGGAAATCGCCCACACCCTGCGCCCGATGCCGGGCAAAACCGCCGCCCACGTCGAATTCACCCGAGACGGACGCCACCTGCTGTTGAGCATCTGGGCCAGCGACGGCGCGCTGATCGTCTACGACAGCAACACCCTCCAGGAGATCAAACGCATCCCGATGAACAAACCGTCGGGCAAATACAACGTCGGCAACAAGATCGAATTCGCCGAGGGGACGTCGCACTAGCCCCGCCTCCTGTGGGGCTTGGCCATGCCGGCCCCTTCGTGGGCAAGCCGCCGGGGCGTCGGGAAAGTGGCCGGGTGGCAGGCGTTTGCCGAGGTTATCGGCGACTCAAACCGTGCGGGAAAACCGTCCGTTTTGCTCGGCCCCCAGATAGGCATCGAACGCCATCGCGACGCTGCGCATCAGCAAATGCCCCTGGGGCAACAGACGCAATTGGTCGCGGTGAATTTCCAGCAGGCCGTCACCCACAGGCTCATTCAATGCCGCCAGCGCCCCGGCAAAGTACTCGCTGAAACAGATGCCATGACGCGCCTCGAACTTGCCGAAGTCGATCCGCCCATGACACATCAGGTCGCTGATGACCTCGCGGCGCAACCGGTCATCCGCGCTCAAACGGTAACCCCGATGCACCGGCAACAAGCCCTGATCGATGCGCGCGTAATACTGCGAAAGTTCCTTGACGCTCTGGCTGTAGCTGTCGCCGACCTTGCCGATCGCCGACACGCCCAAACCGATCAGATCGCAATCGGCATGGGTCGAGTAACCCTGAAAGTTGCGCTGCAAGGTGCCGTTGGCCCGGGCCAGCGCCAGCTCATCGTCCGGCAAGGCAAAGTGATCCATGCCGATGTACACATAACCGGCCTCGGTCAGGCGGAGAATGGTCAGTTCGAGCAATTCCAGTTTGCGCTCCGGCGGTGGCATGTCTTCGGGGCGAATCAGGCGTTGCGCGCGCACCAACTCGGGCAAATGCGCATAGCTATAGGCCGCGATGCGGTGCGGGCGCAGGGCAATGATCTTGCCGAGGGTGACGTCGAAGCTGTCCACTGTCTGCAGCGGCAGGCCGTAAATCAGGTCGACACTGATTGACTTGAACTGCGCCTCCCTGGCTGCCGCAACCAGCGCGTAGATCTGCTCTTCACTCTGCTGACGGTTGACTGCCGCCTGCACCTGCGGATCAAAGTCCTGCACACCGAAACTCAGCCGGTTGAAGCCCAGATGGCGCAACGACTGGATCTGTCCGGCGCTGATGGTGCGCGGATCGACCTCGATGGAAAATTCGTGGTTATCGCTGTCGTCCATGTCGAACGACTGGTGCAGACAAGTCATCAGGTCAGCCAGTTGTTCGTCGGTCAGATACGTCGGGGTGCCGCCGCCAAGGTGCAATTGCGTGAGCCGGCGCGAGCTGTCGAACAAGGACGCCTGCATGGCGATTTCACGCTTGAGGTAGCTCAGGTATTCCACGGCACGATGGGTCTTCTGGGTGATGATTTTGTTGCAGGCGCAGTAGTAACAAAGGCTTTTGCAGAACGGGATGTGGATGTACACCGACAACGGTTTCGGCACCGCGACCTGGTTGCTGTCGCGGGCGGCACGCTGATAGTCATCGACGGCAAACGCCTGATGAAACTGCGGGGCGGTCGGGTAAGAGGTGTAGCGCGGCCCCGGGCGGTCGTATTTTTCGACCAGGGCTCGATCGAAATCGCAGGCAGGCTTCATGATCAATTCACTCAAAAATGTTAATGCCGCGCACTGCCCGATTCCTTTTCAAACAGACTGCAAATGGCGTCCACTTCCTGCCGGCCGGCGGGAAGAATGCTGATAAAGCGCTCCGACAGCTCGATCAATCCGTCGCGGTTCAACTGCTCCAGCACCGGCCAGACCGATGAGAAATAGCGGTGGAACATCAGCCCATAGCGGCGCTCGACGGCGCGGATATCCAGCTCCTGATCGCACGCCAGGCGCTCCATTACCATGTGCCTGATCTGCTCGCCCTCCTCGAAACGCCAGCCACGGCAGGTCGGCAACTGATCGCAGTCCAGTTGCTGCTGATAGTGCTCGATCACTTCCGCGTTTTGCGTATACAGGTCGTCGATCTGACTGATCGCACCGACGCCCAGGCCGATGTGATCGCAGTAGCCGTGACGGGTGAAGCCTTCGCAGGTGCGACGTAACCGGCCCCGCTCCTGGGCGATCGCCAGGTCATCATCGGGCCGGACGAACTGGCCCAGGCCGATGTAGTGATAGCCCGCCGCATTCAAATCCTCGAAGCAGATCCGACGCATCGCGGCTTTGTCGTCCTGACTGCACAACGCCCTGCCCGTGCCACCAATCATCGACCGGTAACGGCGTGGTGGCCGTGCGTAATCGAATACCGTCAGCCTGTCCGGCTCCAGCTCGATGATGGTCTGCAGCTTCAGCGCGAAGCTCTCCGGCGTCTGCCAGCCGTGGCCGAAACCCAGATCGACGTTGACCGAGCGATAGCCGAACGTACGCGCGGCATCGATCAGCGAATTGATCGGTGCCGGGTTCTGGTAGCAGGCCACCGACATCCCGCAGTCGCTGTCGATGTCCGGAACGCCGATGCTGACGTGGTTGAACCCCTGCTCGCGCAATGCACCCATGGTCGACCAGTCGGTGTGATGCAGATCGACCTCGATGCCGAAGTCGCCGCCGTCATGTTCCAGAAAACGGAACCGGCTGCGCAGATGGCCCATCAATCGCTGCAGGTGGCCGATGGAAGGTGTCCCACCGCCAAGCTGAAACTGCTCGACCCGCTGCTCCGGGTGCAAATGACAGCCGACCAGATCGATTTCATGCTCCAGTCGCTGAAGGTAGTGCTCGACGTTGCAGAAGGCCGGGGTGAGGTTCGAAGGCAGGCGCACGCTCAGCGACAGCGGCCGACGTTTCTGTCGACTGACGCGCAGGCCACGCAGCAAATCCAGGGAGCCGATCCCGGCGTGAAATTTTCGCGTGTCGACATGACAGTTGGGGTCGAGGATGCCCTGATCGCACCGCGCGATCGGCTCGCCGGGACTGTGAAAGAAATTGAGCATGGCGCTCTCCGAGACTGGCTGCGGGTGATCAGTGTCCGGAATTGGCGAGGGGCGCTCCTTGATTTGCATCAAGCGCAAACCGAGTGTCTGCGCGGGCCGGACCATCGGTCACCACGTCAGGTAAAACATTCCCTTGGCCAGCAACACAATGGCGACCATGTGACAAAACACACTGGCGTGGATGAAGTTTTGATAGCGAGCGCTCATGCGTCCGCTTTTGAACAGCAACATGGCCGCCAGAAAATGCACGAGCACACTCACGGCCAAGGCGATTTTCAGCGTCAACAGCGTCCCAAACGACGAGGCCAGCGGCTGGGCCAGCACCGGCACATAACGCAGCCAGACCATGCCCGCCCCCGCGCCGAACAGCACCAGCAACACCCACGGCATCAGCGTCCTGGCCCGACGACCGACACCCTGCTCCACCAGCAGCATCACCCTGGCGGGCAGTTGCTTGCGGATGTGCTCCAGAAACAGGACTTCGAAGAACACCGTGCCGATGAAGATCAGCGCGGCAAACAGATGCAAGGTCAGACACAGCAGATAGAGCATGGGCTTGGCGCTCTCGGTTTGCTCCCAGACTACCGGCCCGGCCCCATCATGCAGTTGATATCAATCAAGAAACGCTCAACACGGCGAGGCGAGTGCCACTGTCGAAAAACAGTCACTTTTGCCGGACTGTGCGACAGATCCCGTTTCAGGGCTCCCGCTTCGCGGTCTTGCGGTGTTAGTTTGTAAGTGCATGTGTCTCAGTACTGAAACACTTCTTATCAACTGCCTTGCAAAGGAATGCCATTACCCATGGACTTTTCCCTCAAACAGCTCGCCGTCACTACCCTGATGCTGGCTGGCCTTTCGACCTTCGCGATCAATGCTGAAGCCAATGTCACCGCGCAGCAGAACGCGGCGATCATCAAGACGTTCAGTGACACTCCGGTTACCGATTTCCGCCAATTTCTGGGAAGCCTGGCCAAGAGCGATCTGGCGAAAACCGCCGACATCGGCCCGGCCATCAGCGCGTTCCTTGATAACAAAACCCTGACCGCCGAGCAGCAGAACGAGATCAATCGCCTGCTTGGCGTTTATGCGCGGGTGAAATACGGCGCAGCGGCGAAAGAAACCCTGCGTGAACTGGTGGAAATCCCGACCTATCGCAAGGAAGGCGTTGCCCAGCACGACAACCCGGAATTCATCAGGATCGCCGAAAAGATCAAGAGCCTGGCGCAATCCTTCAATCTGAACTTCCGCAACATCGACAACCGCGTCTACGAGATTTCCCTCGACGGCAGCGGCAAGGAAGTCGTGGGGATCCACGCCCACGCCGACGTGGTGCCGGTGACGCCGGAAAACTGGGTACTCGAGGACGGCACTCGCCTCGATCCGTTCAAGATCACGCTGATCGGCGACCGCATGTACGGCCGAGGCACTGAAGATGACAAGAACGGCATCGTGGTCACCCTGTACGCGATGAAAGTGATCAAGGAAGAAAAACTGCCGCTGGCGCGTCATTTCAAACTGCTGGTGGACACCACCGAAGAAACCACCGGCGACGCCATCCCGTATTACTTCGAACGCAACCCGACCCCGGAATACAACCTGGCGCTCGACGGCGGATACCCGGTGGTGATTGCCGAAAAAGGCTACGGCACGATCATGGCCAACTTCCCCAAGCGCAAGGCTGAAGGCAAAGGCGCACAAATCATCTCGTTGACCGGCGGTCTCGCCGCCAACCAGATCCCGTCGGCATCGGTCGCCACCCTGATCACCAACAAACCCGCCGAACTGGCGGCCAGCCTGCAAAAGGCCGGCACCGAGTTTGCCAACAACAACGGCGGCGATTTCTCGGTCAGCGCCAAGGTTGACGGCAAAGACGTGAAACTGACGGTGACCGGGGTTTCCGCGCACTCCTCCGAACCCGAATCCGGGGTCAATCCGGTCGCACGGATGCTGGTCTTCATCAATAGCATTGATGGAAAGGTGGCGCTCAAGCACAACCAGATCACCGACGCCGCGCGTTATACCGCCGACAACTGGGGCCTGGATTACCTCGGCAACACACTCGGCGTAGGTTTTTCCGACGCCTTCATGGGGCCTCTGACCACCTCCCCGACTTACGTGGGCGAAGACGACAAAACCTTCAAACTCGCCGTGAACCTGCGCGTACCGAAAGGCAAGTCGCCAGAAGTGCTCAAGGCCGAAATCGCTGAAAAGCTCGCGGCCTGGAGCAAGAAAAACCACGTCGCTGCGGTGTTCAACTACTCGATCGCCGAACCGATGTATCGCAATCCCGAGGGCGAGTGGGTCAAGGCGCTGCTGGCCGTCGCCACCGAGAACCTGGGCATGAAACACGAATTCGGCACCTCGGCCGGCGCCACCTCGGTGCATGAACTACCGAACGGCGTGCAATTCGGCCTGGCGATGCCTGACGTGAAATACACCGGCCACACCGACGGCGAATTCAAGACAGTGGAACAATTCATGCTGGACTTGCAGGTCGTCACCGAGATGATGGGCCGGATCGGGCAGTTGCCGAAGCTGTAAGCACCCTGTCAGATCTGTGGTGGTGGAGCTTGCTCCATCGCCACTTTCTCCAGCGTTCTCTTCTCAGTGTTACGCTCCCTCATCTGTCATCTTTCGCTATCAACAGCGAAGAACGCCTGATGGCAAAGTGCTTAATGACATTTTTTGTAATACAGATTAAATTACCCCCGCGCTGACCGGAGCAGGGTCGGCGCGTCTTGCATTCAGTTAAGGATAACGATGGCAATGGTCTATTGTCGTGCTTGCGCCAGGGAGCTTCACGAAACGGCGCTCACTTGCCCCCAATGCGGGGCGCCCCAACAGGCCTCAGCGCCCTCCTCGCAAGTCGACTCACCCTGGCTGGCCATCGTTTCGTTGAGCATCGGCATCATCTCGGCACTCACGCTGTTTGATGATTCCGAATGGGACAGGGAAACAATCGCCGGTGTCGGTATTTTCGCGCTTGCAGGTCTGGCCTGCGGCATTGTCAGCCTCAACCAAAAACACCCGGGCAAGAATCTCGCCATCGCCGGCATCGTTTTGTCAGGCATTGTCGCGTTCCTGATGTCCGTCTCCATCGAATAAACAATTTTAGGGAAAAAATATGAACATGGTTTTCTGCCGCGGTTGCGCCAAGGAGATTCACAGCACAGCGGTGGCTTGCCCACAGTGCGGCGCGCCTCAAGCGACCCAGCAATCCTTCGCATCCGGCCCTGCCATTGCGACGGGCAACGCCTATGTGGAAGCCTTGAAGAACTACGCCGTATTCAAAGGCCGCGCCACTCGCCGTGAATACTGGATGTTCGTGCTGATCAACCTGGGTGTCGCCATTGTCTTCGGCGTTCTCGATGCACTGCTGAACGCCCAAGGCATCCTTGCCAATCTCTACAGCCTGGCGGTGTTCCTGCCGAGCATTGCCGTCGGTGCGCGTCGGATGCACGACACCGATCGCAGCGGCTGGTGGTTGTTGCTGCCAATCGTCAACCTGGTGTTCCTGGTGCAGGACAGCCAGCCGGGCGACAACCGTTTCGGGCCTAACCGTAAAGGCATCAACTGATACACCCGGCAGACTGCTGATCGAGACGGCCGCCATGGCCGTCTCTTTGTTTGTGTGCCCCCCGCATGGCCACATTTGCCAGCATTGCATGGCGTTTTTAATCGCCAGATAATCCCGCCCGCTCAACGTCAGCCCCACTGTTGCGCTCTACGCAAGACACCATTGCCTCCGGGCTGATTGATAGCCACCTAACGAAAGGTGCATGCTAGAGGGCTCGCTCGAGCCTTATATCATTCCGAATGATAGTTACCTTCGTATCATTCGATTCGTTTGCCTTTACCCTCCCGAGCATCATCCGCCCATCTTCAATACATTGGCGGATGCATTCATGGAACAGTCATTCAAACATTTGCGCTTCCCGTTGGGCCTTCTGGCCGTAATGGTGATGAGCGCCTGCGGCAAGGCTCCGGAGACTGCAGCCGCGATGCCTGCTGCGCAGGTCAGCGTGGCCAAGGTGCTGGAACAACCCGTCAACGAGTGGGACGAATTCACCGGCCGCCTCGAAGCGCCGGAAACCGTCGAAATCCGTCCACGGGTTTCCGGCCAGATCGATGAGGTGGCCTTCACCGAAGGTGCTCTGGTCAAGAAAGGCGACCTGCTGTTCCAGATTGACCCGCGTCCGTTCCAGGCTGAAGTGCGCCGCCTCGAAGCACTGGTCGCCCAGGCCCGTGCCAGCGCCACCCGCAGTGAAAACGAAGCCGTGCGCGGCGAACGTCTGCGTACCAGCAACGCCATCTCCGCCGAACTGGCCGACTCGCGTACCAGCGCCGCACAGGAAGCCCGTGCCGCCGTCGGTGCACTGCAAGCGCAACTGGACCTGGCCAAACTGAACCTGAGCTTCACCCGTGTCACCGCACCGATCAGCGGCCGTGTCAGCCGTGCCGAGATCACCGCCGGCAACCTGGTGACCGCCGATACCACCGCGCTGACCAGCGTCGTTTCGACCGACAAGGTCTACGCCTACTTCGACGCCGACGAACGTGTGTTCCTCAAATACACCCAGCTCGCCCGTCAGGGCCAACGTGGCGCCACCACGCCGGTGTACATGGGCCTGTCCAATGAGGACGGCAACCCGCACCTGGGCCAGATGAACTTCGTCGACAACCAGGTCAACCCGAAAACCGGCACGATCCGTGGTCGCGCAGTGTTCGACAACAGCGACGGCTCCTACACCCCGGGTCTGTACGCCCGCCTGAAACTGGTCGGCAGCGGCACCTACAACGCCATGCTGATCAACGACGAAGCGGTCGGCACAGACCTCGGCAAGAAGTTCGTACTGGTGATGGATGGCGACAACAAGACCGCCTACCGCGCCGTTGAACTGGGACCGAAGATCGAAGGCCTGCGCATCGTGCGCACCGGCCTGAACAAGGACGACACGATCATCGTCAAGGGCCTGCAACGGGTACGTCCTGGCTCGCCGGTCACCCCTGAAGTGGTGCCGATGGCCAGCGAACAGACCCTCGCGGCACTCGCTCAACAACGCCAGGCGCTGGAAGCCAGCAACCTGCCCAAAGTCGCCCCCGCCAAGAGCGTGGCCGGCTCGGTGGTGAAACTGGCTGCTACGACCCCACGCGGTTAAGGGACACTGACTCCGATGAATTTTTCCCAATTCTTCATTTCACGGCCGATCTTCGCAGCGGTGCTATCGCTGCTGATCCTGATCGCCGGCGCGATCTCGCTGTTCCAGTTGCCGATCAGCGAATACCCGGAAGTCGTTCCGCCCACCGTGGTGGTACGTGCCAACTTCCCTGGCGCCAACCCAAAAGTCATCGGTGAAACCGTGGCGGCTCCGCTGGAGCAAGCCATCACCGGCGTCGAGAACATGCTGTACATGTCCTCGCAGTCCACCGCTGACGGCAAGATCACCCTGACCATCACCTTCGCCCTGGGTACTGACCTGGACAACGCGCAGGTGCAGGTGCAGAACCGGGTGACCCGTACCGAGCCGAAACTTCCCGAGGAAGTGACGCGCATTGGTATCACCGTCGACAAGGCTTCGCCCGACCTGACCATGGTTGTGCACTTGACCTCGCCGGACAAACGCTACGACATGCTGTACCTGTCCAACTACGCGATCCTCAACATCAAGGATGAGCTCGCGCGTCTGGGCGGTGTCGGTGACGTGCAGTTGTTCGGTATGGGCGACTACTCGCTGCGGGTATGGCTCGATCCGAACAAGACCGCTTCGCGCAACCTGACCGCTACCGATGTCGTCAGCGCCATCCGCGAACAGAACCGTCAGGTCGCTGCCGGTCAATTGGGTGCGCCTCCGGCCCCGAATGCCCAGAGCTTCCAGCTGTCGATCAATACCCAGGGCCGTCTGGTAACCGAGGAAGAGTTCGAGAACATCATCATTCGCGCAGGCGACAATGGTGAAATCACTCGCCTCAAGGACATCGCCCGCGTCGAACTGGGTTCCAGCCAATACGCCCTGCGTTCGCTGCTGAACAACCAGCCGGCCGTGGCCATCCCGATCTTCCAGCGTCCAGGCTCCAACGCCATCGAAATCTCCAACGAGGTTCGGGCGAAAATGGATGAGCTGAAGAAAAACTTCCCGCAAGGCATGGACTACAGCATCGTCTATGACCCGACGATCTTCGTGCGCGGCTCCATCGAGGCGGTGGTTCACACCCTCTTCGAAGCGCTGATCCTCGTGGTACTGGTGGTGATCCTGTTCCTGCAGACCTGGCGCGCCTCGATCATTCCGTTGGTGGCGGTGCCGGTATCGTTGATCGGTACGTTTGCGGTGATGCACCTGTTCGGTTTCTCGCTCAACGCGCTGTCGCTGTTCGGTCTGGTACTGGCGATCGGTATCGTGGTGGACGACGCCATCGTGGTGGTGGAAAACGTCGAGCGGAACATCGAGCTTGGGCTCAATCCGTTCGATGCGACCAAGCGTGCCATGGGTGAAGTAACCGGCCCGATCATTGCCACGGCGCTTGTGCTGTGTGCGGTATTCGTACCGGCGGCGTTCATCTCCGGCCTCACCGGTCAGTTCTACAAGCAGTTTGCCTTGACCATCGCGATCTCGACCGTGATCTCGGCATTCAACTCGCTGACCCTGTCGCCAGCGCTGGCGGCCGTATTGCTCAAGGGTCACGACGTACCGAAAGACCGCTTCTCCCGTGTACTGGACAAACTGTTGGGTGGCTGGCTGTTCCGTCCGTTCAACCGTTTCTTCGAAAAAGCCAGCCATGGCTACGTCGGCACCGTACGCCGGGTCATCCGTAGCAGCGGCATCGCCCTGCTGTTGTACGCAGGCCTGATGGTGCTGACCTTTTTCGGTTTCTCCAGCACGCCGACCGGTTTCGTACCCGGCCAGGACAAGCAATACCTGGTGGCCTTCGCGCAACTGCCGGATGCCGCGAGCCTGGACCGCACCGAAGACGTGATCAAGCGCATGTCCGACCTGGCACTGAAACAGCCTGGCGTGGAAAGTGCCGTAGCGTTCCCTGGCCTGTCGATCAACGGTTTCACCAACAGCCCGAACGCGGGCATCGTGTTCGTGACCCTGAAACCGTTCGACGAGCGCAAGGACCCAAGCATGTCCGCCGGTGCGATCGCCGGTGCCCTGAACGGCAAATATGCCGGGATCCAGGAAGCCTACATGGCGATCTTCCCGCCACCGCCGGTACAGGGTCTGGGCACCATTGGTGGTTTCCGTCTGCAAATCGAAGACCGGGGCAACCTGGGCTACGAAGAGCTGTACAAGCAAACCATGAACATCATTGCCAAGAGCCATAACGTTCCGGAACTGGCCAACCTGTTCACCAGCTACACCGTGAACGTGCCGCAGGTCGATGCCGCCATCGACCGGGAAAAAGCCAAGACTCACGGCGTGGCCGTCAGCGACATCTTCGACACCCTGCAGATCTATCTGGGTTCGCTGTATGCCAACGACTTCAACCGCTTCGGCCGCACCTATCAGGTCAACGTCCAGGCTGAGCAGCAGTTCCGCCTCGAGTCCGATCAGATCGGTCAGCTGAAAGTACGCAACAACAAGGGCGAAATGATCCCGCTGGCGACCTTCATCAAGGTCAGCGACACCTCGGGTCCGGATCGCGTGATGCACTACAACGGCTTCATCACCGCTGAAATCAACGGTGCGGCAGCCCCCGGCTACAGCTCCGGCCAGGCCGAGGCCGCCATCGAGAAACTGCTCAAGGAAGAACTTCCGAACGGCATGACCTACGAGTGGACCGACCTGACCTACCAGCAGATTCTGTCCGGCAACACCGCGCTGTTCGTGTTCCCGCTCTGCGTACTGCTGGCGTTCCTGGTGCTCGCCGCTCAATACGAAAGCTGGAGCCTGCCACTGGCGGTGATCCTGATCGTACCGATGACCCTGCTGTCAGCCATTACCGGGGTGATTGCTTCCGGTGGCGACAACAACATCTTCACCCAGATCGGCCTGATCGTACTGGTGGGCCTGGCCTGTAAGAACGCGATCCTGATCGTCGAGTTCGCCAAGGATAAACAGCAGGAAGGCCTCAGCCCGCTGGCTGCGGTACTGGAAGCCTGCCGTCTGCGTCTGCGGCCGATTCTGATGACCTCCGTCGCATTCATCATGGGTGTAGTGCCACTGGTGTTCTCCAGCGGTGCCGGTGCCGAGATGCGTCACGCCATGGGTGTGGCGGTGTTCTCCGGGATGCTCGGGGTGACCTTCTTCGGTCTGCTGCTGACGCCAGTGTTCTACGTACTGATTCGTAACTTTGTCGAACGCGGTGAAGCCCGCAAAGCGGCCAAGACGCCGAAACCGGGCACGCAACTGGAGGCGCAACAATGAGTCTGAAAGTCTTCCTGCCGAGCCTGCTGGTACTGGCCCTGAGTGCCTGTGCCGTCGGCCCCGACTACAAGACCCCGGAGACGGAGGCGGCCAACATCACCACCGCCACCGACGGCGCTGCCGGTCAGAAGAACTTTGACCGCTCCAGGTTCGAAGGCATCTGGTGGCAGCAGTTCGACGACCCGACCCTCAACCAGTTGGTGACTCAATCGCTGCAAGGCAACCGTGATCTGCGCGTGGCGTTCGCTCGCTGGAAAGCCGCCCGGGCGATCCGCGACGACGCCAGCAACGACGCCATGCCGACCATCACCAGCCGGGCCAGCAGTGACCTGGGCAAAGGGCAGATTCCAGGCCAGACCACCCAGCGGGTCAACAGCGAGCGTTACGACCTGGGGCTAGACATGGCCTGGGAAGTGGATCTGTTCGGACGCATCCAGCGCAATCTGGAAGCCAGCGAAGCTGACCAGCAGGCAGCCGAAGCCGATCTGTACCAGCTGCAAGTCACCATGATTGCCGAGCTGGTGGACGCCTACGGTCAACTGCGCGGCGCCCAGTTGCGAGAAAAGATTGCCCTGGCCAACCTGGAAAACCAGCGTGAGTCGCGCACCATCACCGTCAGCCTGCGGGACGCCGGTGTTGGCGACCAGCTCGATGTGGAACGCGCCGATGCGCGCCTGGCTTCGGTCGAAGCCAGCGTTCCGCAGCTGCAGGCCGAGCAGGTTCGACAGAAGAACCGTATCGCCACCCTGTTGGGCGAGCGTCCGGACAAGCTGACCGTCGACCTGAGTCCCAAAGACCTGCCGGCGATTGCCAAGGCCCTGCCGATCGGCAACCCGGGGGATTTGCTGCAACGTCGTCCGGACATTCTCAGCGCCGAACGCAAGCTGGCCTCGGCTACCGCGCGTATCGGTGTGGCGAAGGCAGACCTGTTCCCTCGGGTCAGTCTCAGCGGTTTCCTCGGCTGGACTGCCGGGCGTGGTTCGCAGATCGGTTCCTCGGCGGCCAACGCCTGGGCACTGGGTCCGAGCATCACCTGGGCAGCGTTTGACCTGGGCAGCGTGCGCGCCCGTCTGCGCGGTGCCGATGCAGATGCCGAAGGCGCCCTGGCGACCTACGAGCAACAAGTACTGCTGGCCCTGGAAGAATCGGAAAACGCCTTCAGCGACTACGGCAAGCGTCAGCAACGCCTGATCTCGCTGATCCGTCAGAGCGAATCGAGCCGCAAGGCCGCCGACCTCGCCGAGATTCGCTATCGCGAGGGCACCGCAGACTTCCTCGTCCTGCTCGACGCCCAGCGTGAGCGTCTGGCGGCCGAAGACAGCCAGGCCCAGGCCGAAGTTGATCTGTATCGCGGCATCGTCGCGATCTACAAGGCCCTGGGTGGCGGCTGGCAGCCAGAAACGGTCGCCAGCAAGTAACAGGTTTTTAAAGAGCTCCTTTGGTTGGCCGCAACCAACCAAATTCCTTTGCCCCGCGTATCATTCGGTCGCGGGGCTTTTTTTTGCCTGGCCGAAAGCCTTGAACTCCCTTCTACGCCACTGTCTCGGCCATCCCACTCGGCCGCCTTCGTGGGCAAGCCCACGCCCACAAAAGCAACACCCGCCCGGAACGTCAGCGATGCTCCTGAACAGTCACCGTCGCAGTCGTCCCCGCGCGCAATCGGCCTTTGCCGGCATAATCGGCATCGATACCAATCCGCACCGGCACCCGTTGTGCCAGTTTGACCCAGGTGTAACTGGGGTTGATGTTGGCCAGCAGACGGCTGCCCTGTGAGTTTTCCCGGTCAGCAATGGCGAAAGCGATGCTCTGCACCGTGCCGCCAAAGGTCTCGCCGCTCATCAACTCGATCCGCACCCGGTCGCCCTCCCCGATCCGTGGCAACTTGGTTTCCTCGAAATACCCACTGACATAGAACGAATCGCTGTCGACCAGAGCCAGCATGGCATTGCCAGCCACTGCATAATCGCCCTGCCGGGTCAGCAGATTGGTCACATACCCGGTAACCGGCGACTCCACCCGGGTACGCTGCAAATCCAGTTCCGCCTGGGTCAGTGCGGCAATCGCCAGTTGCACGTTGGCCTCGGCGAGGCCGAGATTGGCCTGATTACGCAGCAGATCAGCTTGTGCCACGGCGACATCGGTACTGGACTTCTCCCATTCCTCCCCGGAAATCGCAAAGCCCTGTTTCAAGGTGCGTCGCCGACGCTCTTCACTTTCACGCTGTTTAAGTAACGCTTCGCTGGCAACGATGGTGGCCTTTGACTGACCTAGCGTGGCCTTCGCCACCTCCACCGAACGCCGCGCATGCTCCACCGCGAGGCTGTAGCGCGCGGGGTCGATCTCCAGCAGCAACTGGCCCTTGGTGACATGCTGGTTGTCCTGCACCGCGAGCGTGACAATGCGCCCCGAGACATCCGCCGACAGCGTCACCACATCCGCCCTCACCCGCGCATCGCGCGTCCATGGCGCGCGGGTGTAATGCTCCCAGGCAAACCAGCCCAGCACGATCGCCAGCACCACCACGGCGAGAGTTGTCAGTCGGGAAAGCAATTTATTCAAGGCTTCAGGCTCCCATCAGCAAAATCAGCGTGGCGCACACGCAGACGTACAAGGCGCCCTCGAACAGCGCTTCATGCCAGACAAAACGCAGCAGTCCCACACGCCGCAAGCCCCAGTCCAGCAACATGAAAACAGGAATGGCCAGCAACAGGGCCTGGGCAATCGGCGGCAGGTAAACCCCGCCAATCTCGAAATCAATGGGCAAGGGCCGGCACTCCTTCAGGGGTGGTCTGTTGCAGATGCTCCCCGTGGCGCTCGAGAAACGACACCACGATCAGCAACGCAACCCGCATGCGAAACACAGACCACAGGTGCTCATGGCTGGCGACATGCAAGTCATCCAGTTCATCACCCAGGGCGTGAAGCGTGGCGAGCAGTGGACTCAATGGGGCATCGGGCCGACCGGCGACGAAGCGTCCGGTCTGACGCAGGGCAGCCAACAACGTCTGGCTGAAGGTGTCACTGAGCAACCTGTTGTTTTGTACCTGCTGACGCAACTGGTGCATCGCCACACCCAGTGCCACACAGCCGAGGCTGACTTCGTACAATTGCTGCATCGCCCGGTCATTGGCCGCCGGCAGCAGGCCGAGCATCGTGGTCAGGCGGTCGACCATGCGACTCTCGAAGGCGAATTGCTGCTCATCGGTCGCCGGTGTCTTCGTCAGGCTGTACACCTGTTCGCGCGCCTCGTTATACAGGCGGCGAATCCGCAATACCGGACGGAACGGGAAGATCCAGGCATAAACGATCAGCGCCAGCACCGCCGCGCTGATGTAGGCCCCGGCGAATTCGAACCATTGGATGGCGCTGTTCTGGCCGGTGCCGACATTCTGGGGCCCGAGCAGCAGGAAACTCGTCAATCCCAGCCCCATGCCGATGCCGGCAGTCGCCGGACTGGCGAGGCCTACCGCGATCACATAGAGCAACGGCGCGAGCAGCAACGCCAGCAACTCGAAGTCGCTGATCGCCGGCACCAGCATGAATTGATAGAACGCCGAGACCACCAATGCCACCCCCAGGCCCCGGGCGTAACTTTGCGCGGCCATGAGCGGTCGGGGAAACGTCGCCATCAGCGAACAAAGGATGCCCACCAGGATCATCCCGCCCCGGGCGCCGTCCCAGGCGGTTTCGATCCAGATCAGCCCGGCCGCCAGCAGTGCGGTAAAGGCGCGAATCGCGTTCATGGTCGCCAGGGTGAAGTCCAGGTGCAGCGGATTGGATTGGCCGCGAAACATGCAACTGGCCTCACGGCCCTCCTGAATCGCATCGCTCAGTTCCAGAATCTGCTCAAGCTGCTGCAGCAAGCGCGCCTGCTCCCAGCGTAAGGCCCACGCCAGCGAGCGCAAGGTCGCACTCATGTCTTCGGTCAGTTGCTCGACCTCGTAGGCCAATTCGTCGAATTGCTGTTGCAGGGTCACGAAGTGATGCCGCGCGTCGGCCGATAACGCCCGCCCCTGTTGCGCCAGTTGATCGAGGAACGCCAGCTCCTCGGCGCGCAAACGCTGGATGTCCAGCGGCAAATCACCCTTCCAGCGCTCGGTCAGCAATTGCCGCTGATGGCGCAAGGCAGTCAGCCGGGAGGTCAGCAACATCAATTGATTGCCCAGCAACAGCACCAGATTGTTGGCACTGCGCAAACGCGGGGCATCGAAGTACAAATGCCGACGCAGGCCTTCCAGGGCGCTGATTTCGCCGAGCAGTTGCATTTGCCGACGCTGAAAGTCGACCTCGCTTTCTTCGGTGCGGATCACGGCGGCGGCGTGGGTGGCGGCCAGTTTGATGACCTGATCGACCTTGGCGAAGTAACCTTTCGCCACCGCTTCCGGGCGTGCGGTCAGCAGGCTGACGACGCAGACGCACGCCACCGCCAGCAGGGTTTCGGTGACCCGCGTCACCGCCAGCAGAAATGTACCGTCCTGATCCGGGATCGCCAGCAACGCCACGACCACGGCGGTGTAGCCGCTGAGCACGAACGCCTGGGAGCTGGTGTAGCGCAACAGGGTGCCACCAGCGGTACACAGCGCGAGCCACAAGGCCAGGGTGGCAATGAACGGCAACGGCGCCTGCGGAAAAATCGCCATGATCAGCACCGCCACCGCCGCGCCCAGCGTGGTGCCAATGATCTGGCCAAAGCTGCGCGCCAGTGCCATCCCGGCCAGCGGCTGACTGACAATCACCACGGCCATGATTGACCACTTGGGCTGATCCAGATCGAACACGAATGCCAGATACAGCGTCAGCAGTCCGGCGGCAATGGTTCGCAGGGCAAACAGCAGCACTGCCTGACCGGGATGGATCACGGCTTTGAAGTAATTGAACAGGGCTTGCATGGGCACACTCATCGAAACAACTTCTGCAAGCGTAGACACTGGTTCGAAGCCCCGACAGGTTATGTGGGTCGACGCAGGTTGTAGGGCGATTCGGCGCTACGCCGACGCTCTGTAACGCGCCAATCGCCAAATCGGGGCGCCATTCACATTCGGCGGACACAGGGTTTGACTCATGGCGCGAGCTGGTCGAAGCTTGCCGCTCTGCTTCAGTTCGACAGCTTCGGATACTTGCATGCCTCAGTCCCGCCGCTACTTGCTTATCAGCCTTGGCCTCGTGCTGGTGCTCGTCGTTGCCTGGTTGTCCTTGCGCAGCACCGCGCCGGTGGTGCCCGAAGCCATCAAGCATGGCTACAGCGAAGCCTTGTCCGCCACTCGCGCCGGGCAGCCGGGTGCGGCGCGGGTGCTGTACCAGCAATTGGGCCGTCCGGATCTGTCGGTCAAGCGCCGCGTCTGGCTGCACGCCGAATTGCCCAACTACCCGAGTCCGCAGGCCCTGAAACTGGCGGACGCCGATCTGCAGAACGAAGCGGTCGACGTGCGACTGGCGGCAATCAAGAGCGTGGTCGGACTGGTGCCGGGCGGTCCGCGCAGTCTGTTGCTCGGGCCATTGCTCGACGATGAGGACCAGGGCGTGCGGTTTGCCGCCATCAATGCCCTGCTCGGCTTGTCACCTGACGAGCTCGGGCTGTATTTCGCGCCGCTGCAACAAGCCATCGACGGCTGGGAGCAAGTGTTGAAGAGTCAGCCGCCCAGCGCGGCGAACTTCGCCCAACTGGCACGATTGCACCTGCATAATGCTGAGTTCCAGCAGGCGCAGGAAGCGCTGGATCAAACCCTGAGTCTGGAGCCCGGCAACCTGCCGGCGCTGGTGATGCAGATCGATGTGCTCGACCGACAGGGTCAGAGCGATGCCGCCCGCCAGTTACTGGCCAAGCAACTGAAGGCCCAGCCCGACTCGGCCTATCTGCAACATGCCCTCGGTCTCTGGCTGTTGCACCATGACCAGCGCGAATACGCCCTGCTCGGCCTGTCGAAAGCCGTCGAGCTGGAGCCTGACAACAAGGATTACCGCTACGACCTCGCCACCACCTTGCACGATGCAGAGGAACTGGAAGCGGCGCAGAAGCAGTTGCAGGAAATCGTCCAGCGCCATCCGGCTGACCGCAAGGCGCGGGTGCTGCTGATCAATTACTGGAAGGAAAGCGGCCAGTTGCAGAACGTGCAGATTCTCCTGGCCCAGCTTGAGCAAATGAATCCGGACGACCCGGCGCTGCAACAGGGACTTTGAGCACTTTCGACAGCCTTCCCGACACATCCGCGAAGAAACAGCGGAACCGTCATCTCGGCCAAGGGTCAAGTGAACAGGCAACCCGACTCAGCGTTTGCCGTCCGTTGCCTCGACTCCCTGGTCATGAGAGGGCCATTTTTTGACGACATCCAATGTGTTCAACAGTGAAAAAGCCAGTACCGGCATCGAAGGTCTGGACGACATTCTGGCCGGAGGCCTGTCGCGCGGTCATGTGTTTTTACTGGAGGGCGAACCCGGCACCGGCAAAACCACCATCGCGTTGCAATTCCTTCAGGCTGGCGCCCGAGCCGGCGAACGCTCGCTGTACATCACGCTGTCGGAAACCGAGCGCGAATTGCGTCAGGGCGCGGCGTCCCACGGCTGGGAGCTGGACAACAACATCGAGATCTTCGAGCTGACGCCGCCGGAAAGTCTGCTCGACGCCGAACATCAGCAAAGCCTGCTGTATTCGTCCGACCTGGAACTGGGCGAAGCGACCAAACAGATTTTCGAGGTGGTCGAGCGTTTCAAGCCGACCCGGGTCATTCTCGACAGCCTGTCGGAAATTCGCCTGCTGGCGCAAAGCTCCCTGCGCTACCGCCGACAGATCCTGGCGATCAAGCATTACTTCTCGCGCTACGAAGCCACCGTCCTGCTGCTCGACGACCTGACCACCGAGTTGCTGGACAAGACCGTCCACAGCGTCGCCCATGGGGTGATCCGCCTCGAAGAACTGACACCGAATTACGGCGCCGAGCGTCGGCGAGTCCGGGTGATCAAGTATCGCGGCCAGAAATATCGTGGCGGCTACCATGACTTCACCATCCTGGCAGGTGGCGTCCAGGTGTTCCCGCGACTGATCGCGGCGGAACACCGTGGTGAATATGCGCGCGTGCAGATGAAGAGCGGCATCGCGGAAATGGATGCCCTCCTGGGCGGCGGCATCGAGACCGGTTCCAGCACATTGATTCTCGGCCCGGCGGGGACCGGGAAATCGCTGATTTCGATGATTTTCGCCACCGCCGCCGTGGCGCGCGGGGAAAAAGCCGCGTTGTTCGTCTTCGACGAGGAACTGGGGCTGCTGTTCGAACGCATGAAGAATATCGGCATCGACCTCAAGGCCCTGCTCGACACCGGCAATCTGCTGATCGAACAAGTGGACGCGGCGGAACTGACCCCCGGCGAGTTCTCGCACCGGGTACGGCGTGCCGTCGACGAAGGGCAGATCTCGACCGTGGTTATCGACAGTCTCAACGGCTATCAGGCAGCCATGCCGGAGGAAAACGCGCTGGTGCTGCACATGCACGAACTGCTGCTGTACCTCAATCGCAAGGGCGCTGCGACCTTCATGACGGTCGCCCAGCACGGTCTGGTCGGCGACATGATGGCCCCGGTCGACATCACTTATCTGGCCGACACGGTGATTCTGCTGCGCTACTTCGAGGCGCTGGGCAAAGTGCGCCGGGCGATTTCGATCATCAAGAAGCGCACCGGCAGCCACGAATCGACCATCCGCGAATACCGCATTTCCGCGCAAGGCATGACCATCGGTGAACCGCTGGAAACCTTCCAGGGCGTGTTGCGCGGAGTACCGACCTATCTCGGTGCCAGCAGCCCGCTGCTCAAGGACGAAGGCCTGTGAGTGTCAGCGTGCCGCTGTCTGAAAGGGCACTGATCCTCGCGCCCCTGGGTCGTGACAGCCAGATTGCCCAGATGATTCTGGGTGAAGCGGGCTACGGCGGGGTGATTACCCGCGACCTCGGTGGTCTGTGCAATGAGCTCGCGCCCGGCGCGGGGCTGCTGCTGATCGCGGCGGAGGCGCTCAACGGTCCGGATCTGGAAACCCTGTTGCTGTACCTGGAACAACAACCAGCGTGGTCGGATCTGCCGATTGTGTTGCTGACCCACCATGGCGGCACCGAGCAAGGTCCCTCTTCCAAACTCAGCAAATCCTTGGGCAACGTGACCTTTCTCGAGCGCCCTTTCCACCCGGCAACCCTCGTCAGCCTGGTGTCGACGGCCCTGCGTGGTCGACGACGGCAGTACGAAGCGCGCGACCGGCTGATCGACCTGAGCGAAAGCGAACGGCGCCTGCAATCGACGCTGGAAACTCTCGAACAACAGGTCGAAGAACGTACCGCGCAACTGCGGCACAACGAAGAAGCCCTGCGCCAGTCGCAGAAAATGGAAGCGGTCGGTCAGCTCACCGGCGGTATCGCCCACGACTTCAACAACATGCTGACCGGGATCATCGGCAGCCTCGAACTGTTGCGTCGACGCCTGGCCCGTGGCCGTACCGACGACCTCGACAGCCTGATCGATCTCGGCGTGACCTCAGCCAACCGCGCCGCCGGCCTGACCCATCGCTTGCTGGCGTTTTCCCGCCGGCAGTCGCTGGACTCCAAAGCCGTGCAGATGAACACCCTGGTCCTGTCGATGGGTGAATTGCTGCAACGCAGCCTCAACGAAAGCATTCGGCTGGACATGCAACTGGACGACAATCTGTGGGTCGCCGAGGCAGACCCCAATCAACTGGAAAGCGCCCTGCTCAACCTGGTAATCAATGCCCGGGACGCCATGCCCGACGGCGGCAGGCTGAAAGTGGCGACTGCCAATCAGGTACTCGATCCAGTCTTCACCGAGGCCTACAGCAACCTCGAACCTGGCGACTACGTGGTGCTCAGCGTCAGCGACAGCGGTTGCGGCATGCCGCAGAGCGTGATCAACCGCGCGTTCGACCCGTTTTTCACCACCAAACCCATCGGCCAGGGCACCGGCCTGGGCCTGTCGATGATCTACGGTTTCAGCAAACAGTCCGGCGGGCATGTGTCGATCGACAGCGAAATCGATCAGGGCACCACGGTCAAACTGTACTTGCCGCGTTTTCGCGGTGAAGAGCTGCCTGACACGCCTATCGACAGCCAGCAAAGCCCCGACGCACTGGATGGCGAAACCGTGTTGATCGTCGAAGACGACCCGGCCGTGCGGGTGCTGGTGAGCGCAGTGTTGAGTGAGTTGGGTTATGCGTTTGTAGAAGCGAGTGACGCCGATGGCGCCGTGCCGATACTGGAGTCAGCGCAGCGCATCGACCTGTTGATCAGTGACGTCGGCCTGCCGGGAATGAACGGGCGGCAACTGGCGGAAATCGGCCGGCAACACCGGCCTGAGCTGAAAGTGCTGTTCATCACCGGTTACGCCGAACACGCGGCGGTACGCGGTGGCTTCCTCGATCCGGGGATGCAGATGATCACCAAGCCGTTCACCTTCGATTTGCTGACCGCCAAGGTGCGGGAAATGATCAAAACCTGAAGTAACGTATCGATCCCACGCTATTCGTGGGATCGATACGGCAGTGAGTCACGCCAGCAGTTCCTGAATCTTTTCCTGCAACACGTCCAGATCGAACGGTTTTTCCAGAATCGGCGCCCTGCGGGTGATCGGGCTGCCGGTCTCGCGGATTTCCTGCGGATAGCCGCTGATGAAGATCACTTTGAGGTCGGGGCGCAACTTGACGGCGGGTTCGGCGATCTGCACGCCGGAGATGCCGCCAGGCAGTCGAAAATCGGTGATCAACATGTCCAGGTGCGGCTTGCTGGCGAGAATCTCGAAAGCCTGTTCACCGTTTTCCGCCTGCAGCACGCGATATCCCTGCCCCGACAGGAAATCCGCCAGCACCATCAAGATAACCGGTTCGTCCTCGACGATGAGTACTACATCTTGTGCATCTACGCTCATGGGAAGCCTTTGTTCGGTCAATAGCTGCTGATACGACCGTGCGGTCAATCAGAGGTTGCGTTTGTTTCGCCGATTTCCTGGAGCGGCAGACAAACGCGAAACAGGGCGCCCTCGTTGATCCTGCTTTCGACGACGATGGAGCCGCCATGGGCGGCCACGATCTGCTCGGAAATGAACAGACCCAGCCCGAGTCCGGCGACCACCGTCTTGGCGGAAACCCGTTCGAACTGTTGAAAAATACGCTTCTGGTTTTCCTCGCTGATGCCGATGCCACGATCCTGGACCTCGACCCGCGCCTCCTCTCCTGCGCAATACACCCGCACCTGGATCGGACTCTTGCCGCCGTAGCGCAGGGCGTTGGTCAACAGGTTAGTCACCACCTGCTCAATGCGGAACTCGTCCCAATGCCCATATACCGGCTCCGGCGCGCTGAAGCTGACCTCGGTTTCGGCGGCCTCGATCTGCTGCGCGAAATTCTGCAACAGATGCTCCACCAGTTGCGTCAGGTCGAAACGGCTCGGGCGGATCGACAGCTTGCCGGTGCGGATCCGCGACACATCGAGCATGTCCTCGATCAGCCGAATCAGGCTTTTGATCTGCCGCTCGTCGCGGTCGACCATGGCCTGCATTTTGTCGAGGGTGAACGCCGCGGCGTTGTCCCGGGCCAGATGCATCTTGCGCAGCTGAGTTTCGAGGATAAGGCCGTTGAGCGGCGTGCGCACTTCATGGGCGACGATCGACATGAAATCGTCGCGCATGCGCACCGCCTGCTCCAGCTCAAGTTGAGTGCTCTGTAACTTCTGCAGCAGCGCTTCCTGCTCGCGGCGACTCTGCTCCAGGGCCTCGACCTGCTGTTTCATGGCCTTGCTCTGGCGATACAGGTCGACAAAGACGTTGACCTTGCTTTTCACCGCATGGATATCCAGCGGTTTGTGCAGGAAATCCACCGCGCCGCTTTCGTAGCCCTTGAACGCGTAGTTCAGCTCACGGCCGGCGGCGCTGACGAAAATGATCGGAATGTTCTTGGTTTTCTCGGTGCCGCGCATCAACTCGGCCAGTTCGAAGCCGTTCATGCCGGGCATCTGCACATCGAGAATGGCCATGGCGAATTCGTGTTGCAGCAGCAGCGAGAGCGCTTCGTCCGCCGACAGCGCCTTGTAGACCGTGCGGTCCTCACGCTTGATCAGCGCTTCGAGGGCCAGCAGGTTCTCGGGCAGATCGTCGACGATCAGCAGTTTGGCTTGGATATTACTCAGCATGCGATTCGTTCCAGCTCGACAAGCAGACGGCCGATGCCGTGAATGGGAAGAATGTGATCCGGTTGATGCATCTTCAGGGCCGCCGTCGGCATGGTCGAAACCTGGGCATCGGCGGGGTCCTGGACGATGGTCAGCCCACCCAGTCGTTTGACCTGCGCCAGGCCTCGGGCGCCGTCGTGATTGGCGCCGGTCAGCAGCACGGCGGCCAGCGCCGGGCCATAGACATCGGCGGCGGACTCGAACAGGTAATCGATCGAAGGACGGGAATGATGCAGGCGATCTTCAAGGCTCAGCGACAGGCTGCGATCCTGCTCCACCGACAGGTGATAGCCCGGTGTGGCGAAGTACACCGTACCAGCGCTGATGTCCTGTTTGTCGACCGCCTCGACCACCGGCAGCGCCAGGCGCCGGGTAAACACCTCGGCCAATTGGCTGCGACGCTCATCCGGCAAATGCAGCACGACGATGATCGGCAGCAGGAAACCTTCTCGCAGCGGACTGAGCAACGTCAGCAAGGCCTCGACGCCACCGGCGGAAGCCCCCACCACAATCGCCTCGACCCGAGGCAAATCCACTGCGCCGTTCATGATTTGCGATAGATCCGTTCTTGTTTGACCAGCGGTACGAACTGGCTGGCATAGCTGGAAAAATCCAGGGTTTCCTTGCTGCCCAGCACCAGAAAGCCACGATGGCACAACGACTCATGAAACAATCCGAACGCCCGATCCTGTAATTTTTTATTGAAATAAATCAACACGTTACGGCATGAAATTAATTGAGTTTCGGAGAATACGCTATCGGTCGCCAGGCTATGATCGGCGAACGTCACGTTCTCGCACAGGCTCTTGTCGAAAATCGCGTAGCCGTAGGCTGCAGTGTAGTAGTCGGCAAACGAACGCTGGCCGCCGGCCTGCTGGTAATTGGCGGTGTAGGCGCGAACGTTCTCCATCGAGAAAATCCCCTGCTTGGCCTTCTCCAGCGAGCGTGGGTTGATGTCGGTGGCGTAGATGATCGTGCGGTCGAGCAGGCCTTCCTCGCGCAACAGAATCGCCATCGAGTAGACCTCTTCGCCGGTGCTGCAACCGGCGATCCAGATCTTGATCGACGGATACGTCTTGAGCAGCGGCACCACTTCCTGGCGGATGGCCAGGAAGTGCGAAGGGTCGCGAAACATCTCGCTGACCGGGATCGTCAACAATTGCAGCAACTGCATGAACGCGGTCGGGTCATGCAGGACCTTTTCCTGCAATGCCGAAATGGTCGCGCATTCGAACTGGCTCAACGCATGTTGCACCCGACGCTTGATCGACGCGCCGGAGTAATCGCGAAAGTCGTAGCTGTACTTGAGGTAAATGGCCTCGATCAACAAGCGCAATTCGATTTCGGTATTGGGTTCCACTAAATCCGTTCCATCTTCGGTAACCACACACGAATCAGCGAGAACAGGCGATCCAGGTCGATGGGCTTGGCCAGGTAATCATTGGCGCCGGCCTGCAGGCAGCGCTCCTGATCGTCCTTCATGGCCTTGGCCGTCACCGCGATGATCGGCAGCTTGCGCCAGCGCGGGTCCTTGCGGATCTCGATGGTGGCTTCATAACCATCCATCTCCGGCATCATCACGTCCATCAGCACCAGGTCGATGTCCTCGACTTCATTCAATCTTTCAATCGCCTCACGGCCGTTACGGCCGATCACCACGACTGCGCCTTTGGTTTCCAGGGCACTGGTCAGGGCGAAGATGTTGCGTACATCATCGTCCACCAGCAGCACTTTGCGACCTTCGAAGACCTTGTCGCGGCTGCGGGCGGTCTTGAGCATCTTCTGCCGTTCATGGGACAACTGCGATTCGACTTTGTGCAGAAAGAGTGTGACCTCATCGAGCAACCGCTCTGGCGAGCGCGCGCCCTTGATGATGATCGAGCGCGAATACTTGCGCAGGTCGGCCTCTTCGTCGCGGGTCAGGTTGCGCCCGGTGTAAACGATCACCGGCGGGAACGAGCAGATGTCCTCGGTGGACATGCGCTTGAGCAGGTCGTTGCCGAGCATGTCCGGCAGCTTGAGATCGATGACCATGCAATCGAACATCGTGGTGCGCAGCAGTTCCAGGGCATCTTGTGCCAGGCCGACGGCGGTGATTTCGATGTCCTCGTCGCCGATCAGCCGCGCGATGCTTTCGCGCTGCAAGTCGTCGTCCTCGACCAGCAGCACCCGCTTGACCTTCTGGGTCAGCTTGGCTTCGAGGCGGGCGAACACATCCTTGAGTTCCTCGCGGGTGGTCGGTTTGACCGCGTAACCGATGGCGCCCATGTGCATGGCCGCTTCGACGCGATCCTCGACGGAAATCACATGCACCGGAATGTGCCGGGTCTCGGCGTGTTCCTTCAGGCGTTGCAGCACAGTCAGCCCGGAATGGTCCGGCAGGCGCATGTCCAGCAGGATCGCGTCCGGCACAAACTCTTTCGCCAAGTCATACCCTTCATCCGCGCCGTGGGCGACCAGGCACTGGTAACCCAGTTCATGGGCCAGGTCATAAAGGATGTGAGCGAAGTTCGGCTCGTCCTCCACCACCAGGATGCAACGGCTGTCGAACGGCGCTCTGGCGCGGTCGTCATTGAAACGCGGGATGTCGACGTCCGGCAGTGGCGAAACCGGCGCAGCGGCGACCACCACCGGTTTGGCTTCCGCCGGGCTGAAGGTCAGCGGTGCGACCGGCGTGTCACCCGGCTCGCTGTACTGCTGCGGCAGTACCAGGGTGAACACGCTGCCCTGCCCCGGCGCGCTGCTGACGCTGATCGAACCGCCCAGCAGCGCCGCCAGATCCCGGGAAATCGACAGGCCCAGCCCGGTGCCGCCGTATTTGCGGTTGGTGGTGCCATCGGCCTGGCGGAAGGCTTCGAAAATGCTTTCCTGCTGATCCGCCGCGATGCCGATCCCCGAGTCGCGCACGATAAACGCGATGCGCTCGTGTGGCTGTCCGGCGATGGTCAGGCTGACCGTGCCGTGCTCGGTGAACTTCACCGCGTTGGACAGCAGATTCTTGATCACCTGCTCCAACCGCTGCCGGTCGGTGAACAGGGTGATTGGCGCATCAGGCTGCAAATCGACGGTGAAGGTCAGTTGCTTGTCCGCCGCCAACGGCTCGAACACCCCGCGCAGGCCATCGGCCAGACGCGCGACGCTGGTGTTCTCGGCAATCACTTCCAGCTTGCCCGCCTCGACCTTGGAGATGTCGAGAATATCGTTGATCAGGTTGAGCAGATCGTTGCCGGCGGAATAGATCGACTCGGCGAACTTGACCTGTTCGGCGCTGAGATTGTCCTGGGGGTTCTCCGCCAGCAATTTGGCGAGAATCAGCGAACTGTTCAGCGGCGTGCGCAGTTCGTGGGACATGTTGGCGAGGAATTCGGATTTGTACTTGCTGGAGCGCTGCAACTCTTCGGCGCGCTCTTCCAGTTGCGCCTGGGCCTGATTGAGCTCGGTGTTCTTCTGATCCATGGCGTCGCGCTGCTCGGCCAGGGTCTGCGCCTGCTCGGCGAGTTGTTCGTTGGTCTGCTCCAGCTCGACTTGCTGGGTTTCCAGATGCGCCTGGGACTCCTTGAGAATCCGCGATTGCTCTTCCAGTTCCTCGTTGGCGGTCTTCAGTTCTTCCTGCTGCACTTGCAGCTCTTCGTTGAGCTGCTGGGTTTCAGCCAGCACTTCCTGAAGGCGCTGACGATAGCGGGCCGCCTCGATGGACGTACCGATGTTGCCGGCAATCAGCTCCAGCAACTCGATGTCGCGGTCGGTGAGCGGGCGCAGGAAACCCAGTTCGATCACGCCGTTGATTCGGTCGTCATCGCTGGTCGGCACCACCAGAACGCTGTGCGGCAGGCCTTCGCCGAGTCCCGAGCTGACCTTGAAGTAATCGGCGGGCACCGAGTCGAGACGGATCAACCGCGCCTGTTGCACGACCTGACCGACGATACCCTCGCCGCTGTAGATCGATTGTTCCTGTTGTTCCTGCTCGCGTGAGAAGCCGTAAGTCGCCACCCGTTTCAGGCCGCCGTGATCCTCGCGCACATACAGTGCCGCCACCGCAGTACCCAGGTAATGGGCACAGAATTGCAGAATGTTGCGCCCCAGCAGGTTCAGGGTCAGTTGCCCCAGCACCTGTTCGGCCAGTTCAGTCTGGCCGGTACGCAGCCAGGCCTGTTGCTCCAGGCGATGGGCGCTGGCTTCCTGCGCGGCGAGGTTCGCGCCGTAGTTCTGGGAGAGATTGAGCAGATCGCGACGGCCGATGTAGGCCAGCAAGCCGCTGATACCGGCAATGAACAGCAGGTACAGGCTGATGCTCCAGATAGTGGTGCGGCGCACATCCTCGTTGCGGGTCGTGCGCAAGGTCTGCTCGGTGTCGATCACGTCCTCGAACTGCTTGCGGATCTCGTCAGTCAGGCGCTTGCCCCGCCCGGCCTTGACTGCCGCCCGGTAGTCGCCGCTGGCGCGCTGCAAATCGATCATCGATTGCGCATAGGTTGCCCATTCGTCCTGCAAGGCTTGCAGGCGGCGCAGGCGATCGGTCTGCACCGGGTTGTCGGCCGTCAGTTCGAGCAAAGTATTGAGGGCCACGGTGATGCGTGGCTTGGCCGTCTCGTAGGGGTCGAGAAAGTGTTCGTCGCCGCTGAGCAGGAAACCGCGCATGCCGGTTTCCAGGTCGACGGTGAGCTTCACCGCTTCATTGGCGTTATTGATCACCCGGTCGGTGTGCTCGACCCACTGGATCACCGACAACAGATAGGTGATCAGCGAGACGAAGAACACGGCACTGATGGCGCCGACGCCCAGGGGCAGACTGACGTTGCGGCTCAGAAGTTTGCGAAACCGTTGCTCATCAACCGAAGACGGAGAGGACATGGGGCAGCCTTGTCGAACTGTCGAAAACCACGGAGTTTGCCCCAAAACGGCGACATGGATCCATTTTTCTCACAGATTTAGCACCATTTTCCTACATTTGCCTGCATCACGTTGCGTACCACCGGTTATCCTTGCCGGCCCCTGGCGTCGTATTCTTTTTTGTATCCATCCGGGAACTTGTGGCCATCCGCCACTTACTCATGCAAGAGACCGGCAATTTCGATCGACCGGCGCCATCTTCAATTCCCTTACCGAGAGCTGCCACCATGCCCACCCACACCTCCACCATCCTGGTTGTAGAAGACGATGCCATCGTGCGCATGCTGATCGTCGATGTGCTGGAGGAACTGGACTTCAACGTGCTGGAGGCTGACGGCAGCGAACAGGCCCTGGAAACGCTCAAGGACGTCAACCAGCACATCGACCTGATGATGACCGACGTCGGCCTGCCGATCATGGATGGCCGCCAACTGGCCACCGAAGCGCGGGTCCTGCGCCCGGACCTGCCGATCCTGTTTGCCAGCGGCTACGCCGAAACCATTGAAGTCCCGGCGGACATGCATGTGATCGGCAAGCCGTTTTCCATCGATCAATTGCGCGACAAGGTCAAAGGCATCCTCGGCCAGTAAGACCTGCCGTCGCAGGGCGACTTTGCAGCGGGGAGCAAACCCGGCGGGCTATGGTTTAATAGCGCCCCCTCGTTTCTCCCAGCTTCAGGAAGTCCCGTTCATGAGTCACCCCCGCCCCACGTCTGTCCTGGTCATCGGTTATGTCTGGCCGGAACCACGCTCCTCAGCAGCCAGCGGGCATGTCATGCAAATCCTCGAAGCCTTCCTGGCCCAGGGTTGGGACATCACCTTCAGCAGCCCGGCCGGCCCTGGCGAGCACAAGGCCGACCTCACCGAGCTGGGCATCCGCGAAGTGCCGATCGAACTCAACAGCAGCAGTTTCGACACGTTCGTGAGCGAACTGGCGCCGGATATCGTGCTGTTCGACCAGTTCATGATGGAAGAGCAGTTTGGCTGGCGCGTCGAGAAACACTGCCCCGACGCCCTGCGCATCCTCGAAACTTCCGACCTGCAAAGCCTGCGGCACGCGCGGCATGCGCGGCTCAAGGAACGCCTGAAGGCCAGCGACGACGCCAACGATTTCACCCGCCTGTTCGCCCCGGCCCTGCGCGAAGAATTCGAATTGATGGCCGACACAGACCTGGCCCGACGCGAAATCGCCGCGCTATATCGCTGCGACTTGAACCTGATGATTTCCCAGGTGGAAATCGACTTGCTGGTCGAGCAATTCCATCTCCCGCGCGACCTTTTACACTGGTGCCCGCTAATGGTCGACGCGCCGATCGCGTCGCCGAAGCCCTTCGAAGACCGCGCGCATTTCCTGAGCATCGGCAACTTCCGCCACGCGCCGAACTGGGATGCGGTGCTCTGGATGAAAAACACAATCTGGCCGCTGATCCGCGCCCGACTGCCGACCGCGCAACTGCATGTCTACGGTGCTTACACCCCGCCCAAAGCGACGGCTCTGCATAATGCGGCGCAGGGTTTTCATGTGATGAACTGGGCCGAAGATGCCCTGCAGGTGATGTCCGATGCGCGGATATGCCTGGCGCCCCTGCGTTTCGGCGCGGGCATCAAGGGCAAACTGGTGGACGCGATGCTTTGCGGCACGCCCAGCGTGACCACGCCGGTCGGCGCCGAAGCCATGCACGGCAAGCATGCCTGGCCGGGCGCAATTGCCCACACCGCCGAAGGCATCGCCGAACAGGCCGTGCGGCTCTACAAGGAGCCATCGCACTGGAATGAGGCCCAGGCCCGAGGGCAAACATTGCTGGTGGAGCGTTATCAACGCACGGCACACGCCGCCGCGCTGATCGAGCGGATCAATGATTGCCGGCAGCACCTGACGCAACGGCGACGGGACAACTTCACCGGCAGCATGCTGCGTCACCACACCCTGAAGAGCACGCAATACATGGCGCAGTGGATTGAGGAAAAGAATCGCGCCAGATAAACATCTGCCGCGCCCGCCGTCACGGTGCGCTGGCGCAACGGACGCGTAAAGAGGCATGATCGGTCGGCGATAACAGCCGAAGCGCCCTGCCATGACTCGAACCGCTCGCGTGACCGACCCCTCCTACGAGTTGATGGATGACCACAACGGGTTGTCCATCATCTACCGCCAGCACGGTTTTCCGTGTCCGCTGGTGCGCTGGCACTTTCACAAGGAATACGAGCTGCACCTGATCGTCGCCAGCTCCGGCAAGGTGTTCATCGGCGACTACATCGGCAACTTCTACCCCGAAACCCTGTTCCTCACCGGCCCCAACCTGCCGCACAACTGGATCAGTCAGGTCGCCGAAGACGAGGTCGTGGAAAAGCGCGACATGCTGGTCAACTTCACCGATGAGCTGTTCGAAAGTGGCCATCAGGTGTTCGCCGAACTCAAGAGCCTGGCGCCGCTGCTCGAACGCGCGCAGTACGGCATTGAATTTCGCTGCAAGCGCACCATCCGCCAGGCCATGACCCTGATGCAGCGCATTGCCGATTCCCGGGGCATCACCCGCCTCGGGCATTTTTTCATCCTCATGGAACTGCTCGCGGCCAGCGACGACTATCAATTGCTGTCCGGCGCCACTACCGAACAATTGGCCGACGATCACAACGTCGACCGCACCAACCGCGCGGTGGATTACATCTTTGCCCACTACGCCCGGGAACTGCCGCTGGAAGAAGTCGCCGAGCACCTGGGCATGAAACCCACCTACTTCAGCCGCGTATTCAAGCAGGCCACGGGGCGCAACTTCATCGAATTCGTCAACCGGCTGCGCATCAGCAAATCCTGCGAGTTGCTGGCCGATGGCGACAAACCGGTGACCGACGTGTGTTTCGAGTCGGGGTTCAACAACATTTCCAACTTCAACCGGCGCTTTCAGCAGCTCAAGGGGATGACGCCTTCGCATTACCGGCGGCTGGTGGTGCAGCGGTTGACCGAGCAGAACCTCGGCTGAACCAGAAACCTGTACGTATTCGATCCCCCTCCACCGCTGAAAACCCTTTCCCTGCGCTCCTCCAGCAAAACCTCAGTGCAAAAAAGTATCGATCAAAGTGCTAGGGATGATTTGTCTGCCCCGCGATTGAAGGTTGTAATCAGTGCACATTCTTCCTGCCCCGGAAGACACAAAAACAATAACTGTCCTTCTGTCCCCCCTGGGTGCAGAAAAGGAGTGCACGATGCAACCCACTGCAAAAGCTCTGCTTGCCCTCACCTGCATGACCCTCAGCAGCGTCAGCCTTGGCGCCCAGACCCTGACCATCGCCACCGTCAACAACAGCGACATGATCCGCATGCAAAAGCTCTCGAAAGCCTTCGAGACCGAGCATCCGGACATCAAGCTCAATTGGGTGGTGCTGGAAGAAAACGTCCTGCGCCAGCGTCTGACCACCGACATCGCCACCCAGGGCGGCCAGTTCGACGTCTTGACCATCGGCATGTACGAAGCTGCACTCTGGGGAGCCAAGGGCTGGCTGGAGCCGATGAAGGATCTGCCGGCCAGTTATGCGCTCGACGATGTATTCCCGTCGGTGCGCGAGGGCCTGTCGGTCAAGGGATCGCTGTACGCCCTGCCGTTCTATGCCGAAAGCTCGATGACCTATTACCGCACCGACCTGTTCAAGGACGCCGGCCTGACCATGCCCGAGCGTCCGACCTGGGAACAGATCGCCGAATTCGCCGGCAAACTCAATCACCCGGACAAAGAACAATACGGCATCTGCCTGCGCGGCAAGGCCGGTTGGGGTGAAAACATCGCGTTGATCACCACCATCGCCAATGCCTACGGCGCGCGCTGGTTCGATGAGCAGTGGAAACCGGAATTCAGTGGACCCGGGTGGAAAAACGCGCTGAATTTCTACGTCGACACCATGAAGAAATCCGGCCCGCCGGGCGCGTCCAGCAACGGCTTCAACGAGAACCTGGCGCTGTTCAACAGCGGCAAGTGCGCGATCTGGGTCGATGCCAGCGTCGCTGGCTCGTTCGTCACCGACAAGTCGCAGAGCAAGGTCGCCGATCACGTCGGTTTCACCTTTGCGCCGCATCAGGTCACGGACAAAGGTTCGGCGTGGCTGTATTCCTGGGCACTGGCGATTCCGACCAGCTCTAAAGCCAAGGACGCCGCCAGGGAGTTCAGCGCCTGGGCCACCTCCAAAGAGTACGGCGCACTGGTCGCCGAGAAGGACGGGATCGCCAACGTACCGCCAGGCACCCGCGCCTCGACCTACAGCGACGCCTACATGAACGCCGCGCCGTTCGCCAAGGTCACGCTGGAATCGCTCAAGGCTGCCGACCCGAGCAAACCGACCCTCAAGCCGGTGCCTTACATCGGCATTCAACTGGTGACCATTCCTGAGTTCCAGGCCGTGGGCACCCAGGTCGGCAAACTGTTCTCGGCGGCGCTGATCGGCCAGACCAGCGTCGACCAGGCCCTGAGCGCCGCGCAACAAACCACCGAACGCGAGATGAAGCGCGCCGGTTACCCCAAGTAACTCACGCAGTCCGCTCCTGCCTCCAGTGGGAGCGGGCTCGCCCGCGAAAGCGTCGTATCAGCCCATACACCCGTCGCTGATGCCGCCTTCGCGAGCAAGCCTGCTCCCACAAAAACGGCTCTTCATTTGTCTGTCGCCAATCGGTTACCGCCATGAATACTTCAACTGCCAAAGCCCACATCGACCTGTCCCGGCCACAACGCAAAGTCCGCGTGGCCAATCCGGGCTGGTTTCTGGTCAGCCCCTCGGTGGCCCTGTTGCTGCTGTGGATGATCGTGCCGCTGGGCATGACCGTCTACTTCTCGATGATCCGCTACAACCTGCTCTACCCCGGTGAAAACGAGTTCGTCGGGCTGGACAACTTCACCTACTTCCTGACCGACTCCGGGTTCCTGCCCGGCGCTACAAACACCTTGTTGCTGGTGGGCAGCGTGCTGTTGATCAGCGTGGTGTTCGGTGTGCTCATCAGTGCGTTGCTTGAGGCCAGCGAGTTCCTCGGTCGCGGGATCGTAAGGGTGATGCTGATTTCGCCGTTCTTCATCATGCCCACCGTCGGTGCGCTGATCTGGAAAAACCTGATCTTCCATCCGGTGTCGGGAATCCTTGCCTACATCTGGAAGCTGTTCGGCGCGCAACCCGTGGACTGGCTGGCTCACTACCCGCTGCTGTCGATCATCATCATTGTCTCGTGGCAGTGGCTGCCCTTCGCGATCCTGATCCTGATGACCGCCATGCAGTCCCTCGACCAGGAACAGAAAGAAGCCGCCCGCCTCGATGGCGCCGGCCCGATCGCGATCTTCTGGCACCTGACCCTGCCGCATCTGGCACGACCGATCGCGGTGGTGGTGATGATCGAGACGATCTTCCTGCTGTCGGTGTTCGCCGAGATTTTCACCACCACCAACGGCGGCCCCGGCTACGCCTCGACCAACCTCGCCTACCTGATCTACAACCAGGCGCTGGTGCAGTTCGACGTCGGCATGGCCTCGGCGGGCGGCCTGATCGCCGTGGTCATCGCCAACATCGCCGCGATCATTCTGGTGCGGATGATCGGCAAAAACCTGACTGACAAAGCCTGAGGCCTGCCATGACTCTTCAACAATCCCGTCGTCTGCAAAGCCTGCTGACCGGCACCCTGGCCTGGGCCATCGCGGTCGTGATTTTCTTCCCGATCTTCTGGATGGTGCTGACCAGCTTCAAGACCGAAATCGACGCCTTCGCCACGCCGCCGCAGTTCATCTTCACGCCGACGCTGGAGAACTACCTGCACATCAACGAGCGCAGCGACTACTTCAGCTTCGCCTGGAACTCGGTGGTGATTTCCTTCAGCGCCACCGCCCTGTGCCTGCTGATCGCGGTGCCGGCGGCCTACTCCATGGCGTTCTACGAAACCCAGCGCACCAAGGGCACGCTGCTGTGGATGCTCTCGACCAAGATGCTGCCGCCGGTGGGCGTGCTGATGCCGATCTACCTGCTGGCCAAGAGTTTCGGCCTGCTCGACACACGCATCGCGCTGATCGTGATCTACACGCTGATCAACCTGCCGATCGTGGTCTGGATGATTTACACCTACTTCAAGGACATCCCCAAAGACATCCTCGAAGCCGCCCGCCTCGACGGCGCGACCCTGTGGCAGGAAATGCTCCGGGTGCTGCTGCCGATTGCCAAGGGCGGACTGGCTTCGACCGTGCTGCTGTCGCTGATCCTGTGCTGGAACGAGGCCTTCTGGTCGCTGAACCTGACCTCATCGAAAGCCGCGCCACTGACCGCGCTGATCGCCTCGTACTCAAGCCCTGAAGGGTTGTTCTGGGCCAAGTTGTCGGCCGTCTCGACCCTGGCTTGCGCGCCGATCCTGATCTTCGGCTGGATCAGCCAGAAACAACTGGTGCGCGGCCTGTCGTTCGGCGCCGTCAAATAAGAATTCGCATGAGGAGCGCCACCATGGCCAACCTGAAAATCAAGAATCTGCAAAAAGGCTTCGAAGGCTTTTCCATCATCAAGGGCATCGACCTTGAAGTGAACGACAAGGAGTTCGTGGTGTTCGTCGGCCCGTCGGGCTGCGGCAAATCCACCCTGCTGCGCCTGATCGCCGGCCTTGAAGAAGTCAGCGGCGGCACCATCGAACTGGACGGCCGCGACATCACCGAAGTCAGCCCGGCCAAGCGCGACCTGGCGATGGTCTTCCAGACCTACGCCCTGTACCCGCACATGACCGTGAAAAAGAACATGTCGTTCGCCCTCGATCTGGCGGGCGTGCCGAAAGCCGAAGTCGAGAAGAAAGTCGGCGAAGCGGCGCGCATTCTCGAACTGGGGCCGATGCTCGAGCGCAAGCCGAAACAGTTGTCCGGCGGCCAGCGTCAGCGTGTGGCCATCGGCCGGGCGATCGTGCGCAATCCGAAAATTTTCCTGTTCGACGAACCGCTGTCCAACCTCGACGCCGCCCTGCGGGTGCAGATGCGCCTTGAGTTGCTGCGCCTGCACAAAGACCTGCACGCGACCATGATCTACGTGACCCACGACCAGGTCGAAGCGATGACCATGGCCGACAAGGTCGTCGTGCTCAATGGCGGCAAAATCGAGCAGGTCGGCTCGCCGCTGGACCTGTATCACAACCCGGCCAACCTGTTTGTCGCAGGCTTCCTCGGCACGCCGAAAATGGGCTTCCTCAAAGGCAAGATCGCCCGCATCGACGGCCAGAGCTGTGAAGTCTCGCTGGACGCCGGCACCCGCATCACCCTGCCATTCAACGCCTCGAACCTGAGCGTCGGCAGCGCCGTGACCCTCGGCATCCGCCCGGAACATCTGGAACTGGCGCAGCCGGGCGACTGCAGTCTGCAAGTCACCGCCGACGTCAGCGAACGCCTGGGCAGCGACACCTTCTGCCACGTCAAGACCAACGCCGGCGAAGCCCTGACCATGCGCGTACGCGGCGACCTGGCGAGCCGTTACGGCGAGCAATTGAACCTGCACCTGGACGCCAGCCATTGCCATCTGTTCGATGCCGAAGGCGTTGCGCTGACCCGCCCGCTGCGTGCTGCGGCCTGATTTTTCCGAGACTTGCCCCATGAAACTGAACAAACAGAACCTCCACCGACTCGCCGCCGAAGTGCAGCTGCCGGCCTACAGCCTCAGTGACACCCGCCAGGGCATCGCGCACATCGGCGTCGGCGGCTTCCATCGCGCGCATCAGGCGTATTACACCGACGCCCTGATGAACACCGGCGAGGCGCTGGACTGGGCGATCTGCGGTGTCGGCCTGCGCGCCGAAGATCGCCGTGCCCGAGACGATCTCAAAGAACAGGACTACCTGTTCACCCTGTTCGAACTCGGCGACAGCGACGCCACCGAAGTGCGCGTCATCGGCGCCATCCGCGACATGCTGCTGGCCGAAGACAGCGCCCAGGCGCTGATCGACAAACTCGCCGATCCGCAGATCCGCATCGTCTCGCTGACCATCACCGAGGGCGGCTATTGCATCGACGACAGCAACGGCGAATTCATGGCTCACTTGCCACAGATCCAGCACGACCTGGCCCACCCGGATGCGCCGAAAACCGTCTTCGGTTTCCTCTGCGCAGCGCTGGCGAAGCGGCGTGCGGCGGGCATTCCGGCGTTCACGCTGATGTCCTGCGATAACCTGCCGCACAACGGCTCTGTCACCCGCAAGGCCCTGCTGGCATTCGCCACCCTGCGCGATGCTGACCTGCGCGACTGGATCGACGCCAACGTCAGCTTCCCCAACGCCATGGTCGACCGCATCACCCCGATGACCAGCACTGCACACCGCCTGCAACTGGCGGACAAGCATGCGGTGGACGACGCCTGGCCGGTGGTCTGCGAGCCGTTCGTGCAGTGGGTGCTGGAAGACAAATTCGTCAACGGTCGCCCGGCCTGGGAAAAGGTCGGCGTGCAATTCACCGACGACGTCTCGCCCTACGAAGAGATGAAAATCAAACTGCTCAACGGCAGTCACCTGGCGCTGACGTATCTGGGGTTTCTCAAGGGTTACCGCTTCGTCCACGAGACCATGAGCGACCCGCTGTTCGTGCGTTACATGCGGGCTTACATGGACCTGGACGTGACCCCGCAACTGGCGTCGGTGCCGGGCATCGACCTGACCGAGTACAAGAACACGCTGGTGGCGCGGTTCTCCAATCAGGCGATTGCCGATCAACTTGAGCGGGTGTGTTCCGATGGTTCGTCGAAGTTTCCCAAGTTCACCATCCCGACGATCAACCGACTGATTGCCGATGGGCGGGAGACCAAACGTGCGGCGTTGGTGGTGGCGGCCTGGGCGCTGTATCTGAAGGGTGTGGATGAGAATGGCGACACTTACTCGATTCCGGATCCTCGGGCGGCGTTCTGTCAGGCGTTGGTGGCGGAGGATGCGCTGATCACTGAACGTTTGCTGGGGGTTGAGGAGATTTTCGGGGTGGCGATACCGCGTTCGAAAGAGTTTGTGGCGGCGTTTGAGTGGTGCCTGACCAGTTTGCGGGAAGAAGGCGTGACACGGACGCTCGAGCGTATTCTGGCCTGAAAGCCCCTCACCCTGGCCCTCTCCGGGGGGAGAGGGAACTGACCGAAGTGTTCTCTGGCGCTACACCGACCTGAAAGTCCGGAGTCGAACTTAAAACTTGAAAAGCATCGAGATCTGCTCCCTTTCCCCCTCTCCCTTAGGGAGAGGGTCGGGGTGAGGGGCTCTTGATCTTCACGGAATCAGACAGGTTCACTCATGAACAACCAACAACTCTTCCTGGGTATTGACTGCGGCACCCAGGGCACCAAGGCGATCATTCTCGACGCCGCCAGCGGCCAGGTCCTCGGCCTGGGCGCCGCCGAACACACGATGATCAGCGGCGCCAACGGCCGCCGCGAACAGGACACCCACCAGTGGCTGCAAGCCTTCGCCCTCGCCACCCGCCGCGCCTTGCTCGCAGCGAGCGTCGATGGCCAGTCGATCCTCGGCATCGGCGTCTCCGGCCAGCAACACGGTCTGGTACTGCTCGATGACCAAGGCCAGGTGCTGCGCCCGGCGAAACTCTGGTGCGACACCGAAACCACGGCGGAAAACGATCGCCTGCTCACCCATCTGGGCGGTGAAAGCGGTTCGCTGGATCGCCTCGGCGTGGTCATCGCGCCGGGCTACACCCTGTCCAAACTGCTCTGGACCAAGGAGCAGCACCCCGCCGTGTTCTCTCGGATCGCGCGGATTCTGCTACCCCACGACTACCTCAACTTCTGGCTCACCGGCCGCAGTTGCAGCGAATACGGCGACGCCTCCGGCACCGGTTACTTCAACGTCCGCACCCGGCAATGGGATCTGCAACTGCTGCGCGACATCGACCCCAGCGGACGCCTGCAAGCGGCGCTGCCGGAGCTGATCGACGCCCATCAACCGGTGGGCACGATCCTGCCGGCGATTGCCGAGCACCTGGGCCTCAACCGCAATGCCGTGGTTTCCAGCGGGGGCGGCGACAACATGATGGGCGCCATCGGCACCGGCAATATTCAGCCGGGCGCGATCACCATGAGCCTCGGTTCCTCCGGCACGGTGTACGCCTACGCCGAGGCGCCGAAGGTCAGCCCGGATGCTTCGGTCGCAACCTTCTGCTCCTCCAGCGGCGGCTGGCTGCCGCTGATCTGCACCATGAACCTGACCAACGCCACCGGTGCGATCCGCGACCTGTTCAACCTCGATCTCGAACAGTTCAACGCCCTGGTGGCCCAAGCCCCGATCGGGGCCGAAGGCGTGAGCATGCTGCCGTTCCTCAACGGCGAGCGGGTGCCCGCCCTGCCCCATGCCACCGGCAGCCTGCACGGCCTGACCCTCGACAACCTGACTCAGGCCAACCTGTGTCGAGCCGCCGTCGAGGGCACCACCTTCGGTTTGCGTTATGGACTGGATCTGTTGCGCCAGAATGGTTTACAAAGCCGCAGCATCTGCCTGACCGGCGGTGGTTCGAAAAGCGCGGTGTGGCGGCAGATCGTCGCCGACATCATGAACACCCCGGTGATCTGCACCGAACAAAGCGAAGCCGCCGCCCTCGGCGCGGCGATTCAGGCGGCGTGGTGCAAATCCTGGTCGAACGGCCACGAAGACACCCTGGCCGACCTGTGCGAGCGCTGCGTGAAGCTCGACCCGAACAGTGAAACCCTGCCGGTTGCCGCCAGTGTCGCGGCCTTCGAGCAGGCCTATGAACGCTATCGACAGCATGTCGCAACCTTATAAAGAGCAAACAACTATGTACCTGGTGTGTGGCGAAGCCCTGTTCGATTTCTTCAGCGAAGACGATGCCAGCGGCCTGGCATCGAAAGTCAATTTCAAGGCGATTGCCGGTGGTTCGCCGTTCAACGTCGCGGTGGGTTTGCGCCGCCTGGGCGTGGACTCGGCGCTGCTCGCCGGGCTGTCCACCGACTACCTCGGCCGACGCCTGCAGAAGGTGCTGCAGGAAGAAGGCGTGCGACCGGACTACCTGCTCGACTTCGCCGCACCGACCACCCTGGCAATGGTCGCGGTGGGCGCCAATGGCTCGCCGCATTACAGCTTCCGGGGCGAAGGTTGCGCCGATCGGCAACTGAGCCTGGCGCATCTGCCAACATTGGGCAGCGACGTGCGCGGCCTGCACATCGGCTCGTACTCGCTGGTGGTGCAGCCGATTGCCGACACCCTGCTCGCGCTGGTCCGGCGTGAAAGCGGCAAACGCCTGATCAGCCTCGACCCGAACGTGCGCCTCAACCCCGAGCCGAACATCGAACTGTGGCGCGAGCGGATCGCCACGCTGGTGCAACTGGCGGATCTGATCAAGGTCAGCGACGAGGACCTGAGCCTGCTGTACCCCGAGCAGGATCCGCAGCGGGTCATCGAAGGCTGGCTGGAGCATCGTTGTCAGGTGGTGTTCCTGACCCGTGGCGGTGAAGGTGCGACGGTGTTCAGTCGTGCCCATGGTTCGTGGTCGGTGCCGGCCAGTGCGGTGAAGATCGCCGATACCGTCGGCGCGGGCGACACCTTCCAGGCCGCGCTGATTACCTGGCTGACCGAGCACGGACTGGACTCGGTCGAAGGCGTACAGCACCTGAGCCGCGAGCAGATCGACGGCATGCTCAGGTTCGCCGTGCAGGCCGCCGCGCTCACCTGCAGCAAAACAGGTCCGGATTTGCCCTATCGTCACCAATTGACCTGAGCGCGTAGAATGCCGGCCCTTTCTCGCATGACGGAATGACGGCTTTTGAATTCAGGAAGAACGGTTGGACTCTTGATACTGGCGGCGCTATTGAGCGGATGCGGCACTTCACCGCCGCGTTCGCCGGAAAACATCTGCGAGATTTTCCGCGAAAAAAGCGACTGGTATGACGCCGCGCAAGTCACGCAGAAGCGCTGGGGCGTACCGATCCAGGTGCCGTTCGCGATCATGTATCAGGAGTCCGGCTACCGCTACGACGCCAAGACGCCGCGCAAATACCTGCTGTGGGTCATCCCCTGGGGCCGGGTATCGACCGCCTCGGGCTACGCCCAGGCCAAGGATGAAGTCTGGTCCGACTACCAGAAAAGCACCGGCCGACATGGCGCCGACCGCGAAGACTTCGACGATGCCATCGACTTCGTGGGCTGGTACATGGACAAGACCACCTCGATCAACGGCGTCTACAAGTACGACGCCTACCGCCAGTACCTCAACTACCACGAAGGCTGGGGCGGTTATCGCAACAAGACCTACGCCAGCAAAGCGTGGCTGATGACCACCGCCGGCAAGGTGCAGAACCGCTCCAACGTCTACGGCCAGCAATACGCAGGCTGCAAGGACGACCTCAATCGCGGCTGGTGGAGCCGGTTCTGGCATTGGCTGTGATGATGCGTGGGAGCCGGCGGTGCGACGGTTCCCACAAAGGCATGGCGGCACACACAAAGCATGTGGGAGCCGGGCTAGCCCGCGAAGGCGCCAGGCACGGCCCGGCCAGCGCAAAATGACCGGTTACAACACTGAAAAGTTGTAACTCACAATCAACCGGGTCTCATCCACATCCCGGGCAAACTGTTCGTAGTTGGTGCGATAAGTCGCATTGCGCAAACGCAGGCTGACGTCCTTGAATGTGCCGGTCTGGATCACGTACTTCAACTCGCTGTCACGTTCCCACTCCCTCCCTTCCTGCTCACTGCCCGGCACCTTGATGTGGTCGCCGTTGACGTAACGGGTGAGGAAGCTCAGGCCATTGATGCCGATCGCCTTGAAGTCATAGTCATAACGCAGCTGCCAGGAACGCTCCTGAGCGGCGGCGAAGTCGTTGACCTGCACATAGTTGACCAGATACGGATTGGAGCCATCGAGGTACGGCATCGAGTTGTCGCCGTTCATCCGCTGCCAGCCGGCGCTGAAGGTGTGGCCGCTGACGCCGTAAGACAACAGGCCGCTCAATGCACGGTTATCGATGGAGCCGGCGCGGGCGTTACCGCTGTCGGTACTTTTCAGCACGCGCAGATCCGCCTTCAATACACCGTCGCCCAACGGCTGATTGGCCAACAGACCCACGAAGTGTTGACGGTAAATGTCTTCCAGCTCCGCGTAGTGATACTGCGCGGTCAGGCGATCGTTGATCTTGTAGTCCAGGCCGTACATGTCGAAATGATCGGCAGTGGTGTTGCAGGCGTAGCGCTTGTTCTTGCAATGCACGCGGATGTCTTGCGAATCCGTGGAGTCCCGCGCGGTGTACTTGTCCAGACGCGCGGCCATGAAGGTCAGGTCCTTGACCTCTTTGGAGGTCAGCATTGCGCCGTTGAACATGGTTGGCAGCAGTCGGCCGTCGTTGTACTTGAGCAACGGCAGATCCGGCAGCAGCGCACCGTATTTCAACACCGTATCCGAGACTTTCACCTTGGCGGTCAGACCCATTTTCGCGTACTGGCCTTTCGAACCGCGCGGGTTCTCGCCGCTGGATGGCAACAGGCCGCTGTTGCTGCGATCCGGGCTGGAATCGAGTTGGAATCCGAGCATGCCCAATGCATCGATACCGAAGCCGACCGTGCCTTCGGTGTAGCCCGATTGCAGATTGAGAATGAAGCCCTGCGCTGACTCTTCACGCTTGGACGCGCCCTGATCATTGGAGGTATGCCCATCACGGAAATCGCGGTTGAAATAAACCGTGCGCGATTCGATCTTCGCCGTGGTGTCTTCGAGAAAACCGTTGGCCTGAACCTGTGCGCTGAAACCGGCGCACAGCACCAGGGCACCGAAGCCCAATGACGGACGCGGGGTGATGGGAAGAAATGGGGGACGCATGTAAAACTCCAACCAGACAGCTTCTGCGCGGGGGCGCAATCAGCCGAAAAAATAACTCCCGTCCCGGATCAGCGATGAACCGGGAGGAAGTGAAAACGCAGGGGTGAACGGCAATGATGGCAGATGGCTTTGACGGGCCAAAGACGACTTTAGTCTGAAACTGACTGGTTGTTCTTGAGTACCCGGCCCGCCGTGACCAGCCGAGCAATGGCGATGCGTCGTGTGAAAGTGCCCGTTTTCATTGGGCGAAACACCCGTCCTAGGGGAATTCCCTACCCGTGGGACGGGAATTGCCTACGGCATTTTCGGGTTGTACGAGGTCGGCTAATCCTGCAACATCCGTCCCCTGCTTATTCAATGGACGGAATTCAAGGCATGCTGGACGCCAATGCTACCCACATCACCCTCACGCTCGAAGGCGCCTCC
>NZ_JAHTKI010000008.1 GCF_019145475.1 Pseudomonas botevensis
CACTCACCGCCGGCAAAGCGGTGGCATTCACCATCAAGCCCGAACTGATCAAGGGCAACGAGGGCGGTACGGTGAAGGCCTCGTACCACATCGAGCGCAAGGACGGGCGGGTCAGTTATTCGCAGATTGAGGAATTCAACGTTGGCGTGAAGGCGGATCTGCAAGCTCCGCGTATCAAGGAGGCGCCGGATGACGCCATGCTGGATCCGGTCGCCGCCAAAGACACATTGACGGCACTGGTGAATTACACCGGCATGGCCGTGAACGACGTCATCACCGTCACCTTCACCGGGGCTACGGGCACGCCGGCGGGCGGCTCGCATACCGCGGCGCCCAAAACCGTGGCGGTCCTGGGCGAACAGGAAATCGCGCTGGCCAACAGCCCGCTGGCGTTCAACCTGGGCAAAGGGGTGACCGTCAGCTACACGGTGAAACAGGGCAACGCTGCGCCCATTCCCTCACCCTCCCGGCCTTTGGTCGTGGCGCCACTGACCCTGGGGCCGACGTACGCCTCGAAGATTCTTCAGGCCGCCAACAACGGTGACGGCCCGGAGCTGGACGTGAGTGCAATCACCACCACCGTGAGAACCCACTCCCCCAACTGGCCACTGATCGCCCTCAAACAATATGTGTGGCTGCGGTTCAGGGGCACCCAGTCCAGCGGCGCCGCATACGACAAATTCATCTTCCAGCCGCCGGGTTCCGTCACCAATCCAGGCTGGGTCACCAGTGATTACGAGTACAACGTTCCGGCAGCGGTGGTGAACGAGATCAAGGGCCTGAAACATGGCTCGTCGTTCACCGTGGAGTTCAAGGCCGGCCTGAGCGGCACTCAACAGGAAGCGGATGCCGTCACCTTCCCGGTGCGCACCTACACCATCAAAGCCGTGGAAGACCTGAAACCCGCCATCACCCGTGCGGAAGACTCCAGAGGCACCGAGATCGCGCCTGGCGGCATCACCGCCGACCCCGTTGTCAAACTGACCGGCACGGCTGCCAAGGATCAAAAGCTCGAGGTTTTCGACGGCACGACGTCCAAAGGACAGGCCACAGCCAATGCATCCGGCCTCTGGGAACTGCGCATGACGGCGCTGAGCGTCGCCGCGCACACGTTCAGAGCCAGGGCCTTGTATGGGTCAAATCTGGAGTCGGAGGCCAGGACGCTTACGGTGACGGCCCTGATCGCACCGACGCTGGTCAACGTACTGGACGCGGCCGGTACACCGGTTCCGGAAGGCGGGGTTACCACCAGCACGACATTGAAACTGTCGGGCAAGGCGAGCAACGGTCAGCGCGTCGAGATCTTCGACGGCAATGGTTCAGGTGCGGTTTCCAAGGGCATTGCAACCGCGCATGCAACGACAGGCGATTGGGAGCACACCATCACCGTCGCCGCAGGCGCGCGCCGGTTGTATGCGAAGTCGCTGTATCACAGCAGCGATACCTACTCCGACGTGCGAAATCTGTCCGTGGTGGCAGCCACCGCCCCCACTATCACCTCGGTGAAAGGCTTGCCGAGCAACGTCGAGATTCCCAACGGTGGAACTATCATTGAAACCGCCGTGCTGCTGACCGGCTCTGCTGCCCAGAGCCAAAAAGTCGAAGTCTTTGATGGCACTACATCCAAGGGTGAAGCTACTGCCAATGCGACGTCTGGAGTCTGGACATTGAACGTATCCCCTCTGAGCCAAGGTCTGCACAGCTTCAAGGCTAAGGCTTTGTATGATCCAGGCGTGGAATCCGATCCCAGAACTCTGACGGTTGTGGCTCTCATCGATCCGACAATCACTTCGATCAAAGACAACTGGGGTACAGAAATTCTGAATAACGCTTTAACCAAAGCAACCACATTGGCATTCACGGGCAAAGCGACTGCTAACATGACAGTGGAGCTACGCGACAAAGGCGTGGTAATAGTTCCGTTGATCAACGTCGGCTCCACTGGAGAATGGACGCATACTCTTTCCAACCCGACACGAGGAACTCATAGTTATACGGTCAAAGCGAAGTACGGAAATTCGCCAGAATCAAGTGTTCGTTCATTAACCGTTATCAACCTTACAACCGGCATTGAGTCTTTCCCGGCCAGTACTTCCTTCGAACTGAGAAGAATCGGGGATATTTACACGAGTGTCAGTGGACTGGAATTTACTTTAACGACTCAAGTCGAAGCCAATCTTGGCGTGATGGCGAACAGAACCACGATCGATAACAAATTGTATAACTACCACTCAACCGCACGAATCAAGCTCATAAATGGCTACGCACAATCACTCTCCATCTGGTACTTACCGGGTGAGGGAAGCCAAGTATTTCGAATTACTTTTTTCGACCTTAACAACAAAGACATATATTCCGAAGTTATTACAAACAAACACCAACCGGCGCAATACAACTTTTCAGCTCCTGCCGATTCAGAAATTTCCTATTTTGACATTCACGACCAGACATCCATCGGCGCATGCTTCATTACTCAGTTCCAATGGGGATAGAAGGAGGGACAAGATAAACTCGCTCAACAGAACAACGGCCCACGGGCCGTTTTTCAGTAGCTGGCCTCCTCACTGCCCAGACCACTCGTCGAAAACCCACCCACACCTGTCAGATCTGACAGTAGCCCGCATCCCCAACCTGAGGCCCAATAAAAACTTCGCTCGCCGATGGCCACGCGCTCGCTCAGGAGTTTTGTCATGCCTTCCCACCGTCCGTTTCTGCTTCCCTGGCTCAACAACGAAAACAGTCTGCTGGCCCTGCGACCGTTACAGATTGCCGGCATGGTCACGCCGATCACCGTTGCCGATGGCGGGATCAACAAGTCGGTGGTCGACGAAAACAGCGCCGGAATCCTGAGCGTGATCATTGCTTACCTGGAGATGCAGGAAGGCGACACACATGCCATTTACTGGAATGACGTCGAGGTGTTAACCCGCACCGTCGAGCCAGGGGAAGTCGACAAAAACCTGTTTTTCTATCTGCCGAAAACTCTGTTCGACCCAGGGTTCCCGACCTGCTACTACCAGTTGACGCGCAAGGGTGAAACCACCCCGGACGACCCGGCGGTGCCGCTGTTGCTGAAGGTCAAAACCAACGCGCCCGGGGGGCGCGACAAAGCGCCGAATGACCCCGACGGGCATTCCGAACTGCACAAGCCGCAATTGCCACAGGAGATCATCGATCAAGGCGTGATCGACAAGGACTGGGCGGAAAAAGGCGTGCCCCTCACGATCCCGGTCTACCCGGACATCGAGGCGGGCGATGTCATTCTGGTGTATTGGGGCAGTTGGATTCTGAATGGCCACGTCGTCACTCAAGACGAAGCCGACGGCAAAGTGCCGATCGTGATCATTGTGACGCATGACGACATCCTGGCCGGCGGCGACAGTGATTCGCTGGAAATCAAATACATGCCCCATGACGACGTGTGGAACTGGGCCTCCCGACATTCGAAACGCACCTCGATTGCCGTCGACGCCGGGGGCTGGCGGCTGGAGGCGCCGCTGGTCAAGCAAGCGGTCAACGGCATCCTGGTGATTGAGGATCTGAAGAAAGAAAACGTCATCGTGCAGATCATCATCGACTCCACGAATTTCAAACTGGGCGATACCGTGACCATGACCTGGATCGGTATTCCGTTCAGCGGCCCACCGCTGACTCGCAAAGAGTCGAAACAGGTGGAAAGCGTTCCGCACATCATGGAGTTTGAGGTGCCTTACGAAGAGGTAAGGGCGATTGCCATGGGCACGGCGGATGTCGCCTATGTGCTGACGACCCAGGACGCCACACTCTCCTCCAAACGGCGGTTCGTCCAGGTCATTGGCGATCCCTCGCAGTTGCCCGAACCGGTCATCCTCGAACTGATGGGCGACACCCTCGAACCCCATCACGATGTGGCCAGCGTGGTGGTGCGCTATCCGGGCATCCAGAGTGGCGACTTCGTGGTCTGTCACTGGCGGGGCACAACTGTCAGTGGCACGCCCTATCTGCATGAAGAATCCCACACCGTCACCGGTAACGAAGCGGACGCCGGGCAGATCGGTTTTTATGTGAAGAATGAGCACATCGTCGTCCTCAACGGTGGACGGCTGGACGTGTCCTACAGCGTGTCCAACGATGATCGGGCGGTGTATGCCGTCAGCGAGTCGGAACGTCTGCTGGCCAAGGTGCAAGCGATCAGCGCGACACTGCCCAGCCCGAAAGTCGAAGAAGCGCCGGACGATGTGCTGGATCCGGACAGGATGTTCGATTTCGTCCATGTCCTTGTCCGCTATCCCGGCACCGCCAAGGGCGACATCCTGCGGTATTACTGGCAAGGTCCGCTCGGCAGCACCAGCGACGAGATCCCCATCACTCTCCCGATTGTCGGTCAAGCGGTGCGCTTCAGGGTCTCGGAAGATCACGTCATCCCCAATATCGGCCGGCAAGTCAACGTCCGTTATTCGCTGTGGCGTGCGGCCACCCAACGCTATGACTATTCGGCCACCCTCAATCTGCTGATCGGGGAGCCGATCGGCGACCTGCCTCCACCTGCAGTCATCCAGGCGCCCGATGATGTGCTGGACCCGATGGATGCCTTGAGCGGCGTCGACGTCGAGGTCAGCTACCCGAGCATGAAAGAAGCGCTGGACACCCTCACCCTCAAATGGCTCGGCACACCGAACGGGACCTCGGAGGACATGGAACTGCCCGCCGATGCCAGTGGCACCGTCACCTTTCATGTCGATCCAGCGCTGGTCGGCCCCAACATCGGCCGCTGGCTCACGGTCAGCTATGAGGTCGAGCGCTACAATTTCAGCACCCCTTCGGACGCGCGGAATGTCTTCGTCTCGACTTTCAACGATCCCGAAAACCAACTGCCCCGGCCTGAAGTGCCCCAAGCCAAAGACAGCGTGCTGGACCTGATGACGTTTACCGGCAATGCCAACGCGCGGGTTGCCCGCTGGCCGTACATTGCACTCAAGCAGCGCCTGTGGCTGCGCCTGGAAGGCCGGACGGAAACGGGCTCGACCCACCTCATCAAACTGCTCGATGGCGTGGAAATCACGACGGCGCAGGTCGCCAGCGGCCTCGATGAAATCCTGCTCAGAAGCGAGCTGATGAAACTTGGCCATCGCAGCCCGGCCACGGTGATCGGCGCCATCGCGTTCGATGGCTCGAGTCAGCAAGACACCGCCCTCGAACTGCCGCGCCTACAACTGGAAGTCGCCACCCGTTACGACTGGGTGACGCCGGAAATCACCGGCGTGCGCGATGCGTTCGGCGAGGTGGCGGAAGGAGGCGACACCTTCGAACAGCAAGTGACCGTCAGCGGCACAGCGACCCGGGGAGAAGAAATCGAGCTGTTCGACGGCTCGACATCGCTGGGCAAGGCCGATGTCGGCACCGATTGGGGCTGGAGCAAAGTCCTCGGCAACCTCGCCTTCAAGGATTATCACCTCACCGCCCGGGCGCTTTATCCGGCGGATCCGGTCGACAGTCAGATACGCGCCTTCTCGGTGAAGCAAGCGATCCCGCCGACCATCGACAATGTCACCGACACCTGGGGCAATGTCGCGGACAACGGCATCACGTTCGACCGCAGCGTCACCGTCAGCGGCAAGGCCAGCCCAGGGCAGAACGTGCAACTGTTCGACGGCGCCACGCCGCTGCCTGCGCCCACGCCGGTCGACGGCCAGGGCGAATGGCGCCAGACCCTCAGCAACCTGGGCCTTGGCGCGCACGCGATCAAGGTGCGGGCGCTGTATGGTCAGCAGCCTGAATCCGCGCTGCGCCACTTCACCGTGGCGCAGGCGATCACGCCGGACATCACCGAAATCAGGGACATCAAAGGTGTCATTCCACCCAATGGCACGACCTACGAAAAGTCCGTCACCATCACCGGCACCGCCAGCCCCAATCAGACCGTGCGCCTGCATAACGGCAGCATCCCGTTGGCGCCTGATGTCACGGTCGACAACCTGGGTGTCTGGCGCCATACCCTCAGCAATCTGAGCGTCGCGACGTACAACATCAAGGCCCAGGCGCTGTACGCGTCAAACCCGGAATCGGCGCCGCAGGCCTTTACCGTGGCGGTCGCCACGGCCCCCAACATCACCAGCGTCACCGACTCCGTTGGCGAGGTGCAGCAAAACAGCTCGACCTTCGATACCAGCGTCACCCTCACCGGCAGCGCCGATGCCAATCAGATCGTGCTGCTCTATGACGGAACGACGCCGCTGTCTCCGCCCACCCAAGTCGACGACAAGGGCATCTGGCGCAAGGTCGTCAGTGGCTTGAGCCTCGGCGTGCATAACCTCAAAGCCGTGGCGCAGTACGGGGCACAACCGGAATCAGGGATCCGCACCTTTACCGTGGCGGTCGCCACCGCACCCGAGATCACCAACGTCACGGACTCGCAAGGTGACGTCGTGCCCAACGGGACCACGTTCGACACCAGTGTCGTCGTCCGGGGCACGGCCATTGCCAATCTGACCGTGCAGCTCTACGACAACAATGTTCCACAAACTCCCGTCCTGAACGTCGGCAGCGACGGCATCTGGACCAAAACCCTGGTCGGCCTGAGTGCCACGACGCACAACCTCCAGGTCAAGGCGTTGTACGGCTCGCAGCCGGTGTCGAACACCCGGACGTTCACCGTCGCCGTCGCCCAGCCGCCAGCCATCACGCGCGTCGCTGACGCTGCCGGCAACATCGCGAACGGCGGCACCACCTACTACACCAGCGTGACGGTCACCGGCAGCGCCAGCCGCAATCAGTCCGTGCAGGTTTACGACAACGGTATCGCGCAGGCGCCCGCCACAGCCGTCGATAACAATGGCACCTGGAACAAGGCCCTCGCCAACCTGAGTCTTGGCACACACCGCATCAAGGCCAGGGCGCTGTACGGAACGCAGCCGGAAACCGCCGAACACGGGTTTACCGTGGCGGCGCACATCGGGCCTTTCCTCGATTCGGTCAGGGACTCGCGCGGAGAACTGCAGAACGGCAGCACGACCATCGACACCACGGTAACGCTGCAAGGCCGGGTAACGCCTTCGCATCAGGTGCAGATCTACGACAACAACGCGGCGAAACATACCGTCACCGCTTCGAACACCGGCGCCTGGACAACCACCCTGGGAGTGGCCGTTGGCGCTCACAATGTCCTGGCGAAAGCCCTCACGACCGGGCAGAACTCCAATACCCGAAGTTTTACCGTCAACGCACCGACGCCGCCGTTGAACTTCGACACCAGCCCCGTAGACCTGAACGGCAAAATCTATCTGCTGCCCGTCCATCCCCACGCCCTTCCGGTGTTTGGTCCGGGAACCTCGATCCAGCGCCAGGCCAGCGCAGGGGTGCCGGGCTACACCTACACCAGCAGCGACGACAAGATAGCGGTGGTGAATGCGGCGGGGCTGGTCACCGTCCGGGGGAACGGCAGTGCGACCATTACCGTCAGGGACAGTGCCGGTCAGAGCAAGAGCTATACCGTGACGGTGAGAGGCGTCATCCACTGCTACCCGCTCGGTCGAAGTGTCTTGGGGATCATCATGCGCGACGCCGCCAACATTGGCGCCCATGTACCCTCACTGGAGCAGTTACGAGAGATACAGAGTTTTTATCCCAACAACTGGCCCATGGGTAATGACGATTATTGGTCATACAATCACGCATCGTTCGGCCGGTACTACGTGAGAAACCTGGTTACAGGGCAAGAGCGGCTGTTGGGAGAGTTGGTCAGCGCCAGTGGAATCGGAGTCAAATGAAGCAACAACCCTGACCTCCAGGCAAAAAAAAAGCGCCTCGCATCCGCGAGGCGCTTTTCAATTTCCGGTTCGGCAATGATCAGAAGGCGTAGCGCAGACCGACGTTGCCGCCCCACGGCTGCTCGATGTGCTCGCCGTTGCTGTAGTCGAGGTCGACATGCACCTGCCACTTCTCGGACATGGCCACCGCCACACCGGCGCCCAACTCCATGCGACTGCCCGACAGGTCGTTGTTGAAGGTGTTGTTGTTGACCTTCACCTCGTTGTTGTTGGCGAACTCGTGGGCCAGGGCGGCTCGCAGATACGGCTGGGCGATAGCGCCATCTCCCAGCTCGAAGTTGCGTCCGAGCGTGGCCCCGACCTTGCCCAGCAGCGAACGGGCACGATCGCCATCGGCCTGCATATCGTTGTCGAGGCTGAAGCGCTTGCCCTGGATCTGCGCGAGCAGCACCTTGGCAAACGGCTCGACGTAATAGTCATTGTCCAGTTTGACGTGCCGGCCGAACTCCGCCGACGCACTGACGCCCCAGTTGTCGTAGTCGCCCTTGGTGCGGGTGCCGTCGCTCAGGCTGACCTTGGCTTCATTGCGAAAGCGGTTGAACTTCAGCACGCCGTCGGCGTAGTAGCCGCTGTCCGGTTCCACCCAGGTCACGTACGGCCCGAAGGAGTAGCTCTTGACCGTACCGGAAGTGCCGTGATCGAGGTTCAGGTCGGACTCGCTGAAACCACCCATCAGCCCCACCAGCACGTTGCTCTCACCCACGCGGGTATCGGCCCCGAGGGAAAACCCTCGCTGATTCTGCTGATACGCCGTACCGGAACCGGCGGCGACGTTGTACTGGTTGCCAAAGGTACGGATCCACGCTCCCGCCAGCCCACCGTTGAAACGCAACTCGCCCATGCGACTGCGCCACGAAGCGTCTTCGCCCATGATCACGGTGATCGGTGTGCCAGCGAGGGCAAGTACCGCGCTGGCACCCGGACTGATGGTTTTAGTGGTCGGATCGAGATACCAGTCAGTACCGCCCGTTCCGTCGGCGCGCTGGGCCAGGTCGTAGGACCAGGCACCGAGATCGACGCGGCCGCCGCGCAAGGCAAACTGCGCATCCCCGGCGGCGGTGTGGACCAGCGTCAGCTCCTGCGGATTCACCGCATCCAGCCCCGATGCCGCCACCAGCAAACCGAATTGCCCGGAAGCCACACCCGTGACATTGAGAAAGTCATGCTGGCCCGTGGCGAAATTGCCCTTCATCTCCAGCGTGCTGGAACCGTCGTGCGAACCCGCCAGCGTACCGACGTTCAACTGGTAGAAAGTGTCCGGCGCGTTCTGCGCCCCGAAGCGCACCGTCCCGCCGTTCATGGCCAGGGTGCCCACGCTGTCACTGGCGGTGAGGGTCCAGAGCGAACCGCTGTTGACGGTGACACCATTGACCTTGTCGAGACGACCGGTGAACTGCGAACCGTTGTTCAGGGTCACGTTGGCGGTCGACCCGTCTTCGACCAGCACATCACCGGTCATCCGGCCCTGATCGAAGGTGAGATTGCCGGTGCTGTTGCCGGCGATGTTGATGTTGCCTTGCAGGGTGCTGTTGTTGACGGTCATGGCAGCGGTGGAGGCCCCTTGCACGTCGAGCAGGAGGTTGTTGCCGGCGAGCAGAGTCGAGTTGTTGAGTACCTCGATGCTCGCCTCCACGGCGTCCTCGATCAGAATGGCCGACCCGGCCCGGCCTTGCAGGGTCGCGCCATTCAGGCTCAGGCGAGTGTCGCCGAGGCCCGCTCCATCAGCCGCAATCCGCGCACCGTTTTCACCGCCGCTGATGGTGGTGCCATTGGCACGCACATCGCCGCCAAAAAACTGGATACCGGTGCTGCTGGCCTGAGTGCCAGTGACAGTGCCACCGTTGAGCACCAGCGAACTCAACCCGGTGATCAACGCACCGGACGTACCGCCAGTGATCGTACTGTTGCCGACAACAGCCGTGGAACCGGTGGTCGTCGGTCCCTGACGGACCACCGAAAGCGCCGCGCCACTGCCGGTCACTGTTGCGCCGTCCACGGTGATATCGCCGTTGATTGCGTTGATGCCGCTGTTACCGTTGCGGCCGGCAAACGTACCGCCGACAGCATTGAGCGTAGCGCCCGATTGAACGAACACTTCGAACGTCTGCGCGGCATTGGTATTCAGAACTCCGCCATTGACCAGGTAATTATCAGGAGAAGTGGAAGCATCGATGTTCAGGGTCTGCCCCGGATTCACCGTGGTCAACGCCTGAGCCAGCGGGCTCAAAAGAAAGATGGGAAAAAAAAGCACAAGGTTCATCATTCGTGCGGGATACGCCATAGATACGACAGGCAAACAACGCTTCATGACAGTAACTCCATAAGACCGTAAATTAATTGCCCCTCAAGGCGAGGCGCGCAGTCTATTGCTCCACTTCACTTATCTATGTAGGACAAGTCCTAACGCCGACGAGAAAAGTCCTCATTAAATGTCAGCCAGACACCACCTCAACGAAGGTCCTACATTTCCAAAGGGCTGAATACACAATCGGAATCGATAGAAAAAAGGAAGATAAACATCTTCCTTTTTTCATTTCGGCTTATTCACTCATCATGGCAGCGGACAATCATTGCCTTGCCCATCGCGGACAACTACCTCGACCGTATGTGCATTTGAAGTTTCATCACGTCCGCCGACAGTCACTTCATAACTGATTGTTCCGTTACCATCCCGGATAGGTTTCAATGCTGCGTCGTGTGGCAAATAAACCGTCGTGCCATTGAGATGTTCGCCACCGCTCAATGTTTTGGTGAACTCATAATCCGGCACTGGTACAGGGCCTGTATCGTCAAAAGCATTACCGGTCCACTTGAATTTCAGGGTCATGGCATCTTCCAGAGGCGCCCCGCCTTTGACACCGACCACGGCTGCCCAACCAACGTTGGAAATATTTCTCAGGGACGAGCAATTCAAGTACTCGGTGCCCCCGATAGTCTGCACAAAGTTGACTTTCACTTCCGGTAGGGTGACCGCAATAACGTGAACATCGACCGGCTGACGCAGGGAGTTATTGGAGTTCCCTGGCGGCAGGCCAGGGTTGGTGATTTCGTAGTGGACCGGAAGCGCAGCGTTATTGCCCTGGTCGCGAATCAAGGCCCAGGGAATTGTGAATTCAATCGGATCCCCGTCCGCTTCGTTACCGGTAACCGTGTATATGCCGCCCGGCACCAGCACTTTGTTCCAGTACAACTGGTAGACATCCCCCGTAGCACGGTCATCCGAAACCGTGGTGGCTGCCGTACCGTCCTCATTGACGTCCACCAACTCGAACTTGTTGGGATCAGTGGTGTTCTTGGCCTGAGTGGTCACCGGTGCCAGTTTCGGGTTGCCGGTTTCCGGATCATCGGGATCATCCGGTCCCGGGCCAGCGCGCCGGAGGTCGACATTGACAGGGGCAAATGTCGGTCCCGGGTACTCCTGATTACCGCGCCTCACCAGGTAACTCACGGTAACCGCTCGGGGTCCCAGGCCATTGCGTTTCACATCGGCAAACGGGATATCAAAAAGCCACGGCGCGCCATCGGATGCTCGTTTTTCCGGCTGGACGATGCCATCCCAGGTCAACTGGATTCGATCCGAAGGGTTGATATTGTCATAGGCGTCGACCTGCGCCAGCACGTCCGGAATGGCGTCCTTGATATCAATCAGCCGGTCAGGATCAGGCGCTTCATCCACTTTCAGATCTTTCAGGTTGGCGGGGGCGGCAGTCAGTTCGACAACGACACCCAACTCGTGCGAAACCGGCCCCTCGTTACCTGTCCGATCGATCATCTTGTAATACAGAATCTGCTCGCCTTCGCCGCCGGCCTCGACCTGAGCCTTGGTCAAGGTCACCGTCATGGGTGAGTTTGAATTGTCCAGCGCCGTGTAGGTTCCGATCAGTCTGCCCGGCACACTTTTCCCGTAATAGACCTCAATGACATCATCCACTCTTCGATCACTGTGCCGGGGAATGGTCAACACGATATCGGGATCGGCATCCAGTCGCTCTTTGGTGATACGCCCATCCGCGTATTCCGTTGGCAGCTCTATCTCGGCACCTGCCACATTCTTGTTGGGGGCTTCCTTGTCGATAAAAATGGAAACGGGCTGATCGTAATTCGTAGGGTTGCCGGCATAGATGAGCCTGTAACTCAGAGAATGACGCCCCTCCCCGCTCGTATCAGCGCCTTTCAATACCAGTGTCTGGGTAGTGTCCACAGGTGTGATTGCACTGATCTCATCCCCGGCAGGCACACCGTCCCATAAAAGTTGCAGATAAATCTCCCGCCCTGCGGGTACAGGCGGAGACAACTCCAGAACCTCTTCAATCAGGACGTTGTTATCCACGCCCTGAAAAGCCTTTGGCAACATGTTGGGCTCATCCCCGACAACGTCGGGTAAAAGATTCTGGAGTTGCGGGGAAGTGGACACCCTTTGGAACTTTGCAAGTCGGGCGGCCTTTGCGGCGGCGCGTCCTGGATCATTATCGATCACTCTTTTGAATTCAGACATTTTTCTTCTCCGAAACTAATTAGTTACTTGAAATTACTTTCCACGACCCAAGCAACTACCCAAAACCGCAATACCATTGCGACCCTGAATATCGCCAATCTCTTTAAACCTACAACTTACAACTCATTCGCCCCAAACAGGATCCGGACAATCAACTTCATTGGTTGGCGAACAAACTTCTCCGCTGGGCATGGTTCGGTTAATGATCACGAAGTCCGGTCGTGAACGTCCGACGCTGCCGTTCTGTTTCGCCAGTTCGTAGCGCACCAGCGCCGAGCCGTTATTGACCATGGGCGCAATCAGCGCTTCAAAGTCGTCGACGACGATGTCGAAGCCCTCGACCACATCCACCGCTTCAAGCTCTTTGAAAAACGCCTTGTAGACACCGGGGATAGGGTTGGAACCGTTTTGCCCGTAACAGCCCTGCCAGTGCAGGGTGATGCTGTCCCTGACCGCGAACCGTGGATCGGGCCGGACATGGACCGTGACCCCTTCCCATAACCTTGGCACGGAACAGCAATGCAGCACGCCTTCCCTGCCGGCATGGGGAAATGTCGGTTCCTTGAGGTCGTTGAAGACCACCATGGACACCTCGACATCCGTCACCCGCGACAACTGCTCGTTCACCCCGTTGGTGGTGGTGTACCAGACCGGCAGCCGGGGGTTTTGCAGATCCGGTTCGATGTACTGCCACGGCACTTCCAGCACCAGAGGCTGACCGGCGACATCGGTCGGCTGAACGTGGTACTCGGCGACCGGTGTGGTGAATGCCCCCCAGAACAGATCGATCCGTTCATAGGCGTCGGGAACGTCGAACAGTGTCAGCAGAACCCTGGCCGGCAGCCCGTAATCGACACCGAGCAAGCGGTTTGCCTGATCGGAAACCTGACCGCGCACCTCCACCGTGGCCAGGGTCGCGTTCAACAACGCCGGTGCCAGCGGGTGATCCTGACCGGCAAGGGTCAGATCGACCGCGACAGAAATCGACGGTGCCCTGGGCGAGTAGCTCCCATCCGCGAGACGAATCCGATAGTCCACGGTGGCGCGCAGAGGCCCGTCGCCGTTCGCATGCATGGCCGTCCATGGCACCGTGACCTTTTGCGGAAAATTAGCCGGATCGACCGCGATCTCCGCCAGCTCCGTGCCGTCCCAATTGACCGCGACACTTTGCGCGGCGTCCGGAAAATCGTAGGGATCGATCTCGACGATCAAACCGTCACGCGCCTGTTGGCGATCGAGCAGCCCCCGATCCAGATCCACCCTGGGTGGCAGAAACGCGCCCGGTGCCGGCGTCAGATCGACCCGGATGGTTGCCAGTTCCGAGACTGGCCCGGTATTGCCGGCGCGGTCCCTGAGCCGGTAATACATGTAGCGCGCACCCGATGACCAGGCGCGGATCTCGTCGGCGTACACGGTGATCTGCAGGCGTTGATCGATGATGTCCTGTTGACTGAACTCCTGCTCGCGGATCTCGGTTTCGCCGCTGGGTGGCGGGTTCTTGTCCGTCCAGAAATACACCGCCCGGTCACGGGCCACCGCGTCGGTATAAAACGGCACATCGACAACGACTTGGCCATGCTGGCTCAGGTAAGCCTCGGTGATCACGCCATTGAGTTCGGCGGGAAAGATCACCGCTTTGGGCTGCTGGCCAAAATTGGGCATCGTGGTGTCGATGGTAATCAGCGTTCTGGGGGACTCCGTGGGGTTTTGCAGGCTGGGCGAAACCCGGATCGAAACCTGATAAAGGCCCTGGTTCAGGAGCGTGCGCGGGACGTAGAGCGATTGCGGCAGTGGCACCGTAACCCCGGACGGATAATCGCGCTGATCGACCGAAACGAACGTCGAGCCAAATGGCGTGAAGCCCAACTCGACCCGATCTGTACGGCCTGGAGGAAGGGTGAACTCCCAGCCCATGTACGTCACTTCCAGATCCTGGCCCAGCGCCCGGATGGGCAACAGGCCTTCCGGGTCGTCAGGGTCCAGCACCGCCGGAACCTTGGGCGCTTCAAGATCGGCCGACGGGGCTACTGCTGCTGTCTGATCGACTGGCGGTTTGGACGCTGACATCTCGCATAGTCCCTGAAAATGCAGATACCGGGTGTCGAGGCCGTCTCACTGGACGGCCTGAACGGTTGGTTCCATTTAGCGCGCGGATGGCGAACCTGCCTACTGTCAGAAATTACAGGTATTGCTACCGCTCGTCGGGAATCAGGCGGTTTTCGGTCGATGGACTTACAGAGCCGGACAGCGATTAAACGGCCATGTTGAAACAACATCCGCAGACACTCTCGAAGGCTACACATCCTTGCGTCGTTGCCTACGGCTGCGCCAGAATCCGCCGGCTTGTGCGCCTTGAGGTCGGGTTTTATCGTTTCCGGGTCGCTGACGAATCAGCGGTCGGGTTTAGCGATCCGTCCTTACGCCGAAGCAACACCCTTCTCGATTGCAGATTTGTCTGTCTGCATTTGCGTCATGGTGGCTGTGCGTGGGAGACCTTCGGGTCTACCCGGGGTTTCTGTGACCCGGATCGCTAACCTGCGTACAGCCGCCACCTTTACTTGTTTAGCGATGAGTCGTGGCGGCCTCAATCCATCACGGAGATTGCCATGATCAAACCAACACCCAACCCACCCGAAGAAAATCTGGAAACCGAATCGACCTCCCCCTACGAATCCGCCGATTCGCGAAAACTCCACGACGCCGCCGAGCGTGCCCTCGATCATTACCTCTGCCCGCCCGGCAATCCCGGCCCCAAACGCAAATCCGGCCCGATGTACGCCATCGCCCCGGACGTCGACAGTGAAGAACTGCTGGCCAACGCGAGCGAAACCCTGGCCTCGGCCAAGCACATCGCCCACGACTTCGCCAACCTGCTGCCCGCGCCCCATCGCACCACCCTGCTGGGCATTGCCCAACTGGTGATGATCGGCGAACTGGCGGTGAATCGGGCGCTGGATAATCTGGAGATCGAGGCGGACAAGCGGCTGTAGCAGGTAGCCTGATTCGTCGGTGACTGAAAGTACGCCTTCGTGGGCAAGCCCACTCCCACACTGGAAATGCCTGCCCCCCCCCTGGAGGCAACGCGGTCCAATGTGGGAGCGGGCTGGCTCGCGAAGGCAACTTGTCAGCCACCAAAAATCCAGCCGCCAGCCATGAAAAACCCGCCGCCCCCGGTAACCGGGAGCGGCGGGTTTTGTCGTTTCAGCCCTGACTCAGACCGTGTCCACCTTCAGCGAATGGTCATTCAACATGCCATTGATGATGGTCGCCGTGTCGGCCCCACCGGCAATCACACCACCCGCCCCCGGGGTGACGCCGTAGTGACTGGCGAGGTTGACGCCGGCCAGGTCGATGGTCTGGTTGGTCGAGCCACCGGCCATGGCGCTGACGTCGATGCTGGTGACCAGTGACGCGCCGCTGCCGGTGACGGTGAAGTGCAGGTAGTCGTCCAGCGACGCCGCCGTGCCGTTTTCACCTTGCAGCAGTTGCGACAGGTCAAGCTTGTCGGTGCCGGGGGTGAAGTCGGTGATGACGTCGTGGCCGCTGTTGCCCTTGAGCCACTGGAAGGTGTCGGCCCCCGGCCCGCCGGTCAGGGTGTTGTTGCCCATACCGCCGATCAGCAAGTCGTCCCCGCCACCGCCATTGAGGATGTCGTTGCCCAGGCCTCCATTGATCACGTTGTTATTGTTGTCGCCGGTCAGGGTGTCGTTGAAGTTCGAGCCGACGAGGTTTTCGATGCCGGTCAAGGTGTCCGTCCCGGCGCCGATGGTGTTTTGCGCACCGGGCAGGCTCAGGTTCACCGTGACCCCGGCGGTGGCGTGGGCGTAGCTGGCGGTGTCGATGCCGGTGCCGCCATCGAGCAGGTCATTGCCCGGCCCGCTGAAGAGCAGATCGTTGCCGGCGCCGCCGTGCAGCTCGTTGTTGCCTGAGCCGGCGGTGAGCACGTCATTGCCGTCGCCACCGTTGAGGATGTTGTCGCCCGTACCGGCCACCAGCAAGTCATCCCCCGAGGTGCCGGTGAGGGTGTGGCCGTCCTGATAGCTGATGGTCACGTTGGCGCTGTCGCTGCCGCCATGGTTGTCGTTGGCGGTGTAGGTGCCGTGGTAGTCCGGGGTGATGTCGTGAGCGCCGGCGTAGTTGAGGGTCATGGTCAACTGGTAGTTTTCCGCCGCGTTGGTGTTGCTGCCCGTGGTGTTGGTGATGTTGGTGATGTGGATCTGGTAGACCCCGTCGGCCGACGCCGTGAGGGTTTGCCCGTCCGCCAGCGCGGTGTACGCGCCGCCGTTGATCGAGTACTCCATGGTGATGTGCCCGGCCGCCAGATTGTGATCCAGGTTGAGAGTCTCGCCCTGGCGCAGGTTGACGGTGATGCGGTCCTCATCGTTGGCATTGGTGTTGGTGACCGCGCCGAGGTAACCGCTGACCACCAGCACAGCGGTCATGGTCGCGGCGTTGGCAGCAAACGAGTTGCGCACGTTGGCCAGGTTCTGGTTGGCGGCGGTGTTGGCATTGGTGCCGGTGAAGCTGATCGCGCCGGTGCCCGTGAAGTCCGCCGCTTTCGAGACCCAGCCGGTGTTGAAGGACGTCGGCGTGGCGTTGAGGGTGTCACCGTTGGGGTCGGTGTCGTTGGCCAGCAGCAGCTCGCCCGGCACCACGATGTTGCCCGACAGCACGTTGGTGATGATGTGGTCGTCCACCGCCACCGGAGGCGCGTTGGGGATCACTTTCACGGTCAGGGTGGAGCTGGCGAGGTCGCCGTCGTTGTCGCTCACGGTGAAGCCGATGTTTTCGGTGATGACCACCGTCGTGGTTTTCTGCGAGGTGTAGTTGTAGTCACCGGTATCGAGGTTGATCACCAGGGTGCCGCTGTTGTTGGTAGCGATGCTCAGGGTGTTGTTCACGGTGTTGAAGGTGCCGTGGTTGGTGCCGCCGCTGAACGTCAGCCCGCCCTGCCCACCGTTGGCCTTCGGATCGTAGGTGTAGGTAGTGCCGTCAACCACGATGGACTTGATAAACCCGCCATCGGCGCCGAACGTGCCGCCCTCGCCCAGCAACGAACCGGTGACCGGCGCGCCCATCACCGTGCCGGACAGCACCGAGTTGAGCTGGTTGAGGTCGGTGACCACCACCGCGTTGGTGTCGGTGTGGCTGATGCCGTCGTAGGCCAGCGGATCGAGGTTGGCATTGCTCACGCCGTTGCCGAGGCCGATCGCGTAGTTCTTGATGTTGTTGGCATCGAGGAAGTTTTTCAGCGCGGCTTCGTCGGCGCTACCGATGTCGCCCTCGTTGGGTTTGCCGTCGGAGAAGAAGTAGCCGACGTTCTGCGCCCCGGTGAGTTTGCCCGAGGTGTTGAACGCAGTCTGCATGGTTGCCACGGCGGCGTCGTAGTTGGTGCCGCCCCCGGCGCTGAGGCCGGCGAGCAGGGTCTTGGCGGTCGCCACATCGACCCACACCGTGGTGCGGTCGGTGGCGTTGCTGCTGAAGGTCACCAGTTGCACCTTCACGTCGCCCAGATCGTCGTACTTGTCGAGCAAGGCGCTGATGGCCTGTTTCGCCAGGTCCAGCCGCGACAGGCCCGGCACGCCGGAGGCGTCGGCCATGCTGCCGGAGATGTCGAGGACGATGAGGACGTTGGAATCGATCTCCACCGCCGCCACCGAACGATCCGACGCCACAGCCTTGGGCACGTCATCGACGATGTTGACCACGATAGTGCTGGTGGTGCTGTTGCCCAGCGCATCGGTGGCTTTGTAGGTGAAGCTTTCGCTCAGGGTGTTCGCCCCGTCGTTGGCGTTCGGCAGGGTTTTCGGCGCCGAAGTCAGGGTGTAGGTGTAGGTGCCGTCGGCGTTGAGCTGGATCTGCCCGTAAGTGCCGGTGGCGCTGCCCACCAGGGTGTAAGTGATCGCCCCGCTGCCGCCGGTGACCGAACCGACCAGGGTACCGGTCGCGGTTTCCCCGGTGTTGCCCGGATCGCTGCCGGTGACCGTACCGGCGGCCAGGTCCTGGCCATCCTTGGTCAGATCGAGGGCTTTTTCGTAAACCGTCACGTCCTGATCGACCGAAGCCACCAGTTTGCTATCGGCGACGTTGATGGTGATGGTCGTGGTGCTTTCATCGCCGTCGGTGTCGCGGATGGTGTAGGTGAAGGTATCGGTGGCGCCCGGCGGGCTCACCGAGTTCGGGTTGCTGTGGTAGACGGCGTTGCCTGCCGCGTCCAGGGTCAGGTAACCGTAGGTGCCGTTGATGTTGCTGTTGAGGCCGCCACTGGCCGACGTCGCGGTATTGCTGCCGGCGCGCACGCCGACCACCGTGGCCGCGCCGTCGGCACCGCTGATGTCATTGCCCAGCACGCTGATGTTGACCGTGCCGCCCTCCACCACCGAGCCGGTGTCCGCCTTGGCGGTCGGCAGGTCGTCGATGATGTTGACGTTGATCTGGCCGCTGGCGGTGCTGCCATCGGTGTCGGTCGCCACCACGTTGAAGTTCTCGGTGAGGCTGTTGGCGCCGTTGCCGGTCGGGTGATTTTCGTTATCCACCAGGGTGTAGCTGTAGCTGACGACACCGGTCGCCGGATTGTAGCCGGTGACGGTGAAGGTGCTGCCCAGCGGTGAGACCACCGATTGCGGGAAGCCTGCGGCCACGCCGTTGGTGACGATCGCGATACCGCCGACGGTGAGGGTTTGCAGGCCATCGAGAGCGGTCACGGTGAAGGTGCCGCTCTGGGTCAGCGCCGGCACATTGGGGCTGGTGCCGTCGCTGAGGTTTTTCTCATAGACGGTCAACTCACCGCCAGCAACATCGAGGCCGTTGAGCACCACCGGATCGTCGTTGTTGTGAACGTTCAGCACCAGATTGGCGGTGCTGGTGTCGCCATCGGCATCGGTGAGGGTGTAGGTGAAGGTTTCGGTGCCATTGCCACCGCCGTGCAGGGCTTTGAAATCGGCATCGTTGGTATTCAGCGTGTAGGTGTACGTGCCGTTGGCGTTCAGCACCAGGGTGCCGTAAGTCCCGACGAAAGTGCCGGGGGTGATCGGGCCGCTGTTCGGGCCGGTCGCGACCACGTCGGCGCCTTGCACGTCGTTGGTCAGCACGTTGCCGCTGAGGGTCAATTGGGTTTCCGAAGCGGTGTTGACGTTGCTGTCATTCACAGCCTTCGGCACGTCATCGACAATGTTGACCACGATGGTGCTGTTGACCACGTTGCCCAGCGAGTCGGTGGCCTGGTAGGTGAAGGTCTCCGTCAGGGTATTGGCCCCGTCGTTGGCATGCGGTGTGGTGCTGGCCGGCGATGTCAGGGTGTAGGTGTAGGTGCCGTTGGCGTTGAGCTGGATCTGCCCGTAGTTGCCGGTGGCGCTGCCGACCAGCGCATAAGTGATCGCGCCGACCGCGCCGGTGACCGCACCCACCAGCGTGCCGGACGCGGTTTCGCCAGTGCTGGTCGGGTCGCTGCCGGTGACCGTGCCGGCGGCAAGGTCCTGGCCATCCTTGTTCAGGTCGAGGGCTTTTTCGTAGACCGTGACGTCGTTGTCGCTGCTGGCGACCAGACAACTGTTGGAGACGTCGATGGTGATGGTGGTGGTGCTTTCATCGCCATCGGAATCGCGCACGGTGTAGGTGAACACGTCCACCGCGCCCGGCCCGTTCACCACGTTGGGATTGCTGTGATAGACCGCGTTGCCGGTGGCGTCCAGGGTCAGGTAGCCGTAGGTGCCATTGATGTTGGTATTGAGGCCGCCAATGGCCGAGGTCGAGGTGTCGGAACCGGCGCGCACGCCGACCACCGCACCGCCAGCGGCCGGGCCGTCGGCGCCGCCGATGTCGTTGTCCAGCACATTGCCGCTAACGGTGCCGCCCTCCACCACCGACGTCGCGTCAGGGTGCGCGGTGGGCAGGTCATCAACGATGTTGACGTTGATCTGGCCGCTGGCGGTGCTGCCATCGGTGTCCGTGGCGACGACGTTGAAGTTCTCGGTGATGCTGTTGGCGCCGTTGGCGTTCGGATGGGTTTCGTTATCCACCAGGGTGTAGCTGTAGCTGACCACGCCGGTCGCCGGGTTGTAGCCGGTGATGGTCAGCGTGCTGCCCAGCGGCGTGGTGACCGATTGTGGGAAACCTGCGGCCACGCCGTTGGTGATCACCGCAATGCCGCCGACGGTCAGGGTTTGCAGACCGTCCAGCGCGGTCACGGTGAAGGTGCCGCTCTGGGTCAGCGCCGGAGCGTCGGGGCTGCTGCCGTCGCTGAGGTTTTTCTCGTAGACGGTGAGTTCGCCGCCATTGACGTCGAGGCCATTGAGGTAGACCGGGTCGTCGTTGTTGTGGATTTGCAGGACGAGGTTGGCGGTGCTGGTATCGCCGTCCGAGTCAGTGATGGTGTAGATGAAGGTTTCCGTGCCATTGCCGCCGCCGTGCAGGGCTTTGAAGTCCGCATCGTTGGTGTTCAGCGTGTAGGTGTAAGTGCCATTGGCGTTCAGCACCAAAGTGCCGTAGGTCCCGGTGAAAGTGCCAGCGGTGATCGGGCCGGCGCTTGGGCCGGTTGGAACGCGGTCGGCGCCCTGGACATCGTTGGTCAGGACGTTGCCGGTCAGGGTCAGATTGGATTCCGACGCGGTGCTGGCGTTGCTGTCGTCGACGCCTTTTGGCAGGTCGTCGACGATGTTCACGTCGAGGGTGCCATTGGCCGTGGTGCCGTTGTCGTCGACCACGGTGACCCCGAACTGCTCGCTCAGGGTGTTGGCGCCGTTGGCGGTTGGGTGGGCTTCGTTATCGACCAGGGTGTAGCTGTAGCTCACGACGCCTGTTGCAGCATTGAACCCGGTAATGGTCAGGGTGCTGCCGAGCGGTGTGGTGACCGATTGTGGGAAGCCTGCGGCCACGCCGTTAGTGACTACGGCGATGCCGCCGATGGTCAGCGTGGTGACGCCGTCCAGCGCGGTGATGGTGAACGTGCCGCTTTGGGTCAGCGCCGGGGCGTCAGGGCTGCTGCCGTCGCTCAGGTTTTTCTCGTAGACGGTGAGTTCACCGCCGTTGACGTCGAGGCCGCTGATGACCACTGGATCGTCGTTGTTATGGATTTGCAGGACGAGGTTGGCGGTGCTGGTATCGCCGTCCGAGTCAGTGATGGTGTAGGTGAAGGTTTCAGTACCATTGCCGCCGCCGTGCAGGGCTTTGAAATCGGCGTCGTTGGTGTTCAGCGTGTAGGTGTAAGTGCCATTGGCGTTCAGCACCAGAGTGCCGTAAGTCCCGGTGAAAGTACCGGCGGTGATCGGGCCGGTGGGTACGCGGTCAGCACCTTGCACATCGTTGGTCAGCACGTTGCCGGTCAAGGTCAGATTGGTTTCCGACGCGGTGCTGGCGTTGCTGTCATCCACGCCTTTTGGCAGGTCGTCGACGATGTTGACATCGAGCGTGCCATTGGCGGTGGTGCCGTTGTCATCGACCACGGTGACCCCAAACTGCTCGCTCAAAGTATTCGCGCCATTGGCAGTCGGATGTGCTTCGTTATCGACCAGGGTGTAGCTGTAACTCACGACACCAGTTGCAGCGTTGAACCCGGTAATCGTCAGCGTACTGCCGAGCGGCGTGGTGACCGATTGCGGGAAGCCTGCGGCCACGCCGTTGGTGACTACGGCGATGCCGCCGATGGTCAGGGTCGTTACACCGTCCAGCGCGGTGATGGTGAACGTGCCGCTTTGGGTCAGCGCTGGGGCGTCAGGGCTGCTGCCGTCGCTGAGGTTTTTCTCGTAGACGGTGAGTTCGCCGCCGTTGACGTCGAGGCCGCTGATGACCACTGGATCGTCGTTGTTATGGATTTGCAGCACGAGGTTGGCGGTGCTGGTATCGCCGTCCGAATCAGTGATGGTGTAGGTGAAGGTTTCTGTGCCATTGCCGCCGCCGTGCAGGGCTTTGAAATCGGCGTCGTTGGTGTTGAGGGTATAGGTATAAGTGCCGTTGGCGTTCAGTACCAGCGTGCCGTAAGTCCCGGTGAAAGTACCGGCGGTGATCGGGCCGGTGGGTACGCGGTCAGCGCCCTGCACGTCGTTGGTCAGCACGTTGCCGGTCAAGGTCAGATTGGTTTCCGACGCGGTGCTGGCGTTGCTGTCATCCACGCCTTTTGGCAGGTCGTCGACGATGTTCACATCGAGGGTGCCGTTGGCGGTGGTGCCGTTGTCATCGACCACGGTGACCCCGAACTGCTCGTAGCTCACGACGCCTGTTGCAGCATTGAACCCGGTAATGGTCAGGGTGCTGCCGAGCGGTGTGGTGACCGATTGTGGGAAGCCTGCGGCCACGCCGTTGGTGACTACGGCGATACCGCCAATGGTCAGCGTGGTGACGCCGTCCAGCGCGGTGATGGTGAAGGTGCCGCTCTGGGTCAGCGCCGGTGCGTCGGGGCTGCTGCCGTCGCTCAGGTTTTTCTCGTAGACAGTGAGTTCACCGCCATTCACGTCGAGGCCGCTGATGACCACTGGATCGTCGTTGTTATGGATTTGCAGCACCAGATTCGCAGTGCTGGTGTCCCCGTCCGAGTCAGTGATGGTGTAGGTGAAGGTTTCCGTGCCATTGCCGCCGCCGTGCAGGGCTTTGAAATCGGCGTCGTTGGTGTTGAGGGTGTAGGTGTAGGTGCCGTTGGCGTTCAGTACCAGCGTGCCGTAAGTCCCGGTGAACGTGCCGGCAGTGATCGGCCCGGCATTTTCACCGGTTGGTACGCGGTCGGCACCCTGGACATCGTTGGTCAGGACATTGCCGGTCAAGGTCAGATTGGTTTCCGACGCGGTGCCAGCGTTGCTGTCGTCCACACCTTTTGGCAGGTCGTCGACGATGTTCACATCGAGGGTGCCGTTGGCGGTGGTGCCGTTGTCGTCCACCACAGTGACCCCAAACTGCTCGCTCAGGGTGTTGGCGCCGTTGGCGGTTGGGTGGGCTTCGTTATCGACCAGGGTGTAGCTGTAGCTCACGACGCCGGTGGCAGCATTGAACCCAGTAATGGTCAGCGTACTGCCGAGCGGTGTGGTGACCGATTGCGGGAAACCTGCCGCGACGCCATTGGTGACTACGGCGATGCCACCAATGGTCAGCGTGGTGACGCCGTCCAGCGCGGTGATGGTAAAGGTGCCGCTCTGGGTCAGCGCCGGGGCGTCAGGGCTGCTGCCGTCACTCAGGTTTTTCTCGTAGACGGTGAGTTCACCACCGTTGACGTCGAGGCCGCTGATGACCACTGGATCGTCGTTGTTATGGATTTGCAGCACGAGGTTGGCGGTGCTGGTATCGCCGTCCGAGTCAGTGATGGTGTAGGTGAAGGTTTCAGTGCCATTGCCGCCGCCGTGCAGGGCTTTGAAGCCCGCATCACTGGTATTCAGCGTGTAGGTGTAGGTGCCGTTGGCATTCAGCACCAGAGTGCCGTAGGTCCCGGTGAAAGTACCGGCGGTAATCGGCCCGGCATTTTCGCCGGTTGGTACGCGGTCGGCCCCCTGCACATCGTTGGTCAGGACATTGCCGGTCAAGGTCAGATTGGTTTCCGACGCGGTGCCAGCATTGCTGTCGTCCACACCTTTTGGCAGGTCATCGACGATGTTCACATCGAGGGTGCCGTTGGCGGTGGTGCCGTTGTCATCGACCACGGTGACCCCGAACTGCTCGCTCAAAGTATTCGCGCCATTGGCAGTCGGATGCGCTTCGTTATCGACCAGGGTGTAGCTGTAACTCACGACACCGGTAGCGGCGTTGAACCCGGTAATCGTCAGCGTACTGCCGAGCGGTGTGGTGACCGATTGCGGGAAGCCTGCCGCGACGCCGTTGGTGACCACGGCGATACCGCCGATGGTCAGCGTGGTGACGCCGTCCAATGCAGTGATGGTGAACGTACCGCTTTGAGTCAGCGCAGCCGCATCCGGCGCACTACCGTCGCCCAGATTCTTCTCGAAAACCGTCAGCTCCCCGCCTTCGGCATTCAACCCGCTGATAACCACCGGGTCATCGTTGTTGTGGATTTGCAGCACCAGATTCGCGGTGCTGGTATCACCGTCGGCATCCCGCAAGGTGTAGGTGAACGTCTCGGTGCCGCTGCCACCACCGTGCAGTGCCTTGAAGTCGGCGTCGCTGGTATTGAGCGTGTAGGTGTAAGTGCCGTTGGGGTTGAGCACCAGCGTCCCGTAGGTGCCGGTAAACGTACCGCCGACCACCGGGCCGCTATTGGGGCCGACGGGGATGCGGTCGGCGCCCTGGATGTCGTTCGGCAGCACGCTGCCGGTCAGGGTCAGCAGGGTTTGCGACGCGGTGTTCGGGTTGCTGTCATCGATGGCTTTGGGCACGTCGTCGGTGATGTTGACGTCCAGCGTGCCGGTGGCGGTGTCGCCGTTGCTGTCGTTGGCGATCACGGTGAAGTGTTCGCTGAGGTTATTGGCGCCATCACCCGCCGCGTGGGTTTCGCTGCCGTTGAGGGTGTAGCTGTAATTGAGTACGCCGGTGGCCGGGTTATAACCGGTGATGGTCAGGGTGTTGCCCAATTGCGTGGTGATCGACTGCGGGAAGCCGATGGGCACGCCGCCGACGATGACGTTGATGCCGCCGATGCTCAGGCTGGTGAGGCCGTCCGGGGCATTGACGGTAAAGGTGCCAGTCTGGGTCAGCGCAGCGCTGTTGGCGGCGGAGCCGTCCGGCAGGTTGGCTTCGTTGACCGTCAGTTCACCGCCCTGTACGTCCAGGCCGGTGATCGTGACCGGGTTGTTGACCGGTGGTGCAATCGGCGTGTTGTCACCGTTGTCGACCACCGCGTTGTGCCGTTCTTCGGGAAACTCGGGAATGCCGCCGAACCCGGCGGTGGGGAAACCGATGACCGGATCGACGCGCCCGCCGACTTCTTCCAGCAAGACAAAACTGTGGCCGCCGCCCTTGCCGCCATTCGGATCGGAGGGTGCATCCGGCCCGGCGGCGGTGGCTTCGGCGGATTTGCTCGGGTCATCGCCGGCGGCAATGGCTTTCTGGATTTGCTCGACGTCGGTCAGTTGGGCGTCGGTCGGGGTCAGCGCTTCCGGGGAGTCGACATGCGGCGCGTGATTGGCCAGCAACTGGCCGGTCATGGTCAGGCTGCTGCCACGGCCGAGGGTCAGCTCCTGGCCATTTTGCAGATGAACGGCGACGGCGCCTTCCGCGCCGGTGATCAACTGATCGCCGGCAAACAAGCGATCGCCTTCGACCAGGGCACGCCGATTGCCATCAGCCCCCTGGGAAAAAACCTGACCAATGACTTTAGTGACGATCCCGATGAGCGTTGCCATGTGCATTCCTCCGCTGCCGACCACCGTCGGCGCTGGTTTGCGAAGCAGCCCATGGCTCAAGCGGGTTGTCGGGGCGACGCTCTCGCACCTCGACAGTTCGTTTCGCAGGTGGCGCCACGCCGGAAACCCGAGTGCCGACAAGCACTTGTGATCCCTGATCGATGCCGCATGCCCACTAGCGCTACGTAACGGTGGTGAATCACCCGAGTGACAAAAAAATGTCGCTCCTGAGCCGTTACGCGTCCCTCCCCTTTAGCAGTACTTCGCCCGTATGTCGCAAAGTGAGTGGAACTTTCCTCAAGCCTTTCTGCACTCCCTGGCGCGCATAAAACAAAGGCTTTCGAGTGGAACAATGTGCTGGATTTGGCGAAGCGCATAAGTTTTTTTTGGCATAACCCATATGAAAATTTTTTCTTAGCTACGCTTCAGGATGTTCTTAGCTCTGTTGTTACAGGCATGAAACGCTTTCTACTAAAAATATCGTCAATAAATTGGCGACAGCGATACACCATCAGGACTCAGGGAGATGCACCCATGCGCGTTTTAACCCCCCTCTGCAGTGCGGTTTTGCTGGCCATGGCTTGCACTTCCCAAGCCCAGGCCATGAATCTCACCGAAGCCATTCAGAACACGATCGCGACCCACCCGGAACTGGCCTCGCGCGTGGACGCCAAACTGTCGGCCGATGAGCAGGTGAAAGTCGCCAAGGGCGGCTTCTATCCGTCGGTCGATCTGAACGCCGCCTACGGGCGCGGCTACAGCGACAACACCACCACCCGGGCCGTGGGCAATCACCACACCTCGATCCTCAACTACACCCAGTCCGAGCTGCGTCTGCGGCAGATGCTGTTCGACGGTTTCAACACCGCCAACGAGGTCGAACGCACCAAGGGCGTCTCCAATTCGCGCGCGTATTACGCGCAAGGCACCGCTCAGGATCTGGCGCTGCGCACCATCGAGGTCTACCTCGAAGTGCTCAAGCGCCGCGAACTGGTGACCCTGGCCACCAACAACCTGCAGGCGCACTTGCGGGTCAACGACCAGATCGGCCTGCGTACCGAACGCGGCGTGGGCAGCACCGCCGACTCCGACCAGTCGGTAGCCCGTAAGGCACTGGCGCAGAACAACCTCGACACCGCCGAAGTCGACCTGGCCGATGCCGAGGCCAACTTCTACAGCGTGGTCGGACGCATGCCCGACGAGCTGGAAGCCCCGGCCTCGACGCGCGGTGAGCTTCCCCCGGATCTGCGCGAAGCCCAGCAGAGCATGGTCGACAACAACCCGTACCTGAAATCCGCCCAGGCCGACGTGCAGTCGGCCGAGAGCCAGTACGAAGTCGCCAAGTCGCCGTTCTACCCACGCTTCGATGCCGAAGCGGCGGTCGGCGCCAACAACAATGTGCAGGGCGACGAAGGCCATGACAACGAATGGCGGGTCGGCGTGGTGATGAACTACAACCTGTTCCGTGGCGGCAGCGACAAGGCGCGCCTGGCGTCCGACGCGCACCAGATCAATCAGGCGATGGACATCCGCAACAACGCGTTGCGTCAGCTCAACGAGAACATCCGCCTGGCCTGGAACGCCATGGAAAACGCCAAGAAGCAGACCCCGACCGCCCGTGAATACGCCGAGACCACCAAGCGCGTGCGCGCGGCCTATCAGGATCAGTTCGGTCTCGGCCAACGCACCCTGCTCGACCTGCTCGACAGTGAAAACGAGCTGTACAACGCCAACCGCCGCTACGTCGAAGTGCGCTACACCGAGGAGTTCTCGATGTACCGCGTGCTGTCGAATATGGGGCAACTGCTGAGCAAGCAGCGGGTGGTGCTGCCGGCCGATGCGATTGCCGCCTCCGAGGTCAAGAGCGAAGCCCGTTTGCCTGAGTTGAAATGAAGTAGCCCCGCAGGCGCCGCCGCAGATGGCGGCCGCGCCTGCACAGGTTTATGTGCAGCCAGTGCCATCGTGTAGCGGGAGCGATCAATATGACCAGCATGGAGCCCGGCAATACCGGGATCGATCAACGGTTGAGCTTCGATGACCCATTACTCGACGGTCTGTTGATCCTCTGCAAACTCCACGGCGCCATCGTCAGCCGCGCCAGCCTGAGTGCCGGCCTGCCGCTGAACAAACAACGCCTGAGCCTCGACCTGCTGCCCCGCGCAGCGGCCCGGGCCGGGTTGCAGGCACGGCTGTTGCGCCGCGACCTGAAAGACATCTCATCGCTCAATCTGCCGATTTTGCTGCTGCTCAATGACGGCCGCACGGCCGTGCTGCGTCGCTTCACCGACGATGGCAAGGCGCTGATCCTGCCCAGCGAAGCCGATGGCGGCGAACAATGGGTCAGCCGCGAAGAACTCAGCGAACACTACAGCGGTCAGGCCCTGTTCGCCCGGCCGCGCCACGAACTGGAAGACCTGCGCTCGCCGCTGGTGCCTCGGGTCAAGGCGTGGTTCCGCGACACCCTGAAGTTGTCGAAATGGTTGTACAGCGACGCGATCCTCGCCAGCTTCCTGATCAACCTGCTGGGCCTGATGGTGCCGCTGTTCGTCATGCAGACCTACGACCGCGTGGTGCCCAACCAGGCCACCTCGACCCTGTGGGTACTGGCGATCGGGCTGTTGATCGGCACCGGTTTCGAACTGGTGCTGCGGGTGGTGCGCGCGCACTTGCTGGACACCGCCGGCAAGAAGACCGACGTGATCCTCTCCGCAACCTTGTTCGAGCGCATCACCGGCATGGCCATGAAGGCGCGGCCGGCGACCATCGGCGGGTTCGCCCAGAGCATCCATGACTTCCAGGGCCTGCGCGAATTCCTCACGGCGGTGACCCTGACCAGCCTGATCGACCTGCCGTTCGTGGTATTGATGCTGGCGGTGATCGGCCTGCTCGGCGGCTGGCTGGTGGTGATTCCGCTGCTGGCGTTTCCCATCACCATCGTCTTCGCGATGATCATTCAGGTACGCCTGCGCGACACCGTGCAGAAAAGCCTGAGCCTCGGCGCCGAGCGTCAGGCGCTGCTGATCGAAACCCTCGGCGGCCTGGAAACCCTCAAGGCGTGCAGCGCCGAAAGCGAGCGCCAGCACAAATGGGAAAGCACCCACGGCGCCCTCACCCGCCTCGACAGCCACGCGCGCAATCTCTCGGCGCTGGCGACCAACGGCACGCTGTTCATTCAGCAGTTTTCGGGGATGGCGACGATTGTCGCCGGGGTCTACAGCATCATAGCCGGCAATCTCAGCGTCGGCGCGCTGGTCGCCAGCTACATGCTCGGCAGCCGCGTGCTCGCGCCGCTGGGGCAGATCGCCGGGCTGATTACCCGTTACCAGCAAGCGCAACTGACCATGAAAAGCACCGACGCGCTGATGGCCCTGCCCCAGGAGCGTGACGGCAAACAGCGCCCGCTCGAACGCACCCAGTTGCAAGGCGCGCTGGACGCCAGCGCCGTGACCTTCCACTACAACGGCCAGAACGCCCCGGCCCTGAGCAACGTCAGTTTCAGCGTCAAACCCGGCGAACGGATCGGCATCATCGGTCGCAGCGGCTCAGGCAAAAGCACCCTGGCGCGGCTGGTGATGGGCTTCTACGAACCGGAGGAAGGCCAGCTGCTGCTCGATAATCTCGACCTGCGGCAACTGGATGTCGCCGACCTGCGCCAGCAGATCGGCTACGTCGCCCACGACCTGCCGCTGCTGGCCGGCAGCCTGCGCGACAACCTGACCCTCGGCGCACGCTACGTCAGCGACGCGCGGATGCTCGAAGTGGCCGAATTGACTGGCGTCACCGAACTGGCCCGCCAGCACCCGCAAGGCTTCGACCGGCCGGTGGGCGAGCGTGGGCAACTGCTCTCCGGAGGCCAGCGCCAAGCGGTGTTGCTGGCGCGGGCGCTGCTGCTCGATCCACCGATCATGCTGCTCGACGAGCCCACCAGCGCCATGGACAACAGCAGCGAAGACGCCCTGCGCCAGAAGCTGCACGGCTGGGTGCAGGGCAAGACACTGCTGCTGGTCACCCACCGCACCTCGATGCTGAGCCTGGTGGATCGGTTGCTGGTGCTGGACAACGGCCGGATCGTCGCCGACGGTCCGAAAGAAGCGGTCATCGATGCACTGCGCAAGGGCCGGGTCGGCTCGGCGGCGGTCTAGGAGTTGCCCATGTCTGCTGCATCCGAGAGCAAACCCCGCAGCTACTTCGACAGTTTCGGCAAAAGCGCCGAAGCCGAATTCATGCCGGAAACCGCCGGCGCCTCGCTACAGGACTCGCCGCGCTGGTCGCGGATTACCGTGTGGCTGGCGGCGGCGCTGCTGATCAGCGCGCTGGTCTGGGCCAAGTTCGCCGTGCTCCAGGAAGTGACCATGGGCGAAGGCAAGGCGATTCCGTCGAGCAAGGTCCAGGTGATCCAGAACCTCGAGGGCGGGATCGTCACCGAGATTTTCGTGCGTGAAGGGCAAATGGTGAACAAGGGCGACACCCTGCTGCGCCTGGATGACACGCGGTTTCTGTCGAACAAGGGCGAGAGCGAGGCCGATCGTTATGCGTTGATGGCCCAGGTCGAACGCCTGTCGGCGGAATCCGAAGGCCGGCCGATGAAGCTCTCGGACGAAGTCACCGGCAAGGCGCCGCAAGTGGCCGAAGACGAACGGGCGCTGTACGACCAGCGCCAGCGGCGGCTCGCCAGCGAGCAGCGCACCCTCAGCGAACAACTGCGGCAGAAGACGCAGGAGCTGGCGGAGTTTCGCTCCAAGCAGGGCCAATACAGTTCCAGCCTGGCGCTGCTGCAACAGGAAATGAACATGTCCGAACCGCTGATCAAGACCGGTGCAGTGTCGCCGGTGGAGATCCTGCGGCTCAAGCGCAGCGCGGTGGAAATCCGTGGTTCGCTGAACGCCACGACCCTGGCGATTCCCCGGGCCGAATCGGCGATCAACGAGATCAAGAGCAAGATCGATGAATCGGAACAGACCTTCCGCTCCGAGGCGGCCAAGGAGCTGAATGAGAAACGCACCGACCTGTCGAAAATCACCGCCTCGAGCATTGCCATCGACGACCGGGTCAGCCGCACCACCGTGACCTCGCCGGTGCATGGGGTGATCAAGCAATTGAAGGTCAACACCATCGGCGGCGTGGTGCAGCCGGGCAGCGACATGGTGGAAATCGTACCGCTGGAAGACAACCTGCTGATCGAAGCCAAGGTGCGTCCGCAGGACGTGGCGTTCCTCCATCCGGGGCAGCGGGCGATGGTCAAGTTCAGCGCCTACGACTACACGATCTACGGCGGCCTCAGCGCCAAACTCGAACTGATTGGCGCCGACACCATCACCGACGACAAGGGCAACAGTTTCTACCTGATCCAGGTGCGCACCGATAAAAACCACTTGGGCGGCGATGTGAAACCGCTGCTGATCATTCCGGGGATGGTGGCGACCGTGGACATCATCACGGGCGAGAAAAGTGTGCTGGATTACTTGCTCAAACCGGTGCTGAAGGCGCGGACCGAGGCGATGCGCGAGCGCTAGGCTGCTTCGGGCTTGTCCGCGAAGCGGCCGGCCGGGCAACGCTCATCGGTCGCCATGATTCTTCTGAAAAGTCTCCTCCCCCATCGCCGCGATCTGCCCCTCGATCAACGCCTCGAAGGGCTTGAGCAGCGGCTCGAACGATGCCGGCGCCTCCAGCGTCTGCAACGCCTGCACAATCGCCTCGATGGTCGACAACGCCCCCGGCCCCGGCGCCTTGCGCAGCCGATAACGGGAAACCCCGCCCTGTGCCAGCGTCACCCGTGGCAAGGCCGCGAGCAGCGGGTTGAGGTGCAGCATCTTGCGCGCCTTGCGCCAGGTGCCGTCGGGGACAACCAGCAGCAGCGGTTCCTCGCTGGCGGTGTAAGCCTGCAGCGGCTGCGCGTCGTCGGCGGGAAACAACAGCCGCGCCTGATAGCCGGGGCGATTCAACAGCGCCGGCAGATCCTCGAACACCTCCCCGACAATCAGTTCGGCATTGTTCAAACCGAGCGCCGCCAGACGCGCGGTGTTGAGCGCGTGATTGACCTCGCTCGGGTGCTGCAACAGCAACACCCGGGTGCGGCTGTCGAGGCTCGGAATCAGCTCGCACAGGCAATGGCTTTGCGGGCGCTGGCAGCGAGGGCATTGGGGTCTGGACATGCGTGCGGTTCCTTTATCCAGCCTGGTTGAGCTGGGCCTTGAGCAAATCGCGGAAGGTCTGGATCAACGGCTCGCGGCTGCGGCCACGGCGCATGATCATCGAAAACGGTGCCTGATAACCGAAGGTCGCCGGCAGCAGCACGCGCAAGTCGCCCTTGTCGGCCCAGGCCTGGGCGTAGTGTTCGGGCAGGTAGCCGATGTAGGCGCCGGACAGCACCAGAATCAGTTGCGCCTCCATGCTTTCCACGGTCGCGGCGCTGTGCTTGAAACCGTGCCGGGCCAGCTCCGCCTGGCTCCAGTAACCCCGCCCGACCATGCGCTGCTGGGTGATGACCTGCTCGGGGATCCGCCGCTCGTTGAACAGCGGATGACGGTTGCTGCAATACAACCAGTGCTGTTCGCGATACAGCGGCATGTAGACCAGCCCGCTCATGCGCGTGGAAAACGCGCCGATGGCCAGGTCCAGGCGGTTGTCCTGCACGCCGAGTTGCAGTTCGTAAGGGCTCATCACCGACAGGTGCAAATGCACCGCCGGGTGTTCCTGGCTGTAGGCGCCGATGGCTTCGGCGAACGGCAGGGCCTTGTCGCTGACGGTGGAGTCGATCACCCCCAGGTTGAGCGTGCCGCGCAGTTCCCCCTTGAGGGCGGCGGCGTACTGCTCGAAACCTTCGAGTTCGGCCAGCAGGCGCAGGGTTTCCTGATGGAACAGCTCGCCCTTGCTGGTCAGGCTGAACCCGCCCCGCCCGCGATGGCACAGCACCAGACCGAGCGCGGCTTCGAGCTGGCTCATGTAGGTGCTGATCGCCGAGGTCGACAGGTTGAGTTCCTGTTGCGCGTTGGCGAAACCCTGATGGCGCACGACGCTGACGAAGATGCGCAAAAGTTTCAGGTCGGGTAAAGCGTTGGCCATGGGTGACTCCCGGCTGTAGAGATGTGTCGCTTGATAAGCCCCCTCACCCCAGCCCTCTCCCGGGGGGAGAGGGAGCCGACCGAGACGTTCTCAGGATCTACGTCGACCTGAGACATCGAGTCGAACTCAGGCTGGTTTCGAGGCAATCCAGTGTCGAGCGCCGAATTTGAAAGCCATGGAGATCAGCGCCCCCTCCCTCCGGGAGAGGGCCGGGGTGAGGGCAGCAATCTCCCGCCGAACGAACATCCTGAGAAGCGCGAAGTCTATCCCGCGCCTCGCCATTAGTTTAGAAAAATCTGAACTAAGTTTTTGTCCGTAGCGATTCTTCCGCCTCACTACATTTCGCAGAATCGGCCCCACAGCGGTGCCCGACCTCCCGTGAACGGCGCGCCGACATAAATAAAACAAAGACGATGAGGCCTTACCCGTGGACAAGATTCTTCACCAACCACTGGGCGGCAACGAAATGCCGCGCTTCGGCGGCATCGCCACCATGCTCCGACTCCCCCACGTACCGACCGCTGCCGGCCTGGATGCTGCCTTTGTTGGCGTGCCGCTGGACATCGGCACTTCGCTGCGCCCCGGCACCCGCTTCGGGCCGCGCGACATCCGCACCGAATCGGTGATGATCCGCCCGTACAACATGGCCACCGGTGCTGCGCCGTTCGACTCGCTGTCGGTCGCCGACATCGGTGACGTGGCGATCAACACCTTCAACCTGCTCGACGCCGTGCGCATCATCGAAGAAGCCTACGACAACATCCTCGAGCACAACGTGATCCCGATGACCCTGGGTGGCGACCACACCATCACCCTGCCGATCCTGCGTGCCATCCACAAGAAGCACGGCAAGGTCGGTCTGGTGCACATCGACGCCCACGCTGATGTGAACGATCACATGTTCGGCGAGAAAATCGCCCACGGCACGACCTTCCGTCGCGCCGTCGAAGAAGGTCTTCTGGACTGCGACCGCGTGGTGCAGATTGGTCTGCGCGCCCAGGGTTACACCGCTGACGACTTCAACTGGAGCCGCGATCAGGGCTTCCGCGTGGTGCAGGCCGAAGAGTGCTGGCACAAGTCGCTGGAACCGCTGATGGCCGAAGTCCGCGAGAAAGTCGGCGGCGGCCCGGTGTACCTGAGCTTCGACATCGACGGCATTGACCCGGCCTGGGCGCCAGGCACCGGCACCCCGGAAATCGGTGGTCTGACGACCATTCAGGCGATTGAAATCGTGCGTGGCTGCCAGGGCCTCGACCTGATCGGCTGCGATCTGGTAGAAGTCTCGCCCGCTTATGACACCAGCGGTAACACCTCGCTGCTGGCCGCCAACCTGCTGTACGAAATGCTCTGCGTACTGCCAGGCGTGGTCCACCGCTGAGGGTCGGGTCATGAACGAACGTGATCAGGTTCTGAAAGCCGCCGCCGATCTGGTGTCAGCCTTCGCCCGCAATGATCGCGAAGCCTACTTCGGCGCGTTCAGCGCCGATGCGAGCTTCGTGTTCTACACCCTCGAACAGCCGTTGCTGTCGCGCGATGCCTATCAGGCGTTGTGGGACAGCTGGCGCGCCGAGGATGGCTTCGAGGTGCTGTCCTGCACCTCGAGCAACGCTTTCGTCAGCCTGCAGGGTGACGTGGCGATCTTCATCCATGACGTGGCCACCGAGCTGCGCATGCAAGGGGAGCAACACTTCAGCCAGGAGCGCGAGACGATTGTTTTCAAGAAACAAGCGTCGAGCCTAGAACAACAAGGCCATTGGCTGGCCTGCCACGAACATTTGTCCGCAATGCCGGAAGGGCTGCCACCCCCTTAGCCAAAACAGGTGACGCTCACGCACGATGAGCGCGCCTTTATGATCGGAGCAGATCATGAATAACAACAACAACAACGACCAAAGCCTTACGCAGATTGAAACCCACGGGGTCGAACAGATCCCGGATCACGAACGCACCGCAGGCCCGACGGACTTGTTCCGGATGATCTTCGGTGGTTCCAATACCTTTGCCACCGCCGTGCTCGGCAGTTTCCCGGTGCTGTTCGGCCTGTCGTTTCAGGCGGGCGCTGCGGCGATCGTGCTGGGCGTGCTGCTGGGTTCGCTGATCCTCGCGCCGATGGGCCTGTTCGGCCCGCTCAACGGCACCAACAATGCCGTGTCGTCCGGTGCGCACTTCGGCGTCCACGGGCGAATCGTCGGTTCGTTCCTGTCGCTGCTGACCGCCATCGCCTTCTTCTCGCTCTCGGTGTGGAGTTCGGGAGATGCGCTGATCGGTGGTGCGAAACGTCTGGTAGGGCTGCCGGAAACCGATCTGACCCTGGGCCTGGCCTACGGTCTGTTCGCGGTGCTGGTGCTGACCGTGTGCATCTACGGCTTCCGCTTCCTGCTGTGGGTGAACAAGATCGCGGTGTGGAGCGCCAGCCTGCTGTTCCTGCTGGGCATCTTCGCCTTCGCCGGCCCCTTCGACGTGCATTACGCCGGCACCGTCAGCCTCGGTCAGCCGGGCTTCTGGGCGGCGTTCATCGGTGCGGCGCTGGTGGCCATGAGCAACCCGATTTCCTTCGGGGCGTTCCTCGGCGACTGGTCGCGCTACATCCCGCGTGACACCTCCAAGCAGCGCATCATGGCGGCGGTGGTGCTGTCGCAGATCGCCACGTTCATCCCGTTCCTGTTCGGCCTGACCACCGCCACCATCGTCGCGATCCAGGCGCCGGACTACATCGCCGCCAACAACTACGTCGGCGGCCTGCTGGCGGTATCGCCGAGCTGGTTCTTCCTGCCGGTGTGCCTGATTGCGGTGATCGGCGGCATGTCCACCGGCACCACCTCGCTGTATGGCACCGGCCTGGACATGTCCAGCGTGTTCCCACGGGTGCTGTCGCGGGTCAAGGCGACGCTGCTGATCGGCGTGCTGTCGATTGCCTTCATCTTCATCGGACGCTTTGCGGCGAACCTGGTGCAGAGCGTGTCGACCTTCGCCGTGCTCATCATCACCTGCACCACCCCATGGATGGTGATCATGATTATCGGCCTGGTGGTACGTCGCGGCTTCTACTGCCCCGATGACCTGCAAGTGTTCACCCGTGGCGAACAGGGCGGACGCTACTGGTTCAACCACGGCTGGAACTGGCGCGGTCTGGGCGCATGGATCCCGAGCGCGGCGGTCGGCCTGTGCTTCGTCAACCTGCCGGGGCAGTTTGTCGGGCCGCTGGGCGAACTGGCCGGCGGGATCGACATCAGCCTGCTGGTGACCCTCGGCCTGGCCTCGCTGGTGTACGTGATGCTGCTCAGCCTGTTCCCGGAACCGGCGGCGGTCTACGGCCCGAAAGACTCGCGCCGCGAAGCCGCAGCAAAACCTGAACTGCGTCAGGCCGCCTGACGCAGCTCCACCCTGTGGGAGCGGGACTGCCCGCTCCCACAGGGAGATTCGAATTCGGCCTCACCATAAAAAAGACAATCGGAGACACGCCATCATGGCTTTGGATTTATTCGTCGTCCTCATCTACGCCGCCGGCATGCTCTTGCTCGGCTATTTCGGCATGCGCAAGGCCAAGACCAACGAGGACTTTCTGGTCGCCGGTCGCAACCTCGGCCCGAGCCTGTACATGGGCACCATGGCCGCGACCGTCCTGGGTGGCGCGTCCACCGTCGGCACCGTCCGCCTGGGCTACGTGCATGGCATCTCCGGTTTCTGGCTGTGCGCCGCGCTGGGTTGCGGCATCGTCGCGCTGAACCTGTTCCTCGCCAAACCGCTGCTGAAACTGAAGATCTACACCGTCACCCAGGTGCTGGAAAAACGCTACAACCCGATGGCTCGCTCGGCGAGCGCGGCGATCATGCTGGCCTACGCGCTGATGATCGGCGTGACCTCGATCCTGGCCATCGGCACCGTGCTGCAAGTGTTGTTCGGCCTGCCGTTCTGGATCTCGGTATTGCTTGGCGGTGGCGTGGTGGTGGTGTATTCGGCCATCGGCGGCATGTGGTCGCTGACCCTGACCGACATCGTCCAGTTCATCATCAAGACCGTCGGCCTGATGTTCATCCTGTTGCCGATCTGCCTGTACCGCGTCGGCGGCTGGGACGAACTGGTGCTGAAGCTGCCGGCGGCGGCGTTCAACTTCACCACCATCGGCTGGGACACGATCATCACCTACTTCATGATCTACTTCTTCGGCATCCTGATCGGTCAGGACATCTGGCAACGGGTGTTCACCGTCAAGAACGAAAAAGTCGCCCAGTACGCCGGCAGCTTCGCCGGTATCTACTGCATCCTCTACGGCCTGGCCTGCGCCCTGATCGGCATGGCGGCCCACGTCCTGATCCCGGATCTGGACAACGTCAACAACGCCTTCGCCGCCATCGTCAAACTGTCGCTGCCGGACGGCATTCGCGGCCTGGTGATCGCCGCTGCGCTGGCGGCCATGATGTCCACCGCCAGTGCCGGCCTGCTCGCGGCGGCCACTACCCTGACCGAAGACCTGCTGCCGAAACTGCGTGGCGGCAAACCATCGAGCCTGGGCATCAACCGCCTGTTCACCCTGCTGACCGGTTTCGTCGTGCTGGGTATCGCCCTGGTGGTGAACGACGTGATCAGCGCCCTGACCCTGGCGTACAACCTGTTGGTGGGCGGCATGCTGATCCCGCTGATCGGTGCGATTTTCTGGAAACGCGCGACCACCGCCGGCGCCATCGCCAGCATGGGCCTGGGCTTCGCCACGGCGCTGCTGTTCATGGTCAAGGACGGCCTGGACGCCAACACCCCGATCTACTACAGCCTGGCCGTGGGCCTGGTGAGTTTCGTGGTGGTCAGCCTGTTCTCCCGCCGCCCGGCTTCGGTGGCGAGCGCGATCTAAGCTAACGTAACGACTTGATGCTTTCTTCGACGGGTGTGGCGTCGGTTGCCACACCCGTTTTTTTCGTCTGGAGAAAATGATTCATGAAGATCGTTTCCCGCGACCAGTGGTTCGAGGTGCAGACCCTGAGCGACGGCATCCGCCTGATTCACGAGCCGTACATCCGCCCGTTCTACCGCTGCAACCTGTGGCACGTTCAGGGTCGCGACAAGGACTTGCTGCTCGACAGCGGCTCCGGGCTGGTCAGCCTGCGCGAGCAACTGCCGTGGCTGACCGAGCGGCCGTTGGTGGCGGTGGCCAGTCATTGCCATTTCGACCATATCGCCGGCCATCACGAATTCGCCGAACGCCTGGTGCATCCGGCCGAGGCCGACATCCTCGCCGCGCCCGATGGCGAGAACGACCTGAGCCGCGCCTTCGTCGGCGACGACATGTTCGAAGCCCACCCGGACTGCCCGCTGTGCTACGCCGAATATCGGGTCAAGGCCGCGCCGGCCAGCGGTTTCATCGAGGATGGCGATGTGCTGGACCTGGGCAATCGCACGCTGCAAGTGCTGCACACGCCCGGACACTCGCCGGGCGGGATCAGCCTGTACGAGGCGGCCAGCGAAACCCTGTTCAGCGGCGACATCATCTACGACGGGCCGTTGATCGAAGACGCCTACCACTCCAACCTGGATGACTACGCCGCCAGCCTTCGACGCTTGCAGGCGCTGCCGGTCCGCACCGTGCATGGCGGGCATTTCGGCAGTTTTTCCGGTGAGCATTTACGGACGATGATTGACGAGTGGTTGCGCCGACATCGTTGAGGCCTGCTGTACTCCAATCAGGCCCACCCTCCCGAAGATCCGCCATGAGAAGAGCTGCCGTGCGTGCCGCCGTACACCGGTTCATCCAGCGTCTGCTGGACGGCCGTGAGTTCGATGACAGCACCAGCCTGGCGCAATTGGGACTGGAGAAAGCGGATATCGAAGATCTGATCTTTCATCTGGAAGATGAATTCGGACTGACGGCCTTCACCGCCGAAGAGGATCGCATGCTCAAGAGCGCCCGGACCGCCAATGACTTGAGCCGCTTTCTGCTGGAAATCGGCCGCCATTGAAAAGCAAAAGATCGCAGCCTTCGGCGGCTCCCGCATCATTTCATGCAGGAGCCACCGAAGGCTGCGATCTCTTGGTCTTCAAATCGTCCGGGCCATGAGCCCGGGGCATCAGCGCCGACGCTGCTGACGGCGACGTTGTTCGTCATCCGTGCGAATCGGTACTGGTTGCAGAGGCGGTTCGATCAAGCCGAGGGCAACACCCAGATCGTGCAGCCAGTTTTGAATTTTCTCTTTCATCGTCATGCCCCCTTCAGGGTGGTGCTGAGCGGCCGGAATTCTGAGGTCGCTTCGCACTGATAATAGTCCGAAGTCCTACGCATTGCTCGGCGAAATCCGCAATGATCTGTTACTGAATTGATCCAAATCCCTGACCGATCGTTCAAGCTGTTTCCCGCACCTCTTCGCCAGCCACGGGATAGAGCGCCTGTTGCTGCTCGATCCACGCATTGAGGTTGGCGCCGACCATGCCCCGGCGCCACATGAGCCATGTTGTCGCACTCGCGAACGGCTCGGCCAACGGGTGTACCGCCACGCTTTCGCGCCCCGGCAGGCTGGCGAGCATCGATTCGGACATCAGCGCCACGCCGCTGCCGGCAATCACACAGGCGAGCATGCCCTGATACGACTCGATTTCCATCGCCCGGCCCATCGCCGCCTGATAGTGGGCAAACCACGACTCGAGGCGCGCACGGTACGCGCAACCATGACGGAAGGTGAACACCGCTCGTCCCTCGACATCCCTGGCACTGAGAATCGGCGGATGATCGGCTTCGCTGATCAGCACCAGCCGTTCGTTGCACAACGGTACACCGTCGATACCGGCCAGTTGCGGCGGGCCGTCGACCAGCGCTGCATCGAGCCGTCCGGTGAGCAAACCTTCGAGCAACTCGCCGCTCGGCCCGGACTGCACTTGCAGGTTCACCGCCGGATAACGCTTGTGATAACGCGCCAGCAATGCCGGCAAATGGATCGCAGCGGTGCTGTACAACGTGCCGAGCACGAAATCCCCGGCCGGTTGCCCGCCCATCACCGCCGCGCTGGCCTGATCGCGCAGGGCGAACAGCTTGCCGGTGTAGTCCAGCAGGACTTTTCCCGCAGGCGACAACTGCAAACGCTGACGTTCACGGACGAACAGTTCGACGCCCAATTGCTCCTCAAGCTGTTTAAGCCGGGTCGACAGGTTCGACGGCACCCGATGCAGGCGTTCGGCGGCGCGGGTGATCGAGCCCTCCTCGGCCACGGCCTGGAAGATCCGCAGTTGGCTGAATTCCACCACCATTCTCCATAACAGAACAAGTTACTCACTATTATTCAATTTTAAGGAAAGTCAATCTGTCTTAGCCTGACGGTCATCGCTCCCCGAACGGAATGCAGACCATGTCCCCGCTGATTCGCTTATCCGCCAGCTTCATTGCCCTGATGATGGCCATGGGCATCGGGCGTTTCGCCCTCACCCCACAACTGCCGCACCTGCTCAGTGAGGGGCAGATCGACCTGACCGCCGCCGGTCTGATTGCAGCGGCCAACTACCTGGGCTACCTGCTCGGCGCGGTGGACGCGATGTTTTCCCGTCGACCCGAGCAAGTGCAACGACGCCTGCATGGCGGTTTATGGCTGTGCGTGCTGCTGACGCTGGGGTCGTTCTGGGCCAGCGGGTTCTGGTCGCACTTGTTGCTGCGTTTCGGCACCGGGGTGGCGAGCGCCTGGGTGCTGGTGATGATTACCGCGCTGAGCCAGCCGCTGGCTGCGGCGGCGGGTCGTCCACGTTTGGGTGCCTTGGTGTTTGCCGGGCCGGGACTGGGGATTTTTCTCACGGGGTTGCTGGCGCTGGTCTCACATCTGTTGCAGCAGACGTCTGCGACCCTATGGCTGATCTACGCCGCCGTGGCGCTGGTGATGTTGCTGGGGATCGTGCGGATCCTGCCGCAACCGGTGGCCACTGCACCGCTTGCCGCTGCGGCCGTGAGCCCGTCGAATCGCGGGATTCCGCGTCTGGCGGTGGTGTATGCACTGTACGGCGTGGGCTACATCATCCCCGCCACGTTCCTGTCGCAGATGGCCAACGCACAGTTTCACGGGCAATGGCAGGCCGATCTGTTCTGGCCGTGCTTTGGCCTGGGTGCCGCGATCGGTGTGCTGCTGGTGAGTCTGCGCCGGCACGATCCGGATACCACCCGTCACTGGCTGATGGCGACGTTGTGGCTGCAAGCGGCGGGCGTGTTTGCCTGCTTGCTCGGCAGCGGCCTCGGTCTGGCATTGGGCGTGATGCTGTGCGGCACGCCGTTCCTGGCCTGCATGCAACTGGTGATGCAGCGCTCGCGGGAGTTGGCGCCCCACGCCACCCAGCGCAACGCCGGGCTGCTGACCGCGTGCTTCGCGGTCGGCCAGCTCAGCGGCCCACTGCTGGCAGCGCTGAGCAGTCACTTCAGCGGTGGCTTGCAACCGGCGCTGGTGATCGCTGGCAGCGGCCTGCTGATTGCCGGTGGCCTGGCGTGGAAACCGCTTACGGCTGGCCGAGCGCTTTGCGCAAGCGTCGACGCACCCACTGTTCCGCGCTGACAAAGGTGATGCCGAGCAACACCAGCACAGCACCGATGATGAAGTTCATGCTCAGGTCTTCACCGAGCAGCACCACGCCGAACGTGACGCCGAACATCGGCGTCATGAACGAAAACACCGCGAGGTTGGCGGCCAGGTAACGGCGCAGCAGCCAGAACCACGTCAGGTAGCTGAAGAACGACACCACCAGCCCCTGGAACAGCACGCTGGCCACCGCCACGCTGGTCAGGCTGACATGGGTGACCTGGCCGCTGAGCAGCGCAATCAGCAACAGGCCGAGGAAGCCGACGATCAGTTGATAGAACAGGGTCAGGGTCACCGGTGCCTCCGACAGCCGCGAGGCTCGCACCACCACGGTGGTCGCGCCCCAACTGGCGCCCGCGAGGACGCCGAGGGCGTCGCCCAGCAGCATGCGGCGGTCGAGGTTGTCCCAGGAAACGCCACCGGCGAAGGCGATGGCGATCCCGATGAACGCGAGGATGATCCCCAGCCATTGCACCGGCCGCAGGCGCTCGCTCGGCAACAGAAAATGCACCCCCAGCGCAGTGAAAATCGGCGCGGTGTAGAGGAACACCGACATATGCGCCGCCGTGGTCAGTTGCAAGCCTTCCGAGATGAAGAAGAACTCCAGACCGAACAGCGCACCGGCCAGCAGGCCACCGCGCCAGGTGGCGCCGACCTGATCCCAGCCGCCCTTCCAGCAGATGAGCAATCCTACAAGCAACGCGGAAATCCCCGACCGCCCCGCCGCCTGCATCACCGGCGCAATGTCGGTTGCCGCCCACTTGATCATCACCTGCTGCACGCCCCAGATCAGGCACAGGCCGATCATCACCTGCAAGGCAAACCCGTCGGCATTGCGCCGGTCAGCGCTCACCGCAACACCTCGAACACAAACAACATGGCAGTTTTCCAAAAGATAAAAGCAAAGCCCCGGATCGTTGTCCGGGGCGAATAGTCACGCCGTGAATTATCAACCAGTCGGACAGAAAAAACCGTCTGGAAAAAGACCTCGAATAGTTCTCCTGCGCCAAGGAGGAATGATGGACGGTTACGCCATCCATCATGAGCACAGGGCGCCCGAACTACCGATCACCCTTGGCAACCCGACTGGCCGCAAGAAAACCCACCGTACACGCCACCACCGTGGCCAGGGTTCCCCACGCCCAATCCATCAGCGACACCTGAAATGACCAGCCGTGCAATGTCGCCCAATTGGTCAGGTCATAGGTGCCGTACGCCACCAACCCCAAAAGCGCCCCCATCCGCGCAGCGTGCTGCCAGGTCGGTGCCGGCATCACCACAAACACCGCGCAACCGAAGACGTACAGGCAATAAAAAACCGCTGCCGGAACCAGCAGCGGTTTTTCGAGCATCAGCGAACCGAGCAGCTCGCGATAGGTAGGCGCCATCAATACGCCGAGCCAGAGACCATCGAGGATCAAAAATGTCACCAGCGTGGCGACATAGGCAATCAACGCTTTTTTCATTGGCCCGACCTCAGTGTGCCCATGCACGATGGGCAACGGCGGACTCAGGTCAGTTCAATGCGATCAGCGTGAATGACAATCTGGCCGTTCTTGTACAGCGCGCCGATGGCCTTCTTGAAGTTGCCCTTGCTGACACCGAACAGGCTGCTGATCAACGCAGGATCGCTCTTGTCGCTGACGGCCAGCGTGCCGTTGCTTTCGCGCAACTTGGCGAGAATCTTCGAGTTCAGACTGCTCGCCGCTTCCTGGCCGACCGGTTGCAGGCTCAGGCTGATCTTGCCGTCGCCGCGAACTTCCTTGATGAAACCTTTCTCGCGCATGCCCGAACGCATGAACTTGAAGATCTCGTTCTTGTGGATCAAACCCCAGTGCTTGTTGTTGATGATCGCCTTGAAACCCATGTCGGTGGCTTCGGCCACCAACAGATCGACTTCCTGCCCCTGGCTGTAGCTGGCCGGGGTCTTGTCGAGGTAGCGATCCAGGCGCGAAGTGGCGGTGATGCGGCGGGTGTGTTTGTCGAGGTAAACATGCACCACGCAATAATCGCCGGCCTTCAACTGGCGTTTTTCTTCGGAAAACGGCAGTAACAGGTCTTTCGGCAGCCCCCAGTCGAGGAAGATACCGATGCTGTTGACTTCAACAACTTTCAGACTGGCAAACTCACCGACCTGAACTTTCGGCTTTTCGGTCGTCGCGATAAGTTTGTCATCGCTGTCCAGATAAACAAAAACGTTGAGCCAGTCTTCATCTTCGCTGGGAATATCTTTAGGGATATAACGGTTGGGCAAAAGAATTTCGCCGTCGGCACCGCCATCCAGATATAAACCGAAGTTAGTGTGTTTAACCACTTGCAAACTGTTGTAACGCCCGACTAAAGCCATTTCCAATACCCTCATTGCGTGGGCGGCATTCTACCCGTTTTTGCCCACGAGGTTCGCCGGCCGAAGCCCCGTTCGGGAAAATCGGCGCAACGCCCTGATTTTTCCTGGCCCGGCGCAGCGCGCTCACCATTCGTCAGACCATCACCGCGCCCGCCGCCGCTTTGCACGCAGCGCAATCAAGCGCAAATCAGGCCGATGTTCTTATTTAAAACAGCAGCTTAGCGGGACATTTCGAATAATTGATCGAACATCATCCAGCAAAGCACCGGGTTATTGCGGCGGACATCCGCCAAGCAATTACCGAGTCATTCCTGTACAATGCCTGGCCGAATTACTTTTCCAAAGGTTATTGGCCGCCATGCGTGTAAAAGCATCCACCCAGAAAGCAAAGCCAGCTCCAGCCGTTGAAACCAGCGAATCGATCAACGATCAGATCGCCGCGTTCCTCAAGTCCGGCGGCGAGATCCAGCAGATTGCCAAGGGCGTCAGTGGCCAGACTTTCGCGCCATCCCGGCAGATCAGCCTGGGCAAGAAGTAACACCTCGCAACACTCCCGTCCAAAGACGCTTTGAGCTTCGAAGCGTCTGGATCGGCACCCTCCCCGTCCCATCCGTGTTTAATCAATCCGTTGAAAATCGACGAACGGCCTCCGATGCCGATCATTCGCCGGTATCCTTGCACGCGTCTGGATCAAGCGTTTCAGCCGGCCCGCCCGCCAGCCCTCGCTGCTCATGGAGTGACGCATGTTCAAACCCTCCCGTTTATTGCTCGTTGGCCTGCTGGTCTACCCGACGGCACACGCGCAGATTTTCCAGCGCGAACTCGGCGACTTCGACCTCAAGCTCGGCACCACACCCAGCCGCAGCATGGCCCAGGGGTTAGTCAAACCTTCGGCGGTCGGCTCGTTTCATGGCGGCCTCGACCTGAGTCACGACAGCGGACTGTATGTCGGCCAATGGGCGCCAAGCATGGGCATCACCCCAGGCAAGAACCTCGAAATCGATTCCTACGTCGGCTTTAAACAGCCTTTCGACCAAACCCTCGGCTACGAAGTCGGGATGATCCAGTACAGCTATCCCCGCGTGGACACCCCCGACAGCCAGGAACTGTTCGGTGGCCTGACCCTGCTCGGCAGCCGTTTCGGTATCGCCCTGAGCAATGACCCGGACAAACAGAACAGCACGCTGTTCGCCGACCTCGGCGGCAACCAGCCGTTCGGCATCGGGATCAGCATGAAATACACCACCCACCAGTTGAATACGCCGGCTGCGGTGGACGGCGGTTACGTCAGCAGCTTCAACGATTGGTCAGTGAAATTGTCCCGGCCGTTCATGGGCATCGACCTCGATCTGATCTACAGCAACTCGAACCTGAGCGGCAGCGACTGCTCGGCCTATTCCGGGCACAACAGCCAGTGCGACGGCCTCGTCACCCTCAAGGCCGAACGCGCGTTCTATTGATTGGCTGAACTGCCGGGTTCATCCTGCGTTCACATGAGAATCAGATCCCGAAGCCAGGCTTTCGCAAGGATTCGCCCATGTCTCGCTGGTTCAAACAGATTGCCACCCTGCTGATGTTCACCCTCGCCCTCGGCGCCTGCAGTCGCGTCGGCCTGGCCTATCGCAACCTCGACGTGATCATTCCCTGGACGCTCAGCGACTACCTGGACATGAACGGCGAGCAGAAAGGCTGGTTCAACGAACGTCTCAAGGAACACCTGAGCTGGCACTGCACCACGCAGTTGCCGGGCTATCTCGACTGGCTGGATCGCCTGCAAACCATGGTCCAGAACAATCAGGTGACTGACGCAGCCCTTCAGGCGCGCACCGTCGAAGCCAAACAGGCCATTGCCGAAACCGCCCGGGAAATCACCCCGTCGGCCATCGAGTTACTGCAAGGGCTGGATGACAAGCAAGTCGCAGAAATGAACGACGCCTTTGCCAAGGATCTGCGCAAACGCCAGCAGGAATACCTGAAACCGCCGTTGTCCGAACAAGTGGCCGAGCGTGGCGCACGCATGGATAAACGCCTGAACGACTGGCTGGGGCCGTTGAGCGTTTCGCAAGAGCAACGGGTGATGGCCTGGTCGACAGCCCTGGGAGATCAGAACACCCAATGGATCGCCAACCGCGCGCATTGGCAGAAGCAGTTCAGCGCAGCAGTGGCGCAACGCAAAAGTGCCGAATTCCCACAACGGATCGAGACGCTTCTGGTTGATCGCGAGAGTTTATGGACAGCGGATTACCGCAAGGCCTACGCCAACACCGAAGCCCAGGCGCGTTCGCTGTTCGTTGATCTGGTCGCACAAAGCACACCGGAACAGCGCCAACGGTTATTGAAGAAGATCGACGGGGTGCGCAAGGACTTCAATGATTTGAAGTGTCTGAAGGCTGCGCAGAAGTGATCTTCATTGTGGGAGCGAGCCCGCTCCCACAAGCGTTAATCCGGGCATCAGGCAATCTGCGCCTTGGATGCCACCTCATCGAAAGTCAATTCATCCAGCGCGTCTTCCTGCTCGTCCAGCACCTGCCGGGGATGGTCATTGCCGGGAATGCTGCTGTCGATCAGGCTCAGCAGGCTCGCACCACGCGGGGTCAGAATGAAGTTCTCGCCGGTGCCGCCTTCATCTTCCGGCCTTGGCTCGATGTAGCCGCGCAGCAGCAGTAATTTTTCGTACTCGCAAGCCAGCGTTTTCAGATGATCCAGATTGCCAACGGACTCGCCCGCCGCCGCTTTTTCCGCGGCGTGCTGTTCGGCGTAGGGCCGGGGCGTGAAGCTGTGGCCGGCGCTGTTCTGCGCTTCGTGCAGCAGGCGTTCAATCAAATCCCAGTTGTAAGTCGTCATCCTGATTCAACCTCCGGTGCGCAGGGTTAATGGCGCGTTCATAGGTTGTGACCCGGCCGGTTCCCAGCCGTTCAGCCGCATTGCGCGCTGCAACCGACCGGCGGTCTGTCGATTTCCCCGGCGGTTGAACGACTAGTCTGGGAAGACGGTTTCAACCCCGCAGGAGAAATCATCATGAAGATTCAGAATCATCCGGTGGTATCGCGCGAAGAATGGCTCGCCGCCCGCCAACAACACCTGGCCGACGAAAAAGCCTTCACCCGCGAACGTGATCGCCTCAGCGCCAAACGTCGCGCCCTGCCGTGGGTGAAAGTCGACAAGGACTATCGCTTCCACGGGCCGCACGGCGAACTGAAACTGGCCGACCTGTTCGGCCAACACAGCCAACTGGTCGTTTACCACTTCATGTTCGCCAAGGACTGGGAGGAAGGCTGCCAGGGCTGCTCCTTTCTCGCCGACCACATCGACGGCGCCAACCTGCACCTGGCTCATCACGACATCGCGGTAGTGGCGGTTTCCCACGCACCATTCACCGAATTCCAGGCGTTCAAACGGCGGATGGGCTGGAAATTCGACTGGGTGTCGTCAGACGGTTCCGATTTCAACTACGACTTTGGCGTCTGCGCCCGGGCTGAAGACGCCGAGGCCGGCAAGGCTACCTACAACTATGAAAAGACCGACAGCGCCGAGGAAGAAATGCCGGGGCTGAGCGTGTTTTATCGCAATGAGGCGGGCGAAATTTTCCATACCTATTCAACCTATGCCCGTGGATTGGACATGCTGGTCGGCGCCTACAACTACCTCGACCTCACGCCCAAGGGTCGTAATGAGGACGAGATCATGGAGTGGGTGCGGCATCATGATCGGTATGAGGGGCAGACGAAATCCAGTTGCTGCCATGGCGAGTGATCGAGCGTCCGTGGGGGCAGGCTCGCCCGCCCTCACAATGACGCGCTGAACTTTTCACCTGCTCGAACCCTCAACCGGTTAACCCGCCTTAACCGGAACTGAGGCCCATCCCATGAAAACCTTGCTCAAGCTGACCCTCGCCGCCACCCTCGCCTGCGCCCTGCCCGTATGGGCCTGCACGCCGGAAGAAGCCACCGCCAAACGTGAGCAACTGGCCAAGGAAGTCGCGAAACTCACGGAACAGAATCCGGCCAAGGCCAAGGAAATCAACGATGAGTTGCAGAAGATGGACCTGGGCACCGCGAGCGCCGATCTGCCGGACAAATGCCAGTTGATTGACCAACGGCTGAAAGAGTTGGGCACGGCCGAAAAGAAAGCCGAGGGTTAACACCGGAATCAGGAAATCGCGACCCTCGTGCGCTCTCGAAGGTCGCGTTTTTTTGCCTTTGAAAATGCATAAATGCATTTATTTATTTGCACAAACGCATATCCATGACTAGGGTTAGATTGAGCCCGATAACGGAAACATCCTACAGATCGACGGCTCTGCAATAGGAAGTAACCCACAAGCTGGACGCTTGTTTCACTCATGGAGGATTGAAAATGTTAACCACTGATACAACCCCGTTCACCGGCAATACCCTGCCAAGGTGCCTGACCGGTCATCTGCTCGACCCGCAACTGGTTGAAGTCGAAAACCACGCCGTGGCGGCGGCCCCCGTCCAGGCCACAGCAAGCCTCAACTTCAGCATGCAGCGACAAACCCAGAGCAACTGGTGCTGGGCGGCGGTTTCCGCTTCGGTCGGCAATTATTTCGGCACCGGGTCCTGGACCCAGTGCGGTGTCGCCAGTTCGGCGCTGGATCGCAACTGCTGCAACCAGCCGGGGCCGTGCAACGTCTACGGTTATCTGGATCAGGCGTTGCGAATCACCCGCAGCTACAACGGCATGGGTCAGGGTTCGCTGTCGATGTCGGCCATCCAGAACCAGATCAACATGGGCCGTCCGGTCTGTCTGCGTTGTGCCTGGTACGGTGGCGGTGCGCATTTCCTGGCGATCTACGGCACCAACGGCAATTACGTGCTGGTCGCGGATTCGATTTACGGCTACTCGACCCGCGCGCTGAACTCGTTCCCCGGTTCCTACAACGGCGGCGGCACCTGGACTACCACTTACTTCACCCAGAAAAACTAGGAGGGCGACATCATGCAACTGACTTATCCAAAGGCGCCTTCCAACGGCGTACAGACCTTGCGTCCGGCCCTGCAAGCCGCGCTGCAAACCCGGGGTTTTGGCATCAACCGCCAGTTCGCCAGCGCCGCACCCGGCAAGATCAGCCTCAGCGAGGCCTATCGCGGTTACTCGCTCAGCCTGGAAGACGTGAGCCAGGGCAAGGGGCTGCAGGCCGCCAAGGTCGGCGACTGGCACTATCTGGTGTTTGCCGATGGGGTGACTATCGCCGATGCGCAACTGGCCGATGTGCATGGCCAGGTCGAGTTCTCGTCGCTGAACCACGGCAACATGGCCGCCGCGACAGTGGATGCGCTGAAACTGGCGGAGCAGTCGCCACAACTGCAAGGCAAAACCGTCGAGTTGCGGGTGCTGTTTGTGCCGGCGCTGCACGTCGTCGCGATCTGGCTCCACGCCGACAGTGAAGATGTGCTGATCCCGATCGAGCCGACACCCAACGAGCTGGCGACCACCCAGCTGTACAGTGAGGCCGCCCTGCTCGCGCAGCTAAAACCAGCGGCGGATCAGACCCGGCAACGCTTCGCGGCGGACACCACCGGGCTGTTGGGGAGCTGAAAATCCCGGCGATAAAAAAACCCGGACACTGTCCGGGTTTTTCATGGGCGCCTGAAACAGCTTATTCAGCCGCAGGCTCTGCCGGCTTGCGGCGCTTGAGCGGCGCCATGCCGTCACTGCTCACCAGGGAGTCAGCCTTCGGGCGGTTGGTGCTCTTGCGCTTGTTCGGCGTCTTGGCGGCGACTTTTTTCTTGTCGCCTTTCTTGTCGCCCTTGCCGTCGGTCTTTTTCTTCTTCACGCCAACGGCTTTACCCGAAGCCTTGACCTTTTTCGGTCCACCGTAGGTGCCTTTGACTTCCTTGATTGTGCGGCGCTCGAAGCTCTGCTTGAGGTAGCGCTCGATGCTCGACATCAGGTTCCAGTCGCCGTGGCAGATCAACGAGATCGCCAGGCCTTCGGCGCCGGCACGACCGGTACGGCCGATGCGGTGAACGTATTCGTCGCCGCTGCGTGGCATGTCGAAGTTGATCACCAGATCCAGACCGTCGACGTCCAGGCCACGGGCCGCGACATCGGTCGCCACGAGGATCTTCACCCCGCCCTGCTTCAGACGGTCGATCGCCAGTTTACGATCCTTCTGGTCTTTCTCGCCGTGCAGCACGAACGCCTTGTATTCCTGAGCCACCAGGCGACCGTAAATGCGGTCGGCCATGACCCGGGTATTGGTGAAGATGATGGCCTTCTGGTAGGTCTCGTTGGCCAGCAGCCAGTTCACAATCTGTTCTTTGTGCTGGTTGTGGTCGGCGGTGATGATCTGCTGACGGGTGGTTTCGTTCAGTTGGCTGACCGCGTTGAGCTGCAAGTGCTCAGGGTTGTTCAGCACTTTGGCGACCATCTCGCGCAGGCCGGCACCGCCGGTGGTGGCGGAGAACAGCATGGTCTGCTGACGGTTCGGGCACTCATCGACCAGACGTTGCACGTCTTCGGCAAAACCCATGTCGAGCATGCGGTCGGCTTCGTCGAGCACCAGCACTTCGACTTCCTTGAGGTCGAGGTTGCCGGCGTTGAGTTGCTCGATCATCCGCCCGGGGGTGCCGATCAGGATGTCCGGCACCTTGCGCAGCATCGCGGCCTGGACCTTGAAGTCTTCACCGCCGGTGATCAGGCCGGACTTGATGAAGGTGAACTGCGAAAAGCGCTCGACTTCCTTCAGGGTCTGCTGAGCCAGCTCGCGAGTCGGCAGCAGGATCAGGGTCTTGATGCTGACGCGGATCTTGGCCGGGCCGATCAGCCGGTTGAGGATCGGCAGAACAAACGCGGCGGTCTTGCCGCTACCGGTTTGCGCCGTCACCCGCAGGTCACGCCCCTGGAGCGCCAGCGGAATGGCCGCTGCTTGCACAGGCGTTGGCTCGACAAATTTCAGCTCGGCCACGGCTTTGAGCAGGCGTTCGTGCAGGGCGAATTGGGAAAACACGGGTGCTACCTCGAAGATATGCAAAAAATCAGCTGCATAGGTTACCGGTTTCGAGCGCTCAGGCCGAGTTTCTTTATTCAAACGGTGGCAATCCGTGGCTTTTTTGTTGCCCGATTTGTCTTCAACGGTAATACGCAGCGTCTTAAATGCTCTAATCGCCCATCGCGCCTTACAGAAGAATCGTTTCTCCCATGGATATCAAACAGCTCTGGCTCAACGCCCAAGACCTCTGGGGTGCCCTCGAACAGCACCCGTTACTGCAAGCCGGCCTGGCGCTGATCCTGCTTCTGGTGATCGCGCTGGTACTCGGACGAGTGGCGCGCTACCTGATCCTTCACGTCAGCCGCATCCTCGGCCGCCAGCCGGCGCTGCACTGGATCAACGACTTTCGCCATAACAAAGTGTTTCAGCGCCTGGCGCAGATCACCCCGTCGCTGGTGATCCAGTTCGGCCTGCATCTGGTGCCGGAGCTGAGCAAGACCGCGACGGTGTTTCTCGGCAACGTCGCGCTGGCATTCACCATTCTGTTCCTGATGCTCTCGGTCAGCGCCCTGCTCAACGCCATGCTCGACATCTACGCGCGCACCGAACACGCGCGCACCCGCTCGATCAAGGGCTACGTGCAACTGGCGAAAATGGTGCTGTATGTGTTCGGCGCGATCATCATCGTCGCCACGTTGATCGACCGCTCGCCGCTGTTGCTGCTGTCGGGTCTGGGTGCGATGTCGGCGGTGATCCTGTTGGTCTACAAGGACACCCTGCTGTCGTTCGTCGCCAGCGTGCAGTTGACCAGCAACGACATGCTGCGGGTCGGCGACTGGATCGAAATGCCCCAGGTCGGTGCCGACGGCGACGTGGTGGACATCACCCTGCACACGGTCAAGGTGCAGAACTTCGACAAGACCATCGTCTCGATCCCGACCTGGCGTCTGATGTCCGAGTCGTTCAGAAACTGGCGCGGCATGCAGCAATCCGGCGGGCGGCGGATCAAGCGCAGCCTGTTCATCGACGCCAGCGGCGTGCGCTTCATTCGCGACGATGAAGAAGCGAAGCTGTCCCAGGTCCATCTGCTGACCGACTACATGACCCGCAAGAAAGCCGAACTCAAGGCGTGGAACGAAGCCCAGGGCAATGTCGCGATGTCGGCCAACCGCCGGCGCATGACCAACATCGGCACCTTCCGCGCCTATGCGCTGGCGTATCTGAAGAGCCACGCCGAGGTGCAGCCGAACATGACCTGCATGGTGCGCCAGATGCAAACCACCGCCCAGGGCATCCCGCTGGAAATCTACTGCTTCACCCGCACCACGGTGTGGGCCGACTACGAGCGGATCCAGGGGGATATCTTCGATTACCTGCTGGCGGTGCTGCCGGAGTTTGGGTTGAGCCTGTACCAGCAGCCGAGTGGCGGGGATTTGCGTTCCGGGTTGCTGCCGGCGGTGTTGGGTTCGGCGCATATTCCTGAACCCGAGAAACACCTGATGTAACAGCAGAAAACCTGTGGGAGCGGGTTTGCTCGCTCCCACAAGGGACTCTGGCAGCCCATGGATCAGCGAACCGCCAGCGGCTGGCGAATCCCTAAACGGCTGATCCACACCGCCGCCAGAATCACACTCCCGCCCAGCGCCAACCGCCCCAGATCCTCATTCAGGTTCCAGATCAACAGGTTCATCAGCAGCCCCACCGGCACATGCAGGTTGTTCATCACCGCCAGGGTGCCACCGTTGACCAGGCACGCGCCCTTGTTCCACCAGTACATGCCGAGCGCGGTCGAAACCAGCCCGAGGAACAACAGCACGGCCCATTGCAGCGGGGCTTCAGGCATGAAGTTGGCTTTGCCGAACAGCAGGAATGCCGGCAATACCACCGCCAGCGCACCGAGGAAGAAGAAACCGAAACGCCGGTAATGCGGCAAGTCGCTCGGGTGTCTGGCCACCAGATGCTTGTACATCACCTGGCCGGCGGCATAGGTGAAGTTGGCCAGTTGCAGCAGCAGGAAGCCCATGAAGAAATCCGGGGCGATGCGGTCGAAGCGGATGATTGCCGCCCCGGTCACGGCCACCAGCGCAGCCACCAGTGCCCAGGGGTTGAAACGCCGATTCAGCGCGTCTTCGATCAGGGTCACGTGCAGCGGCGTAAGGATGGTGAACAGCAGCACTTCCGGCACCGTCAGCACGCGGAAGCTCAGGTACAGGCAGACGTAGGTCACGCCGAACTGCAACGCGCCGATCAGCAACATGCCACGCATGAACGCCGGTTCCACCGAGCGCCAGCGGGTCAGCGGAATGAACACCAGCCCGGCCAGCACCACCCGCACCAGCACCGCGAAGTAGCTGTCGACATGCCCGGCCAGGTATTCGCCGATCAGGTTGAAGGAAAACGCCTGGATCAGCGTGACAAACAGTAGATAGCCCATGGTCGCCTCGAATTCGAATGGCGGCGACGATAACGGGTTTTGCCTGCTTTGTGGGAGCGCGAGTCCGCGTGATACAGATAAATCGCAGGCAAAAAAAAGCCCGATCTCGCTAAAGCGTTCAATCGGGCTACAGCACTCAGGAGCACAAGTGCAAAGGGAGGTTCGATGCGCGTAGAGCCTTGAAGGGGTTGCGCCAGGTCACTAGACCATCCAGCGATTATCTGGCGATTAACGGATCAGGCGACCTGGGCCAGTCGGGCGTTGGCCAGGTTCAGACCCTTCTCCTGGAAGTCGCCGCCCAGGTTCATGCCTTCGGCATGGATGAAGGTCACGTCGTGGATGCCGATGAAACCCATCACCTGACGCAGGTACGGTTCCTGATGGTCAGCCGGGCCGCCGGCATAGACGCCACCGCGAGCGGTCAGGACGAAAGCGCGCTTGCCGCTGAGCAGGCCTTGCGGGCCGGTTTCGGTGTACTTGAAGGTCACGCCGGCACGCAGCACATGGTCGAGCCAGGCCTTGAGGGTGCTGGGGATCGCGAAGTTGTACATCGGCGCCGCCATCACCAGTACGTCGGCGGCCAGCAATTCTTCAGTCAATTCGTTGGAGCGATCCAGCGACGCCTGTTCGCTGGCGCTGCGCTGTTCGGCGGGCTTCATCCAGCCACCCAGCAGGTTGATGTCCAGATGCGGCACCGGGTTCACGGCGACGTCACGCACGGTGATCTGATCGGCCGGGTGTGCAGCTTTCCACTGGCTGATGAAAGTCTGGGTCAGTTGACGGGAAACCGAGTCTTGCTGGCGAGCGCTGCTTTCGATGATCAGAACGCGGGACATGGTGTGTAGCCTCCATCCGAGAGTGTTGTAAGTCGATGGAGTGAAGGTTAAACAGAGTCATATCGATGAAAAAGCGCAAATAATTGCTGCAAAACATCGAATAATTCGTTTAGATGCAACCCATACCCCGTGAGAGCAGGCTCCCACGGGGCGCATCAGTCTATTTTGGGGTGCAACTGAGCTTGATACGCAGCTTGATGATGGTGCGGGTGAACTTGGCGGTGGCGTTCTTGTGCTTGCCTGCCGCGACGTCGATGTTGCGGGTACGCGGTGCTTCCGGCCCGTTGGTGAACACCACCTTGCAGGTCGCATCGACATCGCCGTAGTTGTTGACCTGAATGGAGCCGATGTCGTTATCGGTGTCGAAGGCGTTGTAGTCGATCTTCAAGCCATTGAGGTCTTTTTCCACATCGATCGGGTAGGCGAACGCCGTCAGCGGAAGCAGCGCCAGCAACACACAACAGAATTTTTTCATTCGGCAGTCTCCATGGGGGACAGCCAGCTTAGGACAAGAGGAGCTATTGATGAAAGCGCCCCGCGTGACCCTGGATCAATGGCGAACGTTGCAGGCCGTGGTCGACCACGGCGGATTCGCCCAGGCCGCCGAGGCCCTGCACCGTTCGCAATCGTCGGTGAGCTACACCGTCGCCCGCATGCAGGACCAGCTCGGCGTGCCGTTGCTGCGTATCGACGGCCGCAAAGCGGTGCTGACCGAAGCCGGTGGTGTGCTGCTGCGCCGCTCCCGGCAGCTGGTGAAACAGGCCAGCCAACTGGAAGACCTCGCCCACCACATGGAGCAGGGCTGGGAAGCCGAAGTACGCCTGGTGGTGGATGCGGCCTACCCGAGCGCCCGCCTCGTCCGCGCGCTGACCGCGTTCATGCCGCAAAGCCGCGGCTGCCGCGTGCGTCTGCGCGAGGAAGTGCTGTCAGGGGTCGAAGAAGTGCTGCTCGAAGGCGTGGCCGATCTGGCGATCACCGGCTTCAGCATTCCCGGCTATCTCGGCACGGAAATGAGTGAAGTCGAGTTCGTCGCGGTCGCTCACCCTGAACATTCGCTGCATCGCTTGAATCGCGAACTGAGTTTCCAGGACCTGGAATCCCAGATGCAGGTGGTGATCCGCGACTCCGGCCGCCAGCAGCCACGGGATGTCGGCTGGCTCGGCGCCGAACAGCGCTGGACCGTCGGCAGCCTCGCCACTGCCGCGACGTTCGTCAGCAACGGCCTGGGCTTCGCCTGGCTGCCACGGCACTTGATCGAGCGGGAACTGAAGGAAGGCACGCTCAAGCTGCTACCGTTGGATCAGGGCGGCAGCCGCAACCCGAGTTTCTATCTGTATTCGAACAAGGACAAACCTTTGGGCCCGGCGACCCAGATCCTGATCGAACTGTTGCGTACCTTCGACACCCTGCCGCTGGACGCGCCATTCGCCGCCCCCGAGCAAGCCTGACACGGAGTTCACCGATGGCGTATTTCGAGCATGAAGGTTGCAACCTGCACTACGAGGAATATGGCCACGGCACGCCGTTGCTGCTGGTTCACGGGCTCGGCTCGAGCACCCTGGACTGGGAAATGCAGATCCCGGCGCTGGCCGCGCAGTACCGGGTGATTGTCCCGGACATTCGCGGTCACGGGCGCTCGGACAAGCCCCGCGAGCGCTACAGCATCGCCGGATTCAGCGCCGACCTGCAGGCCCTGCTCGATCACCTGAACCTCGGGCCGGTGCATTACGTGGGTTTGTCCATGGGCGGCATGATCGGCTTTCAGCTCGCCGTCGATCAGCCGAATCTGCTCAGGACGCTGACCATCGTCAACAGCGCGCCAGAAGTCAAAGTGCGCAGCCGCGACGATTACTGGCAATGGTTCAAACGCTGGAGCCTGATGCGTCTGCTCAGCCTCGAAACCATCGGCAAGGCGCTGGGCAGTAAATTGTTCCCTAAACCGGAACAGGCCGATCTGCGCAGGAAGATGGCTGAACGCTGGGCAAAAAACGACAAACGTGCTTATCTCGCCAGCTTCGATGCCATCGTTGGCTGGGGAGTTCAGGAACGACTTTCCAGGGTCACCTGTCCAACGCTCGTCATCAGCGCCGACCGTGACTACACGCCGGTTGCGCTGAAAGAAACCTATGTAAGACTGATGTCGAATGCGCGGCTGGTGGTGATCGCCGATTCGCGCCACGCCACCCCGCTCGATCAACCCGAACGCTTCAATCAAACGCTGCTGGAGTTTCTCGCCGCAGCCGATATTCATCCTCAGGATCACTGACCCATGCTGAAAAAAATCGCCCTCGCCGCCGGCTCCGTGCTGTTCGCCGCCAACCTGATGGCTGCGACCCCGGAAAAGGCGCCACACGTAGAGCTGGTGACCACTAACGGCACCATCGAGATCGAACTGGACCCGGTCAAGGCACCGATCAGTACCAAGAACTTCCTTGAGTACGTCGACAGCGGCTTCTACAACAACACGATTTTCCACCGCGTGATTCCGGGCTTCATGGCCCAGGGCGGCGGTTTCACCCAGCAGATGCAGCAGAAAGACACCAAGGCACCGATCAAGAACGAAGCCAGCAACGGCCTGCATAACGTTCGTGGCACCCTGTCGATGGCGCGCACTTCCGACCCGAACTCGGCCACCAGCCAGTTCTTCATCAACGTGGCCGACAACGCCTTCCTCGATCCGGGCCGTGACGCCGGTTACGCGGTGTTCGCCAAGGTGACCAAGGGCATGGACGTGGTCGACATCATCGTCAACTCGCAGACCACCACCAAACAAGGCATGCAAAACGTGCCCGTCGACCCTGTGATCATCAAGTCGGCCAAGCGCATCGACTAAGCTGTACAGGGCGTATCGAGCGGCGTTGGCCTGACGCCACGCCGCTCACACTGATAAAGGGAGAGCCCCTGACCGGGCGGTTATCTGATGCTCTATCGTCGTTTTGAACAACTGATCGACATATTCCGCGACGCGCCGACGGCAGCCCCGCCCGATCGCGTCCTGCCCTTCTATACCTATTACCTGAAGCAGGTCTGGCCGAGCTTTCTCGCCCTGCTGATCGTCGGCCTGTTCGGGGCGCTGATCGAAGTCGCGCTGTTCAGTTACCTGAGCCGCATCATCGACCTGGCCCAGGGCACGCCGAACGTTGATTTCTTCAAGGAGCACGGCGTCGAGCTGGCCTGGATGGCGGTGGTTGCGCTGTTGCTGCGGCCGTTGTTCCTGGCGCTGCACGACATGCTCGTCCACCAGACCCTGAGCCCGAGCATGACCAGCCTGATTCGCTGGCAGAACCACAGCTACGTGCTCAAGCAGAGCCTGAACTTCTTCCAGAACGACTTCGCCGGACGCATCGCCCAGCGCATCATGCAGACTGGCAACTCGCTGCGCGATTCCGCCGTGCAGGCCGTGGATGCGTTGTGGCATGTGCTGATCTATGCGATCAGTTCGCTGGTGCTGTTCGCCGAGGCCGACTGGCGCCTGATGATCCCGCTGCTGACGTGGATCGCCGCCTACATCGGCGCGCTCTACTACTTCGTGCCACGGGTCAAGAGTCGTTCGGTGGAAGCCTCCGACGCGCGCTCGAAACTGATGGGACGGATCGTCGACGGCTACACCAACATTGCCACGCTGAAGCTGTTCGCCCACACCAACTTCGAGCAGCACTACGCCCGCGAGGCGATCCAGGAACAGACCGAAAAAGCCCAACTGGCCGGCCGCGTGGTCACCAGCATGGACGTGGTGATCACCACCATGAACGGCCTGTTGATCGTCGGCACCACCGGGCTGGCCCTGTGGCTGTGGACGCAATCGCTGATCAGCGTCGGCGCGATTGCCCTGGCGACCGGCCTGGTGATCCGCATCGTCAACATGTCCGGCTGGATCATGTGGGTGGTCACCGGCATCTTCGAAAACATCGGCATGGTGCAGGACGGCCTGCAGACCATCTCGCAACCGGTCAGCGTCACCGACCGGGAACAGGCCCAACCGCTGGCGGTGGCCCGTGGCGAAGTGCGTTTCGAACACGTGGATTTTCACTACGGCAAGAAGAAAGGCATCATCGGCGACCTCAACCTGAACATCAGGCCGGGAGAAAAAATCGGCCTGATCGGCCCGTCCGGCGCCGGCAAATCGACCTTGGTCAATCTGCTGTTGCGTCTGTACGACGTCGAGGGCGGGCGGATTCTGATCGACGGGCAGAACATCGCCGAAGTCGGCCAGGAAAGCCTGCGCGCGCGGATCGGCATGATTACCCAGGACACCTCGCTGCTGCACCGTTCGATCCGCGACAACCTGCTCTACGGCAAACCTGACGCCACCGACGCCGAACTCTGGGACGCGGTACACAAGGCCCGTGCCGACGAGTTCATTCCGCTGTTGTCGGACGCCGAGGGCCGCACCGGGTTCGACGCCCATGTCGGCGAGCGCGGGGTGAAGCTGTCCGGTGGTCAACGCCAGCGCATTGCGATTGCCCGGGTGTTGCTCAAGGACGCGCCGATCCTGATCATGGACGAGGCGACATCGGCGCTGGACTCGGAAGTCGAAGCGGCAATCCAGGAAAGCCTCGAAACCCTGATGCAGGGCAAGACCGTGATCGCCATCGCCCACCGTCTCTCGACCATCGCCCGCATGGATCGGCTGGTGGTGCTGGAAAACGGCAAGATCGCCGAGAGCGGCACCCACGCCGAACTGCTGGCCCATCGCGGCCTGTACGCGCGGTTGTGGGCGCACCAGACCGGGGGCTTCGTCGGGATCGATTGATCTTGTGTACCCCGTGGGAGCAGGTCCGTTCCCACAAACAACCTCGAAAACCGCCAGAGCCCGCCAACCACGGGCGCTGGCGGTTTTTTACGGGCGCTGGAAATCCGCGCAAACCCTGCTGTACTCAGCCAAGGTTCCGGAACGGGACCTGTCGTAAGACTGCAAGGAAGCACAACGCGATTCAGTCTCGATAGCAGGACTATCAAGGACACGCTCATGTCTCTGTTCAAACGTTCAGTCACTGAGTTGTTGGGTACATTCTGGTTGGTGTTGGGTGGTTGCGGCAGCGCAGTACTGGCCGCGTCTTCGCCGCTGGGAATCGGCGTGCTGGGGGTAGCCCTGGCATTTGGTCTGACGGTGCTGACCATGGCGTTCGCCATCGGCCACATCAGCGGATGTCACCTGAACCCGGCCGTCTCGGTCGGTCTGTTCGTCGGCGGCCGGTTCCCGGCCAACGAGTTGCCCGCCTACATCATCGCCCAGGTGCTGGGCGGGATTCTCGCCGCAGCGCTGCTGTACTACATCGCCAGCGGCAAGGAAGGCTTCGACATCGCCAACGGCCTGGCCTCCAACGGCTACGGCGAGCATTCTCCCGGCAAATACTCGATGGCCGCCGGGTTTGTCACTGAACTGGTGATGACGGCGATGTTCGTGGTGATCATCCTCGGCGCCACCGACAAACGCGCCCCACCGGGGCTGGCACCGATCGCCATCGGTCTGGCCCTGACGCTGATCCACTTGATTTCGATCCCCGTCACCAACACCTCGGTCAACCCGGCCCGCAGTACGGGACCGGCGCTGATGGTGGGTGGCTGGGCGATTGCGCAGTTGTGGATGTTCTGGGTCGCGCCGCTGTTGGGCGCGGTGGTGGGTGGAGTGATCTATCGCGGGCTGGGCAGCGAAGACACTTGAGCCGCACGCCTAGACCCTCTGTGGGAGCCAGCCTGCTCCCACAGAGGGTCTAGGCTTGGCGATAGGGCAAGGCTGTCCGCGCCTCCTCGGCATAGGCCAGTACGCCGGCGCGCTCCTGGTGGAGGAAGTCCTTGACGGCAGCCTTCAGGCCCGGATGACGCAGGTAATGCCACGAGTGGGTAATCACCGGCTCAAAGCCGCGAATCAGCTTGTGCTCGCCCTGGGCACCGGCATCGAAACGCTGAATTCCCTGGGCAATCGCATAGTCCATGCCCTGATAGAAACAGGTTTCGAAATGCAGCCGGTCAAACTCGGCCAGGCAACCCCAGTAACGTCCGTAGAAACTGTCGCCACCGACCAGGCTGAAGGCCATCGCCACCGGCCGTGAACCCTGTCTGGCCAGCACCACGCGAATGGCTTCGGGCATGCGCTCGGCCAGCAGACTGAAAAACTCCCGCGTCAGGTACGGCGCCTGGCGACGCACCGCGTAGGTATTGGCGTAGCAGGCGTAGACAAAATCCCACTGCGCCTCGTCCAGCTCCCGGCCCTCCAGCCATTCGAAGTCGAACCCCTGCCCCGCCACTTGCTCGCGCTCCTTGCGCATCTGTTTGCGCTTGCGCGAACTGAGGACGTCGAGAAAGTCCTGAAAGTCGCGATAACCGCGATTGTGCCAGTGGTACTGACAGCCAATGCGTTGCAGCCAGCCTGGCTGTTCAGCCATGGCGGCGTCGGTGAAGGGGTCGGTGAAATTGACGTGGGCGCTGGAGAGTTCTTCGATTTCCAGGTAACCCGGCAGGCTCTTGAGCAGTTCGAAGCCGTCCTCGACATTGGCGGCCAACAGCCGTGGACCGCTGACCGGACTGAACGGCACCGCGACCAACAGTTTGGGGTAGTAATCGATCCCGGCACGGGCGCAGGCGTCGGCCCAGCCATGATCGAACACGTATTCGCCGTAAGAGTGCCATTTGCGATAGGCAGGCAGGGCCGCGAGCAGCCGATCGTCTTCGACATGCAGCAAATGCTCCGCTTGCCAGCCGGTATGCGGGCCGACGCTGCCGCTGTCTTCCAGGGACGCGAGAAAAGCATGGCGCAGGAACGGCTGGTTTTCCGGGACCAGGGCGTCCCATGTCGCCGGGGCAATTTCCGACAGGTTTTGCAGGCGTTGCAACGGCATCAACGAGCTCTCCACATCTTGGCTTCAAAGCCCCGCGAGTATCGCCTATCGCCATCCTTTGCACACGAGCATTTGCCCGACAGCGCTCTAGCTCAATAGTTCAGGACGATCTTCTAACGTCATCAACCTGCCATCACCGTGCCACTGCTCTGTCATAAACCATCGCGATACTGGCGCCTGTTTTTAGAGCGCCGGGTTCTACCCGGACATTGTTTTCCGACCTTCAACCGTCGGTTGTGCCCGGGGTGGTTCGGCCATCCCTCTCATCTTCGGAGATTGCTATGCGTCTTGCTTCCACGAAAACTGCGGCGGCCCTGTGCGGTGGCCTGTTGCTGGCCATGAGTGTTCCGGCCAGTGCCGCAGTCGACGCCAAACTGCTCGACATGCTCAAGGCTAACGGTTCGATTTCCCAGGCGCAGTATGTAGAACTGCAAGCTGAACTGGCCAAGGATCAGAAGGCTCAGCAAATTGCCCAGCAGGCTCAGCAAGAGACCAACGAACAGGTCGCTGCAGTCGCGAAAAAGACCAACGAGCAAAGCGTTTTCGACCAGAAACTGGCCTGGGCCGCCAAGACCCAATTCAAGGGTGACGTGCGCATCCGCCAGGAAACGGTCAAGATCGATGGCGAAGCCAACAACGGTGGTCGTGACAAGGATCGCCAGCGCATCCGCGCCCGCCTCGGCGCCTACACCGAAATCAACCCGCAAGTGGACACCGGTATCCGGATCGCCACCGGCGGCGGCGACGATGCCCGTTCGACCAACCAGGACATGGACAACTACTTCGACAAGAAGCAGATCTGGCTGGACCTGGGTTACATCGACTACCACCCGGACGCAATCAAGAACCTGCACATCATTGGCGGCAAGATGATGCAGCCGTGGGTGAGCATGGGCGACGTGATCTGGGATAGCGACATCAACCCGGAAGGTCTGGCCGTCACCTACAAGTACCCGCTGGGCAGCAGCGCCGAACTGTTCGGCAGCCTGGGTAACTACACCCTCAAGGACAACGTCGACGGCGAAGGCGTGCAGTTCCGTCACGACCTGCGTCTGACCGCTGGCCAGTTGGGCAGCCGTTTCGCGATCACCGACAACCTGAAACTGACCCTGGGCGGCAGCGTCTACGCCTACCAGAACGACGAAGACAGCCGTTGCACCGGCACCTCGACGCCGTGCGCTCTGGCAGTCAACGGCAACTCGGCCAACAACGAGTTCCGTCTGTACGAAGGCTTCAGCCAGGTCGACATCGGCGGCCTGCCAATGCCTCTGTCGTTCTACGGTCAGTACGTGAAGAACAACGATGCCGTCACCGATCAGGACACTGCCTGGCTGGTCGGCGCCAAGTCGAAAGTCTTCGGCCTGAACCTGGACTACAACTATCGTGACGTGCAGCGCAATGCCGTGGTCGGCGCCTTCACCGACTCCGACTTCGCCAACGGCACCACCGGTTCCCGTGGTCACAAGTTCAAGGTCGGCTATGACATCGACAAGAACTTCGCCATCGGTGCCACTTACTTCCTGACCAAGGCTGACTTCTCCAGCCGTACCCAGCGCGATGCAGACACCAACACCCTGCAGCTGGACGCGGAAGCGAAGTTCTAAGCAACACGGCAACAGATCTCAGGCGCTGCGCTTCTCATCCGGGTGCATCGCTTGAGGTGTTTCAATAGTCTGGCGCGGCTGCGGCGGTCCCCATCATCCGTCCGCCGCAGCCGCGCCAGGCTTCATTTCCTAGGGACTGTCGTCCCGCCGCTGCGCCGCCAGGCGCGCCGCCAGCTCATCGACATCATCCGATGGTCGTTCCGGCATCGCTCGCAACGTCGCCTGCATCAGCCGCATCTGACGAATGAAACGCCGGCAATTGGGGCAGAACAACAGGTGATGGCGCACCATCAGCTTCTCGCGAAAGCTCAATTGGCCGTCGAGATAATCGCTGGATCGTGCCACTTGCTCCTTGCAGGTCAACATTCTCCGGTCTCCTCAAAATGTTCCACGGTCGCGAAGACCTTCAGACGTGCCCGATGCAGCAGCACGCGGACATTGGAGAGCGAGATCTCCAGAAGATTACAGATCTCTTCCAGCTCCAGGCCCTGACGCTCGCGCAACAGCAGTACGCTGCTTTGCAGCTCCGACAGGCTCAGCAGCGTGTGCTCCAGGCATTCGCGCAGTTCGCTTTCGGTCAGCAAGGCTTCGGGCGTGTCCTGGTGCCAGGCAAACGGCGCAACCAGCCAGTGGCCGTCGCCGGGGGAAAAGCGGTCGTCATCGATGGTGCCGTGGGGCGATGGCAGGTCATCGAGCAGCACTTCGCGGCGATTGAGCCTGTACCGGCCCTTGGCCGAGTTGGCGGTGATGGTCAGCAGCCAGGTCTTGAGGCTGGAGCGGCCTTCGAAGCTGCCGATATGGCGCACCACCGACAACCAGGCGTCCTGTACCACCTCCTCGACATGCCGCTGACCGACAATGGCATACGCCACCGCGCGCATCGCACTCTGATAAGTGGTGACCAGTTCCTTGAAAGCCTTTTGCTCACCTGCCAGCAAGCGCGCAAGCAGTTGGGTGTCGTCAGCCGCCATCCATCAATCCCCTTGTCCCGACTCCGAAAATAATAACGGCAGGATCTCTCCTGCCGCCACTTCCGAAAATTACAGCGTTCGCGCCGATCCGGATGTAGGAAAGGTCAGCGCGATTAAGAGGAAATGAAGCCGTCTCTTAACGCTTGCGCAAGATCACGCTGCCGATCGAATAACCGGCACCGAACGAACTCAGCACCGCCAGCGAACCGGCCGCCAGGTCGTCCTGGTTTTTGTGGAAGGCAATCACCGAGCCGGCGGAGCTGGTGTTGGCGTAAGTGTCGAGGATCACCGGGGCTTCTTCTGCGGTGGCCTCGCGGCCCAGCAGCTTGCGCACGATCAGGTGATTCATGCTCAGGTTGGCCTGGTGCAGCCAGAAACGCTTCACGTCGCCAACGTTGAGCTGGTTCTCTTGCAGATGCTCACCGATCAGCTCGGCGACCATAGGGCAAACGTCCTTGAACACCTTGCGGCCTTCCTGCACGAACAGCTTGTCGCGGGCGCCGATGCCCTCTTCCGCCGCGCGGTTGAGGAAGCCGAAGTTGTTGCGGATGTTGTTGGAGAACTTGGTCAGCAGCTTGGTGCTGACCACGTCGAACTGGTACTGGGAGGTGGCGAGGTCGGCGCGCTCGATGACCACGGCCGTGGCGGCATCACCAAAGATGAAGTGGCTGTCGCGATCACGGAAGTTCAGGTGACCGGTGCAGACTTCCGGGTTGACCATCAGGATCGCCCGGGCCTGGCCCAGTTGCACGCTGTTGGCGGCGGCCTGAATCCCGAAGGTCGCCGACGAGCAGGCGACGTTCATGTCGAAGCCGAACCCCTGGATGCCCAGTGCTTCCTGGACTTCGATGGCGATGGCCGGGTAGGCACGTTGCAGGTTGGAGCAGGCGACGATCACGCCATCGATGTCGGCGGCCGTCTTGCCGGCGCGCTGCAGGGCTTGTTCGGCAGCACCGATCGCCATCTGGCAGAGCACCGACCATTCGTCGTTGGAACGCTCCGGCAGGCGTGGCGCCATGCGCTGCGGGTCGAGAATGCCTTCCTTGTCCATGACAAAGCGGCTCTTGATCCCGGAGGCCTTTTCAATGAAGGCGGCGCTGGATTCGGTCAGGGCCTCGATTTCGCCACGGGCAATGGCGTCGGCGTTGTCGGCATTGAACTGCGCGACGTAGGTATTGAAAGACTGCACCAGCTCTTCGTTGGAGATGCTGTTGGCCGGGGTAAACAGGCCGGTGCCGCTGATGACGACGTTATGCATGGTCGTTTCTCTAATCTGTTCAGGCAGAAAGCGCTGGCACCGACGTACCAACACACAAAGGGTCTATTCCCATCCCGGGGACGCAAATCCGGCATCGCTCTGCGCCGTTTTGTGACCGGGCCGAGGGCTCTGGGTCGCGAAAGCGGCGTTTATGGTCGCGAAGTTTGCCATAAACCCGAGGTTTTGGCCCCATTCTCAAGCACACCGCCCCCACACGGGGGCGTACAAGCCTCAAGCCTCGACCTGGCTCCACTGCTTGCTCAGACGCTTGTCGGAGATCGGCGCCTTGGTGCCCAACTGCTGGGCGAACAGGGAAACCCGGTATTCCTCTAGCCACCAGCGGTACAACTCGAGTTGCGGATCGCGTTTGCCTTCCTGGGCGTGTTTGGCCGCGCGCGTCTGGTATTGCGTCCAGAGGCCGGCCAGTTCGCCGCTCCAGACCCGATCTTTCTGCACCTGGGCTGCGAGTTTTTCGAAACGCTGCTCGACCGCTTTCAGGTAACGCGGCAGCTCCTTGAGCCAGACCATCGGCGTTTCCCGGACAAAGCCCGGATAGACCAGTTGGCTGAGCTGCTGCTTGATGTCATTCAGCGCCACGGCCTGGGCCAGATCGATCTTGCCCTTGAAGCGTTTTTGCAGGCCGTGCCAGAGCTTGAGGATCTCCAGCGTCAGGCGCGCGACGCGGTCGGCGTGTTCGGACCAACTGCCACGCTTGCGCTCGGCCAGCGACGCCAGACCGGCGCCATCGCGAGGCAGCGGATCTTCACCCTCGAGGATGCAGCTATCGAGGCTGGCCAGCAGAATGTCTTCGACCAGCGCATCGACGCGGCCCAGCTCACGGTAGAGCAAGCCCAGCTCAGTCAGCCCCGGCAACTTGCCGCGCAGAAATCTGGCCGGCTCGGCCAATTGCTGCAAGAGCAGACGCTGCAATGCGCGACGGTGCTGGAACTCGGCTTCGGCCGGGGTCGAGAAACGCCCTTCCTTGACCGTGCCGCCCTCTTCCACCAGCGCCGGATAGACCGTCATCGACAGGCCGGCAATCTTCTGTTGAGTCTTTTGCGCCACCGCAGCGAAGACCTTGGCCTCCACCGGTTGCTGGCTTTTCGCGCTCTGCGGCACGGCCAATGCCGCCTGGCTGGCTTCGGCGAAACGCGCGGTCAGTTCGGCCAGATCGCGCCCTTCGCCCAGGAACTTGCCCTGGCCGTCGACGATTTCCAGGTTCATCCGCAGATGCCCCTCGACCTGCTGCGCCGCTTCCGCCCACGCCTCATCACTGACCCGCGCACCGGTCATGCGCAACAGTTCACGGCCCAGCGTCTGCGGCAACGAGCCTTCGGCGAAGGTCATGCGCTGCAACGCGGCTTTGACGAAGTCCGGCACCGGCACGAAGTTCTTGCGCAGCGCCTTGGGCAGATTGCGCACCAGCGCGATGCACTTGGCCTCGATCAGTCCCGGAACCAGCCATTCCAGACGCTCCGGCGGCAGCATCGGCAACAGTGGTGCCGGCACACGCAGGGTCACGCCATCGCGCGGGTGATTGGGCTCGAAGTGATAAGTGAGCGCCAGCTCCAGATCGCCGATGTGCAGAGTGTCCGGGTAATCCCGCGCGGTGACTTCGCTGGCCTCGCGGGCCAGCACGTCCTCTTCGCGCATGATCAGCAACTGCGGATTCTTCTGGCTGTTGACCCGATACCAACTGTCGAAGGTCGCGGTCTGGTGAATCTCCGCCGGCAACCGCGCATCGTAGAAGGCGTACAGGGTTTCCTCGTCGGCCAGAATGTCGCGACGGCGGGCCTTGGCTTCCAGTTCGTCGAGTTGCTCCAGCAGTTGCTTGTTGGCGCTCAGGCACTTGGCCCGGGACTGAATCTCGCCGCGCACCAGGCCTTCGCGGATGAACAGCTCGCGGGAAACCACTGGGTCCACGGGGCCGTAATGCACCGGCCGGCGACCGACCACGATCAGTCCGAACAGCGTGATCTGCTCGAACGCCACGACCTGGCCACGCTTCTTTTCCCAGTGCGGTTCAAAATGGTTTTTCTTGATCAGATGCCCGGCCAACGGCTCGATCCAGTCGGCATCGATCTTCGCCACCATTCGCGCGTAGAGCTTGGTGGTTTCCACCAGTTCGGCGGTCATCACCCATTGCGGACGCTTGCGACCGATCCCGGATGACGGGTGAATCCAGAAGCGCCGCTGGCGGGCGCCGAGGTAATCGCCGTCCTCGGTTTTCTGGCCGATCTGGCTGAGCAGGCCGACCAGCACCGCCTTGTGCAGCTTCGGATAATCCGCCGGCTCTTTATTGACGCTCAGTTGCAGGTCGCGGCAGATCAGCGCCAACTGCCGATGGGAGTCGCGCCACTCGCGCAAACGCAGGTAGTTGAGGAAATTCTTGCGGCACCAGTTGCGCAGCGGATTGGCGGTCAGCGCCTGACGCTGCTCTTCGAAACCACGCCACAGATTGACCAGCGCGGCGAAGTCGGAATCGGCGTCCTTCCATTGCGCGTGGGCCTGATCCGCCGCTTGCTGACGCTCCGGCGGACGCTCGCGCGGATCCTGGATCGACATGGCGCTGGCGACGATCAGCACTTCCTGGAGGCTGCCGAGCTTCGCCGCTTCGAGCAGCATCCGGCCCATGCGCGGGTCCACCGGCAGGCGCGCCAACTGGCGGCCGAGCGGCGTCAGCTGACTGTTGCGGTCCACCGCCGAGAGCTCTTGCAGCAGGTTGAAACCGTCGCTGATCGCCTTGCCGTCCGGCGGCTCGATAAACGGGAACGCGGTGATTTCACCGAGGCGCAGATGGAGCATCTGCAAAATGACAGCCGCGAGGTTGGTGCGCAGGATTTCCGGATCGGTGAATTCCGGGCGGGCGAGGAAATCTTCCTCGCTGTACAGACGAATGCAAATGCCCGGCTCGACCCGCCCGCAGCGACCTTTGCGCTGGTTGGCGCTGGCCTGGGAAACCGCTTCGATCGGCAGGCGCTGCACCTTGGCGCGATAGCTGTAGCGGCTGATGCGCGCGGTGCCGCTGTCGATCACGTAGCGGATGCCCGGCACGGTCAGCGAGGTTTCGGCGACGTTGGTCGCCAGCACCACGCGCCGGCCCGGGTGGGACTGGAAAATCTTCTGCTGCTCGGCCGGCGTCAGACGCGCGTACAGCGGCAGGATTTCCGTGTGCTTGAGCTGGGCCTTGCGCAGCATGTCGGCCGCATCGCGAATCTCGCGCTCGCCGGGCAGGAACACCAGCACATCGCCAGGGCTGCGGCGTTCGCTGCGCTCATAAGCGGCGATTTCATCGAGGCTGGCGAGGATCGCCTGATCCACCGTCAGGTCATCCTCGACGCGGTTGCCTTCCTCGTCCTGCTCCAGGGTCAGCGGGCGATACCAGGTGTCCACCGGGAAGGTGCGACCGGACACTTCGACAATCGGCGCATCGTCGAAGTGTCTGGAGAAACGCTCCAGATCGATGGTCGCCGAGGTGATGATGACTTTCAGGTCCGGACGACGCGGCAGCAGGGTCTTCAGGTAGCCGAGCAGGAAGTCGATGTTGAGGCTGCGTTCGTGGGCTTCGTCGACGATGATCGTGTCGTAGCGTTCGAGGTAGCGGTCGTTCTGGGTTTCCGCCAGCAGGATGCCGTCGGTCATCAGTTTGATCAGGGTGTTGGCATCGCTCTGGTCCTCGAACCGCACCTGATAGCCGACCAGCGAGCCAAGCGGCGTACCGAGTTCTTCGGCGACCCGGCTGGCGACGCTGCGCGCCGCGATCCGGCGTGGCTGGGTGTGGCCGATCAGGCCATGCTGACCGCGACCGATTTCCAGACAGATTTTCGGCAACTGCGTGGTTTTGCCCGAGCCGGTTTCACCGGCAATGATCAGGACCTGATGCTTCTCCAGCGCCTTCTTGATCTCGTCACGCTTGGCCGCGATCGGCAGGCTGTCGTCGTAACGGATCACCGGCAGGCTGGCCTTGCGCGCCAGCACCTGATCGCAGGACGCCTGCATCCGCGCGACCCACTGGGCCAGTTTGGCCTCGTCGGGTTTCTTGCGCAGCTCAAGCAACTGCCGCCGCAACCGGTGCCGGTCGGCGAGCATGGCGTGATCGAGGTTTTTCAGCAGTTTGTCGATGGTGGGCGATTCGTCGGTCATCGGGTACGCAATTCAGTCGTCTAGTGGCGCAAGGGGGCGATTGTCGCAGATTTGGCGGATTTGTGGCGGGTCAGGGGGAATGCAGCCCTCACCCTCTCCCGGAGGGAGAGGGAATCGACCGAGTCAACTTTGCCAGCTCCGCCGACCTGAACGAGCTTCATCAAATCCAGAATCGCCAAGGTCTTTCAGGTCGGCGCTGGACGTGAGACACCTCTGTCGGCTCCCTCTCCTCCGGGAGAGGGCTGGGGTGAGGGGAAGCAGTTACTCGTTATCCAAACCCTTGCGCCGGTACGGGAAAACATCGATGACCTTCCCCGCCCGAATCGCCTCCTGCAAACCCTTCCAGTAATCGGCGTTGTACAACTCGCCATGCAACTGATCGAACAGTTTGCGCTGCGCCGAATCGGCAAACAGAAACGGTGGAAACTCTTCGGGGAACACATCCAGCGGCCCGATCGAATACCACGGCTCCGAAGCCATCTCATCCTCGGGGGTGCGCGGCGGCGGGATGTGGCGGAAGTTGGCTTCGGTGAGGAAGCAGATTTCGTCGTAGTCGTAAAACACCACGCGGCCGTGGCGGGTGACGCCAAAGTTCTTCAGCAGCATGTCGCCGGGAAAGATGTTGGCCGCCGCCAGTTGCTTGATCGCCAGGCCGTAATCCTCCAGCGCTTCACGCACCTGGGCTTCGTTGGCGTTGTCCAGGTACAGGTTGAGCGGGGTCATCCGCCGTTCCGTCCAGCAGTGGCGGATCAGCACGGTTTCGCCTTCCACCGACACCGTGGAGGGCGCCACTTCCAGCAACTCCTCAAGGCATGCCGGATCGAACTTGCTCAGCGGAAAACGGAAATCGGCGAACTCCTGGGTATCGGCCATGCGCCCTACCCGGTCGACGCTTTTCACCAGGCGGTATTTCTCGATCACCGTTGCGCGGTCGACGTTTTTCGACGGCGAGAAACGGTCCTTGATGATCTTGAACACGGTGTTGAAGCCCGGCAGGGTGAACACGCTCATGACCATGCCGCGCACGCCGGGGGCCATGATGAATTGATCGTCGGTGTTGGCCAGGTGATTGATCAGCGCGCGGTAGAACTCCGACTTGCCGTGCTTGTAGAAACCGATCGAGGTGTACAGCTCGGCGATGTGCTTGCCCGGCAGAATGCGCCGCAGGAAGCCGATGAACTCCGCCGGCACCGGCACATCGACCATGAAATACGAACGGGTGAAGGAGAAGATGATCGACACATCGGCTTCGTCGGTGATCAGCGCGTCGATCTGGATGCCGTGGCCTTCGCGGTGCAGGAACGGAATCACCAGCGGCCACTGTTCATCGCGGGTGTAGATGCGCCCGACCAGGTACGCGCCCTTGTTGCGGTACAGCACCGAGGAAAACAGCTCGACGCTCAGCTCCGGATCCTTGCACACCCAGTCCGGCAGGTTCTCGCGCAATTGCGCTTCAAGGCGCTGCAAATCGCGCGGCAGATCGGCGTAATCCTCGCTGAACCGGAAGTCGGCGAAGATCTTCTCGAGCATGGCCGACAACTGGCCCTCAGGCTTATAGGTCCGGGTCTGCGCGGCCCGGGCGCGGCGCAGGCTCGGGCGGGTGGTGTGAATGAACATGCAGCCGTCGCTGATCAGGTCATGACTGAACAGCCCGCAGAAAATCGAGTTGTACCAGGTTTCAGACAACTCATCGTCGAAGCGCAGGTCGATGATGCTGATGTAGGCGCTTTTCACCAGCGGCCAGCAACTGACATCCATCAGCGTCGGCGCCTCGAAATACTCACGCAGGCGCGTCACCGTTTCGCTGACCTTCTCTTCGTAGAGATTGATCCGTGCCGCCGAGGCCGTCTGGATCTCCTGCCAGCGCGCTTGTTCGAAGCGTTCCCGGGCGCCATCGGTGATCCGCCGGAAATGCTCGCGGTAGTCGTCGAAGCCGTCGAGGATCATGCGGGCGATGTCGGTGGCTGGCCATGGCTGCGGCATAGATGAAACCTCTGCGTGCATGTGGAAATCCGTGGCTGAGCTTAGCCACGGAAGCGGTCACAGGAGAAGCGCAATTTCTGCCAATTGCGCGACGGGGTTGTACAACGACACAGTTTTTATCAAAGTTTTTTTAATCGACCGTTTGGTCAGCAATTGCCCTTTCGGGTTCTCCCGGCAGATCGCCGCCAGCCCACGGATTCTCCGGGTTTCGGATCCAATTTCGAGCCAGCATCTCTAGCGTGCGGCTTTGCTGCGAATGCGCCGGCCTGGCCATCTGCCTCCTCAGAGCTTTCGGATTGGTCTTACCAAAATAGTGGCACTTTGATATACAGCCCGCCACTACCCGCCTGACAACAAGATCCTCGATCCACGAGGACGACCTCTCTCTCAAAGCCCAAGGAGCTTATTGATGTCTATTCGGAATCTGCGCATAGGTTTACGAGCCAGTCTGAGTTTTGCCGTTTTGGCCGGTCTGCTGATGGTGGTCGGCCTGTTTGGCCTGGGCCAGATGAAAGCCCTGCGCGAAAGCGCGGCGGTGATTGAGGAGTCGTGGATGCCCAGTATCGAAAGCATTCATGACAGCGCGGCGAACATCGCCAGCATCCGCCTCGAATCCCTGCGCCTGATCACCAGCACCCAGGCTGCCGTTCGCGAGCGCAGCAAAGGCCTCCTCAAGGCCCAGCGCCAGGAATTGCTCAAGCGCCTCGACGACCACAAGGCCTTGGTCGCCAACGATCAGGAACGGCTGATGCTCGACGGCTTGAGCGCGGATACCGCCAAGTACCTGAGCATCCTCGACCAGATCATCGGGAATATCGACGCCGGGCAAAACGAACAGGCCTACAACCGCCTGAGCACTGAACTGGCGCCGCAAGGCACGGTGCTCGACAAAACCCTGGAGCAGATGATCGGCCTCAATCAGCAAGGCGCGGATGCCGCCGCCAAAGCGGCCTCGGCGAGTTATCAGCGGGCGTTGTGGATCGTCACGACGATCATCGTGATCGCTCTGGTCGCCCCCCTGCTGCTGGCCTGGCAACTGACCCGCAGCATCACCACACCGATCAATCAGGCCCTCGACGTGGCGCGGCGGATTGCGGCCGGCGACCTCAGTGGCCGGATCGTCAGCAGCGGCAAGGATGAAGCGGCACATCTGCTCGAAGCCCTGGCCGAGATGCAGAACAACTTGCGTTCGACCATTCGTGGCATCAGCGAGTCGGCGCAGCAACTGGCCTCTGCCGCCGAGGAAATGAGTTCGGTGATGGAGCAAAGCACCCGTGGCCTGCAACAGCAGAACGACCAGATCGAACAGGCCGCCACCGCCGTCACCGAGATGAGCACGGCGGTGGATGAAGTCGCGGCCAACGCGGTGTCCAGCGCTGAAGCGTCCGAGGCGTCGAACGAGGACAGCAAGCACGGGCATGTGCAGGTCAGCGAAACCATCAGCTCGATCCAGGAACTGGTCAGCGCGGTACTCGGTGCCTCGGAACGTGCCGAAGGCCTTGCGACGCAGGCGCAGGACATCAGCAAAGTGCTCGAAGTGATTCGCGGCATCGCCGGGCAGACCAATCTGCTGGCGCTCAACGCCGCCATCGAAGCGGCGCGGGCCGGTGAGGCCGGGCGCGGATTTGCGGTGGTGGCCGATGAAGTGCGCTCGCTGGCGCAGCGCACGCAGAACTCCACGGAAGAAATCGAGCTAATGATCAGCAGCATCCAGCAAGGCACCGGCGCCACCGTCGGCGCGCTGCAAAGCAGTGCCGAACAGGCTGGCCATACCTTGCGCCGTGCCAACAGTGCCGGACAGGCGCTGGAGAAAATCACCGCGTCGATCTCGCAGATCAACCAGCGCAACTTGGTGATCGCCAGCGCCGCCGAGCAACAGGCACTGGTCGCGCGCGAGGTCGATCAGAACCTGGTGACCATCCGCGATCTCTCGACACAAACCGCTGCCGGTGCCACCCAGACCTCTGCCGCCAGCCAGGAACTGTCGCGGCTGGCGGTCGACCTGAACGGGCTGGTCACGCGCTTTGTGATCTGACGGAAAGTTAAATGCCCGAATAGCGGTTGCCATCGTCAGGGCGCTCGGCAACACTCTCGTCCCGATCAAGGAAGGAGACCCGCCGTGAGCCCTGTCGATATTTTCCGTTTGTTGTCGCTGGCAGCCATCTGGGGCGCGAGTTTTCTGTTCATGCGCATCATCGCGCCGGTGATCGGCACGATTCCGACGGCGTTTTTCCGCGTGTCGATCGCTGCCGTCGGTCTGCTGGTGATCCTCGGTCTGATGCGTATCAGCTGGGACTTCAAGGGCAAACTGAAGACGGTGATGCTGCTGGGCCTGATCAATTCGGGCATTCCGGCGACGCTGTATTCGGTGGCGGCCCAGGTGCTGCCGGCCGGTTATTCGGCAATCTTCAATGCCACCACGCCGCTGATGGGCGTGTTGATTGGCGGCTTGTTCTTCAGCGAAAAATTGACCGCAGCCAAGCTCGGCGGAGTGTTCCTCGGATTGCTCGGCGTCGGCGTGCTGACGCGCGCGGGTCCCGTGGCATTCGACCTGCCATTGCTGATGGGCGCCCTCGCCTGCCTGCTCGCCACCACTTGCTACGGTTTCGCCGGATTCCTCGCGCGGCGCTGGCTGGATCAGGCCGGCGGGCTGGACAGTCGCTTGTCGGCGCTGGGCAGCATGCTCGGGGCGACGTTGTTCCTGCTGCCGCTGTTCGGCTACAGCGTCGCCACCCAGCCACCGGCAAGCTGGGGCGGCTGGAATGTCTGGCTGTCGCTGCTGGGCCTGGGCCTGGGTTGCACGGCGTTTGCCTACATCGTGTATTTCCGTCTGCTCAGTTCGATCGGCCCGGTGAAGTCGATGACCGTGACCTTCCTGATTCCGCCATTCGGCGTGTTGTGGGGGGCGTTGCTGCTCGATGAGCCGCTGTCGATGGCCCATGTGTATGGCGGGGTGTTGATTGCGGCAGCGTTGTGGCTGGTATTGAAACCGACGGCGGTGAAGCCGGCCGAGGTGGCGGTACGCTAGCGTTGTCGCGGCTGAATCAGCCTTCGCGAGCAAACCCGCCGCCACAGCGGGTTGCTCGCGAAGGTGAAGCGAGGGTTATTGAGTCTTACGGAACACAAACGCCAGACCAATGATGATCAACACCATCCCCAACACGCTCAACGCGGCCAGACGATTGCCGAAAATCAGGTAGTCCATCACGGCCGTCACCGCCGGCACCAGGTAGAACAAGCTGGTGACATTGACCAGATTGCCCCGCGCGATCAGGCGATAAAGCAACAGCGTCGCCAGCACTGACACCACCAGGCCCATCCACAGCACCGGCACGATGAAACCGCTGCCGTGTTCGAAGTGAAACGGCTGGAACGGCACGAAAATCCCGCACAGCAACAGCCCCGCCAGGTACTGCACCGGCAGCGTGCCGAGGGGATTGTCGGTGATGCGTTTCTGCATGATCGAGCCGAACGTCATGCTCGCCAGCGCCAGCAAACCGAACAGCATGCCCGCCCAGGACATCCCGGCCAGACCGATGCCCTGATACACCACCATGATCAGTCCGGCCAGGCCCAGCGCCAGACCGAACATCCGGCTCGCCGAACGCTGGCGCTCCATCAGCACCACGGTCAGGATCGGCTGCACGCCCATGATGGTCGCCATCACCCCCGGCGTGACTTTGCAGTCCAGGGCCAGCAGATAAAAGATCTGATAAGCCCCCAACAACACCACGCCGGTGGCAATCGCATACAGCATCGGCTTGCCGCCCTTGGGCAATTTCAGTTTGAGCAACGGCGCCAGCAGCACCAGTCCACAGAGGGCAATGGCGAAGCGAAACAGCAAGAACGCAAAGGGCGAGGCATGGGCCAGGCCCCACTTGGAGAAAATCGCCCCGCTGCTCCACAGCAGAACGAACAGGCTCGTGGACGTCGCCGCGAGCGCGGACTTTTTCGAAAGGACAAACATGAATACCACCTGTAGTCAGGCACATGGCCAACTCAGCCGAAGCTGAAATTCAGTAGGTTTGTTCAGGCGGGCACAGGGGTCAGCAGAAAACGCCGATCAGCCCGAAACGCCAACGCCCGGCGGTGATACGACTGCGCACACCGGCGTGCTACTGACAGGTGGAGGGTAATGACTGATCTGCACAGGCTGCTGATTCCCGCACGGCACGACGCCAGCGTTGACCGCTGAATCGACTACCGCGTTGATGAGGGATGCAGGCATTTGGGCTGATCTTTTTCGAGGGAGGAAAAGTGGGTCATGCGACTCACGAGCGCCGACTATAACCAGCACCGGACATGGATTGCAACGACTTGGACAAAGGGCCAGCAGCGACAGGCCACAGGGAGGTGAATAGGCTGATTGGCAACGGCAGCGCCCAACGACGGGGTACAGGGAATGCAAGAGATCACATGCCAAGGGAACGGACATATTTGCGGTATCAGTTGTATCGGTCACAGGCCAGGAAACAGGCCGGTATTACTTTCGCAAAACTACAGAACGATTTGGCGCAGCGAGGGATTGTGGATGTCGATCATTCCAGAGTTCGCTTTGAAGCGATCGATGCCTTGGCACTGAATGCCTATGACGAATGGCTTGATCCTCATTTCTCCTGGCAGGAAGTTGTCAGGTGGAAAGCCAGAGAACCCATGGGCTTCGATCTGGCAATCTGGTTTGATCAGGAGCTATGCGGACTCTGCTTTGCAAATCCCAATCAAAGCCGGTTGCGCGTCAAAATCGTACGCCTGGAAGGCAAGCCGGGAAACGATCACCCGCTCAAGAGCCGCGTAGCGACGTTTGCTTTGACCGCCGTCACTCACTTCGCGCGGATCATTGGCAGCAAGCAAATCGAAATTCAGGAACCTCTCCCGGGAGTGATTGCTCTTTATCGACAACTGGGTTTTGAGTTCGATACAGAGGGTCGGCTTGTGAAGCTTATTGACTAAGACTAGTATCGGGAAACCTGTTCATTTAATGATCAATGTCGGGAACGCCATGAAAGCTGTCGTTGAAAACAAAGTCTCAGCCCCCCCATCGACCAGAGCCGATAGAAAGCGCTCTTGTGAAGAATTGTCTGAAAGGGAGTTGCAGCGAATCAGAGAGGCATTAGCAAATCCCGCCGTTGAGGAACCTGGGGGGGTTCTCGCCGGCGCCTCGTTCGCTTTCCCTGCATAAAAAAACCGCTCACTAAGAGCGGCTTTTTTATTGCATCCAGCCTCAACCAAACAGCCAGTACCCCAACAACGTCAACACCGCCACCGCCAGCACCGGCCGCATCACGCGATAGGCCTTGGGATTACGGCGTTTCCACTGTTTGACCACGCCGCTGAACTTGTCGCTGAAGTTCTTGCTCCACGCATACGCCTGATTGATCCCGCCGACGCGTTCGTCGTCGAGGTTCTGCGGTGCCGTGGCCCGACCCAGCCAGCCGCTGATGAAGCGGTTGATGCGGGTCATGAGGCGGTTGCTTAGCGGCCGTTCGATGTCGCAGAACAGGATGACGCGGGTCTTGTCGGTTTCGTTCTTGACCCAGTGCACGTAGGTTTCATCGAACATCACGTCTTCACCGTCGCGCCAGGCGTAGACCTGGCCGTCGACGAAGATCCGACAATCGTCGGAGTTCGGTGTCGACAGCCCGAGGTGATAACGCAGGGAACCGGCAAACGGATCGCGGTGCGGGTTGAGGTGACTTCCGCCCGGCAGCAACGCGAACATCGCCCCCTTCACATTGGGAATCGCGCTGACCAGCGCCACGGTTTTCGGGCACAGGGTCTCGGCCGACGGAAGCGGTTTGTCGTACCACTTGAGGTAGAAACGCTTCCAGCCTTTCTTGAAGAACGAACCGAACCCGGCGTCGTTATTCTTCTCGGCGGCGCGGATGTAACCCTCGTCAAACAGGTGCATGGCTTCGTCGCGGATGGTTTCCCAGTTGTCGCGCAACACATCCAGTTCGGGGAATTTGCTGCGATCCAGATAAGGCTTGGACGGCACGCCGGAGAACAGGTACATCAAGGCGTTGTACGGGGCGAACAATGCCGAGTGGTTGACGAACTGACGCAGTACTGGCAAACGCGCCTTGCCGCGCAAATGCACATAGAGAGTGCTGCCCAGAAACAGCAACAGCACCAACGCCTTGGCGGCTAAAGGAAAGGTCATCAACAACTCCTTGAAAAAAGACACGCTGCACAACGCCATTTACCCGGCATGGCAGCCGGCCATGATAAACACTACCGGCGCCGGGAAACACCCGCCAAACCCAAGATTCAGTATTAAGGATTGCGCAACAAAGCACTTATTAACATATGAGTCCTGAACCCTGGCTGACATGGATCATGAAGATCAATGGATCGCAGCGTTGGGTTGCGATCCCTGGCTCAACGGCTTATTGCTGGGTCTCCTGCTCGGTGAACAGGTCGCTGAACAGCATGCTCGACAGATAACGCTCACCGGAATCCGGCAGCACCACGACAATGGTCTTGCCCTGCATTTCCGGGGTTTCCGCCAGACGAACGGCAACCGCCATCGCAGCCCCGCAAGAAATTCCGCACAAAATTCCCTCCTCCTGCATCAGGCGCAGCGCCATGGCCTTGGACTCGTCGTCGGTGACCTGCTCAACGCGGTCCACCATCGACAGATCCAGGTTCTTCGGCACAAAACCGGCACCGATGCCCTGGATCTTGTGCGGGCTCGGTTTGATCTCTTCGCCCGCCAGGGCCTGGGTAATCACCGGGGAAGCCGTCGGTTCCACGGCCACCGAGAGAATCGGTTTACCCTGGGTATTCTTGATATACCGCGAAACGCCGGTGATGGTTCCGCCGGTGCCGACACCCGCCACCAGCACGTCGACGGCGCCGTCGGTGTCGTTCCAGATTTCCGGGCCGGTGGTCTTCTCGTGGATCGCCGGGTTGGCCGGGTTATCGAACTGCGCCGGCATGAAATATTGGTTCGGGTCGCTGGCGACAATCTCGGTCGCTTTATCGATCGCACCTTTCATGCCCTTCGCCGGCTCGGTCAACACCAGCTCTGCGCCAAGGGCCTTGAGAACTTTACGTCGTTCGATGCTCATCGAAGCCGGCATGGTCAGCATCAGTTTGTAACCACGGGCAGCGGCCACAAAGGCCAGGCCGATACCGGTGTTGCCCGAGGTCGGCTCGACGATGGTCATGCCCGGCTTGAGCCTGCCGCTACTTTCGGCGTCCCAGATCATGTTCGCGCCGATCCGGCACTTGACCGAGTAACCGGGGTTACGCCCTTCGATCTTCGCCAGGATAGTCACGCCACGCGGCGCAATACGGTTGATCTGCACCAGCGGCGTATTGCCGATGGAATGGGCGTTGTCAGCAAAAATACGGCTCATGACCGGGTCCTTAAGCAGCGTTGAATTCAGCGCTCCAAGGTAAGCCTGTTGCCCCTGTCAGTCCAGTCGGGTCGAACGTCTGCGGCCACCGGAAGTCAATCGCTTACATTGTCCGGAAATCGCCGTCATGAAGCGTCGCTACAGCTGGCCGTTGTGGACCCTCGCCACCGTTGTCGTGTTGCTGGTTGCCCTGCACATCGCCCTGCCCTATCTGGTGCGCGATTACCTGAACGACAAACTGGCGAACATGGGCGATTACCGTGGGCAGATCACCGACGTCGACCTGGCGCTATGGCGCGGTGCCTACAAGATCAACGGGCTGAAAATCGTCAAGGTCGACGGCAAGGTGCCCGTACCGTTCGTCGATGCGCCGCTGATCGATCTGTCGGTCAGTTGGCATTCGCTGTGGTACGACCATGCGGTGGTGGCGCAAGTGAAGTTCTTCAAACCCCAGGTGAACTTCGTCGATGGCGGGGCCAACAAGCAGAACTCCCAGACCGGTCAAGGCACCGACTGGCGCGCGCAACTGGGCAAGCTGCTGCCAATCACCCTCGACGAAGTGCAGATCCACGACGGGCGCATCAGCTTCCGCAACTTCAACTCCAAACCGCCGGTGAACATGAACGCGACCCGGGTCGAGGCCAGCATCTATAACCTGACCAACGTGGTCGACAAACAGGGCAAGCGCGACGCCACCTTCGAAGGTAAAGCCTTGCTACTGGGCCACGCACCGCTGGAAACCAGCGCCACCTTCGATCCGCTGAGCAACTTCGAAGACTTCGAATTCCGCCTGCGCGCCCGCGACATCGAACTCAAAAGCATGAACGACTTCGCTTCGGCCTACGGCAAGTTCGACTTCAACGCCGGCCACGGTGACGTGGTGATCGAAGCCCAGGCCAGCAAGGCCCAGCTCAAGGGCTACATCAAACCACTGCTGCGCGACGTCGACGTATTCAACTGGCAGCAGGACGTGGAAAACAAGAACAAGGGCATTTTCCGTTCGATCTGGGAAGCATTGGTCGGCGGCACCGAAACCGTGCTGAAGAATCAGGGCAAAAACCAGTTCGCCACCCGGGTCGAACTCAGCGGCAGCGTGCATCAGCAAGATATCAGCGCGTTCGAAGCATTTTTGCAGATCTTGCGCAACGGCTTCATCCAGGCCTTCAACGCCCGGTATGAGCGGCCGAAGCCGGAGGCCGGTTAGGGTTTTCGGCTGACAATGTAGCGACCCGACTCCTCCGCCGCCAGGGAGCCCTGTTGCAACGAGTCCCAGCCCAGACAAGCCAGAGCCAACGAACGGGGAACCGCCTCACGGCCATTGCTGTAGCGACTGATGCTGCGAGGGCTGACACCCAGCGCTTCGGCAGCCTGCACCAGTGGCAACCCCGTACGGGCGCGCCAATCGATGAAGATCCGGGTGTTTTCGTCCACCGTATTCTGTGCCAACGCGTCCCGATACAGCGTATCGGCGCCAATCTGAATATCCGGCCCCGGCCACTCCACGCTCCAACCGTCGTCTTCCAACGTGGCCGTGGCGAATACGCCGGGATCGAGCAGCGGACTCAAACCCGGGTATTTGTACAGATCACGGCTCAAATCGAGGGTCAGTTGCTGGTCGTCGATAAAGGTCAAAGCCAGACGCCAGTCCCCTAGTACCTTTACTGCCGACAATCGTGGCCGCTTCATGGGTAGCATCGTTTCCAGTCCTCCAATAATTGAGTCTGATGGGCCGCGACCCAAGCTTGCGCCTCTTTAATGATCAGCGACGGCACCTTGCCCATCATGACCTCTAAGGTTTCCAGGCTCAGCATCACGTCCACCCCGCCGCCGGTCAGGTGTACATGGGGCGGCGGGTGATCTTTTTCGCGCAACTGAATGCGGTATTTATCTCTAAATCGGTATTTGGTAGACATGCAACAGAAGCTATCGCCAAATCGGCGATACCTGAATACTGGCCATCGGCCGAGACTGAGTCAACATGTGACGCTCCATTCAGAGACTGAATAAGCCGTCTGCGTTCACAGTCGACCGGACTGCGCGTTATAGTCGGGCATCCGATTTTTTCGCCTCCGCCCTGCCCGTGCAGGTCGGCGTTACCGTTCGAGGATTAGCAGATGAAGTTCGAAGGCACCCAGGCCTACGTTGCCACCGATGACCTGAAGCTGGCGGTCAACGCCGCCATCACGCTGGAGCGGCCGCTGCTGGTCAAGGGCGAGCCGGGCACCGGCAAGACCATGCTCGCCGAGCAACTGGCCGAATCGTTCGGCGCCAAGCTGATCACCTGGCACATCAAGTCCACCACCAAGGCCCATCAGGGCCTGTACGAGTACGACGCGGTCAGCCGTCTGCGTGACTCGCAACTGGGCAATGAAAAAGTCCACGACGTGCGCAACTACCTGAAGAAGGGCAAGCTCTGGGAGGCTTTCGAGTCCGAGGAGCGGGTCATTCTGCTGATCGACGAAATCGACAAGGCCGACATCGAGTTCCCCAACGACCTGTTGCAGGAACTCGACAAGATGGAGTTCTACGTCTACGAGATCGACGAGACCATCAAGGCCAAAAAGCGCCCGATCATCATCATTACCTCCAACAACGAGAAAGAACTGCCGGACGCGTTCCTGCGCCGCTGCTTCTTCCACTACATCGCTTTCCCCGACCGCACCACCCTGCAGAAAATCGTCGACGTGCACTATCCGGACATCAAGAAGGACCTGGTCAGCGAAGCGCTGGACGTGTTCTTTGATGTGCGCAAGGTGCCTGGGCTGAAGAAGAAGCCTTCGACCTCCGAACTGGTCGACTGGCTGAAACTGCTGATGGCCGACAACATCGGCGAAGCGGTGCTGCGCGAGCGCGATCCGACCAAGGCCATCCCGCCGCTGGCCGGCGCCCTGGTGAAAAACGAACAGGACGTGCAACTGCTTGAGCGCCTGGCGTTCATGAGCCGTCGCGGCACCCGTTAAGAGGCTGAAGCCATGTTGCTCAACCTGTTCAATGAAATGCGCGCCGCCAAGGTGCCGGTGTCGGTGCGCGAGCTGCTCGACCTGATCAACGCGCTGAAACAGCGCGTGACCTTCGCCGATATGGACGAGTTTTACTACTTGTCCCGGGCGATTCTGGTGAAGGACGAACGGCATTTCGACAAGTTCGACCGCGCCTTCGGGGCCTACTTCAATGGCCTGGAAAAACTCGACGATCACCTGCAGGCGCTGATTCCCGAGGACTGGCTGCGCAAGGAATTCGAACGCTCGCTGACCGATGAAGAACGCGCGCAGATCCAGTCCCTCGGCGGGCTGGACAAGCTGATCGAAGAGTTCAAGAAACGCCTGGAAGAACAAAAGGAACGCCACGCCGGCGGCAACAAATGGATTGGCACCGGCGGCACCAGCCCGTTCGGCTCCGGCGGTTTCAACCCGGAAGGCATCCGGGTCGGCGATGCCGGCAAGCGCCAGGGCAAAGCGGTGAAAGTCTGGGATCAGCGCGAGTACAAGAACCTCGACGACTCGGTGGAGCTAGGCACCCGCAACATCAAGGTCGCCCTGCGCCGCCTGCGCAAATTCGCCCGTCAGGGTGCAGCGGAAGAACTGGACATCGACGGCACCATCGACCACACCGCCAAGGATGCCGGCCTGCTCAACATCCAGATGCGTCCGGAACGGCGCAACACGGTGAAGCTGTTGCTGCTGTTCGACATCGGCGGCTCGATGGACGCCCATGTGAAGATCTGCGAGGAACTATTCTCGGCCTGCAAGACCGAGTTCAAACACCTGGAGTATTTCTACTTCCACAACTTCATTTATGAGTCGGTGTGGAAGAACAACATGCGCCGCACCTCAGAGCGCACCTCGACCCAGGACCTGCTGCACAAGTACGGTGCCGACTACAAAGTGATCTTCATCGGCGACGCGGCCATGGCGCCTTACGAAATCACCCAGGCCGGCGGCAGCGTCGAGCACTGGAACGAGGAGCCGGGTTACGTGTGGATGCAGCGCTTCATGGAGAAATACAAGAAGCTCATCTGGATCAACCCGTATCCGAAGGACACCTGGAGCTATACCTCCTCAACCAACATCGTGCGCGATCTGATCGAGGATCAGATGTATCCGCTGACGTTGCGTGGGCTGGAGGAAGGGATGCGCTTTCTGTCCAAGTAGATAGGCGTCGCCAGTAATGGCCTCTTCGCGGGCAAGCCCGCTCCCACAGGGTTGTGAACAGCACACATCCTGTGGGAGCGGGCTTGCCCGCGAAGCTTTTATCGGTCGATAAAGCGCTGCAGATACTCGACTTGCTCCCGGTGCGCCACCTCCTGCACCACCGGTTTCAAGCGCACCTGCGTCCCCGGCAGACACTGCGCCAGCCGCGCCAGTGCCAAGGGCGTCAACGCCCCCAATCGCGGATAGCCGCCGATGGTCTGCCGATCATTGAGCAACACAATCGGCTGCCCGTCCGGCGGCACCTGCACCGCCCCCAGCGGGATGCCCTCGGAAATCATCGGCCGGCCCTGATACTGCAACGCCGTGCCCAGCAGCCGAATGCCCATGCGGTCGGCGCGGCTGTCCAGAGTCCATGGGCTGTTGAACACATCGAACAGACTCTGCCCGCTGAACTCGCCGATCTGCGCCCCCAGTACCAGATCCAGCGGCGTATCGAGCCGCAGATCCGGACGATGCTGCGCCGGCACTTCGCGCACCAGCAGGGTTTCCCCCTGATAACTCAGGGTCGCGCCCTTGGCCAGTGGCACGCCCCTGCCATCGAGTCCACCGAGTTCCTCCCGCACCACCGTGGCGCTGCTGCCCAACACCTGCGGCGCACTGAAGCCACCGGGCGCCGCCAGATAGGCCCGCGCGCCGAGCAATGGCTGGGTGAACTGCAAGGTCTGCCCTTTGCGCAACTTGAAACTGCGCCACGGCGCCAACACCTCGCCGTCGATCCGCGCGCCGAGATCCGCCCCGGCCAAGGCCAGCAGGCAATCCTCTTCGGCCACCACAGTGAATCCGCCGAGGGTGATTTCGATCACCGGCAGATTCAGCCCGTTGCCCAGTAGCCAGTTGGCCCAGGCCATCGAGCGCCAGTCCGCCGCGCCGCCCTGGGTCACGCCCAGGTGCCGCACACCGAAGCGTCCGGCGTCCTGCAACAGGCACAGCGGCGTACTTGCTTCAATCGTCAGTCGGCTCATGCCAGCGCCTCCAGAGGCGTGTCGTCACCGCCGAGATTGATGAATTCGGCATGGCTCACCGCCTCGAAACGCACGGTGTCGCCGGGCTGCATCAGGCTGTAGCCCTCTCGATTACGGTCGAACAGTCTGGCCGGTGTACGACCGATCAGGTTCCAGCCACCGGGCGATACCACCGGGTACGCGGCGGTCTGACGCTCGGCGATACCGACGCTGCCAGCGGCGACTTTCTTGCGCGGGGTGTTCAAACGCGGCGCCGCCAGGACCTCTTCCACCAGCCCCATGAAGGCAAAGCCCGGTGCGAACCCGAGGGCGAATACCTGATATTCCCGGGCGCTGTGGCGGCGGATCACCTCCTCCACCGCCAGCCCGCTGCGCCGAGACAACAGGCTCAGTTCCGGGCCGACACTCAGGTCGTACCAGACCGGCAGCACATGGCACTGGCCGCCGGTGCGCGCATTCGGCGACAGATCGATCAGCGCCTCGGCGATCAACTCCCGGGCCTGATTCGGGTTCAGCGCCGTCAGGTCGTAATGCACCATCAACGTTGTGTAGGACGGCACCAGATCGATCAGATGCGCGCCGAACGCTGCGCGCAATCGCTCGCTGGCGGCAAGCATCCACGGCATGTTCGCTTCGGCGATTTCGTCGAACAGGCGCAGCATCAGGCAATCCAGCGCCACCACTTCCACCCGCGGATTCATGCGCCACCCTGCTCGTTCAAGGCCTGACGAATGCGCTGTACGGCGGCGACCGAACTGGCATTGTCGCCATGCACGCACAGGGTATTGGCTTGCAGATGCAGGGCGCTGCCGTCGCTGGCGGTGAGGTTGTCGCCACGGGCGATGGTCAGCGCCTGCCCGATGATGGTTTGCGGATCGTGATGCACGGCGCCCGGCAGTTGCCGCGACACCAGCCGGCCAGCACTGTCGTAGGCGCGATCGGCGAACGCTTCGAACCACAAAGTCACGCCGTATTCGTCACCCAGTTGCTGGGCCGGTGCGTTGTCGCGGGTCGCCATCAGCATCAGCGGCAACGTGCGGTCATAGGCCGCGACGGCCTGGATCACCGCGCGCAGTTGCGCCGGGTTGGCCATCATGTCGTTGTACATCGCGCCATGGGGTTTGACGTAGCTGACCCGCCCCCCCTGGGCGCGGCAGATGCCGTCGAGGGCGCCGATCTGGTAATGCAGGATGTCTTGCAGTTCCTGGGCGGTGTAGGCCATGGAACGTCGGCCGAAGCCGACCAGATCCTGATAGGCCGGATGCGCGCCGATCTGCACGCCATGACTCAGGGCCAGGCTGACCGTCTTGCGCATGATGCTCGGGTCACCCGCGTGGAAACCGCAGGCGATATTGGCGCAATCGATGAAGGGCATGACCTCCGCATCCAGACCCATGGTCCAGTTGCCGAAGCTCTCGCCAATGTCGCAGTTCAATAGCAGGCGGCTCACGGTGAACACTCCTGTAGATTCGTGTCTCTTTTGCTGTAGGACGTTTGCCCCGCAGGTTATCAGTTACCGCGCATCGAGTTGCTTGCCACGGGTTTCCGGCAGGCTCAGCGCCGCGAGAATCACCACCCCGTAGGACACCGCCGCAAAGGCGCCGATGCCGACACTCAGCGGGACTTTCTGGCTGAGCAGGCCGATCAGCAGCGGAAACAACGCCGCCAGCGCCCGGCCGACGTTGTAGCAAAAGCCTTGGCCCGAGCCGCGAATCCGCGTCGGAAACAGCTCGGTGAGGAACGCGCCCATGCCGCTGAAGATCCCCGAAGCGAAGAAGCCCAGCGGGAACCCGAGCCACAGCATCACGCCATTGCTGACCGGCAGTTGGGTGTAGAGCAGAACGATGGTGAACGAACCGACGGCGAACAGGATGAAGTTCTTCTTGCGCCCCAGCAGGTCGGTCAGATACGCGCTGATGACGTAACCGACGTAGGAACCGACGATCACCATCGCCAGATAACCGCCGGTGCCGAGTACGCTCAAGCCGCGTTCGTTCTTCAGAAAGGTCGGCAGCCAGGACGTGATCGCGTAGTAGCCACCCAGCGCACCGGTGGTCAGCAATGACGCGCGAATCGTGGTGAAGAGCATGCCGGGAGCGAAGATCTCGTAGAACTTCGCTGGATTCTCCGGGGTTTGCCGGGCCTTGGCTTCGCGGTAGATCTCCGGGTCTTTCACCAGACGCCGCACGAAAATCACGAAAATGGCCGGAACGATGCCGAGGATGAACAGCGCACGCCAGGCGTCTTCCGGCGGCAAAACCGAGAACAGCAGCGCATACAGAATCGCCGTCAGCCCCCAACCGATGGCCCAGCCCGATTGCACCATCCCTACCGCTTTGCCGCGATCCTTGGCGCGGATCACTTCGCCGATCAGTACCGCGCCGGCGGTCCACTCACCGCCGAAACCAAAGCCCATCAGGGTCCGGGCGATCAGCAATTGTTCGTAGTTCTGGGCGAAACCGCAGAGGAAGGTGAAGAAGGCGAACCACAGCACCGTCAGTTGCAGGGTGCGCACACGACCGATGCGGTCGGAGAGAATCCCCGCGACCCAGCCGCCGATGGCCGAGGCGATCAGGGTGCTGGTGTGGATCAGCCCGGCCTGACCAGTGGTGATGCCCCACATCGCAATCAGGGTCGGCACCACAAAGCTGAGCATCTGGGTGTCCATGCCGTCCAGGCCATAGCCGATCTTGCAGCTCCAGAAGGTGCGGCGCTCCTGCTGATTGATATTGCGATACCAGTCGAACGGCCCGGGACGCGCCGAAGCCTTGGGTAAATCGAGGGTGTCGGGAGCAATCATGGCAAATCTCCGCGGTTTTTATTGGTCTTGTTCGTAGCTCCGACGACGCCTATCGTGGGAGCCGGATGCGTCGATTTTTGGGCGCGCAGCCCGGCGGCGTCCAACGAATAAAAACCCGCCCAAGACATAAGAAAAATTTGTTGCCATGAACCTGAAGTTTCTCGAAACCTTTGTCTGGGTCGCCCGGTTGAAGAATTTTCGCCTGACCGCCGACAAGCTCTTCACCACCCAGGCGTCGATTTCCAGCCGTATCGCCGTGCTCGAAAGCGAGCTTGGGGTGAAGCTGTTTCTGCGTGATTCCCGAGGCGTCAGCCTGACGCCGGAAGGGTTGAAAGTGCTGGAATACGCCGAGCAGATGCTCGACACGATGCAGGCGCTGAAACAGTCAATCGAGACCCGCTCAAGCAAGGTCGGGCGGGTGCGGATCGGGGTGATGGACACGGTGATCCACACCTGGCTCAGCCCGCTGGTGGCGCAGATGACCGATTTGTATCCACGGGTGGAAATCGAATTGGTGGCGGATACGTCGCTGAACCTCTGCGATCAGCTGCAAAAAGGCTTTCTCGACCTGATCCTGCAAACCGATCTGGTGCGCCATGAAAGTGTGCGCAGCCTGGAGCTGGCCAGCCATCCGATCGGCTGGATCGTCGCCAGTAGCTCGATCTACAACCGCGACTACGCCAGCCTCGCCGATCTGGCCCGGGAGCGGATCATCACTTACTCGAAAAACTCCCGTCCGCATCAGGACATCCTCGCGCTGATGCAGGCCCACGGCGTGCTGGCGCCACGGCTGAACTGCGTGAATTCGGTGTCGGCGATTACCCGGCTGTTGCGCGACGGCTTCGGGATCGGCGCCTTGCCACCAGTGCTGGTGGCCGAAGAACTGGCGCGAGGTGAACTGACATTGCTGGATCTCGATCAACGGCCACCGAACCTGCAAGTGGTGGTGTCGTGGCGCACGGGTGTCGAGTGGGTCGAGGAAATCGTGACGCTGTGTCAGCAGGTGCTGGAGGGGTATGCGCGCAAGGTGGGCGAAAGCTACATCAGCCTGACCTGATCGTTCCCACGCGCGGGAACGATCAGCGGAGGGTTTCGGTTACAAGCCGCGCACATCCCGGTCTTCGATCGGCCGGCTCTGCCGCGCACGCTTGCCGCCAAGCACCACCCAGTCGATCAGACGGAACAGGCATTCGAGGCCGAACGACAACAGCATTGCGCCGCTCATGCCCCAGATCATCGCCTCTGGCGTCAGCAGGATCTGGTAGCTGTAGCCGTTCCAGGTTTCCTTGCGAATGTCCGGGTCGGCGGCCAGCACCACTTGCAGGAAGCGGATGTACCACGGGCCTTGCATGGCCTGGAACTGTTTATCCAGCGCGAGCTGGCGATTGAGCAAGGTACTCAGGCTGTCGGCGTCGCTGCGAAACACCGGGTCTTCGCTGGCACGGTAATGTGCGACCAGCGCCTGCAAATCACCTTTGAAGAACTGCTCGGCGGTGCCCTGGAAACCGCGCAAGCCGGTCTGGGCCTCGATCAGATGCGCTTCGACCCGTTTCGCGTAATCGTTGATGAACCCCGGCACCTGGACACCGATCAACAGGCCCGCCGCAAACAACACCAGCCGTAGATAACTGAGCAACATCGGGGAGAGATCCTTATTCGGTCGTGCCCTGGCTGACGCATTCGCCGCGTCGCCACAGGCTCCATTGGCCCGGCTCGTAGCGGGTCCAGGTTTCGTTTTCGGTCAAGGGTTCGGTGGCAATCACCGTGACCACGTCGTTGGGCGTGGTTTCGGCCTGGAAGTCGACGATCACATCGACATCCTTGAGTCGCGCCGGGCCGAACGGGGCACGGCGGGTGATCTGGGCCAGTTTGGTCGAGCAATAGCAGAACAGCCAGTCGCCGTCGCTGAGCAGGCAATTGAACACGCCTTTGCTGCGGTATTCGGCGCACGCGGCGACCAGGTCCGGCAGCAACACTTCGATGTCCACCGGCTCGGGAAACGCCGCCCTTACGCGATTGAGCAAATCGCAGAACGCCGCTTCGCTGTCGGTGTCGCCGACCGGGCGGTAGAAGCTCTTGATCGGTGTGAAGTCGGCGAGCTGGCCGTTGTGTGCAAAGCACCAGTTGCGGCCCCACAACTCGCGGACGAACGGATGGGTGTTGGACAGGCAGACCTTGCCGACGTTGGCCTGGCGAATGTGCCCGATCACCACTTCGCTCTTGATCGGGTAACGCTGGACCAGATTGGCCACTTCCGACTCGCTGCTGGCCGCCGGGTCCTGGAACAGGCGCAAGCCGCGACCTTCATAGAATGCAATGCCCCAGCCATCGCGGTGCGGGCCGGTGCGACCGCCGCGCTGCATCAGCCCGGTGAAGCTGAACACGATGTCGGTCGGCACGTTGGCGCTCATGCCCAGTAATTCACACATGTGCGGACTCTCGTGATTACAGACGCGGCTCGACCCGCATGCGCTGCGGGTTGCTCGGCACTGGCGGGCGGCCGTAACGGTCATCCCCGGCACCGCCGAACGGTTGATCGTCGTCCCGCTCCTCGACACGCGCCGCTGCACGGGCAGCCTCGGCCTTCTCCTTGCGCGCATTGGAAGCACGTTCGATAGGCAGGCGGATCAGCACGAACACCAGATACAGGCCCAAGGCGATCATGGCGTACATGAGCAGTTCGGAAATCGCGCGGAAGGCGTTGTTGCCGACCTTGAACGCCAGATCCAGCGCCGTGATGGCGACCGCCGGGGCGTATTTTTCCTTCACCGGGTCAATGATGGTCGGGCTGAACAGCAACACTGCCATCAATACACGCAGCGGCTCGCGCAGCCAGCGCCACATCCAGCGGGTCATCCGCATCCACACCAGCAGGCAGCCCAAAGCGGCGAAGGCGTAGAGGCCCCAGGCGATCAGATAGTCGTTCTCGGTCATGGTGTCCATGGCAAGGCAGGCAAATAGGCGCTTATAGTAACGACTTTTCGCCCGCCAGGCTTGTCCCAATGCCAGTCGGTCCGGTGCAGCCCGCGCCCACAGGTTCGGTTGTGACCTCAAGATCCGCGAAACCCCATTTCAGTATTTGTCCGAGAGCCTTCCATGCCCCAATCCGCCAACGCCATCAGTGCCCCGATCGCCCGCAAGGACGCCGGTGTCGACCCGTATGCCTGGCTGCAGGAACGCGACACCGACGCGGTGCTCGACTACCTCAAGGCCGAAAACGCCTACCAGCAGGCGCAGACCGCCGATCAGGCCGAACTGCGTGAAACCCTGTTCGAAGAGATCAAGGGCCGGATCCTCGAAACCGACCTGTCCCTGCCCTCGCCGTGGGGACCGTATCTCTATTACACCCGCACCACCGCCGGCGATGAATACGCCCGCCACTACCGCTGCCCGCGCCCGGCCGACGACAGCCTGACCCTCGACGAAAGCCGCGAGCAGTTGCTGCTCGACCCGAACGAGCTGGCCAACGGCGGCTTTTTCTCCCTCGGCGCGTTCAGCATCAGCCCCGATCACCAACGCCTGGCCTACAGCGTCGATGCCTCGGGTGACGAGATTTACACCCTGTTCGTGAAGGAATTGTCCGACGGCCGTGTCAGTGAACTGGAGTTCCAGGACTGCGACGGCTCCATGACCTGGGCCAACGACAGCCTGACCCTGTTCTTCGGCACCCTCGACGACACCCATCGCCCATGCAAACTGTTCCGCTACCGCCTCGACGGCACCGCCGCCGAAGAGGTGTTCCACGAACCGGACGGGCGTTTCTTCCTGCATTGCTACCGCTCCAGTTCCGAACAGCAATTGCTCCTGTCCCTGGGCAGCAAGACCACCAGCGAAGTCTGGGTGCTGGACGCCAATCAGCCACAGCAGCCATTCACCTGCCTGGCGCCACGGGTCGAGGATCACGAGTACGACGTCGACCACGGCAAGCTCGATGGCGAGTGGACATGGTTTATCCGCACCAACCGCGACGGCATCAACTTTGCCCTGTATCAGGCGCCCGACACCGGCGTCGCGCCGAGTGAGTCCGACTGGCAGAACCTGATCCCACACAACGACGAAGTGATGCTCGACGGTGTGAGCCTGAATGCCGCCGCCATGACCCTGAGCCTGCGCGAAGGTGGTCTGCCGGTCATAGAGGTTCACCCACAAGGTCTGGCGCCTTATCGCGTACAGCTGCCGGACGCGGCCTACAGCCTCTATGTACAAAACAGCCTGGAATTCGACAGCGACCGCATTCGCCTGCGCTATGAAGCCCTGAACCGTCCGGCCCAGGTTCGTCAGTTGATTCTCGCCTCCGGCGAGCAAAAAGTGCTCAAGGAAACCCCGGTACTCGGCCCGTTCGACGCCGATACCTACGTCAGCCAGCGCCTGTGGGCCACCGCATCGGACGGCACACAGGTGCCGATCAGTCTGGTGATGAAGCGCGAAATGCTTGGCAAACCGGTGCCGCTGTATCTGTATGGCTACGGCGCGTATGGCTCGAACCTCGATCCGTGGTTCTCCCACGCGCGTCTGAGCCTGCTCGATCGCGGCATGGCGTTTGCCATCGCCCACGTGCGCGGCGGCGGTGAGCTGGGCGAAGCCTGGTATCGCGCCGGCAAGCAGGAGCACAAGCAGAACACCTTCAGCGACTTCATTGCCTGCGCCGAGTTCTTGATCCTCAACGGCATCACCACCGCCGCGCAACTGGCGATCAGCGGCGGCAGTGCCGGTGGCTTGCTGATCGGCGCGGTGCTCAATCAGCGTCCCGAGCTGTTCGGCGTGGCGATTGCCGAAGTGCCGTTCGTCGACGTGCTCAACACCATGCTCGACCCGGATCTGCCGCTGACGGTCACCGAATACGACGAATGGGGCAATCCTGAAGAGCCGCAAGTCTATGAGCGGCTCAAGGCCTACGCGCCGTACGAAAACGTCACTGCCCAGGCGTATCCGGCGACGCTGGTGATCGCCGGCTACAACGACAGCCGCGTGCAGTATTGGGAAGCGGCCAAGTGGGTGGCGAAACTGCGCGCGACCAAGACCGACGACCATCCGTTGCTGCTCAAGACCGAACTCGGCGCCGGCCATGGCGGGATGAGCGGGCGCTATCAGGGATTACGTGACGTAGCGCTCGAATATGCATTTGTTTTCAAGGTTCTCGGGATCGCCTGAGGAACTCCGTCGGTCAGTCGGGTCTTAACTCCCGACAGCGCAGGCCGATAGCAGACACATCCCCTTTGCGGGAGCAGGCTTGCCCGCTCCCGCAAAGTCTGTGTAGAGCCTCGAAACAGTGAAAACAAAAAAGATCTCGACGACATGTCAGAACCAACTTTACTGAACAACGAAATCCGTGGCTGGCTGATGGACTGTGGCCTGTTCGATCAATTGCAACTGGCGGACTTCGCCGCTGCCTCGGGGTATTTCAGCATCAGCACCGTAGCTGAAGGCGAGGCGATTTTTCGCGAGGGCGATGCCGGCAGCTTCATGTGCATCATCCACACCGGCCAGGTGGCCGTGCAGAAGACCAACGGCGATGGCCAGATGGTGACCATGGCCACCCTGCGCAGCGGTCGGGCGTTCGGCGAAATGGCCGTGCTCGACGGCGAACGCCGTTCAGCGACTTGCGTGGCGGCAACCCATTGTCAGTTGCTCAATCTGGGCAAGGACTCGCTGGAAAAGATGCTCAACGACGCACCGAAGATCGCCGCCAAGATCATCCGCGCCCTCGCCGTCTCGCTGTCCAAACGCCTGCGCATGGCCGACGGTCAACTGGCGGCGCAGCAGATCTAGCCGCCGGGGGATTTGCTCCGGGTGTCGTTCTGCTCGAGGCCCGGCAGTGGCTGATCCTTGGCCGGCGGGGTCGGCAGGTCGATCGGCACCAGCGGCGGTCCACCGCTGCCGGGGCCAGTGCGGGGAGTCGGGACCGGGCTGATCTGCGGATACGGGGTCGGTGTCGCGGTGCCGGGCGAGCCGGGTTGCGGCGTCGGGCTGACGGGAATGGCCTGTTGGGCCTGTACCGTCGTTATCGAGAGCGCGGCCAGGGTAATGGCCGTTAGAATGAGGCACTTCATCAATGGCTCCGTTGGCCTTGAGTCTGCGTTCAGGCTACTCCAACCGCGCCTGCTTGCCTTCCCCTTGTAGAGAATTCCATGAAACGTTTCGTTCTGCTCGACACCACGCCGATCCCTGACAATGGCGGAGCCCTGTGCCTGTTCGAGTACGGCGAGGATTTCGTGATCAAGATCCAGGGCGGCGATGGCGGGCAACTGATGAACACCCGCATGCACGGCTCCGAAGATGCGTTGGCCGAGATCCCCTGCCGCAAGGTCGCCGGCCGACCGAATTCGCGCGTGCTGATCGGCGGACTCGGCATGGGCTTCACCCTCGCCTCCGCGCTCAAGCATCTGGGGAAAACCGCTGAAGTGGTGGTCGCCGAACTGGTGCCCGGCGTGGTCGAGTGGAACCGTGGCCCGCTCGGTGAAAAATCCGGTCGTCCGTTGCTCGATCCGCGCACGCTGATCCGTCAGGACGATGTAGCCAAGGTGCTGCAAAGCGAGCCGAACGGTTTCGACGCGATCATGCTCGACGTCGACAACGGCCCCGAAGGCCTGACCCAGAAGGCCAACAGTTGGCTGTACTCCGCCGCCGGACTGCACGCCTGCGCCAAGGCCCTGCGACCCAAAGGCGTGCTGGCGGTGTGGTCGGCCAGCGCCGACCGGCAGTTTTCCGAAAAATTGAAGCACGCCGGTTTCAAGGCCGAAGAAGTGCAGGTCTACGCCCACGGCAACAAGGGCACCCGCCACACGATCTGGATTGCCGAGAAGCTCAAGGGCTGAGCTAAACTTCACCCCATAACCGTCATTAGTCTTTTACAAAGGTGAACCCATGAGTTCGTCCACCCCGACCAACACTTCGAAGCTGGATCGCATCCTCGCCGACAACCAGCGCGACAAGGAAATGGGCTACCGCGACAAGGCCCTGAAGATGTACCCGCATGTGTGCGGCCGCTGCGCCCGTGAGTTTTCCGGCAAGCGCCTGAGCGAGCTGACCGTGCATCACCGCGATCACAACCACGACAACAACCCGCAGGACGGCTCGAACTGGGAACTGTTGTGCCTGTACTGCCACGACAACGAACACTCGCGTTACACCGACCAGCAGTATTTCGGCGAAGGCTCCCTGAGCACGCCGAAAATCGCCAAGGCCACGCACAATCCATTTGCGGCGCTCGCCGGGTTGATGAAGAAAGACGACTGAAATCTTCGTCGTCCGGGCTGGCCTCTTCGCAGGCCAGCCCGCTCCCACAGGGGAATGTCTTGCCTTGTGGGAGCGGGCTTGCTCGCGAAGGGGCCGGTACAGACACCGCAAATCGACAAGCTGCCGCCCCTCCCCCAATCCCCGTATAATCGCCCTCTTTTTCCCGAAGGCACCCCGCTCGTGGCAGACAAACGGTACAGCTGCATTGGTTTGTATAACCCCAAGTCACCGGAGAACGTCGGTTCGGTGATGCGCGCCGCAGGCTGTTATGGCGTGGCGTCCGTGTTCTACACCGGCAAGCGCTATGAGCGCGCCGCCGATTTCGTCACCGACACCAAGCGTGTGCACTACGACATCCCGCTGATCGGCATCGATGACCTGAAAAAGATCCTGCCGCTCAATTGCGTGCCGGTGGCCGTGGAACTCGTCGACGGCGCCCGCCCGCTGCCGGAATACACCCACCCGGATCGCGCCCTGTACATCTTCGGCCCGGAAGACGGCTCGCTGGATAAAGAAATCCGCGACTGGTGCGAAGACGTGGTGTACATCCCGACCACCGGCTGCATGAACCTCGCCGCCACGGTCAACGTCGTGCTCTACGACCGCATGGCCAAGGGCCTGAACACCCGCTCCGGGCCGAAATTCCGCTGAAGCGCCGCACATTCGATGGAACGAGCTGACAGCTGCGGCAGTCAGCTTATCTATCCATTACGCATTGCCTGGAGAAAGATCATGACCGAACTCAAACGCGTCGAACGTATCGAATCCACCCCTTTCCAGAGCCGTTCCGAACAGAACGTCGAAGGCTGGGAGCGCATCGGCTCGCTGGCGGGCGGTGTGCTGATGGTCGGCAAGGGCCTGCGCCGTGGCGGCGTGTTCGGTCTGATTCAGGTGGCGATTGGCGGCGTGGCCATGGCCCGTGGCATCACCGGGCACAGCTCGGTCAAAAGCCTGCTGGAAAAAAGCCGTCAGGACATGAACAACGTGCGCGCCAAAATCGAGCGGGCCGGTGAGGAATTGAGCAAGCTGAAGGCCAATGCCGAAGCAGCGACCAGCACCGCGACGGTGACCGGGAATGATTCGGTGAAGTCGCCGAAAGCCGGGGTTTGATGCGCGATTTGCGCCAAGGCCGATGACCCCTTCGCGGGCGAGCCCGGCTCCCACGGGTGAGTAATCTCTGTGGGCGCCGGGCTCGCCCGCGAAGCGTTTTTACTGAAGCAACGCGGTATCCAGTACCTTCGACGACTCGCCAATGACGCTCTCGGCCAGTTGCACGAACTCCTTGGTGTCGACCCGTCCCAAATGCATCGCGCCACGCAACACATCATCCAGCGAGCGCTTGTTGCGCGTCTGCAAACGAATCTCGCGATCCAGTTCCTGCATCAACAGAACCGCTTTTGACAGCTGCGCCGGGCTGACCTGTTCGCCGCGCAAGGTCGTGACTTTCTGGCTGTCCTTCGCCAGTTTCGCCTGCAACGCCTGATAACGCTCATCGCTCATGCCACCGGCGCGGCGTACCAGTTCGATGGCGTAGTACTCGGCAAACCCCTCGCTGATCCAGTCGCTGCGCTGCTCGTCGTTGATCCGCCCGAACACCTGGGCCAACTCGCGCACCACGGCGCTGCTGCCGCTTTCGCTGACCAGCGGCAAACGCGTGTTGAGGTAAATCGATTCGCGCGCCGCCAGGCTGCCGCGCCACATCGGGTCGTTGGCACCGACGATCAGCAGTTTGCCCGGGTGACGCGGATACACCGCTTGCACCTGCGGCCAGACAAACGTCAGCAAGGTCAGTACGTCCATCCGCCGCATGCCCTGGCCTTGCGGCGAGGCTACGGTGACTTCGGTTTCGCCCAGGCGCGTGCGACGGCTGCCAAGATGCCCGGCGAGCATCCAGCCGGTCGGGCGGTCGAACAGACGTGACGGGTTGTCGATGCGGAATTTATTCTTGCCGATGCGCGGCCAGGCGGTTTCGACGCTTTTCCAGCCCTCGGGGAGTTCGAATTGCAGGCGTGAGATCAGCTCGATGCCATCCTGCTGATCGAGTCTGGCCGGCGGCACCAGTTCATCGCCGCGCATCAGCGCCCAGGTCGGGGTCATGCGCGTGTCGAAACTGCCGCTCTTGCGTCCGTGGCTGATACGCACGCGGTAGGTCAGGCTGGCCTTGTCCGCCGCCGGACGCCACACCCCGCGCGCCTGCTTGCCCGGCGTCAGTTGCCACTGGCCGTCGGCCTTGAAGTCGCTGTAATGGCTGCCATCGCCGAGGTCGAAATCGAGGCTGCGCACCGCCTCGCCCTTGGCCAGGGTCAGGCGCACCTCAGCCTGATCGCTTTGCGGCAACAGGCGCACGTGATAATCCAGATCGACCTTCTTCGCCGCCCACACCGGCGCGCTCAGCGCCAGCAGTCCGACGATCAGCGCGTGGCGCCGTCCCCCAGCCATACACACTCCTTCGTGAATCAGTACCTTCAGCCCGCCCGGAAAATCAGATGATCTTCCCAGTCTTCTTCCGGCACGCTGCCCTCGGCGAGCATGCGCCCGGACTGGGAAATCCGCTCGTGGTGTACCGCATCGCGGTCGCCGCAGACCAGGTGATGCCACAGCGGCAGATCCTTGCCTTCGCTGACCAGCCGATAGCCGCAGGTCGGCGGCAGCCATTTGAATTCTTCGGCCTGGCCCGGCGTGAGCTGGATGCAGTCCGGGACAAACTCACGGCGATTCGGGTAATCGCTGCACTGGCAGGTTTTCAGATCCAGCAGCTTGCAGGCGATTCGCGTGTAATAGACGCTGTTGTCGTCCTCATCCTCGAGTTTTTGCAGGCAGCACAGACCACAGCCGTCGCACAGCGATTCCCATTCCTCCAGATCGAGTTGATCGAGGGTTTTGCGTATCCAGAACGGTTCGACTTTGGCGGCCATGGCTCAAGCATCAACATCAGGTGGTGAAAAGGCCGCCAGTCTAGTGCCCAAGGCCTTGCGGGCCAAGCGCTGGCGACTGCCGGTTGCGTGGCACTTGTCAGTTTTTGCGCGGCCAAGTAGCTTTGCCAGGCACCGCAAGCCCTGACCGGCGTGCCATTAACGCTCGACCGCGTTGCATTCCGGTGAACTGCAGGCCTGCGCCAGACCCTATCGTTCAGCCCAACTGATCCCGCCGGGTTTTCATTTCGACTTTTACTCGAACACAGCAAGGAATCTCTCGATGAGTGCCAACCCTCGCGTTGCCGATTACGCCATTCACCCGCAGTTCACCGATCGCTGGTCGCCCCGCGCCTTCACCGGCGAAGCAATTCCCGAAGAAACCCTGCTGAGCTTCTTCGAAGCCGCGCGCTGGGCGCCGTCGGCCTACAACTCGCAGCCGTGGCGCTTTCTCTACGCCCGCCGCGACACGCCGAACTGGGAGCGTTACCTGGGTCTGCTCAACGAATTCAACCGTGCCTGGGCGCAACACGCCTCGGCACTGGTGATCGTGATCTCCAAGACCACGTTCACCGCACCGGGCGCCAGCGAAGAAACCCCGGCGCTGTGGCACACCTTCGACACCGGTTCGGCCTGGGGCCACCTGGCGCTGCAAGCGAGCATCAGCGGCTGGCACACCCACGGCATGGCCGGTTTCGATCAGGAGCTGACCCGCAAGGAGCTGAAGATTCCTGAAGGTTACGCGCTGCACGCGGCAGTTGCCGTGGGCAAGCTGGGCGACAAGGCGACCCTGGCGGACTACCTGCAAGCGCGCGAAGAGCCAAGCCCGCGTCGCCCGCTGAACGAAACGGCGGCCGAAGGCGACTTCACCCTCTGAGCCGCAGCGCAAAAACAACGGTGGGAGCGGGCTTGCCCGCTCCCACTTCTGGGTGTGGGGAAACTCAATAACCCCGAGTGAAATCCACTTCCCCGCGCAACGCCTCGCCCGCCTGCCAGGCCTTCAGATTCTCGACAAACAACTGCACCATCATCGCCGGCGATGTCGGCGCCGAGCTGTGCCCGGTCAGCAGCAAGCCCCAGGCGGTCCAGAACGGATGACGTTGCGGCAACGGCTCCTGACGGCAGACGTCGATCACCGCGCCGGCCAGATGGCCTTCCTTCAATGCGGCCACCAGATCCGCATCGACCACCGCCACACCGCGCCCGGCGTTGATGAACAACCCGGTCGGTTTGAATTGCTTGAATAGCGCTGCGTCGTAAATGTCGTGGGTGTGCTCGGTGTTGGGCAGCAGATTGACCACGTAATCCACCTCGCCCACCAGCCGTGGCAAGTCCGCCATCGAGCCGACTTCCACGAACGGTTCCTGCTCACGGGCGCTGCTGGCGATGCCATACAACTCGACCCCGAACGGCCGCAGGAACTGCGCCACGCTCTGACCGATGTCACCGGTGCCGACGATCAGCACCTTGCGCCCGGCCAGGCTCTGGCCGGTGCGGTTATCCCACTTGCGCTCGACCTGACTGACCAGCCGTGCCAGCACTTCGCGCTCGTGACCGAGCATGTAGGTCAGGACATATTCGGCCATCACCTGACCGAAGATCCCCACCGCCCGGGTCAACCGGTAGTCGCGGCGCAAGCCATCGGCCAGCAACGGGGTAATACCAGCCCAGGTCGATTGCAACCATTGCGGCTGATGGCCCTGGCGCAGCAGGGTCGCCAGCAGGTCCGGTTGCCCCAGCCACACCGGACAGTCAACGGCCTGACGGGCCAGCTCGGCGGAATCGCCGCTGGTCATCACTTCAAGCTCCGGAGCCGCCTGACGCAGCAGCCGGGCGTATATCGCGTGGTCGTGTTCAGCAATCAGAACGCGCATCTTCAAACCTTTCGCAAGCCGTGCAGACGGCCGCCAGCATCGGGGCGGTCATCGCCGTAAAAACAATTCCAGGGTTACAAAAGGCCCCAGGACGGGGCCTCGTGGATCAGACCGGGTCGTTGCGTCGCAGCAACTCTTCGGGCAGGTGTTCGATGTACTCCTCCTCGGCCGGCGGCATTTGCAGGTGATAACCCTGCTTCTCGAGGTTTTCCAGGACCACGGTGATGTCTTCGCTCGCCAGTTTGCGCTCGGGGGTCAGCACCAGGTCAAAGGAGTGCCTGGCCTTGCCGAACGCAGCCAACAGGGCTTCCGGCACCCGCTCCAGCGCGTCACTCTTGAGCACGTAGAGGTACATGCCGGCCTTCTTCGAACTTTGATAAATGGAGCAAATACGTTTCAAGGCTGTTCTCCGGCGGTGGCCAGGCTGTCGAGCAGCTTCTGGCCCATCAATTCGCGGCGCCAGCCACGCAGCGAATCAGGCAATTGGTAAGGCCCCTCGGGGAAGCCGCTTTTGACCAGCGCTTCGAGGGTTTTCTTGCGCAGCATCAGTTCCGGCGCGATGCCCAGGCGTTCGGCTTCGGCCTGCCCGAGCGCGCGCAGTTGCTTGATCAGTGCGGCAGCCTCGATCGGCAACGGCTCCGGTATGGCCGGCGGCCATTGATCAGGCCCCACACTGCCAGAGCGCTTGATCAGATCAAGCAGAAATTCGCCGTCCTGACGCACGGTACGCGGGTGCATGTCTTCGATTTTCGCCAGCGCCCCGAGGTTGTCCGGTTGCGTGCGGGCCAGCGGCCACAGCGAGTGTTCGCGCACGATGCGGTTACGCGGCAGGTCACGGGCACGGGCCTCGCGCTCACGCCAGGCGCACAGCTCTCGCAGCACCGCCAGTTGTGCCCGGGACAACTTCCACGCCAGCTTGGCGTCGCGGTACACCTCGTAAGGATCGGTTTCGCGCCGCAGGTTGGCGACCAGTTCGGCTCCGTCTTCCAGCACCCACGCGAATCGGTCGTCGGACAGCTTCGGCCGCAGTTGTACGAAAACTTCCGCCAGATGCACGGCATCTTCGGCGGCATAGCTGATCTGGGTGTCGGACAGCGGACGCTGCAGCCAGTCGGAACGGGTCTCGCCCTTGGGCAGCTCGATGCCGAGCACTTCCTGCACCAGCCGCGAATAGCCCATGGAAAAACCGAGGTTCAGGTAAGCGGCGGCCAGTTGCGTGTCGAACAGCGGCGCCGGCAGGCTGCCGGTCAGGCGCAACAGGACTTCGAGGTCTTCGCTGCACGCGTGCAGGACTTTGAGCACCGCCGGGTTCTCCAGCAACGCGGCCAGCGGTTGCCAGGCGTCGATGGTCAGCGGATCAATCAGGTAGGCGCGTTTGCCGTCGCCAACCTGCAACAGGCCGGCAATCGGATAAAAGGTGTCGACCCGCATGAATTCGGTGTCGAGGGCAACGAAGGGCAACTGCTGCCACTCGGCGCAAAACCGCGCGAGGCTATCGTTGTCGCGAATCCAGTGAATATCGATGGCCACACGGCTCTCCCTTGAAGAATGGCGCGCAGTATATATCGCCGCCGGCGCTTTCCGCGCCTCTACAGGGCAGGAGCTTTGATGAAATCTCCTGCGTGAGAGCAAGAATAGTCTGACAGAACGTGTCCGCAGGCTCAGTCCTTGGCCAACACCCCGTCGATCACCGAGCCACGGCAACCGGCGAACATGTCCAGATCCTGGTGATACGCCGAACTGTGTACCTCCAGCAGGCCGAGCATGGAGTGGAACAGGTTGTCCTGGCTCAGCGGCTTGTCGCGGCTCATTTGCAGGCAATGGGTGTCGACCGAGTAGGCCTTCTGATAGCTGTCGGAAAACCACGCCAGCATCGCCACATGCTTCTGCTGCTCCGGCGCCAGCATGTACGGCGTACCGTGCAGGAACAGGTTGTACTCACCCAGCGACTCGCCGTGATCGGACAGGTAGAGCATGGCGGTGTCGACCTTGTGCTGATTGGCGCGCAACACGTCGATCAGGCTCGCCAGCACATGGTCGGTGTACACCAGCGTGTTGTCGTACCCGTTGACGATGCTTTCGCGGCTGCAATTGTTCAGCGCATTGCTTTCGCACACCGGGGTGAAATGCTCGTACGCCTTGGGATACCGCTTGAAGTATTCCGGGCCGTGGCTGCCCATCTGGTGCAGAACCAGCACGGTGTCCTTGTCCAGGTTGTCGATGAAACTCTGCAGCCCTTGCAGGAGAATTTCGTCGCGGCATTCGCTGTTGGCGCACAGCGCCGGGTCCTTCAGATTGCTGACATCCTGCAGGGTAACCCGATCGCAGGTGCCCTTGCAGCCAGACTGGTTGTCGCGCCAGATCACGTCGATACCGGCGCGTTTGAGCACATCCAGCAAACCTTCTTCATGTTTCGCCTTGCTGGCGTCGTAATCCTTGCGGCCCATGTTGGAGAACATGCACGGCACCGAAACAGCGGTTTCAGTGCCGCAGGAATGCACATCGGTGAACGCGATCAGGCCTGCTTCCTTGTCCAGTTCGGGCGTGGTGTCGCGGCTGTAACCGAGGATGCCGAAGTTCTCGGCCCGGGCACTTTCGCCGACCACCAGCACCGTCAGGGATTTGCGCGGGTGATTTTGCAGCTCAGGGTTGCGCCGGGCATCTTCAGCGATCTTGATGAACGGTTGCCGCGCGGACACCACTTGCTCACGCAGGTAACCGGCCGATGCGCCAATGTAGTTGCTCGGCACCAGCATCAGGCGCAGCTCATGATGATTGCGAAACAGCGAAGACAAGCCCTGATAGTTGATCAGCGCCACACCACCAATGACCGCCACCGACGCCACACTTACCAGCACTTTGCTGAACAGCTCCCGATGCCAGCGCCGGTAATGGATGGGCAACTTCCACAATAACCAGGACGGCAGGACACCGAGAAACAATAAATAAGCGAATAACTTCAACGACAGCAGGTCACGAACTTCCGTGGCATTGGTTTCCGCAAAGTTGCGAAACATGCCCGCATCAATCAATACACCGTACTGGCTCATGAAATAAGCCACGCCGGCGCTGATTAAAAATATCAAGGTCAATAGCGGTTTCATTACCGGACGGAAGGCCAGCAATGTCAGCACCACGTTGAATGCAGCGAAGATCATCACGCCGAAAGCCGCCCGCATTACCAGGCCCTTGCCGTCCGTCGCGGTGATCTCGAACAGGTGTTGCCAGAGTACGGCATTGAATCCGAGCAAAAGAAAGGCACTGGCAATCAACGTCACCCATTCCGGGCGCACGGCTTTTAACTTCAACATAGTGTGGGGTTATTTCCTGAAAAGAAACGCTGCCGTCAATTGTGAAAATTTCATTGACTAAAGCGACACAAACTTTAGGCAGGCAACCATCAATATTTTGTGAAAAAGAAGCCAACGATTAGTTGGCTCGCGGTATTAACCCGAATCGGATGGAGTATTTGAGAATGGTTCTGGACTGACTCAATTGATTGACCTTTTACTTGTGGGGGCCGGCAGGTTTGACTGACTCGCTTGACCCACCACCTTCGCGAGCGAGCCCCTTCCCACAGAGGGGAACTGCATCAGCCATTCCAGGCGGCCTGCACAGGAGCAGCAGAGTGTTATCGAGTTTTTAAATACTGCCCGGTACTTTCTGGTTTGCCGGCCCCGCCCCTGCACGCGCCTAATCGACGGCCTCTCGCACACAGGTCTGAAGATGGAAATCGCTCGCGCCACGTCCCGCCCCGCTGCCTGGTTGATGCTCGGCATTGTTCTGGTCGCCCTCAACCTGCGCCCGTCGATGGCGGCGGTCGGTCCGCTGCTCTCGGCAATTCGTGGCGATATTCCGCTGAGTTTCAGCCTCGCGTCGCTGCTGACCATGCTGCCGGTGATGGCCATGGGGCTGGCGATGTTTTTCGGCATTGGCATCAGCCAGCGCCTGGGCGAGCAGCGCACGGTGCTGTTGTCGTTGCTGATTATCGGGGTGGCGACGCTGTCCCGACTGTTTCTCGACACGGCGGCGGAGTTGATCGCCAGTGCGATTCTCGCCGGGATCGGCATCGCATTGATTCAGGCCCTGATGCCGGCGCTGATCAAGTCGCGTTTCCCCGACAACGTTGCGTTGTGCATGGGCCTGTACGTCACGTCGATCATGGGTGGCGCGGCACTTGCTGCCGCGTTCGCACCGCAAGTGTTGCGGCATACCGGCAGTTGGCGCGTCGGGCTGGCGATCTGGGCGACCCTGGCGTTGCTGGCCCTGCTGTTTTGGTGGACGCAGCGCGCAAACACGCCAGTCGCTGCCAGCGCGCCGGTCAGAAAAGAATCCTTCCTGCGCAATTCCCGCGCCTGGCTGCTCGCCATCTTCTTCGGCCTGGGCACCGCGTCCTACACCTGCGTACTCGCCTGGCTGGCGCCGTACTACGTGGAAAAGGGCTGGAGCGAACAAAACGCCGGCCTGCTGTTGGGTTTTCTGACGGCCATGGAGGTGATTTCCGGCCTGGTGGTGCCAGCCATCGCCAATCGCAGCCGCGATCGGCGTCGGGTGTTGATGGTTCTGTTGGGGCTGATCGTCGCCGGTTTCTGCGGGCTGACCCTCAGCCCGCGGTCTCTGAGCCTGCTCTGGCCGTGTCTGCTCGGTTTGGGGATCGGCGGGTTGTTCCCGATGAGCCTGATCGTGTCCCTCGATCACCTCGACCATCCGCAACGCGCCGGTGGCCTGACCGCGTTCGTGCAAGGCATCGGTTATATGATCGCGGGGCTCTCGCCGCTGCTGGCCGGGGTAATCCGTGATCGGCTGGGCAGTTTCGAATGGGCCTGGTGGTCGCTGACCGGGGTGATGCTGGTGATGCTGCTAATCGCGCTGCGCTTCAATCCCCGGGATTACCCGCGCCACATTCGCTGAAAGGCGTTTCTGCCCGCTCTGGCTAAAGGCTTCTGGCCATCTTTCAGCGGATTGGTTTGCAGCGTCGTGTTGCTAAAACTTTCTGTCCCACAACTGAACGTGAAACGTCCTACAGGGGTTTCTCCTGGCACCATCGTTCCGTTACGATCATGCGCACACGTTTGCGCGGATTCAGCGCAAGGAGCCAAGCGAGACAGAACGGATGCTGAACAGTAACTTGCTTCGAAAGCTCGACATGCAGGACCTCATGGTGTTTGTCGCCGTGTATGAGCAAAGCAGCGTCACCGATGTGTCGGAGGCGCTGTTCGTCAGCCAGTCCACCGTCAGTTACTGCCTGAAAAAGCTGCGCACCAGCTTCGAGGACGACTTGTTCGTCAACACCCGCACCGGCATGCGCCCGACCTACAAGGCCAGCAGCATGTACGACCATGTGCGGAAAATCCTCGAAAGCATCAACCTGTGCCACGCCGGCGCGCCGACCTTCGACCCGACCGCCCAAGCAGTCACCTTCAACATTTGCGCCCCGGAATACTTCGAACAACTGATCCTGCCGCGACTGCTCAAGCGCTTCGACTTCGATGACCTGCCGGTGATGGTCAACATGCACAAGTTCGAAACCGACGTACCCGCCGAGGAACTGCGCGATGGCAGTCTCGATCTGGTGATCTGTTTCGGCCCGCATTTCCACCGCAGCCATGCCGACCTGAAATCACGGATGCTGCTGGAAGATGACCTGGTCTGCGTCTTCGACAAACGCGCCACGCCGCTGGAGCCGCGCCTGAGCCTGCAAGCCTTCACCGAGCGCCGGCATGTGTTCCCGACGCCGTGGACGTCCACCACCAACATGGTCGATGGCTGGCTCGCGCGACAGGCGCAGAAGCGTCAGATCGTCGCCCGCTCCAACAGCTACAGCGCGGCATTGAAGATGATCACCGGCACCGACTTCATCCTCACCCTGCCCCGGCGGATCCAGCGGCTGCTGACCAACGAGGCGGTGTTCAATCATTGCGAGGCGCCGAATGGCTTGCCGGGGTTCACCCTCGACATGCAGTGGAGCCAGAGCGTTGAACAGGACAGCGCCAACGTCTGGCTGCGCGAGCAGATCGTCAAGACCTGCGAGGAATTGCAGGCCGCCTGAGTCCTACACGCCGATGGCGATCTTGCTGTAGGACTCACGGTCGATGTCAACCAGCTCCACGGACAATTGCACTTCGACCTCGGTCGGCCATTCGCACAGCTCCTGCAACACGGCCAGCAGGCTTTGCGACAGTTGCTTCTTGATCTCCGGCGAACGTCCGCTGAGCAGCGCCAGCTTCACATGCACGAAACCGCGCTCGCCGATGCCGGTGCCGACCTTGAAGGTTTCCACCTTGACCGCCCGGCTCTTGATATCGAACTCCGCCGCGAACTGACCGGACCCCACCAAAGTGTTGTTGAGCCGGATCAACGCCACGTCGGCGTTCAACTGCGGCAGGTTGGCGGTGTATTCCATGTGCAGGTGTGGCATGTCGGTGCTCCATCGGATCGGCGAAAAGGGCGTAGGTATATCACAGCCTCTAAATGGCATGCTGCAGCGGCCGCTCGCTCATGAACGCCTCCAGCCGCGAACGCAGCCAGCGCTCGGCCGGGTCGCTGTCGACGTGGCTGAGCCAGACCATCGACAGGTCCAGGGTCGGGGTCTTGAACGGGAACGGCTCCTTGAACAACAGCCCGGAGGCGGCCATGGCTTCGGCGGTGTAGTCCGGCAGGCTGGCAATCAGATCGGTGCCGGCCAGCAGCGCCGGCAACGAGCTGTACTGCGGCACCGACAATACCACCTGACGAGTGCGGCCAATGTCCGCCAGCCATTCATCGGCGTAACCGCTGACGTTGGCCGTGTGGGAAACCAGCACATGGGGACGTGCGCAATATTCATCGAGGGTCAGCGGTGTGTCAGAGGCATCGGCGCGCAGGATGCTCGGCAGGATATGCCGCAACAACTTGCGCTTGGCGTTGGCCGGCAGGCCACGGGTCTGGCTGATACCGACAGTGATCTCGCCGGACGCCAGCAGATCGGGAATCCGCCAGTAATCGACATGCTGCACCACGAACACCACGCTTGGCGCTTCCTGACGCAGCGCGCGCAACAGCGGTGGCAGCAACCCAAATTCGACGTCATCGGACAGACCGATGCGGAAGGTCATGGTACTGACGGCGGGGTCGAAATCGCGGGTCAGGCTCAGCGCCACCGACAGCGAGTCCAGCGCCGGTTTCAGATGGCGAAAAATATCTTCGGCGCGGGCCGTCGGCTCCATGCGGTGACCGACGCGGATGAACAACGGATCGTTGAGCATCGTGCGCAAGCGGTTGAGCGCCGAACTGATGGTCGGCTGGCCGAGAAACAGTTTCTCGGCAGCCCGCGTTACGTTGCGTTCGAGCATCAATGTCTCGAACACCACCATCAGGTTGATATCGGCCTTGCGAAGTTCGTTGCGGTTCATCCATTGCCCCCCGTCCCCAGATGTCAGGCAGTGTAGAAAGGCCTTGGGGGCGGCGTCCATCGCGACGATGGTCAATACACCGTCAAGGTCTTCAGGCCCAGGCCCATGAGACGCGCATCATCGTTGATGCCCAGCGCCTGAGGGCTGATGGCGTCCGGCAATTGCAACTCGATATTCAGCCGGTCATCGTCCTTGAGCCGCTGACGGATCGCGGGGCTGATCGGTAGCTCCAGCCGGTTGCCCTGAAGTTGCGTCAGTTGCGTGGACAGCACCGGCTCGCCGTTCAGGCTGGCGATCACCCGTTGCGCGGCGTGCTGTGGCTGGATGAATGCCAGGGCGTCGATCACCAGCCCTCGCGCCTGAGGGGGCACCCGCAATGCGATCTGCGCCTGCCGACCGTTGGACCAGGTGCCCCAGCTTTCCGGCGTCGCCCAGCCATGGCTCAACTGGCGGCTGCTGTAATTGAACGTCAGCGCCTGCCCCGGATGCGTGAGCGGAATCAGCGATATGCCGCGCCCCTCATCCTGCATCGGCAGACACGCCGCGCAGCGCTTCCAGCCTGGCGCCAATACCACCAGCCCGTCCACCCGCGTCAGCAGATCGGCGTCGCTGTTGATGGTCTTGGCAGCATCGGCCAGAGCGTCGTCATCGAGGATGTACAGCGAATCGCTGCCGTAGTGACCCGAGTCGAGCATCTGTCGCGCGCTCTGCTGCGCCCGCGCCAGCGCCGAGACGCTCATGCGTCCCAGGTAAACCGCATCGGTGTGCAGGCCGTGGGTTGCTGCGAACCCGGCAATCATCTGCCAGCGCTCGGCCTGATTCTGCGGCATCAGGCTGCGCACATTCGGGTAATGCGCGGCGGCGCTGGTCCAGAACGGGTCGCCCATCGGGCTGTTCCAGGTCGAGGAGGATGCGGTCATTTTCCCCTCGCGCAGGCCCATCCAACCGTCGCGGGTGTCGACGATCTGGATCAGCAGCGCCAGCGCCAGCAACGAGATGGCGACGCGCGGTCGATACCCCCGCACCACGAGAAAAATCAGCGTGAGGATCAACCCGTAAAACACCGGCCAGAACATCCGCCCCGAGGCCCGAAAGATACTCGCCAGGCCGATGATTTTTTCCGGCAGCGGATAGTGAATCGTCATCCCGCCGATGCCGATCTGGTTCGACAACGCGAACAGCCACAACCCGAGCAATGCCAGCACCAACCAGGGGCGAGCGCGCAACTCATCCTTCAACAGCTGCCGGTTTCCAAGCCACGCGAGCAACGCCGGCGGCACCAGCAAAAGCACGCCCAGGCCCAGATAGTTGAAGCCTTCATAGTCCCCGCTGGCCTGCGGCAGATTTGGCAGGAGCAACGACCAGCCCGCCGGATCGACCGGCGCCAACAGATTCATCCGGTACAAGCCGAAACCACCGGACGCCGCGCCGTCGGCAATGCTGAAATACCCGGCCTGCCAGCAACACAGGCTCACCAGCGCGAACAGCGCCACGCCTTCGCTCAGGCTGTGACGCAGGGTCAGACGTCGGCTGAATGCCTGGCCGAGAAGATCCGCCACCCAGATCAGCGCCACCATCGCCAGCAGATAGGCATGAATCAACGCCGTCGCCGCCAATAACGTCCCCCAGGCCAGATAGCGACGCTGCAAATTCGGCAGCAACGCCAGGTACAACGCCGCCAGAATCAGGAAATGCCCCGCCAGCGAAGGGTGCCAGCCCATACGCAGAAACAGTGGTGGCGAGAATACCAGCAGCTCTGCTCCCAGCAGACGAGTCCAGGGATTGGTCGTGATCAGCCCCAGCAGTTTCCAGCCAAACCAGGCTTGCAGGACAAAACACCCCAGCAGCCACAGGCCAAAATACTGGAAGGTCTGCGGCAACCACGCGCTGAAGGGTTTGAACAACAGCGCCAGCAGTGGATTGGAGTCGGAAAAAATGATCGCGCTGCCCAGTTCCAGTCCATAAGCCGGGTTGAGCCCGAGGGGAAATGTCCATGGCGAGTGCCGGAAAAATTCCCAGCCCAGGTAGTGCGTCGCCGTATCGCCCAGCTCCAGCCAGGCGATGTTTTGCGGATTCAGCGCTTGCGGCCCGATGACCCAGAAAAACGTCAGCACACCGAACAGCAAAGGCAACAGACCCAACGCCGGATGCCTGGATGAATCTGTCATCGATACGTCCAGAAGTTGTGCAACACAAAGGTGAAGGCCGGGATCGTCAGCGCCACCGCAACGATCCCCGCCAGATAATGCAAACCGGCCAGTTGCGCGGCCCACGCGACCAACATCGCCAGTACAAAACCACCGGCCGACACCAACAGGAAACGCCGCAGGGTCTTGCCGTGCAATCGGGCAGAAAAACTCCAGGTCGTGTTGATCACATAAGACACCACCGTCGCCACGACGAACGCCACACCATTGGCCAGCGGCGGATGAGGGCTGACGAAGTTGATGAACAGCACCGCCACCAGCGCATGCAGCGCGGTGACGAACACACCGGTCACGGCAAAGCGCAAACCACGCTGGATCAACGCCGCCCTTTCGGTTGCGGTCACGGTTTGCGCGCCAGCACGAACACGCTCAGACCCGCCAGGCGATTGCCGGCCATCCATGGCAGCTCAAGCCTGCACAGGGTTTTGAGCAGCGCATTGACCCACGGGTGATGGCGCTTGAGTTGCGAGCGCGGCGGCGCCCCTTTCGCAGCACCGGGCAGCAGGCGCAGCGCCGCCGCAATCGGGAACACCGCGCCAAAGAAATACGCGCCCCGCTGCACCGTCAATCCGGCATCGCCGGCCAGGGTTTCGAACTGCGCCAGCGTGTAGCGGCGTTTGTGTTCGAGAAAGTCATCGTGACCGCTCCACATGAACTGGAACGCCGGCACGGTCATCAGGAAACGGCTGCCGGACGGCACTTTGTCGACGTAGGACTTGAGCAGGCCGAGGTCGTCGTCGACGTGTTCCAGCACGTCCATCAGCAACACCAGATCGGCGTCCAGCGCATCGACCGAACGGCGGTAATGCACCGGTTTGCCGGCCGTGCTGGCGCTGGAGTCGGCCGGGTAGCTGATGTCCACGCACCAGGCTTCGCGCGCGGCACTGTGAGTCAGCAAATGGTGGGAGAAAAATCCGGAACCGGCGCCCACGTCGAGAATGCGTTTGATCGATGCATCGCCCAGCATCCGTGTGGTCGCTGCCGCTTTCGAGCAGTAGTACCAATGCTCCCCGATGCTGTCGCCGAGGATGTCGGTTTCCTTGAGATCCATGGGTCAGTCCTTGGGATCGTAAATGCGCCGCACCAGGAAAACCGGTCGGCGTTTCGCTTCGATATAGGTGCGGCCCAGGTACTCGCCGAGGACACCGATGCCGATCAGCTGCAAACCGCCGAGGAAGGTCACCGCGACCATCAGCGAGGCATAACCGGGCAGATCGATACCGTAGATCAGCGTGCGCACCACGATGAACATGGCGAACGCAAAGGACACCAACGACACCAGCGCCCCCAGATACGTCCAGACCCGCAACGGTTCGGTGCTGAAACTGGTAATGCCTTCGAGGGCAAAATTCCACAGCCGCCAGCCGTTGAACTTGCTCTTGCCCGTCACCCGTTGGGGACGTTCGTATTCAACATGAGTGGTGCGGAAACCGACCCAGGCGAACAAGCCTTTCATAAAGCGTCGGGACTCGGGCAGCGTCAGCAAGGCATCCACCACACAACGATCCATCAGGCGAAAATCACCGACGTCCTCGGGCAATGGCTGTTCGGCGATTCTGTTGTGCAAGCGATAGAACCAGTGGGCCGACGTCTGTTTGGCCCAGGTATCGCTGCGGCGGCTGATCCGGTGACCGAGGACCACTTCAAAGCCCTCACGCCAGCGTTCGATCATCTGCAGGATGACTTCCGGCGGGTCCTGCAGGTCGACATCGATCGGCACCACGATCTGGCCGCTGGCCGTGTGCAGTCCGGCGGACAGCGCCGCTTCCTTGCCGAAATTGCGGCTCAGATCGACGATGCGCAGGCGCGAATCGCTCTGTTGACGCTGCAACAGGCGCTCCAGCGTGGCATCGGTGCTGCCGTCATTGACGAACACCAGTTCCAGGTCGATCAGCGCTTCGCGCTCGAAAACCTGCTGGATGCGCAGGAGGAAACCGTCAAGGCTGTCCTCTTCGTTGAATACGGGAACCACCAGCGACAACGTCACCTGCCCCGCGTTTGGCGTGCCGTGCGGATGAGTCAAGGGACTGCTCTTTTTTTATAGTGATAGTCGGTCGCCGAAACCGCTTCGACGCCATGAGCCGCCCCGTATTAAGCAGCACCCTCGAGTGTCATGCAAGGTCGAGACGAGGGCGTTCCGGCCAATCCGGAGGCCGTTCCGTGCGCTCTGGGCCGCGCTTCGCAGAAACATTCGCCAACGATTGGAAACAAATCCTCGATAGCCAAATGACGAGGCTCCGCTAGGCTTGCGACGGTGCGTCACACAGGTTGTCGCCATATCCCAATCGCATGGAGCGAACAGAATGTATTTCGAGATTTACAGGCAATCCAAAGGCACCCTGAGCACCGGCAAAGGCCAATGGCGCTGGAGGCTGAGGGCGGGCAATCACGAGACGATCGCCAGTGGCGAGTCGTATGTGAACAAGGCGGATTGCCTGCATGTGATCGAACTGATCAAGGGCGTGCAGGGGGAAACGCCGGTCAGGGAGATCTAGAAAACACGCCAGGCGCCGGGCTGCCCGCCGATTCGGGCAGCTGCGGCCAACCTGATTCAGAACCTTTCGGGGATGTTCTTGAACGGATAATCCGTTTCCTTGTAACCGCCCGGTTTCTGCCGCTTGGGCAATGTCACCTTTTCCCGTGGCACTTCCTTGTAGGGAATGCGGCTGAGCAGGTCGGAGATGATATTGAGGCGCGCACGTTTCTTGTCGTTCGAATTGGCCACCAGCCAAGGTGCGTAATCGGTGTCGGTCGCCTCGATCATCTCGTCCCGCGCCCTGGAGTAGTCATACCAGCGGCTGTAGGACTTGAGGTCCATGGGCGACAGTTTCCAGATCTTGCGGCCGTCGGCGATACGTTCTTGCAGTCGCCGGGTCTGCTCCTCGGCGCTGACGTTGAGCCAGTACTTGAGCAGGATCACCCCCGAGCCGACCACCGCTCGTTCCACCAGCGGTACGGTCTTGAGGAACTTGTCGACCTGTTTGTCCGTGCAAAACCCCATCACCCGCTCGACCCCGGCGCGGTTGTACCAGCTGCGATCGAAGATCACCACTTCACCGGCCGCCGGCAAGTAAGGCAGATAGCGCTGAATGTACATCTGGCTCTTTTCGCGATCGGTCGGCGCCGGCAGCGCCACCACGCGAAACACCCGTGGACTGACCCGATCAGTCAGGGCCTTGATTGTCCCGCCCTTCCCCGCCCCGTCCCGGCCTTCGAAGATGATGCAGATCTTGATCCCTTCGGCCTTTACCCATTCCTGCATTTTCACCAGCTCGACATGCAGCCTGCGCAATTCGCTCAGGTAGTCCTTGTTCGACAGCTTCGTCTGCTCGGGAGGTGTGTCGCGGGTAGCGTCTTTCTTCTTGCCTTTTGCCATGACCGGACCTCTAGGGTTGAAGTGGCTGCCAGGGGCCCCTGGCATCGCATGACCTGGAACAGGAAAGTTTAGCCATTTATCGCAAAACGCAAGTGAACAAGCGGCGTTCGGTGGGCAACGTGCTTATTGCGAAAAAGCCTGTGCAGGATTTTGACGGAACGCCAATAGCGAACCATTCTCCATCAGCGGCATTCATTGCCGACGGCTCATGCCTCGCTCGTTTCAGCCTGCCAATCGACGTAGGGAAGCGGTCATGCACATTTCGTTCTTGTACGCCGTGTCAGTCGTGTTCGCTTTGAGCGCAGCACCGGGATTGCTGCAAGCCGCAGATCCCCCGTCGAATGCTTCCGACTCCGCCCCCGCCACGGCGCCCGCCAAAGACGCGGTGTTTACCCAGGAACAGCTGGATCAGATGCTGGCGCCGATTGCGCTGTATCCGGATCCACTGCTGGCGCAGGTTCTGATGGCGGCAACGTATCCGGGAGAAGTGGCAGAAGCCGTGACCTGGTCCAAGGCCAACCCGAAGGCCAAGGGCGATGACGCGGTCAAGCAAGTGGCGACTCAGCCATGGGACCCGAGCGTGCAAGCGTTGGTGGCATTTCCGCAGGTGCTGGCAACGCTGGGACAGGATCCGGTCTGGGTGCAACGCCTGGGTGATGCGTTTCTGGCGCAGCCCGACGACCTCATGGACGGCGTGCAGCGTTTGCGGCATCAGGCCCAGGCAGCGGGCAATCTGCAGAGCAATCAATATCAGAATGTGACGGTACAGAACGTTGCGGCACCTGCACCTGCACCTGCACCGACCGCTGCTCCGGCATCCGCGCCCGCCGCCAGCAGCTCCACCATCATCATTCAACCGGCCGACCCGCAGGTGGTGTACGTCCCGACCTACAACCCGACCACCACCTACGGCACCTGGCCGTACCCGGCATCGCCGCCGGTTTACTACCCGCCACCTCCCGCGTATTACCCAGGCCAGGCATTGATGGCCGGGCTGGCATTCGGCACCGGTGTGGCGATTGTCGCGTCGTTGTGGGGTGACTGCGACTGGGGTAATAACGACATCGACATCGATGTGAACCGCTACAACAACATCAACGGCAACAACCGGATCACCAATAACCAGAACAAATGGCAACACAACGCCGTTCACCGCGACGGCGTCCCTTATCGGGACAATCGCAGCCGCAGCCAATACGGCCGCCAACTGGACGGCGCCGCTCAGCGGGAAGCCTATCGCGGGGACACTGCGCAGCGCGCCCAGGCTCGGGAAAAGGCGCGTAACTCCATGGACAGGGCCGGTATCGAGCGCCCGGCCACCAGCAATCTGGAAGCACGCGACCGGGCACGGGCAGCGCAATCCGCTAATACGGGAAACCGGATGCAAGGAGGTACGGAGCGACCCCGGACGGCCGACCGGGCTCAAGGCGATGCGCGCGATGCCCGTCAGCCCGGCGTCAACCAGCGTGAAAATCGTACGCCTCAGGCACGCCAGACCGCGCAAAACCGCCCGGCCGCCAGTGCAGGCAGCGCTCGCAACAACGCCTTCGCCGGCGCCCGTTCACCGTCGCAAACCCGGCAACAGGCCGATCGTGGCCGGGCCAGCCAGATTTCCGCGCAACGCCCCAACACCTCCCGCGCCGCCGGCCATCAGATCAACCGGCCGTCCGCACCGATGCGTCAGAGAGGAGGTGGCCGCCGATGAACACTCATTCTTTTATCAAGGGCTGCCTGGCCTTCGCCCTCGGCCTCGCATGGTCGAGCCTCGCTACCGCCCAACAGGCCTTTCCAACCCCGGAAAAAGCCGTCGACGCCTTCGTCGAAGCCCTCGGCACCGAACACGCCGACCAGAAACGCCTGACCGAACTGCTCGGCGAGGAATGGCACAGTTTCATCCCCCGCGAAGGCGTGCAACGCAGCGACGTCGATGCGTTTCTGGCTCAATACCACGCGCAGCACAGCCTGGAAAAAACCGGCGACAGCAAAGCCGTGCTGTCCGTCGGACCCGACCACTGGACGCTGCCCATTCCGCTGATCAAGGCCGGAAACGGCTGGCGCTTCGATATGAACGCCGCAAAGGCCGAAATCCGTGCCCGCCGCATCGGCCACAACGAACTGGCCGCCGTGCAATCGGCCCTGGCCTACCACGACGCCCAAATGGACTACGCCTCGGAAGACCGCGACGGCGACGGTGCCCTCGAATACGCACAGAAAATCATCAGCACACCCGGCAAACACGACGGCCTCTACTGGCCAGACGACGACAGCGGCCAGATCAGCCCCCTCGGCCCGGTCTTCGGCCAGGCCATCAACGACGAAGACTGGCACGGCTACCACTTCCGCATCCTCGAAGCCCAAGGCCCCTCGGCACCGGGCGGCGCTTACAGCTACCTGATTGGTGAAAAGATGAGTCGCGGCTTCGCGCTGATCGCCTGGCCGGCGAAGTACGACGACACCGGCGTGATGAGCTTCATGATCAGCCATGAGGGGCAGGTGTTTCAGAAGGATCTGGGGCCAGGCGGGGAGAAAGTGGCGAAAGCGATGAAACGGTTTGATCCAGATGATAGTTGGGAGGTGGTGAGTGTGGAGAAGAAATAACAGGTGTATCGAACTGCGCAGGATCAGAAACGAAAAAGCCCCGTAGCTTCTCAGCTACGGGGCTTTCTTTTACTTCCCTTTCAACAACTTGAACCATTTTTGCTGACTCTGCCAGTGCATGATCCTTAGATCTCGCGACAGGATTCAGGCATGGGCCTCGCGATCCAGCACTTCCGCGACCCACTGATTGATACTCTTTCGAGCCAACTGCGCCTTTACGGCGACAGTCGCATGGAGCGCGGGTGCCAAACGGAGACTGAGATTGCCCGAATAAGGTTTCTGCGGCGCACGCCCGAGCTTTACGCAGGTTTCCAGATAATCGGTGACAGCCTCTTCAAATGCCTGTCGGAGCTCTTTGACCGACTCGCCATGAAACCCCACGACATCCTTTATTCCCGCGATATGGCCAACAAACAGGCCGTCTTCATCACTGTATTCAATACGGGCGGCGTAACCGTTGTAGTTCATCACGTTCACGGTGCGACTCCTGCTTGTTCGAGAAAAGCCCGGGCATCACGAACCTGATAGGGCTTTGCTTCTTTATCTGGGTGGGGTCGGTGAAAAGTTGCGACCACACCATTCAATTCAAAACGTACGCGCGATCCATTGCCTTCTATCGCTCTCGCGCCTAAGGCACCGAACAGAGACTCAATCCGGGCCCACTCCAATGTGGCTGGTGTCGGTCTTGAAAATACGGCTTTGAGAGTGTTCAGCTGTTTATTATTCATAGTATTAAATCATGATACCGCGCAAGGGCACAGCGACGGCGTTTCATACCGCTGATGCGTGAAGTGAAACCCTCAAAAACCTGCAAAAACGCCACATATCCTGAGCCAGGAAAGCGGCGTTTATATAGCAGCTATTCAGAGTCTGTTTGGCACGGTCAACAGAATAATCGGGTGACTCTCCAGGAGGTTGTAGGCAAAATCCGCGAGTTGCGTGCGAACGGGCGATAGCTGTGCAAAACAGGCGATTGCTGCCTTGTTGCCCCTCATTTCGTCGGGATACCCTCCAGACGTCGCTGCAAATTCAGCGACCGGGCTTGGAAACCCGTCGAGTCATGCAACAGCGCCCCTGACAAATGCTGGCGTCTTCATACGTCCATAAATTTGCATCATGGCGGCTGTGCGTGGGACGCCCTCGGGCGTGCCGGTCTCCTTGACTCCCGGTTTCCAACCTGCGTACAGCTACCACCCATTCGCTTGGAAACGAACGTCGCAGCTCCTCACAGTCAAGGAGTTACGCATGCACGATGCACCCGAAGAAAAAACCATCGGCTTCACCCCCTTCATCTACTGCTCCGACCAGCCGCTGTTCCACGTCAGCGCGGGCGTACCTGTCAGCCAAGCACTGGCTCAGGCTTCCGATCTGTTGGCGCTCGCCAAGGCACTTACCGAAGATGCAGCGTTCATCAGAAATACCGACCGATACGCCTGGGCTGCGCATTTCCTGACGGCGATGGGGAAGGCGGTTATTGATGATGTGATGAAGGCGGTTTCACCGAGGCCCAACAGAATGCCGGACACAACGACATAAGCGGTCGCCCTCTACGCGCAGCGCAAACGAAAAAGCCCCGTAGCTTCTTAGCTACGGGGCTTTTCAAATAATGGCGGAGAGATAGGGATTCGAACCCTAGGTACCGGTGAAGGTACAACGGATTTCGAATCCGTCCCATTCGGCCACTCTGGCATCTCTCCAACGGCGCGCATCATAACAACACTTTCGCTGGTTGCGAACCCCCCAAGCGAAATTTTTTCCGTGCTATCAGATGCTTGCGTCGATTACAGCGGTACGCCCAGACGGTTGGCGACTTCTTCGTAGGCTTCGATGACGTCACCGAGGCCCTGGCGGAAGCGATCCTTGTCCATCTTCTTCTTGGTGTCCTTGTCCCACAGACGGCAGCCGTCCGGGCTGAACTCGTCGCCCAGGACGATGGAGCCGTCGCTGAACACGCCGAATTCAAGCTTGAAGTCCACCAGCAGCAGGCCAGCGTCATCGAACAGTTTGCTCAGGACTTCGTTGACCTTGAGCGACAGTTCTTTCATGCGCGCCAGTTGCTCGGCGGTGCCCCAGCCGAATGCCACGACGTGGGATTCGTTGATGAACGGGTCGCCCTTGGCGTCGTCCTTCAGGAACAGTTCGAAGGTGTACGGGTTGAGCTTCATGCCCTCCTCGACGCCCAGACGCTTGACCAGGCTGCCAGCGGCGTAGTTACGCACGACGCACTCGACCGGGATCATGTCGAGTTTTTTCACCAGCACTTCGTTGTCGGCCAGCAGTTTGTCGAATTGGGTCGGAATGCCGGCCGCTTCGAGTTTCTGCATGATGAAGGCGTTGAACTTGTTGTTCACCATGCCTTTGCGGTCGAGCTGCTCGATGCGCTTGCCGTCGAACGCCGACGTGTCGTTGCGAAACAGCAGGATCAGACGGTCGGCGTCGTCGGTCTTGTAAACCGATTTGGCTTTGCCGCGGTAGAGTTCTTCACGTTTTTCCATGATGGGCTCCGCTTGCTAAGTAGATGGGCTAGGCGATGTGGCGCCAGTCGAGCCCTGAATCTTGATCGGCCAGTTGCAGCCAGTCCGGGTCGCACCCGAGGGTGTCGACAAAACATTGCCGGGCCAGCTGCGGCAGGTTGTTCTTGCTGCTCAGATGGGCCAGGACCAGATGTTGCAGCCCCTGCCAGCCCAACTCGGCCACCAGGAATGCCGCCTGATGGTTGTTCAAATGTCCCAGCTCACCGCCCACCCGCTGCTTGAGAAAGTACGGGTAATGACCGCGCGCCAGCATGTCCCGGCAATGGTTGGACTCGATCATCAATGCATCGAGATCCCGATAACCTTCCAGCACCCGCTCGCAGTAGGAGCCCAGGTCAGTCAGCAGGCCGAAGCGCCGCTGCTCGCGATCACTGAACACGTACTGGGTCGGCTCCTGTGCATCGTGGGCCACGGCAATGACCTCGATATCCAGTGCGCCGATTCGCAGTTGCTCGCCACCGGCCAGAAAACCTGTGGGTTCAATCGGTTTGCGCATCCCGCGCAGTGTGCCGCGACTGAGGTAGACCGGCAGATTGTAGCGCCGAGACAGCAAACCCACGCCATGCACGTGGTCGGCATGTTCGTGGGTCACAAGTATCGCGCTCAGTTGCGCCGGGTTCACACCCAGGCGCAACAGGCGTTTTTCGGTTTCCCGCAGGGAAAAACCACAATCCACCAGCACATACGTATCAGCACTGGCGATCAGCGTGCCGTTCCCTTGGCTACCGCTGCCGAGAACGGCAAAACGCATGGGATCAGCCCAGGTTGTCCTGAATCACGCTCAACACTTTGCGGGCCACTTCGGCCGGCGCGACGGTGTTGATGTTTTTCTCGACGGTAACCTGAACGTTCTCGCCCACCTTGCTCAGGCGAACCTGATAACGCTCGGCACGGGCTTCAACTTCTTCCTTGCTCGGCGCGCTGCCGAACAGGCTGCTGAAGAAACCAGGCTTCTCGTCTTTCTTCTCGGCCTTTTCGGACAAGTTGATGTAGTACAGGCCCAGGCTGCGGTTGATGTCTTCAACGCGCCACTCGCCTTGCTCCAGTGCGCGACCGACGCTCGACCAGGCACGATCCAGATCGGAACCGACGTTCAACACCGGGTTGCCGCTGCCGTCTTCGCTCAGGCTGACGCGGCTCGGGGCATCGAAATCACGCGAAGCCAGCATCGACACCGAACCGCCCTTCTCGGCGTTACGGCTCATGCTCGCGAGCATGTCGTCGACCAGTGTCGCGTCCAGGCCGGTATTGACCGAACGGTTGGTGAAGGCCACATCGGCGGTGCTGCCTGCAGGACGCTCGGCGCTGACCACGTAGACTTCACTGGTGTTGCGCTGCACGCCTGGCTCGATGCGCACGCGCACGCGGGTTTCGCTGTCGCTGCTGACGCCGGCAGCGCTCAGGCGCTTGGCGACGGCGGCGGACAATTCGTCCGAACGCTGCCAGGTGGTGGTGAACTCGCCGGTTTGCGGACGCTGTTCATCCAGACGGAAACCGTTGTCCTGGAAGAACTGCAAAGCCACTGGCCAGACTTCGGCCGGCGGATGCTGGGCCATGACCCAACGCGAATCACCGCTCTTCTGCAGCGAGTAGTCGCTGGCATCGGCGATGGCCGACAACGGTTGCGGACGCGGAACCACGTACTCGCCGGTAGCGGTATCGTCGGCTACGTTGCGCGGGATCGGCAGCAGCGGATCCAGACGCTTGGAGGTGCTGACATCCGGCGGCAGTTGCATCGGTGCGGTCTGTTTCGCTTCCAGATAATCGCTGCCACGATCACGGAAATAGCCTTCCGGACCCCAGATCCATCCGCAGCCACTGGTGCTGGAGATAATCAAGGCAAGTGCGGAAAGTCCGGCCATTCGCTTCATGCGTTGTACTTCCTCAATTAAACCAGGACGCTGCACTGGCGCAGGGCCGAGCGCAGCGTTTCATGACAAGGAGCGCTCAGCCAGGTCAGCGGCAGGCGGATGCCTTGGTGCATCAGGCCCATTTCGACCAAAGCCCACTTCACCGGAATCGGGTTGGCTTCGATGAACAGGTCCTTGTGCAGCGGCATCAGTTTTTCGTTGATGGCCCGTGCGGTTTCGGCGTCGCCCTTGAGCGCGGCCTCGCACAGGTCGGCCATTTCGCGCGGGGCGACGTTGGCGGTGACGGAGATGTTGCCTTTACCGCCGAGCAGGATCAGCTCGACTGCGGTCGGATCATCGCCGGACAGCACGATGAAGTCCTTGCTCACGCCGTCGATGATCGCCTTGGCGCGTTTCAGGTCGCCGGTGGCTTCCTTGATGCCGATGATGTTCGGCACGGTGGACAGGCGAATCACGGTCTCGGCCTGCATGTCGCAGGACGTGCGGCCAGGAACGTTGTAGAGAATCTGCGGGATGTCGACCGCTTCGGCGATGTGCTTGAAGTGCTGGTACAGGCCTTCCTGGGTCGGCTTGTTGTAGTACGGGACCACCAGCAGGCAGGCATCGGCGCCGGCTTCCTTGGCATTGCGGGTCAGCTCGACGGCTTCGCGGGTCGAGTTGGCGCCGGTGCCGGCGATGACCGGAATGCGGCCATTGACCTGTTTGACCACGGCTTTGATGACGGCAATGTGTTCTTCTACATCAAGCGTGGCCGACTCGCCGGTAGTACCGACCGCGACAATGGCATGGGTGCCGTTCTTGAGATGGAAGTCCACGAGTTTGCTGAGGCTGTCCCAGTCAAGACGCCCTTGTGCATCCATGGGTGTGACCAGTGCCACCATACTGCCCGCAATCATGAAACCGCTCCTGCCGGAAAAAGAGAGCGGTAATGGTACTGGCGCCAAGATGCTTGCACAAGCGAAGTACTGCGCCGTCGGCATTCCCCTTGGCGCCGCTTTTCGCTACCCTTCAGACTTTGATCGGTATCGATCAGCTTGTACGCCGGGTTCCAGCCTCCCCTTTCGGCCTTCCAGGCCCCGTTCCAGCGTTGCTTTCGCGCGCTCCCGCTATTATTGGAGCAGTTGCGAGCCGCGAGCCGGGGTTTTCTGAACGGGCACGCACAGGCGCCTCCCGACGGCCAACGCCCGTCAACCTACCGACCGCTCATCGCTTTAGGAATGCTGCATGTCCACCCCCACAGTTCGCGAACAATTCCTTGTCATCAGTGCCCTCGGCGCCAACCCCATGGAGCTGACCAACGTCCTGTGCCGCGCCAGCCATGAAAACCGCTGCGCCGTGGTCACCTCTCGCCTGACCCGTCACGGCGAATGCAGCGCGCTGGTACTCGAAGTCTCCGGCAGCTGGGACGCCCTGGCGCGCCTCGAAGGCAGCCTGCCGACCCTGGCCAAACGTCATGCGTTCACGGTCAACGTGGTGCGCAGCGCCGCCCTGGAGAATCGCCCGCACGCGTTGCCGTACGTGGCTTACGTCAGCGCCGCGTACCGTCCGGACATCATCAATGAACTGTGCCAGTTCTTCATGGATCACAGCGTCGAGCTGGAAAACCTGACCTGCGACACCTATCAGGCACCGCAGACCGGCGGCACCATGCTCAACGCCACGTTTACCGTGACTCTGCCGGCCGGCACCCAGATCAGCTGGCTGCGCGATCAGTTCCTGGACTTCGCCGATGCAATGAACCTGGATGCCCTGATCGAACCGTGGCGCCCACAGAACCCAATGTAAGGAAGCTTTCATGGCCGTAGCTATCGATCAACCGGTTGCCGACTTCCAAGCACCTGCCACCAGCGGGCAGACCGTCAGCCTTTCCGCCCTCAAGGGCCAGCAAGTGGTGATCTACTTCTACCCGAAGGACAGCACCCCCGGCTGCACCACCGAAGGCCAGGGCTTTCGTGACCAGTACGCGGCGTTCAAGGCTGCCAACACGGAAATCTTCGGCATCTCCCGCGACAGCCTGAAGTCCCATGAGAACTTCAAGTGCAAGCAGGAGTTTCCGTTCGAGCTGATCAGCGACAAGGACGAAGCCGTCTGCCAATTGTTCGACGTGATCAAGCTGAAAAAACTCTACGGCAAGGAATACCTGGGCGTGGATCGCAGCACGTTCCTGATCGACAAGAACGGCGTACTGCGCCAGGAATGGCGTGGCGTGAAAGTGCCGGGCCATGTGGACGCGGTTCTGGCGGCGGCTCAGGCGCTGAACAAGGCCTGACGCTATCGGCGCCCTTGCGGGGCGCCGCCTTCCCTCAAAGCAGCGGCGCCACCACCGGCTCCTTGCGCGGCCAGGCATCCAGTACAGCCTTGAACAGCGTCGCCAGGGGTATCGCAAAGAACACGCCCCAGAATCCCCACAACCCGCCAAACAACAGCACCGCGCAGATAATTGCCACCGGGTGCAGGTTGACCGCTTCGGAAAACAGCAACGGCACCAGCACGTTGCCGTCCAGGGTCTGGATAATCCCGTAGACCGCCATCAAGTAGATGAACTGATCGCTCCAGCCCCACTGGAACAGGGCAATCAGCGTCACCGGCACCGTCACCACAACCGCCCCGACGTAGGGCACGACCACCGAAACCCCGACCAGCAACGCCAGCAAGGCTGCGTAGTTCAGCCCGAGGGCGACGAAGGCGATATAGGTCACACCGCCACAGATCACGATCTCGATGACTTTGCCGCGAATGTAGTTGGCGATCTGCCGGTTCATTTCCTCGGCGACCCGGGTAATCAGCGCCCGCTCACGCGGCAAATAGCCGCGCACCCACTCACCGATCATCACCCGATCCTTGAGAAAGAAGAACACCAGGATCGGCACCAGAACCAGATAGATCATGATGTTCACCAGCAGCGGCAGGCTCGATAACGAGAAGGTCAGCGCCCACTGGCCGAACTTGCCGATCTCGCCACGCGCCGCTTCGATGGCTTGCAGCACCTGCTCATCGGACACCAGATGTGGGTAGCGCTCTGGCAACAGCAGCAGCAACGATTGCCACTTGGCGAGCATGCCCGGCAATTCGTTGAACAGCGTGGTCAACTGATGCCAGAGCAGCGGCAACACCACCACGATAAACAGCATCAGTACGCCCATGAACAGCGCGAACACCAGACCGACCGCCGCACCGCCAGGCATCCGCCAACGCTCGAGCGTCACCACCAGCCCCTGCATCAGGTAGGCCAGTACCATGCCTGCCAGCACTGGCGCGAGCATGCCGCCGAGCGTCAGCACGGCGGTGAACGCGAGGAACAACAGGACCGCCAGCACCACGGCTTCTTCGTCGGAGAAGTAGCGCTGAAACCAGTCGCGTAACACTTTGAACATTAATAATCCTTAGGGCTTTTCACGCAGTCGGGTTCAGGCTTTTTTCAACCAGTAACGGTAGACGCCCGCCTCGTCTTCCTCACGCAGCAGCGTATGACCGGCCAATCGGGCAAAGGTGCGGAAGTCGCGCTGCGACCCGGCATCCGTGGCGATCACCTTGAGTACGGCACCGCTGGGCAGCTTGTTGAGCTCCATCTTGGCCTTGAGCAACGGCAACGGGCAATTCAAGCCACTGGCGTCCAGTTCACAGTCATGGGCTACAGCGTCAGTCATTGCATCACTCCGGGGCAGGTGGTCGGGCTGCCTAGAATATCTGGTCGCAAGCCCGGTGTCCGGCTACAGTAAGGTCTTTGTCGACTAAGGCTTTGTGCATGACTTTTTTGCGCCCTACCCTGCTGACGCTCGCTTGCCTGCTCGCCTCACCGGGCTTCGCCGACGACCTGCCGTCACTCGGTGACGCCAGCTCTGCCATCGTCTCCCCGCAGCAGGAATACCAGCTGGGCCGCGCCTGGCTGGCCATGCTGCGCAGCCAGGTCTCGCAACTCAACGACCCGCAACTCAAGGACTACGTCGAGTCCAGTGTCTACAAGCTGGTGGAAACCAGCCAGGTCACCGACCGGCGTCTTGAGTTCATCCTGATCAACAGCCCGCAACTCAACGCCTTCGCCGCACCGGGCGGGATTGTCGGGGTCAACGGTGGACTGTTCCTCAACGCACAGACCGAAGGCGAATACGCCTCGGTACTCGCTCACGAATTGGCGCACTTGTCGCAGCGACATTTCGCACGTGGAGTCGAGGCTTCGCAGCGGATGCAGGTGCCGATGATGGCGGCGCTGCTGGCCGGGATCGTCATTGCGGCGGCCGGTGGCGGCGATGCCGGGATCGCGACCATCGCCGGCACCCAGGCGGCGGCAATCCAGTCGCAACGAACCTTCTCGCGCCAGAACGAACAGGAAGCCGACCGTATCGGCATCCTCAACCTGGAAAAGGCCGGGTATGACCCGCGTTCGATGCCGACCATGTTCGAACGCTTGATGCGTCAATATCGCTTCGACGCCAAACCGCCGGAATTCCTGTTGACTCACCCGGTCACCGAATCGCGGATCGCCGACACCCGCAACCGCGCCGAACAGGCGCCACCGGGCGGTATCGAAGACAGCATGCGCTATCAACTGATCCGCGCGCGGGTGCAATTGACCTACGAAGAAACCCCGGGCCTGGGCGCCAAGCGCTTCCGTGCGCAACTCGACGAAAACCCGAAAAACGATGTGGCCCGCTACGGCCTGGCGATCGCCCAGATCAAGGGTGGCCAGTTGAACGAAGCTCGGGAAAACCTCAAGCCACTGCTGGCGAAGTCACCGAACGAAATCATCTACAACCTCGCTCAGGTCGATCTGGACATCACCAACAATCGCCTGGCGGACGCCCAATCGCGGGTCGACCGGATGCTCACGCAGTATCCGGGGAACTATCCGCTGAACCAGGTACGGGTCGACCTGCTGCTGAAGCAGAACCGCACTGCGGACGCCGAAAAGGCGCTGGATGCCCTGCTCAAGTCGCGCCCGGACGACCCGGACGTGTGGTATCAGGTGGCGGAAACCCGTGGCCTGTCCGGCAACATCATCGGCCTGCATCAGGCGCGAGCGGAATACTTTGCGCTGGTTGGCGACTACAAACAGGCCATCCAGCAATTGGATTTCGCCAAGCGCAAGGCCAGCGGCAACTTCCCGCTGTCGTCGCGTATCGATGCCCGTCAGCGCGAATTGATGGAGCAGGAACGGATGATCAAGGACATGATGGGCTGAACCAGAGCCGGAGCCAAAAGCTCCAGGCATAAAAAAACCGCCTCTTTCGAGGCGGTTTTCATTTACTCAACCGACAACCGGATCATTCAGCCAGTTTGAAGGTGATGAAGCTGGCGCGACCCTGGCGCAGGACACGCATCGACACCGAGCGGTTCTTCGGCAGCGCCTTGGCGATTTCCGCGAACTCTTTGGAAGAGCCGATCGCCTGGTTGTTCAGGTGAGTGATGATGTCACCCGGTTGCAGACCGATCAGGGCAGCCGGACCGTCCTGGACTTCCTTGATCACCACACCGCCCTTGAGGTCGTAGGTTTTCTTCTGCTCGGCGCTCAGCTCGCCGACCGAAACGCCCAGACGATTGCTGCTGGTTTCGGCGCTGGACTTCGGCAGGGCATCCAGCTCTTTGTCCTCGTCCGGAATCGCGCCAACCGTCAACTCGATGTTTTTGCGTTTGCCTTCACGAATGACTTCGAGATTGGCTTTGGCACCCGCCTTCAGCGCGCCGACCAGATGCGGCAGGTCAGCGGACATGACAATCGGCTGGCCGTTCATGCTCAGGATCACGTCGCCCACTTGCAGGCCGCCCTTGGCCGCCGGACCGTCATCCTGAATCTGCGCCACCAGCGCACCGGCCGGTTTCTCCAGACCGAACGACTCGGCCAGATCCTTGTTCACTTCCTGAATGACGACGCCCAACCAGCCACGGCTGACCTTGCCTCCGCTTTTCAGCTGGTTGGAAACGTCCATGGCCACATCGATCGGAATCGCGAACGACACGCCCATGAAGCCACCAGAGCGGGTGTAGATCTGCGAGTTGATGCCGACCACTTCACCGTTCAGGTTGAACAGCGGGCCACCGGAGTTGCCCGGGTTGATCGGCACGTCGGTCTGGATGAACGGCACGTAGTTTTCGTTCGGCAGGCTGCGGCCGACGGCACTGACGATGCCTTGGGTGACGGTATGGTCGAAGCCGAACGGCGAACCGATCGCCACGACCCATTGGCCGGCTTTCAGATCCTGGGATTTGCCCAGTTTCAGCACCGGCAGGTCCTTGCCTTCGATTTTCAGCAGGGCTACGTCGGAACGCGGGTCGGTGCCGACCAGTTTGGCCTTCATCTCACTGCGATCAGCCAGACGAACAAGGATTTCGTCGGCATCGGCAATCACATGGTTGTTGGTCAGGATGTAGCCATCCGCCGAAATGATGAAGCCCGAACCCAGCGATTGCGCTTCACGCTGGCGATCGCCACGCGGGGAACGCGACTGCGGCGGCATGCCACGTTCGAAGAACTCGCGCAGCATCGGCGGCAAGCCTTCCAGATCCGGCATCTGCTGGTTCACTTTGCGGTCCGGCAGTTTCTGCGTGGTACTGATGTTCACCACCGCAGGCGAAGCCTGTTCGACCAGTTGGGTGAAATCGGGCAGTTCAGCCGCTTGAACGGCCGGCACCGCCTGACCGAGCACCAGCACGGTGGCGATAATGGAGAGATAAGACTTCAAGCTTGGTATCGACATACAGCTCCCGTTACGACGAGCAGGGTTAAGCGATATGGAGCAAGGAACACCGGAAACCGCAGGCCGGCATTTTTGTTCCGGGAACAACAAACAAGGCCAGAGCCGAGAGGCTCTGACCTATAAAAAATTTCCGGGTGATTTGCAAATGAAAATGCTCAGCAAACATTTCTACGTCTCGACGACGATTGGGACACAGCTGGAATCAGCTCACTGCTTGCTGGTTGCAGCACCATCATTTCGGATCGACAAGGCAATGCGTTCAGCGGTGCCGATCGGGATTTCACCGACCACGGTCACCATCATCTCGCCCTCAGGCGTTGTCAGGCGACGGGATACGGCGACGGTAGGGCCGAGCTGTGTGCGCGTGTCGGTGACGGTCGCGCCGTTCAACGGCTCGAGAAATACGGAGAAGCGCGCAAGGCCATCGTCATACAGCAGGCTGTTGACCTGCGTCTTGGTTTCCGGATCCTTGTGCGACGAGCTGCTGGTCAGTTCGAACCCCGGCGGCAGCCAGTCCGAACGCCAGACCTGAGCGGTTTTCACGGCGGAAGCCTTGTCGCTGTCGAGGTTGACAGGCTTGCAGTCGGAATTGGCTTGCAGGTCTTTGTCGGACGGAACTTCGTCGGTTTCCAGACGAGTGAACTGGAAGCGCTCCAGCAGTTGCCCCTTGTCGTTCAACAACAGCGACTTCAGCGGCAGACCGGTTTGCTTGTCCAGGTGCAGTTCAAAACCGTAGCGATGTTGATCCCGGGGCGTCAGCGATACGATCACCGCTTCGCGCCCGGCCACGCGCGACTTGCCGACGACGGCAAGGTCATACCAGTTTTTCAGCTTTTGCGGATCGAGAGGACGAGCGGCAGAGTTGGGAGAATCCCCCAGCCCGGCAATCAGGGTACCGCTGACGCATTGGGTATGCCCGTCAACGCGCACGACTTCCTGAGCCGAACCGTCAAGCTGGAGCAATCGCTCGCGAACCTGACCATTCTGGACACGATGCCAGATGTTATGGGTGGAAAAGCTGCCGTTACGCTCGTAGACGAAAGTACCGTTAAAGCTCTGCTGCTGTTCAGCCTGGCCCAGGCGGGTCAACCAGTCCTGGGCGTCATCGGCGTGGGCTGGAACAATGAACCAGCCGCTCAGCAGAAGCGAAAGTAAAGGTATGGAGCGCATGATCCTCCTTAACGGTTTTCCAGGCTTGCTGCACGTGCATAAGGCAAGGCGCTTTCAGTTCCTTTCAGCGCGGCCTGCTGAGCGTGCTGGCGCAGGTAGCCTGGCAGACGCTGATCGTGCCAGCCTGGCTGACCTTGCAATACGCCGTTGGCCATTGGGCCAGTAGCTTCCGAACCTTCACTATAGCCTGCCAGAACAGCCGGACCTTTAACCTGAGGAGTGGCCAGGGTTGGCTGATTGGATTGCTGGGCAAGTTCGACGCCGGCAATTTCATCCTGATTATAGAGACGAACACCCGCCAGAACCGCCAGGGTCACCGAAGCGGCCACGGCCAGACGACCGAGGTTACGCCATGGGCCACGGGACACTTTGGCCGGAGTCGTTTCGTCTTCCAGCGCAGCAGACACTGCCGCAGCGAGATCCAGACGCGGAAGCAGCAGGTCCTTGTGCATGGCTGCCCGAGCGATCTGGTAACGAGCCCAGGTTTCACGGGTTTCAACATCGTCCAGTGCATTGAGCACTCGACGCAATTCCAGTTCGTCCGCTTCGTTATCCATCACTGCGGACAGCGATTCCTGCAGGGCTTCACGACTCATGGCGTTCCTCTCTTGGCTATCGCCGCTGTCTTTAGTTTTCCTGCAACAGCGGTTGCAGGGCTTTATCGATGGCCTCCCGGGCGCGGAAAATCCGGGAGCGCACGGTACCAACCGGACATTGCATGACACTCGCAATGTCTTCGTAACTCAGACCATCGAATTCACGTAAAGTTAAAGCGGTACGCAAATCCTCTGGCAGTTGCTGGATGGTTCGATGGACGGTGCCTTCGATCTCATCCCGCAGCAATGCGCGTTCAGGGGATTCGAGATCCTTGAGGCCATGATCGCCGTCGTAGAACTCTGCATCTTCGGAACTTACATCGCTATCCGGCGGCCGACGGCCGCGTGAAACCAGATAGTTTTTCGCCGTGTTGATGGCGATACGGTAAAGCCACGTATAAAACGCGCTGTCTCCGCGAAAATTACCTAGCGCTCGATACGCCTTGATAAAGGCCTCTTGCGCGACGTCCTGGGCTTCATGGGTGTCGTGCACGAAACGCACGATCAACCCGAGAATTTTGTGCTGATATTTCAGCACCAGCAGATCGAAAGCTCGCTTGTCACCGCGCTGAACGCGTTCGACCAGCTGCTGATCCTCTTCCTGGGTTAGCATGAACACTCCTCGATAAACTCGGAGGAAGCTTGCATGACCAATCGACCAGACTTGCAAACATAGACTCGGCCTTTTCGCAAAAGTTCTCCCCCTCCAAGCAAGTTTCCTGCGGGCTCTGATTTGGCACGCACGAAAAACGCAGCGCGATGTGAACCGGCTGCGCGAATAATCTTGTCATCGGCTCGCCGGCGTAACCCCAATCGCAGGTTCCGCGTTGAAGCCGACACTGTCCCGTGTTTCAGGCAACTGTCTATTGATCTTGAGCCTTTGGCAAAAGTTCCAAATATTTATAGCTGCACAAGTCCGACATTGGGCGACCGTGGACGGAAAAAGCCTGTTTCATCTTCGATACAGTCGCTTTTTCCAAAAACCTGGAAAAAATCCTTCCGACGAAGCGTGGGGCTTTTTCGGTCACCGTAGTTTCACAATGCCATATCTGCCCGGCTATTGTGCCGCCCCACCCCTCTATATACTAGTGGGCTGCGTGACTGCCTCGACGCAACAATCCAGCTGTCCTGCGCTACCCCCGACCCGGGTCGCTTTGAGCGGAATCCTGAAATGAGCCAACAGTTTCAACACGATGTTCTGGTGATTGGCAGCGGCGCTGCCGGTTTGAGTCTCGCGCTGACCCTGCCGGGCCACTTGCGCATTGCGGTCTTGAGCAAGGGCGATCTGGCCAACGGTTCCACTTATTGGGCTCAGGGCGGCGTCGCGGCCGTGCTGGACGATACCGATACCATCGAGTCCCACGTCGATGACACCCTCAATGCCGGCGGTGGCTTGTGCCATGCGGATGCCGTGCGGTTCACGGTCGAACACAGCCGCGAAGCCATCCAGTGGCTGATTGACCAGGGCGTGCCCTTCACCCGCGACGAACACTCCGGCAATGAGGACGGCGGTTTCGAATTCCATCTGACCCGCGAGGGCGGGCACAGTCATCGGCGCATCATTCACGCCGCCGATGCCACCGGTGCCGCCATTTTCACAACCCTGCTGGCCCAGGCCAAACAGCGTTCGAACATCGAACTGCTGGAGCAGCGGGTCGCCGTCGACCTGATCACCGAACGCCGTCTGGGGCTGGACGGCGACCGCTGTCTCGGCGCCTATGTCCTCAATCGGAAAACCGGTGAAGTCGACACCTACGGCGCGCGCTTCGTGATTCTGGCCTCAGGCGGCGCCGCCAAGGTCTACCTCTATACCAGCAACCCCGACGGCGCCTGCGGTGACGGCATCGCCATGGCCTGGCGGTCGGGCTGCCGGGTGGCAAACCTGGAATTCAACCAGTTCCACCCCACCTGCCTCTATCACCCGCAAGCCAAGAGTTTCCTGGTTACCGAGGCGCTGCGCGGCGAAGGCGCGCATCTGAAGCTGCCGAATGGCGAACGCTTCATGCCGCGCTTCGACTCCCGCGCCGAACTGGCCCCGAGGGACATTGTCGCCCGGGCCATCGACCATGAAATGAAGCGCCTGGGTGTCGATTGCGTCTATCTCGACATCAGCCACAAGCCCGAAGCCTTTATCAAGAGTCACTTCCCCACTGTCTATGAGCGCTGCCTCGGCTTCGGCATCGACATCACCAAACAGCCCATCCCGGTCGTGCCGGCCGCGCACTACACCTGCGGCGGTGTGATGGTCGACCAGCACGGCCGCACCGACGTGCCGGGCCTGTACGCGATCGGCGAAACCAGCTTCACCGGCCTGCACGGCGCCAACCGCATGGCCAGCAACTCGCTGCTGGAATGCTTCGTCTATGCCCGTTCGGCGGCGGCGGACATTCTCGGGCAGTTGTCCGACGTGGCAGTCCCCAGCGCCCTGCCCGCCTGGGATGCGAGCCAGGTGACCGACTCGGACGAAGACGTGATCATCGCCCACAACTGGGATGAACTGCGGCGTTTCATGTGGGACTACGTCGGCATCGTGCGCACCAACAAGCGCCTGCAACGAGCGCAGCACCGTGTCCGGTTGTTGCTGGACGAAATCGACGAGTTCTACAGCAACTATAAAGTCAGCCGCGACCTGATCGAGTTGCGCAACCTGGCCCAGGTTGCCGAACTGATGATTCGCTCGGCCATGGAACGCAAGGAAAGCCGGGGCCTGCATTACACGCTCGACTATCCCGGACTGCTGCCCGAAGCGCTCGACACTATTCTGGTGCCGCCCACCTACGCCGGCTGAACTTGAGGCGTACCCGCAGGCGTCGGTGCAGATCCGCCGCCTGCGCATCGCGCGGTACGCAGATCGACCTCACCCGCCGCTCGCCGCGCAAACGAAAACGCAGCACCACGATCAAGGGCAGCGCCAGGCTGTCCGGCCGCAGTTGCACCGCCTGCCAGCCGTCGGCCTGATTCCACAGTTGCCAGCCGTCACCCTCACGACGCAAACCGCGAAATGCCTTGGGATGACTCAAAAGAATCTGCCGGGGCAGTGTCCAGGCGGCATGCAGCAGGCAGGCGAACACCCCGAGCAGACTGGCCCAGAACGGAAGGGAAAGCAGGCTTAACGAACCCAGAGCGAACGCCTGGGCCAACAGATACGCCGCCAGCAGTTGCCGTGAGGCCTGCCAGCGGCATTCGAACGAATTACTTGGGCTGGACACGATCCAGAATCATCCGGACCATGCGCTGCAGCTCGGGATCATCGGACTCGCTGCGCTCCATGAACCAGCCGAACATGTCCTGATCCTCGCACTCCAGCAGACGGACGTACAACGCACGATCCACCTCGTTCAGGTTCGCGTAGACCTCTTTCACGAACGGCACCAGCAGCACGTCCAGCTCGAGCATGCCGCGACGGCTGTGCCAAAAGAGGCGATTCAGTTCAACTTGTTCGACCATGGAGCGCTCCTCAAATAGGCCGCAAGTATACAGACCCGAGGCGGGTCGAACAGTCGGCTTTGGTCGGGCGCCACCGATCCTTTATCAACTACCCATTTCAACACTGCCCCCTTATGATGTGCCCCAGTCTTTTTTACCCTGCGATGACCCATGGCCGATTCTGCTTTTTTCTGCACCCTGTCTCATGAAGGCGTTCTCGCGGTTCGCGGCGCGGATGCCGGAAAATTCCTGCAAGGCCAGTTGACCTGCAATATCAATTACTTGAGCGACACCCGCGCCAGCCTGGGTGCCCGTTGCACGCAGAAGGGCCGGATGCAGTCGAGCTTCCGCATCCTGCTCGAAGGTGACGGCGTGTTGCTGGCCATGGCCGGTGAACTGCTGGAGCCGCAACTGGCCGACCTGAAAAAGTATGCCGTTTTCTCCAAATCCAAACTGACGGACGAGAGTGCCGCGTGGGTGCGTTTCGGTGTGGATCATGGCGATGCCGCACTGGCCGGCCTGGGCCTGGATCTGCCGGCCGAGACTGACAGCGTGGCACGCCATGACGGGCTAATTGCCATTCGTGTCTCGCCGCAGCGCGCCGAACTCTGGGCGCCGGCCGATCAGGCTGAAAGCCTCAAGACCCGACTGTCCGCGCAGTTGGCGGAAGCGGAACTGAACCAGTGGCTGCTCGGCCAGATCCGCGCCGGCATCGGTCAGGTCATGCCCGCCACCCGCGAGCTGTTCATCCCGCAGATGCTCAATCTGCAAGCCGTGGGCGGCGTGAGTTTCAAGAAAGGCTGCTACACCGGCCAGGAAATCGTCGCGCGCATGCAATACCTCGGCAAACTCAAGCGTCGCCTGTATCGCGTGCAACTGGACGCGAGCGAGCTGCCGGAACCCGGCACCCAATTGTTCGCCCCGAGCCACAACAGTTCCATCGGTGAAGTGGTGCTGGCCGCCCGCGCCGGGCAAAAAATTGAACTGCTGGCGGTGTTGCAGGCCGAAGCTGCCGAAGAAGGCGTTTTGCATCTGGGCGCCCTCGAAGGTCCGGCGCTGCATTTGCTCGACCTGCCTTACGAACTGGATCGCGACCGCGAAATCCAGCGCTGATCGCAGTATTTGTTGCAACACCCTAGAGAAACGACATGAGTGAGCTGGCGGATAAGGTCCAACAGGATTTGGTTGAGGCCATCGATAACGATGACCTGGTTCTGCCAACGTTACCGGAAGTGGCCCTGGACATTCGCAAGGCCGCCGAAGACCCGGAAATCAGCGTCAGCGACCTGAGCAAAGTGATCGGTCGGGACACGGCGCTCTCGGCGCGCCTGATCAAAGTGGTCAACAGCCCGCTGCTGCGCGCCACCCAGGAAGTCACCGACCTGCACACGGCCATCACCCGGCTGGGCGTCAACTACAGCAGCAACCTGGCCATCGGTCTGGTGATGGAGCAGATTTTCCACGCCCGCTCCGACGTGGTCGAACAGAAGATGCGTGAAGTCTGGCGCAAGAGTCTGGAGATCGCCGGGGTCAGTTATGCGCTGTGCCGGCGCTACACCCAGCTCAAACCCGATCAGGCGGCGCTGGGCGGACTGGTGCATCAGATCGGCGTGCTGCCGATCCTGACCTACGCCGAAGATCACTACGAACTGCTGTCCGACCCGGTCAGCCTCAACCATGTGATCGACCGCATCCATCCGCTGCTGGGCGACAAACTGCTGCGGGTCTGGGAGTTTCCGGAACGGCTGGTGCAATTGCCGGGGCTGTACCAGGACTTCAAGCGCGACTCGTCGGCAATCGACTACGTGGATCTGGTGCAAGTGGCGAGTCTGTATTGCCACAAGGACACCAGCCATCCGTTTTCACGCATCGACCCGTTCAGCGTTCCGGCCTTCCGCAAACTCGGGATCGACCCGGAAAACAAGGTCCTGTGCGCCGATCTGGAAGAGTCGCGGACGATGTTTTACTGATCCGCCCCTCGCAGGCTCGCCCGCGAGGGGGCTGCATCGACAACACTATCCGGCAATAAAGCTCACCCGCACCTTTAACCCCGCCTGTTTGCCGTCGTGCAGCGTGATCTGCGCCAGATGCGCGCGGCAGATTTCCCCGACAATCGCCAGCCCCAGGCCTGACCCCGCCACCTGCTGATTACGCCGGTAAAACCGCTCGAACACCCGATCCCGCTCCTCCAGCGGGATTCCCGGTCCGTCGTCTTCGACCTCCAGCACCGCTGGCGCGGCCACCCGCAGAATCACGTTGCCCCCCGGCGGTGTGTGCGCCAGGGCGTTGTCCACCAGATTGCTCAGCAATTCGTTGAGCAGTGTCGGCTCGCCACGCATCCACACCGGCTCGTCCGCCTCCAGCGCCAGCGCCACTCCGCGTGCGTGGGCCAGCGGGGCCATGGCCATGCCCAGTTCTCGGGCCAACTGACTCAGATCGAGCAACTGCGCCCCGCCCTCGGCAATCGCCCGGGCGCCGTTTTCGACCCGAGCCAGGGACAGCAACTGATTGGCGAGGTGGGTCAGGCGATCGGTGCTTTGCGCGGAAGACTCCAGGGTCTCGCGCCAGGTTGGCGGTTCGCTCGAACGCAAACCCAATTCCAGACGCGCCTTGAGTGCCGCCAGCGGCGTGCGCAGTTCATGGGCGGCGTCGGCGATAAATTGCGCCTGACGCTCGAACTGCCCGCGCAGCCGTTCGGTGAAATGGTTGAGCGCGCGCACCAGCGGCCACAACTCGTGCTGTACTTCCACCAGCGGCAACGGCCGCAAGTCGTCGGGCTGACGTTCCTCCACCGCCGTACGCAAGCGCTCGATCGGGCGCAACGCGGCACTGACCGCAAACCACACCAGCAACAACGCACCAATCGCCAGCATGCCCAGACGCAACAGCGTATCGGCCGCCAGGCTGCGGGCCATGCTGACCCGCGCCTCATCGGTTTCGGCGACGCGGATTTCCGCCATGCCGTTCATGTTCGGTTCGGTGACCGCTTTGAGCAGGCTGACCACCCGCACGTTCTGGCCCTTGTACGTGGCGTTGTAGAAGCGCGCCAACGCCGGATAGCTGTCTGTGCGTGGCGTACCGGGTGGCGGGCCAGGGAGGTTTTCGTAGCCGGAAATCAGCTTCTGGTGAATGTCGTTGACCTGGTAATAAATGCGTCCGGCGCTGTCGTAGGCAAAGGTGTCGAGGGCGACGTAAGGGACATCGGCACTCAGCGTGCCGTCACGCTGCGAGAGCCCGGCGGCGATGGTTCGCGCCGAGGCCAGCAATGTGCGGTCGTAAGCGGTGTCGGCGGCTTCGCGACCGTTCCAGTAGGCACTCAAGCCGCTGGCGAGCATCAACACCACCAGCAGCAAGGCGAGGTTCCACAGCAACCGCCAGCGCAGACTGCTGGGCTTATGCATCGCGGCTTTCCAGCAGATAACCGAGGCCCCGGAACGTCACGATCGCCACCGGCTGGCCGTCGAGTTTCTTGCGCAGGCGATGGACGTAGATCTCGATCGCATCCGGGCTGGCCTCTTCGTCGAGGCCGAACACCTGGGAAGCCAGTTGCTCCTTGCTCATCACCCGACCCGGTCGCGCAATCAGCGCTTCGAGCACGGCCTGTTCGCGAGAGGTCAGCGTGAGCAGTTCTTCGCCAAGGGTGAAGCGCCGGGTATCGAGGTCGTAGGCCAGCACGCCGCAACGCTGCTGGCGCTCGCCGCCGAGCACGCTGCGGCGCAACAGGGCTTTGACCCGGGCTTCGAGTTCAGTCAGTTCGAACGGTTTGGCCAGGTAGTCGTCGGCGCCAAGATTGAGGCCATGCACCCGATCCTTCACGTCGCTGCGCGCGGTCAGCATCAGCACCGGCAGGTTTTTGCCCCGGGCACGCAGGCGCGCCAGCACTTCGAAACCGTCCATGCGTGGCAGGCCGACATCGAGGATCGCCGCGGCGTACTCCTCACTGCCCAGCGCCAGGTCGGCGGCCACGCCGTCGTGCAACACATCCACGGTCAGACCGCTGCTCTTGAGCGCCTGGGCGACGCTTTCGGCCAGTTGCAAATGGTCTTCGACGAGCAGAACACGCATGGATCGTTACCTCATTCAGGGATGGCCGACGCCACTCTTTGCGGCGGAGTTTACAGCCGCAACCGCCGCTGTGAAGCCCCGAAAACCGTGAAAGTCAGCTGAAAGGTTAGCGAAAGGTTAGCCCGTTAGAGTCGGCCCACGGACAGTTCCGACTGCCGTCGCTGCTGCCACACAGCGATCCGAAAAACGCCTCGAAGCGTTTTCGACCAATAAGAACAATAAACGGAGTACCCCGCATGCCGTCTTTGCAGACCAAGGCTCTCACGCCTGCCCGTCCTTCCCGTTTCAGCCACACCGCCCTCGCCAGCGCCGCCGCCCTTGCCGGTTTTTCACCGCTGAGCTACGCCGACTTCATCGAAGACAGCTCCGCCACGTTCGAAACCCGCAACATGTATTTCAACCGCGACTTCCGCGATGGCACCAGTGCCCAGCAGTCCAAGCGCGATGAATGGGCGCAGGGCTTCATGCTCAATCTGCAGTCGGGTTACACCGATGGCACCGTGGGGTTCGGTGTCGATGCGTTGGGGATGATGGGGGTCAAGCTCGATTCGAGCCCGGATCGCACCGGCACCGGCCTGCTGCCGACCCACGATGACGGGCGTGCAGCCGATGAATACTCCAAGCTCGGCCTGACCGGCAAAGTGAAGATTTCCGCCACCGAGTTGAAGATCGGCAGCCTGATTCCCGAACTGCCCATCCTGAAACCGAACGACGGACGCATCCTGCCGCAGACCTTCGAAGGCGGCCTGTTGACCTCCAAGGAGATCAAGAACCTGACCTTCACCGGCGGCCGCCTGGAGAAAGCCAAGGATCGCGACAGCACCGATTTCGAGGACATTGCCCTCAACAACAAGAACAGCCGTTTCGCCGGCACCGCCGCCGGCAAGCACTTCGACTTCGGCGGCGTGGACTACAAGTTCACCGACAAGATCACCGGCAGCTACCACTTCGCCCAACTCGATGAAGTCTACAACCAGCACTTTTTCGGTCTGGTCGCCTCGCGGCCGATGGGTCCCGGCACGTTCGCCAGCGACCTGCGCTTCGCGGTCAGTGACGATCAGGGCGCGGCCCGTGGCGGCAAGATCGACAACCGCTCGCTCAACGGTCTGGTCAGCTATGCCCTGAGCGGCCACAAGTTCAGCGCCGGCTATCAACACATGTCTGGCGACAGCGCATTCCCGTATGTCGATGGCAGCGACCCGTACCTGGTCAACTTCGTGCAGATCAACGACTTCGCCGGCGCCGAAGAACGCTCCTGGCAGGCACGCTACGACTTCGACTTCGCCAAACTCGGCATTCCCGGCCTGAGCTTCATGACCCGTTACCTGAGCGGCGACAACATCAAGCTCAAGAACGGCGACGAAGGCAAAGAGTGGGAGCGCAACACCGAGATCAAATATGTAGTACAAAGCGGCGCCCTCAAGGATGTCGCCGTGCGCCTGCGTAATGCCACTTACCGTTCCAACTACTCCGCTCGCGATGCCGATGAAGTGCGTCTGCTGGTGAGCTATAGCGTTGCCCTTTGGTAATTCAGTACGTCCATAACAACAACTCCCAAGGAGACTTAGATGAACTTATCACTGCGTAAAGTTGCTCTAGCCGCTGGCGTCATGCTGTTCGCCGGCCAACTGATGGCCGAACCGAAACGTCCGGAATGCATCGCACCGGCCTCCCCCGGCGGCGGTTTCGACCTGACCTGCAAACTGGCGCAAAGCGCGCTGGTCAACGAAAAACTGCTGACCAAACCGATGCGCGTCACCTACATGCCCGGCGGTGTCGGCGCGGTGGCGTACAACGCGGTGGTCGCGCAACGTCCGGCGGACGCCGGCACGCTGGTGGCGTGGTCGAGCGGTTCGCTGCTGAACCTGGCACAGGGCAAGTTCGGCCGCTTCGATGAAACCAACGTGCGCTGGCTGGCGGCGGTCGGCACCAGTTACGGCGCCATCGCGGTGAAAAGCGATTCGCCCTACAAGAACCTCGATGATCTGGTACAGGCGCTGAAGAAAGATCCAAGCTCCGTGGTGATCGGTTCCGGCGGCACCGTCGGCAGCCAGGACTGGATGCAGACCGCGCTGATCGCCAAGGCCGCCGGGATCAACCCGCGCGACCTGCGTTACGTCGCCCTCGAAGGCGGCGGCGAAATCGCCACGGCATTGCTGGGTGGTCACATCCAGGTCGGCTCCACTGACATCTCCGACTCCATGCCGCACATCCAGAGCGGCGACATGCGCCTGCTGGCGGTGTTCGCCGACAAGCGTCTCGACGAGCCGGAAATGAAAGACATCCCGACCGCCAAAGAGCAAGGCTATGACATCGTCTGGCCGGTGGTGCGCGGCTTCTACCTGGGGCCAAAAGTCAGCGATGAAGACTACGCCTGGTGGAAAGACTCCTTCGACAAACTGCTGGCTTCCGACGAGTTCGCCAAGCTGCGCGATCAGCGTGAACTGTTCCCGTTCGCCATGACCGGCCAGGAACTGGACACCTACGTGAAGAAGCAAGTCGCGGATTACAAAGTGCTGGCCAAAGAGTTCGGCCTGATTCAGTGATCCTCTCTGTCTAGCGGCCGCTGCCCCCGTTTGCGGGGCGGCGGCACAGGAGTTTCCCATGCTCTTACAACGCATTTTCGCCTCGGTGCTGTTGCTGGCCTGCGCCGGCCTGGCCCTGATGGCATGGCCGTACCAAGCGGCTTTTTCCTACGAACCGGTCGGCCCGCGCGCCTTTCCGCTGCTGATGCTCGGCCTGATGAGCGCGGCGCTGCTGTACATGGTGTTCCGCCCGGCGCCGATCAAACACAGCGAAGACGAACCGCCGCTGGATCGCGAAACCCTGACCAAGATCAGCATCTGCGTGGTGCTGCTGTTGGTGTTCGCCGGTCTGTTCGAACCCCTGGGTTTCATTCTCAGCAGCATGCTGATCGGCATTCCGATGGCGCGCCTGTACGGCGGTCGCTGGTTGCCTAGCGTGGTGGTCACAACCTTGATGGCCATCGGTCTGTACCTGCTGTTCGACCGCTTGATGGACGTGCCACTGCCGCTCGGCCTGCTCGACGTTCTGGAGAACTGATATGGATACTCTCGGATATTTGGGTCAGGGCTTCGGCGTCGCGCTGAGCCCGTACAACCTGGTCACGGCCCTGACCGGCACCCTGATCGGCACCGTGGTCGGCCTGCTGCCGGGCCTTGGCCCGATCAACGGCGTGGCACTGCTGATCCCGATTGCTTTCGCCCTCGGCCTGCCGCCGGAATCGGCGCTGATTCTCTTGGCGGCGGTGTACCTGGGTTGTGAATACGGCGGGCGGATCAGCTCGATCCTGCTGAACATTCCCGGCGAAGCCTCTACCGTGATGACCACCCTGGACGGTTACCCGATGGCCCGCCAGGGTCTGGCCGGTGTGGCATTGTCGCTGTCGGCGTGGAGTTCGTTCATCGGCGCCTTTATCGCGACCTGCGGCATGGTGCTGTTCGCCCCGCTGCTGGCGAAATGGGCGATCGCCTTCGGGCCGGCGGAATACTTCGTGCTGATGGTGTTCGCGATTGTCTGCCTCGGCGGCATGGCCGGCGACCGACCGCTGAAGACCTTTATCGCGGCGCTGATCGGTCTGTTCCTGTCCAGCGTCGGCATCGACGCCAACAGCGGTGTGTACCGTTTCACCGGCGACAACATTCACCTCACCGACGGCATTCAGTTCGTGGTGCTGGTGCTGGGCCTGTTCTCGATCAGCGAAATCCTTCTGCTGCTGGAGAAAACCCATCGCGGCCAGGAAGCGGTGAAAGCCACCGGGCGGATGATGTTCAACTTCAAGGAAGCGGCGTCGGTGTTCGTGGTGAACATCCGTTGCGGCCTGCTCGGCTTCATCATGGGCGTACTGCCGGGTGCCGGCGCGACGTTGGCGAGCGCCGTGGCCTACATGACCGAAAAACGCATCGCCGGTGCCGGCGGCAAGTTCGGCCAGGGCGACAAGCGCGGTCTCGCCGCACCGGAAACCGCCATCGGCGCTTCGGCCTGCGGCGCGCTGGTGCCGATGCTGACCCTCGGCGTTCCGGGTTCAGGCACCACGGCGGTGATGATCGGCGCTCTGTCGCTGTACAACATCACCCCAGGCCCGCTGCTGTTCCAGCAACAACCGGACATTGTCTGGGGGCTGATCGCGTCGCTGTTCATCGCCAACATCATGCTGGTAATCCTGAACATCCCGATGATCCGCATCTTCACCCGCATCCTCGCCGTGCCGAACTGGGCACTGGTGCCGGTGATCGCGATCATCACCGGGATCGGCGTCTACGCGGTGCACGCCACCACGTTCGACCTGTTCCTGATGGTCGGCATCGGCATCTTCGGCTACATCCTGCGCAAGCTCGATTTCCCGTTGTCGCCGGTGCTGCTGGGCTTCATCCTCGGCGGTCTGATGGAGCAGAACCTGCGTCGTGCGCTGTCGATTTCCAACGGCGCGCTGGACATCCTCTGGTCGAGCCCGATCACCTTCGGTGTCTGGGTTCTGACCGCGCTGATGCTGGCCTTCCCGCTGTTGCGCATCTGGCGTCGCCGCTCCGCCGCCCGCCAAGCCATCGCCGATGTCTGATCGGTCCTTCAAAACCTGGTGGGGAACCCCGCTGGTCGGTCTGCTTGGCGGTTACCTCGCCAGCCAGATCGGCTGGCCACTGCCGTGGATGGTCGGCTCGTTGCTGGCGATCATCCTGGTGCGCTGCCTGACCCCGTGGCAACTGACGGAAATCCCTGGCGGGCGCAAATGCGGCCAGTGGATCGTCGGGATCGGCATCGGCCTGCACTTCACCCCGCTGGTGATGGAGCAGGTGTTGAGTCACTTCGGCCTGATCTTCTTCGGAGCGCTGGTCACCAGCCTGTCGGCGGTGGTCGGCGTGTGGCTGATGCGCCGCACCGGCGAGGATCGCGCCACCGCGTTTTTCTCCAGCATGCCCGGCGGCTCGGGCGAGATGGTCAACCTCGGCGCGCGCAATGGCGCGATGCTCAGCCATGTCGCGGCGGGCCAGAGCCTGCGGGTGTTGGTGGTGGTGTTGTGCGTACCGGCGGCGTTCAAGTACCTGCTGGGTGACGGCACGCCGATTTCCCATGCCGGCAGCGTCGATTGGCGCTGGCTGGCGATTCTGTTTCCGGCGGGCGCCCTGCTCGCCTGGATCTGGCAGCGTCTGCGCCAGCCCAACCCTTGGCTGTTCGGGCCGCTGTTGGTCAGCGCGACGGTGAGCATTGCCTGGGATCTGCACATCGGTCTGCCCAATGGCGGCAGTCAGATTGGCCAATGGTTGATCGGCAGCGGCCTGGGTTGTCACTTCAATCGCCAGTTCTTCCGCCGCGCCCCGTCGTTCATGGGCCGGACGCTGATCGGCACGGCGCTGACCATGTTGATCGCCACCCTGGCGGCGCTGGGCCTGAGTGCGCTGACCCACCTGGACCTGCGCTCGCTGACACTGGGCATGATGCCCGGCGGGATCGCCGAAATGAGCCTGACGGCGGAAACCCTGCAACTGTCGGTGCCGCTGGTGACGGCGATGCAGGTGATGCGGCTGTTGTTCGTGCTGTTTCTGGCGGAGCCGTTGTTCAAGTACTGGAATCGCAATCCCGAGCAAGGCTGAGAGACCGACTGGCCTTCTTCACGAACAAGCCCGCTCCCACATTGGGATGTATTTCCCTGTGGAAGCGGGCTTGTTCGCGAAGAGGTCTTTCAGGCCAGCATCAGATCGACGGCAACTGCCACTGAATCGGCGCTTCGCCATTCTGCTCGAGAAACTTGTTGGTGCGGCTGAAATGCCCGCACCCCAGAAACCCGCGATAAGCCGAGAGCGGCGACGGATGCACCGACGTCAGCACCAGATGTTTGGTCGCGTCGATCAGCTTCTGCTTGCTCTGCGCATGGGAGCCCCAGAGCATGAACACCAGATGCGGCTGGCGCTGGCTGACCACTTCAATGATCCGGTCGGTGAAGAACTGCCAACCCTTGTCCTTGTGGGCATTGGCGTTGGCACGCTCGACGGTCATGGTGGTGTTGAGCATCAACACGCCCTGGTCGGCCCAGCTCTGCAAGTAACCGTGGTTGGGGATGTCGATGTTCAGGTCGCGTTTCAACTCTTTATAGATGTTGACCAGTGACGGCGGCGCCGGCACGCCCGGTTGCACCGAGAAGCACAGGCCATGGGCCTGGCCCGGGCCGTGGTACGGGTCCTGGCCGAGGATGACCACTTTCACCTTGTCCAGCGGCGTCGAATTCAGCGCGTTGAAAATCAGCGGACCCGGCGGATAGATTTCCTTGCCGGCCGCCCGCTCCTGCTGCAGAAAAGTGCGCAACTCTGCCATGTAGGGCTGGTCGAACTCAGCACGCAGTGCCTCCTTCCAGCTCGGTTCGAGTTTGATACGGTCGTCAGCAGTCATGGTCATATCCGGCAAAAACAATGGGGCGAACCCTAGGAAAGCCGACCACGCTTGTCAATTGATCTGACACAGATCCGGCACTTTCCCACACAGCGATCATACTGATCGTTCAAATTCCCGATCGAGGTCACGATGAATCTGCACTTCGAAGAACTCACCGGCACCGACGGCGCCCGCATCGGCATCGCCAGCCTGGATGCCGAAAAGTCCCTGAACGCCCTGTCCCTGCCGATGATCCACGCCCTGAGCGACAAACTGAGCGCCTGGGCCAGGGACGCGCAAATCGTCTGCGTCCTGCTGCGCGGCAACGGCGCCAAAGCCTTCTGCGCCGGCGGCGAGGTGCGCAGCCTGGTGGAAGCCTGTCGCGCTCATCCGGGGGAAGTGCCGCCGCTGGCCGCACAGTTTTTCAACGCGGAATACCGCTTGGATTACAGCCTGCACACCTACCCGAAACCCTTGATCTGCTGGGGCCACGGTTATGTGTTGGGCGGTGGCATGGGCCTGTTGCAAGGGGCGAATATACGTATCGTCACGCCGAGCAGCCGACTGGCGATGCCGGAAATCAGCATCGGCCTGTACCCGGATGTCGGCGCCAGTTGGTTTCTGTCCCGGTTACCGGGCAAGCTCGGCTTGTTTCTCGGCCTGACCGGCGCGCAGATGAACGGTCGCGATGCGATCGACCTGGATCTGGCCGACCGTTTCCTGCTCGACGAGCAACAGCAGGAGTTGATCGACGGCCTGCTGCAATTGAACTGGCAGGAACAGACCGCGATGCAACTCAACAGTCTGTTGAAGGCTCTGCAGCAAGAAGCCGTGGCGCAGATGCCGGACGCGCAGTGGTTGCCAAGGCGCCAGCAGATCGACGAATGGCTGGATGTCAGCGACGTGACCTGCGCCTGGAAAGCCATCAGCCTGCAACGCGACAGCAACGACCTGCTGATTGCCCGCGCCGCGAAGACAATGAGCGAAGGCTGTCCGCTGACGGCACACCTGGTCTGGGAACAGATCATCCGTGCCCGTCACCTGTCCCTGGCTGAAGTCTTCCAGATGGAATACACCCTGAGCCTCAATTGCTGCCGTCATCCGGAGTTCAGCGAAGGGGTGCGGGCACGGTTGCTCGACAAGGATCAGAAGCCGCACTGGCATTGGCCGGACATCGCCCGCGTACCGGAAGCGGTGGTCGAGGCGCACTTTCACAAGGTCTGGGAGGGGCGGCATCCGTTGGCGGATTTGTCGCCCTATTGACCCACCGCCACGTTTTGCAGGCACAAAAAAAGCGGCGCTCAATGCGCCGCTTTTTTGCGGGTGGTTACCAGCGGTTGCCACGACCGTTGTGGTCGCCCCTGCCGCTGTGTCGGTCATAGTCGCCGCGACCGCGATGATCGTCCCAGCCACCCCGGCGGTGGCCGTCCCAGCGTCCGCGATCATTGCCGTGCCAGCGACGGCTTTCGTAGTAGCGTGGGGCCGGTTGGTAGTAACGGGGCGCCGAGTAATAACGTGGCGCGGGTTGGTAATAGCGCGGCGCTGGCTGGTAGTAACGCGGTGCCGAGTAGTAGGTGCCGCCGCTGTAATAAGTGCCGCCACCGCCGTAGTACGCCGGCGCGGGTGATGTGTAGACCTCTGAACTGTAATAGCTGTCTGCGTAGGAATACGGAGCACAGCCGCCAAGGGTAAAAAGCATCACAGTGAACAGTACGATTCGGCGATACATGGCGGCCTCCTGGACCGCGGGTGAGCCACACCAGCGACGCTGGCAGGCGTCAGTCATTTATTCGGTGACTGACGAACTATCTGACAGCGTTTTCAGAATCTGGTGCGTTCCTGTAACAAGTTGAAACAAGTGATTAATGAAACCTTGTTCATCCGCCGACGCCCTATTCAGCCGCTGATTAATGGTGCCCACCGTGGTATCCGCCGCCGTGATAACCGCGGCCGTACCCGCCGCGATATCCGTGTCCACCGTAATAGTAATAACGGGCGCCGCCGTAGTAGCGCGGGCCGTAGTAGCCACCGTAGTAATAAGGCGAGTAATAGCCGGGATAGTAGTAAGGAGTGGAGTAGGTATCGTACGGCCCGGCGTAGTAATAACAGCCGGAAAGCCCCAGACCGAATACCGCAGCGAAAAGCGTTTGACGCAACAGTTTTGGAATACGCATGGCGGCCTCCTGAAAGACCAGCGGCCGCTACAGGACAGCGCAGCCGACACCTCTTTTGACTGATGCAACCCGATCAAGTGCCTGCCCCCGTCAGGCTTCGGATCGGCGGTGCCGGTGCGCTGCCACAGCCCTGGTGGAAGCGGGCTTGCCCGCCAAGAGGCCATATCAGACGAAACATCCATCAAAGTTGAACCACCGTCATCGCGAAGCAGTTATTTCTCGTCGCTCCCACTAGAATGCTTGCCATCGGGCCACCGCCAACGGAACTGCCAATGCCGCTCAGATCTGCGCTGTACTCCCAACGTTCATTGGTGTTGACCCTGATCGCCCTGCTCGGCGCCGGTTTCCTCGCCACGTCGTTGCTCAGTTACTACGCCTCGCGAGCGTCAATCCGCGACAGCATCGTCAACACCGAACTGCCGCTGACGTCCGATACGGTGTACTCGGAAATCCAGAAAGACCTCGTCAGACCGATCCTGATTTCCTCGATGATGTCCCGCGACACCTTCATGCGCGACTGGGTGGTCAACGGCGAACAGGACACCCAGCAGATGACCCGTTACCTCGACGAGGTCATGACCCATTACGGCGCCTACACCGCGTTCTTCGTCTCCAACGCCACCCTCACCTATTACCATGCCAAGGGCGTACTCAAGCGGGTGAAAATCGACGAGCCGCGCGATGCCTGGTACTTCCGCGTGCGTGACATGCAGGACCCCTACGAGATCAACGTCGACCCGGATCTTGCCAACAAAGACAACATGACCTTCTTCATCAACTACAAGGTCTACGACTACCACAACCGGTTCATCGGCGCGGCCGGCGTGGGCCTGACGGTGGATGCGGTGATCAAGCTGATCGACAAGTATCAACAGCGCTATCAACGCAGCGTTTATTTCGTCGACACCTTCGGCCGACTGGTGCTGACCGGCGCCGAGGGCGGGCCGGAAGGGGCGCGGGTCGGCAAAAGCCTCAACGACCTCGACAGCATGAAAAGCCTGGTCAGCCAGTTGCCCAAACCCCATAGCGGCAGCTACGAATATTCCGCCCACGGCCAGGGACATTTCCTCAACGTCCGGTTCATTCCTGAGCTGAACTGGTATCTGTTCGTCGACAAGCGCGAGGACGGCGCCCTAAGTGAAATCCGTCAGTCGCTGTACCTCAACCTGCTGATTTGCCTGCTGGTGACGCTGATTGTCCTGGCCCTGCTCAACCGGGTGATCAAGCGCTTCCAGGAAAAGATCCAGGCTCAGGCGACCCTCGACAGCCTGACCGAACTGCCCAACCGTCGCGGCTTTGACCTGCTCGCCGTGCAAGCCCTGCATGAAGCGCAGCGCGAGCCGAAACCGCTGACCGCCCTGCTGCTGGATCTGGATCACTTCAAGGCGCTGAACGATACCTATGGGCACATGGCCGGCGATCAGGTGCTGATCGGGTTCGCCCGGGATCTGCAAAGCTGCCTGCGCCATTCCGACATCGTTTGCCGCTGGGGCGGTGAGGAATTCATCGTTTTGCTGAAGGACACTGACGGCGACACCGGTCAGAAAATTGCCGAGAAGATCCGGCAACACGTCGAACAACAGGACTATGCCTACAACGGTCACACCCTGAATCTGACTGTCAGTATCGGCGCCACCACCCTGCAACGGGACGACACCTTGCACAGCCTGCTGTCCCGGGCCGATCATGCGATGTACCGGGCCAAGCAAACCGGTCGCAACCGCACCTGCGTGGAAATGCCTCACTCGACCTATGCCTGACATGACCCGACCTGACCTCTGCCCGGCCTGTGGTGCCCGCAACGACTGCACCCTGGCCGATCCCCGCACCGCCGATCACGCGTGCTGGTGCTATGGCGTCAGCATCGATCCGGCGGTACTCGAAGCGTTGCCGCCAACACTGCGCGACAAATCCTGCCTGTGCCCGCGCTGCGCTCAGGTCGAGGCGCAACTGCAAGCGGCCAAACGGCCGATCCCGTAAGATGCGCGCCCCTTTGTCTGCCGATTCCTGACCATGCGCGTCGACCGTTTCCTCAGCAACTTGCCCCGCTACAACCGTCAGCAGGTTCGTCTGTTGCTGGTGGAAAAGCGCGTGCGCATTGACGGAAAAGTCGTCAGCGATCCCCACAGCGAAGTGCTGGAATTCAGCCGCGTCGAAGTCGACGACGAGGTGCTGCAAAGCGGCAAACCCGCGCGCTACTTCATGCTGCACAAGCCCCAGGGCTGCGTCAGCGCCACCCGCGACCCGCAACATCGAACCGTGCTCGACCTGATCGACGAACCGGACAAGGACGACCTGCACATTGCCGGACGCCTGGACTTCAACACCACCGGGCTGATGCTGATCACCAACGACGGCAGTTGGTCGCGACGTCTGACCCAGCCGCAGACCAAATTGCCGAAGGTCTACTACGTCGAAACCGAGCAGGACATCGGCCCGGAATATGCGATCAAGTTCGCCGAGGGGATCTACTTCGCCTTCGAGAGCCTGACCACCCAACCGGCGCTGCTTGAAGTGCTTGGCCCGAAGGCGGCACGGCTGAGCATCGTCGAAGGTCGCTACCACCAGGTGAAGCGCATGTTCGGTTACTTCAACAACAAGGTGCTGCGCCTGCACCGTGAATCCATGGGCGAATTGCGGCTCGATGACGCGCTAAAACCGGGCGAGTATCGCGCTTTGCGCACCGAAGAGATTCATTTGTTCTAAGCCGGCGACCGCTCAGCAGAAGTTGTCGAACAATTTACCAACGGCACTTGCGCGATCCTGATCCCCCTGCTTGAATCAGGACGTCGGCCGAATTGTGACCGACGAGTCACAACATACTTCTAAGAAACTTTTTGTCGGTAGAGAGCCTCAAGGCTCCGCCTCAGCCGACAGATTGCCCGCCAATAACAATACCCGTCGACCAGCCGTTTCCGGATCGACATGGGCCTGCAAATTCCAGGCGTATGCCTACCTGTCACAAAGCTCGTGCAATCTGTTTGCGCGCCTACCCGCTTGCCAGGAGTCTTATGACATGAGGCCAGAAATCGCTGTGCTGGATATACAAGGTCAGTATCGGGTTTACACGGAGTTCTATCGCACAGACGCTGCGCAAAAGACCATTATTCTGGTCAACGGCTCAATGGCCACGACGGCGTCGTTTGCTCAAACCGTGAAAAATCTGCACCCACAATTCAATGTGGTTTGCTATGACCAGCCCTACGCGGGCAAGTCAAAAATCCACAACCGCCACGAGAAAATGCTGACGAAGGAAATCGAAGGGCAGATCCTGCTGGAGCTCATCGATCACTTCGCCGCCGAGCACGTTCTGTCGTTTTCCTGGGGCGGTGCCGCGACCATGGTCGCCCTCGCGCACCAGCCACGGCGCATCGAAAAAGCCGTGATCAGCTCGTTCTCCCCGGTGATCAACGCGCACATGCTCGACTACCTCGAGCGCGGCGTCGAACACCTCGGCAACCTGGATCGCGACCGGGTCGGGCATCTGGTCAACAACACCATCGGCAAACACCTGCCCTCATTGTTCAAGCGTTTCAACTATCGCCACGTCAGCAGCCTGGCCGAACACGAATACGGGCAGATGCACTTTCACATCAACAATGTGCTGCACAGCGATCGCCAGTGCTACTTGAACGCGGCGAAGAAAATCAACGTGCCGGTGCTGTTCATGAACGGCGAATGGGACGAGTACACCTCCGCCGAGGATGCCCGCCTGTTCGGCAACCATGTGGCGCAAAGCACGTTCACCACCCTGCAAGCCACAGGGCACTTTCTCGACATGGAACACAAATCCGCCTGCCGGGATAGCCAGAACGCACTGCTCGGCTTCCTTAAGCCGACCGAGCAGATGAGCCGGACGCGCTATCAGTTCACTCAGGATCACCATGCGCTGGCCATTTGAAAAAGTGTCATCGCGAGCAAGCCAGCGGACCTGATGCTTTTGGGTTTTTGAGGCCGCTGCGCTTGCCCGCGAATGACCGACTGCCGGTCTGCTTCAAGGCTTTCAACAGATCAAGCGCAAAGAAAACTTCTAATCCGCGCCCGAGTCTGGTACAAAGTCAGCCGCTCTGAGCGGGTGTCGTATAATGGCATTACTCCAGCTTCCCAAGCTGATAACGAGGGTTCGATTCCCTTCACCCGCTCCAATCAAATTCATGTCTCGCGTTGTGTTTTGTGACGAGGGATGCAGAAATGAAAAAACCGGCCAATGAGCCGGTTTTTTTGTGCCTGAAATTCGGGATGCAAAGTCTCCGAGGTGTTGCAGCAACGGCCTGCAACACACTCCCCGGCCCCGCGTTTTTTTGCCCTGTCTAGACTGCTTAGATCACTAAAGCCAACCATGGACAGTGACCGCTTGGTGGTTATAGTGTTGATCGCCGCAAATCAGTAGGTATAGTACCCACCAATCACATCACAAGGAGGTGTTGTGAACAGCCGTTTTTTAATCGGCCAACTCGTCGCGGACGGTTGGTATCTGGTACGGATCAGAGGCAGCCACCATCACTTCAAACACCCGACCAAACCCGGTCTGGTGACGGTGCCTCATCCGAAAAAGGATTTGCTCAAGAAGACGGCCATCAGCATTTTGCAACAGGCGCTGCTTTGACGGGTTTGAACAGCAGCCATGGAGAACAACAGATGCTCTACCCAATTGCGATTTCAATAGGTGATGAAGAACACGCCTGGGGAGTGGAGGTGCCGGACATTCCTGGCTGCTACTCCGCCGGAGACGATCTGGACGATGCGATGGCCATGGCGCGGGAAGCCATTGAAGGTCACTTCGAGATTCTCGCCGAAGACGGCGCGCCGATTCCACCCGCCAGCAAGGTCACACTGCATGCTGCCAATCCGAAGTACGCCGGTTGCACTTGGGCAGTGGTGGACATCGACGTGACCAAGTACCTGGGGAAGGCGCAGAAACTCAACATCACGTTGCCGGGTTATTTGCTTAATCGTATTGATGAATACGTGCTGCATCACCCGGAGGAAAAAAGCCGCTCGGGGTTTCTGGCATCTGCCGCGCTCAAGGTTTTGCAGAAGGGTTGATTTCAGAGCGAAAAAACCGGTCGTCATGACCGGTTTTTTTCAGGCCAGCCGAAAGCTACTCGTTCAGCTCAACGTGATCCAGCGCCTGGTTCACCGCCAACTCCGCCACCATCACTACCTGGGCAATGCCCAGCGCAGTCTTTCGGCAGGAGCTGTCCAGCGTCGCGGCAAAGTTGTTGAGCATCTCGGTCGCTGAACCCAGGGTCTCGCTGGCGTTGGCCAACAGGGATTCGGCGTTGTACTTCGGGTTGGCGAGGTACATGGGCTCGGGTTCATGGGCGCAGTGCATGATGGACGCGGACGAGACGAGGTAGTGATCGAGGGCGCGCTCAGCCGCGTCGTGGAGTTTTCTGGAGTCGATGGATTCGTAGGGCGAGGTTGGATCGGTTTCGACTTCGGGTGGGTTGGGTGTTGGTTTTTTCATAGTGTCATCCCGTTTATTTCGTGAGTGCTGACCATTCGGTTCCACGCGAAGGGTGGCAGCTGTACGCAGGTTGGAACCCGGGGAAACGGAAAACCCGGCAGACTCGAAGGCCTCCCGCGCACAGCCACCATAACGGAGTGCTCACATAAAACGTGCGCAAGCATACGTCACGAAAGGTGCTTTTACTTCCGATTATCCTCGGGGTTCCAATCCCGATCGCTGAATCAACAGCGACGACTAAAGGCTAGAGATCGGACTTCCGACGGACAACCTGAAAAGAGCGTGGGAAAGTTCGGCAAATTCGACACAACCTTTAAACATGGGACCTGTTTTGGGTTCATCCGGCAGGGCCGTACCTTCAAAAGCCCCTCACCCTAACCCTCTCCCGGAGGGAGAGGGGGCTGACCGTGTCGATCGTACGAGTTACGTAGGCCCGGGATATCGCGTCGAAACCAGAATCTGAACTGCATGAAGATCAGCGTCCTATCCCCCGAAAGAGGGCCGGGGTGAGGGGCAGGGATTGAGGCCGCACCACACAACCCCATCTCAACGCGTCGCCACAATGAATAACCGTGGAAACGGCAACAGCACCGAACCATCGGGCAACGCCGGATAGGCCCGCGCAACCGCCGCCAGATATTGTTTCAGATAATCCTCTCGCTCGGCCTCGGTCAAAGGGCTGAGAAACGGAATCAACCCACTGCCCTTGAACCACTCCACCACCCCTGCCGCGCCGCCCGACAACTGATGGTGATAAGTCGTGCGCCACACATCGACCCGCGAACAATGCGGCCGCAGCATCGAGAAGTAACCGCTGGCATCTGCCATCTCGGTGCGCTGCCCGGCAGCCCCGGCGAGTTTCCCTGCCCATGGGCCATTGGCGGCGACTTCACGCATCAGGCGATGAGACGGCTCATTGAGGTTATCCGGCATCTGGATCGCCAGACTGCCACCCGACGCCAATTTGCCCGCCAGCGCCGGCAGCAACGTCTCGTGCTCAGGCACCCACTGCAACACCGCGTTGGCGAAGATCACATCGAACGGACCTTCATCGCTCCATGCATCAATATCTGCGACCTCAAACTGCAACTGCGGCAGACGCTTGCGTGCCGCGTCGATCATGTCCGGTGAACTGTCCAGCCCTTGCACCCTGGCCTGTGGAAAAGCCTCGACCAGCAGCTCCGTCGAGTTGCCGGGACCACAACCGATATCCACCACCGACTGCGCCAGGGCCGGGGGAATCGCCGCGAGCAGATCACGGGCCGGGCGGGTGCGTTCATCTTCGAAAGCGACGTATTGTTTGGCGGACCAACTCATTGCGTTCTCCTGACACGGTGCGTTCCAGAGGTTCATTACGATACAGGCCGGGCAGGCCTCAGCTCCAGACCGACACATTTCAAACGATGTCCGCCCGGCCTTATTACCCATTCTTCGGTGCTTATCACCAGACTGACCGTTCGTCGAACCACATAAGCTCGGTTTTGACAGCATGAAAAATCTACCTATAGTCAATTTGCGGCAGGCGGAAGGAACCGCCCCATCAGCTGTCCTGCAGGGAGCAGATTCTGCTCATCTCTCGTGACCGGTGGGTTCCGTCAGTAGTGTGTTCGCAACGGCCAGTTTGGCAAGCAACGTTGTCGCACCTGAATTGCAATCAGGTGCCCACTTTGAAAAAGGAGCTTTACCATGTCTCGAGTCACGGATGTACTTGTCTCTATCGACACCGAAACCATTCTGAAAAACTATCCTGGCATCAGTAAAAATCCTGCTTCGCCAACGCTGATCGATTGGAAACATGTCTACATGGTGACCAATCAGGACAACGTGGTCAGCGGCCAGGCCGGTGGTGAACTGGATCTGAAGGCACAGGTCGGCGACCTGATTCGCTGGCGTGAAACCAGCCTGTCGCAGAGCTTCGAAAACGCGGTGATTTTCTACAAGTTCATCGGTAACCAGGGCAACGATCTGATCTCCCCGCCCTCACCGCGCAAGGCTACGGCGTGCGTTGCAGTGCCAAACACCAGCAACCCTTCAGTGCCCAGCTGCCAGAAAGTCGATAACCATTACTGGTCCTCGGAAACCCTGTCCTGCGGTCGCGTGACTTACCACTTCCACTTTCTGATCGTCGATCGCAACTGCCAGATCGTCGGCTGCTGCTCGTGGGATCCGTTCATTTCGATTCACAACTGACGACGCTTCTGGCCCCTTGTCAGCGAGGGGCCGGACCGCTCCATTGCTGCCCGGTCGGAACAGGATGTCTTACCTCGACCGAAGCGGTTGCCGTCTTGTGTCAACATCATGAAAGGAATCCATGATGACTTCCGAACCGATCCCGCCACCGTCCCCCGACGACACGAATGCCCACAATGTCCTGTTGGTCGTCGATGCCGAATCCCTGCTTTCGCGCTACCCAGAGCCCAGCCTCGATGCCGAAAACCCCACGAGCATCAGCGACGGATTCATCCTTTTTGTTGTGGGTGATATTCCGAAAGAAATTGTTACTAATGACAGCAAAATCAGACTACCCGGCACAATGGGCCGCGACATTCATTTTCGCGGCAGAACCGTCAGCCTCATCGCCGAACACAGCGTTGTGATCTACGGCATGACAGTCGATACCGACACGGTACTTTCAGCCCCTCATCTGGAAGTCCACCCGGACCTCACGATCCCCGCCCCGCAACCCGACGCCCCGAGCGAGCCGGGCAACCAGAAGGCCCATGACCATTACTGGGCGAGTACGCCCAAGGCTCCAGGCAAGGTCGAATTCGAGTTGTGCCTGATGCTGGTCAATCAGCGATGTGAGGCTGCGGGGTATTTCAAGTGGGTGGTTGAAGTCGAGGTTGCGGTTTAGCGGAAATCCGGCCAATGAGCCGGTTTTCTCAGCAGATGCAGAGCCAGGAGCTCGCGGAGCCAACAAGCATTTATAAGTAGAATTTTCCCCACTCCCCCGCTGTCAGAATTTCAGGCCCCTCCCATAAGGAACACGGCAATGAAATTCGCGAAACTTTCCCAGAAGCTCGCCCTGTGGGCGGGTAGTCCGAAGACGTTCATGGGCGCTTTGATTCTGATTGGGCTGTGGGGGTTGAGCGGGCCGATTTTCGATTACAACGACACCTGGCAACTGATCATCAACACCTCGACCACGATCATCACGTTCCTGATGGTGTTCCTGATCCAGAACACGCAGAACCGCGACACCGACATTCTGCATTTGAAGATCGACGAGCTGTTGCTGGTGACCAAGGAGGCGCAGAACGCGATGCTCGGGCTGGAAGCACTGGATCTCAAGCAATTGGAGGCGCTGCGCAAGCACTACCGGGCATTGGGCGAAGGCGAGGTGTTCAACCTTGACGGGCTGGGGGAAAAGAGCAAGCCAAAACAGGATCTGAATGAGTGCTGACAGCAAAACAGTGGCGAGGGTAGTTGCTCCCTCGCCACTGTTTTATGGTTTGTCCGGGGTCAGCGACTGGCCTGCAGTGCCCGGGCCATTTCCAGATGGTTTTGCAGTTTGGGCAGTGTCTCATCGGCGAAGGCCTTGATCTCCGGTACGTCGGTGGTCTGGGCTTCCTGCTGGATCTGCTGGATCGCTTCTTCGGTCGCCTTGACCTGACTCGCCGCGTAGGCCTGATCGAAAGTCGCGCCGTCCTTGACCTCCGGAATCAGCGCCTTGGCCTTGTCCATGACCTCCTCACGCGGGGCGACGGGCAGGTCGAGTTTCCTCGCGATCTTCGCCAGGTGCTGATTGGCGGTGGTGCGGTCATTGATGACGACGATGGTGTAGTCCTTGATCTCCTTGGACTCGGACTTTTGATGCGCCAGGCGACTGGCTTCGATGTCGGCCATGCCTTTGGCCGAGGCATCGTTGATGAAGTCGGCGGGCGACTGGGCGAAAGCGCTGCTGGCGCACAGGCCCAGCAGGGTGACAAAACTGGCGTTGCGTAATCGGGTGGCCATCCGGCTCATGGTCGCGCCCTCCTTCTCGGCACATTCAAGCGGGAGCTTGCGCTCCCGCCTCTCAATCAAAACGACCTTCACCGACTATTTCGATTTCTGAGCAGGCTTGCGGCCTGTTTCTGCTTTTGCAGGCTCTTTGTCGACCGTCGTTGTGGTGGTTTTCCCACCTTTGCGACCGGCTTCAGACGCCTTGGTTCGATCGTTGGCGAAGTTTCCCGAGTTCGAGTTTCTTGAGTTAGGCATGATTCTCTACCTCTTGGTAATGATCGTAGCGAGCAAGATGCCCGCCTAGATTGAGAATTTTGCCGACGATAAAGGTTTAGAAAAGTTGCGGTCGCCGCGACGAACGGCGACCTCACATCAGCTATCCAGCGCCCGGTGATTCTGCCGTTTGGCGGTGTACATCGCCTGGTCGGCATGACGGAACAATTCCTGCTCATGGTTGCCATGTTCGGGATAGCGGGCAACGCCAATGCTCGGCTCGATGTGCAGGTTGTGACCGTCCAGGCGCATCGGCTGCATCAGCACCTGACGGATCTTCTCGGCCACGCTGTCGGCATCGTCGGCGACATGAACGCTGTGCAACAGAATCACGAATTCGTCGCCGCCGATCCGGGCTACGGTGTCGGTTTCACGCACGCAGCCCTTGAGCCGATTGGCGACGGTCTGCAGCAACATGTCGCCCACCGCATGACCAAAAGTGTCGTTGACCTGTTTGAAGCGATCCAGATCGACATACAGCAGCGCCATATGTCCCGACTGTTCCCGGGCGCAGTTCAGCGCAGCCTTGAGTCGCTCGCGCAGCAGTTCGCGGTTGGGCAATTGGGTCAACTGGTCGTACTGGGCCATGCGTCGCAGGCGCGCGTGCAATTGCTGACGCTCGATGGCGGTGGCGACCTGGGCGCAGACGTATTGCAGCAACTCTTTGTCCTGTTCGGTGTAGCGCTCGCCGCCGGCCAGGCTTTTGACGATCAGCGCGCCGATGGTGCCGTTCTTCGAGTTAAGCGGTACACCGAGCCAGCAAGGCGAATACTGCCCCGCCACCAACGCGGCGAAATCGGCGGGCGCGTTGGGGCTGTCCGGGGTCAGCAGGATCGGCTGGCCACTGCGGATCACTTCGGCGCACAGCCGTCCGGTCACCGTTCCGGGTTGTTCGGGCTGCAACTCGTTATCGTCGACGTGATACGGGAAGTTCAGTTGCGCGCAATGCTCGTCGTACAGCGCCACGGAAAAATTCAGCGCCGGCAGCCACTCGCCGATGATCTGGTGGATGCGCTTGAACAGCGCCAGCAAATCTTCCGCCGCATGCGCCGCTTCGGAAATCGCATACAACGCCGCCTGGCGCGACTCAGCCAGTTTGCGCTCGGTGATGTCCCGGGCGACGGCAATGCGCAGTTGATCGACCTCGGACCAGCGCGCCGACCACAGGATGTGGACGACGCTACCATCCTTGCGCACGTAGCGGTTCTCGAAATTGTTTTTCGGCTCGCCGCCCATGATGTCGCGGGCGGCCGTCAGGGTGCGCTCGCGGTCGGCGGGGTGAACGAAATCGATCATCGCCTGACCGATCAACTCGTCAGGCGTGTACCCGAGAATACGCTCACAGGCCGCGCTGACGAAAACGAAGCGGCCCTGTTTGTCCACCGCGCAGACGGCATCCAGCAACAGATCGATGTAGCTCGCCAACGGCGCGGAGTTTCGGCTTTCCATGGTTCAGCGTGAGAATCCGGACAATGCAGCACTGATCAACCATCCCTGACCTGGCAACTTCGCGTCCTGCGATCGACTTCAAGCCTTGTTCGGCATCAGCCCCGGCAACGCATGCACCAACGCATTGATGGCGAAACCGATAAACATCACCCCGCACAACCGGGTAATCGCCAGTTCATGGCGCTGGTACAGGGTACGCACCTGCCGGGCACCGACGATGCCAATGAGAATAGCGTAGGCCAGCAATCCGCCGAGGAAACTCAAGGCAATCAACATCGGCAGCATCGACCAGTTGAGCAACTCGGCACGGCTCGACAGCAACGCGGTGAAAGTCGCCACCGCCACCGGGTAGGCCTTGGGGTTGGTCAGGCCGAACAGAATCCCGTGCCAGAACGGCTGGCGCGCCGCGCCCTGAGGCTGATCGCCGTTGCTGCGCTTGGCCCGCACCGCACGCCAGCCGAGCCAGAACAGGTACAGACCGCTGAGCACACCGAGGACGTCGAAGGCGGTGCTGCCGATTTCCCGGGCGCCGACAATCGCGACCAACGCGGTGCTGCACCAGACCACGTCCCCCAGCAGATGACCACAGAGAAATCCCGCGCCCGCCCGGCGCCCACGCGCCGCGCCGATGCCGAACACCGCCAGCACACCCGGCCCCGGTGTGATGCCGTAGATGAATCCCGAGGCCAGCACGGCCATAAGCAACGATGGAGTCATGGAAAAACCTGCAAGCGCCATAAAACGTGGCCGTCAGTCTATCCCAGCGATGGCTGGATGTTCATGACTCGCTGAAAAATCGCATTCCGGTGTAAGGCTTCAGCCGACACGCGGCCAGCCGCGAGGCCTGGTCGCCGACATGGGCTTCGAGCTTGTGCCCGTCCGGGTCGAGGAAATAGAACGACGCCCCTTCGCTGCGGTTGTCACGCCATTCACGAACGTTCGCGGTTTTCAGCGTTTGCACAAAAACCGGGAAGTCCGATGCGCTCAGGCTGAACGCGTAATGGGTGTAGTCGGCGGCGGATTCCTCTCGGCGTTGCGGATCGAGCGACAGGCACAACCAAAGACCGGGTAGCGACAGATAGGCACCAGCGTCCCAGGTTGCGTCAACGCGCAACCCCAGCAGCTCGCGGTAGAACGCGAGGCTGCGGTCCAGGTCAGTGACGGCGAGGGTCAGGTGGTTGAGGCCGGTGAGCATCGGATCAGTACCCTCTAAGGTCTTCGGGAACGGTGTATTGCTTGCCGTCATAGGTCAGGGTCAGCTGGGTTTTCTTCAGGTCGGTGGTTTTGGACAGGCATTCCTTGCCGGACGCATAGGTTTTAAGCGCCGAACCGCTCGAAGTGACAACAAGGTCGGCGAAACCGTTGTGGCTCAACGGACCGATTTCGACGGTTCGGCGAATGGTCTGGCCTTCGCCTTCGCAGTCATCCATCCACTCGCCATTGTTTTTGTAGACCACCAGACCTTCGAGCACCGGGCGCAATTTATTGCCTTCACGAACATACAGCGCCAGATCGGTTTTCGAGTAGGGATTGACGCGGGAGCTGTGCTCGAACTGCGACCGCAGGCCGAACGCACGGACGTCCGGGGCGAGCCGGTAGCGCGCCGTATCGATCACCAGGTCATCAAAACTGATGGCGTCGGAGTTGTAGGCACCGGGCTTGAGGTAAGTCGCCATCGGCTTCCAGTTGGTGGAATTGAGAAGCGAAAGTTCCAGATCGAACACCCCGGCATCGTCACCACTGGAGTCAGGGACAAAGGTCGATTTGACGAAAATCGCCTGATCCTTGAACGCCGGCCATCCCTTGCAGCGTGAGAGGGAATGACCGTCAAAGGACTTCACCACACACGCAGCCTGAGCTTGAGCAGTGAAGGCGAAAAGGCTGAGGGCGATGAAAAGCCGGGTTGGGGTGAGCATGGTTCTTCCTTGATAAAAATGATGTTGCCGGCGCGGCTACAGGCCCTTGAACTCGATGGGCACGGCGTAGGAGTCGCCGTCGTAGCGCAAGGTTGTCAACACGGGTTTGTCCATGATGGTTTTATCTTCACAGGCGTCGCCTTCGCCCACACTTGTCGTACGGGTTTGCTGGGTTTTGACAATCAAGTCCGCATAGCCGTGAGAATTGGTTTTGGCGATTTCAACGGTGCGCGTGATCTCGAATCGCTCACCTGCGCAATTGCCGTCCCACTCGCCGCCGTACTGATAGACCAGTAATTTACTCAGAACGGATCGCAGTTTGGCGCCCTCTCTCACATAGAGCGAGAGCTGGTTTTCTTCCACCGGGTTGAGGCGAGATGCATTGTTAAATCTGGCTCGAACCCCAAAGGCCCGTAGATCGGGAGCCAGTTTGTAGCGCGCGGTATCCAGCGCTATCTCTTGCAATCCAACACCCTCAAGCGTGTAAGCAGCGGCTTGGTGGTAAGCCACAATCGGAGCCGAATGGCCCTCACTCAAAACGGACACGTCCAAATCATAGGTGCCGAACGCGTCAGCAACTGCGGGATTGAGATGAGCGTAGGCACTGAGAGTCAATCCCTCATACGCCGGCCATTCTTTGCAAACCGAATAATCCTGATCCCCTTTCACCGGCATTGGCGTGCAATCAGCCGATGCCTGCCCTGCGAGCAACACTGCGCAAAACACCAATCCAGACTTCACTGTCACGTCCCACTCCTTGATGAACTTCAGCCGCGCACTATCCCCTCCCCGATCCGCTGATTCAACCAATTCAACGCCTGATCGCCACCCCGTCGTTTGTGCCACGTCAGCACGAAGCTGAACGGCGGGATGACAAACGGTGGCGGTACGACGACCAGCGTCTGTGGGTCGATGTCGTCCAGTGCACGGGAGGCGACAGTCAGGATCAGGTCGGTGCCGCTGATGATCTGCGGCGCGACGCTCCAGTGCGGCAGGCTGATGGCAACGCGGCGGCGTTCACGCAGGGCGGTCAGGGTGCGTTCGATTTCCGGGGTGCCGCTGCCGCGCATTTCCAGCAAAACGTGAGGCCGCGACAGGTAGGTCGGCAGGTCGAGAATACCGTTGGCGGGCATGCTCTGGCGGTCGACGAGGCAGACGTAGTGTTCCTCGAACAGCGGTGTGCTGCGCAGTTCGTGGGGCAGGTCGGGGAATACACCAGCAGCGATATCGATGTCACCGTTGAGCACGCCTTCGAGCATGCCCTCACGGCTGGCGTGGCTGATTTGCAGGTCGATGCCCGGCGCTTCTCGACGCAGTGTGCCGATCAGGCCGGGCAGGATGATCGCCGCGCCATAGTCGGACATCGCGATGCGAAAAGTGCGGCGGGCGCTGGCCGGATCGAAGGTGTTGGGCGCCAGCAGTGATTGCACCTGAGCCAGCGCTTCGGCCAGGGGCGCCACCAGCTCCAGCGCCCGGGCCGTGGGCGCCAGACTTGAGCCGGCGCGTACCAACAACGGATCGCCGAGCAGATCGCGCAGTCGCGCCAGGGCGTGGCTGACCGCCGGCTGACTCAGGTGCAGACGCTCCGCCGCGCGGGTGACGTGCTGTTCGTTGAGCAAGGCGTCGAGGATCACCAGCAGGTTGAGGTCGATGCGGCGCAGGTCATTCATCCAATGCATGTTCCTGATGAAAAAACGGAATTTAAATCTGCTCGACGAATGACCTAGAGTCCAGCAAAACCTTGCTGGAGAACGATCATGAGTACCTTGCATTGGACTGGTCTGTTGTTGCTGGCGGCGTTGGCCGGCGCGGTGGTGCCGTTTCAGAGTGCGATCAACGCCAACCTGGCTCGCAGCGTAGGGCATCCGCTGTGGGCGACGTTCGCCTCGCTGGTGATGAGTGTGCTGGTGTTGCTGCCGGTGATGGTCGCGTTACGTCTGCCATTGCCCTCCCTGGCGATGATGGCCAAGGCACCCTTGTGGATGTGGACCGGTGGCGCGTTCGGCGTGTGTTTCGTGGCGCTGGCCGTGGTGCTGCTGCCGAAGCTGGGGGCTTCGGGTTTTGTGGCATTGGCGTTGGCCGGGCAAGTGCTGACGTCGATAGTGCTGGACCACTTCGGCTTGTTCGGGCTGGTGGAGAAACAACTGACGTTGCCTCGGGTGTTCGGGGCTGTGCTGCTGATTGCCGGGGTGATGTTGATTCAGTTTGGCAATTCCGGGGCGAGAGCCTTGTCAGCGCAATGAAAGGCAAAAAGATCACAGCCAGCGACAACTACACGGAGCTGTCGCCGGCTGCGATCTTTTCAATGGTTCAACCCTTGTCGAGCGTGCGCAGTTTCTGCGGCACCCCCCACAGCAGCAACGCCGCCGCAATCAGCGCCGCCACGCCGATGACATACAGCGCTGGCGTGGTACTGCCGGTCAGGTCCTTGATCCGGCCCACCATCACCGGGCTGACGATCCCGCCGAACTGGCCCAGGGTGTTGATGACCGCGATCCCGCCCGCCGCGCCGGCGCCCGCTCCGGCCAGCAATTTCGGTGGCAGGGTCCAGAAGCTCGGGATCGAAGCGATGATGCCGGCGCCGAGCAGGCCAAGGGCGACGATCAGGAACGTGGTGTGGCTGGCGAAGATCCCGGCGCTGAAGAAACCGATGGCGCCGACGACCACCAGCCCGGCGACAAACTTGCGCCGCTCGCCGGTAGCGTCGGACAACCGACCGATCACCACCATGCTGATGGCACCACAGATGTACGGGATCGAAGTCAGCAAACCGATCATCACCGGGCTCTCGGTGCCGGCGCTGCGGATCAGCTGCGGCGCCCAGAAGTTGAGGCCATAGGACGCCACCTGGATCAGGAAGTAGATCAGCCCCAGAGTCAGGAATCCCGGGATTTTCAGCGCCGCCAGCAACGAGCCGCCGCTCTTGTGGGGTTCGTGATGGGCGATGCGGCTGGACAGCAGTTTTTTCTCGTCCGGGGTCAGCCAGTGGGCGTCCTCAATCCGATCCTTGAGCAGGGTCAGCACCAGGAAACCGAGGCCGACACACGGCACGCCACCCAGCAGGAACAGCCAGTGCCAGCCACGCATTTGCAGCACGCCGTCGAGGTGTTCCAGCACCAGCCCGGAGAACGGCGCGCCGACCAGCCCGGCAAACGCCGAAGCGAGGAACAGCATCGAAGTGATGCGCCCACGGAAGTGCTGCGGAAACCACAGCGTCAGGTAATACAGCACGCCGGGGGCAAAACCGGCCTCCATCGCGCCGATGAGAAAACGCAGCACGTAGAACTGCCATTCAGTGTTGACGAACACCATCAGCGCGGTCGCCACGCCCCAGGACATCATGATCCGGGCGATCCAGCGCCGGGCGCCGACCTTGTACAGCATCATGTTGCTCGGCACTTCGAACAACACGTAACCGACCACGAACAGCCCCGCGCCAAGGCCGTAGGCGGTGTCACTCAGGCTCAGATCAGCCTGCAACTGGAACTTGGCAAAGCTGATGTTGATGCGGTCGAAAAACGCGAACAGGTAGCAGACCATGATCAACGGCATCAGGCGCCAGGCGACTTTGCTGACCAGGGCTTTTTCGGCGTCGAGATCGACGGACGGGCTCACGCCCGCCTCCATTACATTGAGGCTCATAGCGTTTTCTCCAGGCGGACTGCCAGGGGCGTCCGATTGTTTTTGTTGTCTGGTGGTGGAGCAGGTTTTCCGTGGCGGCCAGGCCTCAGCCAGGGATCGGGTGCAGATCGCAATTGCGCCCGGCCTTCGCCAGTTGTCCGGGGACCTCGTGCCCCAGCAGTGCCGGCAACCCTCGGGACAGTTTCAGCAGCAGCGGTAGATCGATGCCGGTGTGGATGCCGACTTCATCGCAGAGGTTCACCAGGTCTTCGGTGCAGATATTTCCCGATGCGCCCGGTGCAAACGGGCAACCACCGAGGCCGCCGAGCGCCGCGTCGAAACGCCGGGCGCCCGCCTCGTAGGCCGCCAGCACGTTGCACAACCCCAGGCCACGGGTGTTGTGAAAGTGCAGGGTCAGGTCAGCCGGCGAGACACGCTGCAACACCCGTCGTACCAGCCGATCGACCTGTCGCGGATTGGCCATGCCGGTGGTGTCGGCCAGGGTGATCCCCGGAATGCCAAGTTGCTGATAGGCATCGACGATTTGCAGCACCCGATCCTCGTCGATCCAGCCTTCGAACGGACAACCAAACGTCGTGGCGATGCTGCCGTTGAGCCGCACACCGGTGCCGCGGGTGAACTCGACGATTTGCGCGAACGCCGAAAGCGAGGCTTCGCAGCTCATGCGCATGTTCGCCAGGTTGTGGCTCTGGCTGGCGGACATCACCAGGTTCAGCTCATCCGCCTCGGCCTCCAGCGCGCGCTGCGCGCCCTTGAGGTTGGGAATCAACGCCACGTAAATCAGCCCCGGTTGCCGCTGAATACCGGTGAACACCTGCTCGCCGTCGCGCAGCGCCGGAATGGCTTTGGGCGAGACGAACGAGCCAGCCTCGATGCGGCTGAATCCGGCCAGCGACAGTTGATCGATGAGGGCGATCTTGTCTTCGGTCTCGACCCAGGTCGGTTCGATTTGCAAGCCGTCCCGGGGGGAGACTTCCTGGACGATCAAGGCTTGCGAGTAATCGGTGATCATTGCACCACTCCCTGGGTTTTCAGACGTTGAATGTCCGACGCAGTCAGGCCGAGGTCGCCGAGGATGCCATCGGTGTGTTGGCCCAGTCCGGGTCCCGACCAGTTAACGCCGCCGGGGGTTTCTGAAAGTTTGGGCACGATGCCCGGCATTTTTACTGTCGCCCCGTCCGGCAGTGCGGCGTCGAGCAGCATGCCGCGTGCCTGATAGTGCGGATCGGCGACGATGTCGGCCACCGAGTAGATCCGCCCGGCCGGCACTTCGGCGGCCTCCAGCGCGGCGAGTACATCATCGATCGGCAGGCTGCTGGTCCAGTGGGTGATGGCGGCATCGAGCAGACCACTCTTGGCCGCGCGGCCATCGTTGTGGGCGAATTCTTCGGCTTCGGCCAGATCGTTGCGGCCAATCACTTGCATCAGGCGCTTGTAGATCGGGTCGCTGTTACCGGCGATCACCACATAGGCGCCGTCCGCCGTGAGGTAGGTGTTGGAGGGGGCGATGCCCGGCAGTGCGCCGCCGCTGCGTTCACGGACATGCCCGAGCATGTCGTATTCCGGCACCAGGCTTTCCATGACGTTGAACACGCTTTCGGCCAGCGACACATCGACGATCTGACCACCGCCCTGCCCGGTCTTGACCCGCAGCAGCGACATCAGCGCGCCGATCACCGCATGCAGCGAGGCCAGCGAATCACCGAGACTCACCCCGACCCGCGCCGGTGGCGAACCGGGAGTGCCGGTGGTGTAGCGAATGCCGCCCATGGCCTCGCCGATGGCGCCGAAACCGGGGCGGTCGCGGTAGGGGCCGGTCTGGCCGTAGCCGGAGATGCGCACGAGGGTCAGGTCGGGATTCAGCGCGTGTAACACCTCCCAGCCGAGGCCGAGTTTTTCCAGGGCGCCGGGGCGCAGGTTCTCGATGATCACGTCGGCATCGCGCGCCAGTTGCTTGACCAGTTCGATGCCTTCGGCGGACTTGAGATTCAGTGCCAGGGATTTCTTGTTACGCGATTGCAAGTACCACCACAGCGACGTTCCTTCGTGCAGCTTGCGCCATTTGCGCAGCGGGTCGCCCTGACCCATGGCTTCGATCTTGATCACCTCGGCGCCGAATTCGGCGAGCATGCGCGCGGCAAACGGCGCGGCAATCAGGGTGCCGATCTCGATCACTTTGATCGCACTCAAGGGGGCAGTCATTGCAGCGTACCTCTTGTTCTTGGAATTGCTGCCAAGGCTAGAGGAGCGTCAGCGAAGCAATCCAACCTTCACTCGGCAACGGGCGTTCGCGAAATGCGAACGCCCGCCGGAGATGCGCAGAACAGACGGTCGCCTTCGTGGGCAAGCTCATTCCCACACGGTTCGCGGCGAACACAGAACGGCCCTCAATCCTGCCCGCGCAAATGCTCGAACAACACCCGGCTCACCGGCGATAACCCGGCCTCGTCGCGCACCACCATGATCAACGCACGATCCGACCAGTCATCGGTCAACGGCACCGCCGTCAGCCCCAGCGCACGGCCGAACAATTCATAGGCCCGTTGCGGCAGGATGCCGATGCCCATGTTGGCCTGGACCATCCGGCACACCGCGTCGAAACCCGGCACATGGATGCGGATGCGCAGGACTTTGCCGGCCTGGCGCGCGGCGGCGTGGGTGCGCATGTTGATCGAACTGGCGGCGTGCAGGCCGACGTAATCGCTGTCGAGGGTTTCGCTGAAGGCCAGCGACTCGCGCAGGGCCAACGGGTGTTCCGGCAACATCACCACCACCAGTTTGTCCTGGCGATAGAGCACGCTGTGCAGGCCCTTGATGTCGCTGTCGCTGGAGCAGATACCGAAGTCCGCGACGCCATCGAGCACACCCTTGATGACCCCGTCACTGGGCCGTTCTTCAAGGTCGGTCTTGACCTGCGGATGACGGGCGGAGAAGTCGCGCAGGTCTTCGGGGAGAAACTGAATGATCGCCGACAGGTTCGCCAGCATCCGCACGTAACCGCGCACGCCGTGGCTGTGTTCGCCCAGTTCCAGGCCCATTTTCTCGACGTTGAACAGCATCTGCCGGGCATGGTGCAACAGGGTTTCGCCGGCCGGCGTCAGAGTCATGCCCTTGGCCTGACGCATGAACAGGCTGATGCCCAGCGCCTCTTCCAGCTCCATCAGGCGTTTGCTGGCCGCCGACACCGCGATGGCCTCGCGGGCGGCCGCGCGGGTCAGCGTGCCCTCTTCGTGGACGGCGACGAACAGTTGCAGGGTAATCAGGTCGAGGCGGCGGATCAGGCTTCTTTGCAGCATGCAGGACTCGGCAATGGCAGCTCGGACGAACGCGCAGCATAAACCCGTTCATCCAAACCCTGCCCGCTTCAAAACGCGCTGCGGAAAATCTCTTCGATCTGGCGCTGATCCGCCGCCCGTGGATTGGTCAGCCCGCAGGCGTCTTTCAGGGCGTTGGCGGCGAGCACCGGGATGTCGGTGAGCTTGGCGCCGAGGTCGCGCAGGCCGCCGGGAATATCGACGTCCCTGGCCAGGCAACGAATCGCGCCGATGGCCGCTTGCGCGCCCTCCTCCGCGCTGAAACCACGGATGTCGGCGCCCATCGCATGCGCCACATCGGTGAGCCGATCCGCACACACCAGCGCGTTGAACGTCTGCACATGGGGCAGCAACACCGCGTTGCAGACGCCGTGGGGCAAGTCGTAGAAACCGCCCAACTGGTGCGCCATCGCATGGACATACCCGAGGGACGCATTGTTGAACGCCATGCCGGCGAGGAACTGCGCGTAGGCCATGTTTTCCCGCGCGGCGATGTCGTGACCGTCACGCACCGCCAGACGCAGGTTGTTGCTGATCAGGGTCATCGCCTTCAATGCGCAGGCGTCGGTGATCGGATTGGCGGCGGTGGACACGTAGGCTTCGATGGCGTGGGTCAGTGCGTCCATGCCGGTCGCCGCTGTCAGACCTTTCGGCATCGCCACCATCAGCGCCGGGTCATTCACCGACAGCAGCGGCGTGACGTTGCGGTCGACGATGGCCATTTTCACATGGCGGCTCTCGTCGGTGATGATGCAAAAGCGAGTCATCTCGCTGGCGGTGCCGGCGGTGGTGTTGATCGCGATCAGCGGCAATTGCGCCTTGGCCGATCGATCGACACCTTCGTAGTCGCGGATCTGCCCGCCGTTGGTCGCACACAGGGCAATGCCCTTGGCACAGTCGTGGGGCGAACCGCCGCCCAGGGACACCACAAAATCGCAGCGATGCAGGCGCAGCATCTCCAGGCCGGCCTCGACATTGGCGATGCTCGGGTTCGGCTTGGCGCCGTCGAACACCACCGAGTCGATGTCCTGCATCGCCAGTTTCTCGGCGATCAGGGTCGCCACGCCGGCCTTGGCCAGACCGGCGTCAGTGACGATCAGCGCCTTGCGAAATCCGTAGTTGCGAATCGCATCCATGGCTTCGTCCAGGCAGCCGCTGCCCATGATGTTTACGGCGGGAATGAAAAAGGTGCTGCTCATGCGCGCGTCTCCTGACTGAGGCCGTTTCGACTACCGCGATCCGGCGGATGCACACAGCATCGACCGATCGGTCACGGCGGATGTTGATCTGGCTCAATGCCCGCTCGTGATAAAGTCGCCGCCCATCAGCCCCTTTGTTTTGAGACTTGCCGCGCATGACCGATTTTCTGGATGTCGACGCCACACTTGAAGACTGGAGCGCCCTGCGCGCGGCCATCGCCTTCAGTGGCTTGCTGGTGGGCAACGGCGCCAGCCGTGCGGTGTGGGACGATTTCGGCTACGACTCGCTGTTCGAAAATGCCCGCACAGTGGAAGAGAAACCGCTGAGCCCGTCGGAACTGAGCGTGTTCGACGCGATGCAGACGCGCAGTTTCGAGCAGGTGCTCGGCGCGCTGAAAGTCACCAGCCGGGTCAACAAGGCACTGGCCGTCAGCTCGGCGGCACCGCGCAACCGTTACTACGCGATCAAGGAAGCGCTGATCAACACAGTGCATGCGGTACACATTCCGTGGCGGCTGATCGCAGCGTCGACCCTGGCGACGCTGAACGAAGAACTGGCGCGCTATCGCACGGTGTTCACCACCAATTACGACCTGCTCAATTACTGGGCCGTGCAACACAACGGCAACGCCGTCGACGATCTGTTCAACGGCCCGGATGCGAGTTTCGACCTGTGCGAAAGCGCCAGCGAAAAAACCCGTCTGCTGTACCTGCACGGCGGCCTGCATCTGGTGCGCAATCAGGACGGCACCGCGCGCAAGCTGACCTCCACCGAGGGCACGCTGCTGGGCAATTTCGCGATCAACAACACCCTCAAGACCCTCGACGACGTACCGCTGTTAGTCAACGAAGGGCCGAGCGCGGACAAACTCAAGACCATTCGCAGCTCGGACTACCTGTCGTTCTGCCACGACCAGCTACTGAGCCATGGCGACAATCTGTGCATCTTCGGCCATGCCCTCGGTGAGCAGGACAGCCACATCGTCCGTGCCTTGCGCCTGGCGAAGCCGAAGGCCGTGGCGATCTCGATCTATCCACGCAGCGCAGCGTTCATTCAGCACCAGAAACGCTACTACACCAAGCTGTTCGACGGGACCGGGGTCGAGCTGCGGTTCTTTGATTCCAAGAGTCATGCGCTCGGTAGACCGATGTTATCAGTACCTGTCGAGAGCTAGGCTACGCGAGTCAGTCTGCGAGGTTATCCTTCCTTTTCACAGCGGCGAGGCAATCCTGAGGGATTTCCCATGAGCCCCTGCCGTTGCCACGCAACTCATTCTTTTGAAAGTCGCCGCGTCCTTTGGTCATAATTTTTACACCATAACTTTTGTTATTGATGAACTGATTGCCAAACATTTCCGGGGAGCTGAATCCAGTAACTAGTGCCCCGGAATGCTCGTTTTCAGTGATAATATTCCCTTCAAACCGTCCCTTTCCACGATTATGAACATAAACGCCTGACTGCTTTCCGTCACGAATGGTATTACGCCTGAACAGCGGTGTTGCTCCTGTACGGACCTCGAGACCAGCAAAACCATTTCCAACAATTAGATTTTCTTCATATAAACCAGCGCCTTTGTCATAAATCATAAAGCCACCTTCTACATTGCTATGTACATGACAACGACGCACAATCGGATTGCTTAGCTTATCTACGCCCACTCCTGCCAAAGTGTTTTTGAATATCTCATTATCTTCAATTACTCCGGCACCGCCGTCATGCACAAAAACCCCATTACCTTTGCACCCATAAATTCGGTTACGGCGTACAGATGGACTAGCCTTCCAGATGAGAATTGCCGATTTATTATTGGAAAAAATCTCATTATCTTCAATTACTCCGCGGCAATCATCTGACAAGTGAAGCCCATGTTTACCGCAATCATGTATACGGTTTCGCCTCAAGGTCGGATTAGCCTGCTCTCGGACGGCCACACCCGAGGCGGCGTTGTCAAAAATTTCATTATCCTCTAGCGTGCCAAATCCGTTTTTGTATATGAGCACACCGCTTTGCTTACTACCGTGGATACGGTTGCGACGTAGTCGGGGATCGGCTCCGTCGTGAATGCCAATGCAGGATAAATTGTGCCCCGTAATATCACAGTCCTCGATATCCAAGCGCCCCTGGCCGATATCAATACAAAATAGCTTGCTCTTTCCGGTCTGACGGAATGTCAGATTTGCAATACGCCCCATGCTCGCCATGAACCGAACAGCATTTCTGTCCTCCGCTTCAATGACAACCTCGCCCATCGCACCTTCGCCAATGATCTCGATCGGCTTCTCTATTACTAACCCTTCACGATACAGGCCGGGACGGACCAAAACCCGATCACCCGGCGATGCAGCGCAAACGGCTTCGCTAATGCTGAGGAAATCGCCGCGGTGAAATGAATCAACAACATGACTTCTGGGAGCTGATAATGATCGGACCTGATTCCTCTGAGCGATTTGAGCCCCGCTTGCTTCACTGACTGGCTCAGGAGGAACCTGCGTACCTACTTCATTTACAGCAGCCTCCTCCTTCACTTTTTCTGGCTCTCGCTCCATTGCCTGAACAATTTGCTTGGCCATGTCGGCCAACGCACGGCGCATCTCCGGCTTGGTAAATGGCTCAAACCGCAACTCTCGCCAATCATAGTAATTTCGGCTGGCGATAACCTGCGCCAGTGAATCAGGATCTTTTTTATTCGGTCGACTCATTGCAGGACAATCGACGTAGTAAACCGGAAGAATCAGATCAGCGCGCCCCCTTGACTCTTCCCGCTTGAGAAACCGATCCAACTCTTTGCGGCAAGCGGTGCTCTTGAAGAACCCTGGTGTAATGATCGGAATCAGAAATGTAGATCCATCAATCGACTCATCCAAACGCTCGGCCCACTGCTGGCCCCAACTGATATCTTTCAGATCCTGAAAAATCTCGAACTTTTCGCCTGTCTGGATGCGGACTTCACCAGCCAGACGCTTACAGAAGTCTGTCAGTTGCCCTTCATCATGCTCATTGTCAAAACGCACATAACTCATGAAGCCAATGGGTTGCTTGCTCATATCACGCTGCTTGGTCGTCCAGTTTTATAAGCAACCCGCCTCACCAGGTTCCTTTCCGTTATCAACATACCGGTCCACAACGGGGACTTGGGAAAATGTTGGGCAATCACTTGCTTGGTGATCACATGGTCAAGGAAGATACTAATGCGCCACTACCCTGTCTACTCGACTCAAGATCATTCCTCGGCGCTATGCACCACCACCAGCAACTGCGCCTGAACCTCCCCCACCGAGCGGAGCCGATGCGGCTTCTGCGCATTGAAATGCAACGCATCGCCCCGCTCCAGCAGCACCCGCTCGTTCATGAAATCCACTTCGACCCGGCCTTCGTGGACGAACAGGAATTCCTCGCCCAGATGCTCCTTGAAGGTCTTGTCGGTGAACTCGCTCGGCGGGTAGATGATGAACGGCAACAGGCTGCGCTCGCTGACCTGATGCGCCAGCACCGCATAACCGGGGCTCTGATCGTTGGCCGCCAGTGACTGGCGCTCGTGGCTGCGCACCAGGCTGTAGCTGTCGAGGCTGACGTTGTCTTCGGAGAACAGTTCCTCGACTTTCACGTTCAGCGCTTTCGCCAGTTTCAGCGCGGCGGCAATCGACGGGGTGTTCAGACCGCGCTCGACTTTCGACAGATAACTCTTGGTCATGCCGGATTTTTCCGCCAGTGCCTCAAGGGTAACGCCAAGTTTTTTTCTCAATAATTTCAAACGGATAGACATGCGCAGCGGTTATTCCATCAAGGAAGCGACGATTCGTGCTTGCCAATGACACTTTGTGTCATATAGCCTCTTTAGTGTCATTTGCGTACACCGAGAACCTTGCGAGCAACGGTGCAACGGCAAATCCGACGTCCATTGAACGATCCAAAGGACAACCGATATGGCCAAGACATTAGCACTACCCAAAGAGCAACTGGTCAAGCAGGCGCTGACCCAGATGCAAAACACCCTGGCGGATAATACGTGGACAGACCGGCAAAAGCTGGCCCTGACCTGCCGGATCCTGTTCGAGAACGGTCACGACTCGGGCCTGGCCGGGCAAATCACCGCACGCGGCCCGCAGCCGGGCACCTACTACACCCAGCAACTGGGCCTGGGTTTCGATGAAATCACCGCGAGCAATCTGCTGCTGGTCAACGAAGACCTCGACGTGCTCGAAGGCCATGGCATGGCCAATCCGGCGAATCGTTTCCACAGTTGGGTATACCGCGCCCGGCCGGACGTGAACTGCATCATCCACACCCACCCGACCCATGTCGCCGCCCTGTCGATGCTGGAAGTGCCGTTGCAGATTTCCCACATGGACCTGTGTCCGCTGTACGAAGACTGCGCGTTTCTCGAAGGCTGGCCGGGGGTGCCGGTGGGCAACGAAGAAGGTGAACTGATTGCCGGGGCGCTGGGCGACAAACGGGCGATCCTGCTCTCGCACCACGGCCAGTTGTCGACCGGGGCGAGCATCGAGGAAGCCTGTGTCATCGCGCAACTGATCGAGCGCGCAGCCAAATTGCAATTGCTGGCGATGGCCGCCGGGACGATCAAGCCGATCATTCCCGAACTGGGACGCGAAGCCCATGACTGGGTGTCCAAACCCAAGCGCCACGCCGCCGCGTTCAACTACTACGCTCGGCAGAACCTGCGCCAACACGCCGATTGCCTGAACTGAAACCCTTTTTCACGGAGACACGTCCATGTCCAACATTCACGGCATCATCGGCTACACCATCACCCCGTTCGGCGCCAACGGCGAAGGCCTCGACCTGCCCGCCCTCGGCCGCTCCATCGACCGCCTGATCGAAAGCGGCGTCCACGCCATCGCCCCGCTGGGCAGCACCGGCGAAGGCGCGTACCTGAGCGACGCCGAGTGGGATCAGGTCGCCGAATTCAGCATCAGGCATGTCGCCCGACGCGTACCGACCGTGGTCAGCGTATCCGACCTGACCACCGCCAAAGCCGTGCGTCGCGCGCGCTTCGCCGAAGCCCACGGCGCCGACGTGGTGATGGTGCTGCCGGCGTCCTACTGGAAACTCAGCGAAGCGGAAATCCTCGCCCATTACCGCGCCATCGGCGACAGCATCGGCGTGCCGATCATGCTCTACAACAACCCGGCCACCAGTGGCACCGACATGTCGGTCGAACTGATTCTGCGCATCGTCAACAGCGTGGAAAACGTGACCATGGTCAAGGAAAGCACCGGCGACATCCAGCGCATGCACAAGCTGCAATTGCTCGGTGATGGGCAGATTCCGTTCTACAACGGCTGCAATCCGCTGGCGCTGGAAGCCTTCGCTGCCGGGGCCAAAGGCTGGTGTACGGCGGCGCCGAACCTGATCCCGCAACTCAATCTGGATCTGTACGAAGCCACATTGGCCGGTGACCTGGGCAAGGCGCGGGAGCTGTTCTACCGCCAGTTGCCGCTGCTGGACTTCATCCTCAAGGGTGGATTGCCGGCGACGATCAAGGCCGGTTTGCGGGCAACCGGCCTGGAAGCGGGCGACCCGCGCCTGCCGGTGTTCCCGCTGAGCGAGGCCGGGCGCAGTCAACTGCAAGAATTGCTCACCGCCCTGCGCTGAAACCTGTGGGAGCGGGCGTGCTCGCGAAGAGGAAGTGTCCGGCGACGGCGACGTTGCCTGACACACCGTTTTCGCGAGCAAGCCCACTCCCACATTGGACTGTGTTGCATGCCCGAGACTGTTGTTCCCACACAGGATCAGAGCACAGGCAAAGTCTTGTCCTTGATGGTCTTCGTCGGCCCGTTGGCCTTGACGCTGGCGATGCCTTTGTCACAGGCCGAGTCGGAAGAATAGGACTCGCTGCCGCCGATGATCTGGTGGTTGGCGGCCTTGAGGTTGAAGTACGGATGGCCGTCCTTCGTCAGTTTTTTCTCGTAGCGCTCATCCAGCGGACTGTTGGCCTGCACCGAGGCAATGCCGTTTTCGGCGGCGCTGCGGGTGGTGTACAACTCGCTGGTCAGAATGGTTTCGGCATTCGCCGCTTTCAGCACGAACCTGAACTGGCCGTTGCTGCTTTTGCTCAATTCATACCATCCGGACATGCTGCTTCTCCTTATCGACGGGTCAAAGGGTAATTTTAGTGCCCAGCAGGCCAAGGAACCCCGCCAGCCAGTTCGGGTGCGCCGGCCAGGCCGGAGCGGTGGCCAGGTTGCCCTGGACATGGCCGTCGGTCACCGGGATGTCGATGTACGTCCCGCCGGCCAGGCGTACTTCCGGGGCACAGGCCGGATAGGCGCTGCACTCACGACCTTCGAGAATCCCCGCCGCCGCCAGCAGTTGCGCACCGTGACAAACGGCGGCAATCGGTTTGCCGGCCTGGTCGAAGGCGCGCACCAGTTCCAGGACTTTTTCGTTCAGCCGCAAGTATTCCGGCGCACGACCGCCCGGCACCAGCAGCGCGTCGTAATCCGCCGCGTTGACCTTGGCGAAATCGAAATTCAGGGCGAACAGGTGACCGGGTTTTTCGCTGTAGGTCTGGTCGCCTTCAAAGTCGTGGATCGCCGTGCGCACTGTCTTGCCGGCGGCCTTGTCCGGACACACGGCGTGGACGATGTGCCCGACCATCTGCAAGGCCTGGAACGGCACCATCACTTCGTAGTCTTCGACGTAATCGCCGACCAGCATCAGGATCTTCTTCGCGGCCATGGGGCGGACTCCTCTGGGAAATGCGTTGGAGTATTCAAAGTAGTCGTTATCTGGCACGGCGGCTTTGAAAACGACGGAACTCCTGTGGGAACGGGCTTGCCCGCGAAGGCCTGCGCAAACTGTACCGATCAGTCCGTGCCTAGCTGTAGCAGCGGCCCGGCTGCGGTTTGTGGCTAGATGAAGACACCTCCCTGCCACCTTCGATTTCTGGTTGCCATCATGTCTTCACGCGAGAACACCGGCATGGCCCTCGGCCTGCTCGGGGTTGTGATTTTCAGCCTCACCCTGCCCTTCACCCGCATCGTGGTGCAGGAACTGCACCCGCTGCTCAACGGCCTGGGCCGCGCGTTGTTCGCGGCGATTCCGGCGGCGTTGCTGTTGCTGTGGCGCCGCGAGAAATGGCCGACCTGGGCGCAAATCAAAGGCCTGAGCCTGGTGATCGCCGGGGTGATCCTCGGGTTTCCGGTGCTGTCAGCGTGGGCCATGCAGACGCTGCCGGCGTCTCACGGGGCGCTGGTCAACGGTTTGCAGCCGCTGTGCGTGGCGCTGTACGCCGCATGGCTGTCCCATGAACGTCCGTCGAAAGCCTTCTGGGCCTGCGCGGCGCTGGGCAGTGCGCTGGTGCTCGGTTATGCGCTGTACACCGGCGCCGGCAGCATTCAGGCCGGCGACTTGCTGATGCTCGGCGCGATCGCGGTGGGTGGCCTGGGTTACGCCGAAGGTGGCCGACTGGCCAAAGAGATGGGCGGCTGGCAGGTGATCTGCTGGGCGCTGGTGCTGTCGACGCCGCTGCTGATCGGCCCGGTGTGGTATCTGGCCGTGCAGCATCATGGCGCGGTGTCGGCCAAGACCTGGTGGGCCTTTGGCTACGTGGCGCTGTTCTCGCAGTTCATCGGATTTTTCGCCTGGTACGCCGGGCTGGCCATGGGTGGCATCGCCCGGGTCAGTCAGATCCAGTTGTTGCAGATCTTCTTCACCATCGCGTTTTCGGCGCTGTTCTTCGGTGAACATGTCGAGCCGATCACCTGGGTGTTTGCCTGCGGCGTGATTGCGACCGTCATGCTCGGTCGCAAGACCGCTGTGCGCCCCGCGCGCACCGCCACGGCCTGATCAGGCCAGATAACCGTCCGCCCGCAGCAGGCTTTCCAGGCAGTGCTCGCTGATGTGGTAGAACTCCTTCAGCTCCTGGATTTTCACCAGCAACCGGGCCGGATCCACCGGCTCGGCGCGTTTGACGGCGAGGATCATCTTGTTCTTGTTGGTGTGTTCCAGGGAGATGAACTCGAACACCTTCGTCTCGTAACCACAGGCCTCGAGGAACAACGCGCGCAGGCTGTCGGTGACCATTTCCGCCTGTTGGCCCAGATGCAGACCGTATTGCAGCATCGGCTTGAGCAGCGCCGGGCTCTGGATCTGCAGGCGGATCTGCTTGTGGCAGCACGGCGAGCACATGATGATCGACGCACCGGAGCGGATGCCGGTGTGGATCGCGTAGTCGGTGGCGATGTCGCAGGCATGCAGGGCGATCATCACTTCCAGTTCGCTCGGCGCCACGCTGCGCACATCACCACACTTGAACACCAGCCCCGGGTGTTCCAGCTTCTGCGCGGCGACGTTGCACAGGTTGACCATTTCTTCGCGCAACTCGACGCCGGTGACTTCGCCTTCGGCCTTCAGGGTATTGCGCAGGTAATCGTGGATGGCGAACGTCAGGTAACCCTTGCCCGAACCGAAATCCGCCACCCGCACCGGTTTGTCCAGGGCCAACGGTGACGAAGTCAGGGCGTGGCTGAACACTTCGATGAACTTGTTGATCTGTTTCCACTTGCGCGACATCGCCGGAATCAATTCCTGCTGGGCGTTGGTCACGCCGAGGTCCTTGAGAAACGGCCGGCTCAGTTCGAGGAAGCGGTTTTTCTCGCGGTTATGCTCGGCGGATGGCGCTTCGCGCAATTGCTGGGGTTTGCTCTTGAACAGCGAACTCTTGCCCTTTTTGCTGTATTCGAGCTGGGCTTCGTCGCTCAGCGCCAGCAAATGGGCATTCTTGAACGCGGCCGGCAGCAGCGCGGCGATGCTTTCGACGCCTTCGGCCAGCGGCAGGTTCTTGGTGATGTCACGGGTCTTGTAGCGATAAACGAAGGACAGGCAAGGCTGCGCCTTGACCGTCACCGGCTTGATGATGATCCGCTGCAGATCGGCTTCTTCGCCGACGTACTTGGCCAGCACCAGTTTGATAAAGCCGTTCTGTTCGAGGCTGGTCTGCAGCAATTCGATGAACTGGGCGTGGTGATCTGGCGCGGGTTTAGCGGTGGGGGCGGTGACAGACATGAAAAAAACAGCCTCGGGCGGGGCGAAACGGGAATGGCGGGTATTTTAGGGGGGATGGAGGTTTGGGACACGCAGTTATTTACTCAGTGGTCCTGAAAAGCGCCCCCTCACCCTCCGGGTGAGGGCATTCAGAAACTACCCCAGAACCACCAACCGATTCGGCAACTCGTTCCTCACCTGCGTCACCGGCACATGCACCCTGAGCAATTCACCGCACGCCTCGATACAGGTCACGAACCCCTCGAGCGTGCGCCCCTGGCGCACCTGTTCGGTAAACGCCGCGACAATCGAATCCCAGCATTTGTTGTCCAGCCGTCCGGAAATCCCTTCGTCCACGAGGATTTCCACATAACGCTCGGCCTCGCAGACAAAAATCAGCATCCCGGTGCTGCCGACCGTGTGGTGCAGGTTCTGTTCGAGAAACTGCCGGCGCGCCAGGTTCGAGGCGCGCCAGTGCCGGACCCGGCGCGGCACCAGATGGGTGGTGATCTTCGGCAGGCGAAACACCAGGCACAGCACGATGAACAGCCCCCACTGCACCAGCAACAGGCTGCGCAGGGTCAGCCACCCGGTCAGGTAGTGGACGACGCCCGGCACCACCAGCGCCAGCAGGCTGGCCCATAGCAGCGGGATGTAGGCGTAGTCATCGGCGCGGGCCGCCAGCACCGTCACCAGTTCCGCGTCGGTATCGCGCTCGACCCGGGCGATGGCCTCGGCGACCTTGCGCTGTTCGTGTTCAGTCAGTAATGCCATGTCGTGAAATGCCTGCTCGCTATTATTGTTATCTCACCAGCCGCCGGACGAACCGCCACCGCCGAAACTGCCTCCGCCGCCGCTGAAGCCCCCGCCTCCACCGCCGCCACCGAAACCTCCACCGCCGAATCCGCCTCCCGACCCACCGGAGCCGCCACGGCCGGCGGGAAGGATACCGAGCATCTGGCAGATAAAAACAGTCAGGATGAACAACATCACCAAAAACACGAACAACGCCGGATGACGCGAGACGAAATCGTCCGTCGGATCGCCGGCCGATTCATACACCGTCGAGGGCTCGTCCAGCGGATTGCCGCCCAGCACCACCAGCATCGCCGCCACGCCGTCGCTGATGCCCTTGCTGAAATTGCCGCTCTTGAAGGCCGGCGTGATGACCTGATGGATGATCACCGAACTCTGCGCATCGGTGAGCCGATCCTCCAGCCCGTAACCGACTTCGATGCGCAGCTTGCGCTCGTCCCGGGCGACGATCAGCAGCGCGCCGTTGTTCTTGTCCTTCTGCCCGATGCCCCAGTGCCGACCGAGCTGGACGCCGTAATCCTCGATGCTGGTGCCTTGCAGGTCCGGCAACGTGACCACCACCAGTTGCTCGCCGGTCGCCTGCTCGTGGGCCTGCAACTGCTGGCTCAGTTGCGCGCGCACCGACGGATCGATCATCTGCGCCTGATCCACCACCCGCCCGGTCAGCGCCGGAAACGTCAACTCGGCCCGGGCGCTGACGGCGAACAGCCACAGCATCAGCACCAGGCCCATCTTCAACACACGCATGGGCAACCTCGGATCAGAACTTCACTTCCGGAGCCTTGTCCGCGCCGGGGCTGGTGGCTTCGAAGGTCTCGCGAACCGGCAGATCGCTGTACATCACCTTGTGCCAGAGCAGGCCGGGAAAGGTACGAATCTCGGTGTTGTACTTCTGCACCGCGAGGATGAAGTCGCGCCGGGCCACGGCGATGCGGTTCTCGGTGCCTTCAAGTTGCGATTGCAGGGCGAGGAAGTTCTGGTTGGCCTTCAGATCCGGATATTGCTCGGACACCACCATCAACCGGCTCAAGGCACCGGTCAACTGATCCTGGGCCTGTTGGAACTGCTTGAGCTTTTCCGGGTTGTCCAGGGTGCTGGCGTCGACCTGGATCGACGTCGCCTTGGCCCGCGCCTCGATCACGGCGGTCAGGGTCGCCTCTTCATGCTTGGCGTAGCCCTTGACCGTTTCCACCAGATTCGGGATCAGGTCGGCACGCCGCTGGTACTGGTTCTGCACCTGGCCCCAGGCAGCCTTGGCCTGTTCGTCGAGGGTCGGAATGTTGTTGATGCCACACGCGGTCAGCAAAGTGGCCAGTACCAGCAAAGTGGCGACCTGCAGGCGCGAGCGATAGGTTGGACTGACATTCATCGGACGGGTGCTCCCTTGCACATTTCATGAAAAATGAATCGCGAAACATTCTCAGCCGGCTGTTGGGGCATAATCGCCCGCACCACTGGATTGCAGCGGGCCAATGGGCTAAAAAGAGGCCCTGCGCGATCACGTCGCCGAATCTGGCGGGGTTAATTCGGCTTTGCGTTTTGCATCAGCACCCGAACAACAATAGTCGCTCCCTAAATTTTGGCTGGCCGGCGTTGCACTGCCGTTTGCGCCCTCGAGAAAAATATTCATGAAGAAGCTGTGTTTGCTGGGTCTGTTCGTCAGCCTGGCCAGTCATCAAGTATTGGCCGCCACATCCCCGGTGCCCCTGGAAAACAAGGACGCCTTCATCAGTAACCTGATGAAGCAAATGACCCTCGAAGAGAAGATCGGCCAGTTGCGCCTGATCAGCATCGGCCCGGAAATGCCCCGCGAGCTGATCCGCAAGGAAATCGCCGCCGGCAACATCGGTGGCACGTTCAACTCGATCACCCGCCCGGAAAACCGTCCGATGCAGGACGCGGCGATGCGCAGCCGGTTGAAGATTCCGATGTTTTTCGCGTACGACGTGATCCACGGCCACCGTACGATTTTCCCGATTCCACTGGCCCTGGCTTCGAGCTGGGACATGGACGCCATCGGCCATTCCGGGCGCATCGCCGCCAAGGAAGCCGCCGCCGACAGCCTCGACATCACCTTCGCGCCGATGGTCGACGTTTCCCGCGACCCGCGCTGGGGCCGCAGCTCCGAAGGTTTCGGTGAAGACACCTACCTGACCTCGCGTATCGCCAAGGTCATGGTCAAGGCCTACCAGGGCGACACTCCGAGCAACGCTGACAGCATCATGGCCAGCGTCAAGCACTTCGCCCTGTATGGCGCGGTCGAGGGCGGTCGCGACTACAACACCGTGGACATGAGCCCGGTGAAGATGTACCAGGATTACCTGCCGCCCTACCGCGCCGCGATCGATGCCGGCGCCGGTGGCGTGATGGTGGCGCTGAACTCGATCAACGGCATCCCGGCCACCGCCAACACCTGGCTGATGAACGATCTGCTGCGCAAGGACTGGGGCTTCAAGGGCCTGGCGGTCAGCGACCACGGCGCGATCTTCGAGCTGATCAAGCACGGCGTCGCCCGCGACGGTCGGGAAGCGGCGAAGCTGGCGATCAAGGCCGGCATCGACATGAGCATGAACGACACTCTGTACGGCAAAGAGCTGCCGGGGCTGCTCAAGTCCGGCGAGATCGAGCAGAAAGACATCGACAACGCCGTGCGCGAAGTCCTCGCGGCCAAATACGACATGGGCCTGTTCAAGGACCCGTACCTGCGTATCGGCAAGGCCGAGGACGATCCGGCCGACACTTACGCCGACAGCCGCCTGCACCGCGCCGACGCCCGTGACGTCGCCCGTCGCAGCCTGGTGTTGCTGAAAAACCAGAACGAAACCCTGCCGCTGAAGAAAACCGCGAAAGTCGCCCTGGTCGGCCCGCTGGCCAAGGCGCCGATCGACATGATGGGCAGCTGGGCGGCCGCCGGCAAACCGGCGCAATCGGTCACCCTGTTCGACGGCATGAGCTCGGTGATCGGCGACAAGGCGAACCTGATCTACGCCCGTGGTGCCAACATCACCAGCGACAAGAAAGTGCTCGACTACCTGAACTTCCTCAACTTCGACGCCCCGGAAGTGGTCGATGACCCGCGCCCGGCCAACGTGTTGATCGACGAAGCGGTGAAAGCAGCCAAGCAGGCTGACGTGGTGGTCGCCGCCGTGGGCGAGTCCCGTGGCATGTCCCACGAATCGTCGAGCCGCACCGACCTGAACATCCCGGAAAACCAGCGCGAGCTGATCCGTGCGCTGAAAGCCACCGGCAAACCGGTGGTGCTGGTGCTGATGAACGGCCGTCCGCTGACGCTTCTGGAAGAAAACGCTTCGGTCGATGCGATTCTGGAAACCTGGTTCAGCGGCACCGAGGGCGGCAACGCCATCGCCGACGTGCTGTTCGGCGACTACAACCCGTCGGGCAAACTGCCGGTGACCTTCCCGCGCTCCGTGGGCCAGATTCCGACCTACTACAACCACCTGAGCATCGGCCGGCCGTTCACGCCGGGCAAACCGGGCAACTACACCTCGCAGTATTTCGATGACACCACCGGGCCGCTGTTCCCGTTCGGCTACGGCCTGAGCTACACCGATTTCAGCCTGAACGACATGGCGCTGTCCTCGACCACCCTGAACGCCAGCGGCAAGCTCGACGCCAGCGTCACGGTCAAGAACACCGGCAAGCGTGACGGCGAAACCGTGGTGCAGTTGTACATTCAGGACGTCACCGGCTCGATCATCCGTCCGGTCAAGGAGTTGAAGAACTTCCAGAAGATCATGCTCAAGGCGGGCGAGCAGAAAGTCGTGCACTTCACCATCACCGAGGATGACCTGAAGTTCTACAACGCCCAGCTCAAGTACGCGGCCGAGCCTGGCAAGTTCAATGTGCAGATCGGCCTGGACTCCCAGGACGTGAAGCAGCAGAGCTTCGAGTTGCTCTGATCCATAAAACTGTGGGAGCGAGCCCGCTCCCACAGTCGGATTTTGAATGGGGCTGCTAGCCCCGCCGATCCAGAAGATTGACCACCAACCGGTCCACCCAGCCCCACACCCGCTGCTTGATCCGCCGCCACAACGGCCGGCGCCGCCACTCTTCCAGGCTCACCTGCTGACTCTGGGCAAAGTCCCGCTCGAAACTCGCCACCACGTCCGCCGTCAGTTGCCGATCCAGCGCCTCCAGGTTCGCCTCCAGATTGAAGCGCAGATTCCAGTGATCGAAATTGCATGAGCCGATGCTCACCCAGTCATCCACCAGGACCATTTTCAGGTGCAGGAAACACGGCTGGTATTCAAAGATCTTCACACCGGACTTGAGCAATCGCGGGTAGTAGCGATGCCCGGCGTAGCGCACCGACGGGTGATCGGTGCGCGGCCCGGTCAGCAGCAGGCGCACATCGATGCCTCGGGCGGCGGCCTTGCGCAGGGAGCGGCGGATTTTCCAGGTCGGCAGGAAGTACGGCGTCGCCAGCCAGATCCGCTGCTGGCCGCTGTTCAGCGCGCGGAACAGCGATTGCAGAATGTCGCGGTGCTGACGGGCGTCGGCGTAGGCCACGCGGCCCATGCCCTCACCCGTGTCCGGCACCCGGGGTAGCCGTGGCAGGCCGAAGTTCGCCGAAGGTTTCCACGCCCGGCGATGGCGGTTGGCGATCCATTGGCGGTCGAACAGCAACTGCCAGTCGAGCACCAGCGGGCCGGTGATATGCACCATGACTTCGTGCCACTCGCTGGTGTCGTGACCCGGCGTCCAGAATTCGTCGGTAACCCCGGTCCCTCCAACCACCGCCAGGCGCTGGTCGACCAGCAACAGCTTGCGGTGATCGCGATAAAAATTGCCGACCCAGCGGCGCCAGTTCAGCCGGTTGTAGAAACGCAGTTCGACCCCGGCACCGGTCAGGCGCTGACGCAGGTTCAGGGTAAACGCGAGGCTGCCGTAATCATCGAACAGACAACGCACCCGCACGCCGCGCTCGGCCGCCAGCACCAGCGCCTGAACGATGGTTTCGGCACAGGCGCCGGCCTCCACCAGATACAGCTCCAGTTCGATCTGCTCGCGGGCGTTGAGGATTTCATCGAGCATGCGCGGGAAGAATTGCGGGCCGTCGATCAGCAGCTCGAAACGGTTGCCGTCACGCCATGGAAACACCGCGCCGCGCATGTCAGCGCGCCGTGAAGATCAGCACCGCACCCACCGGCACCGACAGACTGATGGCCGACAGGCCGGCCATTTTGCGCAGGCTTTCCAGCCCCGGCGCCAGCTCGAAATCCTCGGCGTTGATGACCAGCGGCTCGAGGGTGACCACCTGGAAGCGCCGGTCATCGAGACGGGTGGCGAGCAGTTCGGCGGGGTATTCATGTTGTTTGCCGTGCAGGTTGACGGTCAGCGGCAGGCGCAGCTCCAGTTGCGCGCCGGGTGCAAGATCGTTGATCGGGCGCAGATCGATCTGGGTGGTGATGGTCGCTTCGGGGAATTGCTCGATCTGGAACAGCTCCTTGCGCATGCGCTCGTCGCGCAGCGGGATGCCGCTGTTGATCGAGTCCAGCTCGACTTCGACTTCGGCCTGACCGTTCGGATCGACCTTGCCGTGCAGCACCAGAAAGCGTTGCACTTCGGAAATATTGGCGTTTTTCGTACTGACGAACGACAGCCGCGACGACTCGCCGTCCAGATACCAGTTGGCCTGGGCCGGCAGCGCAGCGGCACTCAACAGCAGGCCGGCGATGGCGGTGCAAAGGGAGCGGTTGAACATTCAAGACTCGTGGGGCGAATAAACCTGAGCCGAACATTAACTGCCAGCGATGGCTTCTGTACACCGCAAGCGCAACACAAAACCGTGGGAGATTTGTGCTGTCAGGGTTGCAGGCGGCAGCCTTGATGCTCGCCGGTCCATCCCGCGCTGTTGCTGCGCCCCATGCCGCTGACGGTGACGGTTTTGCTCACCGCATCATCGGTGAATCCGCTGGTCGGCAGCCATTGCTTCACATACCCGCGACAATAGTCGGCATCGTTGTTCATGACATAGCGACACGAACAATATTCCTTGGCGGTGTAGGCGCTGATGATGTCCGGGAACGCCCACAACGCCTCCCGCTCGTGCCAGATCCAGCCGAGCAGCACGAGCAACAGCACCAGCAGAATGCGTTTGAACAGTTTCATGGCCGCACCGCCCCCAGCACGCGTTTGAGCAATTCGTTGTGCCGGTAGCCGCCGTCACGATCATCGCCGTAGCGCACGATCACCAGTTTTTCGCTGGGGATCACGTACAACGCCTGGCCCCAGTGGCCGAGGGCAGCAAAGGTATCGGGCGGTGCATCGGGCCAGGGCGACGGTGCGCCATCCGCCGGGCGATTGAGCCACCACTGGCCGCCCGGCACCGCTTCGTCCTGATGGGCCTTGTAGCCGGCAAACGGCTGGAGGTTGAACGCCACCCAGTCCCTGGGCAGCAATTGCCGCTCGCCCCAGCGTCCGTCCCGTGCCATCAGCAGGCCGATTCGCGCCAGATCCCTTGGCCGCAAGTAGGCGTAGGACGAGGCGACAAACGTGCCCTTGGCATCGGTTTCCCAAACCGCGCTGTGGATGCCCAGCGGCTCGAACAGTGCTGTCCAGGGATAGTCCGGATAACGCGACGGGCCGACGATGGTTTTCAGCGTCGCCGCCAACAGATTGCTGTCGCCGCTCGAATAACGGAACGCCTGCCCCGGCGCGGCGTAGCGGTCGTGATCGGCGGTGAACGCCGCCATGTCGCGATGGCCGCGCGTGTAGAGCATCGCCACCACCGAGGATTTCAGCGGGGCGTATTCGTAGTCTTCCTGCCAGTCCAGCCCTGACGCCCAGTGCAGCAGGTCGGCCATGGTGATCGTCGGGTGCTTTTCCAGCGCCGGGTAAAATTTCACCGCCGGATCATCCAGTTTGAACAGGCCTTCGCCATACGCCACACCCAGCACCGTGGCCATCAGGCTTTTGCTGATCGACCAGGTCAGGTGCGGGGTGTCGACGCGGGTCGGGCCGGCGTAGCGTTCGTAAAGGATCTGACCGTCGCGGATCACCAGCAAGGCATCGGTGCGGATGCCCTGACGGGTGTTGTCGTCACGTGGAGGGAACGCGTAGGCCTCCAGCGCGTCGAGCGCAGTGCCTGAGGGTTTCGGGCCGACCGGCCACTGCTCTCCGGGCCATGATTCGGCCTGAACCGTGCAACTGATCAACAGCAGAAACAGGAACAAGCCTTTGAACATGACGAGGGCTCTTGGAGAAAAGCTGCTGAGACTAGCCGGGATTGATGACAGATTGGGGATCGCCGGGGGTGTCTGTGAGGCCGCCCTCACGGACAAGCGCACGCCCACCAAAGCAACACATTCCAATGCGGGAGCGGGCTTGCCCGCGAAGACGCCCGTCAGTCCACCGCCAACGCCTTGGCCAACCGCTTCGCCCGCGCGCCCGAAGCCAGTTGCATCACCGACTGATCGCGCTGCCACATCACCGCCCACTCCGGACTGCCCTCGGCCAAGGCCTGATCGATCTCAGCCTTGAACGAGTCGAACTGGGCAAACAACCCACCCAGAAGCACATGCCCCGCCGGATTGTTCGGAGCCTGGCGGCTCATCTCCGCACACCCGGCCAACAGCGCCAGCAGACGCAATTGCAGCGACTGGGGCCAGTCGCTGTCCTGACCGACGCCGTACAACCAGGCCGTCATCGCGCTCAGCACATACACATCTTCCAGGGTACGAAACGGCTTCACATACGCATCCCAGCCATCCCCGGCGAGCAACTCGCACATCGCGCCATCGAGATGCAGGCGACCGTGGCTGACGTCAGGCATCAACGGCAGCGCCGGGAGTTTTTCCACCTGCACGCCCGGCTCGCCTGGATACACCACCGCCAGGCTCAGACGCGGTGTTGCGCCAGGCTCCTCGCTGCGTGCGGCGATCAGCAGCCAGTCCGCCGCATCGCCGGCAGTGACGAAATCCTTGCGGCCACTCAGGCGCAGATCCGTCAGCCGGGTCTGCATGTCCGCCGGCCGCAGACTGCGCTGTTCAGTCGCACACAGCGCGCCGAGGCTCAACGGCGCACTCGGCCACAACATGCGCAATGCCGCCTGATAGCCCACCAGAAATGCCAGCCCCGGTGTCGCCATCCGCCGTCCGCCCGCCACCGCCAGTTCGAACGGCGAGACGTTGCCCAACTGATGCAACAACGTCGCAAAACCCTCCGCCAGATCAGCGACGGCGGGCAAACGTTCACGGCTTTGAAGCAAGTCTGGCCAGGGCATAAGAGGCTCCTTGGGGGCTGTCATATAAGCATCACCAAACATTCATGGCGATGACACCGGGGCTACATAGCCTGACTTTGCACAACACGGCTGCATAAAGAAAGTCGATCGGCTGCAACCCACGACGGGTTAAAGGCCCGTACGGAGATTCAAATGACTCAGATCGCCCGCATCAGCGACACCGGCAATGAACGCCGCCTGCAAGCCGAACGCCTGATCGGCGCCGAAGCCTTGCAGCAAGCCCAGGCCTTGCGCTTCAACGTGTTCAGTGGCGAGTTCAACGCCAAGCTGAAAGGCGCCGAGCTGGGTCTGGACATGGATGACTATGATGTTCACTGCACCCATATTGGTGTGCGTGATTTGAACACCGGACGCCTGGTGGCGACCACCCGCTTGCTCGATCACGCCGCCGCCAGCAGCCTCGGCAAGTTCTACAGCGAAGAAGAATTCAGCCTGCACGGCCTGGCTCATCTGCAAGGCCCGATCCTCGAAATCGGCCGCACCTGCGTCGACCCGGCGTACCGCAACGGCGGCACCATCGCCGTGCTCTGGGGCGAACTGGCCGAAGTGTTGAACCAGGGTGGCTACAGCTACCTGATGGGTTGCGCGAGCATCCCGATGCAGGACGGCGGGATTCAGGCCCACGCGATCATGCAGCGCCTGCGCGAACGTTACCTGTGTACCGAACACCTGCGCGCCGAACCGAAAAAGCCGCTGCCGAGCCTGGATATCCCGTCCAACGTGATCGCCGAAATGCCGCCGCTGCTCAAGGCCTACATGCGTCTGGGCGCGAAAATCTGCGGCGAGCCGTGCTGGGACGAAGACTTCCAGGTCGCCGACGTGTTCATCCTGCTCAAGCGCGACGAACTCTGCCCGCGTTACGCCAAGCACTTCAAGGCGGCGGTGTAATGAGCCGCCTGCGGGTGTACGCGCGGATCGCGCGAGTGCTGCTGGTGGTGACGCTAGGCTTGAGCATGGCCAGTGTCTTCGGCGTGTTCGAACGCCTGGGCCTGGCCCATTCGATGGAGCGGCGCCAGCGCTGGTCGCGGTTCTTCATGGCCCGCCTGACCAACGCCCTGCCCTTTCGCGTGACCGTGCAGGGCGAGCTGCCGAAACAGCCGATGCTGTGGGTCAGCAACCATGTTTCGTGGACCGACATTCCGCTGCTGGGCATGCTCACGCCGCTGTCGTTTCTGTCCAAGGCCGAAGTGCGCACCTGGCCGGTGGCCGGCTGGCTGGCGGCGAAGGCCGGCAGCCTGTTCATCCGTCGCGGCTCGGGCGACAGCCAGTTGATCCGCAAACAGATGACACGCCATCTGCAAACCGAACATGCACTGCTGATGTTCCCTGAAGGCACCACCACCGACGGCCGCTCGCTGCGTACCTTTCACGGTCGCCTGCTGTCGGCGGCGATCGACTCCGAGGTGAAACTGCAACCGGTGGCGATCCGTTATCTGCGCGAAGGTGAAATCGATACCCTGGCGCCGTTCATTGGCGATGACGATCTGCTGTCGCACCTGATGCGTTTGTTCAGCAATGATTGCGGCGACGTGGAGATTCATTTGCTCAAGCCGATTGCCTGCCAGGGCCGCGAGCGCGCTGCGCTGGCCTTCGAGGCACAGCAGGCGGTGCAGAAAGCATTGTTCGGTTCGATTCCGGAAACCCAACAGGCACCGATGCGCCCGGCTATCGCGGCCTGAAACAGGTATCGACTTGTGGGAGCGGCGTGCGACTCGCCCGCTCCCGCCGTCAGGCGCTTTGTGATTCGGTGTTTTGCGCAAAATCCTGAAGCTGCGGATAGAACAGCGCGAAGTCCTCACTCAACGGTTCATACAACCGCCGCAATTCCTGCATCGCTCCCGCCAGTTCCTCAGGTCGGCTCAGGCGTCGGGAGATCCCGCGCAATACCTGCTCCAGCACTTCGAACTGCTGATACGAACCCAACCAGTCATTGGCCATCATGTGCGGCGCGATCTTCGCCAGGCGTTCGGGCAACTGTCGTTCACTGGACAGCGCGCGGTACACGTCGGACGTGAACTGCGCCAGTGGCCGGTCGGCGTAGAGCGTCCAGTCACGGGCCAGACAGTGATCGAAAAACACGTCGAGGACGATGCCGGCGTAACGCCGCCGGGTATGGGAGAAACGCCCCAACGCCGTGTCGACCAACGGATGGCGGTCAGTAAACACGTCGATCTGGCGATGCAGTCTGATAGCCGCCTCGACCTCCGGGGCAAACTGCCCCTGCAGCTGCCCTTTGACGAAATCGCCATACAGGCTGCCGAGCAGTTGACCGGGGCGCTGGCCACCGAGGTGTAAATGTGCGAGATAGTTCATGGGCGCAGCTTAGCACCGCGCCGGAGTATCGATACACCTCACATATCGTTATAACCCGATATACCGATTTACTCGGTCATCAGATCGAAATCATATTGGTATATCGCGAAATACCGATTTAAAGTTCGCCCCATCGCGATATAGCGTTGCACACATCACGAGCACTCAACCATGAACCTCAACCTCGACGAAATAATAAAAGCCCTGGCGCACCCGGTACGGCGAGACATCCTGCACTGGCTGAAAGACCCCACCGTCGAATTTCCCGACCAGTCCCACAGCAATGAGCACGGCGTCTGTGCCGGGCAGATCGACCAGCGTTGCGGCCTGTCGCAATCCACGGTCTCGGCCCACCTGGCAACCCTGCAACGCGCTGGCCTGGTCAGCAGCCGCAAAGTCGGCCAATGGCACTTTTTCAAACGTAACGAGGACGTGATCCAGGCGTTCCTCAGCACCCTCAGTGAAGAGCTCTGACCCTTAACGTCAGCCAGCCAAAAGGATTAAACGATGCCCCTCTCGCTTCTCATACTCGCCTTGAGCGCCTTCGCCATCGGCACCACCGAGTTCGTCATCATGGGCCTGCTGCCCGATGTGGCGGCCGATCTCGGGGTGTCGATTCCCGGTGCCGGCTGGCTGGTGACCGGTTACGCCCTGGGCGTGGCCATCGGTGCACCGTTCATGGCCATGGCGACCTCGAAGCTGCCGCGCAAGGCCGCCCTGGTCGCGCTGATGGGCATCTTCATTATCGGCAACCTGCTCTGCGCCATCGCCAGTGACTACAACGTGCTGATGCTGGCCCGGATCGTCACCGCCCTCTGCCACGGCGCCTTCTTCGGCATCGGTTCGGTGGTGGCGGCAAGTCTGGTGCCGGCCAACAAACGCGCGTCGGCCGTGGCGCTGATGTTCACCGGCCTGACCCTGGCCAACGTTCTCGGCGTGCCGTTGGGCACTGCGTTGGGGCAGCAGGAAGGCTGGCGTTCGACTTTCTGGGCAGTGACCGTGATCGGTGTGGTTGCGTTGATCGGCCTGATCCGTTTCCTGCCAGCGAAACATGATGAGGAAAAACTCGACATGCGCAGCGAGCTGGCGGCCCTCAAGGGCGCCGGGATCTGGCTGTCGCTGAGCATGACGGTGCTGTTCGCCGCGTCGGTCTTCACCCTGTTCACCTACGTCGCGCCGCTGCTCGGGGAAGTGACTGGCGTCTCGCCCCGTGGCGTGACCTGGACCCTGATGCTCATCGGCCTGGGCTTGACCGTCGGCAATATCATCGGCGGCAAAATGGCTGACAAAGGCCTGGCCGCAACGCTGATCGGCGTGTTCATCGCCATGGCCGTGACCTCCACCGTACTGAGCTGGACCAGCGTTGCGCTGATTCCCACCGAAATCACCCTGTTCCTCTGGGCCACCGCGTGTTTCGCCGCGGTGCCGGCCCTGCAGGTCAACGTCGTGACCTACGGCAAGGACGCACCGAACCTGGTTTCGACCCTGAACATCGGCGCATTCAACGTCGGTAACGCCCTGGGCGCCTGGGTCGGCGGCAGCGTCATCGCCCACGGCTATGGCCTGACCAGCGTGCCGCTCGCCGCCGCCGTTCTGGCGGTGCTGGCCCTGCTGGTGACCCTGATCACTTTCCGTCAGAACGGCAATGCCGCGCTGGCTTCTGCTACTCACTGATTCATTCAATAACTCACGAGGGTTGTATTTCATGGCAACTATTTTCGATCCGATCAAACTGGGCGACCTCGAGCTGTCCAACCGCATCATCATGGCGCCGCTGACCCGCTGCCGCGCCGACGAAGGCCGCGTACCCAATGCGCTGATGGCCGAGTACTACGTGCAACGCGCCTCCGCCGGCCTGATCCTCAGCGAAGCCACTTCCGTGACCCCGATGGGCGTCGGCTACCCGGACACCCCCGGCATCTGGTCCAACGATCAGGTACGTGGCTGGACCAACGTGACCAAAGCCATCCACGCCGCCGGTGGCAAGATCTTCCTGCAACTGTGGCACGTCGGACGTATTTCCCACCCGTCGTACCTGAACGGTGAAGCGCCGGTCGCCCCAAGCGCCCTGCAACCCAAAGGCCACGTCAGCCTGGTGCGTCCACTGGCCGACTACCCGACGCCACGCGCTCTGGAAACCGCTGAAATCGCCGACATCGTCGACGCCTACCGCACCGGTGCCGAGAACGCCAAGGCCGCCGGTTTCGACGGCGTGGAAATCCACAGCGCCAACGGTTACCTGCTCGACCAGTTCCTGCAAAGCAGCACCAACCAGCGCACCGACAACTACGGCGGCTCCCTGGAAAACCGTGCCCGCTTGTTGCTGGAAGTGACCGACGCGGCCATCGACGTCTGGGGCGCCGGCCGTGTCGGCGTACACCTGGCGCCACGCGCCGACTCCCATGACATGGGCGACGACAACCTGGCCGAGACCTTCACCTACGTCGCTCGCGAACTGGGCAAGCGCGGCATCGCGTTCATTTGCTCCCGCGAAAAAGAAGGCGCCGACAGCCTCGGCCCACAATTGAAAGAAGCGTTCGGTGGCGTGTACATCGCCAACGAGCGTTTCACCAAGGACAGCGCCAATGAATGGCTGGCCAGCGGCAAGGCCGACGCCGTGGCATTCGGCGTACCGTTCATTGCCAACCCGGACCTGCCGGCGCGCCTGAAGGCCGATGCGCCGTTGAACCAGCCGCACCCGGAAACGTTCTACGGCAAAGGCCCGGTCGGCTACCTCGACTACCCGACGCTGTAACCTTTAGTTAGTTGTAACAAAAGGCCCCGACTCGCAAGAGCCGGGGCCTTTTTTATTAGTTATAAAAAACACTCAACGACATAAACCATTACACACCTCGCATGCAAACAAACTTGAGCACTGTTACTTTTAAAACTTACCAACCCAGCACAGAGATTTTTTCATGGATGATATAGAAAGCTTCATTTCCGGCATTTCGAGCACAGAAGATAAAAGTTACATAGACCGCGCAAGAGAATACTTGTCCGGATTAAACAAAGATGAGCTCAAAGAGTTCCTGGAAAAGCACAGGCATGTGGAAAGATTCAATGCAAATGCCGAAAAAGCTGCAAAAGAGCAGCCGATCCAATGGAACCCCGTCAGTAAGATGACCAATGAAACCGGCGTTCTGATCTATATCTACAACACCACCCGAGAAAACTTCTCCCTGACCAAAGCCAGTTGGGACAGCAGTCAGCTGCCGCTGAAGGAGTTTGATCTCGGCGCGGGCGACTATACGTCATTCATACTTCGCGATGATCGACTCAGACGTATCAGCAACGCAAAGTCTATATTTCGCAGTTCGAAAATAAAACATGAATTTACTTATAAAAGCGCTGAAAGAGCCTTCACATTCTCAACAGAAGCACAACTCTATCTGCGTTACGAACCGTTGGCTTTTGGTAATACTACAACGGTGTCACGACAATACAACACGCGGTCGACCGGAAAGACCGAGCTTTTGTGCAGCACCGAGTTGACACAACGCCAAAATACTTCGCCTTATAGTTACGCCATGAAGATCGTAATCCGCGAAGCAAACTGAAGCGCACGTTTTTTTCACCAGCAAGCGCCCTGACAAGGCGCTTGCTGTGCATGGAGAAATTGACTGCCGGATCAACCAAGGGAAGATATACAAAATCCCTACAAAATACGTAGCTCGCTATGTTTCAACTCGAACCGCAGCGGTATATAAAAGCATCCCATTGCAGCGGGGCGAGCGAACAGGGATCTTCATTCGCCTCCATCATCGACACAAACTGATCCAATTACGTATTTTGTTTCATTTGCGCAGGCTGGGGCTCAAGCGCAGCATATCCAGCCCGGTTTCGACCCAGCGCTCGGCTTCGGCGTGCAGTTCAAAGCTGTCAGGCACCAACAGCCAGCCGTACAACAGGCCATCGATGTACGCGTGAATGCTGATGGCCGCGCGGGCAGTGTCGAGATCCGCCGGCAACTGGCCGCGATTCACGGCGTTGCGCAAGGTCAAGCCGATACGCAGATTGCATTCGAGACTGGCTTCCCGACGCTGTTGGCGCAGATCGCACATTTCATCGGTGAACTCGCACTTATGAAACAGAATTTCGTTGATACGCCGGGTCTTCGGATCCAGCGCAACTTGATGAAACAAATGAATCAGCAGCTTGCGCATGCAGCCCAGTGGATCGAGTTCGTCCTCGCTCTCACTGGCTCTGGCCAGTTCATCCAGCGGCTCTTTGAGGGTATCGAGCATCGCCTGCAACAGATCGGCCTTATTGCTGAAATGCCAGTAGATGGCGCCGCGAGTCACGCCGGCCAGGCTGGCGATATCCGCCAGCGTGGTACGCGCCACGCCCCGTTCATAGAAGGCTTTCTGGGCGGCTTCGAGAATCTGGCTTCTGGTTTCTTGAGCTTCCTCTTTGGTACGACGGACCATGACAGTAAAACCTCAAACAGGATGTTTCAGGGATGGCTGAATATCCGCTGAATAAAAAGGGGGTGATCTCTCGTGGATCGACGCCCCGGCCTACAATTTCAGACCTTGCGACGACTTTTGTATCAGGGTGGGTACGCGGCCAAGGTGTTTACAAACAACCATGAACGTAAGTATATTCCTTAGCAAGCTACTTATCCACCCGGCACCTGATTTTTACCCTTCCACACTTCTTGTGCGCTTTTCGCGCGCCTGACCCGAGGATCTTCATGCAATTCAAGCCAGCTGTTACCGCTCTGGTCACTGCCGTCGCCCTGGCATCGCTGCTCAGCGGATGTAAAAAGGAAGAGGCGGCTCCCGCCGCACCACCTCCTCAGGTCGGCGTCGTCACCCTGCAACCACAAGCGTTCACCCTCACGTCCGAACTGCCGGGGCGCACCAGTGCGTTCCGCATCGCTGAAGTTCGACCGCAGGTCAACGGCATCATTCTCAAGCGTCTGTTCAAGGAAGGCGGCGATGTCAAAGCCGGCCAGCAGCTGTATCAGATCGATCCGTCGGTCTATGAAGCGACCCTGAAAAGCGCCGAAGCCAACCTGCGTTCGACCAAGTCGATCTCAGACCGCTACAAGCAACTGGTCGATGAGCAAGCGGTCAGCCGTCAGGAATACGACACCGCCGTGGCCAACCGCCTGCAATCGGAAGCGTCCTTGCAGACCGCACAGATCAACGTGCGCTACACCAAGGTCTACGCGCCGATTTCCGGGCGTATCGGCCGCTCTTCGGTGACCGAAGGCGCGCTCGTCAGCAGCGGCCAGACCGACGCCATGGCCGTGATCCAGCAGCTCGACCCGATCTACGTCGACGTCACCCAGTCCTCGGTGGAACTGCTGGAACTGCGCCGCGAACTGGAAAGCGGTCGTCTGCAAAAGGCCGGCGACAACGCCGCTGCGGTCAAGCTGACCCTGGAAGACGGCAGCCAGTACAAACTCGACGGTAAGCTGGAATTCTCCGAAGTGTCGGTCGACCAGACCACCGGTTCGGTGACCCTGCGCGCCGTGTTCCCGAACCCGGATCACACCCTGCTGCCAGGCATGTTCGTGCACGCCCAGTTGCAGGCCGGTGTGAACAGCGCAGCGATTCTCGCCCCACAGCAAGGCGTGACCCGCGACCTCAAAGGCACGCCAACCGCTCTGGTGGTCGGCCCGGACAACAAGGTCGAACTGCGTCAGCTCAAGGCCAGCCGCACCGTCGGCAGCCAGTGGCTGATCGAAGACGGCCTGAAGGCCGGCGATCGCCTGATCACCGAAGGGCTGCAATTCGTCAAGCCAGGCATCGAAGTCAAGCCGAGCGAAGCGACCAACGTTGGCGCAAAGAACCCGGCCCCCGCTCAGGCAGCTGACAAAGCCGCCGGCGGCAAAGGGGAGTAACCCATGTCAAAATTTTTCATCGACCGTCCGATTTTCGCCTGGGTAATTGCCCTGGTGATCATGTTGGTCGGGGCACTCTCGATCCTGAAATTGCCGATCAACCAGTACCCGAGCATCGCGCCACCGGCCATTGCGATCCAGGTGACCTACCCGGGTGCGTCCGCACAGACCGTGCAGGACACCGTGGTTCAAGTGATCGAACAGCAGCTCAACGGTATCGACAACCTGCGTTATGTGTCGTCGGAAAGTAACTCCGACGGCAGCATGACCATCACCGCGACCTTCGAGCAAGGCACCAACTCCGACACCGCGCAGGTCCAGGTCCAGAACAAGCTGAACCTGGCCACCCCGCTGCTGCCGCAGGAAGTGCAGCAACAGGGTATCCGTGTGACCAAGGCAGTGAAGAACTTCCTCCTGGTGATCGGCGTGGTGTCGCGTGACGGCAGCATGACCAAGGACGACCTGTCCAACTACATCGTGTCGAACATGCAGGACCCGATTTCGCGGACCGCCGGTGTCGGTGACTTCCAGGTCTTCGGTGCCCAGTACGCGATGCGCATCTGGCTCGACCCGGCCAAGTTGAACAACTTCAACCTGACCCCGGTCGACGTGAAAACCGCCATCGCGGCGCAGAACGTCCAGGTGTCGTCCGGTCAGCTCGGCGGCTTGCCTGCCGTGCAGGGCCAGCAACTGAACGCCACGATCATCGGCAAGACCCGTCTGCAGACCGCCGAGCAGTTCAAGGAAATCCTGCTCAAGGTCAACAAGGACGGCTCGCAGGTTCGCCTCAAAGACGTCGCCGATGTCGGCCTCGGTGGCGAGAACTACGCGGTCAGCGCCCAGTTCAACGGCAGCCCGGCATCCGGTCTGGCGGTGAAACTGGCCAACGGCGCCAACGCCCTCGACACCGCCAAAGCCCTGCGCAAGACAATTGACGACCTCAAGCCGTTCTTCCCGCAAGGCATGGAAGTGGTGTTCCCGTACGACACCACCCCGGTGGTGACCGAATCGATCAAGGGTGTGGTTGAAACCTTGGTCGAAGCGATCGTGCTGGTGTTCCTGGTGATGTTCCTGTTCCTGCAGAACTTCCGCGCCACCGTCATCACCACGATGACCGTGCCGGTGGTATTGCTCGGTACGTTCGGCATCCTCGCCGCCGCCGGTTTCAGCATCAACACCCTGACCATGTTCGGCATGGTGCTGGCCATCGGCTTGCTGGTGGACGACGCCATCGTCGTGGTGGAAAACGTCGAACGGGTGATGAGCGAAGAAGGCTTGTCACCGAAGGAAGCAACCAAGAAGTCCATGGGCCAGATCCAGGGCGCACTGGTCGGTATCGCGCTGGTGCTGTCGGCGGTACTGCTGCCGATGGCGTTCTTCAGCGGCTCGACCGGTGTGATCTACAAGCAGTTCTCGATCACCATCGTTTCGGCCATGGCACTGTCGGTGATGGTTGCCCTGATCTTCACCCCGGCACTCTGCGCCACCATGCTCAAGGCGATTCCGCACGGTGAGCACGGCGCGCCGAAAAAAGGCTTCTTCGGCTGGTTCAACCGCAACTTCGACCGTGGTGTTCGTGGCTACGAGCGTGGCGTGGGCAATATCCTGCAGCGCAAGGCGCCGTATCTGCTGGCTTATCTGCTGATCGTGGTCGGCATGGTCTGGCTGTTCACCCGCATTCCGACTGCATTCCTTCCGGAAGAAGACCAAGGCGTACTGTTCGCCCAGGTGCAGACCCCGGCCGGTTCGACTGCCCAGCGCACTCAAGTGGTCGTGGATGAAATGCGTGAGTATCTGCTGCGTCCGACCAAGGACGGCGGCGAAGGCGACGCGGTAGCCTCGGTGTTCACCGTGACCGGCTTCAACTTCGCCGGCCGTGGCCAGAGCTCGGGGATGGCGTTCATCATGCTCAAGCCATGGCACGAGCGTAATGCCGACAACAGTGTGTTCAGCCTCGCCGCCCGCGCCCAGCAGCATTTCTTCGGTTTCCGCGACGCGATGGTGTTCGCCTTCGCCCCGCCTGCGGTACTGGAACTGGGCAACGCCACCGGTTTCGACGTGTTCCTGCAAGACCGCGCCGGTATCGGTCACGACAAGCTGATGGCTGCCCGCAACCAGTTCCTGGGCATGGCCGCGCAGAGCAAGGTGCTCACCCAGGTGCGCCCGAACGGCCTGAACGACGAGCCGCAGTTCCAGCTGGAAATCGATGACGAGAAGGCCAGTGCCCTGGGCATTACCATCGCCGACATCAACAACACGCTGTCGATCGCGTTGGGCAGTAGCTACGTCAACGACTTCATCGACCGTGGTCGGGTGAAGAAAGTCTACGTACAGGGCCAGCCGGACTCGCGCATGAGCCCCGAAGACCTGAAGAAGTGGTACGTGCGCAACGCCGCCGGCACCATGGTTCCGTTCTCGGCCTTCGCCAAGGGCGAGTGGATCTACGGCTCGCCGAAACTGGCGCGTTACAACGGCGTGGAAGCACTGGAGATCCTGGGTGCCCCGGCGCCGGGTTACTCGACCGGTGAAGCGATGGCCGAAGTCGAAGCGATCGCCAAGAAGCTGCCGGCCGGTGTCGGTATTTCCTGGACCGGTCTGTCCTACGAGGAACGTCTGTCGGGCTCGCAAGCACCGGCGCTGTACGCCCTCTCGCTGCTGATGGTGTTCCTGTGTCTGGCGGCGCTGTATGAGAGCTGGTCGATTCCGATCGCGGTCATGCTGGTGGTGCCGCTGGGGATCATCGGTGCGCTGATGGCCACCAGCCTGCGCGGCCTGTCCAACGACGTGTACTTCCAGGTGGGGCTGTTGACGACCATCGGTCTGGCGGCTAAAAACGCCATTCTGATCGTCGAGTTCGCCAAGGAGCTGCACGAGCAGGGCCGCAGTCTGCGCGATGCCGCCATCGAAGCGTGCCGCATGCGTCTGCGACCGATCATCATGACGTCGCTGGCCTTCGTCCTCGGCGTGGTGCCGCTGGCGATTTCCACCGGCGCGGGTTCCGGCAGTCAACACGCGATCGGTACGGGCGTGATTGGCGGTATGCTCACGGCAACGATCCTGGCGATTTTCTGGGTTCCACTGTTCTTCGTCACTGTGTCGTCCATGGGCCAGCGCAAAAACGCCGGCAAGGATGACGCCATAGAAACTCCTAAAGAGGCTGGCCAATGAGCAAGTCGCTACTCTCCATCGCAGTCGCCGCCTTCGTGCTGAGCGGTTGCTCGCTGATCCCTGACTATCAGCAGCCTGAAGCACCGGTCGCGGCGCAATACCCGCAAGGCCCGGCGTACTCGTCGGCCCAGGCGCCGGCGCAGGCCGCCGCCGAGCAGGGCTGGAAGCAGTTTTTCCATGACCCGGCCCTGCAACAGCTGATCCAGGTGGCCTTGGAAAACAACCGCGACCTGCGCGTCGCGGCGCTGAACATCGACGCCTACGCGGCTCAATACCGCATCCAGCGTGCCGACCTGTTCCCGGCCGTTTCGGCCACCGGCAGCGGCAGCCGCCAGCGGGTTCCGGCCCGCGCGTCGCAGACCGGTGAAGCGAGCATCAGCAGTTCCTACTCCGCCACCGTCGGCATCAGCGCCTACGAGCTCGACCTGTTCGGTCGGGTTCGCAGCCTGAGCGAACAAGCGCTGCAACAATACTTCGCCACCGAAGAGGCGCGCCGCAGCACCCAGATCAGCCTGGTCGCTAGCGTGGCCAACGCCTACCTGACCTGGCAGGCCGACAAGGAACTGCTCAAGCTGACTCAGGACACCCTCGGTGCCTTCGAGGAAAGCTACAAGCTGACCAGCCGCAGCAACGAAGTCGGGGTGGCCTCGGCGCTGGATCTGGCGCAGTCGCGCACTTCCGTGGAAAACGCCCGGGCGCAACTGGCGCGCTACACCCGCCAAGTCGCCCAGGACGAAAACAGTCTGACCCTGCTGCTTGGCACCGGCGTGCCGGCCAACCTGCAAGCGGCCAAGCCGCTGTCGGATGACCTGCTCGCCGACGTACCGGCCGGTCTGCCATCGGATCTGCTGCAGCGTCGTCCGGACATCCTCCAGGCCGAATACAACCTGAAGGCGGCCAACGCCAATATCGGCGCGGCCCGTGCGGCGTTCTTCCCGAGCATCAGCCTGACCGCCAACGCGGGCAGCCTGAGCCCGGACCTGTCCGGTCTGTTCAAGGGGGGCTCCGGTACGTGGCTGTTCCAGCCGCAGATCAACCTGCCGATCTTCAACGCCGGCAGCCTGCGCGCCAGCCTCGACTACGCCAAGATCCAGAAGGACATCGGCGTGGCGAACTACGAGAAGTCCATTCAAACGGCCTTCCAGGAAGTCGCCGACGGCCTGGCCGCACGCCAGACCTACACCGAACAGTTGCAGGCGCAGCGTGACTTCGTCACCGCCAACCAGGATTACTACCGCCTGGCCGAGCGTCGCTACCGCATCGGTGTCGACAGCAACCTGACCTTCCTCGATGCCCAGCGTCAGCTGTTCAGCGCGCAACAATCGCTGATCACCGACCGCCTCGCGCAGTTGACCAGTGCGGTCAACCTGTACAAGGCCCTGGGCGGTGGCTGGAATGCGCAGACCGCGCAGAACGAACCGCTGAAGGAAGAAGCGCCGAAGATGAAGCTGTTCTGATCATCAGCAGCTGAACACAAAACGCCCGCCATTTTGGCGGGCGTTTTGTTTGTAGCAGAAAGACGTGAACAGCCCTCACACCCACCGGACAATTCCCCGCATCTAGCGTTCGATAATCGCCCAAAACCCGCTTTCGACGATTGAATCGCCCCACTCGCGCCCCGCACCATTCGTCCCACAAAACCAATAACAACAGGTTCGACACCATGCTCCCGCGCCCTGCCCCATCCGGCTGATCGCCGCCGTTTCCCCCCTGACTCACGACGCCATGTCTGCCCCGCTCGCCGCGGCAGTGCGCCCCGCTTCACCTAAAAATAATTAGAGAGACTCACCTCATGACGCCTTCCACCTATGCATTTCCCGGTCTGATCGCCCTGACACTGGCCGGCGCCGCCCTGCCCGTGGCGGCCGAGGAAGCCGGATTCGTCGAAGGAGCCAAGGTCAACCTGAACCTGCGCAACTTCTACATCAACCGCAACTTCACCAACCCGACCAAGGCTCAGGGCAAGGCTGAAGAGTGGACGCAGAACTTCATCCTCGACGCCAAATCCGGCTTCACCCAGGGCACCGTCGGTTTCGGCATGGACGTACTGGGGCTGTACTCGGTCAAGCTCGACGGCGGCAAAGGCACCGGCGGCACGCAGGCGTTGCCGCTGGACCATGACGGCCGCCCGGCGGACACCTTCGGCCGCACCAACGTGGCGTTCAAGGCCAGGCTGTCGCAGACCGAAATCAAGGTCGGCGAGTGGATGCCGGTGCTGCCGATCCTGCGTTCGGACGACGGTCGCTCGCTGCCACAAACCTTCCGTGGCGGGCAGATCACCTCGAAGGAAATCGACGGCCTGACGCTCTACGGCGGCCAGTTCCGCGCCAACAGCCCGCGCGACGACAGCAGCATGAGCGACATGTCGATGACGGGCAAAGCCGCGTTCACCTCCGACCGTTTCAACTTCCAGGGCGGCGAGTACGTGTTCAATGAAAAACGCACGCAGATCGGCCTGTGGAACGCCGAACTCAAGGACATCTACAGCCAGCAATACGTCAACCTGATCCACAGCCAGCCGCTGGGCGACTGGACCCTCGGCGCCAACCTCGGCTTCTTCTACGGCAAGGATGATGGCAGCGCACGGGCCGGCGAGCTGGACAACAAGACCTGGTCGGGGATGTTTTCCGCGCGCTACGGCGGCAACACCTTCTATGTCGGCCTGCAAAAACTCACCGGCGACAGCGCCTGGATGCGGGTCAACGGCACCAGCGGCGGCACCCTGGCCAACGACAGCTACAACGCCAGCTACGACAACGCCCGGGAACGTTCCTGGCAGGTGCGCCACGACTACAACTTCGTCGCCCTCGGCATTCCCGGCCTGACCCTGATGAACCGCTACATCAGCGGCGACAACGTCCACACCGGCAGCATCACCGACGGCAAGGAATGGGGGCGTGAATCGGAACTGGGCTACACGGTACAGAGCGGCACGCTCAAGGACCTGAACGTCAGATGGCGCAATTCGACCATGCGCCGCGACTTCAGCAACAACGAATTCGACGAGAACCGTCTGATCGTCAGCTACCCGATCAGTCTGCTCTGAGCTGCAATCCCGACGCACCACAGAATGTGGCGTGTCGCGATTTACCGCCGGTCGTATCGAACTGGCGGTTTGCGCAAACGCAGATAGAGTCAAAAAGTTACTGAATTCTCCATCTCGGCTGTAGGAGCCCCTTTTTCTTCCGTTATCTCCGGATGCTGTACGCGAAGCTGCCTTGGCCACGGAGGTCAGGTATGAGCAAGCGAATAGTTATCGTCGGTGGCGGCGTAGGAGGAACCATGCTGGCCAATCAACTGGCCCGCAAGCTGTATCCGGAAATCCTGCGCGGCGAAGTCTCGATCCTGTTGTTGTCCGATTGCCCCGATCACTACTACAAACCTGCGTTCATGTACGTAGCGTTCAATCTGTATTTCAAAGAAGAACTCAAACGCCCGGAACGCTCATTGCTGCGCCCGGAAATTGGCTTTCAGGTCGAAAAGGTCACGCGCTTCGATTTCGCCGGCCAACGCCTGAAAACCAGCAGCGGCAAGCCCTTTAGCTACGACTTCCTGGTGATTGCCACCGGATGTTTGCCGGCACCGGAACGCATCGAAGGTCTGCAAGAGGCCGGCGACCATTTCTATCAATACGATCCGGCCCGTCAGTTGGCCCAGCGCCTGAGCACGATTGAAAAGGGTCGGATCTTCATCTCCGTGTCGTTCCCCCAGACGCCCAACGTTCCACATCAGTGCGGTATCGCTCCGGTGGAAACGACGCTGATGCTGGACGACTACCTGCGTCGGCGTGGGGTTCGGGACAAGGTGGAAATCATCTACACCTACCCGACCACCGCCCAACTGCTGCGAAACTGCCTGTTCCTGCAACGTCCAACCGGGGAAATTCTGCCTGCCATTTTCGAGCAGAAGGACATCCACTATCAGCGCGGCTTCACCCTGAGCCGGGTTGATCCGGATGCGAAAATCGCCTACTCCGCAGAGGATGAGGCGCAGCCTTTCGACATCCTGATGGCAACACCGCCGATCCGCGCGGTGGATGCGGTGCTGGAGTGTGGTGTCTCGCAGGCGCAAAACGATGAAGGCTGGCTGCCGACCAACCACGAAACACTGCAGGTCTATGGTCTGGAGAATGTCTATGTGATCGGCGACACCGTGGATTTGCCGGTCAGCAAGGCCGGGGGTTCCTGCCATAACCAGGCGCCAGTGATCGCCAACAACATTGCCGCCGAAATTCGTCTCGGCAAACCGGTCAGCGTCTATGACGGGCGGGTCCAGGCCGTCGCGCAAATGGGCCTCAATGCCGGCATGCCCCTTTGGTACGACTACTCCAGAGACGTGCAGCCCACCCCACCCACCAAAATCGGCGGCCTGCTGCGCAACGGCTTCAATCGCGGCCTGTACTGGGCCGTCGCCCGGGGAATGCTTTGACCCTGCACAGGGAGGAGTGATTGCTGATGAACATGCCTGAAGACGTGTCGGCCACCCCCGGGTACAGCGCCCTGATGGCCAGATTGCAACCTTTGATCGATAGCGGGCGACTGGACAACATCGTCGACCTGCTTTCCCTGGTGTCGGACCTGATCGACCTGCTGGATGCCGCCACGGTGGAAAAACTGGCCAATGTGTTCGAAGAGGTTACGGCTTCCGGTTGGGCAGCGGCCAATACCCTGCGAATGACCAGGGCCGAAATCATGACACAAGGCAAACCGCCGAGCCTCTACGCCCTGCTCAAACTGCTGAACGAAGAAGATACGCGCAAAGGTGTGGCCGTTGTCCTGAAAACGCTCAACGTCATCGGAAGACAGCTGTAAATCGCCAGAGAGGACCACCTCATGAGCGTAAACCTCGAAACGCCGGGCAAGCCCTGCACCGACTGGGACGCCAAGGCGTACCAGCAGTTTTCCCGGCTCAGGCAACAACCGGTCAATGAATTGCTCGATCGTGTCAGCGTGGAAAATCCCCGGCACATTTATGACCTGGGCTGCGGCACCGGGATTGCCACACGACTGCTCGCCGAACGCTGGCCGCACGCGCAATTGCAGGGCATCGACAGCTCCGAAGAGATGTTGAGAGAGGCACGCTGCCTGCCGATCAAGGCGTCGTGGCAGCAATGCGACCTGCTCGACTGGAAGCCCGAAAGTCAGGCGGATCTATTGTTCGCCGCTGCTGTGCTGCATTTCATCGACGACCACGAACAATTGTTGCCGCGCCTGCTCGGCTACCTCAATCCGGGCGGTTGCCTGGCCGCCCACATGCCGAACTGGCGTGATGCGTTGTGGTATCGGCTGATGCTCGACACCCTCGAAGATGGCGGCCCCGACGGTACACCGCTGGGCACGGCGCAGTTGCGCCAGCGCATGGCTGCTCGCCCATTGTTGCGACTCAAGGATTACTACCGACTGCTCGCGCCAGTCACCCGGTCACTGGAAATCTGGGAGAGCCGGCAACTGCAAGTGGTCGATGGTAAATCGCCGGTGTATGACTGGGTGAGAGTGTCGGCGTTGCGCCAGGTGATGCTGGGGCTCGATAAAGAGGAGCAGGCGCGGTTCATCTATCACTTTGTGATGCGGGTGCATAAGCACTATCCGCAAGAGAACGACGGGCACACGCTGTTTCCGTTCAAGCGGATTTTTATCGTAGCCCGAGTTTGAGTAGAAGGAGCGGATTGAGGCGTCGCAGCGTCCGGCGCCTTCGCGGGCTTACCCGCGAAAGCGCCGGCGCGGGGCTCCATCACTCCCTGGATTCGACGCCCAGTTCATCCCAGACCGACTCGGCCAGATGAAACGTCGCATTGGCCGCCGGAATCCCGCAGTAAATCGCGCTCTGCATGATCACTTCCTTGATCTCCCCACGGCTCACGCCGTTATTGGCCGCTGCGCGCAGGTGCAGTTTGAGTTCGGCCTCGCGGTTCATGCCGATCAGCATGGCGATGGTGATCAGGCTGCGGGTGTGGCGCGGCAAGCCTGGACGGGTCCAGATGTCGCCCCAGGCGTGGCGGGTGATCATCTCCTGGAACTCCGAGTTGAACTCGGTCAGGGCGTTCAGGCTGCGGTCGACATGGGCATCGCCCAGCACCGCGCGACGCACTTGCAGGCCTTCGTCGTAACGTTGTTTCTCGTCCACGGATACGTCCTCAATCGGCCTGCAAAAACGTCAGTACCCGCTCGCTGAACGCAGCGCCGGCCTGAACGTTGGAAAGGTGTGCGGCATAAAATTCGGCGTACTGCGCCCCACGCACATGCGCCTGAATGAAATGCCCGCCGGACGGCGGCGTCACCGCGTCTTCGGTGCCGGAAATCACCAGCAGCGGCGCGCTGATCGACGCCAGTTGATCGCGAAAATCCGCATCACGCACCGCCGCGCAATTGGCGGCGTAGCCTTCTGGCGAAGTGGCGGCGAGCATGTCAGTGATCTGCTTGGCCGTCGCCGGGTTGGCGGTGGAAAAGTCCGGGGTAAACCAGCGGGCAATCGACGCATCGCGCAACGCGACCATCGCCGCCGCACCATCGCGCAGCACGGTTTTGATGCGTGGATTCCACACCGACGGATCGCCGATTTTCGCGGCGGTGTTGCACACGATCAGCTTGTGCAGGCGCTGACCGGCATTGATCCCCAGCCATTGACCGATCAGACCGCCCATCGACAGTCCGCAGAAATGCGCCCGCTCGATGTGCAACGCAGCCAGCAGCGCCAGCACGTCGTGGCCCAGTTGCTCGATGCTGTACGGCCCCGGCGTGACCAGCGACTGGCCGTGACCACGGGTGTCGAAACGCAACACGCGAAAGTGCTCGGTGAACGCCGGCATCTGCGCGTCCCACATGTGCAGATTGGTGCCCAGCGAGTTGGACAGCACCAGTACCGGCGCGCCCTGCGGCCCTTCAATTTGGTAGTGCAGTTCGCCATCGGCGAGTTGAACGAAAGCCACGGCCCTCTCCTTTCAGACAGTCAAAGCGTTGTGTTCGGCCACCGCGCGCTCGACCCATACTTGTGCCTGGCCGAGGTAATGGGCGGGATTGAGCAGGTGATCCAGTTCAGCGGCGCTCAGTTCGGCGGTCACCTGCGGTTCATCGCCCAGCACCGCGCGCAAATGACGCTGCTCGGCCACCGCGCGTTTGCAACATTGTTCGAGCAGATGATGGGCCTTGTCGCGCCCGACCCTTTGCGCCAGGACGATGCTCACCGCTTCGGCCAGCACCAGGCCCTGGGTCAGCTCCAGGTTGCGCGCCATGCGTGCGGCGTCGACTTCAAGACCGTCGGCCAGCAGCCGCGCCTGTTGCAATGCCCCCGAAACCAAACCGCAAATCTCCGGCAGGGTTTCCCATTCGGCATGCCATAGCCCGAGGCTGCGCTCGTGTTCCTGGGGCATGGCGCTGAACAGCGTCGACACCAGTCCCGGCACCCGCGTGGCCGCACCGATCAGCACCGCCGCGCCCACCGGGTTGCGTTTGTGCGGCATGGTCGAGGAACCGCCCTTGCCCGGCGCCGAAGGTTCGAACACCTCGGCCGCTTCGGTTTGCATCAACAGACTGATGTCGCGCCCGAGCTTGCCGAGGCTGCCCGCAATCAGGCCGAGCACGGCACCGAACTCGACGATGCGATCACGCTGGGTGTGCCACGGTTGCTCCGGCAGGCTCAGTTGCAGCTCTTCGGCCAGTGCCCGGGCAATCGGCAAAGCCTGCTCGCCCAGCGCCGCGAGGGTGCCGGACGCGCCGCCGAATTGCAGCACCAACAGACGCGGCTTGAGTTCGCGCAGACGCTGGCGGCTGCGGGTCACGGCGCCGAGCCAACCGGCGATCTTCATGCCGAGGGTGACCGGGGTGGCGTGTTGCAGCCAGGTACGCCCGGCCAACGGGGTTGCCGCATGACGCTGCGCTTGCGTCGCCAACGAATCGGCCAGCTGCGCCAGATCGTTTTCAATCAGCGTCAGCGCCTGACGCAATTGCAGCACCAGCCCGGAATCCATCACGTCCTGACTGGTCGCGCCCAGATGCACGTAGCGTTCGGCTTCGGCATCTGCCGCCGCGATTTGCCTGCCCAACGCCTTGACCAGCGGAATCGCCGAGTTGCCCGCCGTGGCAATGGCCTCGCCCAGTGCCGCGAAGTCGTACAGACTGGCATCGCAGGCGTTTTCGATCGGCCCGACGGCCGTCGCCGGAATCAACCCGACCCGCGCTTCGGCCCGGGCCAGCGCCGCTTCGACATCGAGCATCGCCTGCACCCGGCCGTGATCGCAGAACACCTCACGCATATCGCGGGCAGTGAAATAGGCATCGAACAATTGATTGCCCGGTCGCTGAGTCATAAGAATCCTTGCCGGCGCGGGCCGTGCATGACGGCCCGCGCACATCGGTTTAGAGGTCGTGATGTAAATACGCCGCCTGTCTGGGCAGACGCAAGCTGAACAGGAACGCCACCGCCATCATCACCGTGACGTACCAGTAGAAGGAGTTTTCCATGCCCGCCGATTTAAGGCTCAGGGCTACGTATTCCGCCGAGCCACCGAAGATCGCATTCGCCACCGCGTAAGCCAGGCCGACACCAAGGGCGCGGACTTCCGGCGGAAACATTTCGGCTTTCACCAGACCGCTGATCGAGGTGTAGAAACTGACGATCGCCAGCGCCACGGTAATCAGCACGAAGGCCAGGAACGGACTGCTGACGCTTTTCAGGCTTAACAGGATCGGCACGGTGAACAGTGTGCCGAGCGCGCCGAACCAAAGCATCGAGTTACGGCGGCCGATCTTGTCGGCGAGCATGCCGAACAGCGGCTGCATGCACATATAAAGGAACAGCGCGCCGGTCATGATGTAACTGGCGGTCTTGGCGTGCATGCCGGCGGTGTTCACCAGGTATTTCTGCATGTACGTGGTGAAGGTGTAGAAAATCAGCGAACCACCGGCGGTGTAACCGAGGACGGTGATGAACGCAGCCTTGTGGTCGCGGAACAACGCACGAATGCTGCCGGCGTCCTTGTTCTCGCGCATTTCCTTGCTGGTGGTTTCTTTCAGGGTGCGGCGCAGGAACAGCGAAATCAGCGCCGCCACCGCCCCGACCACAAATGGAATCCGCCAGCCGTAGGCACGCAGTTCATCTTCGCTGAGGAACTGTTGCAGGATCACCACCAGCAGCACCGCCAGCAGTTGCCCGCCAATCAGGGTCACGTACTGGAACGAGGCGAAGAAACCGCGCTGGCCCTTGAGCGCCACTTCACTCATGTAAGTGGCGGTGGTGCCGTACTCGCCGCCCACCGACAGACCTTGCAGCAGCCGCGCGAACAACAGCAGCACCGGCGCCCAGACCCCGATGCTGGCGTAGGTCGGCAGACAGGCGATGAGCAACGAGCCGAAGCACATCATCAGCACCGAAATCATCATCGAATTCTTGCGCCCGTGCTTGTCCGCCACCCGGCCGAAAATCCAGCCGCCGATCGGCCGCATCAGGAACCCGGCGGCGAACACCCCGGCCGTGTTGACCAGTTGCACCGTGGGGTTGTCGGAGGGGAAAAACGCCGGGGCGAAATAGATCGCGCAAAAGGCGTAGACGTAGAAGTCGAACCATTCGACCAGGTTGCCGGACGAGGCGCCGACAATGGCGAAGATGCGCTTGCTGCGCTCTTCGCCGGTGTAGTGGGAGGTCAGGGTTGTCATTGTTATTTACTCTTTGGGGACACTTGAGAGTCTAGACACACTTTGCAACAGTCCCGTTCCACAGATACATCAGGCGTTGCGATCCCCGTGGGAGCGGGCTTGCCCGCTCCCACGGGGATCGCGGCGAACTCAATAATCGAAGAACACCGTCTCCGCCTCAGTGCCCTGCAGAATCACATTCCACTGATAAACCCCAGCGGCATTCGGCTTGGCCAGCAGCGTCGCGCGGCGCTCGGCCGGCACACATTCGAGCAACGGATCATCGACGTTGGCCGGGTCGCCTTCGAAATAGATCCGGGTCAGCAGGTGCTTGACCAGACCCCGGGCAAACACCAGCACCACCAGATGTGGCGCCTGGGTCGAGCCTTTCAGTCCCTCGACCGTGCCCGGTTTGATCGTGGTGAAACGGAAACGCCCCTCGGCATCCACCGGCACGCGGCCGAAGCCTTCGAAGTTCGGGTCCAGCGGTTTGTCCTGCTCGTCTTCCGGGTGGTCGTACTTGCCGGCAGCGTTGGCCTGCCAGACTTCCAGCATGGCGTCGTTGACGACATCGCCATTGCCGTCGATGACTTGCCCGGTGATCGCCACGCGTTCGCCGAGGGTCAGTTCAGTGGCGAGGTTCTCGCGGTTCAGCCAGGTCAGGCCGATGTGGTAATACGGCCCGACAGTGTGGGAAGTGGTCGCGGTCAGGGTCATCTCATTTCTCCATCGGCGTGGCTTCGCGGCCGCGCAGCACGATGTCCCAGCGATAAGCGAGGGCGTAGGACGGAATGGTTTTTTCCAGATCGAAAGCGGCGATCAGGCGCTCCTTGGCGCGGGTGTCCGGCACGCAGTTGTAGATCGGGTCATACGCCAGCAGCGGATCGCCCGGGAAGTACATCTGGGTGACCAGGCGCGTCAGGATGCTTGGCCCGAACAGCGAAAAGTGCACATGCGCCGGACGCCAGGCGTTGTGGTGGTTGCCCCACGGGTAAGCGCCGGGCTTGATGGTCTGGAACTGATACCAGCCGTCGGCGTCGGTCACGGTGCGGCCGGTGCCGGTGAAGTTCGGGTCCAGCGGCGCGTCGTGCAGGTCGCGGGCATGGTTGTAGCGACCGGCGGCGTTGGCCTGCCAGATCTCTACCAGAATCCCCGGCACCGGCAGACCGTCCTCATCAAGCACACGGCCATGGATGATGATCCGCTCGCCCAACGGCTCGCCAGCATGCTGGGCGGTCAGGTCGTTATCGGTGTCGGCAACCCGCTCGGCACCGATAGTCGGGCCAGTGATTTCCGACAGCGAATGGGGCAGAAACACCAACGGCTTGGACGGCGAGCGCAGATTGGTGGATTGATACGTCGGATGCAGGTACGGCGGCTGGGTGCCTTCCTGTGGGCGACGGTAACCAGGCTTGTCAGTCATTTCGCTTTCCTCTGTTCTTATTCGTCACGCCAAGGCGTCAGACGCGTTCGATTGCCAGGGCCAGACCCTGGCCGACGCCGACGCACATGGTCGCCAGACCTTTCTTGCCACCGGTCTTTTCCAGTTGATGCAGGGCGGTCAACACCAGACGCGCGCCGCTCATGCCCAACGGGTGACCCAAGGCAATCGCGCCACCGTTCGGGTTGACCTGGGCCGCGTCGTCCGCCAGCCCCAGTTCGCGCAATACCGCCAGGCCCTGGCTGGCAAAGGCTTCGTTGAGTTCGATCACATCGAAATCGCTGACCGCCACGCCCAGACGCTCGGTGAGTTTGCGCACCGCCGGCACCGGGCCGATGCCCATCACCCGTGGTGCAACCCCGGCACTGGCCATGCCCAGCACTTTGGCGCGAGCGGTCAGGCCGTGTTTTTTCACCGCGTCAGCTGAGGCCAGAATCAGGGCCGCCGCCCCGTCATTCACACCGGAAGCGTTGCCGGCGGTGACAGTTTTGTCCGGACCGTTGACTGGTTTCAGTTTGGTCAGGGCTTCGAGGGTGGTGTCGGCGCGGGGATGTTCGTCCTGGCTGACCACGGTTTCACCCTTCTTGTGGGCGATCCGTACTTCGACGATTTCCTCGGCAAAGTAGCCCGAAGCTTGCGCAGCGGCAGTCCGTTGCTGACTGCGCAGCGCGAAAGCGTCCTGATCCTCGCGGGAAATTTCGTAGTCGTCGGCGACGTTGTCGGCGGTCTGCGGCATTGCATCAACGCCGTACTGAGCCTTCATCAACGGATTGATGAAGCGCCAGCCGATGGTGGTGTCTTCCAGTTTCATGTTGCGCGAGAACGCCGCGTCGGCCTTGCCCATCACGAACGGCGCGCGGGACATCGACTCGACGCCGCCGGCAATCGCCAGCTCCATTTCGCCACTGGCGATGGCGCGGAACGCGGTGCCGATGGCGTCCATGCCCGAAGCGCAGAGACGGTTGAGGGTCACGCCGGGCACGGTTTCCGGCAGGCCCGCCAGCAGCAGCGCCATGCGCGCCACGTTGCGGTTGTCTTCACCGGCCTGGTTGGCGCAGCCGAGGAACACCTCGTCGATGGCGTTCCAGTCCACGCTCGGGTTGCGTTCGATCAACGCCTTGATCGGCACAGCAGCCAGATCGTCGGCGCGCACCGCCGCCAGACCACCGCCAAAACGGCCGATGGGGGTACGAATCGCATCACAGATATAAACGTCGCGCATCATGCTTCTCCCGGTGCCTGACCGTGGGCGGCTGCGGTGCGGGCTTCGAGATCGCGCAGCGCGGTCAGTTCGACCTCGGTCGGTTCAGCGGTGATTGCAACGCTGTCGGCAAACCGGATCGGCCACCCGGTGGCTGCGATCACCTGCTCGCGGGTCACCCCCGGATGCAGCGCGGTGACCACGAACTCATGGGTGCCGGCTTCCGGCTCCATGATGCACAGGTCAGTGATGATGCCGACCGGCCCGGCGCCCGGCAGGCCCAGGCGTTTGCGCGAATCGCCACCCTCGCCGTGACCGACCGAGGTGATGAAGTCGAGTTTGTCGACAAACGAACGTGCCGACTGTTTAAGGATGATCAGCACACTTTTCGCCGAACCGGCGATTTCCGGCGCACCACCGGCACCCGGCAGACGCACTTTCGGCTGCTGATAACTGCCGACGACGGTGGTGTTGATGTTGCCGAAGCGGTCGACCTGAGCCGCGCCGAGAAAACCGACGTCGATGCGTCCGCCCTGCAGCCAGTAGCGAAAAATCTCACCGGTAGGGACGACAGTGTCGGCGGTTTCCGCCAACTCACCGTCACCGATGGACAGCGGCAGCACGCTCGGTTTGGCACCGATCGGGCCGGATTCGTAGATCAGCACCACGTCCGGCGACGAGGTCAGACGCGCCAGGTTGGCCGCTTTCGACGGCAGGCCGATGCCGACGAAGCACACCGAGCCGTTCTTCAGGCGACGGGCCGCCGCGACGGTCATCATTTCATTGGTGGTGTAAGTCATTACTTGGCCTCCGAAGCAGCGGCCAACTTGGCCTGGAACGCGCTGAAGTCAGCGCAGCCATGGATGTATTCGTTGATCCACGCGGTAAACGTCTCACGGTCGCGGGCGATCGGGTCCCACGCCTGATAGAAACGATTGTCCCGCTCGGTGTAACCGTGGGCGTAGGACGGATGCGCGCCACCGGGCACATGGCACACCGCGCTCAAGGCCCAGGTCGGCAGGACGCAGGCGTTCATTGGCGCCTTGAGGTCATCGACGATTTCTTCGACGGTGACGATGCAACGCTTGGCGGCCAGCGCGGCTTCTTTCTGCACGCCGAGGATGCCCCACAACAGCACGTTGCCCTTGCGGTCGGCCTTCTGCGCATGGATCACCGTCACGTCCGGACGCACCGACGGCACCGCCGCCAGCACTTCACCGGTAAACGGGCACGTGACCGACTTGATCAACGGATTGACCTTCGGCAGATCGGAACCGGCGTAGGCACGCAGCACCGCGAACGGCAGGCCGGAAGCGCCGGCGACGTAGGCATTCGCCAGGTCGGCGTGGCTGTGTTCTTCGATTTCCAGAGCATGTGGCCATTGTTTCTCGACCGCGTCGCGCAGACGGTGCAGCGAACCCACGCCCGGATTGCCGCCCCAGGAAAAAATCAGCTTGCGCGCACAGCCGGCGCCGATCAGTTGGTCGTAGATCAGGTCAGGCGTCATCCGCACCAGGGTCAGATCTTTCTTGCCCTGACGAATGATTTCGTGACCCGCCGCCGTAGGGATCAGATGAGTGAAGCCTTCGAGCGCGACGGTGTCACCGTCGTTGACGAATTGCTTCACCGCGTCGTGCAGCGAAAGGATCTCAGCCATGGAGCGGCTCCCGATTTTGTAGTGGATCGCCAGTGATAAAAAGGCGCGAGGTTCTGCGCCGGAGTCACTGCAGATTAAGCCGCTGAAAATCGCCAAACAATCCGATAATCGACTGAGTGTTCGTTTATCGAACAGATTGTTATCCAGCTAACAATCAGCCTCAAATGCTTCGCGGGCAAGCCCTCTGCCACAGAAACGACGGAGATTCCGTGGCAGAGAGCTTGCCCGCGAAAAGGCCAGAACCTTCAGCGAAGATTCAGAAGACTGAACTCAAGTCGCATCCGCATGGCTGACCAGACCCTTGATCACCACGGCAGTGGTGGCCAGTGCCGCCGGAATCACCAATGCCGTCAGCACTTGCTCGAAGTTCCAGCCCAGCCCCAGCAAGGTCGCACCCATCCACGCCCCGAGAATCGCGCCGAAGCGGCCAATCCCCAGCATCCACGAAACACCGGTCGCCCGGCCCTGGGTCGGGTAGAACCGCGCCGCCAGCGAAGGCATTGCCGATTGCGCGCCGTTGACGCACATGCCGGCCAGCAGCACCAGCGTCGCCAGTAATGTCATGCTGCCCAGGCTCTGCCCCACCGCGTAGGCAAACACCCCGGCCAACAGGTAGAAAGTGCCGATGACCTTGTGCGGATTGAACCGGTCCATCGCCCAGCCTACGCCGACCGCACTCAACACCCCGCCGAACTGGAACAGCGCGCCGATAAACGCCGACTGTTCCATGCTCGCGCCACTGTCACGCATCAGTGTCGGCAGCCAACTGGTCAGCAGGTACACGATCACCAGGCCCATGAAGTAAGTCAGCCACAGCAACAGGGTGCCGGCGCTGTAGGTGCCGGAGAAAATCACCGCGAACACGTTGCGCGCCTTGACGGTTTTCTGTTCCGGCACGCTGAAACTCGAGGCTTGGGCGACGATGGCCGGGTCGATCGGCGCGAGGGTCTGGCGAACCTTGTCGGTGCCACGGTTGCGCACCACCAGATAACGCGCCGACTCCGGCAGCCAGAGCAGCAACACCACGGCGAGGATCAACGGCAGGATTCCGCCGATCAGCAGCAGGCTGTGCCAGCCGAACGCCGGGATCAGTTTGGCCGAGATGAACCCGCCGCCGGCCATGCCCAGATTGAAACCACAGAACATGCTGGTCACCAGCAGCGATTTCTTGCGCTCCGGGGTGTATTCCGACAGCAGCGTGGTGGCGTTCGGCATGCCGGCGCCCAAGCCAAGGCCCGTGAGGAAACGCAGCACCAGCAATTGCTCGACATTGCTGCTGTAGGCCGATGCCAGGCTGAAGGCACCGAACAGCAGCACAGCGCCGACCAGTACGACTTTTCGCCCGAAGCGGTCAGCCAATGGCCCGGAACCCAGTGCGCCGAAGACCATGCCGATCAGCGCGGCGCTCATCACCGGGCCGAGGCTGGCGCGGTCGATGCCCCAGTCCTGGGACAGCGCCGGCGCAATAAACCCCATGGCCGCCGTGTCGAGGCCATCGAGGAACACAATCAGGAAACACAGGATCACCACCCGCCACTGATAGCGCGAGATCGGTTGGGCGTTGATGAAGGACTGCACGTCCAGGCAGTTACCTACGGCGGACTGAGGCTGGTTCATTATTTTTATTCCACGCAAAAAAACGCAGTCGAACGGCGGCCGGCCAGGAAGCGGCACGGTCACAAGAATAGAAGGCTTGAGTCAGGCGTTGCCCGTTAGCGACAACACGGGCGGGAGTGGCGACAGTCGGGGGACATGCGCATGAGAAGTTGCCTCTTGTCATTATTATGGGAGTCGCCGAACCGGCCTGACCTTGCTTGGCCAGCGCCGGATGACGCTGCCGCGACATTAATGATCCGGGGGTTTTAGCGTCAATTCGATAAACGCAACTCTGTGCGTTTATCGAACAGCTTCCTTACGCAAACAACTGCGCGCTGAGGTCGCGACTGGCGCTCAGCATGCCCGGCAAAAAGCGTTGTTCCAGCTCGCTGCGGCTGACCCGACCGGCATGGGTGCTGACGTTGAGCGCCGCCACCACCTGACCGGAAGCGTCATACACCGGCACCGCAATCGAACGCAGGCCCTGCTCCAGTTCCTGGTCGACGATGCACCAGCCCTGCTGTCGCACTTGCTGCAGACATTCAAGCAAGGCCTCGGGGGTGTGGATCGTGCGGCTGGTCTTGGCGACCAGTTCCGCGTGGTCGAGGTATTCGCCCAGTGATGTGTCATCCAGCGCCGCCAGGAGAATTCGGCCCATGGACGTGCAATACGCCGGCAGGCGACCGCCGACCGAGAGGTCCACCGAGATCAGCCGTTGCGTGGTGGCCGAACGGGCGATGTAGAGAATGTCGTCGCCTTCGAGCGTGGCCATGTTGCAGGCTTCGTGCAATTGCTCGCTCATGCGATCGAGATACGGCTGGGCCGACACCGCCAACGGCGTCGAGGACAGATAGGCGTGGCCGAGGGTCAGCACTTTCGGCAACAGCGAATAAGTACGGCCGTCGGTGGTGGCGTAGCCGAGTTTGATCAGCGTGTGCAGGCAACGGCGCACCGCCGCGCGAGGGATTTCCGTGCGGTGGCTGATCTGGGCGATGGTCAGGTGACGCTTACGCTCCTGAAAGGCTTGCACCACCGCCAGGCCACGGGCCAGGGAGGTCATGAAATCCGGATCGCCGGTCAGCGCCTGGATCCGCTTGGCGGGCGAGGCGACGATCGGCGGCGCCACAGAGGTGAAAGAGTTGCGCATTTGATCGTTCATGGCGGGTCCTTTTTTCCGGCGCGAATCAGCGAGCTATACAAGCGGCTCGCGAGCACTTGCACAAGCGCCGGACCGCCAACATTGGGCGATTATCGAACCGCCGACCGATAATCGCAATCGCCCGCAACGCGCCGCAAGCTTGTATCCGCCAACTTGGTGAACGCTCGAAAGCCTGTCTAAGTTGATCGACTAAATGACGTCAGAAACACAGCACTCTTCAACAAAAGGATCACTCGGACTGCAACTACGGGTAAAACATGCGAGTAACAAAACAATCACACATTCAGAACTGCTTTTGAATTTTCAAAGATAGTCATTCTCGATTCGATGGCTATAATGCACCTCAGTGGCGCCGCATTTTCTTACTTGCCGACGGTGCCACCCGCCGACGCGATATTCATCGCCGCCGGCCCCGGCAAGCGCCTGATGCTCATTACCCATGCACCGCCAGCGCGCTCGCTGAAACAGGAAACTGATGCTGCGTCAGTTTTAATCTGGTGCCGTAGCCGCCTGCAACATGGAAGTCTTGATCGCTCTGCCGATAACCCGGTGCCAATTCAGGCATCCGTGGTCGACAGATGCGCTCGTTGATTCGTTGCCGTGCGTTTCACCAGACATTTACCTCAACTCAAACAGGTATCACTGTGACGAAAGACGAACTGCGCGCGGAACTTGAGCGCCAGGAACAACGTTACAAGGAAGTTTACGGCGGAGAAGTCACCACCTACGCCGCCCAACCCGAACCGGAACGCAAGCCATGGCGTAAACGCGCCACCGTTCAGGATCAGGTCTTCCAGCAAGAACTGCAAAAAATGGAAAAGGAACTCAAAGCCGAAGAGCCATGAGCTTGAAGCCTTGAGTTTTTCGAGGGTTGACGTCCACACCGGTTAAAAGCACGGTGCGGTGACGATGCCTTGCGCGCCCGCTACCCGCGGGCAGCGGCCAGCTCTACCTTCCTACGTGGAATTGGTACTGGTCTGACAAGTTTCAGAGATATTTCACACAGCCGTTTGAGCAACCCGCACGGCTGGAAAAACCCTGACCGCTTGTCTATTTTTTCAGACAAATCAACAGCTTGTAAAACCCAGCAAAACACTCGGGGGTTACGGCTTGCCACAAATTATTTCGTTGAAGAGTGTTACCGATGAGCAGGTAGGGCATCGATTTCCACTCTTTTCTGGCATAATCGCGCCCCCTTATGACCGGGCCAGAAAACCTTCATGATCGATTTATTCAGCGGACTGGATGCTTGGGTGCTTGTGAGCCTCTTGCTCGCCCTGACGTTTGTCCTCGCTTTCGAGTTCATCAATGGATTTCATGACACCGCTAACGCGGTAGCCACTGTTATCTACACCAAAGCCATGCCGCCTCACCTGGCGGTGTTCTTTTCCGGTGTGTTCAACTTCCTCGGCGTACTGCTGGGCGGCGTTGGCGTGGCGTATGCCATCGTTCACTTGCTGCCGGTGGAACTGCTGATCAATGTGAACACCGGCCATGGTCTGGCGATGGTGTTCTCGTTGCTCGCAGCGGCAATCGCCTGGAACCTGGGCACCTGGTACTTCGGTATCCCGGCCTCCAGTTCCCACACGCTGATCGGTTCGATCCTCGGTGTCGGCCTGGCCAACGCCCTGATCAACGACATTCCGTTGGCCGACGGGGTCAACTGGCAGAAAGCGATCGATATCGGTGCCTCGCTGGTGTTCTCGCCCATGGCCGGTTTCCTGATCGCCGCGCTGATCCTGATCGGCCTGAAATGGTGGCGCCCGCTGTCGAAGATGCACAAGACGCCGGAGCAGCGCCGCAAGATCGACGACAAGAAGCACCCACCTTTCTGGAACCGTCTGGTCCTGGTGATCTCGGCCATGGCCGTGAGCTTCGTACACGGCTCCAACGACGGCCAGAAAGGCATCGGCCTGATCATGCTGGTGCTGATCGGTATCGTCCCTGCACAGTTCGTACTCGACCTGAACAGCACGACTTACCAGATCGAACGCACCCGCGACGCGACCCTGCACCTGAGCCAGTTCTACAAGCGCAACGCCGATACCCTGGGCGAGTTCCTGGCACTGGGCAAAAGCGTGGAAGGTGATCTGCCGGAGAAATTCCGTTGCAACCCGCAACAGACCGAACCGACCATCACCGCCCTGCTCGACACCCTCAAAGGCGTTGCGGACTACCATTCGCTGTCGTCGGAAAGCCGTATCGAAGTGCGTCGCTACCTGCTCTGCCTGGACGACACCGCGAAGAAAGTCAGCAAGCTGCCAGGCCTCGCAGCCCGTGAAAAGGCTGACCTGGACAAACTGCGCAAAGACCTGACCACCACCACCGAATACGCCCCGTTCTGGGTGATTCTGGCGGTCGCCCTGGCCCTGGGCCTGGGCACCATGGTCGGCTGGAAACGCGTGGTACTGACCATCGGCGAGAAAATCGGCAAGCAAGGCATGACCTACTCCCAGGGCATGTCGGCGCAGATCACCACGGCGAGCCTGATCGGCATGGCCAACATCTTCAGCCTGCCAGTCTCCACAACCCACGTCCTCTCCTCGGGCGTGGCCGGCACCATGGTCGCCAACAAAAGCGGCCTGCAAGGCGGCACCGTGCGCACCATCCTGCTGGCCTGGGTCCTGACCCTGCCGGCGACCGTGGCATTGTCTGCCGGGCTGTTCTGGCTGGCGTCCAAGGCATTGGGCAGCTGATAGACCCCCGCAATGAAAAAGGCGCGATCCGTGGGGATCGCGCCTTTTTTATTGCGGTTTGAAAAGACTCAGCACCTGAAAAACCAAGATCAAAAGCCCCTCATCGGAACGCCGCCCGCCTAGCCCTCCCGAAACGTCGGACCGCCCGGAGGGAGAGGGAACTGACCGAGGTGGCAGTGAAGAATGCGTACACCCACCAGAACCCGGTCGGCCCGAAGGCCGCCTTCGCGGGCAA
>NZ_JAHTKI010000009.1 GCF_019145475.1 Pseudomonas botevensis
AACCCCAATTGCGAAAGCAGTTGGGGTTTTGTTTTGCCTGCGAAAAAGTGGCTGGCCGATTCTGCGGGCTCGAAGCGAGAAGCCGCACGAATCAGAACTTCAATCCTGCACAAAGCGCACGAATCTCGAAGGATCCAATCGTCGCCACGACAACCGTCTGAGGAATTCCTCATGAAGTAACCATTCGGTTTTTGTTATGGTGCAGCTCGTTTTTTTAACGGACTGATGTCTCGCCCAAGGATCGGCGCTCATTTTTCGTCAAAGAGTTGCTGTAGAAATGCCTGAACCGATACCTATCAAGGATCACGAAAAAGAGACGAAGCTGGTCAACAAGAGGTTGATCGCCTGTGCTTTGTTCGTCTTCGCGGTCAGTTGCGCGCTGGTCGTGCGCTTGTACATCCTGCAAGTGGTGGAGTTCGACTATCACTCCACGATCTCCGAGAACAACCGGGTTCACGTCCTGCCAATCCCGCCGACACGCGGCCTGATCTATGATCGTAACGGTGTGCTGTTGGCCGACAACCGCCCCAGCTTCAACCTGACCATCACCCGCGAACGCGCGACCAACGTCAATCAAGAGTTGGATGAGGTCATCAATCTTTTGCACCTGCCGGCTGAAGATCGCGGAGTCTTCGACAAAGCCATGAAGCAGTCGCGCCATCCGTTCACACCGGTGACGTTGTTCTATGAGCTGACCGAAGAACAGATCGCGGTGCTGGCCGTGAATGAGTTCCGCCTCCCAGGCCTTGATGTCGAACCACAGTTCGTCCGCAACTATCCGCTGGGCGCGCACTTCGCTCACTCTATCGGCTACGTCGGCCGGATCAACGAGAAAGAATCCAAGACCCTCGACTCCGTGGAGTACCGTGGCACGCAATCCATCGGCAAGACCGGCATTGAACGGTTCTACGAGCCGCAACTGCATGGCCACGTCGGTTACGAAGAAGTGGAGACCAATGCCCAGGGCCGGGTCTTGCGAGTGTTGAAGCACACTGATCCGGTGCCCGGTAAAAACATCGTCCTGAGCCTCGACGTCAAACTCCAGGAGGCTGCGGAAGCTGCGCTGGGCGATCGGCGCGGCTCGGTGGTTGCGCTGGATCCTTCGACCGGTGAAGTGCTGGCCATGGTCAGCAATCCGAGCTTCGACCCGAACCTGTTCGTCACCGGCATCAGTTCCAAGGAGTATTCGGCGCTGCGTGATTCCATCGACCGGCCGCTGTTCAACCGCGTTTTGCGCGGGTTGTATGCGCCCGGTTCGACGATCAAACCGGAAGTGGCGATCGCCGGCCTCGATGCCGGGGTGGTCACGCCGCAGACCCGGGTGTTCGATCCGGGTTATTACCAACTGCCGGACTTCGATCACAAATACCGCAACTGGAACCACAGCGGCGACGGCTGGGTGGACATGGACGCCGCGATCATGCGTTCCAACGACACCTACTTCTACGATCTGGCACACAAGCTGGGTATCGATCGTCTGCATGATTACATGGCGATGTTCGGTCTCGGCGAGAAAGTCTCGCTAGACATGTTCGAAGAGTCGCCTGGCCTGATGCCATCGCAAGCCTGGAAGCGCGCAACCCGTCGTCAGGCCTGGTTCCCCGGCGAAACCGTCATCCTTGGCATCGGCCAGGGCTACATGCAGGTCACGCCGCTGCAACTGGCTCAAGCTACGGCGCTGATCGCCAATAAAGGTGTCTGGAATCGTCCACACCTGGCCAAGACCGTCGATGGCGTCGCTCCGGTGGACGAACATCCGATGCCGAACATCTTGCTCAAGGACCCGCGCGACTGGGATCAGGTCAACCACGGCATGCAGATGGTCATGCACGATGCTCGGGGTATTGCCCGCGCGGCAGCGGCGGGCGCGCAATATCGTATCGCCGGCAAAAGTGGTACGGCGCAGGTGGTGGCGATCAAGCAGGGCGAACGCTACAACCGCGAGAAAACCCTCGAACGCCATCGCGACAACGCCTTGTTCGTTGGCTTCGCGCCGGCCGAGCATCCGAAGATCGCGATTTCGGTGATGATCGAGAACGGCGAGGCCGGTGGCCGGGTTGCCGGCCCTGTGGTGCGGCAGATCATGGATGCCTGGCTGCTGGATCAGGACGGCCACCTCAAGCCGCAATACGCGGCGCCGACCAAGGCGCCGGGTGATCCGCACGTATAACCGCTCCAGTCGCAGTCCCAAGTGTCGCAAGGCTATTGCCATCGCCCTGACGTTAACGTAAACATTGGCGTCAGGGCGCTGAAATAATAAAAGCGCAAAGCGGACCGCTCCGGAGCGCTTGATGACACTTATAAAAACAACCGATCCCAAGTCCCCTCACGAAGCCCGTCTCGCCCGGGAAAAACTGCATCTCGAAGGCCAGGTGCCGGACGGCGTGCTGCGTGCGGAGATCGACGCCTCTTGGCGGCGCAGCCTGAGCCACGGCGTGCATTTCAATGGCAAACATGAGCTGAGCCTGGAGTCCAGCGCCAGCCTCGACGTGCTGCTGGCGAGCAATCGCCTGCTGATCGACGCCGCGATGCCGGCCATCGATTACCTTGCCGAACGCCAGGGCAAGGAAGGTCTGATTATCCTCGCCAACTCCGATGCCACCATCCTCGCAGTCGAGGGGCGCGCCGATCGTCTCAAGGGCAGTGGTCTGCAAGACATCACGCTGGGTGCCTGCTGGAGCGAAGCCGCCCGTGGCACCAATGCCCTCGGCACCGCGCTGGTGGAGGCACGGCCCACCCTGATCGACTGTGGTGAACACTACCTCGACCGCCTCACCGATTTCTCTTGCACCTCGGTGCCCATTCACTGTCCGCAGGGCGAAATCCTCGGTGTCCTCGACCTGACCCGCGAAGGCCCGCTCGGCCGGGTGCATGACAGCACCGCGTTGCTGAGCATGGCGGTCAGTCAGATCGAGAGCCGGGTGTTCAATAACAGCTTTGCGGATCAGATCGTTCTGGCGTTTCACAGTCGCCGGCAGTATCTCGAATCGCCGTGGCAGGGCCTGCTTGCGGTCAGCCTCGGCGGGCAGATCCTGGCGGTCAGCGCCCAGGCCTGCCAGTTGCTGCGGGCCGAGCGCTCGGCGTTGGTCGGGCACCGGTGCGAGGAGTTTCTCGGAGTCGATGGCGTGCAATTGCTCTCGCGCCTGCAGCAGGGCTGTATCGGCAGTCTGCAAACCGCCAAGGGTGAGTTTTTCTACAAAACCCTGCGGGCACCGGTGCGCTCGGTCAACCTCGGCGGCTCGCCGCGCAGCGTGGCGAAAACCGCCAAACCGCAACCGGATCTCGACGCTCTCGCCGGCAGCAATACCCGCTACGCCCGTGCGCTGCGCATGGCCCGGCAAGGACTGGCCAACGAGTTGCCGGTGTTGCTGCTCGGCGAAACCGGCACCGGCAAGGAAGTGATCGCCCGCGCGCTGCACATGGCCGGCAGCCGCTGTGACAAACCTTTCGTTGCGGTGAATTGTGCAGCGATTCCCGAAGGCCTGATCGAGTCGGAACTGTTCGGCTACCGCGAAGGCGCGTTCACCGGTTCGCGCCGGGGCGGGATGATCGGACGCCTGCAACAGGCCCACGGCGGCACGCTGTTTCTCGATGAGATCGGCGACATGCCACTGGCCTTGCAGGCGCGGCTGTTGCGGGTGTTGCAGGATCGTAAAGTGGCGCCACTCGGTGCGGGGGAAGAACAGGACATTGACGTCGCGCTGATCTGCGCCACCCACCGCGACCTCAAGCGCCAGGTCGAGGACAAGCAATTCCGCGAAGACCTGTTCTACCGGGTCAACGGTATCAGCGTGATGCTGCCGGCCCTGCGCGAGCGTGATGATTTCGCCGCTTTGGTCGAGCGTCTACTGAGCAAACTCGATGCACCGAAAGTGCTGCTGCACGATGACCTCGAACGACTGCTCGGCGCCTATCACTGGCCGGGTAACATCCGCCAATTGGAGATGGTCCTGCGCACCGCGCTGGCGATGCGCGAACCCGGCGAAACCGTGCTGACCCTCGATCACCTGCCTGACAGCATGCTCGACGAACTGTCCGCCAGCGAGAAACCCCAGGCCGGCAGCATTCGCGAGAACGAACTGGAAATGATCCGCCAATCCCTCGACACCCATCAGGGCAATGTCTCGGCCGCCGCCGACGCGCTGGGCATCAGCCGCGCGACCCTGTACCGCAAACTCAAACAGTTGCGCTCATGATGCAGCGCCTGATCGTGCGGCTGATCGACAGCCACAACCCAGCCGCGCTGCAAGCGGCGTTGCGCTGGCTGTACGGTTTCGTGCGGCCGCAGCGGCTGGCGATTGCCGGGTTGCTCGGGTTGTCGGTGTGCGCTTCGTTGCTGGTCCTGGTGCAGCCCTGGCTGGTGAAGTTGCTGATCGACGACGGGCTGCTCGCGCGCAATTTCCCGATGCTGGTGTTGATCGCGGTGCTGATGATCGTTGCCGGACTGCTCGGCACCGCGTTGTCGGGGATCAATCGCTACCTGCACACGCGTCTGTCCGGGCGAATTCTGTTTGCCCTGCGTGACGACCTCTACCGGCATTTGCAGACCCTGTCCCCAGGCTTCTACGGTCAGCGGCGGATCGGCGACCTGATGTCACGGCTCGACGGCGATGTTGCCGAGATCCAGCGCTTTGCGGTCGACTCATTGTTCTCGGCGGTGTCGAGCGTGATTGGCCTGGTAGTGGCGATCGCGATGCTCTTTACCCTCTCATGGAAACTTTCATTACTGGCGGTGGTGCTGATCCCGCTCGATGTGTTGTGGCTGCGCTGGATGCGGCGCAAGGTCGAGCGTGATGTGCGGCAATTGCGCGAGCGTTCGGCGGACATGTCGTCGTTCATGGTCGAGACCTTGCCCGTGATGAAATTCATCCAGTCCGCCGGCCAGCAGCAGCGTGAAGCGCGGCGCCTGGAAAGCCTCGGCCAGGGCTACATGAATCAGTTGCTGCGCCTGCAAGTCACCGAGTTTTTCACCCAGGCAGTGCCGGGCACGTTGACCTCGTTGTCCCGTGCCTGTGCGTTTCTGATCGGCGGTTACTGGGTGGTTCAGGGCACCTGGCAACTGGGCGCGCTGATTGCGTTTTCCACGTACCTGGGCATGGCGGTCGGGCCGGTGCAGAGCCTGTTGGGGTTGTATGTGGCGATCCAGCGCATGACCGTCAGCCTTGGCCGGGTCATGGAGTTGCGCGGTGAAGAGCCGACGGTGCGTTCGCCGGTCACGCCGCAACCGTTGCCGAGTTCTGGCGAGCTGCGTTTCGACGATGTGCATTTCAGTCATCCGGGACGCGCGAGCACCCTGAGCGGGATAGCGGCGACGATCCCCTACGGTTTGAAGGTCGCGTTGAGCGGCGGCTCCGGGGTCGGCAAATCGACCCTGATCGATCTGCTGCAACGCCATCACGATCCACAGTCCGGGCGGGTGCTGCTGGGAGAGGTGGACCTGCGGGAACTGAATCTGTTCGAACTGCGCCGCCGCATTGCCGTGGTCAGTCAGGACATCGTGCTGTTTCGTGGCAGCCTCGCTGACAACCTGGCCTACGCGGTGCCGGATGCCAGTCGCGAAGCAGTTGCCGAAGTGGCACGACTGGCGCAACTCGACAGCCTGATCGCGTCCTTGCCCGAAGGCCTCGACAGTCCGCTCGGGGAGCGCGGGCAGCAGTTGTCCGGCGGGCAGAAGCAGCGTATCGCCATCGCTCGGGCGCTGTTGCAGGATCCGTTGATTCTGGTGCTCGACGAAGCGACGTCGGCAGTAGACGAAGCCACCGAGCGTGAAGTGATCGAAGCCATCGACCGTTTGTTTGCCGGGCGTACGCGGATCCTGATCAGTCACCGGCCGTCGACCCTGGCGGATGCCGACCTGCGCTTTGAACTCCTCGATGGCGTGCTGGTGTCGAAGACGGTGCTGCATGAAGCCTGAATGGCGTATCGGCGTGGTCGACAGCGGACACTCGGCGGCCCAGCGGGTGCAAGTGGTCGCCGGGCGCCGGTTTACCCTGCTGGAAGACGGCTTGGTGATGTCGGAGTTGCGCGACGATCCCCTCGGTCATGGCAGCGCAGTCATCGAGGCGATCAGTCGTCGTGCACCGGCCGCGCAGATTTGCGTGGCCCAGGTGTTCGATCAGCGCGGCGTGACCAGCGCGTTGCAAATCGCTTCGGCCATTGATTGGCTGGTGGCCGAGGATGTGCGGCTGATCAACCTGAGTCTGGGGCTGCGTCAGGATCGCAGTCTGTTGCGCGCAGCCTGCGAAGCGGCGGTGGCTCGCGGGGTCTTGTTGTGTGCATCGAGCCCGGCGCAGGGCGCTGCGGTGTTTCCGGCGAGTTATCCGCAAGTGTTGCGGGTGACCGGGGATGCGCGTTGCACCGATGAGCAGTGGTCGTGGCTCGACAGCGCCCAGGCGGATTTCGCCGCGTGTGTGCATGGCACGTATCCGGGGCAGTCAGGCGCGAGTCTGGGGTGTGCGGCGCTGAGTGGGCATATCGCTGCTTTTCTTGTGGAGCATCCCGAGGCGAGCAATGCGGAGGTGATTGACTGGCTCCGGCAAAACGCCCGCTATCGTGGACCAGAACGGCGAACGGGGCCATGACGACCCTGGTGATACTCGGCGCGGGGCCGGCGGGCGCAGCGGTGGCGCTGGGGCTGCGACGGTTGGGCTACGCGGTCACGCTGGTCAGCGAGTGGCGACGCTTTGCGGCGCTTGAGGGCGTCTCGCAACGGGTGCTGGAGGCGTTACGCGGAGCAGGGTTGCAACGAGCGCTGACGGACGCGACATTGCCGTCCCAGCGTCAGGTGGCGTGGAACGGCCAGCAGCATGCGCAGAACATCGAGTTTCTGCTGGACCGACCGACCTTCGATCGTGGTTTGCGCGAAGACTTGGCGTTGGCCGGGGTCGAGTTGATCGAGGGCCGGGTGCTCGGTGTGCAATCCACATCGGGCGGGCATCGGATCGAACTCGATGGCGGCAAGGCTCTCGAGGCGGATTTTCTGGTGGAGGCTCGCGGGCGTCAGGCACCGGCGTCGGGCAAAGGCCTGCGCGGGCCGGAAACCGTCAGTCTGCTCAATCGCTGGCAAGGCACGCCGGGCGCGACTGCCAGTGCCGTGGAAAGCCTGGAGGATGGTTGGGCGTGGATGGCGCGCCGGGCCGATGGGCAATGTTATTGGCAGTGGACGGTGGATGTGGCGAGCGCCGGGCTGCCGGGCAAGGCGCAGTTGCTCGATTACTGTTGTGAGCGGCGCCGGCGTTCGGGTTTTGCCCAGGCCTTTTTTGCCGGCGGTGCCGAATCGGATCTGCAACTGCACGCCCGCAGCAGCACGGCGATTCTGGCGCCGCAGGTCTGTGGTGAAAACTGGATTCGTGTCGGCGATGCGGCAATGGCGGTGGACCCGCTGTCCGGCAACGGGATTTTCCAGTCACTGTCTTCGGCGTTGCAGGCGCCGGTGGTGATCAACACTTTGTTGGTCAAGCCTGAGCGAGCGTTGTTGGCGCAAGCCTTTCATCGGCAACGGGTGGAGCAGTTGTTCATGCGCTTTGCGCGGATCGGCCGGGATTTTTATGCCGATGAACAGCGTTGGGCCGAGCAACCGTTCTGGCTGGCGCGGCGGCAGTGGCCGGATGCGGAAGTGGCGCATGCGGCAGCGGACTTTTCGGCGTTGCGGATCGAGCGGATGCCGGTGCTGCACGACGGGTTGGTCGATGAGGCCGAGGTGGTGATCACGGCGGATCAGCCGCTGGGGATCTGGCATGTGCAGGGGGTGGAGTTGGCACCGTTGGTACGGCAGTTGCGGGTCGAACCGGTCGGGCAGGTGTTGGCGGGGTTGAGCGAAGAGCAGGGCAGGGTGATCCGGGGATGGTTGTTGAGTCAGGGATACCGGCCCTGACCCTCTCCCTATGGGAGAGGGAACCTGCTCTGGGGTGAGGGACTTTTGATCTTCTACAACTTGATCAACACCGATTTCAGTTCGGTGTAGTGCTCTATCGCCGCATACCCCATCTCCCGTCCAACCCCCGACATCTTGTAACCGCCAAACGGCAGCGCCGGATCCAGCGCGCTGTGACAGTTGACCCACACCGAGCCCGACTTGATCCGTGGAATCATCCGATGCACCGCCGCCAGATCATTCGACCAGATACTGGCGCCCAGGCCATAAGGACTGTCATTGGCCAGGCGCAACGCATCCGCCTCGTCATCGAACGGAATCGCCACCAGCACGGGGCCAAAGATCTCTTCCTGCACCAGCGAATGCTGTTGATCGACATCGACGATCACCGTCGGCTTGACGAAGAACCCCGGCCCGAACTGCTCGCCACCGCAGGCGATGGTCGCGCCGCTTTCCCGGCCCATTTCGATGTAGCGGTAGACGCGCTCCTGCTGGCGCGCGGAAATCAGTGGACCCATCTCCACGCTCGGGTCGAGGCCGTTGCCCAGTTTCATGGCGTTGGCGATGTCGCTGATGTCCGCCACCACATTGTCGAAATGCTTGCGCTGCACATACAGGCGCGAACCGGCGCAGCAGACCTGCCCCTGGTTGAAGAAAATCGCGCTGGCCGCACCGGCTGCTGCGGTTTTCAGGTCGGCGTCGGCCATGACGATGGTCGGTGATTTGCCGCCCAGCTCCAGGGTCACGCGGGTCATCGAATCCATGGCGATCTTGCCGATCTGTTTGCCGACGGCAGTGGAACCGGTGAAGGTCAGTTTGTCGACCAGCGGGTTGTGGGTCAGGGCCGAACCGGCGGTGATCCCGGTGCCGGTGACCACGTTGAACACGCCTTCGGGGTAACCGGCCTCAAGCACCAGTTCCGCCAGTTTCAGCGCGGTCAGCGGGGTTTCGTCGGCAGGCTTGAGCACCACGGTGCAACCGGTGGCGAGCGCAGGGCCGAGTTTCCAGCAGGCCAGCAGCAACGGGAAGTTCCAGGCGACGATGGCGCCGACCACGCCCACCGCTTCGCGGCGAATGAAACTGTGGAACTGATCGCCAGGCATCAGTGGCAGCGATACCTCGACGCTGGAGCCTTCGATCTTGGTCGCCCAGCCAGCCATGTAGCGCAGGAAGTCGATCGCCAGTTGCACGTCCATCACTTGCGCCACGGCCGCGCTTTTGCCGTTGTTCAGGCATTCCAGTTGCGCCAGCAACTCGGCGTCGCGCTGCATCAGGTCGGCGAGTTTCCACAGCAGGTTCTGCCGCTCACGGGGACGGGTGCAGCTCCAGGGCGAATCATCGAAGGCCTGACGTGCAGCGAGTACCGCGCGGTCGACATCCTCCGCAGTGGCCCTGGGCACCACGCACAGTATTTCCCCGGTGGCGGGGTTGTGGAGCGGCATGGTCTGGCCGTCGGCAGCTTCGACCCAATCGCCGCCGATCAGCATGCGTGGCGGGCGCTGGATGAAGGCCGAAGTGGCGGGAAGCAGATAGGGCAGGGACATGGCGGGACCTCTTGTTCTTCGATGGTGTGAGCAGGGTTTCGCAATGGCTGTGCCAACACTCCGGAAAGGGCGTGCAGCGCTGTCATGCGGGGGGGAAGGCAGAGCGTGGAGGGTGTGATGAGAGGGAATTTGTCGCAAAACGCGACAGTCATTGAGATGCAAGATACGGATTGGAGCCGTGTTGTCGGGCTCGGGACAAAACAGTGGCCGATCTGCTGTAGGAAGAGTCGCTGGCCTGTTGGTTTACAGCGGCTGGTAGATAAAAGAGGTTCGAGCTAACGTCCTTTTCCATCGGCGTCTCGGGGGTGGACGCGGATTCGGCGGGTGATTCGTTGCCGCCGGTTTTTCAGCTTTGTCTGCCATGGAACCGGCAGGTTCGGGTTTTCACAAGGATGTCGATGAACAACAAAACCATTCGATGGACGACCAACTTAATGATGGGTATGGGGACTGGATTCATGGTGACGGGGGCTGCTGCATTCGTGATTGGCAACGTGAGTGATGCCGACACGATCCGCACAAGTGCTGCGATGACGGTCAGCAGTTTTTTCGTCATCGCTGCCTCTTTCGCCGTAGCCCTGCTCGAGGATAAATCATGACTTACCCAATGATTTTGGGCTTGTGGGTACTCGCGATCGCTTTGCTTATCGCGTTCGCGTTTTACCGGGATTATCGGATTGAAACCAAATCGCGCGGCACCAGAGAGTTGGCCGCAAAAGCGCAAGTACAGGAGACGAACTCAATGGTTTGTGAGTCTTGTGGGCGCTACAGGGTTCACCCGGACAACTCCGTTCGCTAGCCCCGAATGGGCGCTTGCCAATACAGGTCCGCCCGAGGGTGAGACCTGTATTGGCAAGGAGAATCGGTCAGCGCTCAGGGTTGGTATAAACCTTGTGCCCACCTTTCCAGGTTTCGCAGACCTTGATGTCACGGATGCTGGTGGCCGGGACGTTTTCGTCGAGCGGGTTCTGCCCGAGGATCACGAAGTCGGCGAAGTATCCGTCCTGCAACGAGCCGGTGAATTTATCCGCGTGACATTGCCAGGCCGCGTCATAGGTGATGGCTTTCAACGCCTCTTCTCGGCTCAGGCACTGGGCCTTGTTGAGCACCGGTTGTTGCGCTGGATCATCAATGAAGGTGCCGTCCTCGCCGCGTTTGCCTTCGAGTTTTCGGGTCACCGCCTGTTCCATGGAGCGCAGCGGTCCCAGTGGCGTGACCGTGCAATCGCTGTGCAGCGAGATGCGCAGACCGCGGCCCAGGGCGTCCTTGCACAAGTCGAGCATGTCGGTGGCTTTGGATTCGAAAATCGCCTGCTCGAACACATAACCCCAATAACCCACATGACCGATCAGGAAGCTGGGCGAGATGCCCAGGGTCTGCAGTTGATCGAGGGTGTCGGTTTTCAGCAGTGAGCAGTGTTCGATGCGATGACGTTTCTCCAGGCCGCTCTGACCGTTCAGCGCAGTCTTGTACGCCTGTAGGGTGAATTCGATCGCACGGTCGCCGTTGGCGTGGATCATCAGCGGCCAACCCGTGGCCACGGCCTTGTTCAGGGTCGTCTGATAGGCGTCGGGGAGGGTGGTCGGTGTGGTGTTTTCCGCGCCGGGATCACAGAAGTTGAAGTTGCCTTTTTCCGCTGTGGTCTCGCAGCAGTAGCGATGCTCCTGATAACCCGTCAGCCCCTGGTTCGAGCCGTCGGAGATCAGTTTCACCGAGCCCTGGTAAAACAGCCGGGCCGCTTCTTTGGTCACCGGTTTGTAGGGCGCGATGTGGCTGAAATCCACGCCGTCGCAAGCCGCCGCGTAACCCACGCGCAGGTTGCGTGAATGGGTCAGGCCGTACGCTTCGAGAATCAGTTTGGAGGTCTTGTCCACCATCGCGTCATACAGCAGGGTGATGCCGCGTTTTGAGGCCGTTTCAAAGTAGTGCTTCATGTACTTGAAGATATTCACGACATCCAGCGCCTGCGCCAGCGGGATCGACAGGATGGCCGGCATGATGCCGGCTTCTTCCTGCAGCCTGCCCTGGGTTTTCTCGAGGAAGTCCTCGTAGCTGGTGTAGTGACTGCGCAGCTTCTCGCTGGCCTTGTTCTGATGGTGATACACGGCGTCGCACGCGGCGGTATTCAGGTAAACGGTGTGCATCGAGGCGCTGATCATCAACAGCGGGCGGTCGGACACGATGCTGTCAAGGTTGCCGGTGTTGTCGGCGTTTTTGTCGAAGTGCCGGTCGCAGTAAAAGGACGTGAGGGTGTTCAATTCACCCTTTTTCCTTGCCTTGACGAAGGGCATCAGGGCGGGGTCGACCATGCGTCCCAGAAACCAGCTCGACTTTCCGTCGGGAAGGTTTTCACTGATCCTTTTTTTGAGCCAGCTCCAGTCATAACGGGGTTTCAAGCGCTGCGTAGCGTTGTCGATCGGCCCCAGATCGACCCAGCCTTCCATGATGCAGGACTGGACGATATGCATGTGCGGCTCGATCAGGCCCGGGATCAGCGTCTTGCCGTTCAACGGATAGGTCTTGTAATGAATGCTCCTGTCTTTCATGCACTGCTGAACGTAAGCCAGGGTGCCCGAAGCGACCACGTCGCCGCCATGGATGCCGAGCGCGTCGACCCGTTCCTTCATGTTGCCGTCTTTGAGGGGATAGATGATGCCGTCGGTGAAAATCAACGACTCGCTGCCGGGTTCCGGCAGCAGGCCGGCGACCGTGCCTGTGAAGGCTTTGAGGTCGACCGTGTGCTTGAGTGCGTTCCATACCGGGTTTTCACAGCCGCAGTGCGTGCAGTTGTGACCAGTTCCTTGTGATCCCATGATTCCATTCCTCAGGTTGTCGGTGGTGTGAGGTGTGTCGCACTGAACATGCGAACAGCAAGCGTAGCAGGCACATTGATATCAGACGGTCACTCGTCGGCCGTCCGCTGGCGGGCACGGCAACTATGCTTGTCTCACACTGCAACAGCTGTCGCGAAATTGGACGCTGGTGAACATCGCCACTGTCGTAAAGGCGCAGTGATCTTCACGTAACTGCTTGATTGAAAAGCTTATCGGCAAGCTGGCACGCTCCGTGTATTGCTCATCGCAGACGTTTCGCTTGCCTCCGTTCGCGGCGTGCCGCCAACGGCAGAAACCATAAAAACGATAAGCCACAACAATAAGAAAGCACCGTGCGAGGTTCGACGTTGATGAAGAGAAAACTCCGATCAGGCATGAGCGCCAGCCTGCTGGCCGTGGCCGCTTGTGTCGCCCTGCATTCCCCCCACAGCCTGGCGGCGCGCGATGCGCAGACCATCCTCAAGGAAACCTGCCAAGGCTGTCACACCCCGGAAGCCGATAATGCCCTGAGCCGCATCAGCCACCAGCGCAAGACCCCGGAAGGCTGGCTGATGAGCATCGCCCGCATGCAAACCATGCACGGCCTGCAGATCAGCGACGATGATCGCCGCACCCTGGTCAAATACCTGGCCGATACCCAGGGCCTGGCGCCGAGCGAAACCGATGGCGTGCGTTACGCGCTGGAGCGGCGGTTGAACACCGTTGAGCAGTTCGACGAGAAAACCGCGCAGATGTGCGGCCGCTGCCACTCCGGCGCGCGGGTCGCCCTGCAACGGCGTCCGGCACAGGAATGGGAACGGCTGGTGAATTTCCACCTCGGTCAATGGCCGTCGCTGGAGTATCAGGCCCTGGCCCGCGACCGCGACTGGTTCGATATCGCCCGCAAGGAGATGGTGCCGCTGCTGGCCAAGCGTTATCCGCTGGACAACCCGGCCTGGCAGAAGTGGCTGAAAACCGCACCGAAAGCCGACGCGCTGGTCGGTGACTGGAACTTCAGCGGCCACCTGCCGGGCAAGGGCGAACTGGCCGGCAGCATGAACGTCAGCGCCGACGGCAGCGACACCTTCAAGGTCAGCGTCAAGGGCCAGTACGCCGATGGTAGCCCGTTCAATGGCGACGGCAGCGCGATCCTCTACAGCGGTTACGAATGGCGCGGCAACGTGACCATCGACGGCGTGACCATGCGTCAGGTGTTCGCTGCGCAGGGCAATGCCATGCAGGGCCGGATGTTCGAGGCCGAGCATGACGAGCGCGGTCTGGACTTCGTGGCAGCCAAGCAGGGTTCGCAACGCTTGCTGGCGGTACAGCCGGGTTACGTGAAGGCCGGCAGTGAAACCGAAGTGACCCTGATCGGCAGCGGTTTGAGCGGCAAGCCGAACTTTGGCAAAGGCGTGGAAGTGGTCGAAGTGCTCGAGCAAAGTGCCGGGCAGATCAAGGTCAAGGTCAAGACGGCGGCCAATGCCCCGGCCGGGTTGCGCGCGGTCAGCGTCGGCAGCCTGAAAGGCCCGAGCCTGTCGGTGTACAGCCAGATCGACTCGGTCAAGGTCGTGCCGGAGTTTTCCGTGGCGCGGATCGGCGAGGGCGGCGGCTCGACGCCGAAAGTCCAGGGCCGTTTCGACGCGGAAGCCTGGGGCAAGGGCGCCGACGGCAAGCCGTATCGCATTGGTGTGTTCCCGGCGCAGTGGAAGGTCGAAGCCTTCGACGAGCGTGCCAGGGAGGACGAGGACGTCAAGTTCGCCGGCACCATGCAGGCCGATGCGGGCGTGTTCACGCCGGGTGATGCCGGGCCGAATCCGGCACGCAAGATGTCCACCAACAATGCCGGCAACCTCAAGGTGATAGCCGCCGTCGACGACGCAGGGAAATCCCTCACCGGCGAAGGGCACATGATCGTCACCGTGCAACGCTGGAACAATCCACCCATTCCGTAAGGCTGGCCAGAAACGCTTCCAGACACTTTTCGGAATGACCGCAGGCCTCGCCGGACGGGGCTTGCACAGGAGGTTTGCAATGGGCGCTATCTTGAATCTGGTCGAGCGTAACCTGCACGAAGTGCAGGTTGACGCCGACCGCATGCTGTTCCACATCCCCAGCAGTTCGCTGTTCGCCAGCGATGAGCTGACCGGCACCATCATCGACGCGTTGCGCGGCCCCGGTTGTTCTTCGGAAGACCTGATCCAGCGCCTTGGCGCGCGTTTCAACGGCGAGGAAATCCACGAGACCCTGCGCGAGCTGATCTCGCTGGAGCTGGTCAGCGACGGCTCGCCACTGACCCCGGACATCGCTGTCAAACGGGTCGAGCGCACGGCGATCAACACCGTGGTGCTCAACGTCAACACCGGTTGCAACCTGAGCTGCACCTACTGCTACAAGGAAGACCTCGACAAGCCGTCCGCCGGCAAGAAAATGGACGTCGAGACCGCCATCGCCTCCGTGGAAATGCTGCTGCGCGAGTCCCCCGACGAAGAGCGTTTCACCGTGGTGTTTTTCGGCGGCGAACCGCTGAGCAACCGCAAGCTGATCGAGTACATGGTCGACTACTGCGAAAAGCGCTTTGCCGAGGCGGGCAAGTTCGTCGAATTCGTCATGACCACCAATGCCACGCTGCTCACCGAAGAAACCGTGGACTATCTCAATGCCCACCGCTTCGGTTTGTCGGTGAGCATCGACGGGCCGAAAACCGTGCACGACCGCAACCGTATCACCGTGGGCGGGCAGGGCACCTATGACGTGGTGCGGCGCAAGGCCGAGATGCTGCTGTCGCGCTACAACAGCCGTCCGGTCGGCGCGCGGGTGACGTTGACCACGGGTGTCACCGATGTCGAAACCATCTGGGATCACCTGTTCAACGAGTTGAAGTTCGCGGAAGTCGGGTTTGCCCCGGTGACCTCCGGCGACATCAGCAGCTTCAACCTGAGCAACGCCGAACTGGTCGAGGTGTTCGCCAGCATGAAGCGCCTCGGTCGACGTTATCTGGACGCGGCACTGGAACATCGCAACATCGGCTTTTCCAACCTGCACCAGTTGATCACCGATATCCACGAAGGCCACAAAAAGGCGCTGCCGTGCGGCGCGGGATTGAAGATGCTGGCGGTCGATCACAAGGGCGAGCTGAACCTGTGCCACCGCTTCACCGGCTCATCGCTGCCGACCTTCGGCAACGTCCACAACGGTGTGAAACAGGTTGAACTGAACGACTTCCTGTCCCAGCGCCTGGATCGCACCAACACCGGTTGCCACGACTGCCGGATCCGCAACCTGTGTTCCGGCGGCTGCTACCACGAGAGCTACGCCCGTTACGGCGATGCGGCGCACCCGACGTATCACTATTGCGAACTGATGCGTGACTGGGTCGATTTCGGCATCGAGGTCTACACCCGGATCATGGCCAATAACCCTGCGTTCATCAGCAGCTACATCACTCCGCGCAAGGCTCACTGATATGAAACATCTCAAGGCAATCAATAACAAAGCGTTGAAGCTGGATCAGGCGGCGGACGAGAACCGCATTGAAGAGGTGGTGGCGATGAGCTCAGTCGCCGGTTGCGCCTCGACCACCGATCCGGGCTGGGAAATCGATGCGTTCGGCGGGGTGTCGTCGCTGTGCCAGCCGATGGAGGCGGACCTGTATGGCTGCTCCGACCCGTGCTGGTGGCCGGCCCAGGTGCCGGACATGATGAGCACCTACCCGGACTGGAACAAGGATGCCCAGGCGTCCAACGAAAACTGGCGCAACCTCGGCACGGTCTTCCCGAAAGACAAATGATGCCCTTGAACAAGCAGCGTACAAGAAGAAGGATTCCAGCATGCCTAGCATCAACACAGCCTGCGGCCTGGCCGCGTTCGCCGCGCTGAGCGTTTGTTCGCTCAGTGTTCTGGCCGATGAGAACACCGCGCTGCAGGATGGTCACGAATACATGTTGACCACCAATTACCCGAACAACCTGAACGTCATCGACCTGGCCACCGACAGCCTGTACAAGACCTGCAAGATGCCCGACGCTTTCGGTCCCGGGACCGTGCAGCTGTCGCCGGATCGCAAGACCGCCTATGTGCTGAACAACCATTACGCCGACGTTTACGGTGTCGAACTGGACAACTGCAAACAGGTGTTCCACGCCAGCATCACCCAGCAACCGGGGGAAAAGGCGCGGTCGATGTTCGCCTTCACGGTCAGCCATGACGGCAAGGAAATCTACACCGTCGCCAACCCGACGCTGATGCTCAACGACCGCTACGAGGTCAGGCAGCCGCGCCTGGATGTCTACGCCGCTGACGCCGGGATGAACGCCAAACCGGTGCGCAGCTTTGCGGCGCCACGGCAGTTGACGATCATGCAGAGTGGCGATGACGGCACGTTGTATGTGGCCGGTGCCGATGTGTACAAGGTCGATGTGAAAACCGGCAAATTCGATGTGCTGATCCCCAGCCGTCACTGGAAGCGCCCCAACTACAGCGCACCGGACGTGCTCTACGTGTGGAACCAGCAGACTTATCGCCACGACTTCTCGCTGCTCTACACCGCTGCCAAGTTCAAGGACAAGAAGCAGGACCCGGCCACCGCCGAATACCTGTACGGCCTGTTCAGCATCGACCTGAAGACCGGCAAGACCGAAACCACCGACTTCGGCCCGCTGACGGAAATCTACTTCAGCGGCATGCGCTCGCCGAAGGACCCGAACCTGATGTTCGGCGTGCTCAACCGCCTGGCCAAGTACGACATCAAGCAGAAGAAGCTGATTCAGGCGGCGACCCTGGATCATTCCTACTACTGCATTTCGTTCAACAAGGAGGGCACCAAGATCTACCTGGCCGGGACGTTCAACGATGTGGCGATCTTCGATGCGGAGACGATGAAACAGACCGGCAGTATCAAGTTGCCGGGTGGGGATATGGCGATTACCACGGCGCAGGTTTTCGTCCGGTAATTTGCCTCACCTTAACTGCCGCCATCGCGAGCCAGTCGAGTCGTTGTACCGAGTCGACTGGCTCGCGATGAGGCCGTCACAACCTTCAAGTCATCAGGCCCCAGGCACCGGGCACCCCAAATCACCTTCCTCACACTTCAAATACTGCTTGAGCGCCTCGACCCGTGCCTTGGTCACGCCAGTCATGCAGTTGCTGTAGATCAGCGGATAAACACTTCCGCCCGTCACCCCGGACGCAGAGAACTTGCACTCCGCATCGCGAAACCCGATCCACGCCCGTTGCGCGCCCACCAGCAGCTTTTTGCCGTCGGGGTTGTCCTTCAGTCGCGCGGTGATCTGCTGGTAGACAGTGTTCAGTTCCTTGTCCGCCGCCTTGAATTCCTGCCCGGCGCATTGGTTCATCGTCGACTGGTCGCTGGCGTTGGCACAGTCGACGGCGGCATGGGCCAGGGAGGTGAACAGCAATGGCGTCAGGAGCAAAAAGAGGCGTGGGGACATAAGGGTTCTCACTGTGATGAATGGACGTGCCGAGCAGTGTAGTGACTTCAATGCACTATTGAGATTCGCGCAGCCTGGACGCCTTGAACAACGGGTCAGCCGTCGCCGCGATCGAGCGTCCGCACGGGATTGATACAACTTCGCATTGGACATGTGGTCATACAAGCCTACTGTTCAAAACAGGAGGTGACGTATGAAACCAGTACCTAACAGCTTTGAACGTAAAATCACCCTAAAGTCGCCGCGTTCCCACGTCTGGCGCGCCCTGGTCGATGCGGAGGCGTTCGGCCAGTGGTTTGGTGTTGCGCTGGAGGGCCGGCGGTTCATCGCCGGTGAGTGGACGCAGGGGCAGGTCACGTATCGCGGTTATGAGCATGTGTTATGGAATGTGTTGGTGGAGCGCGTCGAACCGCAGACCTTGTTTTCCTTCCGCTGGCATCCCTACGCGGTGAATCCGAAGATCGATTACTCCACGGAGCCGACCACGCTGGTCAAGTTCGAGCTGGAGGATTACGAGGGCGGCACCTTGCTGAAAGTCTCCGAGACAGGCTTTGCGCACATCCCCGATTTTCGCCAGAAAGAGGCGTACTACATGGACAGTCGCGGCTGGGAGGAGCAAATGAGCCGGCTCGAGCAATTCCTCATTGAAAGTGATCGGGCCCGGGAGCGTGAGGGTGGCTGACGGCGACCTGTTCGAGCCGTGGCTGCAACGCTGGGCGCTGGTGCCGGACGGCGCGCCGATCATCACCCCGGGCAGCCGTCTGTTGCCGGTGCGCCGGGGCGATACCCCGGCGATGCTCAAGATCGCGGTGGATGCCGAGGAGAAGTACGGCAATCTGCTGGTGACCTGGTGGGATGGAGACGGCGCCGCCTGGGTGCTGGCCCAGCATCAGGACGGGTTGCTGCTGGAGCGGGCCATGGGCCGGCGTTCGTTGATGCACATGGCGCTCAATGGCGAGGACGACACGGCCAGCCGGATCCTGTGTACGGCGCTGGCGCGCTTGCATGCGCCGGGTCCAACGCCGCCACCGCCGCTGGTGGAGCTGGCGCCATGGTTCGCTTCGCTGCGAATGGCTGCCGCCGAACAGGGTGGGGTGTATAGGCGCAGCTTGCAGACCGCCGAAGCCTTGCTCGCCGAACCTCAGGAGGTTGTGGTGCTGCACGGCGACATGCACCACGACAATGTGCTGGACTTCGGCCCGCGTGGCTGGCTGGCCATCGACCCCAAACGGGTACGCGGTGAGCGCGGCTATGACTACGCCAACCTGATCTGCAACCCCGAGTTGCCCACCGCCACCGATCCCGAACGCTTTCGGCGACAGGTCGAGGTCATCGGCGAAGCGGCAGGGCTGGAGCGCCGACGTTTGCTGCAATGGGTACTGGCGTTCGCGGGACTGTCTGCTGCGTGGTTCCTGGAGGATGACGAGCAAACGGCCGCTGCGGGGCAACTGAAAGTCGCACAGCTCGCGGCTTGCGCGCTCGATGCCTGACAGGGCTAAGGGTTTTCGGAAGGGGCGCTATGGCGAATGTCTTACACGCGATGGTAGCTATGTCGACTATTGCCGATTGGATCCGAAGCGTAATCTAGCCTCATCAACTGAAGCACAGGGAGTGTTTCAGGATCACGGATGATCGACCAATGCAAGGATCGCTGCCGACAGGGAGTCGATATGGTCTTGGGAAAAACCCGCTTCGGCGGGTTTTTTTTCGCCTGTAGGAAAGTGCCGTCTCCAGCCGTGTTTGCAGATCGTCCCCCGCGCGGAGCGGGGGAACGATCAAAGCGGATCAAGAGGCAATCAACTGCCGCAACACGTAATGCAGGATTCCGCCCGACTTGAAGTATTCAACCTCGTTCAGGGTATCGATGCGGCACAGCACTTCGATTTTCTCCTGACGCCCGTCTTCGCGGGTGATCACCAGCGTCAGGTTCATGCGCGGTGTCAGCTCGACGCCGGTCAGGCCCTGGATTTCCAGGGTTTCCTTGCCGGTGAGGTTGAGACTCTTGCGGTTCTGATCGAGCTTGAACTGCAAAGGCAACACGCCCATGCCGACCAGGTTGGAACGGTGAATCCGCTCGAAACTCTCGGCAATCACCGCCTTCACGCCCAGCAGATTGGTGCCCTTGGCCGCCCAGTCGCGGCTGGAACCGGTGCCGTATTCCTGCCCCGCGATCACCACCAGCGGGGTGCCCGAGGCCTGATAACGCATGGCCGCGTCGTAGATCGCCAGTTTCTCGCCGGTAGGGATGTAGATCGTGTTGCCACCTTCTTCACCGCCGAGCATTTCGTTGCGGATACGGATGTTGGCGAAGGTGCCGCGCATCATCACTTCATGGTTGCCCCGGCGTGAACCGTAGGAGTTGAAGTCCCGTGGCTCCACGCCTTGTTCGCGCAGATAACGCCCGGCGGGGCTGTCGGCCTTGATGTTGCCGGCCGGGGAAATGTGGTCGGTAGTCACCGAGTCGCCGAGCAAGGCCAGCACTCGCGCACTCTGGACATCCTTGATCTGCGGCAACGGGCCGGCGATGTCATCGAAGAACGGTGGATGCTGGATGTAGGTCGAATCGTCCTGCCAGACATACGTCGCGGCCTGCGGCACCTCGATGGCTTGCCATTGTTCGTCGCCGGCGAAGACTTCGGCGTACTCCTTGTGGAACATCTCGGTGTTAACCCGCTCCACCGCGTCGGCAATTTCCTTGCTGCTCGGCCAGATGTCGCGCAGGTACACCGGATTGCCCTGTTGATCGTTGCCCAGGGGCTCGCTGCTGATATCGGTGCGCACGCTGCCGGCCAGCGCGAACGCGACCACCAGCGGCGGCGAGGCCAGCCAGTTGGTTTTCACCAGCGGATGCACCCGGCCTTCGAAGTTGCGGTTGCCGGACAGCACCGAGGCCACAGTCAGGTCAGCCTTCTGGATAGCTTTTTCAATCGGTTCCGGCAGCGGACCGGAGTTGCCGATACAAGTGGTGCAGCCATAACCGACCAGGGAAAAGCCCAGTTGGTCCAGATACTGGGTCAGCCCGGCGGCCTTGTAATAGTCGGTGACCACTTTCGAGCCGGGGGCCAGGGAACTCTTGACCCATGGCTTGCGGGTCAGGCCTTTTTCCACGGCTTTTTTCGCCAGCAGCCCGGCGGCCATCATCACGCTCGGGTTCGAGGTGTTGGTGCAGGAGGTGATCGCGGCGATCACCACTGCACCGTTTTTCAGGCGATAGGTGTGGCCGTCGGACTCATAGTCGGCTTCGCCCACCAGATCGGCATTGCCCACGGCAACACCACCGCCGCCCTCGCTTTCCAGACGACCTTCTTCCTTGCTGGTCGGCTTGAATTGCAGGTCGAGGAAGTCACTGAACGCCTGGCCGACCTGCGGCAGCGAAACCCGGTCCTGCGGACGTTTCGGTCCGGCGAGACTGGCTTCGACGCTGGCCATGTCCAGCGCCAGACTGTCGGTGAACACCGGCTCCTGGCCCGGCAGGCGCCACAGGCCCTGAGCCTTGGTGTAGGCCTCGACCAGTTTCACCACTTCGGCGGGACGGCCGGACAGACGCAGGTATTCAAGGGTCACGTCATCGACCGGGAAGAAGCCGCAGGTCGCGCCATATTCCGGTGCCATGTTGGCGATGGTCGCGCGGTCCGCCAGCGGCAGGTCGGCGAGGCCGTCGCCATAGAACTCGACGAATTTGCCGACCACGCCTTTCTTGCGCAGCATCTGGGTCACGGTCAGCACCAGGTCGGTCGCGGTGATGCCTTCCTTGAGTTTGCCGGTGAGTTTGAAGCCGATCACTTCCGGAATCAGCATCGACACCGGTTGCCCGAGCATCGCCGCTTCTGCCTCGATCCCGCCGACGCCCCAGCCGAGCACGCCGAGTCCGTTGATCATGGTGGTGTGGGAGTCGGTCCCGACCAGGGTGTCGGGGAAGGCGTAGGTGCGGCCGTCCTCGTCCTTGGTCCATACCGTACGGCCGAGGTATTCGAGGTTGACCTGATGGCAGATCCCGGTGCCCGGCGGCACCACGCTGAAGTTGTCGAAGGCGCTCTGGCCCCAGCGCAGGAAGGCGTAGCGCTCGCCGTTACGCTGCATTTCGATGTCGACGTTCTGCTCGAAGGCGCTGGCGCTGGCGAACTTGTCGACCATCACCGAATGGTCGATCACCAGGTCCACCGGCGACAACGGATTGATCCGCTGCGGATCGCCGCCGGCCTTGGCCATGGCGGCGCGCATTGCGGCGAGGTCGACCACGGCCGGGACGCCGGTGAAGTCCTGCATCAGCACGCGGGCAGGGCGGTACTGGATTTCCCGGTCGGAGCGGCGCTCCTTGAGCCAGGCGGCAATGGCCTTGAGGTCGGCGCCGGTGACGGTTTTGTCGTCCTCCCAGCGCAGCAGGTTTTCCAGCAGTACTTTGAGCGACATCGGCAGCTTGTCGAGATCGCCCAAACTCTTGGCGGCATCCGGCAGGCTGAAATAGTGGTAGGTCTTGTCGCCAATCGGCAGGGTTTTGAGGGTTTTCAGGCTATCGAGGGACGGCATTACGATCACTCCTTTGAATCCGCACGGCTACGGACTGAGGGGATGAATAGAGCTTTAAACCTAGCCCCGTTTTAGGTAGCTGGCTAATAACTGGACTCTATGGACAGAACCAAGGTTCCGACATGGGCTATCATGCGCCGGTTTTCGTGACAGGCTTTGCGTCAGCGCAAGCCTGGACATCGCGCAGCGGCCGAATGATCGCCCGCTGCCCAGGAGTAAGAATGAACACCCTATTCATGCATTGCCGGCCAGGCTTCGAAGGCGAAGTCTGCTCGGAGATTTCCGATCTTGCCGCCCGGTTGAACGTCGCCGGCTACGCCAAGGCCAAGCCGGCCACCGCTTGCGCCGAATTCGTCTGCACCGAAGAAGATGACGCCGAGCGTCTGATGCGCGGCCAGAATTTCGCCGAGCTGATCTTCCCGCGCCAGTGGGCGCGGGGCTTGTTCATCGATCTGCCGGAAACCGACCGCATCAGCGTGATTCTCGCGCAGATGGCCGGATTCCCGGTGTGCGGCAGCCTGTGGCTGGAGGTCGTCGACACCAATGACGGCAAGGAACTGTCGAACTTCTGCAAGAAATTCGAAGGCCCGCTGCGCAAGGCCCTGACCGGTGCCGGCAAATTGGTGGACGACGCCAGCAAACCGCGCCTGCTGCTGACCTTCAAGAGTGGCCGGGAAGTGTTCCTCGGTCTGGCCGATGCCGGCAATTCGGCGATGTGGCCGATGGGCATTCCGCGCCTGAAGTTCCCTCGTGAGGCGCCAAGCCGTTCGACCCTGAAGCTGGAAGAGGCCTGGCACCACTTCATCCCACGGGAGCAGTGGGACGAACGCCTGCACAGCGACATGACCGGGGTCGACCTCGGCGCGGCGCCGGGTGGCTGGACCTGGCAACTGGTCAATCGCGGCATGCTGGTGACCGCCATCGACAACGGCCCGATGGCCGAGAGCCTGATGGACACCGGCCTGGTGCAGCACCTGATGGCGGACGGTTTCACCTTCAAGCCGAAACAACCGGTGGACTGGATGGTCTGCGACATCGTCGAGAAGCCCGCGCGCAACGCGGCGATGCTCGAAGAGTGGATCGGCGAGGGGCACTGCCGGGAAGCAGTGGTCAATCTCAAGTTGCCGATGAAGCAGCGTTACGCCGAAGTGAAGCGTTTGCTGGAGCGCATCGCCGACGGCTTCAAGGCGCGGGGCATCAAGGTCGACATCGGTTGCAAACAGCTGTACCACGACCGCGAGGAAGTGACCTGCCATCTGCGCCGCCACGACGTGAAAAAGCCAAAGTCCCGCTGACACCGCCAATAAACCTGAGGGAGCGCATTTGCTCCCGCAGGTGTGGCGCAACGCCACAGGTGACCCGGCACCCGGCAATGCGCGACAATGCCGGCCAGTTTCAGGAGTGAATCATGAGTGAAATGATCGATACGCCGGTCGACGGCACCCTCGACGCCACCGGCCTCAACTGCCCGGAGCCGGTGATGATGCTGCATCAGCACATCCGCGATCTGGCACCCGGCGGCCTGCTCAAGGTGATCGCCACCGATCCCTCGACCAAGCGCGATATCCCCAAGTTCTGCGTGTTCCTCGACCATGAACTGGTGGGACAGCACGAAGACGCCGGCACCTATCTGTACTGGATCCGCAAGAAGTCCGCTTGATCGGACACAAAAAAAGACCTGCTTATGCAGGTCTTTTTTTATCGGTGATCAGCCCGCCGAGCGACTGATACGAATGCGCTTGCGGGCGCTGCGGGTCAGGCGGACCGACAGCATCAGCGCCGCGCAACTGAGGCCGACGATCAGGCCTTGCCACAAGCCGCTCGGGCCGCGTGCCTCGCCGAGCCAGTCGGTCAGGCCGAGGGCGTAACCCACCGGCAGGCCGATGCCCCAGTAGGCGAACAGGGTCAGGATCATCGTCACCCGGGTGTCCTGGTAGCCGCGCAGGGCACCGGCGGCGGTGACCTGGATCGCGTCGGAGAACTGGAACAGCGCCGAGTACACAATCAGCATCGCCGCGATGTGAATCACCATCGGGTCGGCGGTGTAGATCGCCGCGATGTGCTCGCGCATCAGCAACATCATGCTCGCCGACAGGCAGGCATAGGCCAGCGCGGTGCCCATGCCGACGCCTGCGGCGAACCGCGCTTCACGGGGTTCTTCACGGCCCAATGCCTGGCCGACCCGCACCGTCACGGCCATGCCCAGCGAGTAGGGGATCATGAACACCAGGGAGCTGACGTTCAACGCAATCTGGTGCCCGGCCACCACGGTGGCGCCGAGGCTGCCGATCAGCAGCGCGATCACCGCGAAAATGCTCGATTCGGCGAACACCGCAATGCCGATCGGCAGGCCGATGGCCAGCAACCGCTTGATCACCGCCCATTGCGGCCAGTCGAAACGGCTGAACAGCTCGCTCGACTGATAGGCCGGCGCCCAGCGCTCGTAACCGGCCAGGCCCAGCGCCATCACCCACATCACGATCGCCGTGGCCCAGCCGCAGCCGACGCCGCCCATGGCCGGCACGCCGAAGTGGCCATAAATGAAGATGTAGTTCAGCGGAATGTTCAGTGCCAGGCCGCACAGGCCCAGCACCATCGCCGGCCGGGTACGGCCCAGGCCGTCACTGAAGCAGCGCAGCACATGGTAGAACGCCACTGCTGGCAAACCGCTGGCGATGCCGTGCAGGTATTGCATGCACGGGCCGATCAGTTCCGGATCGACTTTCATCAGGTGCAGGATCGGTTCGGCGGCGACCAGCATCGACGTCGCGATCAGGCCCACCACCAGCGCCAGCCACAATGCCTGACGCACCACCGGGCCGATCTCGCTGTGGGTGCCGGCGCCGAAACGCTGGGCGACTTTCGGCGTGGTGGCCAGCAGGGTGCCGGTCATCAGCAGAAACACCGGCACCCAGATCGAGTTGCCCAGCGCCACCGCCGCCAGGTCCCGTGGCCCCACGCGGCCGGCCATCACCGCATCGACGAAGCCCATGGCCGTTGTCGCCAGTTGCGCGATGATGATCGGCAAGGCCAGGGCGAGCAGATTCCTCAGCTCCAGGCGAACCCGGGCGGGGCGATTGAGGGAAACGGCGGCAGGGCGGTCGGTCACGGAATTCACAGGCAAAGCGTCCACGGAGGTTGATGCGCAAGGCGGCGCATTCTACGCCCCTGACGCCTTGGTCAGGAAAAATCCTCTGTTGCGGATTTGTAAGCGCAAACCTGCTGGCCCATCGCGGCATCTGCACCTAAACTGCCGATCCGCCCAAGGAGCCTTGCCATGCTGATTGTTGCCGACGAAAACATCCCGTTGCTCGATGCATTTTTTGCCGGTTTCGGCGAGATTCGCCGCGTGCCGGGCCGCTCCATTGACCGTGCCACGGTCGAACAGGCCGACGTGTTGCTGGTGCGCTCGGTGACCAACGTCAATCGTGCGCTGCTTGAGGGCAGCCAGGTGCGCTTCGTCGGCACCTGCACGATCGGCACCGATCATCTGGATCTCGAATACTTCGCCGAGGCCGGCATTCGCTGGTCCAGCGCGCCGGGCTGCAATGCGCGGGGGGTGGTCGACTACGTCCTCGGCAGCCTGCTGACCTTGGCCGAAATCGAGGGTGCGGACTTGACCCGACGCACCTATGGCGTGGTCGGTGCCGGCGAGGTCGGCGGGCGTTTGATCAAGGTCCTGCAAGGGCTGGGCTGGAACGTGAAAGTTTGCGACCCGCCGCGTCAGGCCGCCGAGGGGGGCGACTATGTGAGCCTGGAGCAGATCATCGAGCAGTGCGACGTGATTAGCCTGCACACACCGTTGACCCGTAATGGCGATGGCGCAACCTGGCATCTGTTCGACCAGCAGCGCTTGCAGCGACTCAAACCCGGCACCTGGCTGATCAACGCGGCTCGCGGCCCGGTGGTGGACAACGCCGCGCTGCGCAAAGTGTTGCTGGAACGTGAAGACCTGCAAGCGGTGCTCGACGTCTGGGAAGCGGAACCTGAAGTCGATGTGGCCCTGGCTGAGCTCTGCGTGCTGGCGACTCCGCACATTGCCGGTTACAGCCTCGACGGCAAGCAACGCGGTACGGCGCAGATCTATCAGGCGTACTGCGAGTTCATCGGCCAGCCTGCCAGCATCCAGCTCGCCGATCTGCTGCCGTCGCCGTGGTTGTCGCAGGTTTCCCTGCATGCCGAGAGCGATCCGGCCTGGGCGCTGGCGATGCTGTGCCGTGGCGTGTACGACCCGCGCCGGGACGACGCGGACTTCCGTAACAGCCTGATCGGCAGCGTCGGCGAACAGCGCGCGGCGTTTGACGTGTTGCGCAAGCAGTATCCGGTTCGGCGCGAAATCGAAGGGCTGAAGGTGCGGATCGAAGGGGATTCGCCGCTGTTGCGCAAGATCGTGACGGCACTGGGCGCGGTACTGGTCTGATCGACCGGGCAGAAAAAACCCGGCCCAAGGGGCCGGGTCAGGAAGACGGTGGCTATATCACTCTTGTTCGGCAGGCTGCTTGACCAATCGCTTGTCCAGTTCGCGGCAGGCGTCCTGGATCATGTCTTCAGTGATCGGTACTTCACGGCCATCCTTATCGATGATCGAGCAACCCAGGGGCTGGCCGGGTTTGGTGCGGATCACTTGAATCTTGTCATCGCTGCTGTTTTGCAAGGACATGGCCTGTCTCCTCATCAGGTTGTGTACCCAGAATAAAACCGCCAGGTGACCGGGCTGTGACAACTCCCTGCGGTCGCTCTGGAACGGCATCTCCACTCAAGCAGAAATGACCGCTCGTCTCAACCCGGACTTTAGACCGATAGCGTCTAGGGGCTAGTCTTGGCGGTCATAATTAACCTGACTCATTGTGATTTGCAGAGTTCCACCCCATTGAATGTCCAGGCTGGCCCCATCCATCTGCACGAAATGTGAACCTGAATGATCCCGATGCTTTCCTCGCGCCATCGCCGCGCCTTGCGCCTGACCAGTCATTTTCTTGCGCCTTACCGCTGGCAGGCGTTCGGTGCATTGCTGGCGCTGATCGTCACCGCCGGCATCACCTTGTCGATGGGGCAGGGTATTCGTCTGCTGGTCGACCAGGGTTTCATGACCCAGTCGCCGCACTTGCTCAACCAGTCGATCGGCCTGTTCATGCTGCTGGTGCTCGGGCTGGCGCTCGGCACCTTCGCCCGGTTCTATCTGGTGTCGTGGATCGGTGAGCGCTGTGTGGCGGACATCCGGCGACAGGTGTTCAACCATCTGGTGTACCTGCATCCGGGGTTTTACGAGGACAACCGCAGCTCGGAAATCCAGTCGCGCCTGACCGCCGATACCACGTTGCTGCAATCGGTGATCGGCTCGTCGTTGTCGCTGTTCCTGCGTAATTTGCTGATGGTGATCGGTGGGGTTGTGCTGCTGTTCATCACCAACCCCAAGCTCACCAGCATTGTGGTGATCGCCTTGCCGCTGGTCATCGCGCCGATCCTGATCTTCGGTCGGCGGGTGCGCAATCTGTCACGGCTGAGTCAGGACCGGATCGCTGATATCGGCAGTTACGTTTCCGAAACCCTCGGCCAGATCAAGACCGTGCAGGCCTACAACCATCAGGTGCAGGACGAGCAGCGCTTTGCCACGACCGTCGAGCAGGCGTTCGAGACGGCGCGCAAACGGATCTTCCAGCGCGCGTGGCTGATCACGCTGGTCATCGTCCTGGTGTTGGGCGCGGTGGCGGTGATGTTGTGGGTCGGCGGCATGGACGTGATGGCCGGGCGCATATCCGCCGGTGAGCTGGCGGCCTTCGTGTTCTACAGCCTGATCGTCGGCAGCGCCTTCGGCACCTTGAGCGAAGTCATCGGTGAGTTGCAGCGCGCGGCCGGCGCCGCCGAGCGCATCGCCGAGCTGCTGCGTTCGGAAAACATCATTCAGCCGCCCACAAGCGGGCTGGTGACGTTGCCGGAGCGGGTCAAGGGCGAACTGGAACTGCAAGACGTGCGTTTTTCCTACCCGTCGCGTCCGCAAAGCTACGCGGTCGATGGCTTGAGTCTGACGGTCAGGGCGGGCGAAACCCTGGCGCTGGTCGGACCGTCCGGCGCGGGCAAGTCCACGGTGTATGACTTGCTGCTGCGTTTTTACGATCCCGGCGAAGGGCAAGTGCTGCTCGATGGCGTGCCGCTCACCAGTCTTGATCCGCTGGATCTGCGTCGCTGCTTCGCGCTGGTTTCACAAACGCCGGCACTGTTCTTCGGCAGTGTGGAGGAAAACATCCGCTACGGCTGCCCGACAGCCACGTCGGAGCAAGTCCGCGAGGCGGCGAAAATCGCCCACGCCCACGACTTCATCGAACAAATGCCCGACGGCTATCAGACGCACCTGGGCGACGGCGGCCTCGGCCTATCCGGCGGTCAGCGCCAGCGTCTGGCCATTGCCCGCGCGCTGCTGGTGGACGCGCCGATCCTGCTGCTCGACGAAGCCACCAGCGCCCTCGACGCGCAGAGCGAACACCTGATCCAGCAAGCCTTGCCCAGGCTGATGCACAACCGCACCACCCTGGTCATCGCCCACCGCCTGGCGACAGTGAAAAACGCCGACCGGATCGCGGTAATGGATCAGGGCAAACTGGTCGCCGTGGGGACGCATCAGGCGTTGATCGCGAGCAATCCGCTGTATGCGCGGCTGGCGGCGTTGCAGTTCAATGATGGTCATGGCGCCTAGACCGACCAAGTAACCGACCAAGTAATCGACTAAGTAATCGACTAAGTAATCGACCTGGAGGGGCGCCATAAAAAACGCCCGCATCTCTCGATGCGGGCGTTTTGTTTGTACGAAACTATCGGTAGTGCGGGTATCCATCACTGATCGTCAAAATACCGCTCATGCCAATCCACCAGCGGTTGTGGCGAGTTGAGTTTCTGGCCGTAGATCACCGAATAGGACAGCACGTTCTGCACGTACTGGCGGGTTTCGTCGAACGGGATGCTTTCCACCCACACGTCGAAACTCAGGTGGTCGGCGCCGCGCAGCCATTGGCGCACGCGGCCGGGGCCGGCGTTGTAGGCGGCGGAGGCGAGGACGCGGTTGCCGTTGAACTGGCTGTGTACCTGGCTAAGGTAGGCAGCGCCGAGCTGGATGTTCTTGTCCGGGTCCAGCACCTGCTGAGGCGAAGCCAGCGGGATGCTGAACTTGCGTGCGGTTTCCTTGGCGGTGCCGGGCATCAGTTGCATCAGGCCGCTGGCGCCGACGCTGGAGCGGGCGTCGTCCATGAAGGCGCTTTCCTGACGGGTGATGGCGAATACCCAGCTCGAATGCAGGCCACGCACCTTGGCTTCGCGCACGAGGGTGTCGCGGTGAGCCATCGGGAAGCGAATGTCCAGGTCATCCCAGTATTGCGCCTGGCTGATGGTGCGGATCGCCGGGAAATACCATTTCAGGTCATAGGCCAGTTTGGCCTGGGCCACCATCTCATCGCGGTTGAAGTGACGGCTGACGTGATACCACTCGCGGCGACCGTCGACGATTTGCCCACGGGCGTGGAACTCCAGCGCGCGGCGTACACCGGGAGTGTTGCGCACCTTGTTGATGGTGGCCTGGCTGAGCACCAGCGGTTTGTTCACCAGCGAGTAAGGCGACTGCGAGCGGTCGGCCGCGAGGAACCCGTAGAAATCACGTTCCCGCGCGAGGTTCTTGTACAGCGTCTGCGCTTCCGGGTTCTGCGGCTGGGCCAGCTCCAGGCTGCGCGCCTGCCAGTAGCGCCAGCGGTTGGTGGTGGCCAGGTCTTGCGGCAGGCGTCGGGTCAGTTGATAGGCATCGTCCCAGCGCGCCAGGCGCAGCAACAGGCGCAGGCGCCATTCGGAGACGGTGTTGTCGCGCAGTTCCGGATCGTATTTGGTCATCACGTCCAGTGCGCGGCTGTCGAAACGCCGGGCCAGGGTCAGGCCGATTTCCCGGGCGATCGCGACTTTTTCATCGCGGGAAAAACGCATGCTGCTGGCATAGCCGTCGAGCAGGTCCATGGCCTTGTCCGGGTCCTGGCGGGCAAGACGGCGCAGGCCGAGGCTGACCACATCGGACATCGGCTCGTCGGCCGGGGTGAAGCGTGACGGCTGATTGAGCAGTTCGGGTTTCTGCGCCACGTCCACCAGCAGGCGACCGCGCGGGCCGAGGGTGGTCAGGCCGCTGACGAGGCTGTTGGCCAGGGGATAGTTGCGATGCTGGGCGGCGAGCTTGGCCCGCTCCCAGCGCTTCTGCTCGGTCAACTGGCCTTCGGCAGCCCACATGCCGAACAACGCATCGCAGGCGGCGGGTTGCGACTTGCCGGTGAGCCAGAGTTTCTCGGCGTTGGCGAAACCTTCGGCCTTTTTGTTGTGGCTGATCTGGTACTGCGCATTCAGGCAGTCCAGTTCGGTGAAGTTGAGTTTCGGATCGTAATACTTGACGAAGGTGGCCCAATCGCCGCGATCGGCCAGCCAGCGCAGCCAGCGCAACTTCATCCAGTTGGCCTGGGGCAGGTCACCGTGTTCGGCGAGGAATTTTTCGATTTCGGCATTGCTGGCGGTTTTCAGGCGAGCGGTCAGCTCGTCATAGGCCAGGTACGGCTCCAGCGGATAATCGGCCAGGGCCTGGCTGTAGCGGAAATAAGGGCCGGTATCGCCCTTGGCCAGGGCGCGTTTGGCTTCATCGTAATATTGACGTTGGGTGGACAGGTCCACCGCCTGAGCGGATTGAACGGCAGCGGCGGAAAGTAGCAAACAGGACAAGACACTGAGAAGGCGACTGCGCATGAGACATCCGGGCAGAGAAATCATGAATAAGTGCCGACCATTGCCGACACTGAATTATCCGTAGCTTAGCCTTTTGCCAGCAGGCGGTGAAAGCTTTGCGGGCCTTGTCGCACAAGTTCGCAACAAATGTTGTGCAGAGTGCGTCGACAGACAAATTGCCGGCCTGCTGAAGTCTCAAGTCAGGTAGAATGCGCGCCCGGTTTTTGGAGAAGCTCATGACCCTGCTCAAATTCAGCGATGTGTCCCTTGCATTCGGCGCGATGCCGTTGTTGGACAAGGTGTCCTGGCAGATCGCCCGTGGTGAGCGGGTGTGCATCATCGGTCGCAACGGCACTGGCAAGTCCAGCATGATGAAACTGGTCAAGGGCGACCAGAAGCCTGACGACGGCGCGGTGTGGCGTGCCCCCGGTCTGAAAATCGGCGAATTGCCCCAGGAATTGCCGGTGGCCGACGAACGGACCGTGTTCGACGTGGTCGCTGAAGGCCTGGACGGCGTCGGCGCATTGCTCGCCGAATACCATCACTTGAGCCAGAACATCGTCACCGACGCCGATCTGGAAAAACTGATGCACGTTCAGCACGACCTTGAAGCCCGTGACGGCTGGCGTCTGCAAACCCTCGTCGACAGCACCCTGAGCCGCCTGCAACTGCCGGCCGACAAGACCCTCGCCGAGTTGTCCGGCGGCTGGCGTCGTCGCGTGCTGCTGGCACAGGCGTTGGTGTCCGAACCCGATCTGCTGCTGCTCGACGAGCCAACCAACCACCTGGACATCGGTGCGATCGCCTGGCTCGAAGAAGCGCTGAAGGATTTCCAGGGCGCCGTGCTGTTCATCACGCACGACCGTTCTTTCCTGCAAAACCTCGCCACCCGCATTCTTGAACTGGACCGCGGCGGCCTGATCGACTGGAACGGCGACTACGCCAGCTTCCTGGTGCATAAAGAAGCCGCGCTGGCCGCTGAGGAAACCGCCAACGCGCTGTTCGACAAGCGTCTGGCCCAGGAAGAAGTGTGGATCCGCCAGGGCATCAAGGCCCGTCGCACCCGTAACGAAGGCCGCGTGCGCGCCCTGAAAGCCTTGCGCGTCGAACGCAGCGAGCGCCGTGAACGCACCGGCAAGGCCAACATTCAGCTGGAAACCGCCGAGAAGTCCGGCAAACAGGTGATGGTGCTGGAAAACGTCAGCTTCGCTCACCCGGGCGGCCCGTTCCTGATCCGCGATTTCTCCATGGTGCTGCAACGCGGCGACCGCATCGGTCTGCTCGGCGCCAACGGTACTGGCAAGACCACCCTGCTGAAACTGATGCTCAGCGGTCTGCAGCCGACCAGCGGCACGGTGGAAGAGGGCACCAAGATCGACGTGGCCTATTTCGACCAGTTGCGCCATCAACTGGAACTGGAAAAAACCGTGATCGACAACGTGGCCGAAGGTCGCGACTTCATCGAAATCGACGGCCAGAACCGCCATGTCCTGAGCTACCTCGGCGACTTCCTGTTCAGCCCGCAGCGCGCCCGCACGCCGGTCAAGGCGTTGTCCGGTGGCGAGCGTGCGCGTCTGTTGCTGGCCAAACTGTTCAGCAAGCCGGCAAACCTGCTGGTGCTCGACGAACCGACCAACGACCTCGATGTGGAAACCCTCGAACTGCTCGAAGAAGTGCTGCTGACCTTCAGCGGCACTGTGCTGATGGTCAGCCACGACCGGGCATTCCTCGACAACGTGGTCACCAGCACCCTGGTTTTCGAAGGCGAAGGCAAGGTGCGCGAGTACGTTGGCGGTTATCAGGACTGGATCCGTCAGGGCGGTTCGCCGCGCCTGTTGGGCGTGACCGAAAGCAAGTCCGGCAAAGCCGACTTGAACTCGGCGGTGGTGACCGCTGAGCCAGCTCCGGTGGCGGCGCCTGCTGCGGCGGCGCCGGCGGCCAAGAAGAAGCTGAGCTACAAGCTGCAGCGCGAACTGGAAGCCCTGCCGGGTGACATCGACGCCAAGGAGCAGCAGATCGCCGCTGTCGAAGCTGAAATGGCCGAGGCCGGTTTCTATCAGCGTCCGCCGGCCGAGACAGCCAAGGTCATCGCAACGCTTGAGCAGATGCAAGCCGAGCTGGACGCCCTGGTGGAGCGCTGGGCCGAACTGGATGCCTGATTGGCTCCCGTCGTGAAAAAGCCCGGCTCATTTGCGTGAGGCCGGGCTTTTTGTAGGTGCTTGAAGGGCTAGCGTTTTACCAGATGCACCGCCAGCACATCACAAGGCGCGCCATGCAGCACATCGTTGGCGGTCGAACCCAGCAGTAGCGCCAGGCCATGCCGGCCATGGCTGCCGACCACGATCAGGTCGCATTGCTGCTCCTTGGCGAAGTGGTGGATTTCCTGGCGCGGCTGGCCGTAGGTCAGGTGGCAATTGGCGCCTTCGAGTTCGTTGTACTTGTGCTTCAGGCGCTCGAGACGCTCCTTGGCCTGATCGAACTGCTGCTGTTGCAGTTGTGACAGATCCATTGGTACGTCACCCCCGAAGGCCATGGCCATCGGTTCGACAATATGCACCAGCGACAGCTTGGCGCCATTGCTCACCGACAGCTCTCGGGCGCGGTGAATCACAGGGTCGCACTCTTCGGTCAGATCTACGGCGACCAGGATATGGTGGTAGGGCATGAGGTGCTCCTCCTGAGGTTTCAATATTGTTAAGTATGGCTGGTTTCAAGCGCATTGGTTCCAAAGTGACACAATGGGCTCATCTAAAATCGGGAGTAGAGATATGACGGTCTGGTTGGTGGTGTCAATCCTGCTGGTGGTCTTGAGTCCGCTGGCGTGGTTGCGACCGTCGCGTGTGCAGAGTGGACGAATGGCCCTGCGCATGGAGGCCAGGCGCCTTGGCCTGGCCATGCAACTGGCCCCTCAGGAGTGGCCGCACTGGCTGGCGCCAGAGCCGCCGAACCCGTGCGCGCAATACCATCGTCCACGACGCGGCAAGCAGCCGGCATGCTGGACGTACTGGCAGAAGTCGCCGGGTGTGTGGGTCAATCAGTGGCAGGAAGTGTGTGAGGATCCGCTGCTGGTCAATCATTTCGAAAAATTGCCGGGCAACGTTTTCAAGATCGAAGCGGACAAACAGATGATTGCTCTTTACTGGGGCGAGAAGGGCGAAGCGACAGTTTTGCACGACATAGACGCCACGCTGAAAGCGCTGGCATGACTCGCGGACTTTTCGCGCTGCAACGGTGCGAAACGTCCGGCAGACGAGCAATAAAAAGCCCGACATGCTTCATCGGGCGGGATTGGCCAGGCAGGCCGGTAAATTTTTGCGCAGTGATCGGTTTCGGTCGGGCAGCAAAAGCGCGCCTGTTTTGCCCCGTAGTCCAGCCAGCGTAGCCTTTTAAACAGGGCGCGCCGTGAATTAGGGCGAATTTTCTAACAATTGATTCTATGAATGGCTTTCCATGCAACGGCGGGTTGCTGGCCTTTGTCTTACGGAAATGACTGCAAGGTCGCATTTCAACCCCTATTTCGGGCGATTGACAATTGTCGGAAATTCCGTGAAGGTGACATACCCAAATCAAACGGGCGTATGAATTGAGCGTTTGTATTGCAGAACGCTCCTACAGAATCCCGACTATCGCGTTGGCGGGTGTGCCGGGTGGATTGGCGTCAGCATCGACGAAAAAGCGTCCTGCCGAGTCATTCGCCTGCGTCCGACGTGTACTGTTCAGCTTCCATATCGTGGAGATCAGTTGATGATTTACGAAGGTAAAGCCATCACGGTTAAAGCTCTTGAAAGTGGCATCGTCGAACTGAAGTTCGACCTCAAGGGTGAGTCCGTCAACAAGTTCAACCGTCTTACCCTGAACGAGCTGCGTCAGGCCGTAGACATCATCAAGGCAGATGCTTCGATCAAGGGCGTGATCGTCAGCAGTGGCAAGGACGTATTCATCGTCGGCGCCGACATCACCGAATTTGTCGACAACTTCAAGCTGCCGGATGCCGAGCTGGTTGCTGGCAATCTCGAAGCCAACAAGATCTTCAGCGATTTCGAAGACCTCAACGTTCCGACCGTAGCCGCGATCAACGGTATCGCCCTGGGTGGCGGTCTGGAAATGTGCCTGGCGGCGGACTACCGCGTCATGTCCACCAAGGCCAAGATCGGCCTGCCGGAAGTCAAGCTGGGCATCTACCCTGGCTTCGGCGGGACCGTGCGTCTGCCGCGTCTGATCGGTGCCGATAACGCCATCGAGTGGATTGCCGCCGGCAAGGAAAACCGTCCCGAAGACGCGCTGAAAGTCGGCGCAGTCGACGCCGTGGTTGCTCCAGAGAAGCTGCAGGACGCTGCCCTTGAACTGATCAAGCGCGCCATTTCCGGCGAGTTCGACTACAAGGCCAAGCGCCAGCCGAAACTGGAAAAACTCAAGCTCAACGCCATCGAGCAGATGATGGCTTTCGAAACCGCCAAAGGTTTCGTGGCTGGCCAGGCGGGTCCGAACTACCCGGCACCGGTCGAAGCGATCAAGACCATCCAGAAAGCCGCGAACTTCGGTCGTGACAAGGCTCTGGAAGTCGAAGCCGCCGGTTTTGTGAAACTGGCCAAGACGTCGGCCGCACAGAGCCTGATCGGCCTGTTCCTGAACGATCAGGAACTGAAGAAAAAGGCCAAGGCCTACGACGAAATCGCCCAAGACGTGAAGCAGGCCGCCGTTCTGGGCGCCGGTATCATGGGTGGCGGTATCGCCTATCAGTCGGCGTCCAAAGGCACGCCGATCCTGATGAAGGACATCAACGAGCACGGTATCGAGCAGGGTCTGGCCGAAGCCGCCAAGTTGCTGGTTGGCCGCGTTGACAAGGGCCGCATGACCGCCGCGAAAATGGCTGAAGTGCTCAACGGCATTCGTCCTACGCTGTCCTACGGCGATTTCGGTCATGTTGACCTGGTCGTGGAAGCGGTCGTCGAGAACCCGAAGGTCAAGCAAGCCGTTCTGGCCGAAGTCGAAGACAAGGTCAAAGAGGACACCATCCTCGCGTCCAACACCTCGACCATTTCCATCAGCCTGCTGGCCAAGGCCCTCAAGCGTCCGGAAAACTTCGTCGGCATGCACTTCTTCAACCCGGTACACATGATGCCGCTGGTGGAGGTGATCCGTGGCGAGAAGTCCAGTGAACTGGCCATCGCCACCACCGTTGCCTACGCCAAGAAAATGGGCAAGAACCCGATCGTCGTCAACGACTGCCCGGGCTTCCTGGTCAACCGCGTGCTGTTCCCGTACTTCGGCGGTTTCGCCAAACTGGTCAGCGCCGGTGTGGACTTCGTCCGTATCGACAAGGTCATGGAAAAGTTCGGCTGGCCGATGGGGCCTGCGTACCTGATGGACGTGGTCGGTATCGACACCGGCCACCACGGTCGTGACGTCATGGCCGAAGGTTTCCCTGATCGCATGAAAGACGATCGTCGTTCGGCTGTGGACGTGCTTTACGAAGCCAAGCGTCTGGGTCAGAAAAACGGCAAGGGTTTCTACGCCTACGAGGCGGACAAGAAGGGCAAGCAGAAGAAAGTCGCCGATCCGTCGGTGCTGGAAGTGCTCAAGCCGATTGTCTACGAGCAGCGCGAAGTCACTGACGAAGACATCATCAACTGGCTGATGATCCCGCTGTGCCTGGAAACCGTGCGTTGCCTGGAAGACGGCATCGTCGAAACCGCCGCCGAAGCCGACATGGGTCTGGTCTACGGTATTGGTTTCCCTCCATTCCGTGGCGGTGCGCTGCGCTACATCGACTCGATCGGTGTTGCCGAGTTCGTTGCCCTGGCCGACCAGTACGCTGATTTGGGCGCGCTGTACCACCCGACCGCGAAGCTGCGCGAAATGGCCAAGAACGGCCAGAGCTTCTTCGGTTAAGCGCCCCCAACTAGAGTGAGAGTGAACTTATGAGCTTGAATCCTAGAGACGTCGTGATTGTCGACTTCGGTCGTACTCCGATGGGCCGCTCCAAGGGCGGCATGCACCGCAACACCCGCGCCGAAGACATGTCGGCGCACCTGATCAGCAAATTGCTGGAACGCAACACCAAGGTCGATCCTGCCGAAGTCGAGGACGTGATCTGGGGCTGCGTGAACCAGACCCTGGAGCAGGGCTGGAACATCGCGCGCATGGCGTCGCTGATGACCCAGATCCCGCACACTTCGGCCGGCCAGACCGTCAGCCGTCTGTGTGGTTCGTCGATGAGCGCCTTGCACACTGCCGCGCAAGCGATCATGACTGGCAACGGTGACGTCTTCGTCGTTGGCGGCGTCGAGCATATGGGCCATGTGAGCATGATGCACGGTGTCGATCCGAACCCGCACATGTCCCTGTACGCGGCGAAAGCTTCGGGCATGATGGGCCTGACCGCTGAAATGCTCGGCAAAATGCACGGCATCACTCGCGAACAGCAGGACGCCTTTGGCTTGCGTTCCCACCAACTTGCCCACAAGGCGACCGTGGAAGGCAAGTTCAAGGACGAAATCATCCCGATGCAGGGCTACGACGAGAACGGTTTCCTGAAACTGTTCGACTACGACGAAACCATTCGTCCGGAAACCACCCTGGAAAGCCTGGCGACCTTGAAGCCGGCGTTCAATCCAAAGGGCGGCACCGTGACTGCCGGTACTTCGTCGCAGATCACCGATGGTGCTTCGTGCATGATCGTGATGTCGGCGCAGCGTGCTCAGGACCTGGGTATCCAGCCGATGGCGGTGATCCGTTCGATGGCGGTGGCGGGTGTGGACCCGGCGATCATGGGCTATGGTCCGGTACCAGCGACCCAGAAAGCGCTGAAACGTGCGGGCCTGGGCATCAACGATATCGACTTCTTCGAGCTCAACGAAGCGTTCGCTGCACAGGCGCTGCCGGTGCTGAAGGATCTGAAAGTGCTCGACAAGATGAATGAGAAGGTTAACCTGCACGGCGGCGCGATCGCCCTGGGTCACCCGTTCGGTTGCTCCGGTGCACGGATTTCCGGCACTTTGCTGAACGTGATGAAACAGAATGGCGGCACCTTCGGGGTGGCTACCATGTGCATTGGTCTCGGCCAAGGCATCTCCACCGTCTTCGAACGCGTTTAAGCGTCTCGTCGATGGAAGCCGGGGCCAAGTGCCCCGGTTTTTGTTTTTGCGGGTTTATTTTGTTTTTATTTTGAAAAAAAATTGAGAGAGGGCCGAAGCATGCCGATACAACCTGGGCTCTACCAACATTACAAAGGTCCGCAGTACCGCGTATTCAGTGTCGCGCGGCACTCCGAGACGGAAGAGGAAGTGGTCTTTTACCAAGCCCTGTATGGCGAATACGGCTTCTGGGTTCGCCCCTTGAGCATGTTTCTGGAGTCGGTCGAGGTTGACGGCGAGCAGGTGCCACGCTTTGCTTTGGTGCAGGCCGAACCGAACCTTTTTTCCAAGCCATAGGGCGAGTACGCGCAGAACCCTGCGCTTGACCTCACCTTGTAGCCACTATATATAGCGGTGCCGCGTCAGGCGCCAACCGCCTTTCACTTTTAGAATTCAGGAATTTTCTGATCCATGGGCAAATCGCTGGTCATTGTGGAATCCCCGGCTAAGGCCAAGACCATCAACAAGTATCTGGGCAACCAATACGTGGTGAAGTCGAGTATCGGCCATATCCGAGACCTGCCCACCAGCGGTTCGGCTAGCGCCAGCAAAGAGCCTGCCGCCAAGCGCGGCAAGGCCGCCGCAGGCGAAGGTCCCGCGCTCACGCCGAAAGAAAAGGCGCGCAAGCAGCTCGTTTCGCGCATGGGTGTCGATCCCGATCATGGCTGGAAAGCCAAGTACGAGATCCTCCCGGGCAAGGAAAAGGTCATCGAAGAGCTGCGCCGGCTCGCCAAGGATGCTGACACCATCTATCTCGCAACCGACTTGGATCGCGAGGGGGAAGCCATTGCCTGGCACCTGCGCGAAGCCATCGGTGGTGACGACAGCCGCTACAAGCGCGTGGTGTTCAACGAAATCACCAAGAAGGCGATTCAGGAAGCGTTCTCCGAGCCGGGCGAGCTGGACATCGACCGCGTCAACGCCCAGCAGGCGCGCCGTTTTCTCGACCGTGTCGTCGGCTACATGGTTTCGCCGCTGCTGTGGGCCAAGATTGCCCGTGGTCTGTCCGCCGGTCGTGTGCAATCGGTTGCCGTGAAACTGGTGGTTGAGCGTGAGCGTGAAATTCGTGCGTTCAACCCGGAAGAGTACTGGGAAGTGCATGCCGATCTCGGCAGCGCCAAAGGTTCGACCGTGCGTTTCGAAGTGGCCCGTGAAAAAGGCGAAGCCTTCAAGCCGCTCAACGAAACCCAGGCCATGGCCGCGCTGGAGAAGCTCAAGTCTTCCAGCTACAGCATCGCCAAGCGCGAAGACAAACCGACCAGCAGCAAGCCGTCGGCACCGTTCATCACTTCCACGCTGCAACAGGCCGCCAGCAACCGCTTGGGCTTTGGCGTGAAGAAAACCATGATGATGGCCCAGCGTCTGTATGAAGCCGGCTACATCACGTATATGCGTACCGACTCGACCAACCTCTCGGCCGATGCCGTGGCGATGGCGCGTACCTACATCGAAAGCGAGTTCGGCAAGAAGTACCTGCCGGAAGCGCCAAACGTCTACAGCAGCAAGGAAGGCGCACAAGAGGCTCACGAAGCGATTCGTCCGTCCGACGCCAACACCATTCCGAGCAAGCTGTCGGGCATGGAGCGCGACGCTGAGCGCCTCTACGAGCTGATCTGGCGCCAGTTCCTGGCTTGCCAGATGCTGCCGGCGCAATACCTGTCGACCACCGTCAGTGTGGCCGCTGGCGACTTCGAGCTGCGCGCCAAGGGCCGTATCTTGAAGTTCGACGGTTACACCCGCGTTCTGCCGCAAATCGCCAAGCCGGGCGATGACGACGTGCTGCCAGACATGGCGCAGGGCGACGTGATGAAGCTGATCAAGCTCGATCCGTCCCAGCACTTCACCAAGCCGCCGGCCCGTTACTCGGAAGCCAGCCTGGTTAAAGAGATGGAAAAGCGTGGTATCGGTCGTCCTTCGACCTACGCCGCGATCATCTCGACCATTCAGGATCGCGGATACGTGACGCTGCACAACCGTCGTTTCTATTCGGAAAAGATGGGCGATATCGTCACCGAGCGTCTGTCAGAGAGCTTCTCCAATCTCATGGACTACGGCTTCACCGCCGGCATGGAAGAGAACCTCGATGACGTGGCCCAGGGCGAGCGCGACTGGAAAAACGTGCTGGACGAGTTCTACGGCGACTTCAAGAAGAAGCTCGAAGTAGCGGAAAACCCGGACGACGGCATGCGTGCCAACCAGCCGGTGATGACCGATATTCCGTGCACGACTTGCGGTCGTCCCATGCAGATTCGTACCGCGTCGACTGGCGTATTCCTTGGCTGCTCGGGTTACAGCCTGCCACCGAAAGAGCGTTGCAAGGCGACCGTCAACCTGGTGCCGGGCGACGAAATCGCTGCGGACGACGAGGGTGAGTCGGAATCCCTGGTGCTGCGTGGCAAGCACCGCTGCCCGATCTGCAGCACGGCGATGGATGCTTACCTGCTCGACGAGAAGCGCAAGCTGCACATCTGCGGTAACAACCCGGATTGTGCCGGCTACGAAATCGAAGAGGGCAGCTACCGGATCAAGGGCTACGAAGGCCCGAGCCTGGAATGCGACAAGTGCGGCAGCGAGATGCAGCTCAAGACTGGTCGCTTCGGCAAGTTCTTCGGTTGCACCAACCCGACCTGCAAGAACACCCGCAAATTGCTCAAGAGTGGTGACGCGGCGCCACCGAAGATGGATCCGGTGAAGATGCCGGAGCTGAAGTGCGAAAAGGTCAATGACACGTACATCCTGCGTGACGGCGCGTCCGGCCTGTTCCTGGCAGCCAGTCAGTTCCCGAAAAACCGCGAGACCCGTGCTCCGCTGGTGATCGAGATTCTGCCGCACAAGGACGAAATCGATCCGAAGTATCATTTCCTCTGTGACGCACCGCAGAAGGATCCTGATGGCTTGCCGGCGGTGATCCGTTACAGCCGCAAGACCAAGGAGCAGTACGTCCAGACCGAAGTCGACGGCAAGCCGACTGGCTGGAAGGCGTTCTTTGACGGTGGCAAGTGGACCGTTGAGGACAAGCGTCCGGCGGCGAAGGCTTAACGAGGCGTTCGTACTGAAAAGGCCGCATGAAACTTTCGGGTTTCATGCGGCCTTTCTGTTTTGGGCTTGCGGTGGGATCGGCTGATCCATGACACTGTCCGGCCTGTGTGAAGCAATTATTTCGTTGTGGAGAGCGCCGTCATGGCTCAAGAACTCTATACCCGTACCAATCAGAAGATCTATTTCGCTGGCTTGTCGCTGGAAGCCCTAGCAAGAGCCGAAGAGGGGCGGGCGATGAATGCTCTGGCACTGATTCAGGCCGGGCGCGAGTCGGCGCTGTTTCATCTGTATGGTGCGTTGTTGGGGCTTTGCCATGAAATTGCCGGGTTTTACCGACTGCCCGAGGCCAATGCACAGCGGGCTGAAGCGCTGTTGACCCGTGAGTTGCTGGAGTCGATCGCGATTCCGGAACTGGCTGAGATGATTGAGCTGGCTGGGAATCCGGAAACCTGGCTGGCCAAACTGTTGGCGGCGCATTCGGCGATGTTTCAGCCTCCGCGAGTGCCTCACAAGCCTAAAGGCGACGTGACGCAACCGCTGATTCAGGCAGTGAATCTGGATGAGGAAGAGGCGCCGCAAGAGCTGAGTCGCCAGGAGTTGGAAGTGTGGCGGCAAAACCTCAAGAGTCTGGCGATTCGCTTTCGCGACGGCCTGAACGAATGCTGAACGGGTTCGGGGTGATGGCAATCTGAAACATGCTGCTGGTCAAGATCCCGAGCGAAGCCTGAACGATGTCTATATAATCCCTGCCTTTCGTGGAGAACAGACCCCTATGCCAACGTCCTTTCTAGAAATTGTCGAGTTACCAGACGGCCGTATCGAGCTGCGCAGGGCCGAGGACGAGGGTTCTTTGGTTACTCTGGATTTCTCCGAGGATGCCAAGGCGTTCCTGCAGGGTCAGCATGTGGAAATCGCCAAGGCGATGCTCAGTGTCGGCGTCCAGATGGCAGGTCGCATGGTTGAGGGCGAGTTTGACAAGGATGAGGGGCAGCGGGTTCTTCATTGATCCCGGCTCAGTCGTTACCGCATCAGATCGGCTTCTCTGTCCCTGGAGAAGCCCTGCGCTTCACACAGCGCGCGTTACGTACAAGTGAATCAACCCAAGCGAATATTCAGGCTCTGCGCATCGCCGATGCGTGCGGCGCTGACCAGTTGTTGCCGCGAACTTGTGTTCAGAGGGTTGAGCCAAGTGACGACAGTGTGGCTGCGCCCCAGGCGCAATGCTTCGCAGGCCAGTTGCTGAGCACTTTGAGTGCCGCGCGGTTGCAACAGCAGAATGCGCTCCCTGTTCAGGCCGGCCTCCCGCAGCCAGGTCTGGGTGAGGCTGGCAGGTGGGGCGATCAAGGTCAGCCATCGCGCATCCTGATCCTCACTCAATTCGCGAAGAATGGGCGCCAGCAGGCTCAGACAGTTCCCGGCCGCACCACGCAATGACAGTTCGCTGAAGACTTCGGGTTGTGCATTCCAGGAGCGCTCGACCACGTCGTTGAGGATCGGGGCCAATGGCTGCGCCAGAAACGCATCGAATAACGGCAATTGTGTTTGCTGAGGTGCGTGTGGGAACTGCATGGAGCCTCCTTTAGCGGCGAATGACGCCGACACTCAAGCCTTCGATGACCAGTTCCTGGTCGTTCAGGTTGACTTCGATGGGCGCGAATTCCGGGTTCTCGGCAATCAGCCAGACTTTGCTGCCGTCGCGCTTGAAGCGTTTGACGGTCACTTCATCGCCGATCCGGGCCACGACAATCTGGCCGTTGCGCGCTTCGCGAGTGGTGTGAACCGCGAGCAGGTCGCCGTCGAAAATACCGATGTCCTTCATGCTCATGCCGTGTACGCGCAACAGGTAGTCGGCGCGCGGATGGAAGAAGGCCGGGTTGATGTTGCAGGATTCTTCAATGTGCTGTTGGGCGAGGATCGGGGCGCCGGCGGCCACCCGACCGATGATCGGCAACGTGGATTCGTCGTCCTTGGCCTCAAGGCCGGGAATCCGAATGCCGCGAGAGGCGCCAGGGGTCATCTCGATGGCGCCTTTGCGGGCAAGCGCCTTGAGATGCTCTTCCGCCGCGTTGGGCGATTTGAAACCCAGCTCCTGAGCGATTTCGGCGCGTGTCGGCGGGTAGCCGTTGTCTTCGAGGCAGCGTTTGATGAAGGCCAGAATCTCGGCTTGGCGTGGCGTCAGCTTTAGCATATTGATCGCTCTGTTTTTTTATACAGTGGCTGGGATTATATACAGTGAAGCGACCTTGGCAATGCCCGTTTTTTTGCCAGCTGCCGGACGGTCGGCGCGGGCGCGGATGGAAGCGTCTGCCTTGTGTGGTTAAATAGCTGACCGACCATTCCCAAAACGACTTCGCAAGCTTGACAACACACAGGCTGAAACGTATGTTTCAAACAAGTGTTTGTCAGGCGGAGTAGCCATGGCCCAGTCGGAAACCGTTGAACGCATTCTTGATGCTGCCGAGCAGTTGTTCGCGGAGAAAGGTTTCGCCGAAACCTCGTTGCGTTTGATCACCAGCAAGGCCGGGGTCAACCTGGCGGCGGTCAACTATCACTTCGGCTCAAAAAAGGCGCTGATCCAGGCGGTTTTCTCGCGTTTTCTCGGGCCGTTCTGCATCAGCCTCGATAAAGAGCTTGAGCGGCGTCAGGCCAAGCCCGAAAACAAGCCGACCCTGGAAGAGTTGCTGGAGATCCTGGTCGAGCAGGCATTGGTCGTGCAACCGCGCAGCGGCAACGACTTGTCGATCTTCATGCGCTTGCTCGGTCTGGCCTTCAGCCAGAGTCAGGGTCACCTGCGGCGTTATCTGGAAGACATGTACGGCAAGGTTTTCCGCCGCTACATGTTGCTGGTCAACGAAGCCGCTCCGCGCATTCCTCCCATCGAATTGTTCTGGCGTGTTCACTTCATGCTCGGTGCGGCAGCATTCAGCATGTCCGGGATCAAGGCCTTGCGCGCGATTGCCGAGACCGATTTCGGCGTCAACACATCCATCGAGCAGGTCATGCGCCTGATGGTGCCGTTCCTGGCCGCCGGCATGCGTGCCGAAACCGGCGTCACTGACGATGCCATGGCCACCGCTCAGTTGCGCCCGCGCAGCAAGACCGCACCGGCGGTTGCCAAGGCCTGATCGACTGCGATATCCGGGTGGGCGCGGCAGCTGACATCCGCTAAGCTAGCCGCCCATGCCGACTCTCGTTCTGAACCCGTCTCCATTGAAATCGCCGCCTGGGATAATCCCGGCGGCGTTTTCGTGTGCGACGGGTTTTTCGTTTTAAAGGAATCTCTATGACTGCAGGCCTGCAAGGCTCGTTGATGGTGGACGTCGCCGGTACCTGGCTGACGGCTGAAGATCGCCAACTGTTGCGCCAGCCCGAAGTGGGCGGCCTGATCATTTTTGCCCGCAACATCGAGCATCCACGCCAGGTTCGCGAGCTGAGCGCAGCGATCCGCGCCATCCGTCCGGATCTGCTGCTGGCGGTGGATCAGGAGGGCGGTCGCGTGCAGCGCCTGCGTCAGGGTTTCGTGCGTCTGCCGGCCATGCGCGCGATTGCCGACAATCCGAATGCGGAATACCTGGCCGAACAATGTGGCTGGATCATGGCCACCGAAGTGTTGGCGGTCGGCCTCGACCTCAGTTTCGCGCCGGTGCTGGATCTGGATTACCAGCGCAGCGCCGTGGTCGGCACCCGCTCGTTCGAAGGTGATCCCGAACGCGCCGCGTTGCTCGCCGGGGCCTTCATTCGTGGCATGAACGCAGCCGGCATGGCGGCCACCGGCAAGCATTTCCCCGGTCATGGCTGGGCAGAGGCTGACTCTCACGTCGCGATCCCCAACGACGAGCGCAGTCTCGACCAGATCCGCGCCAATGACCTGGTGCCGTTCGCCAGATTGAGCAAGCAATTGGCGGCGGTCATGCCGGCCCATGTGATCTATCCGCAAGTCGACGCACAACCTGCCGGTTTCTCCCGTCGCTGGTTGCAGGACATTCTGCGTGGCGAGTTGCAGTTCGATGGCGTGATCTTCAGTGATGACTTGTCGATGGCCGGTGCTCATGTGGTCGGCGATGCGGCCAGTCGTATCGAAGCGGCGCTGACGGCCGGTTGCGACATGGGCCTGGTGTGTAACGATCGCGCCGCCGCCGAGCTCGCCCTGAGCGCTGCACAGCGCCTGAAGGTCAAGCCGTCGGCGCGTATCGCGCGGATGCGCGGGCAGGCGTTCGCCAATACCGAATACCGTCAGGATCCACGCTGGCTGGCCGCTGTCGGCGCGCTCAAAGACGCTCAACTGATTGATTAAGGATTTTTCGCTATGACGGTTTACGCAATCATCGGTGGCACCGGCCTGACCCAGCTCGAAGGCTTGAGCATTCGTCAGTCACTGGCGGTGGACACGCCCTACGGCGCGCCATCGGCCGACGTGCAGATTGGCGAATACGCCGGCAAGGAAGTGCTGTTCCTCGCCCGTCACGGCCATCCGCACCGCTTCCCGCCGCACAAGGTCAACTACCGCGCCAATCTATGGGCGTTGAAGCAGGCCGGGGCCGAGGCGATTATCGCGGTCAACGCCGTGGGCGGGATTCATCCTGCAATGGGCACCGGGCATTTCTGTGTGCCACATCAGATCGTGGACTACACCAGCGGTCGCGAACACACCTATTTCGCCGATGACCTGGAACATGTCACGCATATCGACTTCAGCTTTCCCTACAGCGAGCCGCTGCGTCAGCAACTGATCGCCGCGCTGGCCGCCGAAGGCTGCGAGTACAGCGATCAAGGCGTCTACGCCTGCACCCAGGGGCCGCGCCTGGAAACGGTGGCCGAGATCGTGCGCCTGGAGCGTGACGGTTGCGACATCGTCGGCATGACCGGCATGCCGGAAGCGGCGCTGGCCCGTGAGCTGGAGCTGGATTACGCCTGCCTGTCGTTGGTGGTGAACCCGGCCGCGGGCAAGACCACGGCGGTGATCACCATGGCCGAGATCGAGCAGGCCTTGCATGACGGGATGGGCAAGGTGAAATCGACGCTGGCGCGGGTGCTCAAGGGCTGAGTCCGGTTTTGAATTGAGTTGCCCCTTTCGTGAGCAAGCCCGCTGCCACAGGTTTTGTATGACGCCTGTGGCAGCGGGCTTGCTCGCGAATGAGATCTGACAAGCGCTGAGATTCAGCGCTTGTCGAACTTGTCCGGCAACGGCGCAAACAACGCGTCGATATCGTCGTTCTGCAGTTTCCAGTCTCCGGCCTTGCGCCCATCCAGCACGCCCGCCGCCAGGTCGGACTTTTCCTTTTGCAGGTGCTGAATCTTCTCTTCCACCGTGCCTCGGGCAATCATCTTGTAGACGAATACCGGCTTCTCCTGGCCGATTCGGTAGGCGCGGTCGGTGGCCTGATTCTCGGTGGCCGGGTTCCACCACGGGTCGTAGTGAATCACCGTATCCGCTTCGGTGAGGTTCAAGCCAACGCCGCCGGCCTTCAGGCTGATCAGAAAGATCTGACGCTTGCCGCTCTGGAATTCCTTCACTGGCGTGCGCCGGTCACGGGTCTGCCCGGTCAGCAGGGCGTAGGCGACGTTGCGTTTTTTCAGTTCGTCTTCGATCAGGGCCAGCATCGACGTGAACTGCGAAAACAGCAGAATCCGCCGACCTTCCTCGAACAACTCTTCCAGCATCTCCATCAGGCTGTCGAGTTTGCCCGAGGTGCTGCCACGAGCGGGCAGGGGAGCGTCGTTGACCAGGCGCAGATCGCAGCAGACCTGACGCAGCTTGAGCAGCGCCTCGAGAATGATGATCTGGCTGCGTGCCACGCCCTTGCGGGTGATCTCGTCGCGGACTTTCTTGTCCATCGCCAGACGCATGGTTTCGTACACGTCGCGCTGGGCTTCGTTGAGTTCGACCCAGTGGATGATCTCGGTTTTCGGCGGCAACTCGGTTGCCACCTGTTCCTTGGTGCGGCGCAACAGGAATGGCTTGATCCGGCCGTTAAGGTGCTGAAGCCTGACTTCGCTGGCGTGTTTTTCAATCGGCACGCGGTAAGAGGCATTGAAGCTTTTGACGTCGCCGAGCCAGCCGGGCAGCAGGAAGTGAAACAGCGACCACAATTCGCCCAAGTGGTTTTCCAGCGGCGTTCCGCTCAGGCACAGACGCTGGCGAGCGTTGAGTTCGCGCGCGGCCTGCGCCGCCTTACTGTTGGGGTTCTTGATGTATTGCGCTTCGTCCAGCACCAGCACATGCAACGGTTGCTGCGCCAGACGTTCGACATCCTTGGGCAGCAACGCATAAGTAGTGAGGATCAGATCGTAGTCGGCCAGATGTTCGAAGTGTTTTTTGCGACTGGGACCGTACAGCGCAACCACCTTGAGTTGCGGGGTGAAGTGCGCTGCTTCGTCGAGCCAGTTCGGAATCAGGCTGGTGGGCATCACCACCATGCACGGACGATCCAGGCGTCCGGCGTTTTTCTCGCTGAGAATGTGCGCCAGGGTCTGTAGGGTTTTGCCCAGGCCCATGTCGTCCGCGAGAATCCCGCCGACTTCGAGTTCCCGCAGCGATTGCATCCAGCTCAGCCCTTCGAGCTGATAAGGGCGCAGTGTCGCGTTCAGGCCTTTTGGCGCCTTGGCGTTGTAGCTGCGAATATCGCGCAGGCGCTGGGCGAGGCTGCGAATCTGGTCGCCGCCCTCCCACAGCAAGGGAATGCCTTCCAGTGCATTGAGTCGGGTGGCGTCGGCCTTGCTCAGACGCAAAGTGGTTTCGCCCGGCTCTTGCAGGTAGAAGTTGCCGAGGGTCGCCAGCACCGGTTTCAACCGACCCAGAGGCAGCGCCACCTGCAACGGCCCGTGTTCGCTGTTGCGTTGCGGAATGTTGACCAGGATCAGCTCATCGTCGCGCCGGCGGGCGAGGCGCTCGGGGACAAGAATCTCGGTGTGCGAGCGCATCAGGTTGAGCAGAATCGGCAGCAGGCTCAGGCGCTCGCCGTTGACGATGATCCCCAGTTCCAGGTCGAACCAGTCGCGTTCCGGCGTCTGCTCGACGGTGGCGTACCAGTCGTCGACGGCGGTCAGGTCGAAACCGAACTCGTCGTCGATCTGCAATTCCCAGCCCTGGGTGCGCAGCTTCGGCAAGTCATTGAGGGTAAAGGTCAGCCAGGCGCTGTCATTGACCATCTCGTACAGCTCGCCGGCGCTTTCCGGCAAGGCCTTGCTCTGCCGGGTGGCGATGCGGAAACCGAGGATGCGCAGTTGCTCGCGATACGTCTGCTCGACGTCCGGATGACGCTTGATGCGCAGGGTCTGGGTTTCCTGGCGAATCAGGATGTCGCTGTTTTTCTGCCCGCTGACGTATTCGTCGAGATAGCTGAAAGACAGTGCCGCGCGATGCTGGATGTAGCGCTGCATTTTGCCGTTGCGTGGCTCGAAGGCGCTGAACTCGACGCTCGCCAGCCACAGGCGCGGCATTGGCTGGACGTTGTCCACCAGCACTTGCGGCGGCGCTTTGGGGCTGCGGTTTTCCAGCACGGCCTGGAGTTTCTCCAGCAGTTCGGCGTCCTTGGCGGCGGCGGGGTATTCGAGGGTTTCCTGCACTTGCAGCAATACGGCTGCACAGTGTTTGCAGTTGCTGTGAACAGGGCAGGTACAGGTCGCGTCGACCATCAGCAGCGTGCCTTTGGCCGACTCGCGCAGGCGAATCGTCTGGCGATAGACGTTGCCGCCAGAGCCTTCGCAACTGGCGGTGATGGTGGCGTCGCCAACCTGAACGATGCGTACCCGGTTTTCCAGAGCGTAGCGGCGGCCACGCTCCAGGCTCTGTTCCTTGAATCGGCTGACCCAGGAGGGTGCCAGCGGTTTGCTCAGAGACGCGGACATAACGACTGCGATCAGTCCGGAACGACTTCAGGCGCTTCCCGTGGCGCGGGCGCCGTCAGGGAAGTGATCTTGATCAGCAGGGCCAGGTGGCCGTTGTCGAGGTAGTTGAGCTGGCCATTCTTGGTGTGGCTTTCCTGTTTCAGCCGTTCGCTGGCGGTGACCATGCCGTTGCCATCTATCTGATTGACCCAGAAGTCGGCGTTCACGTCGGTAAAGCGCCCGAGCTGCATTTCCAGGGTGCCTTCGATCGGGTATTGCCCGAACTGCTCCTGGCCCTCGCTGACTGCGACCTTTGCTGGCGCCTCGCCCAGGGTCTGTTGCCAGGCCTTGTGCATCAATACGCTGTACTCGCCGCTGGCGGTCAGCTTCGCCGCGACGTCGCCCAGTGCCGGGGTGCGTCTGGTTTCATCGCCGAGGCGCTGGGCGCCAGCGGCCCAGTCTTCCGGTGCGGCACGGCTGACAATCGCCGGCACCGCGTTCTGGCGGACCAGAATCATTTCGACCTGATACGTGTCATCGGCAAATGCCGTGGGGGCCAGCAGCGTCATCAAGAGCGAGGTCATCAACAGGGTTGGTGAACGAAACAGGCGCATGCGGCGTCCTTCAAGCAGTTTTCGGGATGAGGCGCTCGAACAGCGCCTCCACAGTATTAAAGCGCTCTTCCGGGCGCTCCATCGGCACCATGAACTTGAACATCGTGGCGCCTTCGAATTTGTAGCGTTTGGGCTGGCCCTGGATCAGTTTGATCAGGGTCAGCGGGTCGACCGGTGTCTGCGCGGCGAACTCGATGCGTCCGCCCTGCGGGCCGCCGTCGACTTTTTTGATGCCCAGCTGTTCGGCCTGCAATTTCAGCGCGGTGATCCGCACCAGGTTCTTGGTCGGTTCCGGCAGCAGGCCGAAGCGGTCGATCATCTCCACTTGCAGGTCTTTCAGGCCCTCTTCGTCGGTGGCCGAGGCGATGCGCTTGTAGAGGATCAGTCGGGCGTGAACGTCCGGCAGATAGTCTTCCGGAATCAGCGCCGGCACCCGCAGATTGACCTCCGGGCCGCCGCCGAGCGGTTGGTCGAGGTTCGGCTGCTCGCCCTTGCGGATCGACTTGACCGCGCGTTCGAGCATTTCCATATAAAGGGTGAAGCCCACGGCCTGGATCTGCCCGCTCTGGCCATCGCCGAGCAGTTCGCCGGCGCCCCGGATTTCCAGGTCGTTGGTCGCCAGCACGAAGCCCGCGCCAAGGTCCTGGGTGTTGGCAATCGCCTCCAGGCGCTTTTCCGCATCGGCGGTGATTTGCTGGCGCGGCGGCGTCAGCAGATAGGCGTAGGCCTGGTGGTGACTGCGGCCGACGCGTCCGCGCAACTGGTGCAGCTGCGCCAGGCCGAACTTGTCGGCGCGCTCGATGATGATGGTGTTGGCGCTCGGCACGTCGATGCCGGTCTCGATGATGGTCGAGGCAATCAGCACGTTGAAGCGCTTGTGGTAGAAGTCGCTCATCACCTGTTCGAGTTCGCGCTCGCGCATCTGCCCGTGGCCGATGCCGATCCGCGCTTCCGGCACCAGTTCGGCCAGGTCGGCGGCGCACTTCTCGATGGTCTTCACGTCGTTGTGCAGGTAGTAGACCTGACCGCCGCGCAGCAACTCACGCAGCAGCGCTTCCTTGACCGTGCTCTTGTTCTGCTCCATGACGAAGGTGCGCACCGACAGGCGTCGTGCCGGCGGCGTGGCGATGATCGACAGGTCGCGCATGCCCGACACCGCCATGTTCAGCGTGCGCGGAATCGGCGTGGCGGTCAGCGTAAGGATGTCGACTTCACTGCGCAGGGCCTTGAGCTGTTCCTTCTGACGGACACCGAAGCGGTGTTCCTCGTCGATGATGACCAGTCCGAGGTTTTTGATCTTCACGTCGTCGGACAGCAGCTTGTGCGTGCCGATCACGATGTCGATCTTGCCTTCCGCCAGATCGGCGACCGCGGCGTTCACTTCCTTGGCCGACTTGAAGCGGCTCATCACTTCCACGGCCACCGGCCAGTCGGCGAAACGATCGCGGAAGCTGTTGTAATGCTGCTGGGCGAGCAGGGTGGTCGGCACCAGGATCGCCACTTGTTTGCCGCCGTGTACGGCAATGAACGCGGCGCGCATCGCCACTTCGGTCTTGCCGAAGCCGACGTCGCCACAGACCAGGCGATCCATCGGCTTGGGCGCGAGCATGTCTTCGCGCACGGCTTCGATGGTGGCTTGCTGGTCCGGGGTTTCCTCGAACGGGAAGCCGGCGCTGAAGGTCGCGTAATCGGCTTTCGGGTCGGCGAAGGCGTAACCCTCGCGAGCCGCGCGACGGGCATAGATGTCGAGCAGTTCGGCGGCCACGTCGCGCACCTGTTCGGCAGCCTTGCGCTTGGCTTTCTGCCAGGTCTCGGAGCCGAGGCGGTGCAGCGGGGCGAGGGCGTCGTCGCTGCCAGTGTAGCGGGCGATCAGGTGCAGGTTGGCCACCGGCACATAGAGCTTTGCGCCCTCGGCGTATTCCAGGGTGAGGAATTCGGCGGCTTGATTGTCGATCTCGAGGATCGTCAGGCCCAGGTAGCGGCCGACCCCATGGTCGATATGCACCACCGGCGCGCCTTCGCGCAGTTCGGTGAGGTTCTTGATGACGGCGTCGTTGTTGGCATCGGCGCGTTTTTCGCGACGGCGACGCTGCATCACGCGCTGGCCGAACAGCGGGCTTTCCGCCACCAGCGCCAGCGCCGGGTTGTCGAGCATCAGGCCTTCATCGAGCGGGGCGATGGTGATTGCCAGGCGCTCCTTGCCAGCGACGAAGTCCGGCCAGCTCTCGACGGTTTTCGGTCGCAGCTTCAGGCGTTCCAGCAGCTCCAGCAGCACCTCGCGGCGGCCGGCGGATTCGGCGGTGAACAGCACTCGCCCGGGGAACTCGTCGAGGAATGCCGAGAGCGCGGCCAGGGGTTGTGTGGCCTTGGCTTCAATCGCCAGATTCGGCAGCGCCTGGGCCGGGAAGCGCTCGCGGCCGATCCCGGTTTCCACGTCCTGCTGGCTGGCGACCACGCGCGGCCAGCTCTTGAGGCGGGCGAAGCAGTCTTCCACCGGCAGGAACAGTTCGGCCGGCGGCAATAAAGGACGGGATGGGTCGACGCGGCGTTCTTCATAACGATTGCGCACGTCGTTCCAGAAGTTTTCCGCCGCCTGCTCGATACCCGGCAGCGAGAACACCTGAGTGTCCTGGGGCAGGTAATCGAACAGGGTCGAGGTTTCTTCGAAGAACAGCGGCAGGTAGTACTCGATGCCGGCCGGTGTGATGCCGCTGCTCAGGTCCTGGAAGATCGGGCAGCGACGGAAGTCGACATCGAAGCGTTCGCGAAAGCGTGCCTTGAAGCGGGTGACCGCTTCCTTTTGCAGCGGGAATTCCTTGGCCGGCAGCAACTTGACCGAATCGACCTTGTCGATGGACCGCTGGTTTTCCGGATCGAAGGTGCGCAGGGTTTCGATTTCGTCGTCGAACAGGTCGATGCGGTAGGGCAGTTTGCTGCCCATCGGGAACAGGTCGATCAGCGCGCCGCGCACGGTGAACTCGCCATGCTCGTAGACGGTGTCGACGTAGCGATAGCCGCTGGCCTCGAGCCGCGTGCGCATCTGTTCGACATCGAGCTTCTGGCCGACATCCAGCACCAGGCTGCTGCCGAGCAGGAATTTGGTCGGTGCCAGACGATGCAGGGCGGTCGTGATCGGCACCACCAGCACGCCGTGTTCCAGCTCCGGCAGTCTATAAAGGCTGGCGATGCGCTGGGAGATGATGTCCTGGTGCGGCGAGAACAGGTCGTACGGCAGGGTTTCCCAGTCGGGGAAATGCAGTACGGGCAAATCCGGGGCGAAGAAACTCAGCTCCTGTTCCAGCCGTTCGGCGCTCTGGCTGTCGGCGGTCAGTAGCAGGGTGAAGCGCTTGGCAGCGCTGGCAGCCTCGGCAATCGCCAGGCTCAGGGCGGCACCGGGCAGATTGCCCCAGTGCTGTTTACCTGCCGCGGCAGGGAGAAGCGGTAGACGCAGAACAGGCACGGAAGGTTGAGCTCCAGGCTTTGCGACAAAGTCGGTAATTGTAGCGGCGTCCGGTGCCGCCTGTCAGTTGCAGACTGTGTCTATCTTCGTGGTTTGGGCGAAATGTAGTGGTAACCATAAAAACGAGCACTTTTTTTGCGGTTATGTAGTGCCGAAAGTTGGTGGTGTTACGGAGGGTTACAGACATCGTCTAACAGTCGTCGGAAAATTGACTGCGCTGGAGGCCCCGGTTTTACTGGGCTGGCGCGGGGCGCAAATTTTTTTACCGGCGTTTTGTTACCGATTGCGCGACAAGCGCGCATTGCTACAGGAGGATCTGGGCGGCATAATGTAGCCCCTTTTTTCTGCCCCTACATGTGGAAGGTTACCGTGACTCAGAAGCCCGACCAGTGTCTTGGTGAATGGATCGACCGTGAAGCACTCGCAGAAGCGATGATTCCGCTTATCGGTCAGCTCTACCGCAATAACAACGTGGTGAGCTCGATCTATGGCCGCAGCCTGATCAACCAGTCTGTCATCGCGATTCTCAAAGCTCATCGCTTTGCTCGCCATCGTTCTGCCGACGATAGCGAACTCTCCGTCCACGAAACATTCCCACTGCTCAAGGCCATGAGCGAGCTCAAGCTCGGCGCGGCTTCGGTGGATCTGGGCAAGTTGGCGTTCAAATTCCGCAACGAAGGCAACGGCCGCACCGCCGAGCAATTCGTTCGTGAAGAAATGGCTGACGTGGTTGGCCAGCAAAACGCTTCGGCCCGCAAAGGCACCGACGTTGTTCTGTACGGCTTCGGTCGTATCGGCCGTCTGCTGGCGCGCATCCTGATCGAGAAAACCGGTGGTGGCGACGGTCTGCGTCTGCGTGCCATCGTGGTGCGCAAGGGCGCCGAAAACGACCTGACCAAGCGCGCCAGCCTGCTGCGCCGCGATTCGGTACATGGTTCGTTCAACGGCACCATCACCATCGACGAAGAAAACAACACCATCACCGCCAACGGTAACCTGATCCAGGTGATCTACGCGAAGAACCCGACCGAGGTGGATTACACCCAGTACGGCATCAAAGACGCGCTGCTGGTGGACAACACCGGTGTATGGCGTGACGCCGATGGCCTGGGTCAGCACCTGCAGTGCCCGGGTATCGACCGCGTTGTTCTGACTGCGCCTGGCAAGGGCAAGCTGAAGAACATCGTTCACGGTATCAACCACGGTGAAATCACCGCTGACGACAAGATCGTGTCCGCCGCTTCCTGCACCACCAACGCCATCGTGCCGGTGCTGAAGGCTGTGAATGACAAGTTCGGCATCGTCAACGGTCACGTCGAAACCGTTCACTCGTACACCAACGACCAGAACCTGATCGACAACTTCCACAAGGGTGATCGCCGTGGCCGCAGCGCCGCGCTGAACATGGTCATCACCGAGACCGGTGCTGCCACCGCTGCTGCCAAGGCCCTGCCTGAGCTGGCCGGCAAGCTGACCGGTAACGCGATCCGCGTTCCGACGCCGAACGTCTCGATGGCCATTCTCAACCTGAACCTTGAGAAAGCCGCCACCCGTGAAGAGATGAACGAGTACCTGCGCTACATGGCGCTGCACTCCGAGCTGCACAAGCAGATCGACTTCGTCAATTCGCAGGAAGTGGTTTCCACCGACTTCGTTGGCTCGCGCCACGCAGGCGTTGTGGACGCTGAAGCGACCATCACTCAGGATAACCGCGTTGTTCTGTACGTCTGGTACGACAACGAGTTCGGTTACAGCTGCCAGGTGATCCGCGTGATGGAAGACATGGCCGGTGTAAACCCGCCAGCGTTCCCGCGCTAAGCCTTAGCCGCAAATGAAAACGCCCCGACTCTGGTCGGGGCGTTTTTGTTTGTGTATCCGTTGGGTCTTTGTTGTCCGTGCCCGCGAAGGCGTCCTAGCGGGCGCCGCCAGGTACAGCCGCCTGCGCCGTGCGCAATTCATGTTTGTTGCCACGGAACAGCACCAGCGTCGCGATCAGCCCCAGCACTGCCGCGCCGCTGAGCCAGATCCCCGGCGCAGCCTTGTTGTCCAGCACATGAATCAGATAGGTGCAGGCCGCTGGCGTGAAGCCGCCGAACGTCGCGGTCGCCAGGCTGTAGGCCAGAGAGAACCCGGTCGTACGAACTTCCACCGGCATGATCTCGGTCAGCGCCACCACCATCGCCCCGTTGTACGAACCGTACAGGAACGACAGCCACAGTTCGACGATCAGCAGATGGCTGAAACTCGGGTTCGCCACCAGCCACGACAGCGCCGGATACGCGGTGAGAATCGCCAGAATCGTCGCCGCCAGCAGCAGGGGTTTGCGGCCGATCCTGTCAGACACTGACCCCATGACCGGCAGCCAGAAGAAGTTCGACAGGCCGATGCACACGGTTACCAGCAAGGCATCGAAGTCGGACAGGTGCAGTTCCGCCTTGCCGAAGGTCGGCGTGTAGGCAGTGATCAGGTAGAACGACACCGTGGTCATCACCACCAGCGCCATGCCGGCGATGACGATGCCGAAATTCTGGCCGATGGAGCGGACGATTTCCCGTAGGGTAGGGCGGTGTTTGCGCGCCTGAAACTCTGGGGTTTCCTCCAGTGAGCGACGAATCATGAAGATCGCCGGGACGATCATGCAGCCGACCAGAAACGGTACGCGCCAGCCCCAGTCACCCATTTGTTCCGGACTCAGCCAGTGGTTCAGGCCCACGCCAAGCAGGCCGGCGAAGACCACGGCCGCCTGCTGGCTTGCGGATTGCCAACTGACGAAAAAGCCCTTGCGGCCCGGTGTGGAGATTTCCGCCAGATACACCGACACGCCGCCCAGTTCCACGCCAGCGGAAAAGCCTTGCAGCAACCGGCCGAGCAGTACCAGCAGCGGAGCGGCGACGCCGAGGGTGGCGTATCCCGGAACGCAGGCAATCAGCACCGTCCCGGCCGCCATCAGCGCCAGCGTGATGATCAGGCCTTGTCGACGGCCATGGCGGTCGATATAGGCACCGAGGAAGATCGCTCCCAGCGGACGCATCAGGAAACCGGCGCCGAAGGTCGCCAGTGAGAGCATCAGGGAAGCGAAGGCGCTGTCGGCCGGGAAGAACGTCTTGGCGATGGCCGTGGCGTAGAAGCCGTAGACCATGAAGTCGAACATTTCGAGAAAGTTGCCGCTGACAACGCGAAAAATCGCTTTGCCTTTGCCCGTGGTCGAGGACATTTTTAGTTACTCACTTTTGAGTTTTGTATAAAGGCGTTGCATTCGTATGGGAGCGAGCGGGCGCTGTATTCATAATGGCGGGCGCGGTTTTGCGGGGAGATGAAGAATTGTTAACTGGACGGTTAGCGGCAATTGTGATGCTGATGGTGACTTTGCCTGGCTGCGGTAACGGCGATGCCATGGAAAGCTTCGGCGGGCCGACCATGGGCAGCACTTACTCGATCAAGTACGTGCGCCACGCCGGTCTGGCTGACGCCGAACAAGTGCGCAGTGAAGTGGAAGCGATCCTCGGCGAAGTGGATCGGCAAATGTCGACTTATCGCAGCGACTCGGATATCGAGCGTTTTAACGCCTTACCGGCCAATCGTTGTCAGACCATGCCGGCCCCGGTGCTCGAATTGATTCGCGTCGGCGAGCAGCTGTCAGAGCAAAGCGAAGGCGCCTACGACCTGACCGTCGAACCGCTGATGAACCTTTGGGGCTTCGGCCCGCAAGGGCGCGAAGAAAAAGTCCCGAGTCCTGCGGCACTGGCCGAAACCCGGCAACGGGTCGGTTACCGGCACCTGCGCATCGAAGGCGATCAATTGTGCAAGGATGCGGCGGTCGAGGTCGATTTCAACAGCATCGCCGCCGGTTATGCCGTCGACACCATTGCCGCCCGGCTCGAAGCGATGGGCATCCATGACTACCTTGCCGAGGCCACTGGCGAGCTCAAGGCCTCTGGCAAGAAGCTGGATGGCTCGCCCTGGCGTATCGCGCTGGAAGAGCCACGAGACGATCAGCAGGTCGCCGAGCGCATCATCAGCGTCGATGGCTATGGCGTCTCCACCTCCGGCGACTACCGCAACTATTTTCAGCAGGATGGCCGGCGTTATTCCCACACCTTCGATGCCCGCAGCGGCGCCCCCGTCCTGCATAACCTGGCGTCGGTCACGGTAATTCATCCTTCAGCGTTGATGGCCGATGGACTATCGACGCTGTTGCTGATTCTCGGTCCCGAAGCGGCGTGGGACTATGCCGAAAAACACGACATTGGTGCATTCTTTGTGATTCGTGCCGATACAGGTTTCGTCACACGCACCAGTCAGGCTTTCGAGCGCCTCAGTGGTGGAAAAACTGACTGAGGACAATACGAAAACTGGCGTTCCAGTGCAGGCAAAAGTAGCCTACGACGCGACCAAGGGTTAATGTGCGCGGCGTTGACGCTTCTATAGACTGTGTCCGGGTTCTTCACTGGCCCCCAATTGTTCCTTCGCGCCGTCGTTCGGCGTGATTTAGCCGCCGGTGCTGCTGGCATCGCGGCCTGTTCTGAGGAGTACGCATGGCTGTCTACAACTACGACGTGGTGGTGCTGGGTTCCGGCCCGGCGGGAGAAGGCGCGGCAATGAACGCCGCCAAAGCAGGGCGCAAGGTGGCGATGGTCGACAGCCGTCGCCAGGTCGGCGGTAACTGCACCCACCTGGGCACCATCCCGTCCAAGGCACTGCGTCATTCGGTGCGGCAGATCATGCAGTTCAACACCAACCCGATGTTCCGGGCCATTGGTGAGCCGCGCTGGTTCTCGTTCCCGGACGTGCTGAAAAGCGCCGAGAAGGTCATCTCCAAGCAAGTCGCCTCGCGTACCGGTTACTATGCCCGTAACCGCGTCGACGTGTTCTTCGGCACTGGCAGCTTCGCCGACGAGCAAACCATCGAAGTGGTCTGCGCCAACGGTGTGGTCGAGAAACTGGTGGCCAAGCACATCATCATCGCCACCGGCTCGCGCCCGTATCGTCCGGCCGACATCGATTTCCACCACCCGCGCATCTACGATAGCGACACCATCCTCAGCCTCGGCCACACCCCGCGCAAACTGATCGTTTACGGCGCCGGCGTGATCGGTTGCGAATACGCCTCGATCTTCAGCGGCCTGGGTGTGCTGGTTGAACTGGTGGACAACCGTGGCCAGTTGCTGAGCTTCCTCGACTCGGAAATCTCCCAGGCGTTGAGCTACCACTTCAGCAACAACAACATCACCGTGCGCCACAACGAAGAATATGACCGCGTCGAAGGCGTGGACAACGGCGTGATCCTGCACCTCAAGTCCGGCAAGAAAATCAAGGCCGACGCCTTGCTCTGGTGCAACGGCCGGACCGGCAACACCGACCAGTTGGGTCTGGAAAACATCGGCGTCAAGGTCAACAGCCGGGGCCAGATCGAAGTCGACGAGAACTACCGCACCTGCGTGCAGAACATCTACGGTGCCGGTGACGTGATCGGCTGGCCGAGCCTGGCCAGTGCCGCCCACGACCAAGGTCGTTCGGCCGCCGGCAGCATCGTCGACAATGGCAGCTGGCGCTTCGTCAATGACGTGCCGACCGGCATCTACACCATTCCTGAGATCAGCTCGATCGGCAAGAACGAGCAGGAGCTGACCCAGGCCAAGGTCCCGTACGAAGTGGGCAAGGCGTTCTTCAAGAGCATGGCGCGGGCGCAGATCGCCGGCGAGCCGCAAGGCATGCTGAAGATCCTGTTCCACCGCGAGACCCTGCAAGTGCTGGGCGTGCATTGCTTCGGTTATCAGGCGTCGGAGATCGTCCACATCGGTCAGGCGATCATGAACCAGCCGGGTGAGCTGAATACCCTGAAGTATTTCGTCAACACCACGTTCAACTACCCGACCATGGCCGAAGCCTATCGGGTAGCGGCGTATGACGGCCTCAACCGGCTTTTTTGAGCGGCTCCGGCCGGTGGCCTGAGCCGGCCGGGGAGACCGATTTCAGCAATTCTCGAGGGTGGCAGTGGCCAAACCGGGAAAGTCTGTAATCAGGCTGTCAACGCCGAAGTCGGCGAGTCTGCGCATCAGCGCAGGCTCGTTGACGGTCCACACCGACACATGCAGCCCCTGACGCTGCGCCTTCTGCAAGCGTTCCGGCGTGCAGAGTGTCCAGTTCAACGCCAGAATCTCGCAGCCATAGTTTTGCGCCACCTTCAGCGGGTCGAGCCAGGCGTACTCGGCGACCAGTCCGCGCGAGACGTCCGGCACCAGTTCCTGCGCAGCCTTCAATACTTCCCGCGAGCTCGAAGTGATTGTCACCTTGTCGAGCAGGCCATGCCGTTGCACCATTTCGCGGATGGCCAGCACGGTGGTCGCGGCGCGAGTGCGCGAGGCGCTTTTGACTTCCAGCTGCCAGTGATCGAAATCACACTTTTCGAACAGTTCTTCCAGTGTCGGGATCGGGCAGGGCTTGATCCAGCCCGGGCCGCCCTTGCGCGCATCGTAGGTCACCAGCTCTGCAGCCGTGTGCTCGACGACCTTGCCACGCCGGTCGGTGGTGCGTTTGAGGGTCGGGTCGTGGATGACCATCAGCTCGCCGTCACTGGACAGGTGCAAGTCCAGTTCGCAACGGCGCACGCCGTGCTTGAGGCATTCCTGAAAGCTGGTCAGGGTGTTTTCCGGTGCTTCGCCCTTGGCGCCGCGGTGGCCGTAGATAAGGGTCACGGTTCTTCCTTAATTTAAATGCCTGAATCGTTTTGTTCGCGGGCCAGACGTCGTTCCTGGGCCTGCTTTTGCAAGATGTAGCGGGCGAGCAACTGGCGCTGGGCATCGGTCAGGTGTTCGAACTCGGTGCCGATGTCGTAGCCGTCGCCCTTGCGGTCGCAATGGGTCACGCGGGCGCGCAGCAGCAGGCCGTGTGCCTGGGGCATCAGCACCATTTTGACCGACAGGTGCGCGCCGGTGGCGATCGGGGCCGGATTCTGGAAGTCGATGCCGCCCTCGGAAATGATCACCGGTTGCGGCTCGCCGATCTGGCCGAGCGCGGTCAGGGCGATCACCTGGCTGAGCAGGTCGATGCGTTTGTTCTGGGATTTGAGGAACGCCGCGATCGCCCGGTCGCGCTCGTTGATCTGGCGCAACAGGTGCTGCGACTCGAATTCGCTCAGGTGCAGTTCGCTGAGCACGTTGAAAAGTGGAGAAGCATCCTGCAACACTTCCTGGCCTGCGGCTTCGAGAGCGGACAGGGGCCGAATTTCCAGTGCGATCGAGTCCTCGATACGGTAGTATTCGCGGCGATCTTCTTCATCTAATGTCGACATGGCGAACCCATGGTAGCGGCGGTGGTCTGAGTGTAAAGCTGGTTATCGACCCCCGCCACAAGGACGTTCCTTTTCCCTCCGAACAAGCCCCGACATGTTCAGACCTCTCTTCGTATTTATCGGCACGCGTTATACCCGTGCAAAGCGTCGCAATCATTTTGTGTCATTCATTTCCCTGACTTCGATGATCGGGCTCGCGCTTGGCGTGGTCGTGATGATCGTGGTGCTGTCGGTGATGAACGGCTTCGATCATGAGATGCGCACCCGCGTGCTGGGCATGGTGCCCCACGCGACCATCGAATCCGGTGAAGCCATCAGTGACTGGCAGAGCCTGGCTGCCAAAGTGAAGCAGAACCCGCAGGTGACGGCCGTCGCGCCGTTCACCCAGATGCAGGGACTGCTGACCAACAACGGCCAGGTGTCCAAGGTGTTGCTCAATGCCATCGATCCGGCGCTCGAGCGCAACGTGTCGATCATCGACAACTTCATGAAGCAGGGCAAACTCGACGACCTGACGCCGGGCAGCTTCGGCATCGTCATCGGTGACAAGGCCGCGACCAAGCTTGGCGTGGGCATCGGCGACAAGATCACCTTCGTCGCCCCGGAGGTCAGCGTGACCCCGGCCGGGATGTTCCCGCGCATGAAGCGCTTCACCGTGGTCGGCATCTTCCATGTCGGCGCCGGCGAGCTCGACGGCTATCTGGGCGTCACCAACCTGCAGGATCTGGCGAAGATGCATCGCTGGAAGCCGGATCAGGTGCAGGGCCTGCGGCTGAAGTTCGACGACTTGTTCCAGGCGCCGCGCGTGGCCTGGAACATCGCCCAGCAGCTCGGCGAAGACCATTACTACGCCCGCGACTGGACCCGTACCCACGGCAACCTGTATCAGGCGATCCGCATGGAAAAAGCCATGATCGGCCTGCTGTTGCTGCTGATCGTTGCCGTCGCCGCGTTCAACATCATTTCTACCCTGGTGATGGTGGTGAACGACAAGAAGGGCGACATCGCCATTCTGCGTACCCTCGGCGCCACGCCGGGCACGATCATGCGCACGTTCATGGTGCAGGGCACGGTCATCGGCGTGGTCGGTACAGCCATCGGCGCGGTGGTCGGGATCTTTGCCGCACTCAACGTCAGCGCGGCGATTTCGGCTCTCGAAGGCCTGATCGGACACAAGTTCCTTAATGCTGACGTGTATTTCATTGATTATCTTCCGTCGCAGATACAGACCCAGGATGTGGTCATGGTCTGCGCCGCTGCGTTGGTCCTGAGTTTCCTCGCCACCCTGTATCCAGCCTGGCGTGCCGCGCGCACCCAGCCGGCGGAGGCGCTACGTTATGAGTGAGTCGGGCATGAGTGAAAAAGCAATCTTGAGCTGCCGCAACCTGGGCAAATCCTACGAGGAAGGCCCGGAGTCGGTGCAGGTGTTGGCCGGTCTGCAACTGGAGTTGCACCCAGGCGAGCGGGTAGCGATCGTAGGCACGTCGGGTTCGGGCAAAAGTACCTTGCTCAACCTGTTGGGCGGTCTCGACACCCCGACCAAGGGTAGCGTCTGGCTCGACGGCGAAGAACTCTCGGCGCTCAACGAGAAGAAGCGCGGCCTGCTGCGTAACCGTGCACTGGGTTTCGTCTACCAGTTCCACCACTTGCTGCCGGAATTCACCGCACTGGAAAACGTCTGCATGCCGCTGCTGATCGGCAAGACGCCGATCCCGGAAGCGCGTCAACGCGCGACCGCGCTGCTGGAGCGGGTAGGGCTGGCCCATCGCCTGGAGCACAAACCGGCCGAGCTGTCCGGTGGCGAGCGTCAGCGCGTGGCCATCGCCCGCGCGCTGGTGAACAAGCCAGGCCTGGTGATGCTTGACGAGCCGACCGGCAACCTCGACTCCCACACCGCCCAGGGCATCCAGGATTTGATGCTGGAACTCAGCACTTCGATGCGTACCGCGTTCCTGGTGGTGACCCACGACATGAACCTGGCCCGCCAGATGGATCGCGTCCTGCACCTCAACGAAGGTTGCCTGACACCTATCTGATGGGTTGAAACCCGAAGCCTGAAAAGGCTTCGGGTCTTTTATTTTTATACGGTGCCCCAGCGAATGTTCAGACCGTTATCGATCTTTATCGGCACGCGCTATACCCGCGCCAAGCGCCGCAATCGCTTTGTTTCGTTCATTTCGATGACCTCGATGATCGGCCTCGCCCTCGGCGTGCTGGCGATGATCGTGGTGTTGTCGGTGATGAACGGCTTCCAGCGCGAGATGAGCTCGCGCATCCTCGGCATGGTGCCCCACGCGACCATCGTCGGCGTCAAGCCGATCGATGACTGGCAGCCGGTGGCCGCCGCCGCGATGAAAAATCCCGAAGTCACCGCCGCCGTACCGTTCACCGAGATGGAAGGCATGCTGTCCTACAAGGGCTTGATGCAGCCGATCCAGATCAGCGGCGTCGATCCGGCGCAGGAAGGCAAGGTGTCGATCGTCGCCCAGCACATTGTGCAAGGTCGTCTCGACGCCCTGAAGCCGGGCGAATTCGGCGTGGTGCTCGGTGAAATCACCGCACGGCGCTTCCGCCTCAACGTCGGCGACAAGATCACCCTGATCGTGCCGGAAGTCAGCACCGCACCGGGGGGCATCACCCCGCGCATGCAGCGCTTGAATGTGGTCGGCGTGTTCAAGGTCGGTGCCGAGCTGGACGGCTCCATGGGCCTGATCCATGTGGCCGATGCCGCGCAGATGCAGCACTGGGAGCCGAATCAGGTGCAGAGCGTGCGCCTGGCGGTGAAAGACCTGTACGCCGCGCCGAAAGTCTCCTCGGACATCGCCGCCGGCCTTGGCGCCGAGTTCAAGGCTGACGACTGGACGCACACCCAGGGCAGCCTGTTCAGCGCGATGAAAATGGAAAAGACCATGATCGGTCTGTTGTTGCTGATGATCGTCGCGGTGGCGGCGTTCAACATCATCGCGACCCTGATCATGGTGGTGAACGACAAGGGTGCGGACATTGCAATCCTGCGCACCATCGGCGCCACGCCACGGCAGATCATGGCGATCTTCATGGTGCAGGGCACGGTGATCGGGATTGTCGGCACACTGATCGGCGGCGTGCTCGGCGTGATCGCCGCGCTGAACGTCAGCGAGCTGGTGGGCTGGATGGAGCGGGTGACCGGGCAGCACATCTTCAGTTCCGACGTGTATTTCGTCAGCAACCTGCCGTCCGAATTGCAGGGCGGCGACGTGCTGCTGATCTGCTCGGCGGGCTTTATCCTCAGCTTCCTGGCAACGGTGTATCCGGCCTGGCGTGCGGCGAAGATCGAGCCGGCGCATGCGCTGAGATATTCGTAAGCTTCAAGGCTGCTTTCGCGGGCAAGCCCGCTCCCACAGGGATTTGTGCATGACACAGGTCTATCGTAGGAGCGGGCTTGCTCGCAAAAGGGCCTAAATGCCTTTGGGCAACTCAATCACAAACCGCGTCCAGCCCTGATCCGATTCGCAATGAATCTGCCCACCGTGGGCCTTGATGATTGACTGAGTGATCGCCAACCCCAATCCCGCATGTTCGCTGCTACCTTCCTGCCGCGCCGGATCGGCCCGGTAGAAGCGGTCGAACAAACGCGGCAGCAGCTCCGCCGAAATCCCCTCGCCACTGTTCTCTACGCTCACCCGCAGTCCTTTCGAGTGCTCGGCGATCCGCACCCGCACTTCGCCTTCGGCCGGGGTAAAGCGCAAGGCGTTGTCCAGCAGGTTCGACAAGGCCCGGCGCAGCATGGCGCGGTCGCCGTCGAACGGCCCTTGGCCTTCGCGACTCAGGCGCACCCGGGCGTCTTCGGCCAGCGGCGCGAAAAACTCCAGCAGGATGTCCGATTCCTGCCCCAGTTCCAGCGGTTCACGCTTGGGCACCAGCAAGCCATGGTCGGCCTTGGCCAGGTAGAGCATGTCGTTGACCAGTTGCGCCATCCATTGCAGTTCTTCGAGGTTACTGTGCAGCGCCTCGCGGTAATCCTCGATCGGCCGTGGCCGGGTGAGGGTGACCTGAGTGTGGGTCAGCAGGTTCGACAGCGGGGTGCGCAGTTCATGGGCGATGTCGGCGGAAAACGCCGAAAGCCGCTGAAAGGCGTCATCGAGGCGTCCGAGCATGGCGTTGAAGCTGTGGGCCAATTCGCCAAGCTCCGTAGGCATCTGCGCTTCCGGCAGGCGTGCGTTGAGCGATTGCGCCGAAATGCCCCGGGCCACCGCACTCATGCGGCGCAACGGACGCAAGCCGCTGCGGGCGGCCCAGGCCCCGAGCAGCGCGGTCGCCAGGGCCGAGAGACCGACCGTCAGCCAGATCAGATGCTGCATCCGCTGGAGGAAATGCTGGTGATGGGTGATGTCCAGCAACAGGGTCAATTGCGCCGAATCGGGATTGCCCGGCTCCAGCGCGGCATTGAGCAGACGATAGTCGGTGCCGTTGTCATTGATGGTCGACAGTCCGGGCTGTGACGACAGGTTCGTCGGCATTTGCAGTGTCCGGCCAAACCAGCGCTCGCCGTCGCTGTCGCGGATACGTAACGTCAGATCGCCCTGATGGCTCAGTTCTTCGGCTATCCGCGTCTGGCGGTCGGCGGACTGCCTGTTTTGCGCGACCTGCCGCAAGCCGATCAGTTTGCTTTCCAGCAGTTGTTGGTCGAGTTCGATGAAGTGCGCTTCGCTGGCCCGGTTGAACACCACCCCGGCGACCAGCGAAACCGTTGCGGTGCAGGCGGCGAACAGCAGCGCCAGACGACCGCTCAATGACAGTCGGCGCATCAGGCGGGACGCTCTTCGAGGACATAACCCATGCCGCGGACGGTGTGAATCAGCTTGTCGGGAAACTCATCGTCGATCTTCAGGCGCAGTCGGCGGATCGCCACTTCGATGACGTTGGTGTCGCTGTCGAAGTTCATGTCCCAGACCTGCGAGGCAATCAGCGATTTGGGCAGCACTTCGCCCTGGCGGCGCAGGAGCATTTCCAGCAGCGCGAACTCCTTGGCGGTGAGATCGATGCGCTGGCCGCCGCGTTCGACGCGGCGACGGATCAGGTCCAGACGCAGGTCCGCCAGTTGCAGGCTGGTTTCCTGCGGGGTGGTGCTGCCGCGTCGCAACAGGCTGCGCACCCTGGCCAGCAGTTCGGAAAAGGCGAAGGGTTTGACCAGATAATCGTCGGCGCCGAGTTCGAGGCCGTGAACCCGGTCTTCCACGGTGTCCTTGGCCGTCAGAAACAGGATCGGCGTTTCCAGCCCGGCGCTACGCACCGCTTGCAGAATCTGCCAGCCATTGCGGCCGGGCAGCATCACGTCGAGGATCAGCAAGGCATAGTCCCCCGTGAGTGCCAGTTGCTGGCCTGTCGTGCCGTCGGCCACCAGTTCGGTGTTGAACCCGGCCTCGGTCAGGCCCTGGCGCAGGTAATGACCGGTTTTCGGTTGGTCTTCGACGATCAGCAGTTTCATGGCGTGGCTCTGGTGGACATATCTGGCGTTGGGAACAGGGGCTTTATACCGTGCGAGCCGCCAGCGCGGCCCAACCTGACAAAGTTGTAATCTGCCTGTCAGGTTGATGCCAGCCCAGGCCGGCTAGAGTTTCCCACAGGCTGAACCTTTCTTTGTTGGAGTACGACTATGTTTTTGCGCAATCGTCTGGCCCTTGCCGCGTGTCTGCTGGCGCTGAGTTCGCCGCTGTGGGCAGCGCCGGCCCATACCTATGATTTCGGCCAGCCGGCCAAGGCCGCGCAGGCCACCCGCAGCATTGAAGTGGTGATGGGCGACATGTCCTTCGATCCGAAGGCGATTCAGATCAAGGCCGGTGAGACGGTTCGTTTCGTTCTGGTGAACAAGGGTCAGTTGTTGCACGAATTCAACCTCGGCGACGCGGCGATGCATGCCAAACACCAGCAGGAAATGTTGCAGATGCAGCAAAGCGGCATGCTTACGCCTACTGGCATCAAGGAAATGTCCCACGATATGGCGGGCATGGATCATGGCTCGATGGATCACAGCGCGATGGGGCAGGGCATGAAACATGACGACCCCAACAGCGTGCTGGTCGAGCCGGGCAAGACCGCAGAACTGACCTGGACCTTCAGCAAAGCCGTGAGCCTGGAATTCGCCTGCAACATTCCCGGGCATTATCAGGCCGGGATGGTCGGCAAACTGACTGTCAGTCAGTAAGCACTCAAAGGCGGGAGCAAAGGCTGGTAGAATCCGCTGATTCTTCAGTCAGGTTTCCGCCATGCATCCCGCAGCCGAACATTCGCCGCTGGGCAAGTCCAGCGAATACATCGCCACGTACACACCGTCCTTGCTGTTCCCGATCCCGCGCACCGCGAAATGGGCCGAGCTGGGCCTGACCGCCGAGACGCTGCCGTATACCGGCGTGGATTTCTGGAACTGCTTCGAGCTGTCGTGGCTGCTGCCGTCGGGCAAACCGGTGGTGGCGATCGGCGAGTTCAGCATTCCAGCGGATTCGCCGAACATCATTGAATCCAAGTCGTTCAAGCTGTACCTGAACTCCCTGAACCAGACCCCGTTCGCCGACATCGCCATGCTGGAAGCGACGCTGGTCAAGGATTTGTCCGCCGCCGCCGGCAAACCGGTGGGGGTGCGGGTTCGCAGTCTGAAAGACGTCGAGGCCGAAGGCGTGGTCGCACTGCCGGGCGTTTGCATCGATGATCTGGATATCAGCGTCAGCAATTACGAGCATCCACGGCCGGAGTTGCTGCGTTGCGACGAATCGCGGATTGTGGAGGAGAGCGTGCACAGCCACCTGCTCAAATCCAACTGCCCGGTGACCAGCCAGCCGGACTGGGGCAGCGTGGTGGTCGAGTACCGTGGCGCGGCGCTGGATCACGCCAGCCTGCTGGAGTACATCGTCAGCTTCCGCCAGCACTCGGACTTCCATGAGCAATGCGTGGAGCGGATTTTCCTCGATCTGCAGCGTCTGCTGAAACCGGAAAAACTGACGGTGTTTGCGCGTTATGTGCGTCGCGGCGGTCTGGATATCAACCCGTACCGCAGCACTGAAAGCGTGCAACTGCCGAACCATCGTCTGGTTCGTCAGTAACCTCTTTTGCGGGAGCGGGCAAACCCGGCCCCACAGACATGAAAAAGCCCTGCCAGCGATGGCAGGGCTTTTTTGCATCCGCAGGGCTCAGATACCCATGCTGACCAGGGAGTTGGCGATATTGCGCAGGGTGCCGGCAATGGTCGGGTGTTCGAGTTCGAAGCGTTCGACCGCCAGATTCACGCCGTCGGCGATGCTGGTGTCCTGGGTGGATTGTTCCAGTTTGATCTCGGATTCGATCTGCGCCATCAGTTCATGCAGATGTTCGCGCTCGGCGTCGGTCAGCGGCGGGTTCTGATCCAGTTGCTCGCGCAGGGTGTTGAGCTGTTCTTGCAGTTCGCGGGCGGGCATGGCGGTTTCCTTTTATCGAGAGGCACTGGCATAGACCGCAGCCTCGGGCCAAAGGTCTATGGCTCTCTTAAGACTAATCCACTCTCGGCCAGGCTGCATGATCCCGGTCAGGGCTTTTCGCCTTTGAGTCGGCGCAGGCTGATGTCCGCCAGGCAGGTGTCGAGATCGCCCAGATGATCGATCACCGAATGCACGCCGAGGCCGAACAGCTGCACCGTGGCCTTGCCGCGCAGTTGTTCGCGCTCTTTCTGGCTCAGGGCCTGCCACTCGCCGGGTGGCAGGCCGCAGAGCGATCCGCAGGATGCCAGGCCAATCGTCCACAGCCCGGCATTCAGGCCCGATTGCAGCAGGCGCGGCTCGCCGCTGACCAGCACGCAACCGTCGAGACGGTCGACGTTCAGTGTCATCAAGGCCTGCCAGCAGGCGTTGGGTGCCGGCCATGGGGAGTGTGTTGCCGGATGTTGCGATGGTTTGATCCAGTCCGGCAGCGCCGACGAAAGTTGCTGCGTGAGGGCTGGGGGCAGCTCGTCGAGCCAGGCGCAGGGGATCAGTTGACGTTGCAGGCTGTGCAGACTGTCGAGGGCGCCGGGCGTGGCGTCGGCGTGTTCGGTGGTCGGGTTGGCGTGATGTCGGGCACGGGCGCCGAAGTCCACCAGGCAACCGCTGAGCCCGAACAGCACGGCAGTCAGGTTGGGCGCGGCGACAGGCAAGGCTTCGGCGTGCGGCATGAAAAACGTCCCTGAAATAGGGATCAGGCTATGCACGGTCGGTGACAGTTGAATGACAAGCGCATGACGAAGCGTCCTACGGAACGATTCGCCGGGGGAAGTGCCTAAAGCGCCTTTCCGTCTTATACTTAGCGCCATCTCACCGTGGCCAGGTTGCCGCGTCCGTACAATCCAAGGAGTTTTCTATGCGCTGGAGCCATCCTCTCGCTCAGCTTTGTGTATGTGCCAGCGTGATGCTGGTGCCGTTCGCCGCTCAGGCTGCAACGGAAGAAGACCCTTGGGAAAGCGTCAACCGTCCGATCTTCGAGTTCAACGATTTCGTCGACACTTACGCACTGAAGCCGCTGGCCCAGGGCTATGAATTCGTGACGCCGCAGTTCCTCGAAGACGGCATCCACAACATGTTTCGCAACGTCGGTGATGTCACCAACCTGGCGAACAACATTCTCCAGGCCAAACCGGCCGCTGCCGGCGTCGACACCGCGCGCCTGATCTTCAACACCACTTTCGGCCTGCTCGGCTTCTTCGATGTCGGCACCAAGATGGGCCTGCACCGCAGCGACGAAGATTTTGGCCAGACCCTCGGCTACTGGGGCGTCGGCAGCGGTCCGTACGTGATGCTGCCACTGCTCGGCCCAAGCACCCTGCGTGATGCGCCGTCCAAGTACGTCGACAGCTACACCGGCCCGTATCGCTATATCAACGATGTGCCGGTGCGTAACTCGATTTTCGGCCTGAACATCGTCGACACCCGCGCCAGCCTGCTGTCCAGCGAGAAGCTGATCAGCGGCGACAAGTACACGTTCATCCGCAACGCCTACCTGCAGAACCGCGAGTTCAAGGTCAAGGACGGTCAGGTCGAAGACGATTTCTGATCCTCCTCGTTGAAAGGCCGAAGGCGACCGCAAGGTCGCCTTTTTTGTGCGCCAACCTTTCATTGGGTTACGGTTGAGGGCGTTTTTATAACTCTCTGTGATTTGACAAACAAAGTCGTCAAGCGACCATCGGCGCATGCTTGAAACGCTCTGCGGATGGGAGTACCGTCTGCGCCTTAGAAGGGCACCTCTGGTGCAATCGTGTGCAGGGCAAAGGCTCTGAAACGGTGCAACAGAGAGGCTAGAAAGCGAATCCAGTAGTCTGCGCCGGGCCGTTGCCCCGCCTGCTACGCCAACCTAATTCTGGCGCCGTTTGCCCACATGCCAAAAACCAGTGCCACGCTGCTGATAATCGATGATGACGAGGTAGTGCGCGCGAGTCTCGCGGCCTATCTGGAAGACAGTGGTTTCAGCGTCCTGCAGGCCAGCAACGGTCAGCAGGGTCTTCAGGTATTCGAGCAAGACACGCCCGACTTGGTCATCTGCGATCTGCGCATGCCGCAGATGGGCGGTCTCGAACTTATCCGTCAGGTCACCGAGCGGTCGCCACAGACCCCGGTGATCGTGGTCTCGGGTGCCGGCGTGATGAACGACGCGGTCGAGGCCCTGCGCCTGGGCGCGGCGGATTACCTGATCAAGCCTCTCGAAGATCTGGCCGTGCTCGAGCACTCCGTGCGCCGGGCCCTGGATCGTGCGCGCCTGCTGCTGGAAAACCAGCGCTACCGCGAGAAGCTGGAAAAGGCCAACCGCGAACTCGCCGCCAGCCTGAACCTGCTCCAGGAAGACCAGAACGCCGGTCGTCAGGTGCAGATGAACATGCTGCCGGAAAGCCCGTGGAGCATCGACGAATTCAAATTTGCCCACCAGATCATCCCGTCTTTGTACCTGTCGGGTGATTTTGTCGACTATTTCCGGGTCGACGAGCGCCGGGTGGCGTTTTACCTGGCGGACGTTTCCGGTCATGGCGCCTCTTCGGCGTTCGTCACCGTACTGCTGAAGTTCATGACCACGCGCTTGCTGTTCGAGTCCAAGCGCAACGGCACGCTGCCGGAATTCAAGCCTTCGGAAGTCCTCGGTCATATCAACCGGGGGCTGATCAGTTGTAAGCTGGGTAAACACGTCACAATGGTCGGTGGAGTCATCGACGAGGAGACCGGTTTGTTGACCTATAGCATCGGCGGCCATCTGCCGTTGCCTGTGTTGTACACGCCTGACAGTGTTCGCTACCTCGAAGGACGCGGTCTGCCGGTGGGGCTTTTCAACGAAGCCACCTACGAAGATCACGTACTCGAGCTGCCTCCGACGTTCAGCCTGACGCTGATGTCTGATGGCATTCTGGATCTTTTGCCAGAGCCCACACTCAAAGAGAAAGAAGCTGCTTTGCCCCAGCGGGTGAAGTCGGCGGGCGGCAGCCTGGATGGTCTGCGGCAGGTTTTTGGATTGGCCACGCTAGGGGAGATGCCGGATGATATCGCCCTGTTGGTGTTGAGCAGGAATCTTTAATGAGTACCGGTAGAATCCAGTTCGCCGAGCAGGACGGCACCTTCGTCCTGAAGTTCGTCGGTGAAGTTCGCCTGACCCTGTGTTCGGCGTTGGATGCGACTATTGAGAAAATCTTCACCGCGCTGAATTTCAGCTCGATCGTGATCGATTTGACCGAAACCCGCAGCATTGACAGCACCACGCTGGGCCTGCTGGCCAAGCTGTCGATCCTGTCGCGGCAGAAAGTCGGCTTGCTGCCGACCGTCGTCACCACCAATGAAGACATTACCCGTCTGTTGTATTCGATGGGCTTCGAGAACGTGTTCAACATCGTCAACTATCCGGTGCCATGCCCGGAGTGCCTTGATGACCTGCCGGATCAGGATCAGTCTGAAGAGACCGTGCGGATCAAGGTTCTGGAAGCGCACAAGATCCTCATGGGCTTGAACGACTCCAACCGTGAAGCCTTCCATGATCTGGTGAATGCCCTCGAGCGGCATTGATTCAGTCGATCCGGTTTTCAGCGACAAGCCAATAAAAAAGGGCGAACCCGAGAGGGTTCGCCCTTTTTGCGTGGCTGCGGCCTGAATTACAGCTTGGCTTGCAGCAACGCCTCGAGTTTTTCCTGGTCGCGGGCAAACTGACGAATGCCTTCGGCCAGTTTCTCGGTGGCCATCGCGTCTTCGTTGGACAGCCAGCGGAACTGCGATTCGTTGAGGCTCAGGCGTGCCTCGCCGGCGTGCCCTGGCGCCAGTTTGCGTTCGAGCTTGCCAGTGTCCGCCGCCAGCTTGTCGATCAGGTCCGGGCTGATGGTCAGACGGTCGCAGCCGGCCAGATGCTCGATCTGGTTCAGGTTGCGGAAGCTCGCACCCATGACCACGGTCTTGTAGTCATTGGCCTTGTAGTAGTTGTAGATGCGCGTCACAGACTGCACGCCTGGATCGTCGGCACCGGTGTAGTCGTTGCCGTTGACCTTCTTGTACCAGTCGTAGATACGGCCCACGAACGGCGAGATCAGGAACACCCCGGCGTCGGCGCAGGCAGCGGCCTGGGCGAAGGAGAACAGCAGGGTCAGGTTGGTCTGGATGCCTTCCTTTTCCAGGATCTCGGCGGCGCGGATGCCTTCCCAGGTCGAGGCGATCTTGATCAGTACGCGCTCGCGGCCGATGCCGGCCTTGTCGTACAGCTCGATCAGGCGATGCGCGCGCTTGAGCATCGCATCCTTGTCGAACGACAGGCGCGCATCCACTTCGGTGGAGATGCGGCCGGGGATGACCTTGAGAATTTCCTGCCCCACCGCGACGCCGAAGCGGTCGCTGGCCAGGCCGATATCGCCCTTGCAGTCGCTGACGGCAGCGTTCAGTTTGTCGGCGTACGCGGGAATGGCGGCGGCCTTGAGCAGCAGGGACGGGTTGGTGGTGGCGTCGACCGGTTTGACCCGGGTGATCGCATCGACATCGCCGGTGTCGGCAACGACGGTGGTGAACTGTTTGAGTTGTTCCAGCTTGGAAGTCATGAGCGTGCTCTGTCCTATGGGTCTGGTGACATTACCCGAGCGCTGACAGCCACTCAAGGGCATCGAGGGGTATCGACCGCCCCGGTGGCAACAACCTGAAAACGGCTGTTTGAATGGCCGGGGCGTGGTATCGATTCATACGATGTCAAAACAGACCACAGGTTCCAGGCAACTGATCTGTGACCGTGATGCTTACTCGCTATTCAACTGCGTTCTGGCGGCGGTTTGTGCCGGTTTCGGCTGACCGTCAGAGGTCAGCAGGCCGAAGTTCTTCTCCCGGTCGTCCTTGCCCGAATCGCTGTTCTTCCATTCGTAAATGGATGTGAGCGGGATCTTCAGTCTTTTCACGTCGGCGATGAATGCAGCGATCTTGCTGGCTTGCCCGTCAGGCCCGCCATTGGAGGTGAGCGCCGAGATCCCCCACTCGCTGATGACCCCCGGCAGTTGGAAATTCTGCTGGATGAAAGTCTGGGCGTTGCTGATCTGCGTGGCTGTCATGCCATAGGGGTGGTAGGAAATGGCGTTAAGGCACTTCGGATAAGTACCGAGGATGCTGTTCAGCGCCACAGTCGAGGCCGAGCCTGCACTGGGCGGGCGGGCGAAACCAAAGCCGATCAGGGGCGTGGAAGGTGGTTTGCCTTGCAGCGTCTTGCACATGGCCGTCATGAACGGCACGAACGTGGTTTTGAAGTTGCCGGTGGGCCAGTAGGTGTCCAGATCCGGCTCATTCCAGATTTCGATCGCTACCAATTGCGAACCGTAGGTTTGCTCCAGTCCCGATACCGCGTTGGCAAAGGTTTCGCCAGCCGTGGTCAGTTCACCGCTCAGCGGCTTGGTGGCGCGAACCGTCAACAGAACCGGCAACCCGGCGGATCTGGCCGCGACAAACGCATCGCTGACCTGCTTCTGATAGGCCTTGCCGCCGAGGCTGTCGCTCCAGACGCCGAAGCGCACGAAACTGAACCCGGCCGCCTTGATCTGCTCGGCGTCGGCCGCAGAAAAACTCTGGATCTTGACCTGAACACCGATGGTTTTGCTGGGCAGCGCCGGAAACAGTTCGCTGGCCTGGGCCTGACTGGCCGCGCCCAGTAATAACAGTGTCAGGGCGCCGAGCCGTTTGAGATGTGCTGATTTCATGTCTGCTCTCCTGATGAGAATGACATCTAGCCAATAGTTATCTCGTTACAGGAGTTTCGATAACGACAAGGGTGCTAAGTGCACGAATGTTATTTTTTGTCGGAAAACCACGAGTCGAAAATCACAGTTATTTTTAGTCCGGTAATTCTGGTTGGGTGACTTTTAGGGTCATGGTACTTAATGCACTCGTATTGGCCGGGCGAATCTATTTCCGAGTTCAGGAAGGTCTTGTGGGTTCATTAAATCCACGAGCGGTATTGGCCGATTGACATTACACGGGAAAGTAAACCTTGTTCAAAAAGATCCTTGTCGTCTGCGTTGGCAATATCTGCCGAAGTCCGACAGCAGAGTTGTTGCTGCGTAATGCGCTGACCACCTCGTCGATCACAGTGTCCTCCGCAGGCCTTGCCGCACGGGTCGGCGAGGGCATGGAGTCGTCGGCGCGCCAGGTGCTCGAAGACCACGGGCACAGCGCTGCGGACTTCACGGCACGGCAGATCACCTCCGATATCGTCAATGAATCGGACCTGATTCTGGTCATGGAAAAAGAGCATGTAAAACAAGTACTGAAGATTGCCTCGCATGCGCGGGGCAAAGTGTTTCTGCTCGGAAAGTGGCAGAGCGAGCGAGAAATACAGGATCCGTATCGTCAAGGCCAAGCCGCTTTTATTCATGCACATGCATTGATTGAAGATGCTGTCAGCTCATGGGCGCAGCGCCTCGGACATTGATGAATATTCTTCAGATCAGTGAATGGTAAGAACAGACTTATGCAGTTACCGTCAGTAATCGGCACCCGGGACAACGAACGAGACGATATTGATCTTCTCGGTATATTCGGCTCTTTGATCGATCAGAAATGGTTGATAGGCGCGCTTACCGGCGCATTCATGATGACCGGCGTTGCCGTTGCGGTGTTGTCGACGCCGGTGTACCTGGCCAACGCCTTGGTCCAGGTCGAACCGAAAAAGAACGACATGCTCGGGTTTTCCGATCTCAGCAGCATGCTCGGCGGACAATCGCCGTCGGTGACTGAAATCGGCATCATCAAGTCTCGCGCGGTGATCGGCAAAACCGTCGATGACCTGCACCTGGATATCGAGGTCACGCCCAACACGTTTCCGCTGATTGGCGGGTTTCTCGCCCGGCGTTATCGCGGCACCGGCGAGTTCAGCGTGGCACCGGCGCGTTTCGGTCTGAGCCGCTATGCCTGGGGTGGTGAGCGGCTGGACATTCCCCGGCTCAATCTGCCCAAGGAACTGCTGGGCAAGAAGCTCACGCTGATCGCTGGCGAGCAACATCAATTCCAGTTGTTCGACGACAACGACAATCTGCTGGTGGAAGGCGTTGCCGGCAGTGCTTTTGCGCAAGACGGCGTCGAGGGGCTGGTCGGCCAACTGGAGGCCAATCCCGGCACCCGTTTCGAAGTGGTGCGCAACCCACGGATCGTGGCGATCCAGGATTATCAGGATGCGCTGGAAATCACCGAGCAGGGCAAGGAGTCGGGCATCATCCGCCTCGCCCTGGCCAGTGCCGACGCGCCGCTGGCGGTGAAGATCCTCAACAAGGTTTCGTCGTTGTATGTGCAGCAGAACGTGCAGCGCACCTCGGCCGAAGCGGCCAAGAGCCTGGATTTCCTGCAAGGCCAGTTACCCCAGGTCAAGCGTGATCTGGCCAAGGCCAGCGAGGCGCTCAACGGTTATCAGACGCGCGGCAAGACCGTGAACATCTCCCTGGAAACCCAATCGGTGCTGGGCCAGATCGTCAGTCTGGATACCCGCCTGTCCGAGCTGAAAATGCAGCAGGCGGAGATGGATCGCAAATTCACCAGGCAACATCCGGCGTATCGCGCGCTGATGACCCAGATCGGTGAATTGACCCAGCAGCAGAAGTCGCTGGAAGGCAAAGTCGGCGATCTGCCCGCCACGCAGCAGGAATTGCTCAACCTGACCCGCGATGTGGAAGTCGCGTCGCAGATCTACACGCAACTGCTGAACAAGTCCCAGGAGCTGGACATCGTCCGTGCCGGGGCGGTCGGCAATGTGCGCCTGATCGACACGGCGGATGTCGACCTGACCAGCCCGGTCAAGCCGCGCAAGGCGATCATCGTGCTGATCGCCACGTTCCTGGGGGCGTTCCTCGGCGTGGCGCTGGTGCTGCTGCGCAAATCCCTGAGTCGCGGACTGGAAGGCCCGGAAGCCATCGAGCAACTGGGTCTGCCGGTGTACGCATCGATTCCCTACAGCGCGTTGCAGCAGGAAGAGGATACGAAAAAAGTCCGCGCGAAAAACCCGGACACACCGGCCTACCTGCTGGCCCTGCGCAACCCGACGGACCTGTCGATCGAGTCGATCCGCAGCCTGCGCACCTGTCTGCACTTTGCCGGGCTGGATTCGACCAACAACCGCATCATGATTTCCGGTCCGAGCCCGCAGGTCGGCAAGACCTTCGTTTCCTCCAATCTCGCGGCGGTCATGGCGCAAAGCGGCCAGCGAGTGGTGCTGATCGATGCCGACATGCGCAAGGGGCATTTGCACAAAACCTTGAACACGCCGATTGCCAATGGCCTGTCGGATCTGCTGGTCAAGCGCTGCAGTCTCGAACAGGCGATCAACAAGATCGAGGTCGACAACCTGCATTTCATCAGCCGAGGTCAGGTTCCGCCGAACCCTTCGGAACTGCTGATGCACGCCAATTTCCGCGACCTGTTGGCACAACTCAGTGAGATGTACGACGTGGTGATCATCGACACGCCGCCACTGCTGGCGGTCACCGATGCGGCGATCGTCGGCCGTGAGGCGGGGATCAGCCTGATCGTCACGCGCTTCGGGGTGAACCCGGCCAAGGAGATCGAACTGACCATCCGCCGCTTCGCCCAGAACGGCATCGAGTTGAAGGGCGCGGTGTTCAACGGCGTCGAGAAACGTGCGGCGAGCTACTACGGCAACGGCGGCTACGGCTATTACAACTACGAATACGCGTCGGACAAATCCTGAGTGTCAGCGATTGTTCTTACAGGCAGGGAAGTGGGTGGATTGTGAAAAAAATACTGCACGTGGCGGAAACGATCAAAGGTGGCGTCGCGACGGTGATCCGCACGATTTCGGCGTCACCCGAAAACGAGACGGCGAACTACGAGCTGGTTTATCTGGTGCCGCTCGACCAGAAGCAAGAGCTGCACGGCATTGATGAGCGGCAGATCCGCACCTTCGCCCGCAACGGGCGCAATGTGCCTTCGCTGCTGCGCTTCGCCTGGCAACTGACCAAGATCATGCTCAAGGAAAAACCCGACGTGGTGCATTTGCACAGCACTTTTTCCGGGGTGATCGGGCGGTGCGTCTGCGTGCTGCTGCGACCGTGGCGCAAACCGAAAATCGTCTATTGCCCGCATGCCTTTTCGTTCCTGATGGAGAGTTCGCCGGCCAAGCAGAAAGTCTATTCGCTGATCGAGCGGGTGTTGCAGAAGGTCACCGACACGATCATCTGCGTCAGCCAGTACGAGCTGGACAAAGCGGCGGCGTTTTGCATCGAGCGCGAGCGCATGACTTTGATCTACAACGGCATTCACCCCAAGGATGAAACGCCCAAGGCCAGCGATCCGGAGCCGATTCATCTGCTGTTTGTCGGCCGGCTCGATTACCAGAAAGGCTTCGATGTGTTGCTCAAGGCTTACGCCAAGGTGCAGCGCAGCGACTTGAAGCTGACGGTGGTCGGCAGTGCGGTCAACGAGGACAGCGTCGAGTGCCCGCCGATGGAGTCGGTGGAGTACCTGCCGTGGGTCACGCCGAGTGAAGTGCAGGCGCTGTACCAAAAGGCCGACGCACTGATCGTTCCCAGCCGTTGGGAAGGCTTTGCCATGGTGCCTCTGGAGGGCATGGCGTTGGGGCTGCCGGTGATTGCCAGTGATTGCACGTCGCTGCCCGAACTGGTCAGCCACGGTGTGTCCGGCTACGTCTTCCCGACCGGTGACCACCAGGCGCTGGCCGACCGTTTGATGAAAATCCAGAAACCGGCATTGCAGGCCCTGGGAATCGAGAGCCGGCGCATCGTCCGCGAGCGCTTCAGCGCCGCGTTGATGATCCGCCAGACCTACGACGTGTATTGCGCTCCCACTTATTAAGAAGAACTCAGTTTATGAACGTAACGATCTTGCATGGCTACAGCGCCTCCAACTCCGGTGACGGTCTGCTCGTGGATCTGGCGATTGCCCTGGTGCAGCGCAACTTCGGCGCCGACACGTCGATCAACGTCGTGGCATCCGATCCGCAATCCTTCAGCTATTTGCCGCACAAGCGCTACGACGCACCGGTGATGGCGGCCAAGGGACTGGGGCGGGTCAAGGAAGCGGTGTTTCTCAATCAGTCCTATGCGGGCCTCGCGGATCTGTTGAAGACCACTGACCTGATCGTCGGCGTCGGCGGCGGCTACATGCGCTCCAAAAGTGCCTTCGAACACATCAAGCTGAAACTCGGCCACGCCAAGCAACTGGAAACCGCGATTCTCAGCAAAGTCCCGTCGGTGTACCTGCCGCAGAGCATCGGGCCGTTCCACGGCGAGAGCAGCAAGATTGTCGGCCACTACGCCAGCGCCGATGCGGTGTTCGTCCGCGACAATCGTTCGTCGGCGCTGTTCGATGCCTGTGAAAATGTCTACCGCGCACCCGATCTGGCGGTGCAGGCCCTGGCCGGCAAAATCCTCCTGCAATCGAAGTTCGCCCACTGCGCATCGGCGCCGGCCACCGTGTGTGTGGTGCTGCGCAAGCCGCCAGCGTGGAGCAAGGAAAAGAAGCTCGCCTACGTCGCCAACCTGAAGGTGCTTTTGCAGCGCTTGAAGAACAAAAGCAAGGTGGTCTGCGCGGTGCAGAGTTCGGTGCGTGGCAACGATGACGGCGCGTTCTATCGCGAACTGGGGATCACCGAAGACCTGCTGCCGTTGAAGGCGACACTGGCGAAGTATCAGCCGGATCTGGTGATTTCCGTGCGCCTGCACGGTGCCATCGAATCGCTGCTGTCCGGTGTTCCGGCGTACCACATCAGCTATGAGCGCAAAGGCTTCGGCGCCTATCAGGACATGGGCGTGGAAGACTGGGTCATCAATGGCGGCGACATCAACGTCGACACCATCCTTGAAACGGTTTATGCGCCGAACGCCCTGGCCAGTTTCGGCAAGCGCCTGACCGACACCTGCCGCGAGATCGAAGCCAAGACCGTGATGATGGACGAGATCATCAAAGGGATCGTTCGATGATATTTCGGCTGTTGCTGCGGGGCGGGGCACTCGGCGCGAAGTTTCTGCTGGTGCTGGCCATCACCCATTACCTGGGCTATGAAGCGCTGGGGTTTTACGGCGTGGTGGTCGCGGCTTCGTTGATCGCGTCGAAGTTCTACAGCGTCGGCTTCAGTTCCGAGATCAATCGGCTGATCAGCGTTGGCGGCAGCTCGCGGCGGGTGGTCGACAAGGTGCTGCTGCTGTACCTGGCCGTGGGGCTGCTGCTGTCGGTGCTGACGGTGCTGATTTATTCACTGTTTCAGGACGTCCAGGCGCCGACCGCACTGATTGCCTGTGTGACGCTGGTGCTGCTGACCGAGCACCTGTCCTTCGAGATCAACTCGCTCGTGTTTTCCGCGCAGAAAGCCACGTGGGGCGCGGTGCTGTTTTTCATCAAGACCGGTTTGTGGGCGCTGCTGGCGGTGGGCGGGATGATGCTCGGCTGGGTGTCTGGAATCGCCAGCGTGCTGTGGTTGTGGGTTGCCGCCAACGTGATAGTGATGGTGGCCGGTTACGCGATTGTGGCGAACGTCCATCAGGGTCGGGCAGCGACTGAACTGACTACGGGCACGGTCTGGAAAGCCGGGTTGCCGTTTTACCTGGGCACCGGCCTGATCGCCTTGAGTCAGTACGCCGAACGCTTTCTGATCATCGACCTGGAACCCTACGCCAGCCTGGGCAAATACGTGTACGCCTGGTCGGCGGCCAATACCTTGCAGGCGTTGTCCTATGCGGTGGTGGCGGTGGTGGGCATTCCGCTGCTCGCCAAGCGCTATCAGGCCGAGCAGCAACCGTTCACGGTCAGGCAACTGTTCGTGAACAAATGGGTCATGCGCTCGCTGCTGGTATCGGTGGCGGTGGCGGTGCTGATTTATCTGTTCTTCAACGTGGTGCTCGATTACGTCGCCACCAGCGTTCCGCGTCCGGATAACGGGATTCTCGGCGTGCTGATTTTCTCCTTCGCGTTACGCGCGATGGGCGACATCGTCTGGGGCGGCCTGATTGCCTCGAAAAACAGTCGGGTGTCGCTGGCGAGCGCCGCGATCTGCCTGCTGGTTTCCGTGCCGGTCAGCTATGTGCTGATCAAGCACTACTCGATCTACGGCGCGGCGTGGGGCAACGTGTTCGCGATCATCGTGCAGCTCGGGGTGATTGCCGTGCTGACCCGTACCACCCAGGCGAAAAGGGCGCTGGCATGGGGTTGAAGCTGCCGCGTATCGAGTTTCGCGGCCGCAAACTCGATTCGTCGATTTCGTTCCTGATCCTCTTCAGCGGCCTGTTTCTGTCGGTGGCGATGCCGTTGCTGGTGCCCCGGGCCCCAGGCCCGGATGCCATGACCCTGTGGATGTCCTACGCCCGCGCCGACAATTGCAACTTCTGGAATCCGTTCTCGCCGGATCGCTCGTCCTACGAGTGTTCGGCGTTTCTGCTGCGGCCCACCGGCATCAATCTGACCAATGCCTGGGCCTACGGGATGTTCTGCAATTTCCTCCTGACGACGATCCCGGTGTTCATCTTCCGGCGCATGCCGCTGACGATATTTTTTACCCTGTGTCTGTGGGGCGTGGTCCGCTCGTTTTTCCTGGAGAACCTGACCAAGGAAATCATCGTTTCGGTGGCCGTGCTGTCGATTCTGTTTGCCTCGTATACGCGCAAGTATCGTGGCGGCTTTTTCTTGTCCGCCGCGATCTACGGCATCTTGATCCGGCCGTACTGGATTCTGTTTTCCCTGGCCTGGTTCGGCGTCTGCGTGATGAAGAAATACGTCTCGCGCTTCACCTTCTTCCTGATGCTGTTCCTGTTCTACCTGGCGATCGCCACGGCGATCCAGTTGGCCCTGGGCTATTCGGTGTCATCGATCCGCGCGAGCAACAACGAGCTGCGCACGGCGGGCGAGGAGGGCTCGAAGTCGTTGATCGTGTCCTGGCTCAGCGGCGGCGACTTTGTCTCGCAGGCGCTGGACTCGATGATCATTTTCTTCCGGCTGTCGTTTCCCGTGGAGCTGATCCTGCTGTCCGGGCCGGGTCAGGCGATCTTCGTCGCGTTGATGATCATGACCTCGCTGCTGCTGTTCAAAGTCATTACCTCGACCAACTACAAAGGCGTGCCGATCCAGACCAAGGCCAAGGAACTGATCGCGATTCCTTTGTCTTTCCTGCTGGTCCAGGGCCTGTTCGAGCCGGACTTCGGCTCCTTCGCCCGACACTTTTCCATGGTGGTGCCGGTGTTGTTCGTCGGGTTGGGATTGATGTTGCGGGCAAACAAACCGGTGTTGGTTGAATCAAGAATCCTGAGTTGAGGCTTGTGCTTTATGTCGAGCAAAAATAAGTCGCTGGAGATCGAAACCCTGCGCGGCCTGGCGTGCCTGTTGCTGGTGCTTTATCACGTGATCGGCCCATTGGGCGGCGGCTTGAAAATAGACCTGGGCTCGCCGTTCCGGGTGATCGCCGATTCCATGGTCTACGTGCGCATGCCGCTGTTCACCTTCATTTCTGGCTACATCTATTCCATCTACAAAATCCGGGGCAACGACTTTTCGGCGTTCTTCACCGGCAAGGTGCGGCGGCTGATCGTGCCGCTGTTTTGCGTTGGTGTGCCGTTTTCCGTGTTGCAGGCGGTGGGGCCGGGCGTGAACAAGGATGTCGGTGTGGTCGACGCGTTGTTGTCGTTCTACGTGCCGGTCAACCATTTCTGGTTCTTGCAGGCAGTGTTCATCATTTTCATGTTCGTCGGCCTGCTGGAGTGGCGTGGCCTGCTGCGCTCGGCTACGCGCTTGTACCTGCTGTTTGCGTTTGCAGCGCTGGTGTTCCTGCTGCCGCCGTTCAAGGTCGATGCGTTTGGCATCAATGGCGCGACCTATCTGTTGCCGTTCTTTGTGGCGGGGATGATCGGCCAGGAGAAAGTCGACACCCTGAGGCATTTCCTCAAGGTGATCGGGCCGTGGGTGTTCGTGATGATTTCGCTGGCGCTGCTGTATGTGGCGGCGAAGGATCGCGAGCTGATCGTCGATCGCCGCAGTCTGGTCGGTCTGACGGTGGGCTGCGTGTCGTGCTTCGCACTGCTGTCGAGTGATATGCGCTCGAAGTGGCTGACCTGGCTCGGCGGTTATTCCTACGCGATTTTCCTGTTCCATGTGTTGTTTGCCGCCACTTCGCGGTTTGTCCTGGGGCGTCTGGGGGTGCATGAAGACGCGGTTCTGGTGCTCGGCGGCGTGGCTCTGGGCTTGTTGGGGCCGGTGCTGCTGTCGATGCTTTTCAGTCGGTTCAACTTCACCTCCGTGCTGTTTCTGGGGGAGCGTGCCGCTGTCAAAAAACCTGCGGCGAAAGTCGCTCCGGTGGCGCAGGCCTGATGATTGTCTGGATAAAGGAAATACCCCATGGTGGCTGTCGATAACGCTCAACCGGTTGCCGCGTCGGTGGTCGAGGTCGGCGACGCACGCGAGCGCTTTGCCCAGTGGCGCGAGGGCAAGGCCGGGAAGGTTCTGTCGATCTCGGTGATTGGCGACAGCTACAGCGCCGGCCAGGATTTCTATCTGAACCGGTTCGTGCAGCGGCTGGTCGGGGAGGCGGGTTTCGCCGGCCCCGGCTACATCGGTTTCAATCACGGCGCGGCGCTCGGCGGCACTCATTTCAAGTACACCCGAACCAGTGAGAAATACTTTGGCGGCGACTGGCAGGTCTCCCGCCTCGGCCAGGCCAGCCCCGACAGTCGTACCGTGACGGGCCGCCCCGGTGCCTGGCTGGAAGTCGATGCCCATCCAACCCCGGCGATCAACACCGCCGTCAGCCAGGCCAAATTGCTTTACCTGGGCAACGGCGAAAACAGCGAGTTGCGTTATCGCTGGGCGCCCGCGCAAGCCTGGCAACCGCTGAAACTGGCAGGCGAGGGCGTTCAGGAAGTACCGCTGTCGGGCGCATCGGCAGTCGCGGACTGGGCGTTCAGGCTCGAAGTGGTGAAAGGTTCGCCGACATTGTTCGGCCTGTGGATGAGCAACGAGCAGGGCGGCGTGCGAGTGTCCAAACTGGCGGCCTCCGGTGCGGCGTCCGCTGACTTCTATCACGCGGATGGTCGCTGGCAGGCGCAGTGGAAAGCGGCGGTGGCGAAGATTCCTGCTGACATCTACCTGATCATGCTCGGCGGCAACGATCAGGGCTTCGGCGTCAAACCCGAGCAATACCTGAAGAACATTCAGGGCCTGGTGGGGATGGTGCGCGAGATTCAACCGCAGGCGAGCATCAACCTGATCCTGCGTCAGGACACGTCACGCGCCAGCGCCTATCCGATGTCCGCTTATGCACAAGTGCTGCAACCCTGGGCGCGCAAGGAACATCTGGGCTACGCCAATCTGCAATGCGCCTTCGGCAGCGACGTCAAACGCTATGCCCTGGGTGGGCCAATGCCGATGATCGGTCCGGACCGGATTCATCCGCTTCCGGACACGGGGGGAAAGGTGATTGCCGACTACTTCCATCGGCTGATCGTGGGTGGCCACAACGCGGTTTCGCCGCAGGACACCTGTGGCGAAACCACGCGCTAAGTCGTTAGCGCAAAACCTGTTCGAAGCGATCCAGTTGACTCAGCAACTGCGCCGTGCGCAGCGGCATCAGTTGCAGATCGCAGCGGGTTTCCACATTGATGATGATCGCCGGGTCGTTGCAGCAGATGCGCACCCGGAAGCGCCAGTCGCTGAAAATCACTTTCAGGCCGTCGCGGTCATCGATCTCCAGCGCCTGTTCGGCATAGAGCTGTTTCAGGTGGGCGAGCAGGGGGTAGGGATCGGGCAGCGGGCGGCGAATGTCCCCGGACGAGGGGAACATGCCGATGCGTTCGACCATCAGCAGCGGCCCCAGCCAGGATTCATTGGCGCTGGGCAGTGGCTGATGCCGGGACAGCCAGCTCATCACCCCGAGGTTGCCCACCTCCGGTTCAAGGTTTGCCGCGTGTTGTGCACTGTTCATGGTTGCCTGCCTGAATGGAAAGTGGGCCTGGGGTGGTGGCTGACGGGGCCGACTCAGCGCCCTTTGTACAGGTTCTCGTAGCAGAAATTGGTGGCTTCGATGTAACCCTCGGCGCCGCCGCAATCGAAGCGCAGGCCTTCGAATTTGTAGGCCAGCACGCCACCGTTGCGTGCCTGTTTCATCAGGGCGTCGGTGATCTGGATCTCGCCGCCCTTGCCAGGCTCGGTGTCGGCGATCAGGTCGAAAATATCCGGGGTCAGGATGTAGCGGCCGATGATCGCCAGGTTCGACGGAGCGTCCTGCGGGGCAGGTTTCTCCACCATGTTGTTGACCCGGTAGAGGCCGTCGGCAATCTGTTCGCCAGCGATCACGCCGTACTTGTGGGTCTGGTCGTGCGGCACTTCCTGGATGGCGACGATCGAGCAGCGGTGCTTCTTGTAGAGCTGGATCATCTGCGTGAGCACGCCGTCACCGGCAAGGTTCAGGCACAGGTCATCGGCCAGCACCACGGCGAACGGTTCTTCGCCGATCAGCGGGCGGCCACTGAGGATCGCGTGGCCCAGGCCTTTCATTTCCACCTGGCGGGTGTAGGAAAAGGTGCAGGTATCGATCAGCTCGCGGGTGCCGGCGAGGAATTCTTCCTTCGCGGTGCCACGGATCTGGTGTTCGAGTTCGTAGCTGATGTCGAAGTGGTCTTCCAGCGCGCGTTTGCCCCGCCCGGTCACGATCGCCATGTGTTGCAGGCCGGCGTCCCGTGCTTCTTCAACGGCGTATTCGATCAGCGGCTTGTTGACGATCGGCAGCATTTCTTTGGGCATGGCTTTGGTGGCCGGCAAGAAACGCGTGCCGTAGCCGGCAGCGGGGAACAAACATTTACGAATCATAAAAGTATCCTGGGACATTCATGGAACGCAGCCAGCGGCCGCGCGCAAATAGCGAATGGTTGCAAGTTTCAATGATTATTGAAGGTTTACTTTAATACCCGAGTCGGATAGCCAGTGGCAATTAGTAATTAGTGCGGGGCGGGTCAATGTTATTAGATGTCGGCTGGATACTTGTTAGTTATTTTTAGTCGGTATCTGTCGATAGTGGTGAGTGCGTTTCGAGTGCTAATAAGTACCAGGCAATACAGTTTGGCCTGCAAAAATATTTATTGCCAGTGGTTGAACTGTTTTTGTTTTGAGTTGTTGTCGAGCCTGTTTGTGTGCGTCACGACACATATTCAATAAGTGGGGCTTGACACGTTAGTTGGCACTTTTACCCACCATGGACCGCGCTATGAAGATTCTGGTAACGGGTGGAGCCGGATATATCGGCTCGCACACCACACTTGCGCTGCTTGAAGCAGGCTATGAAGTCGTTGTTCTGGATAATCTTTGCAACAGCAGCGATGCGGCCCTGCACGCCGTGGAAGCCATTTGCGGCAAAAGTGCGCTGATGATTCGCGGCGACGTGTGTGACCGGGCGCTGCTGGACCGGATCTTCGAAGAGCACGCGATTGACGCGGTGCTGCATTTCGCCGGGCTCAAGGCCGTCGGCGAGAGCGTGCGAAAGCCGCTCGAATACTACGAAACCAACGTCGGCGGCAGCATCGCGCTGTGCCAGGCGATGGCGGCGGCGGGGGTGTTCCGTCTGGTGTTCAGTTCATCGGCCACGGTCTACGGCGAGCCGGCGCAGATGCCGATCAGCGAGGATTTCCCGACGGGCACTCCGACCAATCCTTACGGGCAATCCAAGCTGATCGTCGAAAACGTCCTGCGTGACCTGGGCAAGGCCGAGCCGCGCTGGAGCATCGCGCTGTTGCGTTACTTCAACCCGATCGGTGCCCACGACAGCGGCCACATGGGCGAGGACCCCAGCGGTATCCCGAATAATCTGGTGCCCTACATCAGTCAGGTAGCGGTCGGTAGCCTTCAGGAGCTGTCGATCTTTGGCAACGATTACCCCACGGTCGACGGCACCGGCGTGCGCGATTACATCCACGTTGTCGACCTCGCTGACGGGCATCTGAAGGCGTTGCAGTCCATTGTTGGCCGCACCGGCATTCATACCTGGAACCTCGGCACCGGCGATGGCTACAGCGTGATGCAAGTGCTGCGGGCGTTCGAACAGGCGTGCGGGCAACCGGTGCCGTATCGGCTAATGCCGCGCCGTTCGGGGGATATCGCCGAGAGCTGGGCCGACGCTTCCAAGGCCGAAAAAGAGCTGGGCTGGAAGGCCACGCGCAATCTGCAGCAAATGATGACAGACACCTGGCGCTGGCAATCGAACCATCCCCGGGGCTATCTCGAGTGATGTCATTTTGGCCCGATGTTAGTTTCAGTCAGGTTGTTAGATATCGTCGGGAAAATACGCTGGCAATGACTTTTACAAGTCCGTAGATATAAACCCGCCGTTGGACATTAACAGGCAGGTAGTGCTGTTAATGAATAGCGGATCTTGTCGCGTTTTTTGCGACTTGAACTCTACCACCTCTAACGGAAGACCCGATGTTATAAGTCGGATGTTAGAAAGGAGTTGATATGAAAAAAGTGATGGCGATTGCTCTGTTGACGATGTTGAGCAACTGGGCATCCGCAGCTGAAGCGCCGCTTACAGCGGTGACCAATGTAGTGGGAAGTGTGGCGGCCTCGTCGGCGCCCGCAGCCAGTACTGCAATGGTCGCCAGTGCCGTAGCGGCGTCCAACAGTGGTGGAAGTGCCAACGGCGGTACCACCGGTACGACAGGTACTACTGGCACAACCGGCACGCACAACTAACTGAAACAACTGTTGGTGCAGTACAAGGTCGCCCGACGAAAGTCGGGTGACTTTGTTTTTGGATTCGCCCTTGAATAGCGTAGTGCCATTATGACTCGTAGTTTTTATCTTTTAATGTTGGCAAGTATCGCTTTGCAAGGTTGCATGTTTTCCCCCGGCCAGTACCTGAGCACCAGTAGCATCACCCGCCAGGGCGCCAGTGAAAGCAGCCGGGTCGAGCTGATCCCGATCACCCCCAAGCTGATCTCCATGAACCGCGCCACCGCCAAGCGTGAGTCGGTGCCCGCCGAGTTGCTGGAGACGCCCGCCGAGTACCGCATCGGCAGGAACGACGTGTTGTACATCACCGTCTGGGATCACCCCGAGCTGACGGCGCCGTCGGGCGCGCAACAGCAGATCGATGCCAACGGCCGTCTGGTGCGCTCCGATGGCACGCTGTACTACCCGTTCATCAAGGAAGTCCAGGCCGCCGGCCGGACCATCCAGCAACTGCGCTCGGACATCGAACAGCGTCTGTCGGCGTTCATCGCCGAGCCGCAGGTGGATGTCGCCGTGTTGCGTTTCGCCAGCCAGAAAGTCGTGGTCACCGGCGCTGTGGCGAAGGCCGGCCCGCAAGCCATTTCCACCAACCCGCTGAGCGTGGTCGAGGCCCTTGGTTCGGCCGGCATCGATACCAACAATGCCGACTTGTCCGGCCTGCTGCTGACGCGCAACGGACGGGTGTACCCGCTCAATCTCGATACCCTCAATCAGCAGGATTCCGAGTTGCAGAACGTCTACCTCAAGGGTGGCGATCAGCTGTATCTGCCGTACAACGACAACAAGCGCATTTACGTCATGGGCGAGGTCAATCAGCCCCGCGCGCTGAGCTTCAAGACCGCGACCATGAACCTCTCCGATGTCCTCGGGTCGGTCGGCGGATTGAGCCAGACCACCGCCAACGGCAACGCTGTGTACGTGATCCGGGGCGTTGAGAATCTCGATGTCGAACCGGCGAAGGTCTATCAACTGGAAGCCGAATCGCCGACCGCCATGGTCCTGGCCACCCACTTCGAAGTGCGTCCCCAGGACGTGGTGTATGTCGGACCTGCCAACGTGACTCGCTGGAACCGCCTCATCAGTCAACTGGTGCCGTCGGCATCGATTGTCGGGACCGGTGCTTCCGCTGCGAAGAACTGGAGCGAATTCAGTAACAACAGCAAATAAGGCCAGGCCCGACTGTGAAAACGTTGAAAGTTGGCGTCTGCCTGATGGCGGCCTCGTTGCTGTGCGGCTGCAACCCGCTGATGGTCGCCTCGGTGACCAACCTCAAATCGGCGGTGACCGGGCCGGATGACCTGGAAGTGACGGCGGCCCAGGTCGCCGAGGTGCGTTATCCGCAAATCAAACTGACCACGCCGTCCGGCTCCGGGGTGCTGGCGCTGGTGCGCGAGCGCGAAGACCTGCAGTTCTGGGTCGCCTCCGGCAAGCAAGTGCTGCTGCTGCGCGACGGCCTGGCGGTGCGCAGCATCGGCCTGGGCACCGAGGGTGATCTGGACGGCACGCGGCTGTCCGACGCCGCGCCGTTCAAGCGCGGCTTGCACCAGGTCACCGATGGCTACACCAGCCAACGCTGGATCGACCTCTACAAAGGTCAGGAAGTCGGGCTGATCGTACACAGCCGCTTCTCGCGCAAATCCATGGAAACCCTCGAAATCCTCAACAAGGAATACGCCGTGTTGCGTGTCGATGAGCGCATCGACGTCCCGGCCATCGGCCTGCGGGCGACCAATCGTTACTGGGTCGATCCGGTTGACGGTTTCATTGTGCAGAGCGAACAGCAACTGACCTCGCAACTGCGGGTGAAGATCGTGCAACTGACCCCCGATCGCAGGCATGTGCCATGAAGCGCCTGCGCACGTTATCCGCGTGCCTGCTGTTGCTCAGCGCGGCGAGTCAGGCGGCGGTTACCGTCACCGGTGATGTTGCCAATCCCGGCCCGGTCGAGTTGCCGGCCGGCGGGCGCCTGCTGGACGTGATCGGCGAGGCGGTGCCGAATGCCGAAGGTTATTGGCTGGCGGGGGTATTGCTGCGCCAGTCGCTGCTGGAGGAACAGACCCGGCTCAAGGCTGGCGTGCTGTTCGACCTCGATGTGTTGCATCGCCTGTCCTCGTTGTTCGACCGACCGAGTCGGGCCGCCCTGGCCGTGCGCGTGTCCGAGGAGGTGCGGCAGATGCCGGTCACCGGGCGGCAGATCGCCGATCTGGACCCGGTCGCACTGGAAGTCGGCTTCGCCCGCAATATTCGTCTGGACGATGGCGATCGCCTGATCTACCCGAAGCGAGTCGACGAGGTCGAGGTACTGGGCGCAGTCGCCGAGCCGTGCCGCTTGCCTTATCAGCCGTTGCAGGAGGCCCGTGAATACCTGCAAGGCTGCACGTTGCTGGAGGGTGATGCCGACGCCGATTACCTGTGGCTGATCCAGCCCAATGGTGTTTCCCGGCGGATCGGCATCGCTCACTGGAACCGCGAGAGCGGGCATCTGCCGGTCGCCGGCAGCAAGATTCTGGTGCCGTTGAAAAACGATGATCTGGACCCGCCGATCCCTGAACTGAATCAGCAGTTGGCCGAATTCATTGCCACGCAGCTGGCTGAGGTGGTTCGTTGAATTTACGTTTTGCAGCTGTATTTCTGTTGCCGTGCGGTCTGGTTCATGCGGAGCCGCGCATTACTCAAAATGACTTCGGTGGCACCGGGCTGTTGCAGACGCCGACGGCGCGCATGGCCCCGGCCGGCGAGTTGAGCGTCAACGCCAACCGCACCGAACCCTACAGCCGTTACAGTGTTTCGTTGCAGCCGCTGGACTGGCTCGAAGGCTCGTTTCGTTACACCGCGATCACCAACCGGCCCTACGGCTCCGAGGCCCTTAGCGGCAGCCAGAGCTATAAGGACAAGGCGGTCGACGTCAAGGCCCGCCTGTGGGAGGAGAGTCACTGGGCGCCGGAAGTGGCCCTGGGTTTCCGGGACGTCGGCGGTACGGGCTTGTTCTCCAGTGAATTCCTGGTGGCCAACAAGCGCTATGACAATTTCGATTTCAGCGCCGGCATTGCCTGGGGCTACATCGGCAATCGCGGCGACGTCGACAACCCGCTGGGGTGGGCTTCGGATCGCTTCAACACGCGACCGAATCTCGAAGGCACCGGTGACGTCAACGCCGGCTCGTACTTCCGTGGCAGCCCGTCGTTTTTCGGCGGCGTGAGCTACCAGACACCCTGGGACCGGCTCAGCCTGAAACTCGAATACGAAGGCAACGATTACAAACACGAGCCGAAGGACAACGTGATCGAGCAGGACTCGCCGATCAACCTGGGCGCGGTGTTCAAGGTGACCGATTCGATTGATGTCAGCGCGGCATGGGAGCGCGGCAATACGGCGATGTTCGGCGTCACCTTCCACACCAATTTCGTCAGTCGCAAGGCCCCGGCCAAGACCTTCGATCCACCGGCCGAACCGTTGCCGGCGAAGGCGCCCGTTACCGCGATGGATCAGGTGAACTGGCCCGAGGTTTCGCAACGCTTGCAGCAGAATGCCGGCTACAAGGTCGAGCGCATCAGCCAGCGCGGTTCCGAGTTGATCGTGTACGGCGAGCAGCAGCGTTATTTCCATTCGGCCAAGGCCGTGGGGCGTGCCAGCCGGATTCTCGACAACAGCGTCAACGACGACATCGACTGGTTCACCGTGGTCAACAAGCGCTACGACCTGCCGCTGGAAGAAACCAGTGTGCCGCGCCAGACCTTCCGCGAAGTCATCAACAACGAGGAACCGCTGCAATCGCTGCACCGTACCACCGAAGTCAACCCGGCGATGCCGCACAACGAAACCACGCTCTACACCGAGGCGCCGCAGCACTTCAGCCACGGCATCGGCCTGGGCTTCAAACAGAACGTCGGCGGTCCGGATGGTTTTCTCTATCAACTCAGCGCCGATGCGGACGCCGAATACCGGTTCAACCGCAACACCTGGTGGAGCGGCTTGCTCAGCGCCAACCTGATCAACAACTTCGACAAATTCGGCTACGACGCACCCAGCGGCTTGCCCCGCGTGCGTACGGATCTGCGCCAGTACCTGACCACCTCCGAAGTCACCATGCCGTTGTTCCAGGTCAGCCACGCCGAACAGTTGGACAAAGACCTGTATGGCATGGTCTACGGCGGTTATCTGGAGTCGATGTTTGCCGGAGTAGGGGGCGAGGTGCTGTTTCGTCCGACCGGCCAGCGCTGGGCGGTGGGGGCGGATCTGAACTACGCGCGCAAGCGCGATTTCGACCAGGGCTTCGGTCTGCAGGACTACTCGGTAGTGACCGGGCATATTACCGGCTACACCGATTTGCCCTATGACACCCTCGCGGCGGTCAGCGTCGGGCGCTATCTGGCCGGTGACTGGGGCGCGACGGTCGACATCTCCCGGGAGTTTTCCAACGGCGTGCGCTTTGGCGCCTGGGCGACGATGACCACCGCCTCCAGCGCCGAATACGGCGAAGGTAGTTTCGACAAAGGGCTCTACCTGTCCATCCCGTTCGACGAACTGATGAGCATGTCGACCATGCGCCGCGCCAACCTCGTCTGGGCACCGCTGACCCGCGACGGTGGCGCTCGACTCAATCGCGCCTATCAACTGCACTCGATGACCGACAGTCGTGATGACGACATGTTCTACCGCAACTTCGGGAAGATCACCGAGTAAGCCTGTAACCGCAAAACATCCCGATGGGTGCGGGCTTGCTCGAGAACGCGGTGGGTCAGCCACTTCAATGTTGACTGACCTGACGCCTTCGCGGGCAAGCTCGCTCCCACAGGTGTTGTCCGGTCAGTCGCCTCCCCGAATCCCGCCCACAAAAAAGGGGACTTGCGTCCCCTTTGCGGTATTGCCTTTTGCAGTGCTAGCCCATCAGTAGATGTCTTTCGACAGCAGGGTAAACGGCGTCTTCACCAGGATCTTCAGATCCAGCCACAACGACCAGTTGTTGATGTACTTCAGGTCGATCTCCACGCGTTTCTGCATCTTGTCGAGGGTGTCGGTCTCGCCACGGCAGCCGCTGATTTGCGCCAGGCCGGTGATGCCCGGTTTGATTCGGTGACGGGCCATGTAGGCGAGAATTTTTCCCGAGTAGTAGTTGTTGTGCGCAACGGCGTGAGGGCGCGGGCCGACCAGCGCCATATGCCCTTGCAGCACGTTGAACAGTTGCGGCAGTTCGTCCAGCGAGGTCCGGCGGATGAAGCGTCCAACGGCGGTGATACGCGAGTCGTTGCGGCTGGCCTGTTTGACCTCGCGATCATCGTGGACGCGCATCGAGCGGAATTTCCAGACCTTGATCACCTTGCCGTTCCAGCCATGACGGTCCTGCTTGAAGAACACCGGGCCGGCCGAGCTGAGTTTCACCGCCAGCGCGACAGCCAGCAGCACCGGGCTCAACAGTATGATCGCCAGCAGCGCGACGATCTTCTCCACCAGGCTTTTGCTCAGTGCAGCGGTAGGGCGGCTGGTCAACGGGCTTTCGTTGAGGTAGATCGCCGGCAGGCCGTCCACGACTTTCACCGAATGATTGAGCAGCGTCAGGCTGTTCAGGTCCGGCACCCACACCACGTCAACGTTGGCGCCCAGCAGATCGACGTACATCGCTTCGATCTTTGCCGCTTCCGACAGGGGCAGGGTGATGTACAGGCGACGGATGTCGTAGGTCTGGATCAGCGCCAGCAGATCTTCCTGGTCGCCGACGACGCGCGGTGCGTCAGCCTCCAGGGACGGTTTCGTACCGTTGCTGACCAGACCCACCAGCGGCAGGTTTTCCAGCTGACTCAACTTCTTCGCCAGCCCCAGTGCCAGTTCGCCAGTGCCGACGATCAGGGTCTTGTGCTCGCTTTTACGCGAGCGCTGGTAGTACTTCGAGAACGCATGCAACGGCGCGTACAGGAAGGCCTGACCGAGGAAACCATACACCGCCCAGCTCAGGATCACCTGCCGTGAAAACAGCTCATCGGCCTTGCACACGAACGCGATGCACGCCAGCGCCGCCATGGTCATGGACCAGCCCATGAACAGACGTCCCAGCCCTGTCACGTAGTTGTCTCTTTTTCGATACACGCCGCTGAAGGTGTAAGCCGGAACCGAAGCCAGTACCGCCAGTGTCGCGCACATCCGGTAATAGAACGCGACGGTCCCGGTGTGTTGCTCGGCAAGTATGAACAACAGCGAAACAATAAAGCCTTGCGCCAGCGCCCATTGGCCCCAAAAGGTCAGTCCCTTGAGGCCGGTGTTTCGATTGATACGAAGAGTAAGATCCATACGATATCCCCAAAAGACGTCCATTCAGGTTTCAACAGTTGAAATCCGAGTTGTTAAACAGACTTATTGTTTTTGTTGGTGCGAGTGTTCTGAGGTAACAACGTCGATATGCCGAACTGTCGTCAGTCAATAGACTAAGTTATCGATGGAATTGCTGTGCTGACGAGTTCTAACAAAGATGGCACAGTGCCAACTATCTAAATTGTAAATAGAGTGAGCGTTAGAAAAGGTCAAATAGAAGGGGGTGAATTATTTATGTTGTGTTTGATACTGTAGGAGGGGTCGGGGCAACAGACTTTAATCAGGGAGGGAGGAAACCAAACAGAGTGCTCTTGTTGTTTTTGTAATCGCACTTTTTTCTGTTTGTCTGGCAGGCGTGCGTATTACGCGACGACTTCCTGGATCAGGCAATAACCGCGATTGCGCACGGCACGAAACAGTCGCTCACCATTGCTGGCGCTTTTGAATTTGTCTTGCAGGCGACTCAGGCACATTTCCAGTCCGCGATATTGTTCCGGTTCTCTGCCGATGCTGAGGATCAGTTCATCCCGGCTGACAACCCGCTCTTCATGGTGCAGCATTTTCCTGACCAGCGCAGTTTCGAGCCCAGTGAGACTGATCTCGACGCCTTCTTTGGTCAGTGCGCCCTGATCATTGTCCAGATGCCAGGCATCTGTGCAGGGCGTGTCGCATTCGAGGGTTCGGGAAGTGGCGCCGGTTTCTCCGCTGATGGCTGTGGAGCTGTGGAATGGATTTGCCGATTGCGCTGCCAGCCATTCGGACTCGAGGGTGGCCAATATTCTCTGGGTATCATGTTCGATGCTGTGTGCGACAGGCTTCCTTGTGCCGCGTGGGTAAGTGAATTCCATCAGCATCGGAGTGGAAGAGGGCGAAGCAACACCTTCAATGAACATTTGTGCCTGGGACGTGCCGAACGAATTGAAACGCTCGCTGGAAAGAATACTCTCGAGTTCACGTTGCGACGCTGAGTTGTTGGTCACGACAACAAAGTATTTCCTTGGGAGGGTTGTACTAGTTTCCATGTCTCTCTCCTAAAACACACCAAATTTGGCTAAAAGATAATCGGCAGTCGAGCAATGATTTCCTCGGAATCAATCGATAGGCAGGGTCTGGACCCAAAGATGGCCCTCGATAAGTTCCACTCGGTCTGCTGTTAGAGTAATGATTTATTGTTATGTTTAAGTGTTGCAGCGCTCATGCAATTGACTGCTTATTATTAAATATGTGATGTAAGTAACACTGTGAGACATCGGATCTTTATAGCGTTGCATCAGACGTTCCCTCGTATGCTGCAAAAGATTGCCTTCCTGATTCAGGCGGTTGAAATCAACCCCCTCATCAGACGATAGCCATACCCGCGAATGCTCTGGATGGCGTTCGTACCGTACACGTCCTTGATTTTTCCACGCAAGCGGCTTATCGATTTTTCCAGCGCCCGGGGATCATAGAAATTGCTGTTGAGGCCCATGATGCTGGCGATTTCGTCGTGACTGAGGATGTGATTGCCGGTCTGCGCGAACGCTTCCAGAATCTTCATCTCGGCAAAAGATATGTCCAGTTTCCTGCTGGTGTCCGACAGGCAGATGCGGGTGGGATCCAGCATCAGATTGATATCTCGTTGCCATTCTTCGCTGTTGAAGAATTCGGCGAGCAACTCAGAGCCTTCGTCGGAAACGGTATTGAACTTGATACAGAAATCGGCACCGGCAAGAAAGTACTTGATCTTGTTGAAGGCGCCACGTCCCGTGATCGCGACACAAATGATCGGTTTCAAGTTGTCGGCGCGCAGGTTTTCCACCAGCGCCAGGTTGTCTTCGAGTGCCTGAGGGCTGTCGATGACAATGAATATGGCCCGGTACGAACCAGGGAATTCATTCTTGTATGAACTAGTGTAGGTATCTGCCTCAAGGGCAATATCGGTCCGCAAATGTCTGGCGACCAGCGCACTAAAATGTTCGGCCACGCCACGGGTACGACCCAGAGTGAGAACACCCGGCTCGTCGCTTATCCGCTGCTGGCGGCTAGTCGCTAAGTTCCCTGTGAGCATTATGCATTGACTCGAAAAAGTGCTGACATCGGGATGTTAAAGCACCGGTTCTCATCTGTGACTGACAATTGGTAACATTTACGCGGTTTTTAGACTTGGCTCCCGAGTTTTCTAACAATAATTAAGCTTTTCAAGCTTTTAGTTGCTTTTCTCGGTGCTCTGAACTAGCGGAATAGAGCGGTTTAGATGGTGGCAATATGAAATTGTGCCACTATTTTGAATCTATGGCGACTGAATAATTAATGTCCCTTTGCCACTGTTTTCCGGGTCATGAGTTCATCTCATGGCTTCCGTTTTTTTCTGCAGATGCCCGATAGTGTGAGACGGATCACATTTTATGGAGTGATGAAATTATTTTCTACCGAGGCCCTAAATATTTTTCAGGAAGTTCGTAGCCGGACGATTATTAACATGGCTTGAGTGTGTCTTTTAATAAGACATATTCTCCGTCCCCGAGTCAGGCAATGGGTGTGGATATGCCGATTGTTGTACTTCAGATGCTCAATTCCGAGTGCAGTTAACCGGGCGCTCTCCAGGAGCGGTCTGACGGAGGATTAATGGATTTCTGGACCTTTTTCCAGGTGTTGATATTGGGTGCGGTTGAAGGCCTTACCGAGTTTTTGCCCATCTCCAGTACGGGCCACCAGATCATCGTTGCAGACTTGCTGGCGTTCGGCGGTGAACGCGCCATGGCGTTCAACATCATTATTCAACTGGGTGCGATTCTGGCCGTCGTGTGGGAGTTCCGGCCGAAGATCTTCGAAATCGTCAAAGGCCTGCCGACTCAACGCAATGCACAACGGTTCACGGCGAACCTGTTGATCGCCTTTCTTCCGGCCGTCGTGTTGGGCGTGCTGTTCGCCGATGCGATTCATCATTATCTGTTCAACCCGATCACCGTTGCTGTTGCATTGGTCGTGGGTGGCATCGTGATGTTGTGGGCGGAGCGGCGGAATCATGTGGTGAGCGTCGATCATGTCGACGATATGCGTTGGTCTGACGCGCTGAAGATCGGTTTCGTACAGTGTCTGGCGATGATTCCGGGTACGTCGCGTTCCGGCTCGACCATCATCGGCGGTTTGCTGTTCGGACTGTCGCGCAAGGCCGCCACGGAGTTTTCGTTCTTCCTGGCGATGCCCACCATGGTCGGCGCCGCCGTGTATTCAGGCTACAAATACCGCGAACTGTTCGAGGCCAGCGACTTGCCGGTGTTCGCCCTGGGCTTCGTGATTGCGTTTATCTTCGCGATGATCGCCGTGCGCGGTTTGCTGAAGTTCATTGCGAACCACAGCTACGCCGCTTTTGCCTGGTATCGGATTGCGTTCGGCTTGTTGATCCTGGCGACCTGGATCTTCGGCTGGGTCAACTGGACGGCTGCGGCCGCCTGACCTTTTTATGCCAGGCGGCCCAGGCCGCCTGGCTGCTTTATCTTCAACGGCCCTCAAGCAATTGAGCGGCCTGATCCAGCAGCGCCAACGGATCCTTGGCCTTGTGGATATCCACCGACAACAACTGGCGAAACTTGCGCGCCCCCGGAAACCCGGTGCCCAGCCCCAGTACATGTCGGGTGATGTGATGCATCGCGCCCCCGGCCAGCAAATGCTCGGCAATGTAAGGTCGCAACTGCGCCAACGCCTCGGCCCGGCTGATCACCGGTGCGGTGCTGCCGAACAACTGCTGATCCACCTCGGCCAGCAGATACGGATTGTGATATGCCTCGCGCCCCAGCATCACGCCATCGAAGGTCTGCAAATGCTCGTGGCAGGCCTCCATGGTCTTGATCCCGCCGTTGAGAATGATCTCCAGCTCTGGAAAGTCCGCCTTCAACTGCGCCGCCACGTCATAACGCAGCGGCGGAATGTCACGGTTCTCCTTCGGCGACAAGCCCTCCAGAATTGCAATCCGCGCATGCACGGTAAAACTGGTACACCCGGCATCCCGCACCGTGCCGACGAAATCGCACAGCTCGGCATAACTGTCGCGCCCGTTGATCCCGATGCGATGCTTCACCGTCACCGGAATCGACACCGCATCACGCATCGCCTTCACACAATCGGCCACCAACTGCGGATACCCCATCAGGCACGCGCCGATCATATTGTTCTGCACCCGATCGCTCGGGCAGCCGACGTTCAGATTCACCTCGTCGTAACCATGCTCCTGTGCCATACGCGCACAGGCCGCCAGATCCAGCGGAACACTGCCGCCCAATTGCAATGCCAGCGGGTGCTCGGCCTCGTTATGACGCAGGAAGCGTTCATGATCGCCATTGAGCAGAGCGCCGGTGGTGACCATCTCGGTGTAGAGCAGGGCGTTTTTCGACAGCAGGCGCAGGAAGTAGCGGCAGTGGCGGTCTGTCCAATCCATCATCGGCGCCACACTGAAGCGGCGAGAAGGCTCGGAACGGGTAGGGCGAGTGTTTACGGGCGCTTCAGCTTTTTCGAAATTCATTGATACTGATCTTTTATACAGCGGTTTTTACCCATTTTTTCTTGTTTTCTGAGGTCGGTTGCTACAATGTAGCAAGCGAATTCAGCAATGTAGCAACTGGAAATGGGCACGATCACATCACGCAAGCGCAAGGACAATTCGACTGCCTACACGGCGCAGATACGGATCAATCGAGACGGGCGCACAGTTTATCAGGAAAGCCAAACCTTCGACCGCAAGCAGGTTGCCCAGGCCTGGATCAAACGGCGGGAGACGGAGCTGGCCGAGCCTGGTGCGATTGAGCGCGCCAACCGTAAGGGTGTGACGATCAGGAAGATGATCGAGCAGTACCTGGACGAGTACGAAAAGATCCGGCCGTTGGGTAAGACAAAGAACGCCACACTCAATGCGATCAAAGATACCTGGTTGGGCGACCTTGATGACTCGGCACTGACCAGCCAGAAGTTGGTGGAGTTTGCGCAGTGGCGGATGGGTAAGGAAGGCGGCGGCGTCCAGGCGCAGACGGTTGGCAATGATCTCTCGCACCTAGGCGCAGTCCTATCCGTCGCGAGACCAGCATGGGGCTACGAAGTGGATCCGCTGGCCATGCCTGACGCACGCAAGGTCTTGCGCAAACTAGGCATGGTGAGCAAGAGCAAAGAGCGTAACCGCCGGCCGACGCTCGAGGAGTTGGACAAGCTCATGGCGCATTTCTTCGAAATGCAGGAGCGCCGCAAGGCTCAGATCGACATGCCGAAGGTGATCGCTTTCGCGCTCTTTTCGACACGTCGGCAGGAAGAAATTACAAGGATTCGCTGGGATGATCTCGACGATTCGCGACAGGCTGTACTGGTGCGCGATATGAAGAATCCCGGTCAGAAGATCGGCAATGACGTGTGGTGTCATCTACCGGATGAGGCTTGGGCAATTCTGCAGAGCATGCCCAAGGTCGAACGAGAGATCTTTCCCTACAACGCAAAGTCGGTCTCCGCCTCTTTCACCAGGGCGTGCCCTATGCTCGGCATTGAGGATCTGCATTTCCATGATTTGCGGCATGAAGGGGTGAGCCGGCTGTTTGAAATGGACTGGGATATTCCGAGGGTGTCAAGCGTGTCTGGCCATCGAGATTGGAACTCACTTCGTCGCTACACGCATATGAGAGGTCGCGGGGACATATATAAAAGCTGGGCATATCTTGAGCGAGTCCTGTCGGGCAAGAGGAAGGCAGGAGTTCCCATCTCCTTCCTCACGGTCGATAGTCATGATCAAGTATAAAAAGATTGACATGTTTTCGTTTTGAGGTGATATCGTAATGATGTCATTGAGCTGCGCATCTCGTCTCAAAGTTCGATGGCGCTGGAGGAAATCTTGCTAAACTGCGAGGTTGGCGGCGCTGTTTATGAGTAACGCCCGATTTTAGGGGCTTGAGATGGGTCTGAAAGGTAAGCATGAGATGTTGAGTACCAAGGACGCTGCGAAAATTTTCAGCAGCAAAGGTATAAATGATGTTGCTCATGGCGACTTTGATTTTGTATTAAAGGTTGCAAACGCATTTGGTGATGCTCTGGGGGACGTTTTCAGTGTTGAAGACGTATTTCAAGAGTGCTATCGGCGGCTAAAAAGTAGCTATAAGTTTGAGTACTATATAAAGAATATAATCGCCGAGAAAATTTTACTTGGGCGGTACTCCATGAATACGGCAACTCTCTTAAATGAGTTTCGTGTTGGAGAAAGTAAGGCTGATAGTGTGATTCTAAATGGCATTAGCACCTGTTATGAGATTAAATCTGAGTACGACAGCCTTAATCGGCTAGAGCTTCAGTTATCTTCTTACTTGAAAATATTTGACAAGGTTAACGTTGTCACTACAGAAGCCCACCTTGGCAAGGTTGAGAAGATTGCTCCTGAATCTGTAGGGATATTGCGTTTAGGTAAAAATGATGTATTGACTCCGATTAGACCTGCATTACTTTCTTCAGAGCCCATGGATGTAGATATTCTCATGGCCTCATTGCGGCGTAATGAGTATCTTTCGTTGGTCTATGAGTTGTGTGGGCAGATTCCCGTCTCAACAAATACAGGGATTTATGATGAATGCCGCACGCTCTTGCGTACCGTGGATTCCTCTAAGTTGAGACCGGCATTTTGCCGCATCGTCAAAAAGTCGCGCAAAATCGACAAGGGTTATGTCGAATGTTTGCCAAAAAGTTTATTGGTTGCGGGTATCGAGTATCGCGTTCCGGTCGCCAATAAGGCTCAGTTGCTGCAGAACTTGAAAATACATTTCAGTAAGGAAGCTCTATGTACTACCCCATACTCAAGGCGAAGCGTCACGAACTGAACACTTTATTCGATCTCGCTCCGATTTTGCCTGCAGCGAAATACAGGCCCGTAATTGAGCCAGTGAATGCGAAGTATAAACCACTTATCGCCACCATTGAGCAATTACACAGTAACTCTGTATCACCTCTTGTAGTGATCAATCCATCGCAGGGGCATTTTGCAAAGAATACCTCTGCTGGCCTTTTTGGTCAGCTACAGGCTGATCCTAAGTCTGCAAACAAATTTGTTCCCTGTATTAAAGTAAAGGATGCTGCGGATAGTGCGGCGCTAAGTTTGCTCGCGTCCTATCCTAATGCCGCCATATACCTAGAGAACGATATCGGTGTCGGCTCTTTAAGTATTTTGAATAGTGCATCTTGTGTGTTGCTTAATCAGCAAAAGGTTGATGAAAGTATCGTTGATCAACTGAATAACGTAGTAGTATATTCGGACAGTTTTGCGAAAAAGAAGCGTAACGCCGACTATACGTCGAAATCCTTTTACTCTGGATTGCATGTTTCTTATAAGAAAAAAAGCAATGTGTCTGGATTTGGCGATTTTACTATAATGGGTGAAGAGTATTTAGATTCAGGCGGCCCGGCGTATGTCGTGGCTATACACGTGTCATATATTGATAATGCTGCTCCGAATTCAATGCACGTACATCATTACTGTTCGACGGTTGATGATAAACTTCCTACGAACGCCGGCAGTAAGTACAAAGAAGCGTTGGTAAAAATGTTTACATTCATCGCTGCCAATCCAACGGTGTATGACAATACATTAGGATTGGGCGAGTTTCGCGCGTCTCATTCTGTGATGCATTTTCCGGGACTGGGGTTGGTCAAGGAAATGTCTATGAAGCATCACATCGAAAGCCTTTGTAATTATATTTAAAAATGTAGGAGGCGTTTATATGACGCCTCCTTGTTATCTAGCTGCGGTTCATTAGTTTATTTTGTTCCGTAGTGGCCAGTTCACGCTGTCGATCGATATAAATTGCCAAGTCGTTTAAGTGGATTCCGAGCGCCGCCTTCTGGGATTTAGTGCCCAGGCGCATTAGCGGGATATCAATATCGCCACTCAGTCTCTTGAGCTTAAACTTCTCCACGGTAAGATGCAGGTAGTCTCGACAGACTACCTCAATCGGGATTACAGCCTGTCCGCTGTATTGAGCCATCAGAAGAAAAAGTGTGTTCATGGTTTCGTCTGCTTTGTCCGTTTTCAGGTTGACTGTAGGCAGGTGTATCAGTAGCGTGGAATTTCTAGTGCATCCAACGCTTCTTGAATTGTGTTTCCATATGCTCTATCACAAGGTTCGTCACTATCCCAATAACGCCAAATGTGACAACCTCCTTCGTACTCCCACGTCAGACATATGCGCTCTGTCTGGATTTTATGAATGAGATCGATTGTCCCTTTACCTTGTGTTGATGGTTCTTCTCTTATGCTCTTAGAGCGGCCATCAATTTGCCCAGTACGATAGCCCGACCAATAAATCAGGCCTGAGAGCAAGAAGAGCGCAATCAACGCGCCGATCTGTATTGCTGTCATATTTTTACTCCTCATATATCCCGCAGCGGTAAAGTTGGTTGCCCCCCTGTTGAGGGGGGCTTAAGTTCAGTCAAGCCGCTACCTTCGTTGCTTGAGCGTCGAGATACTCGGCCAGGTTATGCAAGTACACCACCGGCTTTGCACGTGTAGAACAGTGCAGGCGCGTTACTACCAAGGCTATGCGCCCGGCCTTAATCTCAGCTAGCAAGTAACGGTCGGTACGGATGTGTGCGAAGTACTGCTCGCGTACTGCCGACAACGTTGGGCACGGGGTGGTGAACTGTTTACGTAGTTGATCAAGGGTATGGCTCACGCTGCGTTCTCCCTGAACCCCTCCGAAGGGGGCAGCAACTTGAGACGAATTAACTCGGCGAGGCCTTCCTTACTTTTGCCCATTGCAGCCGCGCAGATGTTGCCCTTGGCATCAGCCACCACCGCGCCGAATGGGAACTCAGGCGAGTTGGTCGGCGTAACGTAGGCGACTTGCCCTTCAAGGATCACGTTGTTAACGCAGCGAAATACTTCGGCCAGCTCGGTGCTTAGTACAGGCATGCTTTCCAGCAATTGAATGGCTTCCGTCGAAGCGCCAATGAGCGTTGAGCGACTGACCACCCCCGGGCAGTTCAAGTAGATCGGGATTAGTTTCAGGGCGCCGAGGGCTTGCGTGTAGGCATTAAGGTTGTTGGTTTTCATGCGGCGGCGTCCTTTTTGGTAATGATGATTCCCAGCTTCTTGGCCAACCATTCGATCCCTTCTTCTTTCACCATGACAACCGTGTAGTGATGGCACTTGTTGAGGGACGGAATCACGGTGCTGCGCGGATCTGAAAACAGATAGCCGCGATCACGGTGCTTGCTGGCTAGATCGCCACTGCTGTTGAGAATGCTCAGCTCGCGCAACCTGGTGCGGAGGGCGCGGGGCTTGAGTCCGAGCAATGCGGCTGTTTCGTCCAGGGTGCGATTCATGGCGCAGTCCTCAGGCAGCGATCAGTTTGCGAACGCGGGCAAGCAATGCTTCCGAGTCCGCAAGTGCTCGATCAATTTGCGCCAGTCGGCCGGACTGCTCGGGTGGCGCGGGTTGAGCTGATTCAATTCGGCCGTTCGCAATGTCCTGGATGAAATCCCGCAGGTGCAGGTGATTGGCTCGGTCCGACCGCTTGAGGGTCAGTTCGCCGGTGTGACCTCCCAATTCAACGCTGACGACTGCGCTGTTTTGAGTGAGCTCCACATCAAAGCTTGCATAGATGGTTTGCTCTGGTCGTTGAAGAGGGCACACGGCACCTCCACCAACCTGGAGCATGTGATGCAACAGGTCTTGTTTAGTGAGGGGGATGAGGTAGTTATTCATGCCGCATCGTCTCCGAGCGGCCCGGCAGTGGCTTCGGATGCGGTTACGATAATTACTTGCCTGATAGCGGCGGTACGGCCCTTGGGGTTGCTGACGACGGTAAGCCCCGTGCGAAGCTGTAGGTCTTCAACTGCGGCGCGACTGCTGCATGCGGAAGGGTGCGGGTAAACAGGGCAGCGGGTATCGCTTTGCTGTGTGATTTGCATGGGTTGATCTCTTTGGTGAGAGGTAGATTCCGATGCAAAATTAGTGTTACTGATTTAATATGTCAACAGTAACACTTATAAAAAATGGTAAATAAAATTAGTAGACGAAAAAAAAGACCCTTGCGGGCCTTTGGGGAGAGATCTCTTAAAGCATTACCGAGTACCAGAAAACCTTCCCGATGATACGAATGTGCTGTTGGACGTAGTCGCCATCGTAGCGTTCGTCCGGGTGTTCCTCAGTGTTGTAGCTCCGTAGGCGCAAACCTGAGCCTGGCAATCGATAGAGAAGCTTCACGCGTAACTGTCCGTCATGATCAATGGCGTACATCTTGCCGTCCTGAACGACTATATTCGCGGTGTCTACGCCCACGGTACTGCCATCCGGAAGCACTGGCTCCATGCTGTTTCCAGTTACTGGAGCGCAACCTGCAGAAGCAGGATCGATGCTTTTTCTTTTGAGAGTGCGTTTCCCGAAGCGGAGCTTACGTCCGTTTGTTTCAAGCCTGACCTGAGATCCATTACCCGCAGACAATTCCACTTCCTTAAAGAATGGCAGCTCAACCTCATCAGGCCCGAGTGGGGTCTCGTCATCCCACACTTCTATCTGATGCATTTCCCAGTCGGGGGTTCTTGAGCTTTCATTGCCGCCCTGCGAATGCCGCAGGCGGGGCATTTCGGCGAGAGCGGCGAGACGTGGACTTACCTCTTCAAGCGAAAAGCCCAAGACATTCGAAAATTTGATCAGCGCTCCGATGTTGAGAGGGATTCGGCCATTTAAGTATTGGCTGACAACGCTTTGCCCAGCCCATTCGCATAGATCGGCGATTTTGTCCTGGGTAAGGGAGGGATCATGCCGTTTGCGGTCCTGATAAATAGCCTTCAAGCGCATGGCTTCGGCTTTTCGGGTCTCGTCGTCGGCAGAAAAGGGTATCGAGGTAATCATGCATCCCAATTTATAAGGAAGACTTATTTTATCAAAACAGCACCACGTCTTTTTTCTTGCTGTTTAAAAGAAGTAACACTAATATCTGTGCCGCAACACCCATTCGAGGAAACGTGGATGGCAAACGAAATAGGAATTCCCTTGGGAGATTTCGCCGAGGGTAAGACTCAACCAGAGCTCGCTTTACTGATTGGGGTATCCCAAAGCGCGGTCTCTCAAATGCTCAACTCAGCTCGGGATATTCGAGTTCAGGTTGATGAGAAGGGGGCCTGTACAGCGGTAGAGATTCGTCCAATAGGATCGCGCCGCAAGGTCAGGGCCGCTTAAAAGGTGTCGAGCTGGGGCCTCTCACCAAAGAATCCCCCAGCCCGACTACGACGATACACAGCACATGCACATCGGTCGTGGTCATAGGATAGGGTTTGCCCTAGGCTATTGCTACACCGTAAACAGGGGATTTACGGTTTATGAGTCGCACAGATCTTTTGCCGGACGCTGGTCCGGTCCTGCCACTACGCCAAGCGATTTATCGCGCTGGTCGTGACTACAAGGGCGGAATCACCGCCCTTGCCTTTGAAATGGTGTTGGACAACGACACCCTCCAGAAAAAACTCAAGCTCGATGAAGAACGCCGCTGGCTGAATCCAGATGAGCTTGAGGAAGTGATCAGGCTAACCGCTGATCCACGCTTGCTGGACGCATTGATGCGTCCAGCAGGTGCGGTTTGGTACCGGCCCGTGGCCGTACCGGCAACCCGTGATGCCTTGAAAGCGGTTGGGAAGCTACTCGGGGAAACCGGTGAATTCGTGGCGAAGATGCACGACGGCGCGGCGGACAACGTCTGGGAGCTTCATGAAGTCGTGGATCTCGAAAAGCACGGAATGGATGTGATCCGCGAAGTCCTTGGAATTATGGCGGGCGCTCGTCAGGCGATGGAGGATCGCATCAATGGCTGATGATATCGACCGCGCAAACGAGCAGGCGCAATACCTGCTTGATGTTGCTATTCATCGCAGTCGTCGCGTGCCATCGAGCCGCGTTAGCGCGCAGTTCTGTGACGACTGCGACGAACCAATCCCGTTGCTTCGACAGCAGAAGGTTGAAGGTTGCGAGACCTGCGTCTCTTGTCAGGAGTTGCGGGAGGCCCGGCGATGAGTGAATCGGGCAAAGGAACAGCCATCGCTACATGGGCAAAGCGTTACATCAGTACTTTTGACTTTGCACTCGTATCGATTGATCCAGGTGAAAAGGCTCCGAAAGGCCTAGGGTGGAATAAGCCCGGAGGCTATATCACCGACGCCGAAACGGCCGAGGCGTTCTGGCAACGAAACCCAAATCACAACCTTGGCGTCGTGCTGGGGCCGAGCCGCGTTTGTTCACTGGATGTTGATGACGTTCAATGGACGCGACATGTTCTGTATGAACTGTTGGGCCTTGACCTTGATGCGATGGCAGTAGTGTTCCCGACTATCGTCGGGAATCCGCTGCGATTCCGGGTGGTGTTCAAGGTGCCGGAAGGCATCGAACTCACGCGTCATTCACTTTCATGGCCGAATGAAAAAGACCCGGACGGTTCGATTTTCAAAGGGTTGATGGACAAGGCTAAGGTTGCGAAAGAGCAGGGTGATCTTGCCGCAGAAGCTGCTGCACGAACCGAAGCCGAGCCGTTCAAACGCTTCACGGTCTTTGAACTACGTGCGGGATTGGTGCAAGACGTATTTCCACCATCAATTCATCCCGGTACCGGCAAACCTTACATCTGGAAAACTGCTCCAAGTGCTACTGACGGGCTGCCGACGCTGACCAACGAGCTGCTTACCATTTGGCAGAATTGGGAGTTTTTTAAGCGAGATGCTGAAGCTGCGTGTCCATGGGCGGTTGCGCCACCAAAGCCACCGGTCAAAGCCCAAAAGCGTCCTGCACTCGGTGGCGGCAAACAGCCCTCGGTAATTGATGAATTCAACCGTTGTCACGATGTTGCGGAGCTTCTTCGTGCCCATGGATACATCAAGCGAGGCAATAAGTGGCTGTACCCTCAAAGCAGCACCGGTCTGCCAGGGGTGACGATCAGTGAGGACAAGGTTTATTCGCACCACGGTGCTGACCCTCTCGCGAACGGGCATCAGAACGACGCCTTTGAAGTGTTCTGCTTACTCGAGCACGGTGGCGACCAGTCGAAGGCTGTGAAGGATGCTGCGCGAATGTTGGGCATGCAATACGCCGCCCGTCCAGATCCGAATGATCTTCCCCCCACCCCATCCGGTGAATTGAGCGGGCCGATCTCAGACGAAACATGCCCGTCCAGCGAGGCCGCTCCTGCTCCTGACGGGGGGGCGGGGGAGGTCATAACGTTGGATCACATTCTGCGTCGTTTTGCGTTGGTCGAGGGCACCACGCACGTGTGGGACTGCGACCAATCGAAGGTAATGAAGAAGTCCGCTTTCGAAGCTCGCGTGGGCAAGCCTCTAGCTAAAGCCTGGTTGGACCACACCGGAAAGAGGCTGATTTCTGACGACCATGTTCGCGACATCGAGCAGGCGCGCCGCATGGCCGGGAAGAAGGGCGGCGCATTCGGGATGTCTCCAACTGATCGCTACGTTTACATCGATGGCACCAAAGACGTTTGGGATCGCGAAAAGAAGCGGCGCATAGCCGAGGGCGCGGTCAAGATGGCTCTGGGAGACACTTATCCGTTGTGGTTGAACAGCAGCGAGCGCCGCACCGTCGATGTTGAGCACATCGTGTTTGATCCGACCATGACGAAGGATCCTGCGGTGTACATCAATACCTTTGACGGGTTGCCGCTTGAGCCAGTCAGGGATGATGCAGCGTGTGCCAACCTGCGTTGGCTGATCTCATTTCTTTGTAACCATGATGAGGCGGCAACCGATTGGTTAACTCGCTGGCTGGCGTATCCGCTGCAGCACTTGGGCGCCAAGATGGATACCGCTGTGTTGATGCATTCGATTATGGAAGGTTCGGGCAAGAGCCTGTTGTTCGCTGACGCACTCGGCATGCTTTACGGCCAATACGCGGCGACTGTTGGTCAGACGCAATTGGAAAGCAGTTTCAACGCGTGGCAAAGCCGCAAATTGTGGTCCGTCTTCGAAGAGGTGGTCAGTCGCGATCAACGTTACAACCAAGTGGGCAAGATCAAGCACTTGATCACTGGTAAAACGGTGCGGATGGAGTCGAAGTTCATTAATGGATGGGAAGAAGCCAACCATATGAACGCGGTATTTCTCAGCAACGAGATTCTTCCGTGGCCAATCAGCGACAGTGATCGACGAATGCTGGTTATGTGGCCTATGGAGACCCTACCAGTCGCTCGGCAAAAGGCGATTGGTCGTGAACTGGAGCAGGGTGGGGTGGCGGCGCTCTATGGTTGGTTACTGTCGGTCGATCTAGGGGACTTCAACCAGCGCACGCGGCCGCCATCGACTGAGGCGCGTGAGCGTTTGGTGGCCTTGAGTCGGGCCGGCTGGCAAACATTCTTGCATTTGTGGAAGTACAGCGAGCTGGGGCATGGGCTATGGGGGCCATGTCTATCGACCGACCTCTATTCGTTGTTTCTCGAATGGTGTCAGCGCAACAAAGAGCATGTGATGAGTCAGACGAAATTCTCTCTGTTCATCAGTTCCGAGGTGGATAAATCGCGTGCAATACCTTGGACTGATGGCAATAACCGTCGTTTCGGCGCGTTTTTCTTTCCCGCGGACCTGGATGCTTCCCCGCCCCCATCACTCAAGGCGGCCGAGCTGGGCAAGCAGGTGGAAAACTGGCGGGCAAAGGCCAGGCTGGCGGGCTGGCACGTGGACAGCTGGGATCACATCAAGGCGCTTGCAGCATGACTATTTTCAAAAGTGTGTTGGGTGTGTTGGGTTTGTGTCGGGTTGATTTTGAATACTCCACACAATTTGAGTGCCCGAATTACATGCCTTCGCGGGTGTTGTGTGGGGTGTGTTGGGTTTTGTGTCGCGCACGCGCATGCATGACGTTCTTTGCAACGAATTCAACGGAAGGAATTTTTTCTTATGCGAAGACTGATAAACCCAACAAACCCAACACACTCAACTCAAGTTTGATTGAAGCATTGAATTTAAAGGGATTTATGTGTGTTGGGTTTGTGTCGGGTTGGGGTATTTCTGTGTCGGGTTGGGTTTTACGGGGGGCAGGGCAATGATTGAGGCGATGGAGTTATTGCTGAAACATTGGGGCGAGCAATGCCGACACGGCGGTGAAGCCGGAGGCATGGGTAGCCCGATGGCGACGATCATGGAATGGGGCGGTTGCGCGCCGCGAGGCACACCCGGTTCTCGGATCCTTCTCGGCGGTGGTGCGGGTCCAGATGCAATTGCGCAGGAAATTGGTGCCGCCCTTTCCGAGATCGCCCGGCAAGATGGTCGGGGCGAAAGGCTGCAACAGCTGGCAGTTATGCGTTACGGCTTTGACCCTGCACCGACATGGGCAGCGCAGATGCATGAATTGGGCTACGTCTCAAAGGCGAAGCAAACCTACTACGATCTTGTGCACCGCCTTCATGTGCGACTCTTTGAGGTGCTGACCGAGCGTAAAGATGCACGTAAGTGGCTGACCGTTGGTCGGGGTGCTTTACCTCAAAGTCTCCTCAAAGTTGCGTCAAAGTTGCGTCAAGTTGGATAACCGAAAATGCCCCCTTTTCGGTTCCGTACTCAGGGGGTAAAAAGTCTCCACGATATGGATTCTGCGCCTTGGCGCTACCCCGAGCACGTGCTGTGCACTTCGTCCTGGCGTATGCCGCGACTTTGAAAACCCTGCCCTCCGGCGGGGTTTTCTTTTTTGTGTTCGGCATGCTCCTTCACTTGAGGCACAACATGACAAATGAGCAGCAAGCGCTGGCAGAAATGCCGATCTGGTTGGTGATCGTCCTGGCTCTGGTCGGCGGCGTATCCGGTGAGATGTGGCGAGCAGACAAGGATGGTGCCCGGGGCTGGGCGTTGATACGTCGGCTCGCGCTGCGATCCGGTGCCTGCATTGTCTGCGGAGTCTCGGCAATGATGCTGATGATCGCGGCGGGCATGTCGCTTTGGACGGCGGGCGCCTTGGGGTGTCTCACGGCAATGGCTGGTGCAGATGTTGCCATCGGCTTGTACGAACGCTGGGCTGCCAAGCGGCTTGGCGTGTGCGATGTCCCGCCGAATGGCGGCGGACCAGCCTGAAACCGCCGGGGACCCTGGGGTTATTCGAAGGGTACGGGGTCGGAAACCCGCGGGATCTTGCGACTGGCCGATTTTTTCACGTTGGTTGACAGAGGTTGACAGAGGTTGACGGCCCTAGGTTGACAGGAGGTTTACATGACCGTTTTGAGCCGAACGGAATACGCGGCCAGCAAAGGTTGGTCTCGCCAGTACGTCGGCAAACTGGCCAAGCAAGGCCGATTGATTTACGCCTCGGATGGCAAGATCGATGTCGAAGCCACCGATCAGTATTTGGAAATGACGGGCGATCCAGCACGCAGCAACTCGGGTACCCGGATCGCACCGGTCGCCACTACCTCGGTCCAGCAGCCATGGAGCATTCCCGCGCTCCCCACTTCCGCCCCACAAGCTGCGCCGGACTATCACCAAGCTAAAACGCGGCTGGCTCTAGCCCAAGCTGAGAGGGCCGAAGCTGACCTTCAAAAGATTGCCGGTGAATTGGTTGATCGGGAAGTCGTCGACGAAGCTGCTTTTGCGACTGGGCGCATGACTCGCGATTTGCTACTCAGCTTGCCACCCAAACTTGCCCCAACGTTGTCGGCCATGACCAGCACCTGGGACATTGAAAAGCACCTGTTCAGCGAGATCCGCCAAGCACTTGAAGAGGCTGAACGCCTCTCTACCGAAGACTTCAGCCACGCCTTAACCCTCGGAAACTGATCCTATGGAAGCAAAACTTGCAGATGGTACCGAGGTTTACCGGGCAGCTTACTTTCGTGGCCTTCGCCCTGAGCCTGAGTTGTGGGTCGATCAATGGGCTGACGAGTACATGCGCATTCCGCGCGACACAGGTGCTGCTGAACCTGGCCGGTACCGCACTTCCCGTACGCCATATGCTCGCGAGCCTATGCGTTGCCTGTCACCGGCACATCGCAGCAAACGTGTAGTCACTATGGTGGCTTCGCAGTTGATGAAAACCCAGATTGCGCTGAACTGGATTGGTGGGCTGATCCACATGGCGCCGTCGAATATCTTGACCTTGCTGCCAAGCTTGGGCCTTGCCAAACGGGTGTCGTCACGGATCGGAAAGACCATCAAAGCTACACCTGTTTTACGTGAGCGAATCGCGACCGGGCGTGATGCAGTCAACACGATGGACACCAAGGAGTTTGAAGGCGGATCCCTGTATGTCACCACAGCAGGCTCCGCTGCTAACTTGTCTGAGTTGTCGGCGCGCTACATTTACGGTGATGAAATCGACCGCTGGGAAGTCGATATCGGAGAGGAGGGGGACCCCATCGAATTGGCGGAGACCCGAGCGAGTACCTTCGGTCGTAACGCCAAATTCTATTTCTCCAGTTCGCCAACGATCAAAGGTGCATCGCGGATAGCGGATCTCTTTGAAGGTAGCGACCAACGTCACTACTACGTGCCATGTCCAGACTGCGGTTATATGCAGGTACTGGAGTGGGAGCGTCTGCATTACAGCGACGATTTCAGCACAGTCCATTACGAATGTGCTGGAGCGGAATGTGACGTGCTGATTGAGGAACACCACAAGGGTGAAATGCTCGCTAAAGGCGAATGGCGTGCGCATGCTGAAGGTGATGGCGAGACAGTTGGATTCCACCTGAACGCGCTCTATTCGCCGCCGGGGTGGATGGACTGGCGTACTTTGGCCATGCAGTTTGAGAAAGCCAAAATCGCTCAAAGCAAAGGTGATCTCGAACCCATGCAGGTGTTCTACAACACCCGATTAGCCAAGGTTTGGGACAGCGCACAAGAGCAAACCAAGGCGGAAGTGCTGATAGCACGGGCGCGGCTGGAGAACTATGCCCTCGGCGCGATGCCGGCCTGTGTACTGATGCTAACCGGAGCCGTCGACGTTCAGGCCAACCGCCTGGAACTGATGGTTATGGGCTTCGGCGTCGGCATGGAACGCTGGGTGGTCGATCACCAGATCATCTGGGGCGATCCGGCAGACGAACGCACCTGGGCGGTACTGGACGAGAAGCTCAAGGCGCGTTACCGGCATCCTTGTGGTGTCGGATTGGCGATTCTTGCCGTCGGCGTCGACTCCGGCGGTCACCACACCGATGAGGTCTACCAGTTCTGCCGCGTTCGCCGCTGGCGCAACATTTTCGCTATCAAGGGCGCGAGCAAGCCGGGCCGACCGGTGATTGCACAGCGCCCGTCCATGGTCGACGTTACGTGGAAGGGCCAAACCGAACGCAACGGCGCCGAGCTGTGGTTCGTCGGTACCGATACAGCGAAAGACTGGATCTACAACCGCTACCCGTTCCCGGACGGACCCGGTTCGCTGCACTTTGCCAATGACCTGCCGGACGAGTTCTTCGCCCAGTGCGTCGCCGAGCGCAAAGTCGTGCGCTACGTGCGCGGCCACAAACGCATCGAATGGGTCAAGGGCAAAGCCGAGCGCAACGAAGCGCTCGACCTGATGGTGTATTGCCTCGCGATGGCGCACTACCTTGGTATCAATCGCTACCAGGAACACGACTGGGATCGGGTGCGCCAAGCGCTGGCTCAGTCCGGTCTGTTCGACGACGCCCTAGGCATCAAGCCGGCTCAGGGTGAACGCGTCGATGAAGGCGAAACACCCGAACCTATGGCTGTGCGACAGGCACAACCAGTTCCACCATCACCCGTTGCTCCGGTCGTGCAGACACGGCCAGCATCCCCCCTTCAACGCCGTAGCTCCACCAGCGGTTACTTGAAGAGGCGGTAACTTTAGGTCAGGCCAATGATAGGACTGAGAATCTTAACCCCAAGACCTAAAGCTTCAGATACCAACCCACGAGCGACTTCTTTGCCACTCTCTTTCGCGGTGGTGGCTAATTGTTCTCCGATGCTTTCCTTTGACTCCACGCTCTCTGGGGTGGCTTTCAAGACCTCTAGGCCTTTGGCCGTCAGGACAGCGTTGGACACATAGAGATAAGGATCAGGAGTGCAGTTGATGTAGCCCGCCTGCCTCAGCCATTCAGCTGTTGCGAGAAAAAACTCAGCTTCATCTGTAGGTACTTCGGTGCCTAGGAAGTCGTCGAGCTGCGTGGCGTTCTCGACAAAATCTTCAGCCAGGAGTCCTTGGGGGATTGGAAAATGTTGGTAAAGGACGGCAAAAATTTTGCCGGTGATGTCGTCAAATTTTTCAATGTTGGAGACAGCCATGTCAGAAAACTCCGAAGGGAAGGCGCAACAGGCGCAAAAAATAAAGGCTGCAGCAGAGCTTCAGCATGAGCTACGTCGAGTAGTTGCAGAACAGTTAACTGGACGAATGGACTGGGTGCGTGCTCGTACCTTCTGGCACATGAGATTGCCTGAAATTGAGCCTGAAGAGCTGGCCGACGCATTGGCGCACGTTTTAGCAGGCGGCAGCTTCAGACAGGAAATTCAATCGAGAACCCAGAACTTCGTCTGACGGTTTATACCCCACACAGCCGGAGACCATCTAGAGCATTCCCCATGTCATTCACACCCAAACACCTCGAAACCATCGAGCGCGCCATCGCACGTGGCGAAAAGATCGTGCGCTACAGCGACCGAACGGTGGAATACCGCGACGTCGACGAACTGCTCCGCGCACGTGAAGAAATCCGCAGCTCGCTCACCAGCGCTGCTGGCCCGCGCTCGCGGGTTGTGCGGCTCAGTCATGGAGGCAAGGGAATCTGATGGCTCGACAATTCCCGGCGCTTTCACGTAGCGGATTCTTGCTGCCATCGAACATAAAGGCCAGTTACGAAGGCGCCGGGGAGGGTCGCCGATCTGCTAGCTGGGACGCCACCGACGATGGTATCAACAGCATCAACACCCCGGCGCTACGCAACCTGCGTGCCCGTTCACGGGCGGCGGTGCGCAATGATCCGTATGCGGCCAACGCTATTAACAAACGGGTCAGCAACCTGATCGGCACCGGCATCACGCCACGCCCAAAGGTAAAAGACGAAGAGCTGCGCAACCTGCTGCAAGAATTGTGGGACGACTTTGCCGACGAGTCGGACGCCGACGGTCTCTGCGACTTCTACGGCCAGCAGGCGCTGGTGGCTCGCACCGTGGAAACGGCGGGCGAGTGTTTTGTGCGGTTGCGTCCGCGCAGTTTGGACGAAGGTCTGGTGGTGCCGCTGCAGCTGCAGACCTTGGCACCGGAGTTCGTGCCGCATGACAAGTTCGAGATGTCCAAGTCCGGCAACATCATCCGCGCCGGGATCGAGTTCAACCCAGCCGGCAAGCGCGTGGCTTACTGGATGTACCGCTCGCACCCGCGTGATGCGTCTTCGCTCAACAGTGGGTACAACCAACTGGTGCGCGTACCGGCCAGCCAGGTGCTGCACATCTTCGAACCTCTAGAACCGGGGCAGTTGCGCGGCGTGCCACGCATGTCACCGGTGCTCAAGCGCCTGCGCAGCCTCGATAACTACGACGATGCGGTGCTGTTCAGGCAGGAGGTTTCCAACCTGTTCGCCGGCTTCATCAAGCGCCCGTCGCCGGACATGGGGCAGGTGCCACGCGACCCCGTCACCGGCCAACTGATCACCGCTGACCGCGACGGCTTCACACCGATGGTTGCACTCGAACCCGGCACGATGCAGGAGCTGGGCGCGGGTGAGGAGGTCGAGTTCTCCAAACCACCGGATGCCGGCAACAACTACCCGGATTTCATGCGGCAGCAACTGATGGCAGCGGCAGCGGGTACCGACACGCCCTACGAGATCCTCACGGGCGACATGAAAGGGATCAACGACCGTGCGCTGCGCGTCGTGCTCAACGAGTTCCGGCGCCGCCTCGAACAACTGCAATTCAACGTCTACATCCACCAGCTTTGCCGGCCAGTCCGCGCTGCCTGGCTGGACATGGCGGTATTGAGCGGCGTGATCGAGTTGCCGGACTACGCCAAGCGTCGTCGCGAATTTCTGCGCACGCGCTGGGTGCCTCAAGGCTGGGCCTACATCCAGCCGGTGCAGGACGTACAGGCGCGAATGCTTGAGGTCAATGCCGGGTTCGGTTCGCGCAGTGAGATGTGTCTGCGAACCGGTTACGACTCCGAAACGGTCGACGCGGAAAACGCCGCCGACGCTCAACGTGCCCGCGAATTGGGCCTCAATTACCGAACGCTCGTCGAGGTTGATAGTGAACACGACGATCAGGAGAAACCATGAAACCGCCGTTCCATCTACGAATCTTCAACAAACTGGACAGGCAACTGCCCGTGCAAGACAAACACTGGTACAGCCTCCGGGCCAGCGGTGAAGCCGAACAGCGCACTATCGAGGTGTACGTCTACGGCGAGATCGGCACCTGGGGTATTACGGCCAATCAGTTTGTGCGTGACCTGGCCGCGTTGGATGACGGTACTTCACCGATTGTTGTGGCGTTCAACAGCATTGGTGGCGATCTGTTCGACGGTCTGGCTATTCATAACGCCCTGTCACGTCTGGGCGAGCGCTGCACCGGCCGCGTCGACGCCCTGGCCGCCAGTGCCGCGAGCGTTGCAGTCTGCGGCGCTCACCGGGTGGTAGTCGCGGAAAACGCCGCACTGATGATCCACAACCCGTGGACCTATGCCTCGGGTGATGCCGAGGATATGCGCAAGGTAGCGACCGCGTTGGATCAAGCGCTGGAGCTCATCATCACGGCTTACAAGGCCAAGGCGCCGGATATCGACGAGGTCGAGTTGCGGCGCCTGGTCAATGCAGAAACCTGGCTGACTGCTCGAGAAGCGGTGGCCCTCGGATTGGCCGATGAAGTCGGCGACGGTGTGCAAATCAAGGCGTGTCTGGGGCAGGGCACGGTCATGCAGAAATACCAGCGCACGCCCCAGGCGCTGCTGGATCTGCTCAACGAACCCGCGAACCCGACCGAGCCGGTGGTCGACAAGCCTGAGCCATCGGCGCCTGGTCTGGATGCGGCTGCGCTGGCTCTGCTGATCACCCAGTCATGTACTCAGGCCAATATCAGCAACTTGATCGAACCGCTTATTGCAGCGACCAAGCTGGTTGACGAAGCGACTGTGCAGGCCGCGATCATCCAGGCCAAGTCGATCCGCGATCTGTGCGTTGCTGCCCGGCTGCCAGAGTTTGCGGTGGAGTTTGTACAGGCCGGACTGGACACCGGTGCCGTGCGTGCGCGGCTCTTCGATAAGGTCGTAGGGAAAGGCGGGGGCTTCGAGATCGACAACAGTCTGCCGCAGAACGAAGACCCGGCTCCCAAAATTCAAGCCAAACAACCCGATCCGTCCTCGATCTGGGCAGCCCGTCAGGCTGCGCAATCACCAACCTCGAAAGGAGCAAAACCATGACCTCTAAACTGGAGCCGATGCACGCGGGTGAGTTCCTGCTGTCCGAGGGCGCCGGCAACATCTCGCGTGAAGCGATCAACGTCGCCGCCGGTCACGCACTGGAGCCGGGGCAGATCCTCGGCCTGGTGACCGCGACCAGCGAATTCGCCCCGTACAGCCCGACCGCCGAAGACGGTACCGAAAACGCCGTTGCGATCCTCTACGGCCCGCTCGGCGAGTCGGATGTAGTTCGTCGCGGTCGCGCCGTGGTGCGGCTGGCCGAGGTCAGCGAAGCCCATCTGACTGGCCTCGACCCGGCTGCCGAGAAAGCCCTGGCCGCGCATTTTCTGATCGTCCGCTAAGACGTTTCTTCCTTTATATGCATCCCGCTGTGTGCGGGATTTTTCGTTTCTGGAGAGTACACCCATGGCCGATATCGCCATTTTTGAAGACGACGCTTTCAGCGTCCCCTCGCTGACCGCCGCGATCAACGAGCAGGAATACCTGCCGGGCCGCATCAGCAGCCTTGGCCTGTTCCACGAGGAGGGCACCACCAACCTTACGGTGCAGGTCGAGAAGGACGGCGACACCCTGGCTCTGGTGCCGGCTGGTGAGCGCGGCAGTTCGGGTCTGGTGGTCGGTGGCAGCAAGCGTAATCTGATTCCGTTCAACACCGTGCACCTGCCGGAGCGCTTCACCATCAAGGCTGATGAGATCCAAGGCATCCGGGCTTTCGGTACGCGAACCGAGCTGCAGTCGGTGCAGGACGTGGTCAACCGGCGCCTTGCCAAAGCGCGGCGCCAGTTGGACGCCACTCATGAATTTCAGCGGATGGGTGCTCTGAACGGCCAGATCCTCGATGCTGATGGCAAGACGGTTTTGCTGGACATCTATAAGTCCTTTGGCGTGAACCGTCAGAAAATGCCCATGGGGCTCAATGACCCTGAAGCGGACCTGCGAGTGAATGCTGGCGAAGCGTTGGACATGCAGGCGGATGCGTTGGGCAGTGTGACCAGCTCGGGTTCTCGTGCCTTCTGCGGCAAGAACTTTTGGAACAAGCTGGTCAGTCACAAGTCGGTCAAGCAAACCTATCTCAACACTCTGCAGGCAGCGTCTCTTCGCGGTGATGCCCGCGAGAGCTTTGAATTTGGTGGCATTGTCTGGGAGCGCTATCGCGGCAAAGTGGCGGGCGTGCTGTTCGTGCACGATGACAAGGCGCTGCTGGTTCCCGAAGGTGTGCCGGATCTGTACATCTCGGTCTTCGCGCCGGCCGACTACATGGAAACGGTCAACACCGAAGGTTTGCCTTATTACAGCAAGCTTGAACCGCTGCCATTCAACAAGGGTGTGGCCGGCGAAGCCCAGTCCAACCCGCTGCATCTGTGCACACGACCACGGGCGCAGATCCTCCTGGAACTCTGATCATGGCCTTCCGGGAGCTGCTGGAAGACATCGACGACACGGTGTTCGAAACGCTGGGCGATTCGGCACGGATCGAGGGTTATGACGAACCGGTACTCGGCATGTTCGCAGCACCCTGGCTTCAACCCAAAATGGGCAGCCAGAGAACGGCGTTGCGTGAGCCCAAGTTTGAGATTCGCGTCCGCGATTCGCATGGACTGAAAAAAGGACTGTTGGTCAGCGTGGATTTGCCGGCTTTGGACGGCGGTGGAGACTACGACCTGCTCCAGCTGGAGCCGGGTGGTGACGGTCTGGTCGCTCTCATTCTGAGGAAGCGACCATGAGCGTCGGTAGCCACTTCAAGCCCTCGGCTGGCGGCGGGATGATCTCGCTGCAAACTTCGGCGGCAGACCTGAAAGCCTTTCAGGATTTTGCCGCACTGGTGCCGAAGGCCGCTGCTGCTGCACAGCGACGAGCCATCAACAAAACCCTGCGCTGGCTCGCCTCGCAAATTGCCCGTGCCGTGGGGCGACAGGAGCGGATTGCAGTCGCCGCCGTTCGGCAACGCCTGCGGGCCTATCCGGTCAGCGGCGGAGCCAAGAGCGGCAAGTTGTGGTTCGGCCTCAACTCTATCGAGGCGAGCCGAATCGGCCGCCCACGGCAGAGCCGTTCCGGTGTGTCCGTGGCGGGGCGCCGCTTTCAAGGGGCGTTCTTCAAGAAGGTCTACGGCAACAGTGCCGACATCTGGATCCGCACGGCCAGCAAACACTTTGATCCCGCCGATTATCCCGACAGCGAAGTCAGCGCGGCCGGTGGAGTCAGTTCGGGCTGGATCGCCGAACACGACAACCGCTTCCCCCTGGCCAAGGCCAAAGTTTCGCTGGAACAGGCTCGCCCGCACTTCGAGAGCTGGGTGCGCAAGGCTGACGAGCAGCTGGTGCATGTGCTGCAGCAGGAACTTAATTTTGAAGTGCAGAAGCACTTGAAGGGGAAATAACGTGACGGATGAAGTCGACGAGCCGTTCAGTCTTGAGCAGTTGTATCAAGCCATTGAGCGGCGCATTCAGGATCATTTGCCGGACCTTCAAGTCGTTGCGACTTGGCCGATCATCGAAAGCAGCATTCCACTGCCAGCGGTGCTGGTCGAACTGGCAGAGATGGAGCCAGGCATCGACCCGGGAACGGGTGAGACGGGCCTGTCGTGCAAGTTCGAAGCACGGGTGATTACCGATCCGATCCAGCCCGATCACCACCAGCAAGCGGTGTTTATTGTCGGGCAATTGGCTGTGTTACTTCGGATGCAGTCCTGGGGTGTCGAGGTCGAACCGGCCGAGTTTGTTCAGGCCATGCCGGACTGGACCAAGCCCGAGCTGGACGGCTACACCGTCTGGGTCGTGGAGTGGACCCAGCAGATCTACCTCGGCGAAGCGCAGTGGCCGTGGCCAGATCAGCCACCGGGCACCTTGCTGTTAGGTGTCGAGCCGGATGCGGGGCTGTCCAACAAGGACAAATATTTTGCACCGGAGAATCTGTCATGAGTGGCGGCTACGTGAGCGCCCAGCATGACCGCATGCTCGCTGGCCTGGTCAAGGACTGTTACGTGGTGGCGGTAGATCTGACCGCTTCACCACCGGTGTGTCGGGTATCGGACGGGGAATGGGTCAGCGGCTGGGTGCGCTGGCACAGTGTTGCCGCCGGCAAGGCCCGGCACTGGCGGGCGCCGAGCCTGAACGAGCAGGGCACCTTGATCAGTGCCAGCGGCGAGGTGGCGCAGGGCACGTTCATTCCCGGTCTGTATGGCAACGGTGGTCCACCGCCGGACAACCGCGACCATGTCGAAGTCTGGCATTTCGACGATGGCGGGCGTTTGGTCTACGACTGGCACGACAGCACCTACAGCATCACCCTGCCCACCGGCACGGTCACCATCGAGGTCGGGGCGACCTTGGCTGAAGTGACCGATAACGCCGTCACCGTGAAGTCCGGAACGATCGATCTGGAGGGCGTTGTGAACATCAAAGGGCAGGTCAACATCGACGGCCCGTTGCACGCTACCGAAAGCATCACCAGCGATGCTGACATTCTGGCCGCCGGCCAAAGTGACAACCATCACAAGCACTAACTCAACATTTACTCAGCCCGCCGTGTGCGGGCTTTTTCATGCCTGGAGTACCCATGGCCAAACATCAAGATGATTCATCCGCACCCGAGCTTGTTCCGATCAGCCCGGTGCTGACGGCAGCGGTCGTGACCTTTCGCGACAGGCTGTACACCTCGCGCACGGTCGTCCTGCCCGACGGCCGCACGCTGGCGGTGGTGAAAAGCGAGGTCTCCGTCGACGGCGCCGAGGATGTGGCGCTGAAAACGCTCAAAGCCCACGCCGAGTTCGAGCAACTCAAGGAATAGTCCCGATGATCGGAATGGATCGCCACACCGGGCAACCCATCTCCGGCATCGAGCATTTACGCCAGTGCATCGGGGACATCCTCGGCACGCCATTGATGAGTCGGCGTGAGCGCCCGGAGTACGGCAGCAAGCTGCGGCGCATGGTCGATTTGCCTGTTAACGAGGGCTGGAAAAGCGCCGTGCAGGCGGAAGCGGCTCGCGCACTTGGCCGGTGGGAGCCACGGTTGAAGCTGGAGCGAGTGCGCGTGCTGTCCGTCCTGGGCGGCCAAATCAACATACAGATCAGCGGCGAATACCTCGGTGTGCGCGGCACGATGGAGGTGTGGGTATGAGTACTCTGGTGGATCTGTCGGAACTGCCGGCCCCGGACGTGCTGGAGCCGCTGGATTTTGAAGAGGTTTATAGCGAAGCGCTGGACGTGTTTCGCGGCCATATGGGTGATAACTGGAGCGCTTCACTGGAAAGCGATCCGGTCACCAAGCTGCTGGAGGTCGGCAGTTACATCAAGCTCGGCAACCGGGCGCGGGTTAACGACGCCGCCAAGGCGCAATTGCTGGCGTATGCCGTCGGCGCCGATCTGGATCACCTGGCGGCAAACGTCAACCTCAAGCGCTTGGTGATACAGCCGGCTGATCCGCTGGCGGTGCCGCCGGTCGACGTGGTGATGGAGTCGCATGACGCTCTGCGTGAGCGTGTACAACTGGCCTATGAGGGGCTGACCACGGCGGGGCCGCGTAACAGCTACATCCTGCACGCGCGCAACGCTTCGGCGCTGGTGGCCGATGCCACGGCTGAAAGTCCGTCACCGGCCTGCGTTGACGTCACGGTGCTGGGGCTGGAAGGCGACGGCACTGCCAGTCCCGATTTGCTGAGCCTGGTCGCCATCGCTGTAAATGACGACGACGTGCGCCCGGTAGGTGACCGCGTCACGGTGCGCGGTGCGCAGATCCTGCGGTATCGCATCGACGCCGTGCTGCACATGAAAGGTGCCGGCCCAGAGAACGATGCGGCACTCGTCGAGGCGAAAAAGCGCCTTGCGGCCTGGATCAACCCACGCCGGCGCCTCGGTGTCGAGGTGGCCCGGTCCGGCGTCGATGCGCAATTGCATGTGGCCGGCGTGGCCCGCGTGGAGCTGATGGGCTGGCAGGATCTGAAGCCAACCAAAGCGCAGGCCGCGTACTGCACCGATTACACCGTCGTGTTGGGAGGCTGAAATGCGCAGTCTTTTGCCGCTCAACAGCACTCCCCTGGAACGGGGAATTGAGGCGACGTTCGCTGAAACCACACTGATTCCGCTGCGCACCCTGTACAGCCCCGATACCTGTCCATCACATCTGTTACCGCATTTGGCCTGGGCCTGGTCGGTCGACCGTTGGGACCCGGCGTGGCCGGAGTCAGTCAAGCGCGGGGCAATCAGATCCTCGTTCTTCATCCATAAGCACAAGGGCACCATCGGTGCATTGCGTCGAGTGGTCGAGCCGCTGGGCTATCTGATCGATATCGTCGAATGGTTCAACACGGTGCCGCAAGGCGTGCCCGGAACCTTCGCACTGAAGGTTGGTGTGCTGGATACCGGTATCACCGAGGAAATGTATCAGGAGCTGGAGCGCCTGATCGATGACGCCAAACCCGTCAGCCGACAGCTTACGGGGCTGGCCATCAGCCTCGAAACCCAAGGTCGTTTGCATGTGGGTGTGTCCCTGTACGACGGCGACGAACTCGACATCTACCCGCCCGAAATGAGCGACATCGAAGTCAGCGGCAGCTTCGGCGTCGTTGGCTGTGAACACTCCATTGACACTCTGGACATTTATTCATGATTGATGCGAATTCTAAGTTTTTCGCGATCCTTACGGACGTGGGGGCGGCCAAACTGGCGAACGCCAACGTCCTTGGCGTGCCCTGGAACATCACCGAAATGGGCGTGGGGGATGCGAACGATACCGACCCCCAGCCTAGTGCCAAGCAAACCAAACTGATCAACGAATGGCGTCGCCGGCCGCTGAATCAGCTCCGACTCGATCCGGCCAACGCGGCTGTCATTGTGGCCGAGCAAGTCATTCCCGCCGACGAGGGCGGCCGCTGGATCCGCGAGGTCGGTCTGTACGATGCGGACGGGGATCTGGTGGCGGTGGCCAACTGTGCCCCGACCTTCAAGCCTTTGCTGTCGCAAGGCTCCGGCCGTACGCAGGTGGTGCGGATGAACCTGATCGTCTCCAGCACCGCACAGATCGCGCTCAAGATCGATCCGGCGGTAGTGCTGGCCACCCGTGAATATGTCGATTCGCGCATCCTGGAAGAGCTGGGCAAGCTCGATGTGAAGCAATCGGTTCGCGCGGCGACCACGGCCAACGTCGCGCTGGTCGGGCTGCAAACCATTGATGGCGTTGCCCTGGTCGCGGGCGAACGGGTGTTGGTGAAAAATCAGGCCGCCGCCAAGGACAATGGCCCGTATGTGGTGGCGGTCGGTGCCTGGACGCGGGCCAAAGATGCCGACAGCAACGTGAAGGTGACGCCCAACCTGACAGTGGCGGTTGAGTCGGGTACGACGCAGGCCGATACCATCTGGCAGTTGGTGACGGATGGACCGATCGTTGTGGGCACCACCGCGCTGACGTTCAAGGACATCACCGATGGTTTTGCCCGGTTGTTGTCGCCGAGTTTCGCCGGCAACCCTACCGCGCCGCTGGCGAGCCAGTTCGACAACAGCAAATCGCTCGCCACTACTGAGTTTCTGAGGCGTCGCGGCGTTGAGTTCTCGGGCTTTACCACTCCCACGGCCAGCCTGGTGATGACCGCTGCGCATGTCGGCGGCGTGCATAGTTTCTACAGCGCCGCAGCTCTCACGGCGATGTTGCCACCATTGGCGGGAATTCCTGTAGGGGCGACGGTTATGCTGGTCTGTGCAGGTTCTGGTGGGCTTTCGGTGGTGCCGAGTGCTGGTGATGCTGTGACGGCGGTTAACGGGGGGGTTGGCATTATCCCGTTGGCGATTGGCGATACCGCTGAGTTTATTCGCACTTCGGATCAGTGGCGGCTGATCGGTGGCACGCTGGTGTTGCGTTATGCCGGGGTCATGGCGGGCGAGAACTTTCAGACGCGGCCGCAGTTCGACAACAGCAAGGCGCTGGCAACGACCGAGTTTGCACAACGCTCTCAGGGCAGTTATGCCGGTTCAACCATTTACACCGGCAGTACGTCGACCATGACCTCGGCGGATGTTGGGAAGTTGACTGTGGTCAATGGCACTACCGCGACGTTGGTTTTGCCTGATGCAGGGCCGTGTCCAGTGGGAAGTCTTCTCCCGGTGCTGGCCAGTACAACGGTCGGCTTGACGGTTCAGGCCAAGGGTTCTCAAACGCTGCTTACGCTGTCGGGGCTGACTGGCCCGATTGCGCTACAGCCCTCGTCAATGGCGGTGTTTCGCCGCCTGAACGATGGCACGGGCTGGGTGCTGGAAGGTGGGGATTCCGCACTGAAATACTCGCCTCTGTTCGCGGCCAGCAGTGGCGGTGTGGCTGGATATTCCAAAAGTCCAAGCGGTCGCATTGACCAGTGGGGGCAAGGGACGACCGATGCAAACGGCAACGTCTATGTATCGTTTCAGACGGCGTTTCCCAATGGGGTGCGTAGCATCATGTTGCTGCATAGCGGGGGTCAGCCGGTCATGGGCTGCGTTGTTGCAGAAACCATCACAAAAACGGGCTGCACCTTGAAAATTGCGCAGCCTGCGAATGCACAGGCTAGCTGGTCGGTGTTCTGGCTGGCGATAGGGTTCTAATCATGAATGAAGTCATTTATTTCAGTCCGTCCACTCGTGGGGCCTACACGGTGGAGGTGCATGGTTCTGACATGCCGGCGGACGTGGTGGAGGTCGCCGCGAGTGCCTGGCGGGCGCTGATAAAGGAGTTGGAAACCAGCCCCAAAATGGTGTCGTCACGGCCTGACGGTCATCCCATTCTGGTCGATCCGCCCCCGCTGGAGCCGGCCGAAGTGGCCGCGAATGAGCGGGCGTGGCGTGACGCGCAACTGGCATTGACTGACCCGCTGGTGTCCCGGCATCGCGACGAGCTGGAAGAGGGGCGCGATAGCTCGCTCACCGCCGAACAGTATGCCGGGTTGCAGGTGTACCGCCGGCAGTTGCGCGACTGGCCTCAGGGCGAGCAATTCCCGCTCGCCGAACATCGACCGCCGGCACCGGCCTGGCTGGCCGAGCAAACCGGTAACGCCCCGCGCTGACGGGGCGTTTTTCATTCCACAACACGACAACCCTCACGGCCTCGCTCATGCGGGGCTTTTTCGTTTCGGGAGAACGAGTCTTATGAGTTTCTTTCACGGCGTCACAACCACGGCGGTCGATACCGGCGCGCGCACTATCTCGCTACCGTCCTCATCGATTATCGGCCTGTGCGACACATTCAGCCCTGGCTTGGTGGCCGGCGGTACGGCCAAGGCCGGCGAACTCAAGCTGATCACCACCGAGCGTGAAGCCATTGCAGCGTTCGGCGCCGATTCAGCGATCACCAAGGCCTGCAAGGCTATTTACGCCAAGGCCAAGGCAGTAATCGTTGCCATCGGCGTGCCGAAGATGGATGACCCGGCGTTGCAGACCTCGGCCATTATCGGCGGTGTTCTGGCGTCCGGTCAGCGTACCGGTCTGCAGGCGCTGCTCGATGGCAAAAGCCTGTTCAACGCGCAGCCCCGCTTGCTGATCGCGCCGGGTCATTCGGCCACGCAGGCGGTGGCCACGGCGATTGATAGCCTGGCACAGAAGCTGCGCGCCATCGGCATCATCGATGGGCCATGCACCACCGACGAAGCTGCAATGGCCTACGCCGATAACTTCGGTAGCCGCAACCTGTTCATGGTTGATCCGGGCGTGCAGTTCTGGGACACCGGGGAAAGCAAAACGGTGGATGCACCGGGCTCTGCGTGGGCGGCCGGTCTGTTTGCCTGGACCGATGCGACTTACGGTTTCTGGGCCTCGCCATCGAACAAGGAATTCACCGGCATCACTGGCACCACGCGCGCCGTTGAGTACCTGGACGGCGACGAGACCTGCCGGGCCAACCTGCTCAACAACGCCAATATCACCACGATCATTCGTGACGACGGCTACCGCCTCTGGGGCAACCGCACGCTGTCGAGCGATCCGAAATGGGCGTTCGTCACCCGCGTTCGCACGCTGTTCATTCTCATGGACGCAGTGCAGGCCGGGCACAAATGGGCGGTTGACCGCTCGATCACCAAGACCTACGTCAAAGCCGTTACCGACGGCCTGGAAGCGTTCATGCGCGACCTGAAGAACGAAGGCGCGGTGATCAACTTCGAAGTGTTCCCGGACCACGAGCTGAACACGGCCAGCCAGATCGAGCAGGGCAAAGTGTATTGGCGCATCCGCTTCACCGACGTGCCGCCGGCTGAAAACCCGAATTTCCTTTTCGAGGTCACCAACGAATGGATGACCGAAGTGCTTGAGCCTGCCTAAGGAGGCGCCCTGATGATTCCTGAAGTTCTCTCCAACTGCGTCGGGTTTATCGACGGCGTCAGTTTTGCCGGCGAAATGCCGAGCCTCACCTTGCCCAAGGTGGTCCTGAAAACCGATCCCTATCGAGGCGGCGGCATGGCCGGCGAAGTCGAGGTCTCGACCGGCGTGGAAAAGCTCGAAGCCGGTTTCACCACCAACGGTGTGCGCCGTGAAGCACTTAAGTTCTTCGGCCTGTCTGACCGCACCGCCTGCAGCGCGGTGTTCCGAGGCTCGTTCAAGGGGCTGAAGGGCAAGGTCACCCCGGTGATCGTCACGATGCGTGGTGGCATCAAGGAAGTCGACATGGGCGACTGGAAGGCCGGTGATAAGGCCGAGACCAAACACAACATGGCGTTGACCTACTACAAGCTCGAGGTCGGTGGTCGAGTGATCTACGAGATCGACATGCTGGGCATGGTGCTGGTCGTTGACGGCGTCGACCAACTTGCAGAAGAACGTACGGCCCTGGGCCTTTAAGGACACGAAGAAATGACTCAAACGAATCAAACTACAGCGGAAAAAAAACTCCCATCCTGGCTGCACCTGACCGAGGAAGGGTTTCGTATCTCGCTGCGACACCCCACCGAGCTGTCGGGCGTGCTGGTCGACACGCTGACCCTTCGCGCGCCATGTGTGCGTGATATCCGGGCCGCGCAAGCCGCCTGCAACGGCGACGAAGAAAAGCGCGAAATGTCGCTGTTTTCCTCGCTGACCCAGACCCCGGAGGCGGATCTGATGGCCCTCAAGCTGGTCGACTACATGCGCCTGCAGAAGGGCTATTTTCGTCTGGTCCAGGACGACGAGGTTTGACGGACCGACGTTGAAAGGGCTTGCCAAGCGTCTGGCCAGGGAGACCGGTTTCTCTGCCGCCGAGATCACGGCCATGCCGTTCAACGAAATCGTGTGGTGGCTCACGGACTGAGCTGCCCCATCCATCCCTGACCCATAGGCACGCACATGGCGAAGAACATCGCGTTGGGCTTTGTCATCGGCGGGGCCGTCGATCCGACGGTCGGCAAAGCCTTCAAGGACGTCGAAAGCAAGATCAAGCATCTGGACACGGTAGGCAGCAAAGTACGGGTCCTGCAGAACACCATCGGCGACACCATGCGACTGCGCGAAGAATGGCGCAAGGCGCACGCAACCGGCGCCGCCGGGGCAGACAAGTTGCTGGCCAAGTACGAAAAGAACCTCGACCTGCTCAAGAAACAAGGCGTTGAGGTCGGGCGTCTGACCAAGGCCTACGCCACGATGGGCCGCGTTGCCGCCGGGGCTGAACTCAAGGCGCTCGGGCATCGGCAAATGGAGGAAGGCCGGCAGGGAATGAAAAGCACCCTCGGCCAGGCCGGTGCTCTGTCGGCCGCCGTGGCCATCCCGACGAAGGTCAGCGCGGACTACGGCGCGATCATTCGTGACATCGCAATCAAGGCCAACATTGCCAACTCGCCAGAAGAAACGCAGCTCTCCAAAACCGTGATCGACACATCACGCGATACGGGCATGGCGCGCAACCAAGTGGCGGAGCTGGTCAACGCCCTGGTCGGCGCCGGCATGGAGCTGGATAAGGCGCTGGCTTATGCGCCGACGGCGGCCAAGTTCGCTGTGGGGCAGGGATCGGACGGCACGGAAACCGCCAAGATGATCAACGCCTTGGGACAGAACGCCAAGATCACCGACCCGGCCGTGATGCAAAAGGCGCTGGAGGCCATCGCCTATCAGGGCCAGGCAGGCAGCTTTGAAGCGGTCGACATGGCCAAGTGGTTTCCGGAACTGTTGGCCGGCATGGGCAAGCTGGGCATCACCGGCATGGACTCGGTGTCGCAATTGGGCGCGATGTTGCAGGTACAGATGAAGACGGCCGGCGGCTCGGACGAGGCGGCCAATAACCTCAAAAACTGGATGGAGAAAATCGGTTCCAGCGAAACGGTCAAGGCCTATGAGAAGGCGGGCATCGACTATAAGGGGTCGCTGCAGACCGGTCTGCAGAACGGCAAATCCACACTGGAGTCCAGTTTCGCGCTGGCCCAGAAATACATCGAGGCGACTGACCCGAAGCGAGCGGCCGAGATGGCGAAAGCCGTGGCCGGCATCAGCAAGGAGAGTGACCCGGAAAAAGCCAAGGGCATGATGAAGTCCCTGGAAGAGGCCTTGCGTACCGGCGACCTGTTTGCCGACATGCAGGTCAAGGCTGCTTTGACCGCGTACATGCAGAATAAGGATCTGTATGAGCAATTGAAGAAAGATTCGGCCAATGCCACCGGGATCCTCGACAAGAACCTGGCTGAACGCCGGCAGACGTCCGCGCAAAAATGGTCCGAGATGGCCCAGAGCATGGACGATGCCATGCGCAGCATCGGTGATGCGATTCGGCCGGTTACGGATGCGGTCGCGGACGGCATCACCAACGTCAGCCGTCAGCTCGCGGGGTTGGCCGACGAATCGCCGCGATTGGTGACTGCCATCGGCACGGCCGTCGCAGGCCTGGTCGCGCTCAAGGGCGCCGTCAGTGCGTTCAAGATGGGCAAGGGCTTGATGAACATCGGGCGCGGCACCCTGATGGGCAATCCGAACATCCCGCAAAAGGTCATCGTTACCAACCTGCCGTCCGTTGGTGGTGGTCTTGATGCCGGCGACCTCGATTCCGGTGGTGATGGCAAAAAAGGTAAGGGGGGTAAAGGCAGCAAAGGCGGTGGTCGTGGGGGCGGCGTTAGAGGGATGGGCACCGGTACTGGCGGGATGATCAAGGGCACAGCGGTGTTAGCGGTGGCGGAGGCGGGATTCAAAGCCTGGGACACCTACCAGAACGCCGAGACCCAAGACGAGAAAGCCGAGGGTTACGGCGGCGCTGCAGGCGGATTGGCCGGTACATTGGCGGGGGCAGCGGCGGGGGCCGCCATCGGCTCGGTGGTGCCGGTCATTGGTACTGCCATTGGTGCATTGGTCGGTGGCATTCTTGGCAACATGGGCGGTGATGCTTTGGGTCGCTACGCCGGTAAAGAGTTGTTTGGCACGGACGAGTCGCTGAAGAAAGTGCCGGATGCCGGGCCGCTGATGATGACCAACGCCGGACAGAACATACCGCCGGTGATGGGCGATATGTCGCGTTCATTCGCGCCGGTACCGATTGTCAAAGACTTGGTCCAGCCGCAGCCGAAAATGTTGCCCTTGATGACGGGAGCGGTGCCCAACGCTCAAGCGGATATCGAGGCCGCCAAACCCGTCGGGGTGATACCAGCAACGTTGCCGGCGCCTGCAACCCGGCAACTGTTACCCGAGCGGGGGCCGGCCAGCGCCGCCTTGGGCGATGTGACCCGCTCACTGAGTCAGCCGGCACCACCGAGCGTTCCTGCAACACTGGCACCGCCAGCCGAGGCGAAAGTCCAGTCGACCAAGACCGAACAACGTTTCGAGATCCAGGCACCGCTGCACATCACCGTGCAAGGCGACGTGAAGGATCCGGCGCAGTTGGCGAGGGAGCTTCAGCCCTATATCGATCAACAATGGCGTCAGTCCACGCAGCAACTGCAGAACCGTTCGCTGTATGACGAGCCGCATGTGTAAGGAGGGGCAATGGCCTACATGGAACAATTGCAGTCGGGCCTGAAGCAACTGGCGGCGGCAGGGGAGAGCGGTCGCCGAAGCCTTGACGGCATGATGGGACCGGTCAACGGGGCGATCAGTGAAATCAGCGGTGCGGCGCTGGAGCTGGAGGGCGTCCCATTTGTTGGGCCGGCCATCGGAGCGAAGCTGCAGCGCGTGATGCGCGGCGTCAATGCCGCCCAGGCCAAGGTCGGCCAGGTGGTCGCCACCTACAACAAGGCGACCCGCGCCGTGTCGCAGATCGATGAGCGCATGGGCGAACTGAAGGAACAGGCCGCGCGGGTGTCCACCGCGATCAACAAGGTCGCGGGCAAGGTCAGCCCGTCGCTGGCCAATATCGTGCCGACCAGTTCCCTGGGCGGCGATGCCACGCCGGTGCCGGAAGCGGTGAAGCCGTTCCCGCATCTGCTGATCGTGCAACCGCAGGATCCACAGGCGCAGCCGTACTACTTCAACCTGGACACAGCAGCCTTTGATGAACTGCGACGGTCGACCGAATTTCGGTGGGCTTCGCAGGAGCGCCTGAGCCGGCGACCGGCGCAGCAGGCGGTGGGCATCGGTGAGGAAAAAATCACCCTCAAGGGCGCGATCTTTCCCGGCTTCAAGGGTGGCATCAAACAATTGGACACACTGCGCAGTCTCGGTGCCCAGCTCAAGCCGCTGACCCTCACCACCGGTTATGGCGACGTGCTTGGCACCTGGTGCCTGAAGAGCGTTGAAGAAGAACAGAGCGCGCTGCTGCAGGGCGGGATTCCGCGCAAGCAGGCGTTCACTTTGGAGTTTGTGCGTTATGGCGACGACTTGCAGAACGTCTGACGGGGATCTGCTGGATACCTTGTGTTACCACGCTTATGGACATCTGGAAGGCACCGTCGAGGCGGTGCTCGATGCCAATCAGGGGCTGGCCGATGAGCCGCAACCCTACCGTGCCGGCATCGTGATCGAGCTACCGGATTTGCCTGTTGCTACCGAGGAAACCTTAGCGTTGTGGAATTGATGGACTATAGTTGTTTGGTAACACTTCATTTCTGCAGCTCCACCCCTTTAAAACCCGCCCAGTGCGGGTTTTTTTTTGGAAAAAATAATGACTCCAGCGTTTCGAATAATTGCCGATGGTGCCGACATTACTGCGCTGATCAACGACCGATTGCTGCAGCTGAAAACCACCGACAAGCCTGGCATGGAGTCGGATGAGTTCGAACTGCGCATCGATGACCGTGACGGTGCGGTGGTCCTGCCTCCGCGCGGGGCCACCATCGAGATCTTCCTGGGTTATGCGCAAACGTCGCTGACCCGCATCGGACGTTATGTCGTTGACGAGATCGAGCTGTCCGGCCCACCCGATACATTGGTGATTACTGGCAAGGCCAGCGACATGCGCGGCAGCGGCAAAACCATCCGCAGCGGCAGTTGGGAAAACGTGCCGTTGTCACGGATCGTCGCCGATGTTGCCGCACGCAATGGCTGGCAACCCGTGTGTTCGGTGCAAACCAAGGTGCCGCGTGCCGATCAGCTCAACGAGTCGGACTTCAACTTCATCACCCGTCTGGCCAAGCAATATGACTGCACGGCCAAGGTGGCTGACGGCAAGTTGCTGGTGATGCCGCGTCAAGGTGGACAGAGCGCTTCGGGCAAATCATTCGGTGTGGTTCTGATCCAGCGCGGAGATGTTAGCCGCTTCCAGTTCCGGCTTGGTGACCGCAATACCCACAAGGCGGTGTCGACCAAGCATCAGGACAAGAAAAGCGGAAAGCTCGCCGTGGTCACCCTGGACAACGACGAGTCTCCGGATGGCCTGCCGCCGGTCCACACCGACCGCCACATCTATCCAAACAAGTCGGCCGCCGAAGCGGCGGCCCAGGCCCGCCTCACCGCGTTCAACCGGTCCACTGCCGGTGTTCGCTTGGAGATGCGCGGCCGTACTGATCTGTTTGCCGAGCGATCGATTAACGCTCAGGGCTTCAAGGTCGGTCTCGATGGCGAGTACCTGGTCGACTCGGTAGAGCAGGTATTCACCCAGGCCGGCTGGAGCACGACGGTGGAGTGCAACGGCGGCAAGAAGGGCAAGGCGAAAGCCAAAGGCAAGAAGAAAAAAGCGGCGAAGGATCTGAAAGTCGTTCAGCTCAAGCAGTAGCGTCGCATTCCCCAACCTCACGGAGAACCTCCATGTCACTGACCGAACAACAGTTGCTACGCATCATGCCCAACGCCCGCCGCCAAGCGGGCGTTTTTGTTTCTGCACTCAACGCAGCGATGGCTCGTCGTCAGATCAACACACCGCAACGCCAGGCGATCTTCCTGGCTCAGGTCGGCCACGAGTCCGGCGAGCTGAATTTCGTTCGCGAGCTGGGTGGCGACCAGTACCTGAGCAAGTACGACACCGGCACTCTGGCCGCGAGGCTGGGCAACACGCCTGAAGCCGACGGTGATGGTCAGCGCTACCGAGGTCGGGGGCTGATTCAGGTGACCGGCCACGACAACTACCTGCGCTGCAGCTTGGCACTGTTCGGCGACGAGCGATTGCTGCGTACTCCGGAGCTGTTGGAGTCGCCTCAGTGGGCGGCTGAATCGGCCGCATGGTTCTGGTCGGTGAATGGGTTGAATGCGCTGGCCGATCAAAACGAATTCAACACGATCACCCGCAGGATCAACGGCGGTCTCAACGGCCTGCAGGATCGGCTGGAGTTGTGGGGGCGGGCGAGGGCGGTGTTATGCGTCTCGGCGAACTGATCCCGGCTCCGTACCGATGGCTCGCGAAGGCTGCATTGCTGGCCGTCTTGGCCGGCGGATCGGCCGCCATCGCCTGGCAAGTGCAGGATTGGCGCTATGGCAAAGCGCTTGCCGAACAGGAGCAACTGCACGCCGACACGCTCAATCAACTGGCCCAGGCCACGGCCGCACAACAGCAAGCCGAGCAAAGTAAACGCCTCGCGCTTGAGCAGCGTCTGGCGACCAGCGAACAAACCCATTACCGAGCCTTGAACGATGTCCAACGTGATCAGGGTCGTCTGCGCGACCGTCTTGCCACTGCTGATTTGCGCCTGTCAGTCCTACTCAGCGCCTCCACCGGCGCCGGCAATGGATCGGTGCCAGCCACCACCGCCACCAGCGGCGTGGTTCATGGTCCCACAAGAGCCGAACTTGACCCGGCGCATGCTCAACGAATTGTCGGCGTCACCGACGACGGTGACCGGGGGCTGATCGCCCTTGCGGCCTGTCAGGCATACGCCAAAGAAGTCTCAACACCGAAGTAAAAAGAGCGGTCGATCCGGATGCGTCAACATCCGGATCGACCGCCGTCCCTGCAGATTGCCCCTGCAAGTCCAGCCAAGGCTCTTGCTCCGTGCACAAAGCGCGGCGAGCCTAGCACCTGTTTATCTATACAGTAAAGGTCTTGCTTTTTATGTCTACACCCATCATCCCTTGGATGGGCGGCAAACGCCGCCTGGCCGACCGCCTCATTCCGCTTTTTCCGCCTCACGAATGCTATGTTGAAGTCTTTGCCGGCGGTGCCGCGCTCTACTTCATGAAGCCCCAGCCATCGCCCGTGGAAGTCCTCAACGACATCAACGGCGATCTGGTCACGCTTTATCGCGTCGTGCAGAACCACCTCGAAGAGTTCGTGCGCCAATTCAAATGGGCGCTCAGCTCACGGCAGGTGTTCGAATGGCAGAAAATGACCCGCCCCGAAACCCTTACCGACATCCAGCGCTCCGCCCGATTTTTCTACCTGCAGCACCACGCCTTTGCCGGCAAGGTCTCAGGGCAGACATTCGGCACGGCGACCACCGCTCCGGCCATCAACCTGCTACGCATCGAGGAAAATCTCTCGGCCGCGTGGCAGCGCCTGTCCGGCACCTATGTCGAAAACCTCCCCTGGCTTGAATGCGCTGAACGCTACGACCGTGCTCACACCTTTCACTACATGGATCCTCCTTACTGGCAGACCGCCGGCTACGGTGTGGACTTTCCTTTCGAGAACTACGAACGGATGGCCGACTTCATGCGCCGCTGTAAAGGCAAGGTGATGGTCAGTATCAATGACCACCCGGACATCCGCCGCGTGTTCGAAGGTTTCCATTTCGAAACTCTGGACATCCGTTACACCACGACCAACCAGCGGCAGGGAAAAGCCGACGTCAGTGGCGAGTTGGTGATCATGAATTGGGAACCGGAGGCTTTGGGAGGCCTTTTTTAATCGCGCCGGTGGAAGTGACACTGCGAGTGGTCAGTCGCGAAGAGCCGCATGCACTCGAGCGAACCGGTTTTCGTGTTCGCTCTACAGTAAATCAATCAGAGAGCTGGGGCGTTAGAAGGACCTGTGCGTTTTATAGGGTGCCCAGGCTGCAAAAGTGTAGCGACGGAAATAACAAGGTCTTCTAGCGACCAAGGTTTATGCAGATAGATCGTTGAGTGTGGAATGGAAGTGGGATCCAAGGCGTATCCAGAACTGAGAATCGATTTTACAGATGGCCATTTGCTTTCAACCATCGTTATAAATTCGATTCCCTTGAGCTGTCCTGGCAAACCTTGGTCGACGACGATCAACGGGCAGGGGAGTTGGGATTCAAGCATGTAAGTCAAGGCGTCGTCTGCTGTCTGGAATACTTTTGGAAGTCCACCGATTTCAATAATGATGTCCCCCATAAGATCGCTCAGCACGGGGTCGTCCTCAACGACAATGATCTCCCCTGGGATCGGCAGCATCCCCTCCCAGCTAACGTTCACTTGTCGTCCTCCTTCATCGAGTTGGTGGGCAGCCTATCAAGTGGCCTGAAATGCTCCCATCGCGAACTGCCCGAAAAGTGACAGACTTCTCAACGCTGTGGCTCATCCCAATCAATGGTAGCTGACGCTCGCCATTTCACCTCGGTGATGCCAAATTTTTCAGCTTGAGGCTTGCTGATAACCTTCAGAGGTGGACGCCCTGGTTTTGGAATAGGCGCGATCCCTGCGTCGCAGCTTGCCCAATGCCAAGCGTCTGCATCCTTCATTGATTGGGCTCGGATCACGAATTCTTTGGGGCTTCCGTGCAGCAGATACCGGATATGGTATGTCGCGTAATTGCTCATTTTGAACTCCGTTTCTGGATTTTCAAAAGAGCATTTTGCGAGCCATTAATTCCAAAGAGTCTTGGACTCGCCGCAGATTCTTTCGTCAGTCCGCAAGTCGGCAGGTCCCGGAGACGATGCCTGATCAATGACCGCTATTTCATAGCAGGTTGTGGCTGCTGAACGCTATGGCGAACTATAGGCGAGCTTTAGAGAGGTAGGTCAAGGCACGTAGTTAACCCAGATTTGTTGACCGACGAGAAACAACCATCTCTTCCAGGATTTCCCGTACCAGTCTGTTAGCACCTGATTCGCCATGATATTGGGTCCGATCAATATTTGCGATGGTGAACTGACGTAGGTCAGGACCTATAACCTCCACAGAAAGCGTACGATCAGAATTTATAGTGCAGGTGATGGTGCATTGGGGAAGGCGGCGGGACAGCAGTTCTCCGATTTCACCTTTGCTCATTGTATCCACGATCTGTGGTTCCTTTTTCTTGAAAGATAGAAGCTAATAATGGAGGTTCGAGCAATTATGGCCAGTTGATGTCGCTCGGTCGAGAGATGAGCGTTTGCTTGACAATGGCTCTGGAACGGGGTGACTGGATATGCAGGCTTGTGAATTCTTTCCCGACGCTCTATGGCGGAAAAATCCTGCTAGTGTTAGTGGAATTTGCCAGAGTATGACGTCATGGAAGAAGTTTTTATCGTTCAAAAACGGCCGTGCGGAGGGATAGAGGCAGGTTTCTATTTCAGAATTGTCGACACGCGTACCGGGGAGCAACTCATGTCCAGCTTTCTTAATGAGTCGCAGGCCTATGAGCAATGCAGCCGATTAAATATCCATGCGGCCCGCCTACAGCCAAGCGCTCTGGCTAATCCGAATGGCCGCTGATTAAAGCATCCATCCCATGTGTAGATGCTGAGCGAGCCAGGGCGTTACCTCTCGTAGCGCCCATCCAGCCCCGCAAAGCATGCTCAAATAAATGGCAAAAAATTTGAGTTCCCAATTCATCGTGATACCCCTAGTAAGGCACTCGGGCAAGGATGGACAATCGCGCTGAACAGACTATATTTCGAATCGTGTCTACCTTACCAGTGCGCCCTCAGCTCGTCCCTGTAGCAGTGGTGAGGTAGGCCATTTAGATTTTAGACATCCCTGCTCTTTTGCTTTTCTAAATGGGTGGATGACGTACGCCCGATAACTTGATGAGCATAACGGTAGCTGCGGCTTGCTGATCCGGAGTCAGAGCTGTCGAGCGTGATCGATCTCGAAGGTTTATGAGGGTTCGGTGATTAGGAGCACATATGCGTCTCGAGTCTGCCGAAAGCACAATCAGACATCTTAACGAATACCTTGAAGTGGCGGGGTAGGCTAGAGACCTTGAAAATAGTGGGACGGGTGAATGGAATCTAGCCCTCGTTATCAGCTTGGGAAAAGCTGCCAGACTGACTGCTTTCGGCCAGAATCTGTCGTTTATGTTCATGATTAAGTTGTGCTCACTTCGGATTCTGGACGACCGATCAGTTAGCCGTTTTACTCACGAAAAAGATTATAACTTGCCGCCCCTGAGTTATAACGCCGTAAGCACGCCCTGATACAGCACCGGACCAGTCGGCTGTCCTGTCGGCGATCCGCCCTCGGGCTCAAGACTGACGGCCAGAGTGATGGATTCACCAATGAGAGCTTTCTGCGCGCTGCCCAATTTGATTTCCCCGTCTCCGCCTGGGGGTATCACCCCAAGCGAAACGGGCTTGCCATCTTGCGGAATAACCCACATTTCCAGGCTGCGTTCCTTTTCAACCTTCGCCAAAGCCAACAGTTTAATTTTCAGGTAATTCTCGTGAGCTTCGATGCTCATCCACGACTGTGCGTCGGCACTGCGCAACGTGGCGCCGTAGTGCACATCGTCGCGGTTGTAGATAACGCCCAGTGTTACTGCTGCTACCAACGAACATGCTGCAATCGTCACCCGGAGCCAGTTCCAAAATGGCTGCCTCAAAGTGAGCTGCGGTGTATGCGGATCTATACGCGCCGTAACTCCGCGCCATACACGATCCGGTACAGGTTGTTCAGCCAGAGTCTCAGTAAGGCTCATGAGGCTGTCCTGCCATTGTGCAAGTTCCGCGCGAAGTTCCGAGTCTTCGAGTAACAGCTGCTCAAAGCGCCGGCACGCGGTTGGTGGCATTAAACCGATCGCATAGTCGGCAGCAAGTGCACGACGCAGACTTGGAGTTTGGTAGTTCATGACTCAAGGCACCTGCGCAAACGCTCCATGCCTCGGCGGATCCAAGACTTTACCGACCCAAGCGGTGCGGACAGCTGCTCGGCCAACTCTGAACAGGAAAGTCCCTCAAAATAAGCAATGGTGATCGATTGGCGTTGCATCCCTTCGAGCCTATCTAGGCACCGATTCAATGAAGCGGCCTCACGGAAGCTGTTCAACTGATCATGTGCCGAGGGGCTGTCGTCGACCAGCATCTGCGCGTCGAGATCACTCAGCGGACGTTCGCGATGCTTTCGCAATTGGTCGATGGACTGGTTTCGCGTGATGTTGATCATCCAGGTCATCGGCGCCGACAGGTGCGATTGGTAGCGTGAAGCATTGTTCCAAATACGCACAAAACTTTCCTGCAGCACCTCTTCAGCCAGATCCGCGCGTCCCATGAACCGCAGAGCCACGCCATGCAGACGCGGACTCACGGTACGATACAGCGCTTCAAAAGCACCTCGATCGCCGAGGGAACACTGGGCTAGAAGGTGTTTGAGTTGGTCAGTGTCGGCGATGGGAATAGCCTTTCTCCAAACGATTGGGTCGTGAGGTGATTCGAGTCGATTGCAGCCAGAGGGTAGCCCACGGCGCGCGGTTGTTCCATTCACGGGTGGGCTCCTCGGAAGACTCGCCGGTCTGCTGAGATCGACCGGCGACGCCGGTCAACTTTTCGGCATCAACACCTTGTCGATGACCTGTATCACACCGTTCGACTGGTATACGTCATAGGTGCTGATGTCGGCGACGTCACCCTTTTCGTCTTTGATGGTGATGTTGTGTGGTCCATTCATCATTGCCCACAGCTTGCCGCCCGAGACGGTGGTCAATTCGGTCTTTCCACCGCCGGCCTTGATCTTCTCGGCAAGGGTGGCCATGTCCAGTTTGCCGCTCACAACGTGGTAAGTAAGGATCTTGGTGAGGGTTGCCTTGTTTTCCGGCTTGAGCAAGGTATCGACGGTTCCGGCGGGCAGAGCTGTAAAGGCTGAGTTGACCGGTGCGAATACGGTGAAAGGCCCCTTGCCCTTGAGGGTGTCGACCAGACCGGCAGCTTTGACAGCGGCGACCAGGGTGGTGTGATCCGCGGAATTTACTGCGTTATCGATGATGTCCTTGCTGGGCGACATGCTTTGACCGCCTACCATTATGCTGTCGTGGCTCATCGATGCAGCCTGGGCACCATTGAGCATTAAGCCGGTAGCGGCCGCCAAGGTCAGAAGGCCCGCAATCAATGGCGTTTTGATCGAAATGCGTTTCATCGTGATGATCCTTTGTGAGGAAAATCGGCCAGGAGAGTCTGTCCGTGTTTGATATACGTGGCGGCGTTCGGAATGGATGCAGTAGCGCCTATTTTTTCGCAGGACCTGAGAGTGGGTGATCCAATGACCGATGCTTCTTAAGCGACCAATCCCAGATTGAATGGGGGGAATGGATGCTTTTGGACGAAAGCATCTCCCCGTGAGCGCTTGGTATCGAACAAGATCGGTCGCCCATCAGGTCATGGTTCATGGAACAGTTACGCTCGGCATGACACTAATTCATTATTGTTAAACGAATATCCGTAGCAATGTCGTGAATAACAGTCGCATAAGTTAAAGTTTCTGAATAACTAGCGTTGAGATTAGTGTTTCTCGCTGACATTGCACGGATGTCAGTGCTTAATTTCCTCCAGACTACTTAAAAAGTCTCTACTTTGTGCCGTCCGTACATTGTGATTACATATTAACCTGCTGAAGGTGCTTTTTCCTTCCTGGCAAAGTTTCTCATCTTATATATTTACTTGTGAAATGGAAAAGCAAAGCTATAATTTACGATAAGTTAGGTGCTTGGTAACAAGTCTCGCTAATTTTTATTCACGCGGAAAAGTATGTTCAAAAACTTATCAGCAAGGAGGCAATTTACACGTAAGAAATTTTGTAAGGTGGCAATCTAAAAATAACAGTAAGCATGAGATATTTCTATGGCGAGCATCGCAGATGAGGTTGAGAGTATTTCCCCAAGCAAAAAAACGTGCTTTCGGTGTAGAGCGCAAGCATCCTGCATGCTTAGAACAATCGATAGAGAAATATTAGGCCACTATCAAAGCGATAGTAAAATCCAAAGAATGAATGAAAAAAAGGGACGCTTTGTATTCAGGCAAGGCTCAATAGCAGCATATTTATTTAAAATAAAAGCTGGCTCAGTTAAAGTTGTCATTGAATCGTATAGAAATTTTGAGCACTTGCTGGACTTTAAGATGGCTGGAGATAATATTGGGCTTGATACATTTGTTGGTGATCCTCATCGGACTAGTGCTATAGCATTGGAAGACACAGAAATATGCAAAATCAACATCAGTCGACTAAAAAACGAGCCAGCCAGTCAACTATACTTACACGGTAAAATTCACAGTGCCACTAATCTAGATGTTGATCGCCTGCAAAAAAAAGCATTGCTGCTCGCCAAAATGACCGCCGAGCAAAGGTTATGTTGGCTTCTCTGTGATTTATCAGAAAAATATGCATCTATGGGGTTTTCTGCCCAGTCACTTTATTTAAAGATGAGCAGGAATGAAATTGCATCATATCTAGGTCTACGCATGGAGACCGTTTGCAGATGTTTTACAAAACTGCATGAGCTCTCGCTGATAAATGTGGATGGAGCGAAAGTCGAAATAATTCATCTAGAAAAGATTAAAAATATAGCAATGGGCATCGATGAGGAAAGCCGGATTTAGGCCGAGTCTTCCTAGCGAATGACTGCTAATGGCCAGTAGCGGTCGCTTGTGAACGTTCGGCTGAAAGGGGCGCCTGAGAGGAGTTTCCCTAGGATGGTCGCAGAAGACCGGTGAGGGCAAGTTGAGGGTATACGTAGGCGTGAGTGCCCTGTTCGGCCTAAAGCGGTCCCGAAGGAGTTATGAAGGGCTTCGAAACCCCATCTGGATCGTCAGCGGTGGCACTCGATTTAAAAGGGGCGGGCTCGATTACCAATCGATCCACCGGATATGAGGGAAAGTTGGTCATGAAGTCGACCTAGCCCTTGCTATTGCTTTTCAGCCTCGCCAGCCCCTGTCTGATATGACCGGCGTTCTCACCAATAGCCCATAAGGCGCTTCGAACGTTGTCTCCAACCTCGGTCAGACCTTGCTTTTCAGCATGAAGCGTCAGCTCCATCAAGGCGGCCTCCAGTCCAAGTTGATTCTGATACATCCTTTCCAACACGTCCGATAACGAATATTCGTCTGACATGGCATGGCCTCCTTTCGAAAAAGTACAAGCATAGTACCGGTCATGCCGCTGTCAGGCAGTGATTGCGAATTGCTTAGAAATTGCTACAAGGCGAAGAAACTTCAGCTGATAAGCCCTTAAGGCTCGGGATTTGGCGGTTGCCTACACCCAATCCATCATCGGGGCCACGCTGAAGCGTCTGGACACCGTAGAGGCTTCATTTACGTGGGGTACAGCGGGCGTCTGGATCATTTTGCTCTACGTGTTTGAGGCCGATTTCAGGGAGAAAGCGGCGTTTTCGGGCGATGGGCGCAAGTTTACCAAGAGAGCCAGGCCTTCGCCTGAAAACGAGACCCGCTCGAGGTTGGATGGGGGTGGTGCCGTGACGGTCCCTGGACGATTTGTCGGCAGGTGATGAGTTAAATGCCAGGCAAAAAAAAACCGCCTTTGCGGGGCGGTTTTTCATGTAGGTGCCGGTTTGCGACCGAAGCCTACTGCTCACTGGCTACACTGACGTAGCCGCATGGTAAAAATTTTTGCTCCTCCTCGCAACGTTATTTTTGCTTGAAGCGGCGGTGTGCTGCGGACGAGAAGCGCAGTGCTGCTGCTTGAGAGTGACAGTATGGAAACTGACAGAAATAACAAATTACAGAAAATAAGGCCTTAGTCGGTTTGAATAGACCAAATGTGCGTTTTTTTACGGAGTTCCAAGTTAACATGGCGCCGCTCACACTTCGGTGTTGCGGTGAGAGTCGGCTGGAAACTTAACAGTTTCATGCCCTCTGACACGGTTTTGCACCCGTGCCGGAGTGATGGCTCGGAGGGATCTCAACCGGCCGCCTCACTGGTTACACTGACGTGTACGCCAAAGGCACACGTGATCCGGTAAGTGCGCTGGAGGTTTGGCCCCCAGCCTGGAGGCCAAAACGTATGAAGCTTTTGCTGCGTACGCTGAGCCTTGTATGGAGATTGTTTAAAGCGTTTCGCTTTTACGAGTTCCTGCGAGACCACTTTGACGACCTGAAGTAACGGCCGTCATCGCGGAGAAAAGCCCGTTTCAGTTTTGGCTGAGGCGGGCTTTTTTTGTTTCATTAATGCTGTCATAAGTAGGATATTTTATCTTTCGCTTGTAGGGAATTTCGTAGGTGATTGAAAGCGAGCACTTTGCAGTCGTTCTCAAGCGGAAATGGAGCATCGGTTTCGAGTCGGCGTAGCCCGTCCCAGCCCTCGGTGGCAGTCGGAGCAAATGGCTGCCACTGAGGGCCCCGCCAACCGCTATTCAAGGCTTCACAAACCGTAATTGCGCCACTCTCCAGGCGTCTGCCCCACCTGTGTCTTGAACAACCGAACAAAGAAGCTCACGTTTTCATACCCCACTTCGTAAGCGATCGACTTGACCGACATGCCACTGGAAAGCAGCAGTTTTTTCGCCTTGTCGATCCGCACTTTTTGCAGATAAACGTTGGGCGACAGCCTGGTCGCCAGTTGGAATCGACGCTTGAGGGTGCGTTCGGTCAGCCCGGCCTCGCGGGCCATTTGCGCCAGGCTGACGGCCTCGGCGTGGTGCGCTTCGATCCAGTCCTGAACCTTGAAGATCGCTTGATCCTGATGATTGCGGTGCCCCGGCAGGATCGGGCTCAAACGCTCCGGAGCGGAAACCAGCAGGTGCGTTGCGCACAGTTGGGCGAAGTGGTCACCGAGGTCCTGTGCGAGCATCTCCAGGAGTGCGTCGAAGCCGCCGCCGAGTGAACCGCTGCTCCAGATGCCTTCAGAGTGCATGAAGGATTGATGGGCGACGAAATCGTGTTGCGGGTAGCGTTTTTTCAGTTGCCGGGTGAACGCCCAGTGGGTCGCCAAAAGGCTGCCTTTGGCCAACCCGGCAGCGGCGACGTAGCAAGCGCCGGTGGTCATCGCCAGCACGCGCGCGCCATGCGCCTTGCGTGCCGCCAGCCATTGCAGTGTCTGTGGATCGGGTTCAAACCCTTGGGCGAGTCGAATGCCTTCAAGCGGAGGAATCACGATCAGGTTGCAGTCGTCTGCATCGTTCAACGCCGCATCCGGTCGGATCAAATGACCGCTCGCCAGGCTGATGTCGGCACCGTCCACGGACAGTACGCGGATGGTGTAGCTTTGAGCGACGTCGAGGTGTCGTTCCAGCAAGGTGACGATGCGAAAGAAGTCCGTCGCCGAGAACACGCCCATGCCCCAGCAGCCGTCGTAGGCCAGAATCGCAACGTTGATCATGAATTCTCCGTGGCCTGATCGGGCTATTGAATAACCCTTTAGAACATCGAACCTGAGCAACTGCAAGGATACGATCAGCAACACGTCGCGCAGCCCTACAAGGACAACATCCATGCAACACGTTTCCACCCGGCAGCACTGGATCGATACACCAGAAGGCGCGCTGTTTGCGCAAAGCTGGAACAGCGATGAGGCGCATAACCCGCCGATCATCCTGCTCCACGATTCTCTCGGTTGCGTCGCCTTGTGGCGCGATTTTCCCGAACGGCTTGCACGGGCGACCGGACGCAAAGTCATTGCCTACGATCGGCTGGGTTTCGGACGTTCGGCACCTTATCCCGGCAAGTTGCCAGGGAGTTTCATCGCGGACGAGGCCAGGAGCGGCTTTCGTGCAGTTTGTGAACATTTCGATGTAAATCGGTTTGTCGTATTGGGTCACAGCGTTGGCGGGGGGATGGCGGTAAGTTGTGCAGCGGCGTTTCCGGGAAGATGCCAAGGCGTGATCACCGAGTCCGCACAAGCATTCGTCGAGCAGGCAACTTGTGACGGGATTCGTGAAGCCGAGCGCCAGTTTGCCTTGCCCGGCCAAATGGAGCGCTTGCACAAATACCACGGCGACAAGGCCCATTGGGTGCTGCGGGCATGGGTCGATACCTGGCTTTCGGATACGTTCAGCGACTGGAGTCTGGACGAGCTGTTACAACAGGTTCGCTGCCCTGTGCTGGCGTTGCACGGTGATCGGGATGAGTACGGCTCCACCCGGCAACCCGAACGCATTGCGGCACGGGTCAACGGCCCGGCGAGCGTGCAGATTCTCGCGAATTGCGGGCATGTTCCGCACCGTGAGTTTCCGGATGCGGTGCTCGAGGTTCTATGCACGTTTCCGCCGCTTCGAAATCGCGACACATAAAAAAACGCCCTGACGGGCGCTTTTTTATGGCTTGAGGAAACATCCGCTCGGATTCAGTTCCATGAGCCTTGTGGACGGTTCGCTCGAATGTAGTCGGCGAATGGATCGCTGTTCGCAATTGCGACACCATGTTCGGCAAGGTACACGTCAGGCTTGAAGTCCGGACGTGGAGGCTGTGGGTTGATGCCGCTGGCCCATGTGCGTACGTAGCGTTGTACTGTCTGCTCGGTGTTGCCGTCCGGCGAGTTGAACAAACCGGAATCGAGGATGGTTTTGACATCCTGTTTTTCCTGCTGAGCTCGAGTAGCGGCGTTGGCGCCAATGGATTCAAGCTCTGCCACGTATTTGTCCATGTCGAAGTAGGCAGCAGATGCCTCATGGCTTCGATTGACTGCTTGTTCATACAACTCGCTGGAGTCGGCCAGCGCGAATATTTTCTGAACTGCGCTATCGACATCGAGATAGTCGGCGATGCACGACTCGCGCAATCCGCAAGAGGACAGGAAGTCCGAAATGCCTGTCGCCTTGTCGAAGCAAAGTACTGGCAGACGGGCGCCCATGGCGTCGATGGCGACGTTGGGTAGTGGGTCGAGTCGCGACGAGATAAACAGCAGGTCGGCTTCTTCGTAAGCGGTTTCGATCGCGGATGTTTCATCCAGCATCACAAAACGGTCTTTTAGCCCTGAACGCTTGATCTGGTCTGCGAGGTAAACCGAGTAACCATCTTCCACATCAGGGTTGTAGCCTTTGCCGATCCAGACAAAGCGAAACTTTTCGCCACCAGGTGTAAGCATTGTCTTGATGGCGGACTGAATGAAAAGGTCTGCGCCTTTACGGAAGTTGACATAGCCGGCACCGAGAATAACGAACTTTCTGTCGGTATCCGTGGTAGGACGCATTTTGTTGCGCAGGTAGTCGGATTCGCTTTGGGCCTTTTCCTTGCTCGGCGCTTGTTTTGGCAGTGCGCAGTGCCCTTGAGGAATGATATGGGCCGACAGGGGCTGCAGGGCAGGGCACGAGTCCTGCGCGCTTTCCCAGGTCAGGTCTGCGGAGAACACCAGATCGCTGGACCATAGTTTGGCGTCGGAGAACAGCATGTTCGAATTCGGATAAGCGGAAGCGAACTCATGGATCAAAGGAATGGCAGGAACATAGTGCCGAGCCAGTGGTTCCAGAACCACTCGGCATTCCATGCTGTTGACCAGTGCAAACTTGAACTTGAAGTCTTTGCACAACTTTTCAATAGCAAGTGGCGTGTATTGGACGTTGTTCTTCAATCGAGCGCTCGCCATTGTAGCGACGGCCGCCGTTTCAAAGGCTTCAAGCAGTGGACCATCGCCCAGGATCAAGGCGACCACGTTGTATTGGCTGGACAGGCGTTGTACAAGGTTTAGCGCAAGGATCGGCGCTCCCGAGCGCGACGCCTCATGGCTGACAACCATGACGGTTTCCCGCGCGGGATCGTATGCGCGGGTCGCGGAAAACCTGATTTCAGGAACGGTAACGATTCGCCAGCTTTCCTGGTGGCCGTGATTCAGGTAGTGAGCAACAGGGTCGACGGCGGTTCCAAGATCCGGGTTGAGCTTGAGATAGATCGCAGCATCAAAGTTGGCAGGCAATGCGACCTTGCCACGTTTTGCAGGAGTAGCAGACGCTGGTTTGGTTGGCGCCGACTGGGTGACGACTGGCTCGATAACTTCCGGCGTATTAGCGGCAACTTCAATGGCTGTCGGCTTGGCAGGATTCGATGGCTCGCTTGCCAACTTGGGTGACAGGTCAGGGGTTCGCAGGTTTTCTGATTGTTTATTAGAAAACTTGAGAAGTTTTGATAAGAAGCGGTTGCGAGCCAAGATCTATTCCTTTTAGTTAAGCTATTTCAAGGACGAAGGTTCGTCCGCGTATCTTTCGTTCCAAGAGCGGTACTGGAGTCTTCCCGAAACCAGCATGCATTCTTGTCATTTACCAATACCCAGACATGCCAGCATGTGTTGGCATCAACCGCACTTCTTCGTCAACCGAGCGGGGTCGGTGCTATCCCGCCGGGTAGACCATGATACACATCTTGTACAGTTTTCTGATGAATCCTCCCGAGGATTGTCCATATTTTTTTCACATTTGTATTGAAAACGTTACGATTTTGCGTGCGTTTTTTGGCGCCAATAATTTGAACGCTGCTTTCGCGGCTCAACCTGAACGAATGCTGTCGCTCAGGCATGTTTCATGTTCTGTTCATGCCTATGGCCCAGAATGAAGCCGGATCCAGCCAAGCCATGAGACGAAGGTGCTGAAGATGAATTCGAAGTTGCTCAAGATACTGGCGATAGCTGCGGTGTCATTGCTCAGCGCCTGTTCAGGCGTGACCACCAGCAGTTGTTTTTCCGCCAACTGCCAGTCACTGGATGGCCGTAATGCCAATAAGTTCAGTTTTGGTACAAATGCGATCGGCAACAATTTCAACGAATACAGTTCTGGCCTGTTGCATGACGATTAAAAAGGGCGCCCGTGAAGGGCGCCCTTTTGATTTTGCTCTTGGCGTTGGCCATTCACGTGCCCTGGGCCATGCTCACTGCGCCGCTGGCACGGCAATCCATTCGCCCAGCACTTTCTGATATTTGCCGGTGACCTTGCTCAGGTGCAGCCACTGGTCGACGTAGAGTTTCCAGCTGATGTCATCGCGCGGCAGCAGGTAGGCCTTTTCACCGTACTGCATGTACTGCTCCGGATTGACCGCGCACAGGCCGGGTTTGAGCTTTTGCTGATAACGCGCTTCCGATGCGTCGGTGATCATCACGTCGGCCTTGTTGTCGAGCAGTTGCTGGAAGATCGTCACGTTGTCGTGCAGGGCCAGTTGCGCCTTGGGCAGGAAGGCGTGGACGAAGGCTTCGTTGGTGCCGCCGGCCGGCTCGACCAGGCGTACGCCGGGCTGGTTGATCTGTTCGAGGGTCTGGTATTTCGACTGATCGGCGCAGCGCACCAGCGGGATCTTGCCGTCGACATCGAGCGTGTTGCTGAAGAAGGCTTTTTTCTGCCGCTCCAGAGTCACCGAAATCCCGCCCATGGCGATGTCGCACTTGCCGGCCTGCATGTCCGGCATCAGGGTTTTCCAGGTGGTCTGCACCCACTCGACCTTGACCCCGAGGCTGTCGGCCAGAGAGCGGGCCATGGCGATGTCGATGCCCTCGTAGTCGCCGTCCTCGCGCTTGAAGGTGTAGGGCTTGTAGTCGCCGGTGGTGCAGACGCGCAGTTCGCCCTGTTGCTGGACGCTGTCCAGGTGCGAGACCGGTTCCTGTGCCTGAGCGGCGCCAGCCAGGGTCAGCAGAGCGCAGAAGATCATCGTGCTTTTTGGAATTGTCATGGGGATCGGGCTTGTGCAGTGGGAGTGCGGGCCAGTGTAGTGAAAGCGTTCGCCGGGTGTCATCCCGGATCCGGGCTCAACGTTCCCAGCCAGGCCACCAGTCCCACGATCAGCAGCGCAATGCCCAGTTCCACCGACACGCTGCGACGCAAGGCATTGGCCGCCACTTGATGCTGCCCCTCGCGCAACGACCGCTCCAGCAACGGCCCAAGGTGGAAGCGGTTCAACGCCGCTAGAACCAGCATGCCCGCAAACAGCAGAACCTTGAGCGCCAGCAGAATCCCGTAAGTGCCGAGCAGGACTTCGCCCAGTTTCGGGCCGATGATGAACAGGTAATTCACCACGCCGGTTGCCGTGAGAACGAGCACAATCGCCGCGCCGACACCCTCGAAGCGCTTGACGGAATTGACCAGCAAACCAATGTGCGCAGCGCTGAACAGTGCGTCGAGCCGCGACATCCATACCAGCGCCAACATGGCACCCAGCCACGCACCTGCCGCGAGCAGGTGCAGGATGTCGCTGAGCAGGTGCCACGCGTTATCCATCGCCCCGTGTCCGCTCCAGGCCAGAGAGGCGAGGGCGAGTGCGCCGGCTATCGAGGCAAGCCACAACCCCGGCCTGATCATCGCGACGATCAGCGCAATCATCCGCACCGTCCACGCCAGCCCGGCGTCCGTTTCCAGCAACATCATTTGCAGGTGCGGCCATAGCGCTGCGATCTGCGTTTCGCCACTCATGGCGCTGGTCATCAGCACCAATCCAGCCACTGACAGCAGCGCACCGAGCAACGCCATCCCGCCCAGCATCGGGCGAAACGGCAATACGGCGTCCGTCCCTTTCGCGCTGTACAATCCAAACAGCGCGACCCCGAACAGCAGCAGTAAATCCACGTACAACGCCAGACGCAGGAGGATGTTGATCAGATCGGCCATCACTCACTTCACTTTGAAGGTGATGTTGCCGGTGATCGGGTGGGTGTCGGACGACACCGCGCGCCATTCGACCTTGTAAGTGCCGGCGGACAGCGGCGCGAGTGGAGTGACGAGCATGGTTTTCGGGTCGTTGCCGGCGCTGACTCGGGCTTTCATCGGCATGGGGGAGTGGGCCATGCCGGGCATTTCGGTCATCAGCAGTTTGGCGCCGGAGAACTGGGTCATCAGGTTCTCCGAGAAGTGCAGTTCGATTTTTTCGGGGGCTGCGCCATCCGCGCCTTCGGTCGGGGTCGACGTGAGCAGTTTCGGATGGGCCTGGGCCAGGGTGCTCAGGAGCAGGCTGGCGGCGAGTACTACGGCGGTTTTCAAGGTGCGCATGCAAGACCTCTTTGCCGCTCTTCGGCGGCGGTTTTCAGGGATGGATTGATCGGGGTCAGAACCACAGCCGCACGCCGAGCACGAGGCGCGTTTCGCTGCGATCTTCGCCGTCCTCCCGTGCGAAATCGGCGGTGTTGCCGTAGGTGCGGTTCCACGTCACGCCGATGTAGGGCGCGAATTCGCGGCGGATTTCATAACGCAGGCGCAGGCCGGCCTCGGTGTTGGACAGGCCGGCGCCAATGCCCCGTTGCGGGTCGTTTTTCCCGTAGACGTTGAGTTCGGCGGTCGGCTGCAGGATCAAGCGGTTGGTCAGCAGAATGTCGTAGTCGCCCTCCAGGCGTACGGCTGACTGACCGCCTTCGCCGATGAACGCCGTGGCCTCGGCCTCGAAGTTGTACAGCGCCATGCCCTGCAAGCCGAAGGCGGCCCAGGTTTGCGGAGCGCCGGGTTTGAAGTCCTGGCGCACGCCGCTGACCACGTCCCACCATGGCGAGATTGCGTGCCCCCACAAGGCCTGGATTTCCGCGTCTTCGGTCTTGCCGTTGCTGCGTTCGCCTTCGGAGCGCAGCCACAGGCGATCGATGTCGCCGCCAATCCAGCCGGACAGGTCCCAGGCCAGGGTGCCGGCGGTGTCGGCGTCTTGCCATTCGAGCTTGTCGGCGAGGAAGTAACTGTTAATTGCGCTGTCATGCACCTGATGCCCGCCGGGGCTGGTGAACACAGCGGCGCGGTCGGCATGGGTCAGCGCCGCAATCGGCGTGCGGCTTTCGCTGGGGGCGGCGGGCTGCATCCCGCCGTCGTCCATGCCTTGCAGGGCGGAATGATCCATGCCGGACATCTGGCTGTGATCCATGTCCGGCATGTCGCTGGCGGCCATGGTCGTACTGCCGACGAACAACAGGGTAAGCGCGGTGAATCGAGTCATGATCGGCCCCTTCATTCTTCCACCCGGACTTCACGGAACATGCCCGTCTCCATGTGGTACAGGAGATGGCAGTGATAGGCCCAGCGCCCGAGTGCGTCGGCGGTGACGCGGTAGCTGCGGCGGGTGCCGGGCGGCATGTCGATGGTGTGTTTGCGCACCTGGAAATCGCCGTTTTCGTCCTCCAGATCGCTCCACAAACCGTGCAGGTGAATGGGGTGGGTCATCATCGTGTCGTTGACCAGCACCAGGCGGATTCGCTCGCCGTACTTGAGGCGCAGCGGCTCGGCGTCGGAAAACTTCACGCCGTTGAACGACCAGGCGAATTTCTCCATGTGGCCGGTCAGGTGCAGTTCGAGGGTGCGGCTCGGCTCGCGGCCGTCAGGGTCTTCGAAGGTGCTGCGCAGGTCGGCGTAGGTCAGCGCCCGACGGCCGTTGTTGCGCAGGCCGAGGCCGGGGTCGTTGAGCTTCGGCGCGGGGCTCATGGCTTGCATGTCCACCAGCGGGTTGTCCTGTTCGCTGTCGGGGTGCGCCTGCATCGATCCCATGGCGGAGTGATCCATCGCGCTCATGTCCATGGCGCCGTGATCCATACCGCCCATGCCCATGTCGTCCATGGTGACCAACGGGCGTGGGTCCAGCGGCGGAATGGCTGCCGAAACGCCGGCCCGGGTGGCGAGGGTGCCTCGGGCGTAGCCGGTTCGGTCCATGGACTGGGCGAACAGGGTGTAGACGTCGGCGTCCGGCTCGACGATCACGTCATAGGTTTCCGCCACGGCGATGCGCAGCTCATCGACGCTGACCGGTTTGACGTGCAGGCCATCGGCGGCGACCACGGTCATTTTCAGCCCCGGGATGCGCACGTCGAAGTAGCTCATGGCCGAGCCATTGATCAGGCGCAGGCGCAGTTTTTCGCCGGGGCGGAACAGGCCGGTCCAGTTGGTATCGGGGGTGTGGCCGTTGATCAGGAAGGTGTAAGTGGCGCCACTGACGTCGGCGATGTCGGTGGGGTTCATGTTCATTTGCGCCCACATCCTGCGGTCGGCGACGGTCGCGCCCCAGCCGTTCTCGCTGACGTCATGGATGAAATCGCCGACGGTGCGTTTGTGGAAGTTGTAGTAATCGGACTGCTGCTTCAGGGTCTTCATCAGGCTGGCCGGGTCTTCGTCGGTCCAGTCGCTGAGCATCACTACGTAGTCGCGGTCGTACTGGAACGGTTCCGGCTCCTTCGCATCGATCACCAGTGGTCCGTAGACGCCGGCCTGCTCCTGCAATCCGGAATGGCTGTGATACCAGTAGGTGCCGTTCTGCCGGACCTTGAATTGGTAGACGTAGACGCCGCCCGGTTCGATGCCGTGGAAACTCAGGCCGGGCACGCCGTCCATGTTGGCCGGCAGCAGAATGCCGTGCCAGTGGATCGACGTACTGTCCTTGAGCCGGTTGCGAACTCGAAGTGTCACGGTGTCGCCTTCGCGCCAGCGCAGCAGCGGACCGGGCAGGCTGCCGTTGATGGTCAGTGCAGTACGCGGCTGGCCGGTGAAATTGACCGCTGTTTCGCCGATGAACAGCTCGAACTGCGTGCCGTTCAACTCGTTCACCTGGCCCGGACGGTTCAACGCCCAGACCGGCGTGTGCCACAGGCCGAGGCCGCCGAGCAGACCGCCGGCGGCCAGGCCTTTGACGAAGGTGCGTCTTGAAGTGTTGGAATGCATGCGCGCTGAGTCCTCCCGAGCCGTCTGGTGTGTCACATGACGGGGGAGGCTAGCGACCGGCAGCTTTCAGTTGGCTGAGGTGCGGATTACAGTTATGACAGGTTCAGGCAATGCGCGGGCGACCCCGCCCGGCGCATTGCCTGGCATCGTGGCGGTCAGGCGTCCTACAGCCCGAGTCCTTCCTGGACGACCAGCAGCAGGTTGTTTTCCGTCAGTGCAATAGCATCCAGTTGCTGCCCGGTTTCGATCGTCTGCAACCACCAGTGGCTTTCGCCATGTTCGTCGACGGTGCGCAGCAGCGAGGTTTCCTTGCCCGGCAGAAGAATCTGCACACGCCCGGCGCCGTCCTCGGTGAAGCGCGCAATGGGATCGAGCGTCAGGCTGTGATGGTTGGCTTCAATCAGCAACTGGTCGATGGCGTAGTCGTGGGTTTCACCATCCGGCGAACTTTCGCAAACATGCGTAGGATTGCGCCTTATCTTCAACCCGACCTCGGTGACCGGTTGCAGCCAGCCCTCGATACGGTGGTACAAGTCGTAGACCACGGCCGGCCAGCAATCGATTTCCAGTGCGGCGCGGCTGATTTCATCCGCGTGGGTGTGCCGGGTCTGTTTGAGTTTCGCGGCGAGTTCGTCTGCTTTACTCATTTCGGTTCCCTGTGGTGAGGTCAACATCATCGTAGTCCTTTCAAAGTAATGCAGGTTTTGCCCTGCGTCATGCGCTTGCAACACGCGCATGACTCAATCAAGCCCCTGACCCTCGCGGTCAGATCACGGAAACCATGGACGCAGGCGTCCCAAGGAGCGGGAACATGAAAAAGCTTTTTACAATTGTCGCGCTGATTGCGCTGACGGCCGGCAGCATCGGCCTGAGTTCGGCGCGTCAGTCGCACGCCAACAAGGCGCAGGCGGAATCGGTGGCGGGGGTGTTCGACTATTACCTGCTGACCCTTTCCTGGTCGCCGACCTTCTGTCTGACCCACAAGGACGATGCGCAATGCTCCGGCAAGGGTTATGGCTTTGTCCTGCATGGCCTGTGGCCGCAATACGCCAAGGGTGGCTGGCCGGAATCCTGCCCGCCGTTGACCAACCTGACGGCCGCCGAAACCAGCAAGGGCCTGACGCTGTTTCCGACACAGAAACTGCTCAACCACGAATGGTCCAAGCACGGCACTTGCAGCGGCCTCGGCGCCATGGGTTATCTGGATGAGGCGGACAAGGCTGTCGCCGCCGTGAAAATCCCCGAGGAACTGCAACCGTTCAGTACGTCGTATTACTTCGAGGCGCAGGAAATTGCCGACCTGTTCCGCAAGAACAATCCGGGCATCCCGTCAGACGGTATCGCCGTGATCTGCAACGGCCCGGAGCTCTCGGAAGTGCGGGTGTGCATGGGCAAGGATCTGCAATTCGGCGCGTGCGGCAAGGGTGTGAAGACCCAGTGCCGGGCCGGAGATATCCGGGTTCCGCCGTCGCGTTGAAACGGTCAGGAATCGAGCCAAGGTAAAGAAACGGGCACCGTGTCGGGTGCCCGTTTTGGTTTGGCCTCAAGCAAATCCCCCGGCATCCACCCCCAATTCCCCGCGCAAAAACTCCACCAACCCGCGCTGCAACCCGCTCAGCATCCCTTCACGGCTGACCAGCGCCAGTTCAGTGGGCGCCAGTTCCGGCAGATCCGTACACACCCGATGTTCGGGCAACACCGCCGACGCCGGCAGTACCGAAACCCCGAGACCCGAGGCCACGGCCGCCTGGATCCCGGTCAGACTGTGGCTGCCGAAGGCCACGCGCCACGGACGTTGTGCGACGTCGAGCAGGCGAATCGCCCGTTGCCGGTAGAGGCAGCCCTGAGGGAACAGCGCCAGTGGCAGCACGCCGGTGGATGCGTCGAAATCCGCGCCCTTGACCCACACCAGACGCTCTGGCCATGTCGCCCAGGCCGGGCCGCTGTCAGGCTCGCGTTTGATCAGGGCGATGTCGATTTCGCCGCGAGCCAGTCGCTGGCGCAGGTCGAGGCTCATGCCGCTGAGGGTTTCCAGGCGTGCCTGTGGATGGCTGCGGGTGAAACCGGCGAGGATCAGCGCCATGCGCCGGGCGTCGAAGTCTTCCGGCATGCCGATGCGCAGGATTTCCAGATCGAGTTCGCTGGACAGCGCTTCGCTGGCCTCGGCGGACAAGGCCAGCAGGCGCCGGGCGTAATGGATCAGCAATTCGCCGTGCTCGGTGACGCTGACATTGAGTCCGGTGCGATCGCGCAGCAGCAGGGCATGGCCGACCAGCTCTTCGAGTTTGCGCACCTGTTGGCTGACGGTGGACTGGGTGCGATGCACGCGGTCGGCGGCGCGGGTGAAGCTGCCTTCGTCGACCACGCAGACAAAAGTTTTCAGCAGTTCCAGATCCAGCATGACGGCGGCCTCGATATTTGAATAACAACTGACATGTGGCTATTTATTTAATTTCACACTATCACCGGTCGCTCATAAGCTGAAGTCCTCACCCCAGAGGAATGCTTCCATGACATTGGTAAACACCCCGCGCCCGCAATGGTTGACCTTCGACTGCTACGGCACGCTGATTCAGTGGGACGAAGGTCTGCAAGCGGTGGCCGGCCAGATCCTCAGCGAGAAGGGCGAACACCGGATCGAAGCCGGGCGCCTGATCGAGGTCTACGATCGTCACGAACATCGCCTCGAACAAACGCCGCCGCACCGCTCATTTCGCGAGTTGAGCACCCTCGGCCTGCAACTCGCCTTGCAGGAACTGGGATTGCCGAGCCTGCCCGAAGACAGCCAGCGGCTGGCTGCTGCGATTCCGCGCATGACACCGTTTGCCGAAGTGGTCGAGACTCTGGCTCGATTGAAAGCCATGGGGTTCAAGCTGTGCATCGTCTCCAACACCGATGACGACATCATCGCCGGCAACATCGCCCAGCTTGGCGGGCACATCGACCGAGTGATCACCGCGCAGCAGGCCGGGGCTTACAAGCCGGCACCGCGACTGTTCGACTACGCTCATGAGCAACTGGACGTCAGCCGCGATCAGGTGGTGCATATCTGCGCCAGCCCGATGCTCGATCACACCGCCGCGCGGGATATGCGGTTCCGTTGCGTGTGGATTGACCGTGGCACCGGTCGCCAATTGCTGCCGGACTATCGCCCCGACGCGATCCTCAACACCCTGGATCAGGTGCCGGTGTTGTTCGAGTCCCTCGGCTGGTAACCACGGAGATTTCCCATGGCTCATACCTTGACCGGCAACGCCCGGCCCGTGCGCTCGACCTCGCTGGATCTGGACAGCGAAGCGATCATCACCGCCCGCCACGAACTGGCGGCATGCTTTCAACTGGCGGCGCTGCATGGCCTGGAGGAGGGCATCTGCAACCATTTTTCGGCGATGTTGCCGGGGCGTGACGACCTGTTTCTGGTCAATCCCTACGGGTATGCGTTTGCCGAAGTCACGGCGCAGAACCTGCTGGTCTGTGACTTTCACGGCAATGTGCTGGACGGTGACGGCCAGCCCGAAGCCACCGCGTTCTACATTCATGCGCGCCTGCATAAACAGCAGCCACGGGTACGGGTCGCGTTCCACACCCACATGCCGCACGCCACGGCGCTGTGCCTGCTGCAAGGGCCGCCGCTGTTGTGGCTGGGGCAGACGGCGCTGAAGTTCTACGGTCGCACGGCGGTCGACGAACACTACAACGGTCTGGCGCTGGACGACAGCGAGGGCGACCGCATCGCCAGCGTGCTGGGCGATGCCGATATTCTGTTTTTGAAGAACCACGGCGTGATCATCGCGGCGCCGACCATCGCCGAAGCCTGGGACGATCTGTATTACCTGGAGCGCGCCGCGCAGGTGCAACTGCTGGCGATGGCCACGCAGCGAGAGTTGAAACCGGTGCCTGCGGCGATTGCACAGCGGGCCTATGAGCAGATGCGCGAGGGCGATCCAGAGAGTGCGCGGGTTCATCTGCGCAGTGCGATGCGGCGCTTGTCGGCGCAGGGTTGAGACGGGGGAAAACAGCCAGGCAAAAATAAATCGGCGCGACGGTCATCCAATTGCCCGGCGCGCCGATATCCATGGGATCGGGGTTGTGTCGGTAGCACTTGGTTGCCCCGCACAATTGCGTGGGCTACGCTCACAAAACCCAAGGGTTTCGGGCTTTTGCCCCTGTCGTACCTGCCCAGGACACACTTTTGCCATTCCCCACCCACGATCCTCATCAGGCCCCCGGCGCGCTCAAACGCTTGCCGCTGCGCAAAGCGGCGGCGCTGTTCATCGTTGCCGTGTGTCTGTGCCTGTTCGGTTTGCTGTATCTGCAACTGGAACAGTCGCGACAGCAGGATCTGGCGGTTGCGCAAACGTCCTCGGCCAACCTGACGCGGGCGATGGCGCAGCAGGCCGAAGACACGTTTCTCGCCGCCGACCTGGTGCTGACCAGCCTGGTCGACTGGATTGAGGACGACGGCTACGGCGCGGCGCAGAAACCGCGGTTGCAGAAAACCCTGGCGCGGCGCGTGCAGCAACTGGAGCAATTGCACGGGTTGTTCCTGTTCGACCGGGAAGGCCAGTGGGTCATCACCTCATTCCCCAATCTGCCACGGGGCAATGGCGTGGCCGATCGCGAATATTTCAAGTTCCATCAGCAGAATGTGTCGTCGGTGGCGCACATCGGCCCAGCGATCCGCAGCCGTGAAAACGGCGAGTGGATCATCCCGATCTCGAAACGCGTCAACGACCATGCCGGCAACTTTCAGGGCGTGCTGCTGGCCGGGATCAAGATGTCGTACTTCGACCGGTTCTTCAAAAGCTTCAGCCTCGACGACAACGGCACCATGTTCCTCGGCTTGACCGACGGCACCTTGCTGGCGCGTCGGCCGTTCGACGAGGGGCTGATCGGCACGTCCCTGGCGCAGGGCGATATCTACCGCAAGCTGCTGCCCAACGCCTCGGCCGGCACTGCGATGATCGAATCGGTGGTCGATGGCGTGCCGCGTCTGTACGGGTATCGGCAATTGGGCAGTTACCCGTTGGTGGTTTCCGCGTCGACGTCCCGCGAGACCATTCTCGAGGGCTGGCAGGCGAGGGCGTTCCAGTCCAGCGTCATCGTTGCCCTGGTGATTCTCGGGGTCGGGCTGTTCGGCTGGGTGTTCATTCATCAGGTGCGCGATGGTGAGCGGATCGAGAAGAACCTGCGCAAGGCCCAGCACTCGTTGGAGCTGATCGCCACCCACGACAGCCTGACCGGGCTGGCCAACCGGCGCTTGTTCGAGCGCTCCCTGGAAATCGAATTCGCCCGTGGCGCCCGGCAGTCGAGCCCGGTGAGCCTGATCATGCTCGATATCGATTTCTTCAAACGCTACAACGATGCCTACGGGCACGTGGCCGGCGATCACTGCCTGACCCAGGTTGCCCAGGTGTTGAAAAGCTGCTGCCAGCGCAAATCCGATCTGGCGGTGCGCTATGGTGGCGAGGAATTTGCTGTGCTGCTGCCGGACACCGACATCAACGGCGCCCTGGCGATTGCCGGGCAGATCCGTCGCAGCGTAATGGACAAGCACATCACCCACAGCGGCTCACCCACGGGTTATCTGACGGTGAGCCTGGGCTGCTACGCGTTTATCCCGGCCGGCAACGACAGCCCGGAACTGTTTATCCAGCGAGCCGATGCGGCGCTGTATCAGGCGAAAAATGCCGGCCGCAACCGGGCGGCGGTGGTGACGCTGGATGGCGGTATCGGCGAGTTGCTGCGTTCGGATCGCTGAGCTGTCCCACAAATAGCCTCCACAGCATTCCCGCCAAGGGGATTTCAGGCAGCCGCAGGCCGGGTACTCACCACGGCCTGCTCTTGTTCGTTCAGCCACCCGTCCCCCCGCCGGCGCCGCCCGTGCCGCCACCGGCCGCGCCGGTGCCACCACCCGCTCCCGAACCCGAACCGCTGGCGCCGCCATTGGTGCCGGTGCCCGAGCCTGGGCCGTCGGAGCTGTTGCCGCCGGAAGGGGAGCCGGGGGTGTTGTCGGGAGGCATTGTCGAGCCGCTGGTGGCGCCGGATTTTGTGCCTGTGGCATCGGCGCCGTCATTGGCGGCGAAACTGGCCGCGGATGCGCTGGCCAACAGGCCGGCCAGCAATAAGGCAGTGAGTTTGCGCGTGATCATGGTGTGTCTCCGCAAAAGGGTATGTACCTGATATTGGTCTGACGCGAGAACCCGGGGTGCCGTCCGGATGACAGGCGGTCATCGCCTCATGCGCCGGCAGTGATCGAGTGGACTCCTCGTCTTCCGGGAGATTGGCTATTTGCCTGACCGGACTGCGGGACTAACGTAGCCACACATTCACTTCACATCCCCTGCCGGAGAGTCACCATGAAACCTCGTGTCGATTTCTACACCGCTTCCCCTGATGCCCTGAAGGCGATGATGGCCCTGGAAGGCGCCGTTTCGAAGCTGCCGCTGGAAAAGACCCTGATCGAACTGGTCAAGCTGCGTGCTTCGCAGATCAACGGCTGCGCCTTCTGCATCGACATGCACACCGCTGACGCCATCAAGGGTGGCGAGACGCCGCGTCGCCTGTTCGCCGTGACGGCCTGGCGTGAAGCGCCGTTCTTCAGCGACCGTGAGCGCGCCGCGTTGCTGTGGACCGAATCGCTGACCCAACTGAGCCTGACCCACGCGCCGGATGAAGACTACGAAACCGTCGCCGCCCAGTTCTCGCCCAAGGAAATGGTCGACCTGACCGTGGCGATCAGCACCATCAACAGCTGGAACCGTCTGGCGGTGGGCTTCCGCAAAACCCCGCAGGCCTGACAGGCCGTCCCAGTCCCTGTGGTTGATCCACAGGGACACGATGGGTGTAGGAAAATGTTGCATTTGTGTTGCCGAGGCTCGGGGTTTCTCTGGTACTCGGCATGGCGATTTGCAAGCCCCTGACCCGGACACCGATCAATTATGGGGATTGATGGGGCAGGGCCACGGCGCCGCAGACCCTGGTTTGTCCCTGGCTGACAGGGGCGAAATTGACCTTCACGCCTGCCGCAAAAGCCCTCGGGGAAACCCTGATGACCTGCAAATCGCTGGCACAACGACTGGCGATTCGAGCAAAAACGGCATTTGTTTAATAAATGTAATGGCTGTTTAAAGAACCTTGCAATTTGCACGAAGCACTCTGACTATCACTGACAGTGATGGAGTTGTATTTCGTCTGTTGATAGCAAGGATTCCGCGTGCTCTATTCGTTTCACGCTGTTTTACGTCGTCCTTCCATGTCCTGCCGGTTGTTTTCGGCGTTTGTGTTGAGTGCACTGCAATGGCCTCTTCACGCGGCCGAACCTGCATCCCCAGGCCAGGAAGTGCTGCGTCAGCAGCAACAGCAGCAACGGGATCTGCAACAACTGCAAATGGAACAGCGTCGCCGGCAACTGGAGCGCGGCGCATTCGGCCCCACGCCCGCCACACCGGCGATTCCCGCCCATGTCATTCCGGATGAACGCTGCTGGCCCCTGAGCGGGACGCGCATCGGCGGTGTGACGCTGATCAATAGTGACAAACTCAACGTCCGCATCAAGCTGTTGCTGGCGCCGTGCATGGGTGTCGGCCAGATCAATCATCTGCTGGCCACGATCACGGCGATGTATGTGGAAAAGGGCTACATCGCCAGTCGCCCATACCTGAGCAGTGCGCCGGCGGCGGGGCAGTCGCTGGACATCGTGGTCGACGAGGGCTACATCGAGTCGATCGAGTTGGCCGACCAGAGCCTGCCGGTATCCCTCGGCGGAGCGTTTCCGGGCATGCTCGGCCAGCCGTTGAACCTGCGCGACCTGGAGCAGGGCCTGGACCAGTTGAACCGTCTGCGCTCCCTCGATCTCACGGCCGACATCGCACCCGGCAGCCAGCCCGGCGCTTCAAGAATCATTCTGCGCTCGCGGACATCCGGGCAGTCACGCTGGGCGTTGGGCCTGGGCGCCGACAACCTCGGCAGCGCCAGCACCGGGCGCGACCGCGACACCTTGAGCCTGACCCTCGACAGCCCACTGGAACTCAACGATTTGTTGAGTCTCAGCGCCAGCGACACCCTCAATCAGGGTGATCGCTACAGTCGCAACGCCAGCCTCTACTACGCCATTCCCTACGGTTACTGGACGTTCAGCACGTTTGCCAGCCACGCCGAATACCGCGCGCCGTTCAAGCTGCCCAGCACCACGCTGTACAGCACCGGCCTCACCGATCAACTGAGCCTGCGCGCCGACCGCGTGTTGTGGCGCGACCAGAGCCATCAGCTCAGCGCCAACCTGCAACTGGCGCACAAGGATGTCGACAGCTATCTGGAGAATGTCCGGCTCGGCATCCAGAGCCCGACCCTGACCGTGGCCGAAGCCGGACTCAACCTGTTCTGGCTCGACCGCGCGGTATGGAACCTCGACGTCAACTACGCCCAGGGCCTGCGCTGGCTGGGTGCCGATGACGACGGCCAGCGCCAGGTCAGCAACTTGCCCAAGGCACAGTTTCGCAAGTACCGCGCCGGCCTCAGCCAATGGCGCAACGGCCAGTTCGGCACCCAGGCCTGGCAATGGCAGAGCCAGCTCAACCTGCAATACAGCCCCGACCCGTTGCCGGCCATCGAACAACTGCTCGGCACCGACGATTCCGCCGTGCGCGGTTACCGGGTCAGTAGTCTGTCCGGCGCCAGCGGCGCGATCTGGCGCAACACTTTGCGTCTGCCGTTGCACCGCGAATGGCCGGTACAGGTCACGCCACGGCTGGGCCTCGACCACGGCTGGATCAAGGCCGATCACGGCACCGAGGGCAAGCGCCTGAGCGGTGCCAGCGTCGGACTCAACCTGGCCTGGCAGAACCTGCAAGTGGACGTCGATTACCAACGCAGCCTCAACACCCCCAGCGGCCTGCACCACGAGCCCGAGGCCTGGCTGATGCGGATCGGCCTGCAGATATGAATACAAAGGCAACCCACCAGCCGGCGGATCTGAGCGCGACAGCCCCGGCCTTCATCCCAACGCGCAGCGTGACGCCGTACTTACATGGAGAGTGACTTATGTCAGTGAACACCTTTGCGTTTCATCTTTCCCCTCGGGGCAAACTGCGCTGGGCGATCAGCAGCCTGTTCATCGCCGCCATTCCAGCGGCGCTGGCCGGCGGTGTCGTCGTCGCACCGGGGCCTGGCGGCACGGCACAATTGCAGACCCAGGGCGGCGTGCCGATCGTCAACATCGTCGCGCCGAACGGCGCCGGGCTGTCGCACAACCAGTTCCTCGACTACAACGTCGACCGTCAGGGCCTGGTGTTGAACAACGCCTTGCAGGCCGGGCAATCGCAACTGGCCGGACAACTGGCGGCCAACCCGCAACTGCAGGGCCAGGCCGCGAGCGTGATCCTCAACGAAGTGATCAGCCGCAACCCCTCGGCCATCAACGGCGCCCAGGAAATCTTCGGTCGCGCCGCCGATTACGTGCTCGCCAACCCGAACGGCATCTCGGTCAACGGCGGCAGTTTCATCAACACGCCGAATGCCAATCTGGTGGTCGGCCGTCCCGAGTTGAACGACGGCAAACTGCAAGGCCTGAACACCCGTGATGCCAGCGGCCAGCTGCAGATTCAGGGCGGCGGGCTGACCAACCGCGAAGGCTCGATCAACCTGATCGCGCCGCGCATCGACAGCCAGGGCAGCCTCGCGGCACGGGATCAACTGAACCTCACCGTCGGCCGCAACCAGGTGGATTACCCTAGCGGTCAGGTCAAAACCGTGGACCCGGCGTGCCACACCGCCGATCAACGGATCGACGCCAGCCTGTTCGGTGCGATGCAGGCCGGACGCATCAACATCGTCAGCACCGCTGAAGGCGCGGGCGTGAAAGTCGGCGCGGTGCAAGTGGCGGGGCACGACGGGGTGCAGATTCGTTCGGCCGGCGACCTGAGTGTCAGTGGTAAGGCTGTGCCCGACAGCCTCGACGTGACCCGCGCGGGGATCCGCAGTAGTCACGGTGACGTCGGCCTGCACAGCGGCAAGGATCTGACGCTCGCCGCTGCCGATGTTAGCGGTCGCGACGTCACGGTCGACGCCAAACGCAACCTGACCCTGACCACCGTCGAAAGCCGCAAGCTCCAGGAACAGCGCGAGAACTGGAGTAACAGCACGATAGGCATCACCTGGGAAACCTATGATCGCGTCGAGACCGACAGCGACTCCCGCCAGCATGGCAGCCAGATCGTCGCCAGCCGCGATGCGCAGTTGTCGTCCGGCAAGGACACCGAACTGCAAGCCGCCAAGGTGGAGGCGGCGAACAAGCTGAGCGTGCAAAGTGGCGGCGATCTGCGTCTGACCGCTGCCACCGAAACCCACACCAAAACCGACAAGGGCGACCACCGCAAGCACCTCTGGAAAGCCAACTGGAACAACAGCAGCGAAGAGCAGCGCAGCGTCACCAGCCAGTTGAAGGGCGGCAACATCGCCCTGCAGACCGCCGCGCTGTTGCGCGCTGAAGGCGCCGAGCTGAGCAGCGCCGGTGACCTGAATCTGGCTGGCAAACAGGTGGAAATCACCACCGCCACCCGCACCAACCGCAGCAGCGACAACCGCTATTCCGGCGATCTGGTGGGCGGTGGTTTCTTCGGCAAGACCGGCGACGCCGACAAGGGCCAGACCCAGCACACCGGCAGCAAGATCAACGCCGCCGGTAAACTGCTGGTCAAGGCTGACGACGTACGCATCAGCGGCAGTCAGGTACGCGGTGCCAGGGACGCCAGCGTGATCAGCGACAATGGCTCGCTGGTGATTGATGGCGTGCAGGACACCTCGCACAGCAATCAGCACGACAAGGACAGCAAGTTCTTCGGTGTCGCCAAGGACGAATCACGGCAGAACACCCAGGACAGCACCACTGTGCGCAGCGAACTGGCCTCCGACAGCAATCTCAAGCTCAAGAGCGCCAGGGACATCGAAGTGGCAGGTTCCACGGTCAAGGCCGGTGGTTCGCTGACGGCGGAGGCGGCGGGGGATGTGAACGTGCATTCCACCCGCAACACCCATGACAGCAGCACCACCAGCGAGTCCCGTGGTTTTGATCTCTACGCCGAAGAGAACACCGCCGAGCAGTACCGCGCGGGTGTGCACTACGAAGACAAAAAGCAGACGGTTACCGCCAATGACGTCACTCACCAAGGCTCCAGCCTCAGCGGCGGCAGCGTGCAGGTGCAGGCCGGTGGCGATCTGACGATCAAGGGCGGCGAGGTGAAGTCCACTGCTGGCGACACCACCCTCGGCGGCAAGAATGTTGCGTTGCTGGCCGAGCAGGACAGCCACCAGACGTCTGACGAACAGCGCAGCACTGGCGGCGGTTTGTATGTCAGCGGCGGTCTCGACCGGGCTGGCGTCGGCGTCGATTTCGCTCATGTCACTTCGAAAGACACCTCCAGCAAAACCAATGCGCAGATCACCGGCGTGCAAAGCAGCGGCGACCTGACCATCAATGCCGACAAACTCACCACCGAAGGCGCGCAACTCAAGGCCGACAGCGGTCTGCACGTCGCCGCCAATGAAGTGGACAACCGCGCGGCCAGCAACACCGAAAGCAGCACCCACGACAGCAGCAACTGGTCGGCGGACATTGGCGTCAACGCCGAGTACAAGGACATCGCCCGGCCGGTGGCTGGCGTGGTCAAAGAAGTACTCGACGGCAAGCTGCCGGACAAGGATGCGCTGGGCAAACTGGGCCAGCCGAACCTGGGTGTCGACGTGGCGATCGGTCACGCCGGCAGCGGCAAGACAGAGCAGGCCAGCAACGCGGTGGTCAGCCGTTTCGATGGCGGCAGCGTGGATGTGAATGTCGCCGGAACCTTGCACGATCAAGGCACCCGGTACAACGCCAGCGCCGGCCAGGTGAATATCGGCGCGGACAAACTGGTCGCCGACGCCGCGAGCAACACCCACAGCAGCCGTGATAAATCGGTGGACGCCAAGGTCGACGTGCGGGTCTACACCAAGACCGGTGAAGACCTGAACATCGCCGGCAGTGGCGCGGGCGGCAGCAGCCAGACCCGCAAGGACGAGAGCACGGCGGTGGTCGGTAGTTATGCCGGTAGCCAGGGGGTGAGCATCAAGGTTGGCGGCGACGCGCAGTTCGAAGGCAGCCGTTTCGACGGTGGGCAGGGCGGCGTGAGCATCAAGACCGGCGGCGATCTGGCGCTGAATCAGGCCAATGACCGCCAGACCAGCGACAGCTCCAGCCTGCGCGGCGATGGCTCGCTGACGGTCGGCACCTTGCCCGGCACTGACGGCACCAACGTCGATCTCGGCGCCGGGTTCCAGCTCGACCACACCGGCAAGCGGACTGAAGACAGCCAGGCGCAGGTCGCGAGCATTTCCGCCAACGGCCCGGTGCAACTGAGCAGCGGCGGCAATCAGGTTCAGCAGGGCACGAAAGTCGACAGCGCTGGCGCCATCGATGTGCAGGCCGGCGGCAAGCTCGATCTGCAAGCGGCGACCGACAGCCATGTCGCCACCGGCAGCAATCTGGGCGGCGGTCTGAAGGCCGGCGGCAGCAAGTCCAGCAGCGAGAAGAGCCTCGACAAGGGCGGCAATCTGAACGCCAGTTTCAACATCGGTCGGGTCGACGAAAACACCCAGACCCTGACCGGCGGACAGTTGAACAGCCAGAGCGGGATAGCGCTGAGTGGTGATTCGGTTCATCTGCAAGGCACTCAGGTCAGCGGGCCGAAGGTGAGTGTCGATGCGCAGAAGGGCGGCCTTGTGATGGAGTCGGCGCAGTCCACGGAAAGTCGCAACAACTGGAACGTCGCCCTGAATGCCGGCGGCAATCTGAGCAGCAGCACACCGACCGCTGAAGACGAAAAACCGAGCAGCGATCACGGCTTCAATGCCGGGGCCAAGGTTGGCGTGGACTATCTGCAAGCCACCACGCAGCAGAACAGCCAGATCAAGGCTGACAGCGTGGCGCTCAACAGCGCCGGCGATGCGCAACTGGCCGGGGCGCGAATCGACGGCAAAGCCGTCACCGGTCAGGTGGCCGGTGATCTGACGGTGGAAAGCCGCCAGGACTCGAAAACCGAAGCCAAAGTCGACGTGGACCTGGGCATCACCGGCAAGAAAAAGCCGGCGGACGACAAGGGGCAACTCGCCGGCACCGATTACAAGCCGACCCTCAAGGCCCAGGGCGAATACACCCGCAAGGACAGCGTGGGGCAGGCCTCGGGCATCAGCGGCAGTCAGGGTGTGAACCTCACGGTCGACGGCGCCACGCGGCTGGTGGGGGCGCGGGTTTCGTCGACGGCGGGGCAGGTTGATCTTGGCGACTCCAGCGTCAGCACTACCGACTTGAGCAACCGCGATACCGGGTTCAAGGCCGGGCTGGACCTGCCACAGAAAACCGAAGAAAACGCCCCCAAGGTGTCCTTCGAAAACGGCAACCTGAAAGTCGGCCCGGTCACCGTCAGCGGTCATTTCGACAGCCAGACGCTCCAGGCCGGCATCGACGAAAGAGGCTGAAAACCTAACGGTGGATGTGCCCCAATCAACATCCACCCCAACTCCAATGTGGGAACCGGGCTTGCCCGCGAAGGTGTCGGATCAGTCACTGCAAAGGTGCCTGAACCACCGCTTTCGCGAGCAAGCCCACACAGGTATCTCGCTCCAGATCGCAGCCCCTCACCCTAGCCCTCTCCCGGGGGAGAGGGGACCGATCGGGGAATGTTCGGGAAGATCGCCAGCCTTGAAGTGCATGGCTGAATCCATAATTGGCGCAGGCGTTCAGGTCGACGTGTAACGCCAGACACCCCGGTCGGCGCCCTCTCCCTCGGGAGAGGGCTGGGGAGCGGTTGACACCGATCCAATGGAGGTGATGTGCGGCGGGGAGCTTGACAGCTCTGCGATACTGGAAGCGATCCCATCACCACGCAAGGAAAGTGCTCCATGCGCAATGACGAACTCAAGGCCTTGTTCGACCAGCAATCCGCCGTCTACGACAAGCAATGGGCTGGCATGGCCCCGATCCGCGATGCGCTGTACATGTTGCTGGATTCGGTATTCGCCGGTCTGCCGGAAAACGCGCGGATCCTCTGTGTCGGCGTGGGCACCGGTGTCGAGCTGGCCCATCTGGCCGGGCAGTTCCCCGGCTGGCGATTCACCGCCGTCGATCCCTCGGGCGCGATGCTCGATGTCTGCCGCGAGCGAGCGGCGCAGGGCGGCTTCCTTTCCCGTTGCGATTTTCATGAGGGCTATCTTGATACGCTGCCAACCGGCCCCGGCCATGACGGTGCGACCTGTTTTCTGGTGTCGCAGTTTTTGCTCGAACCGCAGGCGCGCACCGCATTCTTCCGGGAGATTGCCGATCGGCTCGTCCCCGGTGCGATCCTGGCGAACGCCGACCTCGCCTCTGACACCGAATCACCCGCCTATGAAGCGCTGCTGCGCAACTGGATGACGCTGATGTCATCGGCCCAGGTGCCGCCGGCAATGCTGGAACGCGCGCGTGCCGCCTATGCCAAGGATGTGGCGATTGTTCCGTCAGCGCAGGTTGCCGGGCTGATAGAGGCGGCGGGGTTTACGGCGCCGGTGCAGTTTTTCCAGGCTGGTTTGATGCATGGCTGGTTCTGCACGCGCAAACCATAGATCAAGAGCTTCGTCGGCCTCTCCGAGGAATGCATTGCTTCGGCTTAATAGGAAGCATTACTATTCACGCCCCTTTCCACAGCACGCCGCAATGATCCCCATGCTGCCTCGCAGACCCGGCTTTCTCGAGCATTACGAAGAGTTGATCGGCACCTGGACCCGACGCCTGCGCAATCGTCAGCAGGCCGAGGATCTGGCGCACGACACCTTTGTGCGGGTGCTCGAGTCGGATGCTTCGGCGGTGCAGCAGCCACGGGCGTATCTGCACCAGACCGCGCGCAATATCGCGGTGGATGGTTATCGGCGTGAGGATCGGCGAGGCGCCATGGAGTCGGAGGCGATCGATCTCAGTGAGTCGCCAACCGGTGACCCGGAGCATTACATGCATGCGATCCAGTTGGCCGACTCCATCGAACGGGCGCTCACCGAGCTTCCGGTCAACTGCCGGCGGATTTTCGTCTGGCAGAAGATCGAAGGCCTGACCCAGGCGGAAATCGCCGAACGCCTGGGACTGTCCAAGAACATGGTCGAAAAGTATATGATCCGCACCCTGCGGCATTTGCGCGATCGTCTGGACGGATTGCAATCATGAGCGGCCGCGCCTTTTCATCCCCAGCCAAACAGGACATTCCATGATGGATACTCGTGATTGTGCGTGCGGGCAAACAACGGTGCGCGATGACGCGGCTCGCTGGTTTGTGCGTTTGCAGGAGCCGGCCGTCAGTACCGACGAGCAGCAGCGTTTCGACGTCTGGCTGAACGAACACCCGCAGCACCGCGACGAGTTCCAGTTGCTGCAAGGCCTGTGGAGCGCTGCTGACCTGCTGCCGGCGCCACGCCTGCAAGCCCTTGTCGACACCCCGCCCGGTCGTCGCGAGCGTCGTCCGCTGCTGCGTTACGCGGTGGCCGCCAGCGTGCTGGCGGTGGCGCTCGGACTGGGGTTGTTCAGCGGTCTGAACCACCCGCAGGGCTACAGCGCCGAATTCGCCACGGCCCTGGGTGAGCGCAGGCACGTAGCGCTGCCGGACGGTTCGGTGATCGATCTCAACAGCCGCAGCCGTTTGCAGGTGCGTTTCGAGAAGGATCGCCGGCTCATCGAACTGGCTGAAGGCGAAGCCATGTTCAGCGTCGAGCACGACACCTCGCGGCCGTTCGTGGTCGAGGCCGGTAATGGCAAGGTTACGGTCACCGGTACGCGTTTCGATGTGCGTCGCGACGTCACGCAAACCCGGGTCGCGGTGGAACAGGGCACGGTCAAGGTGCAGGGGCGCAATGCGCCCGACAGCCAGTTCATCAGCCTGACCGCTGGCCTGGGCACGCATATCGACGCCAATGGTGTGGTGGCGTCGGCCTACGCGGTCAACCCGGCGGAACTGACCGCCTGGCGCAGCGGCAAACTGGTGTTCAACAACGCCAGCCTCAGCGAAGTCGCGGCGGAAGTTTCCCGTTATCGCGAAAAGCCGTTGAAGGTCGCCAACCCGACCGTGGCCAGTCTGCGCCTGACCAGCGTGTTCAAATCCGACAACACCGATGCCTTGCTCAAAGCCTTGCCGAGCATCCTGCCGGTGGCCGTGCGCACCCTCGCCGACGGCAGTCAGGAAATAATTTCAAAATAAAATTCAGGTTTTTTTCGAGTTCGTCGTCTTCCTGTTCAACTGCAACTGGTTTGCATTAACAGCCGCACACTCTTGCGATCCACAGGACTACGTTCGACGTGAAAAACTCCACCGCCAAAAACAAAAAATCCCCTTGGTTGCCGCTGGCGCTCGCGCTGGCGGTCAACGCTGCCGTGCCGCTGGCATTCGCTGCCGACGCCATCCATATCCGCGCGCAGCCGCTGGGTCAGGCCCTGAGCGAGCTGGGTCAGCAAACCTCGTTGCAGGTGTTTTTCAGCCCGGACCTGGTCGCCGGCAAACAGGCGCCGGCGGTGGACGGCAATCTCTCTGCGGAGCAGGCCCTGCGCGAGTTGCTGCAAGGCAGCGGTCTGGATTACCAGATCAACGAAGGTTCGGTGACCCTGTCGCCCGCCGCGACTTCCGCCGCCAATGGGCCTCTGGAGCTGGGCGTGACCGACATCAAGGTGGTCGGCGACTGGCTCGGTGACGCCGACGCCGCCGTGGTGCAGAACCATCCGGGCGCCCGTACCGTGATCCGCCGCGAAGCGATGGTCGAGCAGGGCGCGATGAACGTCGGTGACGTGCTGCGTCGCGTGCCGGGCGTGCAGGTGCAGGAAGCCAACGGCACCGGCGGCAGCGACATTTCGCTGAACGTCGGCGTGCGCGGCCTGACGTCGCGCCTGTCACCACGCTCCACCGTGCTGATCGACGGCGTGCCGGCCGCGTTTGCGCCATACGGCCAGCCGCAACTGTCGATGGCGCCGATTTCGTCCGGCAACCTCGACAGCATCGACGTGGTACGTGGCGCCGGTTCCGTGCGGTACGGGCCACAGAACGTCGGCGGGGTGATCAACTTCGTCACCCGCGCGATCCCGGAAAAAGCCACCGGTGAAATCGGCACCACCCTGGAAACCTCCCAGCACGGTGGCTGGAAGCACATCGACACCGCGTTCCTCGGCGGCACCGCCGACAACGGCATCGGCATGGCGCTGTTGTACTCCGGCGTCAACGGCAACGGTTACCGCGAGCGAAACAACGGCAACGACATCGACGACGTGTTGCTCAAGACCCACTGGGCACCGACCGACCAGGACGATTTCAGCCTCAATTTCCACTACTACGACGCCAGCGCCGACATGCCCGGCGGCCTGACCCAGAAGCAGTACGACGACAAGCCGTTCCAGTCCGACCGCGACTACGACAACTTCAGCGGCCGTCGCAAGGACGTGTCGTTCAAGTGGATTCGCCAGATCGACGAACGCACCCAGGCTGAAGTGCTGACCTATTACACCGACAGCTTTCGCGGCAGCACCATTGCCGCCCGCGATCAGAAAACCCTCAGCTCGTTCCCGCGCTCGTACTACACCCTCGGTATCGAGCCGCGTGTGTCGCGTGTATTCGACGTCGGCCCGACCACCCAGGAGGTCAGCGTCGGTTATCGCTATCTGAAAGAGGCGATGCACGAACAGTCGAGCCGTCTGGCGCTGGTCAATAACGAGCCGGTGGTCACCAAGACGTCCGACGGCCATGTGTTCCAGGATCGCACCGGCGGCACCGAGGCCAATTCGGTCTACATCGACAACAAGATCGATGTCGGCAACTGGACCATCACGCCGGGCATCCGTTTCGAACACATCAGCACCGACTGGCACGACCGCGCCGTGCTCGACACTGCCGGCAAGCGCGTGCCGGAGAAAAACCGCAGCATCGAGAGCAACGAACCGCTGCCGGCCCTGAGCGTGATGTATCACTTGTCGGACGCGTGGAAGCTGTTCGCCAACTACGAAACCTCGTTCGGCAGCCTGCAATACTTCCAGCTCGGCCAGGGCGGCTCGGGTGATCAGACCGCCAACGGCCTGGAGCCGGAGAAGGCCAAGACCTACGAGATCGGTACGCGCTACAACGATGACGTGTGGGGCGGGGAAGTGACGCTGTTCTACATCGACTTCGATGACGAACTGCAATACATCAGCAACGATGTGGGCTGGACCAACCTCGGCGCGACCAAGCACCAGGGCATCGAAGCGTCGGTGCATTACGACATGGCGGCGCTGGACCCACGCCTTGATGGCCTGACCGCCAACGCCGGTTTCACCTACACCCGCGCCACCTATGAAGGCGAGATTCCGGGCTTCAAGGGCCGTGACCTGCCGTTCTATTCGCGTCAGGTGGCGACGGTCGGCCTGCGTTACGACATCAACCGCTGGACCTACAACATCGACGGGTTCGCCCAGTCCAAGCAGCGCTCGCCAGGCACCGGGGTCAACGCCGACGGCAGTTTCAACGGCAACTACATCACCGAAGGCACGGCGGACGGGCAGTACGGCGACATTCCAGGCTACGTGACCTGGAACGTGCGCGGCGGCTATGACTTCGGTTCGCAGCTGTCGAACCTGAAACTCGGCGCCGGGGTGAAGAACATCTTCGACAAGCAGTACTTCACCCGCTCCAGCGACAACAACTCGGGGATCTACGTCGGCACGCCGCGTACGTTCTTCGTACAGGCCAGCGTCGGTTTCTGATCACGCTGGAGGATCGTTCCCGCGCCGCGCGTGGGAGCGATCCTCAAACCTTCAATACCTTCCCGCCAATCGCCACCGCCACCAGCAGCACGGCCATCAATCCGAAGGCGAAGCTCAGGCTGCTGGCGTGTGCGACAAAGCCGATCACCGCCGGCCCTGCCAGAATTCCCGCATAACCCAACGTCGTGATCGCCGGCACCGCGATGCTTTCCGGCATCACCGTCTGCTTGCCTACCGCCGTGTACAGCACCGGCACGATGTTCGAACACCCGGCGCCGACCAGGGCATAACCGAACAGCGCGGCTTGCCAGCTCGGGGCGAAGGTGGCCAGGAACAAACCGGCTGCCGCCGTCAGTCCGCCAAACAGAATGATCCGCGTGGCGCCCAGACGCCGGACGATGCGGTCACCCATCAAACGTCCTGCGGTCATGGTCAGGGCAAACGCTGCGTAACCCAGCCCGGCGTATGCGGTATCGATGTCGCGCTCCTCGGTGAGGAACACCGCGCTCCAGTCCAGCGCCGCGCCTTCGGTGAGGAACACGATGAAGCACATGCCGCCGATGAACAGGACGATCCCGTGGGGCACCGCGAACGCCGGTCCCGAGCTTTCGCTGCCGTAAGGCAACATGTGCGGCACCGCTTTGAACAGCGCGGCGATCAGCAGCGCGATCACCACCAGCATCGCCGCCAGGGGCGACAGGCCGAGGCCGAGCAGGGCACTGACGCCCGCCGCGCCGACAATCCCGCCGAGGCTGAACAAGCCGTGGAAGCCCGACATCATGTTCTTGCCGCTGGCGCGCTCGACGATCACCGCTTGCAGGTTGACCGTCGAATCCACCGTGCCCAGCCCGGCGCCGAACATGAACAGCGTGGCGATCAACGCCGGGATCGACGACACCGTCGCCAGCAGCGGCAGCGCCGCGCAGATCAGCAAGGTGCCACCGGTCGCCACCCGCCGACAGCCGAAGCGCGTGGCGAGAATCCCCGCCAGCGGCATCGCCAGAATCGAGCCGACACCCAGGCACAACAGCAGCAGACCCAACATCCCTTCATCGAGCCCGGCCCGCGCCTTGGCATACGGCACCAAGGGCGCCCACGCGGCGATGCCGAGCCCGGCGATGAAGAAGGCGATGCGCGTGGACATCTGTTGCAGGCGTCCGGGAATGAACGTGTCTTGGGGGTTGAGGCTGGTCATATCGATCCTTGGCAAAAAACATCGCGTCCCCGAAGGACAGTGATCGCGCGTCGAGGTTCGATCGGGCGGTCAGGTCATCGGGGGCGGACGGACATCCTTGCACAGCCGACTCGTTGAGTCAGTCACCGTGTGTAACGGATGGCCCGACCGACCGACCGTCTTCGCGAGCAAGCCCGCTCCCACGCTGGAGTGTGTTGCCGTAGAGTGGTGCGCTATCGATATTCACGGAAGGGCGGTTCATGACGCAGTTCTACGATGCACGGGGCAATCTCTACGGGGTGGTTTCGCCGCAGGTGTTACGCGAAGCAGGGATTGATTTGCCCGTCAGCGCCGCCGAGTGTGCAGCATTGCGGCAGGCCTGGAGCCTGGCCGCCGTGGCTCACTGCTGCGACTGGCCCGAGGGGCAGCAGCCCGTGGGGGCCAAGGACCATCGCAGCGATGGTTTGCTGGTCGGCCCGTTTCAGTCATCGCCGCCGTTCGATGTGCTGATCGTCAACACCGATGGCACGCTCGCCGAGCGCAGCGGCAACGGTCTGACGATCTTTTCCCAGGCGCTGCTTGAGCAAGGGCTGATGCCGCACGAGGGCGCGTTGTTGCAGGTGCATCACGACAAGGCTGACGCGCTGTCGCCGGTGGCGACTTCGGTCAAACCGGCGCAGGTCGCGGATGTGCAGGGTTTTTGGCTCGACCTCGGCCAACCCGGTTTCGGCCCGGAGGCTGTCGGTGCGCACAACGTTGCAACGGTAACGCTGGAGAATCGCCAGGTGAGCCGCGTCCAGCCATTGGCGCAACTCGACGCGGCCTGGGGCCACAGCCAATTCGTGCGCATCGGCAATCCCCATTGCGTCACGCTGGTGAGTGACGTCGCCGCGCTGCCGAGCAATGAGCAAATGCGCACAGCGGCGCTGAGCGAGGGCCTGACCCGGATCGCCTACGCCATGCCGACGGGCAGCGGCCAGCCGTGTCCGGCCGGGGTCAACCTGCAATGGGCCATGCGCGAAGCCCTTCAACGCATCGTCGCGCGGGTGTTCGAGCGCGGCGAAGGGCCGACGGCGTCATCCGGCACCAGCGCCAGCGCGGTGGCGTGCGCGGCCTGGCGGGTCGGTTGGGTGGCCGCCGGAGAGGTGCACGTGGTGATGCCCGGCGGGACGGCGCCGATTCTGCTGGAAGAGTCGGAGGGGCAACTGGTGCGCGTCAGACTGTTCGGTACGGCGCGGTTGATTGGCTGAGGCCTACAATCGCGACACATCAATCAGATCTGCGCACCACTGAACTCCACCACCGGCATCTGCCGTTTCATCAGCATCTTGCCCGCGCGGATCGAATACAGCGGCAGGCCCTGGCTGCGGATCACTTCGTAATCGCTGTCCGCCGACAGGATCAGCAGGTTCGCCGGGCGCCCCTGTTCCAGCCCGTAACGCTCACCCAGGTGCAGGGCCTTGGCGCTGTTGTCGGTCACCAGATCCAGCGCACTTTGCAGGTTGCGATAACCGAGCATGTGGCAGATGTGCAACCCGGCCTCAAGCACCCGCAGGATGTTGCCATTGCCCAGCGGATACCACGGATCGACGATCGAGTCCTGGCCGAAACACACGTTCATGCCGGCTTCGAGCAACTCGTTGACCCGGGTCACGCCCCGGCGTTTCGGGAAGTTGTCGAAGCGCCCCTGCAGGTGAATGCTTTCGGTCGGGCAGGAGACAAAACTGATCCCCGAATGGCGGAGCAGGCGGAACAGCTTGGCGCAGTAGGCGTTGTCGTAGGAACCCATCGCCGTGGTGTGACTGGCGGTGACAAGGGCGCCCATGTCGCGGCTGCGCGCCTCTTCGGCCAGCACTTCGAGGAAGCGTGAATGCGGGTCGTCGGTTTCGTCGCAATGCACGTCCACCAGGCAACCGGTGCGTTCGGCCAGGTCCATCAGGAACTTCACCGAACTGACGCCCTGATCGCGGGTGTACTCGAAATGCGGAATGCCGCCAACCACGTCCGCGCCCATGCGAATGGCTTCTTCCATCAGCTCGCGGCCGTTGCGGAACGACTCGATGCCTTCCTGGGGAAACGCGACGATTTGCAGGTCGATCAGGTGCCGGGTTTCTTCGCGCACTTCGAGCATGGCCTTGAGCGCGGTGAGTTGCGGGTCGGTGACGTCGACGTGGGTGCGTACATGCTGGATGCCGTGGGCGGCCAGCGCCTGAATGGTCTTCTTGGCGCGGGTCTTGGTGTCTTCTTCGGTGATGGTGACCTTGCGTTCGCCCCAGCATTCGATGCCCTCGAACAGGGTGCCGCTCATGTTCCAGCGCGGCTCGCCGGCGGTCAGGGTGGCGTCGAGGTGGATGTGCGGTTCGACGAAGGGCGGCACCACCAGATTGCCGCCGGCATCGAGGTCGTCGGGGCCGAGGGTCGGGGCTTCGGTCTGACGCGCGATGCTGCGGATCAGGCCATCCTCGAGGTGCAATTCGTGCAAACCGTCCTGGTTGCGCAATCGGGCGTTGATGATGTGCATCAGGCGAATCCTTTTATAGATCTTGTAGAGGGGCGGCCGCGTTGCGGGCGCCGAGCAGGCCGGTCACTGCGATATACGTTAACGCGGCAACGGCGATGCCGACCAGCGGCGCGACCCACGGCGAGCCGAACGCAGCGACGGTTCCCGCCGCGTAAGCCGCCAGCCCCGGCCAGTTGAATGCGGGTAACCGTGCGTCGGCCAGACGCGGATAACGCCCGCGCCAGCGGAAGAAAAAGTCCGCCATGATCACGCCGCCAATCGGCGGGATTACCGTGCCGAGCAGGATCAGATAAGGCACCAGCATGTCGTACATGCCCAGCAGCGCGAGCGCCGTGCCGATCACGGCACCCGCCAGGGTCACGGTCTTGCGGTGACCGGTACGCAGCAGGTTGCAGCCGGCGACGGCGAAGTTGTAGATGGTGTTGTCCTGGGTGCTCCAGATGTTCAGTAACAGCATCGCCATCGCCGCCATGGCGAAGCCCTGTAACAGCAGCACTTCAACCACATCGGGTTGTTGGTAGACGATTGCTCCATAGGCGCCGATCAGCACCATCAGGCCGTTGCCGATGAAAAAACCGATCAGGCTGGCCAGTACCGCGACCCGCGCCGAACGGGAAAAACGCGTCCAGTTGGTGGCCTGGGTCGCACCGCTGACGAAGGTGCCGAACACCAGCGTGATGGCGGTCGACCAGTCCAGCGAACCCGTCGGTACGACGCTGAGCAAACCGTCGAGGCCACCGACTTTCACGGTCGCCACCCACATCGACAGCATCAGCAGCAACATCATCGCTGGCACCGCGATGTACGACAGAATTTCCAGTCCGCGATAACCAACATACGCCGTGGCGCAGAACACCAGGCCGAACAGCACCATCAGCCCCAGTACCGTGGCTTCATTCAGATCGAAATACTTGCCCAGCACCACCGCCGCCGTCGCGGTGCCCCAGGCGTACCAGCCGATCTGGGTGAACCCGAGGATCAGGTCGCTGAGCTTGCTCCCCACTTCACCGAAACAAAAGCGCCCCATCAGCACCGAATTCAGCCCGCTCTTGAAGGCGATGTAACCCAGGCCTGCGGCGTACACGCCGAGCAGCAGGTTGCCGATGACGATGACGGCGAGCATCTCGCCGAAGTTGAATGCCACGCCCAGCTTGCCGCCGGCAAACATGGTCGCGGTGAAGAAGGTGAAGCCCAGCAGCACCATGGCCGTGGAGGCCAGACCTTTACGCGCGTGCATCGGCACTTCACTGAGGGGGTAATCGTTACCGGGATCGTTTTGCGTCATGGGGCGTTCCTTGCTGGAAGGGGGAGGACGCGAAGAGGTTGCAGCGGTCGTGCCAGTCACGGATTGACGGGATTATGTATAGACGAGGTGGCGGATTTGGCGCGAAAGCGGTGCGCCTGCACACACCCAGGCACAATGTGGGAGCCAGCCAGCCAGCCAGCCAGCCAGCCAGCCAGCCAGCCAGCCAGCCAGCCAGCTGGCTGGCGATGGCGTTGTGTCATACAACACAAATGCTGGATGTGCCGGCCCTGTCGCCAGCAGGCTGTCTCCCGCGGGTCATTTTGGGGTCAGAGGAACCGCAGCAGGGCGGCGACGATGGCCTCGGGTGCATCTTCCTGCACCAGATGCCCGGCATTCGGGATCGGGTGAAATTGCGATGCGGGAATCATCTTGTGCAACTCGCGTCCTCGCTCAATGGGAATCCACTGATCGTCCTCGCCCCAGAGAATCTGCACCGGGCAGCGGATCGTCGGGTACAGCGGCTGCACTTGCCGCGTGTAGCGCTGATCCATCTGCGCAATCTGCCGGTAGAACGCCGCTTGCCCCGGATCGCCCAGCCACGGCTGCACATAGGGCGTCAGTTCATCATCGGGAATATTCCGGTGAATGGCCCCGCGAATGTAGGTCGGCACGATGGCGCGCTGGATGTAATCCGGCAGGCCGCTGAACGCCGCTTCATGCTCGCGCACGTGCTGCACGAACGGCGAACCCCAGGGCGTCAGCGCAACCGGATTGATCAGAGTGAGGCTGCGGTAATCCTTGCCGTTGAGCAGATGGGTGCGCAGGACGGTGGCGCCACCGAAGTCGTGGGCAACCACATCCGGGCGTTGCAGGCCCCAGTGCTCCAGCAACTGCGCGAGCAAATCGTTTTGCACACCGAGGGAGACATCGGCGTCCGGTTGCTCGGATTGTCCGTAGCCCAGCAGGTCGAAGTAATGCACCCGATGGGTGGCGAAAAAATGCGGCGCAATGCGGTGCCACACATAGGAAGAGAAGGGCGTGCCGTGCACGAACACCAGTGGCGGGCCGTCGCCGCGCACCCCGTGGCGAATCTGTCGCCCGTTGAAATCAAAGACCTGATCCAGCAGCCAGTCCGTCATGGGCCTGTCCTCTTGGCGGGTTCGAACCAAAAAGCATAGGCGTAAAAAAACAGCCTCGGGGGCTGTTCAATCAAACACTGAGGCGCCTTCTATCCCGGTGGGAGTGAGCGTGCTCGCGAAGGCGCCGTGTCATGGCGCAGCGCTTTCGCGAGCAAGCTCGCTCCCACAGGGTGTTCAGGGACGTCTGGACGGGTTACTCGCCGCGATAGATGCAACCGCTGGTGCAGGTTTCGTGAATGCGGATCGCGCTCAGTTCCGGCAGCAGGGGCTTCAATTCATTCCAGATGAATTTGGCCAGCACTTCGCTGGTCGGGTTCTCAAGGCCCGGAATGTCGTTCAGGTAGTTGTGGTCCAGGCGCTCGTACAGCGGTTTGAAAATCGCCTTGATCTCGGAGAAGTCACGAATCCAGCCAGTGTGCGGATCGAGGTCGCCGCTCAGGTGAATCGCCACCTTGAACGAGTGACCGTGCAGGCGCCCGCACTTGTGGCCGTCCGGTACGTGGGGCAGGCGATGGGCGGATTCGAAAGTAAATTCCTTGAAGATTTCCACAGTATTTTCGGCTCTGTTCAGATGGCGTTCGCCGCAGCGATTCGGGCAGGCGGCGAGTTTACCAGCTTGTCTGCGGCGATGCGGGAAAACACTGACTAAAGGGTCAGCAAGCGCTCGGCGAGGCGACCGTTGGCGCTCAGTTCGAGAAACTCGTCGCCCAGGCGTCGGCTTTCGTCCATCGCCGCGCGCCAGTATTTCTGGCGGCTCGGCGCATCGCCCATGAAACGCTTGAAGTCGTTACGGTCGGGCAGTTTGCCGTAGGGCAGGCGCGCCAGGTATTCCCTGGAGGGGGCGAGCAGCAGCACGTCCTGCAAACGCTCCACCGATGCCCGGCGCCACGGCAGGGTCTTGTCGAACCAGCCGGGGATCACCCGGTCGGTGAAGTGCGGATAAAGCACGATGCCGTCGCCGCTGTAGGGCAGGTCGAGGTGATAGTCCAGCAGACCGCCATCGCGGAAGGTGCCGGCACCGGCGCCCGGCAGGTCGCGCACGCCTTCCATGACCATCGGGATCGATCCCGAGGCCAGCAACGCCTGGCGCAGGTTGCCGGTGTCGAGGGCGATGAAGCGCGACGGAAAGTCATTCAGCGCATTGACCGGTGGCGCCAGGCGCGGGTCGTGGATGATCAGCCGTTCGAAGTGCCGTGACAGCCGCGAGCGGCCGCGCAGGTTGTCGGCGATCACCGAGCCCAGCGCCAGGCCAAGCCGGCCGCGATGATCGTCGGCCAGGCCGCCGTGGCTTTTGACCACCATGATGTTCAGGCGGTAATGGGCGTTGTCCAGCAGGACCGCGTCGCGGCCGTCGAGCAAGTCGTCGAGCATGCGCTGCGAACTGCGGCTGACTTCGCTGATGGTCACGCCTTTGTTGAAATTCTGCTCTGTGTACAGATGACCGAGGCGGCGGATGCCTTCGGCGGCGTCCGGCAGGCAGGCGCTGGCGAAGCGCCAGGAACCCACCGAGGCGCCGATCAGCGAGCGTTCCCGTGGCGCGCTCGGCAGCCATTCACCGAACAGCGCCAGGTCCAGCCCCTGGATCCCCAGCGCCTTCGGCCCGCCGGCGGCGCCGGGCAGGGTGCCGACGTCGGCGGCGTTCAGGCCCTGGGCACGGATGCGCGCCATGGCTCGTGGGCCGGCCTTGAGGGTGAGGGCGGGGAACTTGATGTGGATGGCGGTCATACCGGTCTCGATCGTTGGCAAGCGGGGGATTATAGATCCACGCCCTCTCCTGTGGGAGCGAGCGTGTTGTCATGACCAATGATGGCCATTCAGTTTCAGTTAAGTTCAGCCCGTTAAGGTGCCGGCCGTAGCGACACATAAAAATACGGAGACACCCCATGAAATCCCTGACTGCCCTGTCCATCGCCTCGATCATCGGTCTGACCGCCAGCCTCGCTCACGCCCGTGATCTTGGCCCCGACGAAGCCCTGCGCCTGCGCGACGCTGGTACTATCCAGTCTTTCGAGCAGCTCAATGCCACGGCGCTGGCCCGGCATCCGGGTGCGACGATCACCGACACCGAGCTGGAAGAGAAGTACGGCAAGTACCTCTACCAGATTGATCTGCGCGATCGTCAGGGTGTCGAGTGGGATCTGGAATTGGACGCGGTCAGCGGGCAGGTGCTCAAGGATCATCAGGATACGTAATGAAGGTTAATGCTCGCGCCTGCAGTCGGACTGCGTTGGCGCTTCTGTTTTTCTGCTCGCTGGTGGCGGCGCGCGACCTGGATCAGGACGAGGCTCTGCGTCTGCGTCAGCAGGGTGCGATTCTGCCGCTTGAGCAACTGCTCAAACAGGCGCTGGACCGCTATCCCGGCGCCAAACTGCTGGAGGCGGAGCTGGAAGAAAAGCACGACGTCTACATTTATGAGGTCGAGCTGCTGACGGTCGAAGGCGTGGTGCGCGAACTCGATCTGGAGGCCGCCACCGGCCGTTTACTCAAAGACAAGGAAGATTGACCGATGCGTTTGCTTCTGGTGGAAGACCACGTGCCGCTGGCCGACGAACTGATGGCCGGCCTGCAGCGTCAGGGTTACGCGGTGGACTGGCTGGCGGACGGGCGCGATGCGGTCTATCAGGGCAGCAGCGAGCCTTATGACCTGATCGTCCTCGACCTCGGCCTGCCCGGTGTGCCGGGGCTGGAGGTATTGGCGCAATGGCGCGCCGCCGGGTTGGCGACGCCGGTGCTGATTCTCACCGCGCGCGACTCCTGGGCCGAGCGCATCGAAGGCCTGAAGGCCGGTGCCGACGACTACCTGACCAAACCTTTTCACCCGGAAGAACTGCACCTGCGGATTCAGTCGCTGTTGCGTCGCTCCAAGGGCCAGGCCAATCAACCGACGCTCAAGGCTGCCGGTCTGCATCTGGATGAGGGGCGCCAGTGCGTCGTTCGCGACGGCGCGGACATTCAACTGACCGCCGCCGAATTCCGCCTGTTGCGCTATTTCATGCTGCACCCGGAACAGATCCTGTCGAAAAGTCACCTCGCCGAACACCTCTACGACGGTGAGACCGAGCGCGACTCCAACGTACTCGAAGTCCACGTCAATCACCTGCGCCGCAAGCTCGGGCGCAGCGTGATCGAAACCCGTCGGGGCCAGGGTTACCGGTTCGGCGGGCAGGCTTCGTGAGGTCGATCCAGCGCCGCTTGAGCCTGGGGCTGGTCAGCGTGATGGTGATCGTCGGTCTGGTGCTGGCGCAAACCAGTCTGTGGCTGTTCGAAATGGGTTTGCAGCGCTACCTCGAGGCAGGCCTGCGCAATGACAGCGAAAGCCTGCTGGTGGCGCTGGTCCGTGGCCCCCAGGGCCTGCAACTGGACGAGCGCCATTTGTCACCGGCCTATCAGCGGCCGTTTTCCGGGCATTATTTCCGTATCGATTTTGCCGAGAGCCACTGGCGCTCCCGCTCGTTGTGGGATCAGGACCTGCCGCTGCTCGACCATCCCGGCCTGCACAGCAACCTGCAATTAGGCCCGGACGGCCAGCAGTTGCTGGTGCTGCGTTCGGATTATCGGCGGCTCGGGCAGTCGATCTCGATCAGCGTGGCGCAGGACTACACGCCGGTGCGCGAGAGTTTCCAGCGCATGCGCCAGATCGGCGTGGGGCTGGGGCTGGCCGGCCTGCTGCTGATCCTGTTGCTGCAACGCATCACCGTGCGCCGGGCGTTGCGTCCACTGGAAAAGGCTCGCGAGCAGATCGCGCAATTGCAACAGGGCCAGCGTTCGCAACTCGACGAACAAGTGCCGGCGGAACTGGAGCCGCTGGTGGCGCAGATCAACCATTTGCTGGCGCACACCGAAGACAGCCTCAAGCGTTCGCGCAATGCGCTGGGCAACCTCGGGCATGCGCTGAAAACGCCGTTGGCGGTGTTGCTGAGCCTGGCGTCGAGCGAACGGCTTGATTCTCATCCCGAGCTGCGCAGGATCCTCAAGGACCAACTGGAGCAGGTGCAACAGCGGCTCAATCGCGAACTCAACCGCGCGCGGCTGTCCGGCGATGCGCTGCCGGGGGCGCTGTTTGATTGCGACGCGGAGCTGCCGGGGTTGCTCGCGACGTTGAACATGATCCATGGCGAGCATCTGGCGCTGAGCCATGTGGCGCCGCCGGGGCTGCAACTGCCGTGGGATCGTGAAGACCTGCTGGAACTGCTCGGCAACCTGCTGGACAACGCCTGCAAATGGGCGGATGCCGAGGTGCGCTTGAGTGTGACCGAGACGGCGCAAGGCTTTGCCCTGAGCGTGGAAGATGACGGGCCGGGGATTCCCGAGGAGCAACGGACGCAGGTGTTCAGCCGGGGAGCGCGCCTGGATGAGCAGACTGACGGGCACGGGCTGGGGTTGGGGATTGTGCGGGATATCGTGGCGACGTGGGGCGGGGTTCTGGTGTTGGGCGAAAGCGAGTGGGGCGGGTTGAAGGTGGAGATCCAGCTGCCCCGGCGCTGACCCCGAAAAGCCCCCTCATCCTGGCCCTCCCGAAACGTCGGACCGCCCGGAGGTCGAGGGGACTGACCGGGCTGTTTGGGTGAGGTGGTAGGTCTGGGATTCGAGCGAGCTCAGGTTTTGAAACGCACGCCAATCGGCTCCCTTTCCCCCTCGCCCCCTTGGGGAGAGGGTTGGGGTGGGGGAATCTTCCTGACACCCCGCCAATCGTGAATCAAACCCGGAACTGATCCATCAGGCTCTGCTGCTGATTCGCCAGGCTGTTGAGCGACTGGCTCACCCGCGCCGACTCATTGGCCTGACCCGACAGCGACTCGGTCACATCGCGAATGGTCGCCACGTTGTTATTGATCTCCTCGGCCACCGCGCTCTGTTCCTCGGCGGCGCTGGCGATCTGCAGGTTCATGTCGCTGATCACTGTCACTGCATCGCCGATCTGGCGCAGGGCGGTCACCGCCTGGCCGACCTGCTCCACGCTGCCCTGGGCCTGGCGATGGCTGTTGCCCATCGAACCGACCACATCCTGAGTGCCGCTCTGCAACTGTTCGATCACCTGACGGGTTTCTTCCACCGACTCCTGAGTGCGGCGGGCGAGGTTACGCACCTCATCGGCGACCACCGCAAAACCGCGTCCGGCTTCACCGGCGCGGGCGGCTTCGATGGCGGCGTTCAGGGCCAGCAGGTTGGTCTGCTCGGCGATGGCGCGGATGGTTTCCAGCACCGTGCCGATCTTCTCGCTGTTGGCGGCCAGGCCTTCGACCTGCACCATCGCCGCGCTCATGTCGGCGGCCAGGGTGTCGATGCTGTGGGTCGTGCGATCGATCACGGTCAGGCCCTGGCGGGTCGCGCGGTCGGCGTCCTTGGCGGCTTCGGCGGCCTGGGCGGCGCTGCGGGCGACGTCCTGGGCGGTGGCGCTCATTTCGTGGGACGCGGTGGCGACCTGATCGACCTGGCGGTATTGCTGCTCCATGCCGGCGCTGGTCTGGCTGGCGATGGCCGAGGACTGGTCGGCGGTGTTGCGCGCGTCCTGCACCGAGCGCTTCACCTCGGCGATGATCGGTTGCAGCTTGTCGAGGAAACGGTTGAACCAGCCGGCCAGTTGGCCGAGTTCGTCCCGCTTGTCGTAGGCCAGGCGCCGGGTCAGGTCACCTTCACCGCTGGCGATGTCTTCGAGCATGTGCGCCACGCCGAGGATCGGTCTGGTCACGCTGCGCGCCATCAGCCACACCAGTAGCAGGCCGAGCAGGGCGGCGAGGACGCCGAGGCTCAACTCGATCAGGGTGCCGGACGTGTTGCTGGCATCCAGTTGCTGCTTGAGCGCTTCGGCGCGGCTGACCAGAACCTTTTCCGGCACATCGAGCAGCACGCCCCAGGACGGCCCGCCGGGAATCGGCTGGAACGGCGACAGCACTTTCAACTGGCCATTGCTGTGCAGGCTGCTGACGCTGCTGCCGGATTTCAGACGTTGCAGCAGCTCGCTGCCGCTGATCTTGTCCACGGCATCCAGGCGCTGGCTGAGTTTGCTGGCGTCCGGGCTGTAACCGGCGAGCAGGCCGACCGGGCTGATGATGCTGACGGCGGTCTGGCCGTCATACAGCTTCTTGCTGGCGCCCTGGCTGATGGCTTGCAGGCTGTTGAGGTTGATGTCCACCGACAGCGAGGCGATGACTTTGCCGTTGACGGTCAGCGGGAACACAATGCTGGTCATCAGCACGTTCTGGCCGTCGATCACATAGAAGTAAGGTTCGATCACGCACGGTTTGAGCGTGGTGCGCGGGCAGGTGAACCAGGCGTTGGCGGCCTGACCGCTGGGGCCGGTGCTGGTGTCGGTCATGTCGCTTTCCGGCAGTGCCATCGAGGTGACCTTGCCCGGCGTCGGTTGCGACCAGTACAGGGCGAAGCGGCCCTTGTCGTTGCTGCCCAGCTCGGCCTGGCCGGCGAACAGCTCATCCTTGCCGTCCAGCGCATTGGCTTCAAACACCAGCGACAGACCGAGCAGATCCGGGTTGGCTTGCAGCGCCGACTTGACCTGACGGGTCATGTCTTCACGCAGATCGAAGGCATCGAGGAAGCGTTTCTCGGCCTGTTCGCGCAGGAACAGCACCTGACGCGAGAAACCGTGGCCGTACTGATAGGCATCCATGAACTGCTGGCGAATGCCGGCCGCCTGCACTTCGCCCTGGGACTCGATGCGCGCCTGGGCCGACTCGGTGAGCATCTCCATGCTCGATGCCTTCACCAGCTCGGAACTGTGCTCCATGCGATACAGCGAAAGACCCACCAGCAGGGTCACGATGCCGGCCAGACAGAGCCCGGCGAGCAGGGTGATTTTCCATTGGATGGAAAGTTGTCTGAGCGACATGGGGACGTCCTTATTCGATAAATATCTGAGACTTTGCACTGTAACGGCCGCGTTTGCGCTTTCTTTATGTTCGAAGCACAAGATGACGAATTGACGCACGTTTGTGACGTCTTCACCGATTGTTACATTGTGATTCGGCCGGTCACTTTGACACCGCCGCCACTCTGCGGCACAGTGCGCGCCCTTCTAATAAGACCCTCTATGCAAATCCGCTGACGGCCCTCGGGCGCTGTCGGGCGGACTCATCCTGTCTGGCGGTGAATTGCTCCATCGCAGTGTTTTTGAGGTAGTGAAATGAATGCAGTCATAGCTGCGGTCGGCGTCATGCTGATCCTCAGTCTATCCCGCGTGCACGTGGTGATCGCCTTGATCGTCGGCGCACTGGTCGGCGGCCTGACCGGAGGTCTGGGTATCGATGCCACGCTCAAGGCGTTCAACAGTGGCCTGGGCGGCGGGGCGACTGTGGCGTTGTCCTACGCCTTGCTCGGCGCTTTCGCCGTGGCGATTGCCAAGTCCGGCCTGGCCCACGCCCTGGCCGACAAGGCCCTGGCGATGGTCGACCGGCAGCATTCGAGCGGTGGTGGCAGCGTCAAGTGGCTGCTCATCGGCCTGCTGTGGGTGGTGGCCATCGCGTCGCAGAACATCCTGCCGATTCACATTGCGTTCATTCCGCTGCTGGTGCCGCCGCTTCTCTATGTACTGACCAAGCTGCAACTGGATCGCCGGCTGATCGCCTGCGTCATGACCTTCGGCCTGATCACCCCGTACATGGTGTTCCCGGTGGGGTTCGGCAACATCTTTCTCAATCAGATTCTGTTGGCCAACGTCAGCAAGGCCGGGGTCGATATCAGTCAGATCAACGTCATGCACGCGATGGCCATTCCGGCGATGGGCATGGTGTTCGGCCTGTTGCTGGCGGTGTTCTTCAGCTACCGCAAGAAACGCGTCTACGACCTGGAAAAGATCGAGCAGGTGGAGCAGGTCAGTGTCGCCTACAACCCGAGGACCATCGGCATCGCCGGCCTGGCGATCGCGGCGGCGTTCATTATTCAGTTGCTGCTGGACTCGATGATTATCGGTGCGCTGGCCGGGTTTCTGATCTTCTCGGCCTCGGGGATCGTCAAGTGGCGCGAAACCGATGACCTGTTCACCGAAGGCATGAAGATGATGGCGATGATCGGCTTCATCATGATCTCCGCCTCGGGTTTCGCCGAAGTGCTCAAGGCCACCGGTGAGGTGCGCTCGCTGGTGGAAAGCGCGGCGGCGTGGATCGATCACAGCCAGGCGATCGGTGCGCTGCTGATGTTGCTGGTGGGATTGATGGTGACCATCGGCATCGGCTCATCGTTCTCCACTGTGCCGATCCTCGCGGCGATCTTCGTGCCGCTGTGCGTGCAACTGGGCTTCAGCCCGATGGCGATTGTCTGCATCGTCGGCACTGCCGGCGCGCTGGGCGATACCGGCTCGCCGGCCTCGGACTCGACCCTCGGCCCGACCTCCGGTCTGAACATCGACGGCCAGCATCACCATATCTGGGACACCGTGGTGCCGACCTTCCTGCACTACAACCTGCCGTTGCTGGCGGCGGGCTGGGCGGCGGCGATGGTGCTCTAGACCTCAGCCCCTCGCTTTTGTGGGAGCAGACACAAACCCCTGGCTCAACTTTTGGATTGGCGTGCCGTTAAAGCCTTTAACCACGCCAATAAAACCAAAAGAGTGAGCCCCCATGCGCCTGAGTCTCAAGGCTAAAGTCCTGTCCCTTGCCGTCCTTCCGGTGTTGCTCTTTGCGCTGGTGATCAGCCTGACCACGCTGTTCATCCTTCAGGAACAGGCGCACAAGGAGGTCGAGCAGACCCGTGAGCGTCTGCTGGGCGACGCCAAGGCCACCCTGCAAAGTTACGTCGCCGTGGCGATGACCACGATCAAGCCTCTGTACGATGCCGCCGCTCCCGGCGACGTCGCAGCGCGGGCGCAAGTGATCAAGCTGCTGTCGGGCATCAAATACGGCAAGGACGGCTACTTCTTCGGCTACGACTCCGAGACCGTGCGCCTGTTCAAGGCCAACGACCCCGAAGGCGTGGGCAAGAGCTTCAAGGACAATCGCGATCCGAATGGCGTCTATGTCAACCGCGACCTGGTGAAGGTGGCGAAGGACGGCACTCACTACCTGCAATACAGCTCGCCGCTGCCGGGCAATGCGCAGGTGCTGGTGCCGAAACTCGGCTACACCGAATACCTGGCGAAGTGGGACATGGCCGTGGGTACGTCGGTCAACCTCGACGGCATCGAAGCGCAAGTGGCGCTGGTTGAGGCCCAGGTGCAGGAACGCATGCAAGGCGTGGTGTTGAGCATCGTTGGCGTGGCCGTGGTGGTGCTGTTGGTGATTGCGGCGGCAGGGCTGCTGCTGGCCAACACCATCCTGCGTCCTTTGCATCTGATGAAAGCCAATCTCGACGACATTGCGGCGGGCGAGGGCGATCTGACCCGACGCCTGGCTATCACCAGCCAGGACGAACTCGGCGAACTGGCCGGTTCGTTCAACCGTTTCGTCGACAAGATCCATGGTCTGGTGCGCCAGATCAGCGAGATGACCACGCAACTGACCGGGCTGGTGACGCAGGTCTCGGATCAGGCCCAGCGCTCCGACCAGGCCATGGAACGCCAGCGCCACGAGACCGATCAGGTGGCAACGGCGATCAACGAGATGTCGGCCGCCGCCCAGGAAGTGGCGAAAAGTGCGCAAAACGCGGCAGTCGCCGCACGCCAGACCGATGAAGAGGGCCAGGCGGCAAAGCGCGTGGTGGCCGGCAGCATTCAGCAGATTCATGCGCTGGTGGACGACATTCGCAACAGCGGCGTGTCCCTCGACAGCCTGCAGCAGGATGTGTCGTCGATTGTCGGTGTGCTCGGGGTGATCCGTTCGATCGCCGAGCAGACCAACCTGCTGGCGCTGAACGCCGCGATCGAAGCGGCGCGGGCCGGTGAGGCGGGGCGTGGTTTTGCCGTGGTGGCCGATGAGGTGCGGGCGCTGGCGAGCCGGACGCAGATCAGCACCCAGGAAATCCAGGGCATGATCGATCGGTTGCAGGCCGGCACCCAGTCGGCGGTGGATGCGATGCGCCGTTCCAGTGAGGCCGGTGACGGGACTTCGGCGCAGGCCAATCAGGCGGGCGCGTCGCTGGATGCGATGGCTGAGCTGATTGCGACGATCAATTCGATGAATGCGCAGATTGCCAGTGCTGCCGAGGAGCAGACGGCGGTGGCTGAGGAGATCAATCGCAGCGTGCATCAGATTGCGGTGGCGGTGGATAGCGTTGCCGATGAGACCCAGCTGGGGGCGCAGACTTCGCGGAGTCTGGCTGAGTTGGGGCAGGGGTTGGGGCGGTTGGTTGGGCAGTTTCGCATTTAGCCTTGGGGGGCTTGGCGGCCTTTGGGCCGGTCAGGCTCTTTGGGGGTTTGGGTGAATATCCGTTTCTGCGGGTGTTGCTGATGGCGGTTTCGCCCTGACGGTCGACTCCCTTTGGCAAACGCCCCAAAGGAAGCAAAGGTCTTGCCCCGGCGTACGGCCCCTCGCTGTGGCTCGGGGTTCCTTCGCTCCGGAATTCATCCGGGGGGCATCGCCTACGGTTTGCTTCGCTGCACCTCCTCTCGATGTGTTTGGCTTCGCCAAACGGTCGCTGCGCTCCCACCCCCGGATAAATCCCTCCACTCAGCCTGCCGAAGGGGCCGGCACGGCAAGATCAAGAGCGCAGGCGAGCTGACACTCGGCCTATTGGTGGGCGCGGGATCTGCTTTTGCTTTTGTTCTTTTGTGGGAGTGGGCTTGCCCGCGGAGGCGGCCTTCGGGCCGACCTGGTTTGGCCGGGTGTACATATTCTTTTCGGCCACCTCGGTCAGTCCCCTCTCCCTCCGGGCGGTCCGACGTTTCGGGAGGGCTAGGGTGAGGGCAGCGATCTCAAGTTTGCCCAAAAAAACATCTGAATCCGCGCGCACGCCCCACCGCCCCATTCATGCGCATTTGTGCAGGCCCTCGCCAAACGCTCCTACACTGCTCTCTACGGCTTGTTTTCCAAGCCTCAGACAACCACCACTGAAGGAGTCTGTCCCATGCCTGATAAAACCTGTGACTGTCCGAAGTGTAATTGCAAGCTCGGTGAGCATCCCGTGGTGCGGCACGGCAAGCATTATTGCTGCGAGGCGTGTGCCAAGCATCATGAGCATGGCGAGGAGTGTTCGAGCAAGGGGTGCAAGTGCGCGCATTGAGTGTCGGTGCGGGTGAAAAAAGAAGTGGAGTCTAGTCAGGCTCCACTTCCAGTTTCAGGCTGTCGTCGTCCAGTCGTTGGGTGTGGCGGACGGTGCCTTGCAGTTTCCGGCCTTCGACTTTGACGACAATGGTTTTGGCGTTTTCCAGGTCCTCCGGCAACGGTGCCGGAACCCGGAGGGCGAAGCGGTAGGGGTCGTTTTCGACGGGTTCCAGGCCGACCGGGCACTCCACGCTTTTGGTGATCCGGCCGAACAGGGTGTCGAGGCCGTAGTCCAGGTGTGCCGGGCTGTTGATGGTCGTCATGTGTGTTCCCCCGAATGAATGCCCGCCGTTGCCAGCAGCTTAGCTGGTCGGTCGCCAGGTGACGTTCTCCACGCCGAATTTCTCCGCCATCGGCTTGCTGGTCTTTTGCACTTTTTCCCGGCCGAAACGGGGGATCCGCCCCACGCCCGCGTCGCAGCTCGCCCAGTGCCAGGCCTCGGCGTTGTCCATTTTGTCCGAGCGGATAATGAACGATTTGGGCGCGCCGTGAAGGGTGTATTCGATGACAAACAGTTTTGCGTTGTTCATAAAGCCGGTCTTCCTCCCTGTGGTATTAGAGGGATCGCGGCGCTTGCGGAAAATTCATTCGGATTGTCCGACGGTCTCTCACATTGGCGATGGAACGGGCGGCTGGTTACCATGGCGTTTCCGTCAGCCCCGATGAATGCTTGCCATGGCCCTCGCTGCGCCCCCCGATCTGAGTGATACCGATGTGCCGGTGCAGCCGCTGGCGCGCACGTACCCGCGCGGGTTGTTCATCGAGCCCCATGAGCATGTCTGGGGGCAGTTGCTGTATGCGATGAGCGGGGTGATGTGGGTCGAGACGCCGCATGAGGCATTGGTGGTGCCGCCGCAGCGGGCGGTGTGGTTGCCGCCGGGAGTGCCCCACGGGATTCGGGTGGTGTCGGACTTGCAGATGCGCAATATCTACCTGCGCCCGGCGCTGGCGGCGACGCTGGATGCGCAGGTGCAGGTGATCGAAGTCGGCGGTTTGCTGCGTGAGTTGATCGTCGGGCTGGTGGAGCAGGGCGACAGTGGCGAGCCGGCGTACTACGAGGCGCTGGTGGGGCTGGCGTTGCTGGAGCTGAAGCGCGCCAGGCGTTCGCAGTTGAAGATCCCGTTGCCGGACGAGTCCGACCGGCGCCTGATGAATCTGTGCCAGGCGGTGATGGCCGCGCCGTCGCTGGAGATTTCTTTCGAGCAGCACGCGGAAAACGCCGGGGCCAGTGTGCGGACGCTGGCGCGGTTGTTCAAGGAGGGGCTGGGCATGGGCTTCGCCGAATGGCGCCGGCAGGTGCAACTGGCGACGGCAGCGGCGGAGCTGATTCAGGGCGTGGCGGTCAGCAGCATCGCCCGTGAGCTGGGCTACTCGCCAAGCAGTTTCAGCGACATGTTCCGCCGCGAGTTGGGCGTGGCGCCTTCGCAATACACCGCATGACACCGGCACACACGAACGCTGTGTGAGAGTTGGCCGAAATTCAGAAGTCCTTGGCCGATGCCTTCGGCCACGATTCCCTAGACTTTGCCCATTCCCTTCAAGCGGCGGAGTTTCCCCCCATGAATTACCTGATTTCGCTGGCCATCGGCCTGGGCGTCGGTCTGTTGTATGGCGCCCTGGATTTTCGTTCTCCCGCACCGCCGGCCATCGCGCTGGTCGGTCTGCTGGGCATGCTGGCCGGTGAGCAGTTGTGGCCGGTGGGGCGGCAACTGGTGGCGGGCTGGTTGTCCTGAATTTCTTTTTTCCTTCGGTGGAGATGTCCATGAAAGCGCTGCAATTCGATAAAACCGGTGATCTGTCCTCCCTGCGCTACGTCGAGGTGCCGACCCCGGTGCCGGCGGCGGATGAAGTGCTGGTGCAGATCAGGGCGGCCGGGCTCAATCCCAGCGACGTGAAAAACGTCCTCGGGCGTTTCCCTTACACCACGCTGCCCCGGATTCCCGGTCGGGATTTCGCCGGGGTGGTGGTGGAAGGGCCGCAGGCCCTGATCGGTCAGGAAGTCTGGGGAACCGGGCGCGAGCTGGGCTTCTTTGCCGATGGTTCCCACGCGCAGTTCGTCAAACTGCCGGCCAATGGCGTGGCACCCAAACCGTCGCACTTGAGTTTTGCCCAGGCGGCGAGCCTCGGGGTTCCGTACACCACGGCGTGGGATGCGCTGGAGCGCAGTCTGGTGAACGGCGAAACCCGTTTGCTGGTGATCGGTGGCGGGGCGGTGGCGACGGCGGCGCTGGCCCTGGCGAAGGTACGCGGCGCGCAGTTGCTGGCGGCGGCGCGCCGGCCGGAGCAGGTCAGGGAGTTGCAGGCCCAGGGCTACCCGACGATTCAACTGGATAAGCCCGAAGAGCTTGGCGCGCAGGTCAACGCCGTGTATCAGGGCGGTGCCGATGTCATCTTCGACACCACCGGTTTCTGGCTGCCGGCCTCGGTCGCCGCGCTGGCGACGTTCGGGCGGATCGCGATCATTGCGGCGCCGGTGGACGGCCATGTGCAATTGCCGGCGCTGGCGCTGTACCGCAAGGGCGGCTCGGTGGTCGGGATCAACTCGTTGCTGTACGGCGTCGAGGCGTGCGCGGCGATGCTGGATCAGTTCGGCCGGTTCTTCGACGAAGACCTGCTGCCATTGCCGCAAGGGCTGGTGGAGGCGCCGTTGGCCGAAGGCCTGGTGCGGTATGCCGAGGTGAATCAGGGCAGCGGGGACAAGGTCATCCTCATCCCTTGATTTCAACAACACCCCATAACCCCGTGGGAGCGGGCAAGCCCGCTCCCACTTGGGGCAGATCCAAATCCCGTTCAGAATTGATACCCGATCCCCGCGTAATACCCCCAGCCGTTGGAGCGGGCGCGGAAATTGCCGTCGCCGAAGTTCAGCTCGCTGCCGTCCTCCCAGTTGCCGCCGTTGTGGAAGTAACGGCCCACCAGGGTGAAACGCAGATGGGTGAAGGAGTAGAGCAACACGTTGGTCGCCACCGTGGCATTGGCGGTGCGCGCCGGGTTGTCCTTGTGCAGGTCCGAGCCGAAATCGAAGTTGGTGAAACCGATGTAGGTCAGTGACGCGCCGTTGCTGAAACTGCTGATCGGCACGATGTACTTGAGCTGCGCGCGGTAGCCGTCCCAGGAGTATTCATTGCTGGCGCCATAGTTTTCCCACTGATAACGCCCGTACAGGTTGGCCGACAGATTCACCCGCGAGCGGGTATCGATGTCCGTACCGAGGCCGCTGTAGAGCGTGTTGGCGCGATTGGCGCTGTTGCTGCCGTGGTCGTAGATCCAGTCGAACGCCACATACCATTCCTTGAACGGACCGATGGCCAGGCTGCGGCCGGCGAGGTAGTCGATGGAGATGCGCGGCTCGTGTTCCATGAACACCGGTGAGCCGTGATCCCACACGCCTTTGTCGTGGCTGTTGCCAATGTTGAAGATTTTCGGAATGTCGATGTAGCCGTACAGCTCGAACGGGCCTTTGCGTCCGAAGTATTCGTATTCAAGGTAGATGTCATCAGCCGGTTGCGGGCCGAAGCTGATGTCCTTGCTGCCGATCAGGGTCAGGTCCTGGTTGTACCAGTCCGACAGGTACGCGCCTTTTTTCGGCGGGCTGGCCTCGGGGCTGAGGGTTTCGCCCTGGGCGGACTCGTCGGCGGGGGCGGGTTGCGCCAGGACGCCGTGGCTGAGAAATCCGGTAACGCCGGCCAGTAGCAAGGAAACAGCGACAGTGCGCACGCCATGAGGGCGGCGGCAGGAAGAAACGTGCATTCAAAGTCCTTTTTGCAGATCAAGGCCCGGATTTCCCTGGCCTGTACGGTTTTGTTACGAAAATGTCGGCATCAACACTGCGCAAACGTTTGCACAAGCCGTACCAATTTCTTCAAAGCGCTGAAAGTTCGATCTTTTTACGGATTTTTCTGACAGAGCGGTCATCTTCTTTTGCGTCTTTTGGAAGCGCACCTGTTCGCGAAGATACCGGTTCAGAAACATTGTGTTTCACGGCTGAAGCGCTTTTGCGAGCGACTCCGCTCCCACACCGAATCCCTGCGCAAGCCCATGAATCCGGGACTTGGATCCTTATTCCGGAATCTTCCTACACCAAAGTATTAATGCCATTTAACCAATGCCCCATTGCAGGGCGTCTACTAGCGTGTGTCGGGAATGACACGGTTTTGTGATGACCGTCGCAGTCTTGATTCGCGTGTGGAATAAGCGTTTCGGGTACACGCGCTCAAGGAAGAATTTGGCCACGACAAGGAGTAGCCCGTGCAAGCAAGGTCCGGTATTGCCCTCGTTTCGCGTTTTTCCCCTCTTTCCCTTGCTGTGCAACTGAGCATTGCCGGATTGCTGTTCGGCGGCGTGAGTGCGCCGGCGCAGGCCACCTGCTCCACGGCCGGGTCGATCGTGACCTGTACCGGCGTGCCAAGCCTGCCGCTGTTTCTCAACAACTTCACCAGCCCCAGCAACAACCTGACGGTCAACGTCAACAGCGGGGCGCAGATGAACGCGACCCTCGGCGGCAGGGTGCTGGACCTGACCGGGGTCAACGTCACCCTGAACAACTCCGGGACCATCGACCCGGCGCTGCTCGGCCTGGTGTCGGTGCTCAGCGGCGGTGCCTTTGTCGGCTCCGGGCTGACCAGCACGGTCAGCGTGCTCAACAATGCCAGCGGCATCATGCGCGGCACCGGGATGTTGCTCGGGCTGAACCTCACCAGTGTCGATGGCCTGGCACTCGGGGTGAATAACGCCGGCGGCGGCACCACCAGTATCACCAACAACGGCACCATTACCTCGACCGGGCTGTCGATCGGCGGCATCACCCTGGCGGATACGCCGGTGATCGGGGTATGGGGTGGTTCGCAAGTCAACCTGACCAACAGCAGCTCGGGGACGATCAACGGGCGTATTGCCTTCGAAACCTCGGCGGGCGGCAACACCTTCATCAACGCCGGTTCCATCACCGGCGGCGTGTCGATGGGCGCGAGCAGCGCCAACACCTTTACGGCGGTGACCGGGTCGAGCGTCAATGTGGGGGACGGGATTCAGGTGACGGTGGGCCTCGGTGGCCTGCTTAACGTCAACCTGACGTTTGCCCCGACCGGGAAAGTCGACGGCGGTGCCGGCGGCGTCAACAGCCTGGTGCTGCAAAACCCGCTGGGTATCGGCGGCGGCACGACGGGCGTAGGCACGGCGTCGAGCGCCACCTACATCAACTTCAACAACCTGGCCATCAACAGCGGTACTTGGACCTTGCAGGGGCCACTGGTCAGCGGCGCTACCACCATCAATGGTGGTCTGGCGCAGTTCAACGACAACGCCACCTTCGGCAGCGGCATCCTCACGGTCAACGGCGGGATCCTGCAGGCCAGCACCGGCGGGCTGACGCTGTCGAACCTGATCACCGTTGGCACCAATGGCCTGACGGTGCAGGGCGGTAACGACCTGACCCTGGGCAGCGTGCTGTCTGGTGTCGGCGGCCTGACCAAGACCGGTGCCGGGCAGTTGACCCTCAGCACCGCCAACACCTACGGCGGTGCCACTACGCTCAATGGCGGCACGGTGGCGTTGGGCAATAACCTGGCGTTGAGCAGCGGCGCGATCAACGTCACGGGCGCTTCGACGCTGTCGGCACCGGGCACCCTCAACCTGAGCAACGCCATCAGCCTTGGCGCTGGCCTGACCACTTCCGGTGCCGGGGCGCTGACCCTGTCCGGTCTGCTCACCGGCAGCAGCGGCCTGACCAAGACCGGCAGCGGCAGCCTGACCCTCAGCGGCGCCAACACTGGCTACAGCGGCACCACCGCGCTGAACGCCGGCACTTTGCTGGTCACCAACAACAATTCGCTGGGCAGCGGCGCGCTCAACACCGCCGCCGGCACCAGCCTGGACAGCACCGCCAACGTCAGCCTGAGCAACAACATCGGCATGATCGGCGCACTGAGCGTGCTGGGCAGCAATGCCCTGACCCTGGCCGGCGTGCTGTCCGGCACCGGTTCGATCACCAAGAGCGGCACGGCCAGCCTGACCCTGACCGGCAACAACACCAACAGCGGCATCACCGCGCTCAACGCCGGCAGTCTGTTCGTCGGCAGCAACACGGCTCTCGGCACTGGCGCCTTGAACACCGCCGCCGGCACCACCCTGGATGCGACCGCTGCGGTGGCGCTGGCCAACGCCATCAACGTGGCCGCCAACCTGACCATCGGCGGCACTCAGGCGCTGACCCTCAACGGGGTCATCGCCGGCGCGGGGGGCCTGATCAAGAACGGCACCGCCGCCCTGACGCTGGGCAACACCAACACGTTCATCGGTAACACCGCGCTGAATGCCGGTACGCTGATCCTCGCCGCCAACAACGCGCTGGGCAGCGGCACCCTCAACACAGCGGCCGGTACGACGCTGGATGCCAGCACCGCCGTCAGCCTGAACAGCGCCATCGCGCTGGCCGGCAACCTGAACATCGGCGGCAGCGCCAACCTGACCCTCGGCGGCGTGATCAGCGGCAACGGCGGGCTGACCAAAAACGGCAGCGCCAACCTGATCCTCGGCAGCGCCAACAGCTTCCTCGCCGGCACCACCCTCAACGCCGGCACCCTGACCGTCGGCAATGCCGCTTCGCTCGGTGCGGGTGACCTCACCGTCGGCGGCGTGGCGACGCTGGACAGCAACGCGTCGATCACGCTGGCCAACAACGTTGTGCTCAACGACACCCTGCGCATCGGCGGCAGCAATGCGCTGACGCTGGGCGGCGTGGTCAGTGGCACCAATCAACTGGTGAAAAACGGCAGTGCCAACCTGAGCCTGACCGGCGCCAACACCTATCAGGGCGGCACCACCCTGAATGCCGGCACCCTCACCGTCGGCAACAACGCCGCGCTCGGCACCGGCCTGTTGTCGGTGGAAGGGGCGGGCAGCCTGGTCAGCAGCGGCAACGTCACGTTGAGCAATGCGATCAACCTCAATGCGACCCTCACCACCGGTGGCGCCAATCCGCTGACTCTGGGCGGCGTCATCAGCGGCGGCAGCGGCCTGATCAAGACCGGTGCGTCGACCCTGACCCTCAACGGCAGCAACACCTACAGCGGCACCACCGCGCTGAACGCCGGTTCGCTGATCGTCGGCTCCAACACCGCGCTCGGCACCGGCGTGTTGAACGCGGCCAACGGCACCACGCTGGATGCCGGGGCGGCGGTGTCTCTGGCGAACAACGTCAACGTCGCCGGCACCCTGACCGTCGGCGGCAGCAATGCCTTGACCCTCGGCGGCGTGGTCGCCGGGGTCGGCGGGCTGACCAAAAATGGCGCGGCCGACCTGACCCTCAACGGCGCCAACACCTACTTCGGCAACACCGCGCTGAACGCCGGCAAACTGATCGTCGGCAGCAACACCGCGCTCGGCAGCGGCACACTCAATGCCGCCGCCAACACCACGCTGGACAGCAACACCGCTGTCAGCCTCGGCAACGCGGTGAACCTGGCCGGTGCCCTGAACGTGGGAGGCTCGGCCGACCTGACCCTGACCGGACTGGTCAATGGCGCCGGCAGCCTGGTGAAAAACGGCAGCGCCAATCTGATCCTCAACGCGGCCAACGGCTTCCTCGGCGGCACCACGCTGAACGCCGGCACGCTGACGGTCGGCAACAGTTCCGCGCTGGGTTCCGGGGCACTGACGGTCGGTGGCGCGGCGACGCTGGACAGCAATTCGCCGCTGGTCAATCTGACCAACAACGTCGCGCTCAATGCGGCGCTGACCGTTGGCGGCACGCAGAATCTCGCCCTCGGCGGCGTGATCAGCGGTACGGGCGCGCTGGTGAAAAACGGGGCGTCCGAGCTGACCCTCAACGGCGTCAACACGTTCCAGGGCGGCACTACGCTCAACGCCGGCACGCTGACCCTTGGCACCTCCAGCGCACTGGGCAGCGGCGGCCTGACCGTCGGCGGCGCGGCAACCCTGGACAACAGTTCGGCGTTCAGCCTCGGCAACAACGTCACCCTCAACGCCGGGCTGACCCTGGCCGGCAACAACGACCTGACGTTCGGTGGGGTGATCGACGGCGCCGGCAGCCTGATCAAAAACGGTCTGGCGGACTTGACCCTGTCGGGCAGCAACACCTTCACCGGGGCGCTGAACATCGTCTCCGGCAGCGTCACTACGCTCAACACCAATGCGCTGGGCAACACCTCCGGGGTCAATATCGGCGCGGGTGCCGGCCTCAACCTCGGCAGCAGCGCCAGTCTTGCGGCATTGACCGGCAGCGGCAGTGTGCAGACCAGCGTCGGCACCACGCTGATCGTGGGCGGCGTCAGCAGCACCAGCACGTTCGACGGCGATATCAGTGGCGGCGGCGGTCTGACCAAGGTCGGCACCGGCACCCTCAACCTCACCGGGATCAGCGGCCTGACCGGCAACACCACGGTCAACGGCGGCACCCTGAACCTCAGTGGTTCGCTGGCCAGCACTCAGGTCAACGTCAACAGCGGCGGCAGCGTGACCGGTTCCGGATCGATGCTCGGCACCCTGAACGTCAACACTGGCGGCACGCTGGCACTGGCCTCGGGCAGCAATCTGTCCGCCGGTTCGCTGGTGCTGGGCGCGGGCAGCAATGTCGATGTGCAGCTTGGCGCGCCGTCCACCACGTCGCTGATGAACGTCGGCGGCAACCTGACCCTCAACGGCAATCTCAATGTCACTGATGCCGGTGGTTTCGGCGTCGGTGTCTATCGTCTGTTCAACTACACCGGTGCGCTGACCGATCTGGGCCTGGATGTCGCCAGCGTGCCGGTCGGTTTCGGCCTCGGTGATCTGGTGGTACAGACCGGGGTCGCCAATCAGATCAACATTCAAGTCTCGGCCCCGAACGTCAACATCCGCTACTGGGACGGCAGCCAGACTGTCGCGAACGGTTCGGTGGATGGCGGCACGGGCAACTGGACCGCAGTCGGCACCAACTGGACTAACGCCAACGGTACGCTGAACCAGACCTGGGCCGGCGACTTCGCGGTGTTCCAGGGCACGGCCGGCACCGTGACGGTGGACGGTACGCAGCTGTTCACCGGCCTGCAGTTCATGGTCGATGGCTACAACCTGGTCAACGGTACGGCGGGGCTGCTGACGGCGGTAAACGGCACCGGTGGCACTACGGCCGTGCGGGTCGATCCGGGCGTGACCGCGACCATCGGCGTCAATATCGATGGCAGCGGCATTCTCAACAAACTCGACACCGGCACCCTGGTGCTCAACGGCGCCAACACCTACAGCGGCGGCACCGCGCTGGACGGTGGCAAAATCGTCGTCGGCAGCAACACCGCGCTGGGCAGCGGTCAACTGACCGCCAATGCCGGCACGCAACTGGACAGCAATACCGCCGTCATCCTGAACAACGCGGTGGCGCTCAACGGCAATCTCACCGTGGTCGGCAGCAATGCGCTGACCCTTAACGGGGTGGTTGGCGGCACCGGTGGCCTGATCAAGAACGGCACCGCAAACCTGACTCTCGGCGGCAACAACTCGTTCATCGGTCCGGTGGCGCTGAATGCCGGCGGACTGATCCTGGCGTCGAACTCCGCGCTGGGTTCGGCCACGCTGAACGCAGCGAACGGCACCACACTGGACGCCAGCGTCGCCGTGAGCGCCGGCAACACGATCAATCTCGCGGGCAACCTCGGGATTGTCGGCAGCAATGGGCTGACCCTCGACGGCACGATCAGCGGCGCCGGCAGCCTGACCAAGAACGGTGCGGCCAACCTGACTCTCAACGGCAGCAACAACTTCCTTGGCGGCGTGACCCTGAATGCCGGCACCCTGACCGCCGGCAGCAACACCGCCATCGGCCTGGGTAATCTCACCGTGGGCGGCGCCTCGACACTGGACAGCAACAGCGCGCTGACCCTGGCCAACAACGTCGTGCTCAACGCCAACCTGACCAATGCCGGCAGCAGCGACCTGACCCTCGGCGGTATTGTCAGCGGCGCCGGTGGGCTGGTGAAAAACGGCGCATCAAACCTGACCCTCAATGGCGCCAATACTTACAGCGGTGGCACCACGCTGAACGCCGGCACCTTGACTGTCGGTTCTTCGGGCGCATTGGGCAGTGGTGTTTTGAATGCAGCAGGTGATTCGACCCTCGACAACAGCACGCCGCTGGTGCTGGCCAACGACGTCACCGTCAGTGCCAACCTGACGGTCGCCGGCAACAACAATCTGACGCTGGGCGGGGTGATCGGCGGGACCGGTACGCTGACCAAAAATGGCCTGTCGGATCTGACCCTTTCCGGCACCAACACCTTCAGCGGCGGCTTCGATGTGGCAAGCGGCAGCCTGACTACGCTCAGCAGTGGCGCGCTGGGCAACGGTGCCGGGGTCAATCTCGGAGTAGGGGCGGCGCTCAACCTCGGTGCTTCGGCAACCATCGACAGACTGACCGGCAACGGCACCGCAACCGTCGGTGCCGGCGATACCCTGAGCATTGGCAATAACACCTTGAGCAATGCTTACTACGGCGTCATCAGCGGCAGCGGCAGTTTGACCAAGCTCGGTAGCAACACGTTGACCCTCGTCGGACTCAACACCATCAGCGGCGACACCAACGTCAACGCCGGCACCTTGCTGGTCAACGGCTCGCTGGACAGCGCCAACGTGCTGGTCAACAGCGGCGGCACCCTCGGCGGCAACGGCAGCCTGACCGGCGCGGTGAGTGTGGCCGATGGCGGTCATCTGACGCTGTCCACCGGCAACGTGCTGTCGGTGAATTCGCTGGTACTCAACGCCAACTCCAATCTGGATGTCGGCCTCGGCGCACCGGTCTCCGGTGGCGGCAGCGCGCTGCTCAATGTCGGCGGCAACCTGACCCTCGAAGGCACCCTCAATGTCAGTGACATCGGCGGGTTCGGCAGCGGTGTCTACCGGATCATCAACTACACCGGCGGCCTGACCGACAACGGCCTATTGATCGGCAGCGTGCCGGGCAGCGTGACGCCGGGCGATCTGCAACTGCAAACCAACATCGGCAACCAGATCAACCTGCTGGTCACTGCGCCGGGCGTCACTGTGCAGTTCTGGGACGGCAGCCAGCTCGCGCCTAACGGCTCGATCGACGGCGGCAGCGGCACCTGGGGCGGCAGCAACACCAACTGGACCAACGTCGATGGCACGCTGAACCAGACCTGGGCCAACAGCTTCGCGGTGTTCCAGGGCACGGCCGGCACCGTGACCGTCAACGGCACGCAAAACATCACCGGACTGCAATTCGTCACCGATGGCTACAGCCTGCAGAACGGCACGGCGGGGGCGCTGAATCTGGTCAACGGCTCACTGGGCAACGCCACCGTGCGGGTCGACCCGAACGTCACGGCCACCCTCGGCGTGGCGCTCAACGGCAGCGGTATCCTCGGCAAATACGACGCCGGCACCCTGGTGCTCAACGCCGCCAACGGCTACACCGGCGGCACTGCGCTCAACGGCGGCAAACTGGTGGTCGGCAACGACGCAGCCCTCGGCACCGGTGTGTTGACCGCTGCCAACGGCACCGCGCTCGACAGCAACAGCGCCGTCAGCCTCGCCAACGCCGTGGTGCTCAATGGTGGCCTGACTGTCGCCGGCAGCAATGCCCTGAGCCTGGGCGGCGTGGTCAGCGGCAGTGGCAGCCTGATCAAGACGGGTGCTTCGAGCCTGACCCTCAGCGGCAACAACACCTACAGCGGCGGCACCCAGCTCTCCGCTGGTTCGCTGATTCTGGGCAACAACAGCGCGATCAGCAGCGGTGCGCTGAGCGTGCTTGGCAACGCCACGCTCGACAGCACCTCCGCGCTGCAACTGGCGAACGCGATCAACCTCGGCGCGCAACTGACCCTCGCCGGCAACCAGGACGCCACGCTGATCGGCGCCATCACCGGCAGCGGCAGTCTGCTGAAAAACGGCAGTGCGAATCTCGTGCTCAGCGGTGCCAACAGCTACAGCGGCGGCACCACGCTGAACGGCGGCAGTACCCGTGGCGATACCAGCAGCCTGCAAGGGGCGATCGTCAACAACGCGGTGCTGACCTTCGAACAGAACGCCGATGGCAGTTACACCGGCAACCTCACCGGCACTGGCACGCTGAACAAAACCGGCACCGGGCAATTGCTCCTGACCGGCAATAACGGCTTCACCGGCAACACGTCGGTGCAGGCCGGCACGCTGCGGGTCAATGGCGTGCTCGACAGCGCCATTGTCAACGTCGCCAGCGGGGCGAAGATCGGCGGCAGCGGCAATCTCGCCGGGGCGGTGCAACTGGCGAGTGGCGCGACATTGCTCGGCGGTGGCGGCGCGACGCCGTTGTCGGTCGGTTCGCTGGCGCTGTCCTCGGGGACCAACCTGGACTTCAGTCTCGGTTCGGCGGCCAGTTCCACCACCGTGGTCAACGTCGCCGGCAACCTGACCCTCGACGGCACACTGAACATCGCCAATGCGGGCGGCTTCGGCACCGGGGTCTATCAACTGTTCAGTTACGGCGGCACCCTGACCGACAACGGTCTGGTGTACGGCAGCCTGCCGGTTTCGGCGGCCAACCTGACCTTGCAGACCGCCATCGCCAACCAGATCAACCTGCTGGTGCAAGGCACCCCGGGCGAGGTGCAGTTCTGGAACGGCGGCAAGACCAATCCTGACGGCAGCATCGGCGGCGGCAGCGGCGTGTGGGGGCCTGGCACCAACTGGACCGACCCGACCGGCACCCAGGCACAGGGCTCGAGCGGTCAGTTCGCGGTGTTTGGCGGGCAGGGCGGGACGGTCAGCGTGGTCGGCAACCAGCACTTCACCGGGTTGCAGTTCCTGGCGAGCGGCTACAGTCTGACGCCAGGTGCGGGCGGCACGCTGACCCCGGTCAACGGCCCGGATGGCAGCCTCGCGCCCGTGCGGGTGAATGCCGGGGCAGGCACGGAAATCGGTGTGCCGCTGGTGGGCAGTGGCGGTATCGAGAAACTCGACTCCGGCACCTTGATTCTCAGCGGCGCCAACACCTACAGCGGTGGCACCACGGTCAGCGGCGGTACGCTGGTCGGTAACACCACCAGTCTGCAAGGCAACATCCTCAACAACGCGGCGCTGGTGTTCCAGCAGAACGTCGACGGTCGGTTCAACGGTCGCCTCAGCGGGACTGGCGCGATTGCCAAGCAGGGCACCGGTACGTTGTTGCTGACGGGCGATCAACCGTTCAGTGGCACGGTGTCGGTGGATCAAGGTGTCCTGCAAGTCGGCAGTCGCGCCGCGCGGGCTTCGCTGGGCGGGCAGGTCACTGTCGCCAACGGCGCGGGGCTGAGCGGCAATGGCAGCGTCGGCTCGTTGGTCAACCATGGGGTGGTGCAATCCGGGGCCGAGGCCGGCACCCTGAGTGTCAGCGGCAACCTGACCAACGCCGCCGATGGGGTGCTGGCGCTGACGGTCAGTTCGCCAACCGCCACACCGCTGGTGGTCGGTGGCGCGGCAGCCCTGAGTGGCGGCTTGCAGGTCAACAGCCTGGCGCCCTTCACCGGCAACTCGGTGTATTCGCTGATTACCGCCGGTGGTGGTGTGACCGGCACCTTCAGCGCAGCGGATCTGCCGCAATACGCGTTCCTCAGTACGGCGCTGGTGTATGACGCCAACGCGGTGAATCTGCAGGTCAGCCGCAACAACACCTCGTTCACCGACGTCGCCGCCACCGGCAACCAGTTCAGCGCTGCGTCGGCGTTGTCGCGCAATGGCGCGGCGGGTGCTGCGTTGCTCAATGAAATCGTCAACCTCAGCGTGGCCGGCGCACGGAGTGCCTTCGACAACCTGTCGGGGGAAATCCACGCCAGCACCGCCAGTGCGATGCTCGAGGACTCGCGCTATGTGCGTGACGCGGTCAACGACCGTATGCGGCAGCCATCGTGCAGTGCGGCGGACGATCCTCGTCGGGCGCTGGCGCCAAGTGACAACCAACTGAGCAGCAACGGTTGCCACGGCGAAATGGTCGGCTGGATCCGCGCACTGGGCGCCTGGGGCGATTCGGACGGCGACAGCAACAGTGCACAGATGGATCGCAGCCTCGGCGGCTTCATGCTCGGCACCGACAAACAACTGGACGATCAGTGGCGCGCAGGGATGGCCGCCGGTTACACCCGCAGCAACCTGAACGCTCATGATCGCAACTCGGACGCCACCGTCGACAGCTACCACCTGGCGGGCTACCTCAACTCGCAATTCGACGCACTGGCCGTGCGTCTGGGGGCGGCTTACAGCTGGCACAGCATCGAAACCAAACGTGACGTCAACGTCGGCGCCTACAACGACCGGTTGAAGGCCGATTACGACGCTCGCAGCGCGCAGGTGTTCGGTGAAGTCGGTTATGCCATCAATGCCGGCGGCGTGGCGCTGGAACCCTACGCCGGGCTGGCCTACGTCAACTACGACACCGACACCGCCAAGGAAAAGGGCGGGGCAGGGCGCCTGAAGGCCGATGCCGATCAGGACATTACCTTTTCGACCCTGGGCCTGCGTGTCGGCAAGCTCATCACCCTGGCCAACGGCAGCCAACTCACCCCGCGCGGGGCGATCGGCTGGCGGCATGCCTTCGGTGACACCAAGCCTGACGCCGACCTGACCTTCATCAATGGCGGCGCCTCGTTCAGCACCCAGGGCGTGCCGATTGCCAAGGACAGCGCCATCGTCGAGGCCGGCGTGGACTTCCAGATCAGCCCGGCCGGCAAACTCGGCATCGGCTACTCGGGGCAACTCTCGGGCCAGAGCAACGACCATGCGATGACCATCAGCTTCAGCCTCGGGTTCTGAACGGGAGCGAAGCGTTTTGACCGCCCGCGAGGGCGGTTTTTTTTGCGTGTCGCATGAACAGTTGCTCACCCTCTCCGGGGGAGAGAGGAATGATCGCGGGTTGCTGGGGAGCGGTCCGCTCGATTGCGCAGCAAACCGCGAGCCTGTCCCCAAAGCCCCCCTCTGCTAGAATCCGCCCCATTCCCTGCCAGAGACTCTCCCATGAGCGAGCCGATTCGTCTGACCCAATACAGCCACGGCGCCGGTTGCGGCTGCAAGATTTCTCCCCAGGTGCTGGAAGTGATTCTGGCCGGCAGCGGCGCGCAGAATCTCGATCCGAAACTGTGGGTCGGCAACGCCTCGCGCGATGACGCGGCGGTGTATGAAATCGATGCCGAGCGCGGCGTGGTCTCAACCACTGACTTCTTCATGCCGATTGTCGACGACCCGTTCGACTTCGGCCGCATCGCCGCAACCAACGCGATCAGCGATATCTACGCCATGGGCGGTGATCCATTGATGGCGATTGCGATCCTCGGCTGGCCGGTGAACGTGCTGGCGCCGGAAGTGGCCCGGGAAGTGATTCGTGGTGGCCGCGCGGTGTGTGACGCGGCGGGTATTCCCCTGGCCGGCGGGCATTCGATCGATGCGCCGGAGCCGATCTTCGGCCTGGCCGTCACCGGTCTGGTGGAAAAACGCCACATGAAGCGCAACGACACCGCCACCGCCGGTTGCCTGCTGTACCTGACCAAACCCCTGGGCATCGGCATCCTCACCACGGCGGAGAAAAAGGGCAAATTGCGCGCCGCCGATGTCGGTGTGGCCCGTGACTGGATGTGTACCCTGAACAAACCCGGCAGCCGCTTCGGCAAACTCGCCGGGGTGACCGCCATGACCGACGTCACCGGTTTCGGTCTGCTCGGGCATCTGGTGGAAATGGCCGACGGCAGCCACCTGACCGCGCGCATCGCCTATGACCGGGTGCCGCGTCTGGCGAGCGTCGAGTATTACCTCGAACAGGGCTGCGTGCCCGGCGGCACCTTGCGCAACTTCGACAGCTATTCGAGCAAGCTGGGGCGCCTGCAGGAACTGCACAAACGTGTGTTGTGCGATCCGCAGACCAGCGGCGGCCTGCTGATTGCCGTGACCCCCGAGGGTGACGCCGAATTCCTCGCCGTGGCGGCCGAACTGGGCCTGGAACTGGCGCCGATCGGCGAACTGGTCGAGCGACAGAGCAACGCGGTCGAGGTGATTTGATGTCCGTCGATTTCACCGATTACCGCGACATTTTTCTCAACGACCGGCCGCTGATGGATGCCCGCGCGCCGATCGAGTTTCACAAGGGCGCGTTCCCCGGCGTGGTCAACCTGCCGCTGATGAACGACATCGAGCGCCAGCGCATCGGCACCTGCTACAAGCAGCACGGACAGCAGGCGGCGATCGAGTTGGGCCATCAATTGGTGTCCGGCGCGGTCAAGGCCGGGCGCATCCAGGCCTGGGCCGATTTCGCCCGGGCGCATCCCGATGGTTATTTGTATTGCTTTCGTGGCGGTCTGCGCTCGCAGATCACCCAGCAGTGGCTGCGCGACGAAGCCGGCATCGACTACCCGCGTATCGGCGGCGGCTACAAGGCGATGCGCAGCTTTCTGATCGACACCCTCGACGATGCCGTGGCCCAGTGCGATTTCGTGCTGCTGGGCGGCATGACCGGCACCGGCAAGACCGAGGCGCTGGTGCAGTTGCGCAACGGCCTGGACCTGGAAGGCCATGCCAATCACCGGGGTTCGAGCTTCGGCAAACGCGCCACCGGGCAGCCGTCGAACATCGATTTCGAGAACCGTCTGGCCATCGACATCCTCAAGAAACGAGCGACCGGCATCGAGCAATTCGTGCTGGAGGACGAGAGCCGGGTGGTTGGCAGTTGCGCGCTGCCGTTGCCGCTGTATCAGGGTATGCAGCAGTACCCGATGGTCTGGCTGGAGGACAGCTTTGAACATCGGGTGGAGCGGATCCTGCGTGATTACGTGGTGGATCTGTCGGCGGAGTTTTGCGCCGTGCATGGCGAGGCCGGTTTTGCCTTGTTTGGCGAGCGTCTGCTGGCGAGCCTGAACAATGTGCAGAAGCGTCTCGGCGGCGAGCGCCACCGACGGATGCTGGTGTTGATGGAAGAGGCGTTGGCCGAACAGGGCCGCACGGGCGCGGTGGACCTGCACCGGGGCTGGATCGAGGGACTGCTGGGCGAGTATTACGATCCGATGTATGTGTTCCAGCGCGAGAAGAAGGGCGCGCGGATCGAATTTGCCGGGGAGCGGGAGGCGGTGATCGAGTATTTGCGGCAGCGGGTGAATCAGAAGGGTTGAGGGTGATTTCCCTGGCGCCTTCGCGGGCTTGCCCGCGAAGGCGCCGGATCAATCACTGCAACACTCAAGTCGGGCAGGTTTCCTTGCCGTGATCCAGCCCCTGCTTGTAGCTGTGGCTCTGCAGGCTGGCCTTGCCGTTGTGCCAGGTCAGGGTCAGCACGTACAGCGAGTCATAATCACCGGACGCCCAGTCATCGGTGATCTGCTGCTTCTCGCCCACCGCTTTGCCGGCGACCTTGTTGATCAGTTCCGGCAGGTAGCCGTGGGACCAGGCCGTGTAGATGGTCGAGTTGTGGTACTTGTCCTCGAGCAGCTCGCGGGCCAGGTCGCTAGTGTCGTTGGCGGAAAACTCGATGTTCACCGGCAGGCCCAGTTTGATCGCGGCGGGGCTGATGGTCATCAACGGGCGAATGTAGCTGTAGGAGTTGTCCAGTTCGCCTTCCTCGACATTGCGCGTCGGGTTGGCGGCGAACACGTAATCGGCCTTGCCGAATTTCTCCGGCAGCAGCGTCGACAGATCAATGGCGCGGTTCAGGCCCTGGCAATTGAGCTGACCCAGGCCGCCGGCCGGTTTCTCTGCGTGACGCAGGAACACCAGGGTCTGGGTGCCGTCCACCGGTTGCGCGCGGCTTTCGCTGGATTCAAGCGACAGGAACAGCGCACTGGCGGCCAGCAGGGCGGGAAGGGTCACGCACGCGCGGTGTTTGAAGCGTTTGGCGAATCTCAAAAGGTTCGTCATCTATAAGGTTCTTCAACGTATTCGGTTAAGGCTGACAAACCTCTGCACCACGGGCTCCCGGCGCCGGGGTGGTTTCCATGTCGTGAAGCGCGTCCATTGCAAAAGGACTAGCTCAGAGTCCCCAAAGGCCGTTTTGGTTCGATTGAACCGGTGCGCGGCACTTTAGCGGCCGTGGCAAACGGCTTGGGCGCAGGTTAGCGACAGGATGTTGCGGATTTAAGTAAACCGCCCCGGCTCGCTTAAAACATCCCGAGCCAGGGCGGGCGATCATGGATTATGCTCGGGCCTTTAATTTGTGACTGGATGCTTCCCATGACTGATCTGTCCGCGTTCCCGATCAATAACAAATGGCCCGCGCAATACCCAGACTGGATTCAGCTCTACTCCCTGCCGACCCCCAACGGCGTCAAGGTTTCGATCATGCTCGAAGAGATCGGCCTGCCTTACGAGCCGCACCGCGTCGGATTCGACACCAATGACCAGATGTCCCCCGAGTTCCTGTCGCTGAACCCGAACAACAAGATCCCGGCGATCCTCGACCCTCACGGTCCGGACGACAAACCGCTGCCCCTGTTCGAGTCCGGCGCGATCCTGATTTATCTGGCGGACAAAAGCGGTCAGTTGCTGGCCCAGGAAGGCGCGCTGCGCTACGAAACCATTGCCTGGCTGATGTTCCAGATGGGCGGCATCGGCCCGATGTTCGGTCAGCTCGGTTTCTTCAACAAATTCGCCGGCAAGGATTACGAAGACAAGCGTCCGCGTGATCGCTACGTCGAGGAAAGCAAACGCTTGCTCAAAGTCCTCGACGGCCGCCTGGAAGGACGCGACTGGATCATGGGCGAGCGCTACACCATCGCTGACATCGCGACGTTCCCGTGGGTACGCAACCTGATCGGTTTCTACGAGGCCGGTGATCTGGTCGGGATCAAGAACTTCCCCAACGTGACCCGGGTGCTGGAGCGCTTCCTGGCGCGGCCGGCAGTGGTGAAGGGGTTGACCATTCCTTCGTAATCTCCGCTGCCGCACGTCCTGCGACAGCCCGAAATCGCTGTGGGAGCGGGCTTGCCCGCGAAGGCGGTGGGTCAGTTAGATAAATACTGACTGACACCACGCATTCGCGGGCAAGCCCACTCCCACAGATCGTCTGCAGGTCTGAAAGATTGTTGCGCAGCCGGTAATGCACTCTTGATTGATCCAGGTTTGTACGCCAACCCCCGCAAGGCATAAGCTGCGCCCCCTACGACTTTCGTCTCGTCCGCCGTTTTTCAGGAAAGGCCCCATGTCCAGTCAGTTCCCCGAAGCACGTCCACGCCGTCTGCGCCGCAATGCGAGCCTGCGCAGCCTGTTCCAGGAAACCGAGTTCACCCTCAACGATCTGGTGCTGCCGATTTTCGTCGAAGAAGAGATCGACGACTTCGTGCCGATCAAGAGCATGCCCGGCGTGATGCGCATTCCCGAGCGCAAGCTGGCCAGCGAAATCGAGCGTTATGCCCGGGCCGGGATCAAGTCGGTGATGACCTTCGGCGTATCCCATCACCTGGACGGCAACGGCAGCGACACCTGGCGGGAAAACGGTCTGGTGTCGCGCATGTCGCGCATCGCCAAGGACGCGGTGCCGGAGATGATCGTGATGTCCGACACCTGCTTCTGCGAGTACACCGATCACGGTCACTGCGGCGTGATGCACAACCATGAGGTCGACAACGACCAGACCCTGATCAACCTCGGCAAACAGGCCGTGGCGGCGGCCCGTGCCGGTGCCGATGTGATCGCCCCGTCGGCGGCGATGGACGGCCAGGTGCAGGCGATTCGCCGGGCGCTGGACGAGGCCGGATTCACCCAGACCGCGATCATGGCCTATTCGACCAAATTCGCCTCGGCGCTTTATGGGCCGTTTCGCGAAGCCGGCGGCAGCGCGCTCAAGGGCGATCGCAAAAGCTACCAGATGAACCCGATGAACCGCCGCGAAGCCCTGCGCGAATCCTTGCTCGACGAGCAGGAAGGCGCCGACGCGCTGATGGTCAAACCGGCCGGCGCGTATCTGGACATCATCCGCGACATCCGCGAGGCCTCGAACCTGCCGCTGTCGGCGTATCAGGTCAGCGGCGAGTACGCGATGATCAAGTTCGGTGCCCAGGCCGGCGCCATCGACGAAGATCGCGTGGTGCGCGAAAGCCTCGGCGCGATCAAACGCGCGGGCGCGGACCTGATCTTCACCTACTTCGCGATGGACCTGGCCCTGGCCGGCATCTGACAGCGCCACACAACCTTGTGGGTGTCAGGGGCAGGCAAAGAACGGCCTGATCCCGTGATCCCGGAAATAGCGCTCGATCACCTTCGGATCGGCGCTGTTGTCGGCAATCGCCACATAGGTGTCCGGGCGCAACAGGTAGAACCCGTTGCGCCCCAGTCCCGCCGTTTCAAACGCCGGGCGCCAGTCGAACACATGCAGCGGCAGATGATGCTCGTGGCACCAGGCGATCATCTCGTCGCTGGTGTCGCCGTACACATGCACCTGCCAGCACGGTTGGCGCAGCGGTTCGTAGTTGTCGCCTTCACCGTCATGCGCCCAGGGCAAACGGTCGCCGCCGTGGACATGGCCGGCCACTCCCTGACTGAGCGTCATGCCCCGATAGTTGAGGGTGACCTGTGAAATGGTGCGGAACAGAAACTCGCGGCTCGCCTCGAACGAGGCCAGTTTCGGGATCAGGAACGGCGCCAGACGCGTGCGCAACAGGTCGGCCATGCGCCCGTCGGCGGTGACGAACGTGAACACCTTGTCGGTGGTGGACACCAGCCGCCGGGCGAAGGCGATGCGTTCGGTTTCATAGGTGTCGAGCAGTTTGGCCGTGGCGCCGCCGCTGAGCACGGCGGCGAGTTTCCAGGCCAGATTGATCGCGTCACCGATCCCGGTGTTCATCCCTTGACCGCCGGCAGGGCTGTGGACGTGCGCCGCATCGCCGAGCAAGAACGCCCGGCCGCTGCGAAAGTGATCCGCCACCCGATGATGCACGCGGTAGGTGGAGAACCAGTTGACCTCTTCGATATGGATTTTCAGGTGTTCGATGGCACGGCTGCTGACATCGGCGAATTGCAGGGTTTCGGCGCGCTGCGCACGCTCGTCGCGCACGGTGCCGATCAGCCGCGCGCGGCCTTCGCCGGCCAGTGGAAACACCGCGAGAAAGTCCGCTTCGTCCAGATCCACATGCAAATCACCATTGAGCGGCGGGCCGCTGGCCTGGACATCCGCCACGTAGAAAATCTGCTGGTAGGTGCCGCCGGGAAAACCGGTGTCGAGGGTTTTGCGTACCACCGAGCGGGCGCCGTCGCATCCCGCCAGGTAGCAGGCCTGACAGACTTCCTGACGACCGTCCGGCAAGCGCAGGTGGGCGGTCAGGCCGTCGCCGCTTTCCTCGAAACTTTCCAGTTCGGTGTTGCGTTCGACCACCACATCGTAGTCTTCCAGGCGCTCGATCAGCAGGCGTTCGTGTTGGTCCTGCGGGTAGATTTCGACGAATGAATAGGCGGTCAGGCCTTCGCCGATGCGGTTCAGGGGCAATTGCGCGACCTGTTTGCCCTTGACCCAGAAATTCGCCGCCGCCACCCGATGGCCGTTGCGTACCACCGTTTCGGCCAGATCCAGTTGGCGGTACAGCTCCAGCGTCCGCGCCTGCACCGCCAGCGCCCGGGAAGTCGTACCGGGCGCGGAGGTCTTGTCGATGATGCGCACGCGCACGCCCAGTTTGCTCAGCCACAGGGCCAGCACCAGTCCGGTGGGACCTGCGCCGATGATCAATACATCGCTGCGGTTCATGGCCTGTCCTCCTTTTGGTGTGCAGCAAGTATGGATCAGACGGCGCGGGCGGCCAGTCCATCGGACAGGCGAAAAAAAGCCCCCGGGGCGGTTAAGCGGCGGGGGCTTCTGATCTGGCGCTTTAGAAGTCGATGGTCCCCGACAGCTTCGCCACCCGTGGTTCGCCTTGGGTCAGGTAGCCACCGAGGGCCGATTCCCAGTATTTCTCGTTGGTCAGGTTGTCCACGCCCAGGCGCACGGTGACGTCTTTCTGCTCAACCTTGAAGGCGTAGCGCGCACCGGCGTCGAAGCGGTTCCAGGTCGGCAGGCTCAGGTTGTTCGCCGCGTCGGCGTATTGGCCGCCGGTGCGCAGCATCCGTGCATCCAGGGCGACGCCTTGCAGGCCCGGTACGTCCCAGTCCACGCCAGCGTTGAACTGGAAGGTCGGCACGCCGATCGCACGGTTGCCGTCGTTGGCGCCGTTCTGGGTTTTCTTCAGCTCGGTGTCCATCAGGGTCAGACCGCTGATCAGGCGCAGGCCTTCGATCGGCTCGCCGAACACGTTCATTTCCACGCCTTTGTTGATCTGCTTGCCTTCACGCACGTACTGCGCGGTGGTGGCGTCGATGACCTGGGTGTAACCGTCGCTCGGCTGCTCGATGCGGTACACGCCGAGGCTCGCGCCGTAGGTGCCCATGTCGAGTTTCACGCCTGCCTCAAGCTGCTTGGAGCGTGCCGGAGCGTAGGCTTCGTTGCCGTTGACCACCACGCGTCCGCCGGCCGAAGTCGGCGAGGTCGGGCCTTGTGCCAGGCCTTCGATGCGGTTGGCGTAGAACGACACGTGTTCCCACGGCTTGAAGACGATGCCGTATACCGGGGTGGTGATCGATTCGTCGTAGGCCGACTTGCGGCTGCCGCTGCCGTAACTGGCATAGTTGTAGCCCTGGACGACCATCTGCTGACGACGCAGACCGACGGTCACCAGCAGGCGATCGTCGAAGAAGCCGAGGGTGTCGGACACCGCGCCGCTGCGCACGAAGGTCTTGCCGGTGATGCCTGGATCGTTCAGGTCACCACCGGAGAAGTTGCCGGTCGGCGATGGGGTTTCCACCGGATGGTAGATGTTGTTGGCGTACTTGGTCAGGTCGAAATCGTAGGCGCTGCGCTGTTCAGTCCAGATCCCGGCGAGGCCGAAGTTCAGCTTGTGGCTGACCGGACCGGTCAGGAAGCGGCCATTGAGGCCGGCCATGGCGCTGGTGTTGTCTTCATCGTGGGGGATGAACGAGCCGGTGGTGGTCGCGTTGCCGAGGTTGTCGGTCAGGGTCGTCGAGTTATAGCGACCGACTTCACGGGTGTGCTTGGCACCGCCAGCGGCATAAGCGGTCCAGTTGTCGTTGAGGTCGTACTCGGCGCGGAGCATGCCGAAGGTGTCTTCGATGTCGGTGAAACCCCATTTCGGCGCGTAGTTGGTGTCGGCCGACGGCGCGTCCGGGATTTTGGTCGCGGTGCCGAGGAACACCGAGTTGCGGCCGCCATTCACCCGTTGTTTCTGGTAGGCGAAGTCGCCGGAAATCCGCAGTGCGTCACCCCGGTAGTCGAGGCCGATGGCGAACAGTTTCGAGCGCTGGTTCTCGTGGTCGATGCCGGTATCGCCTTCGCGTTGAGCGAGGTTGATCCGTGCGCCGAAACGGTTGTCTTCGCCGAAACGCTGGCCGATGTCCAGGTGCTGACCGAGACGGCCCTCACTGTTGATGTCGGTGGTGAAGCGGCGCAGCGGCACGTCGCCGGCACGCTTGGGTTGCAGGTTGACGCCACCGCCGATGCCGGAACCGGTCGGGGTCACACCGTTGATGAAGGCGTTCGGGCCTTTGAACACTTCCACGCGCTCCAGGGCGTCGGTGGAAATGATCTGTCGTGGCAAGACGCCGTACAGGCCGTTGTAGGAAATATCATCGCCGTTGAGCGGCAGACCACGAATCACGAAGACTTGTGCCTGGTTGGCATAGCCGACGGCCTGGCGTACGGAGGAGTCATTGAGTAGCACGTCACCGACGGTTTCGGCCTGCTGATCCTGGATCAGTTGTTCGGTGTACGAGGCGACGCTGAACGGCACGTCCATCATGTCCTGATTGCCCAGCACGCCCAATTGGCCGCCGCGTGCGACCTGTCCGCCGGCAAACACCGGGGGCAGGGCGTTGCTCGGTGTCGGGGCCTGGGCGTTGATGTTGACGTTGTCCAGCACCAGTTCCTGGCCGGCGCTTTCGGTGGCGGCGTGGGCAGTGACGGTCAGGGAGCACAGCAGGGCGAGCAGCGTCGGACGGAAAGGCACGTTGGATCGGGCAGGAGCGAACATTCAAGGTTCCTGATGGCGCGCGGCCAATGAGAAAAAATAGGGCAGCGCGGGAACTCCTTGCGCAAATGCGACTCCAGGCGCAAATGCTAAGTGTTCTCAGTAACGTTTTGCAATCTCTTTGTCATCACTCTGTTGGTGGAGGGCGCTTGTGGGCAGTCGCAAGGAACAGCTCTGGCTCGCGGGAGTCCTAGCCTGCGCGGCACCATTGATCGTATGGTGAACCCGGCTCAACGGACTGCAATTGGAGCATCAATGCACACCTCTCGATTACTGATCAGCCTCGCCGCGCTGCTGGCCCTGGCCGGTTGCGCCGGCCAACGCAATGGCGAACCCGCGCCGCGTGCGCCCGCCGAGGTCAAGGCGCAGATCGTGCGGCTGATGCCGGCGAAGGCTGCGGATCGCCAGGGCTGGGCCACCGACATCTACGCCGCGTTCGCCGCGCAGAACATCAGCCCGACCACGCAGAACCTGTGTTCGGTGCTGGCCGTCGCCGAGCAGGAATCGACCTTTCAGGCCGATCCGACGGTGCCGGGGCTGGGCAAAATCGCCCGCGACGAAATCGACCGCCGCGCCGCCAAGGTGCATATCCCCAGCCTGCTGGTCAGCGGTGCGTTGCAAGTGCGTTCGTCGAACGGCAAGACCTACAGCGAACGCCTGAGCGCGGCGCGCAGCGAAAAGGAATTGAGCGCGATCTTCGATGACTTCATCGGCATGGTGCCGATGGGGCGCACGCTGTTTGGTGGGTTCAACCCGGTGCATACCGGCGGGCCGATGCAGGTCAGCATCGAATTCGCCGAACAGCACGCCAAGGATTATCCCTATCCGGTGGACGGCACGATCCGCCGGGAAGTGTTCAGCCGTCGCGGCGGCCTGTATTTCGGTATCGCCCATTTGCTGGGTTATCCGGTGAGTTATCGCGAGCCGCTGTACCGATTCGCCGACTTCAACGCCGGTTGGTACGCCAGCCGCAATGCCGCATTCCAGAATGCCGTCAGCCGTGCCTCGGGAATCCCGTTGGCGCTCGACGGCGACCTGATTCGTTATGACTCGATCATGCCCGGCAGCACCGAACTGGCGGTGCGAACCCTGGGCAAATCATTGGGCATGCGCAATCCGACCATTCGCGATCAACTGGAGAAGGGCAAAACCCTGGCATTCGAAGACACCCGACTCTACAAGCGAGTGTTCGAGTTGGCCGAGCAGGCCGAGGGCAAGTCATTGCCGCGCGCGGTGCTGCCGGGGATCGTCCTGCAAAGCCCGAAAATCACCCGCAAACTGACCACCGCATGGTTCGCCAAACGGGTGGACGAGCGCTACCGGCGGTGCATGGCCAAGGATTGAGGAGGCAAAAAAAGACGTAAAAAAACCCGGCTGACGGGAGCCGGGTTTTTTCTGGGTTGCTGCGGTAAAGCCATTCATTCAGGCAACGCGGCGGTCGATCAGACGATCCGAGCCACCTTCGGCGACGCGACGTTCCAGCAGACGATCCGAACCACCTTCAGCGACGCGGCGTTCCAGCAGACGATCCGAGCCACCTTCAGCGACGCGGCGATCGATCAGACGATCCGAGCCACCTTCGGCGACGCGACGTTCCAGCAGACGATCCGAGCCACCTTCAGCGACGCGGCGTTCCAGCAGACGATCCGAGCCACCTTCAGCGACGCGGCGTTCCAGCAGACGATCCGAACCACCCTCAGCGACGCGGCGGTCGATCAGACGATCCGAGCCACCTTCAGCGACGCGACGCTCCAGCAGACGATCCGAACCGCCTTCGGCAACGCGGCTTTCAATCAGGCGATCCGAGCCACCTTCGACGACAACCGGTTGGGTGGAAGTTGCGGCAAAAGCGTTAACTGCAAAAAGCGAGAAAGCGATGCTGAGGAGGGTTTGGCGTTTCATGATCGTGTGCTCCGGGGTGTTTTGGTTGGTATGGAGCAGATGTTACGCCCGGGATTTTTTATGAGAACTTCATTGCCATGATTGTGAACATCGATGGCAATGATGGTTTATCGGCGAGCCCTGCGTCGGGGGTGATAAAGACTCACCTCGTCAGTTGGCGCGGCCCGGACTCCTGTTAATGGGCTACAACTGATAGAGCGCCGGGCGGGACCGCGCGAATCGCCGCAGCGGTCGGCAGCCAATCGAGGGGGACACATGTATCAACTTTACGGGCACAGGAATTCAGGTGCGGCGGCCATCGAGGCGGCGCTTGAGCTGTGCCAGATTCCGTACCGCTTCATCGATATCGAAGTTTCCACCGAGGCCGCCGAGGCGCTGGCCCGACTCAACCCGCTGAAACAGATCCCGACCCTGCAACTGCCCGATGGCAGCGCGATTACCGAGAGCGCGGCGATCCTGATCCACCTAGGTCTGAGCTTCCCCGAATCCGGCCTGCTGCCAACAACGGCCGCCGAGCGCGACCAGGCCATTCGCGGCATGGTGTACATCGTCAGCAATTGCTACGCGGCCATCGGCGTCATCGACTATCCCGAGCGCTGGCTGGTGATGCCGGATGAAGCATCGCGGCAAAACCTCATGGCTGGCGCCCGCGAGCGGCTGTATTGGACCTGGGAAGTGTTCTCCGACCAGTTCTCCGCCAAGTTGTACCTGGGCGACGAGACGCCGGGAGCGCTGGATGTGCTGGCGGCGGTAGTGACGCGCTGGGCCGGCACCCGTGAACACCTGCGCCAGACCCGCCCCGGTTTCCACGCCTGGTTGCAGCGCATCGACCAGCATCCGGTGCTGGCGCCGGTGTTTGCCCGGCACTGGCCTACCTGAACAGCCCAACAACCCGGCGGGAGCCGGTGTGCAGTCTCACTCCCCGCGAATGTACTGTTCCAGTTGCTTGATCAGTTCTGCCTGTTCGGCAATCGCTTCCTTGACCAGGTCGCCGATCGACAGCAGGCCGAGCAGTTTTCCGTCTTCGACCACCGGCAAGTGACGCAGACGCTTGTCGGACATGATGCTCAGGCAGGTGTCGACGGTTTGGCGGGAGTCGACGGTAATCACCGGTGACACCATGATGTCGCGTACCGGCGTGCCCACCGACGAGCGGCCGTGGAGCACCAGTTTGCGCGCGTAATCGCGTTCACTGATGATGCCCACCACTTCGTTGTTTTCCACCACCAGCAGGGCACCGACGTTCTTCTCGGCCATTTTCATCAGCGCCTCGAGCACCATATGACCGGGCTGGATCTGGTGTACTTCCTGATTCTTCTGATCTTTGAGCTTGAGCAGTTGGGCGACGGTCTTCATGGCGGTTACTCAGGTGTTGTCGTTGTTCTTGAAGCATCGTAGACGCTGGCCCTGAGAGCAAGGCCGCAAAACGGCAGATAACACGCAAAAAACGTCATTTGGCCGAATAATTGCCGGGCGTGGCCCTTTTTGGGGTGACGGCGTCAGCTCCCGCGCCTTGCACGAGGCAGCGTAGAATGCCTACCTGATTCAATTTTTGAGGTTGCAGTGGTGGATTTACCGCAGGGCTTCGTCCTGACCCGGCATTGGCGCGATACCCCGGCCGGCACCGAAGTCGAGTTCTGGCTGGCGACCGACGCCGGGCCGCAGCGCGTGCGCTTGCCGCACCAGCCGTCGGTGGCGTTCATCCCGGCGCAGCAGCGCGAGCAGGCCGAGCGCGTGCTGGCCGATGAAAAGAACGTCGAACTGCGCCCCCTGGCCCTGCAGGATTTCGAGCATCGCCCGGTGCTCGGTCTGTATTGCCAGCAACACGGCCAATTGATGCGCCTGGAAACCGCGCTCAACCGCGCCGGTGTCGACGTCTTCGAAGCCGACGTGCGACCGCCGGAGCGCTACTTGATGGAGCGTTTCATCACCGCCCCGGTCAGCTTCCATGGCACCCCGGATGGCGACGGCACGCTGATCGACGCCCATCTCAAGCCCGCGCCCGGCTATCGGCCGAGCCTGCGCCTGGTCTCGCTGGACATCGAAACCACCGAGCAGGGTGAGTTGTACTCCATTGCCCTGGAAGGTTGCGGCGAGCGTCAGGTGTACATGCTCGGCGCGCCGAATGGCGACGCCAGCATCGTCGACTTCGACCTTGAATACTGCGACTCGCGCACCCTGATCCTGAAGAAGCTCAACGACTGGTTCGCCCGCCACGATCCTGATGCGATCATCGGCTGGAACCTCGTGCAATTCGACCTGCGCGTCCTGCATGAACACGCCCGGCGCCTCGGCGTGCCGCTCAAGCTCGGGCGTGGCGGGGAAGAGATGCAGTGGCGCGAGCACGGCAGCCGCACGCACTACTTCGCTTCGGCGGCCGGTCGGCTGATTATCGATGGCATCGAATCGCTGCGTTCGGCGACCTGGAGCTTTCCCTCGTTCAGCCTGGAAAACGTCGCCCAGACCTTGCTCGGCGAAGGCAAGTCCATCGACAACCCGTACCAGCGCATGGACGAAATCAACCGCATGTTCGCCGAGGACAAACCGGCGCTGGCCAAATACAACCTCAAGGACTGCGAACTGGTCACGCGGATCTTCGCCAAGACCGAATTGCTGACCTTCCTTCTGGAGCGCGCCAGCGTCACCGGATTGCCGGCCGATCGCAGCGGCGGTTCGGTGGCGGCATTCACCCACCTCTACATGCCGCTGATGCACCGTCAGGGCTTCGTCGCGCCGAACCTGGGCAGCAAACCGGCCCAGGCCAGCCCCGGCGGATTTGTCATGGACTCGCAGCCGGGACTCTACGAGTCGGTGCTGGTGCTCGACTACAAGAGCCTTTATCCGTCGATCATCCGCACGTTCCTGATCGACCCGGTGGGCCTGATCGAAGGCCTGCAGCACCCCGACGACGCCGATTCGGTGCCGGGCTTTCGTGGCGCGCGATTCTCCCGCACCCGGCATTGCCTGCCGTCCATCGTTGCGCGGGTCGCCGAAGGCCGCGAGACCGCCAAGCGCGAGCACAACGCGCCGTTGTCCCAGGCGCTGAAAATCATCATGAACGCCTTCTACGGCGTGCTCGGTTCCAGCGGTTGCCGTTTCTTCGATACCCGATTGGCCTCCTCGATCACCCTGCGCGGCCACGAAATCATGCTGCGCACCCGGCAATTGATCGAAGCCCAGGGCCATGCGGTGATCTATGGCGACACCGACTCGACGTTCGTCTGGCTGCGTCGTCCCCACGGTCAGGAAGAAGCGGCGACGATCGGCCATGCGCTGGTCAAGCACGTCAACGACTGGTGGCGCGCCCATGTGCGTGACGAGTACGGACTGGAAAGCGCCCTCGAACTGCAATTCGAAACCCACTACAAGCGCTTCCTGATGCCAACCATTCGCGGCGCGGAGGAGGGCAGCAAGAAACGTTACGCCGGTCTGGTGACGCGCGCCGATGGCAGCGAAGAAATGGTCTACAAAGGTCTGGAAACCGTGCGCACCGACTGGTCCCTGCTGGCCCGGCAGTTCCAGCAGGAGTTGTACCAGCGGATCTTCCAGCGCAAGCCCTATCAGGATTACGTGCGCGACTACGTGAACAAGACCCTGGCCGGTGAGTTCGATGATCGGCTGGTGTACCGCAAGCGCCTGCGTCGTACCCTCGACGACTACGAGCGTAACGTACCGCCTCACGTGCGCGCCGCGCGGCTGGCCGATGATTACAACGCGCAGCACGGGCGTCCCCGGCAATACCAGAACGGCGGCTGGATCAGCTACGTCATCACCCTGGCCGGCCCGGAACCGCTGGAGGCGCGACGCGCGGCCATCGATTACGACCACTACATCACCCGGCAACTGCAACCGGTGGCGGACGCGATCCTGCCGTTCGTCGACGACGATTTCTCAACCCTGATTGGGGGGCAACTGGGCCTGTTTTGAGTCCAGCAACTGCAACGTCCATTCGTCCTCGATGCCGTGGAAATAGCGCTCCAGAGCCTGATGGAACAGGCTGTCGTCGGCGCTGAACTGGGCGAACAGGGTGAGGGAGGAATGGAATTTCAGGTCGTCGGGGTGGCCGAAAATCTCAGCCACCGAACGCTGGCGCACATTCAGCACCAGCTGCGTGCAGGTGCGTAGCCGGGCGCCGAGCCGTTCGTGGGCCAGATAGGCCCGGGCCTCGGCGGCGGAGCCGATGGCGAAGCGCCGGGACATTTCGCTGCCGCCGAGTCCGGCGAATTGCGGGAAGACAAACCACATCCAGTGGCTGCGCTTGCGCCCTTCGTCCAGTTCCCGCTGGACCCGTTCGAACACCGGGTCCTGGGCCTGGACGAAGCGTTGCAGGTTGAACGGATCGTACTGATCAGTACTTCTCATGGGCCGCGCCCTCTGACAGTCGGCAGCGGCTCAGACCATCGCCAGCCGCTGCTTGCGTTGTGGCGCTTGAAACGCCTGGTCCAGCGCCGCCAGATCCCCGGCGTCCAGTTGCAGTTGCGCCGCTTGTGCATTGAGTCGCACGTGTTCCGGCCGCACAGCCTTGGGGATCGCAATCACACCATCCTGACGCAGAATCCACGCCAGCGAAACCTGCGCCGGGGTCGCGTCGTGACGAGCGGCAATCTGCTGCAGGACCGGCTCGGCGAGCAACGCACCGCCCTGGCCGATCGGGCAGTACGCCATCAGCGGCATGCGCTGTTGCTGACACCACGGCAGCAGGTCGAATTCGATGCCGCGTTCCTCCAGGTTGTACAGCACCTGGTTGGTGGCGCAGGCCGGAGCGGACAGTTCTTGCAGATCATCGACGTCGAAATTCGACACGCCCCAGCGGCCGATCTTGCCGTCCTCGCGCAGCCGTTCGAAAGCCTCGACGGTTTCTTCCAGCGGATACTGGCCGCGCCAGTGCAGCAGATACAGGTCGATGTAGTCGGTGTCGAGCCGGCGCAGACTGCGCTCACAGGCCTGGGGAATGCCTTTGCGGCTGGCGTTGTGCGGGTAGACCTTGCTCACCAGGAACACCCGGTCGCGCAGGCCGGCGATGGCTTCGCCGACCACCACTTCGGCGCCGCCTTCCGCGTACATTTCAGCGCTGTCGATCAGGCTCATGCCCAGTTCGATGCCGCTGCGCAGGGCCGCCACTTCACGCTTGTGCGCCGAGCGGTCTTCGCCCATGCGCCAGGTGCCCTGACCGATCACCGGAACCTGCACGCCTGCCAGTTCGAGGGTACGCATTCAAACCTCCTTTCTGAAATCGTCGATACCTGAGTGGGCAGCAGGATAGCCCACGGGTTCCGCGCGGTTCCAGAAAGGAGGCGGGCGATTATTTTGCGGAGAACTTCAGAACCACGCTCTGGGTATAGGTCTGCCCGGGATTCAGCCGCGTGCTCGGGAAGTCCGGCTGATTCGGCGAGTCCGGATAATGCTGGGTCTCAAGCGTGAACGCGCCCCAATGCGGATACACCTTGCCCGCCTTGCCCTTGACCGTGCCGTCGAGGAAGTTGCTGGTGTAGAACTGCACGCCCGGTTCGCTGGTGTACAGCTGCAGGTGACGGCCGGATTGCGGGTCACTGACCTCAGCGGCCAGTTGCTTGATATCGCCTTTGTTATCCAGTGCCCAGTTGAAATCGAACCCGCCCTGTTTCGGCTCGGCGAATTTCAGTTGCGGGTGATCGGCCTTGATGTGCTGGCCGATGGCGGTGGGTTTGGTGAAGTCCATCGGCGTGCCGGCCACCGGGGCCAGTTCGCCGGTCGGGATCAGTTTGGCGGTGACCGGGGTGTAGCGGCTGGCGTGCAGGGTGGCGAACTGCTTGAGGATGTCGCCGTTACCGGCGCCGGCCAGGTTGAAATAGCTGTGGTTGGTCAGGTTGAGCACCGTCGGTTTGTCGGTGCTGGCCTTGTAGTCGATGCGCAGCTCATTGCTGTCGGTCAGGCGATAGGTGACCTCGGTGGTGAGATTGCCGGGGAAACCCATTTCACCGTCCGCCGACAGGTACGTCAGGGTCACGCCCACCGAATCCTTGTCCTTGGTCTCCTGCGCTTTCCAGACCTTCTTGTCGAAGCCCTGGGTGCCGCCATGCAGCGCGTTGGTCTTGTCGTTCTGCGGCACCTGATAACGCTTGCCGTCGAGTTCGAAAGCGCCATCGGCCAGGCGATTGCCGAAGCGACCGATGGTCGCGCCGAAGTACGCCGTGCCTTTCTGGTAGCCCTGCACATCGTCGAAACCGAGTACTACATCGTCGAGCTTGCCGTGTTTGTCCGGCACTTGCAGCGCCTGCAGCGTCGCGCCGTAGGTGATGACGGTGGCCTGCATGCCGTGGCTGTTGCGCAGGAGGAATTGCTCGACGGGAGTGCCGTCATTGGTTTTGCCGAAAGCTTTGTGTTCGCTGGAGAGGCCAGCGGCCTGGGCGCAGAGGGTCGAGAGCATCAGGGACAGTCCGAGGCCGGGGAGCAGGTGACGGGATTGAAGCATGGTTGATCTTCCTTTTTGTTGTTGTTTTGAGAAATATCGATAAATAGTCAATCTAATTTACGTACTTGAGGACATTTATAGTGGATTAAACGTTTATTGCAAAAATAAAGTCCGACTAAATTGAATGATGGTATTCGCACCGAAGGTCGGGAAACGATATTGGCACCGCACTTTTCCGTGATCGCCGGCTCTATCCATGGCCAGGTTGCGGTGACTCCCGCCGCACAGGAATGTGTCCGTTCGAGAATTCATGCCCCGAGTCGTTACCCAGATCACTTTGTTTTTGCGTTGTCTGTGCCTGTTGCCGGCGTGTCTGTCGACGCTGTTGCTCGGCGGTTGCAGTCATCAGGACGGCAACGATTTCGTCACCCAGTTTCGCCAGGCCAAACCCCAGGAGTTTCTCCAGACCAGCGTCGACCGCATGGCGACCCTGGCGATGCGCGACAACCTCGACAGCCTCTATCTGCTGATGAGCAAGCTCTACCTGCGCAACCCGGACGAGTTGCGCAAATCAGGATTTCTCGACGTCAACACGGCGGTGAAACAGGTGCGCCAGGCCATCGAGCAGCAACAACCGCTGCCCACCCTGGGCGGTAAGAAGGACCTGGCGGCGCTGAGCTACGCCATGAGCCCGGAGTTTCTCGGGGATCGGGTCGGCGCCTTCATCTATGCGATCGGCAGCATGTTGGTGACCGCTCACGGCAACCGCCTCGAGTTCTACATGACCGACGCGATCAACCCGACCTTCGTCAACAACGCCGCGCGCAACATCGAGAAAGCCACATGGATTCTGTCGCAGCGTCAGAACAAGGAAGGCCAGCCGCTGTTGTTCTCCAATGAAATTTCCGAGGAGGGCAGCAACCTGAGTTTCGCCACCGAGTTCGGCAAAGTCGTGGCGCGCCTGGACCTGCTGACCCAGATGCTCGATGAGCGCTACCGGCGCATCGGTCTGAATTACGCGCAGAGTCTGTTGTTCCTGAATTTCCTGCCGGTGCAGTGAACGCCGTCTCGCGGAGTATGGTGGAAAGGCATAACGATAGATCCTATCGATATAGGAGGTTATAAGAAAAATCGCTATGCTGCGGGCCAGATTTTTCCTGTCGTTTTTCTGGACGTCTTAATGGAATTGGCAAATTTCGGCCTGGTGATTGCCGGGTTGGTGGTGGGTTTTATTGTCGGCATGACCGGTGTCGGCGGCGGTTCGCTGATGACGCCGATCCTGCTGTGGTTCGGCATCAACCCGGCGACAGCGGTGGGCACTGACCTGCTGTACGCCGCCATTACCAAATCCAGCGGCGTTCTGGTTCACAAGAAAAACAACAACATCGACTGGTCCATCACCGGTTGGCTGACCCTCGGCAGCGTGCCGGCGGTGGCAATGACCTTGTGGTTTCTCAGCACCCTGCACACCGCGCCGGATGCGATGAACGCCATCATCAAACAAGCCCTGGGCTTCGTGCTGTTCGCCACGGCGATGGCGATTTTCTTCAAGAAGCGTCTGCTGGCGTTCGCCCACAAACGGGCTGGCGGCAACTACAACCCGAGCGGCGCACGCCTGAATGCCATGACCGTGCTCACCGGGCTGATCCTTGGCACCATGGTTGCGCTGACCTCGATCGGTGCCGGCGCCCTGGGCACTGTTGCGCTGTTCATTCTCTATCCGCTGCTGCCGACCCGGCGCCTGGTCGGCACCGAAATCGCTCACGCCGTACCGCTGACCCTGGTCGCCGGCCTTGGCCACGCGAGCATGGGCAACATGGATTGGGGCGTGCTGGGCTACCTGTTGCTCGGCTCGCTGCCGGGCATCTGGCTCGGCAGCCACCTCACCGGGCGCATCTCCGACGAACTGCTGCGCCCGTGCCTGGCGACCATGCTGGTACTGATCGGGTACAAACTGGCGTTCTGATCTGACGCCAATCCCTGCGATTTTCCCCGCATCAAACCGTCATGAAAGATCATCAAATGCCGGTCAGGATCAGCACCTGGCCGGTTGCGCAAAATCGTTGCTGACCTACGCTTTGAGCAAGGCGAAACACTTTTGCCGGGCGCCCCCCGGAACAATCGCCACGATGCGCAATCATTAGAGCGTGGATATCAAAAGGAGATGCGCATGCTCATCAGGTCATTGACCCTGACACTCTTGCTGGCGATTGCCGGCCCCTTGTTCGCCGCTGAAAACGACTCGCCGACTGCCGGGGATGTGGGGAGGTTCCGGCCACTGATCGTGATCGCGTCCAGCACTGTTGATCCCAAGTGGACGAGCCTGAAAAAGGAGCTGGAAGATCCAGCCAACAAAAAAGGCGTCGCCGATCGCAATATCAAGGTCTACACGATCCTCAACATGGCCGGCCAGCTCGATGGCAAGGACCTCGGTCAGCAGGACACCATGGCGCTGCTGCGCTCCCTGAAAATGGGCGCCGGGGCTTATCCGAAGTTCTTCCTGATCGGCAAGGACGGCGAAACCAAACTCTCCGCATCGGGCGACGAAACGGCGTCGGTGAACCTGAAGAAAATCTTCGACACCATCGATGCCTTGCCGGCGTCCGAGAAGGAGGTCGTCGTACCGAGCGTGGCAACGCCAGCCGCCACCGAGCCGGCACCGGCGAAAGGCACGAAGGGCACCAAACCCGCCAAGCCAGCCAAACCGAGCAAGCCGCCGGAAATGCCGGATGATTGAGGGGTTGCTTCAGGGGTGATGAATTTTAGTCGTCTTGGACTGGCGATTGCAGGCGTAGCCTCAAGCACAATAAAAATGGGCGACCTTTACAGGTCGCCCATTTTTATTGCTGGATCACTCGGCCAACTCTCCGAGAATCCGGTGCGCAATCTTCACCCGTTCCGCATTCGGATAATTACGGTTGGCCAGAATCACAATGCCGATCTTCTTCGACGGTACGAACGCCGCATACGCGCCGAAGCCGCTGGTGGAGCCGGTCTTGTTGAACAGTACGTTCTGCGGTTCCGGTTGTGGCGGGTTGAGCCATTGGACCTTGTGCGCTTCCATCGCCATCGGCGTGGAGTTGCCATCCAGCAAGCGCTCAAGGCTGATCGGGTAGCTGTAGCGTTCCCAGCCCAGGCCCTGGGTCATGTCGCCGACGCTGTAGTAACCGGTGTGGGTGAGGGCGATGGCTTTTTGTAGCGGGGCTTCGAGTTTTGCGCTGTTGAGGTTGGCGTCGAGGTACTTGAGCAGATCTGCTGCGCTGGTCTTCACGCCGTAGGCTTCACCGTCGAGGGCGCCGGGGCCGACGCGTACCGGTTTGTCAGTCTTGTCATAGCCCTGGGCGTAGAGATCCGCGTGCGTCGTTGGCACCTTCAGGAAGGTGTGCTGCAAGCCAAGTTTCGGCAGCAGCGTTTCGGTCATCGCCTGATCGAACGGTTGGCCGAGGCTTTTGGCGGCCAGGAAGCCGAACAGCCCGATACTCGGGTTGGAGTACTGGCGATGGCTGCCTGCGGGATAAACCGGTTTCCAGTGTTGGAAATAACCGAGCATCTTGTCGGAAGAATCCGCGTTGTCCGGAAATTGCAGCGGCAGGCCGCCAGCGCTGTAGGTGCCCAGTTGCAGCACGCTGATCTTGTCGAAGGCGCTGCCGCGAAGGGCGGGGAGGACGCTGCTGGCCATAGCCGAGAAATCCAGTTTGTCGCTGGCCTGGGCGTAACCGCCGAGGGTTGCGGTGAAGGTTTTGCTCACCGAGCCGATTTCGAACAGGGTGTTTTCGCTGACTTTCTGACCGGTATCCTTCGCCGCGACGCCGTAGTTAAAGTAATGCGGCTGGCCATCGATCGTGATGGCCACGGCAAGGCCGGGAATGTTCTGTTGTTGCATGACGGGCGCGACCGTCGCATCGACCAGCGCTCGCATCTGCTCCTCGGAATGAGGCGCGGCCAGGCAGGCGGCGGTGCTGAAGAAAAGTCCGAAGGCGCTGTAGGACTTGAGTCTGGTCAGTTTTCTTGGATGCATGTGGGAACCACTCTCCATGAGTGTTGATTGTCTTATGCCGCTACACTGCGAGCGGTTTTCGTCAGGCGGCTGATCAGCGCCGCCAAATCTAGGCAGTCCGGCGGCGATCGACAAACGACGATATCTCGGATGAGCCATTAGAAAAATTTGGGACTGGCCATGATTCGACCTCAATTGCCCCTCAATGCCCTGCGTGCGTTCGAAGCTTCCGCGCGTCATCTGAGCTTCACTCGTGCCGCCGTGGAGTTGTGCGTGACCCAGGCAGCAGTGAGCCATCAGGTAAAAAGCCTTGAGGCGCAGCTCAACGTGACCCTGTTCAAACGCTTGCCCCGTGGGCTGATGCTGACCGGGGAAGGGGAAACCTTGCTGCCGGTTCTGACCACCTCTTTCGACCATATCGCGCAGATGCTCGAGCGTCTGGCGGGCGGGCAGTATCGGGAAATGCTCACGGTCGGGGCGGTCGGGACGTTCGCTGTCGGCTGGTTGTTGCCGAGGCTGGCGGACTTCCAGGCGAAACATCCGCTAATAGATTTGCGGCTGTCGACCAACAACAACCGGGTCGATGTTGCCGCTGAGGGGCTGGATTATGCGATCCGCTTTGGCGCGGGTGCGTGGCATGGCATCGAAGCAACGCGCTTGCTTGAAGCGCCGTTGTCGGTGTTGTGCGTGCCGGAGCTGGCCCGGCAACTGCACACGCCGGGGGACTTGCTGCAACAGCGCCTGTTGCGCTCCTATCGCACCGATGAATGGCCGGAGTGGTTTCACGCCGCAGGTCTTGCGACCCACGCCGCGCCGCCGCAAAGCATTGTGTTCGACTCGTCGCTGGCGATGATGGAGGCGGCGTTGCAGGGCAGTGGCGTGGCCCTGGCGCCGCCGATGATGTTTGCCCGGCAACTGGCGGCAGACACCATCCGCCAGCCGTTTGCCATCGAAATCACCACCGGCAGCTATTGGCTGACCCGGTTGCAGTCGCGGCCGGAAACCTCGGCGATGACGGCGTTCAAACACTGGCTGCTGCAAGCCTCCGCCTGAGACGCGACCTCGATCTGTGGGATGTTCAGCGCACCAGGCACGGCTTTTTGTTATCGAACTTCCAGCCGGGAATCAGAAACTGCATCGCCACGCTGTCGTCCCGCGCGCCCAGGCCCATGCCTTTGTACAGCTCGTGGGCCTTGGCGACTTGATCCAGATCCAGTTCCACCCCCAGCCCCGGTTTCTGTGGCACTTGCACGCAACCGTCGACAATCTGCAGCGGCGCTTTGGTCAGGCGCTGGCCGTCCTGCCAGATCCAGTGAGTGTCGATGGCGGTGATATCACCTGGTGCCGCTGCCGCGACGTGGGTGAACATTGCCAGGGAAATGTCGAAGTGGTTGTTGGAGTGCGAGCCCCAGGTCAGGCCCCACTCGTGGCACATCTGCGCCACGCGCACCGAGCCCTGCATCGTCCAGAAGTGCGGGTCGGCCAGCGGAATGTCCACTGATTGCAGCTGGATTGCATGGCCCATTTCCCGCCAGTCGGTGGCGATCATGTTGGTCGCGGTTTTCAGGCCGGTGGCGCGGCGGAACTCGGCCATCACCTCGCGGCCCGAGTAGCCGTTTTCCGCGCCGCACGGGTCTTCGGCGTAAGCCAGAACCTGATGCTGATCGCGGCACAGGCGCACGGCTTCTTTCAGTGACCACGCACCGTTCGGGTCGAGGGTGATGCGTGCGTCGGGGAAACGTTCGGCCAGCGCCGTCACCGCTTCGATTTCGGCATCGCCACTGAGCACGCCGCCCTTGAGCTTGAAGTCCTGGAAGCCATAGCGTGCGTGCGCAGCCTCGGCCAGACGCACCACGGCGTCGGCGCTCAGGGCTTTTTCGTGGCGGACGCGGAACCAGTCGTTGTCGGCGTCCGGTTCGCTGCGGTAGGCGAGGTCGGTTTCCCGCGGGTCGCCGACGTAGAACAGATACCCAAGCATTTTCACTGCATCGCGTTGCTGGCCTTCGCCGAGCAGCGCCGCCACCGGCACGTCGAGGTGCTGGCCGAGCAGGTCGAGCAGGGCGGCTTCCAGGCCGGTGACAGCGTGGATGGTGATGCGCAGGTCGAAGGTTTGCAGGCCCCGGCCGCCGGCATCGCGGTCAGCGAACGTCTGGCGGACTTGATTGAGGATTTTCTGATAGGTGCCGATTGGGCTGCCGACTACCAGGGCGCGTGCGTCTTCCAGGGTCTGGCGGATGCGCTCGCCACCGGGCACTTCGCCAACGCCAGTGTGCCCGGAATTGTCCTTGAGGATGACGATGTTGCGGGTGAAAAACGGACCGTGGGCGCCGCTAAGGTTCAGCAGCATGCCGTCGTGGCCGGCCACCGGAATGACTTGCATGTCGGTGATGATCGGGGCTTTGGCGATGTCGTGGATGGTCATGGTTGTTGTCCTTCGTAACGGAATTCAGGCGTGCTTCGGCGCGGCATCGGCCACGGCGACGTCAGGTGCGGATTTGGGTTGGGTGCGGGCGTAGAAGACGATGATCGCGGCGATGATCGAGGTCCCGGCCAGGCCATAGAGGCCGCCCTGGATCGAGCCGGTGTGTTGTTCGAGCAGGCCGAAGGTGGTCGGCGCGACGAAGCCGCCGAGGTTGCCCACCGAGTTGATCAGCGCGATCACCGCAGCGGCGATGCGCGCATCGAGGTACGCCTGGGGAATCGGCCAGAACAGCGACGAGGCGGATTTGAAGCCCAGTGCGGCAAAACAGATCGCCACGAAGGCAAAGACCGGCCCGCCGGTGGTCGACATGAACATCCCCGCGGCGGCGATCAGCAATGCCGTGGCAACCCACGCCTGCTGGTGCTTCCACTTCGCCGAGAACGACGCGAAGGCGTACATGCCGAGGATCGACAGCAACCACGGAATCGAGTTGAACAAACCGACCTGGAAGTCGCTCATCTCGCCCATCTTCTTGATGATGCTCGGCAGCCAGAAGGTCGCGGCGTAGATGGTCAGTTGAATGAAGAAGTAGATCAGGCAGAACAGGATGATCTGACGGTCCTTGAGCAGCTTGCCCAGTGACGGCTTGATCGCCGTCGCGGCTTCCCGCGCCCGTTGTTCGGCGTCGATGGCGTCGACCAGCGCGTCCTGTTCGGCGCGGCTCAGCCACTTGGCGTCGTGGGGTTTGGCGTCGAGCCAGAACCAGACGAACACGCACAGGCCGACCGAGAACATCCCTTCAATGAAGTACATCCATTGCCAGCCGTGCATGCCCAGGCCGTTGATTTGCAACAGCAGGCCGGACAGCGGGCCAGAGATCAGCGAGGCCACCGCCGAACCGCTGAGAAAGATTGCGATCGCCTTGCCGCGCTCGGCCGCCGGCAGCCAGCGAGTGAAGTAATAGATCACCCCTGGAAAGAAGCCGGCCTCGGCCACGCCGAGCAGAAATCGCAGGATATAGAAGTGGGTTTCGTTCTGGATGAACGCCATGCCGGCGGCCACCAGGCCCCAGGTGAGCATGATCCGGGTCAGCCAGATCCGTGCGCCGACCTTTTGCAACAACATGTTGGAAGGGACTTCGAACAGCGCGTAACCGATGAAGAACAGACCGGCGCCGAAACCATAGGCGGCGGCACCGATGCCCAGGTCGTGTTCCATGTGGGTGCGGACGAAGCCGATGTTCACCCGGTCAATGTAATTGACGATGAACATGATCACGAACAGCGGCAGGATGTGGCGTTTGACTTTGGAAATGGCCGAGGACAGCGCTGAGTCGACGCCCTCGTTCATCCCGGTAATGGATGTTTTCACTGGATTTTCTCCCACTCGTTATTTTTATGCGGGGTGCGGCTGGATGTTGCTTTGTTGATAGACATCATACAACTAGATTTTTTTGTCCTACAAGGTTGGTGAGCCAATCAAATTTTTCTGTATGGGATGTTTTTTATGCTTTTTTGATTTGATTGTGCCGTTTTATGGGGCTGTTGTGGGTTTTGTAGGCGACGTCTTGCGGTGGGCTTTCTTCAGGATGTTTCATGGGAAAGTAGATCTTTGAGCCGGGATTTGTAAGTTTCTTGAATGTTGTCATACAAGTTGAGGCGTATTTCCACGCAGATTTCACTCAATGCTCAAGCCTCGCGGTGCTACGATCCGAAAGCCCCGTCCACCGGAACCGACCATGCAAGAAGACCTCGACGCCCCGGCGCGCAAGCGCAGCCACAGCCTGGCCCACGACCTGGTGGAAAAACTGGCCCAGAGCATCCTGCTCGGCCAGATGCTGCCGGGGGACAAGTTGCCTTCGGAAAACTCGATCGTTCAGGAGCACGGTGTCAGTCGCACGGTGGTGCGCGAGGCGATTTCCAAGTTGCAGGCTTCAGGTCTGGTGGAGACGCGTCACGGCATCGGCACGTTTGTCATCGAGCGTGCGCCGGAGCAGGGCTTGCGACTGAATGTCGACACGGCGCTGGGGGTGCGCAGCATTCTGGAATTACGCATGGGTCTGGAAACCCAGGCAGCGGCGCTGGCGGCGCAACGCCGGACCGAGCAACAGCTGGTGCAGATGCGTCAGGCCCTGGACGACTATCAGCGCCTGCTCGCCAACAACGACAGTTGCGTCGAGGCCGACCGGCGCTTTCATCTGTTGATCGCCGAGGCTACCGGCAATGCCTGTTTCACTGAAATCACCCAGCATCTGGGCAACGCCATGATTCCGCGCACCCGGGTCAATGCCGCCGAGCGGGGGGCGACGGACTTGAGCAAGCTCGGGCAACTGGCCAATCTGGAACACGAGGCGATTCTCAACGCGATCAAGCGTCAGGACCCGGACGCTGCCCGCGCGGCAATGTGGCTGCACCTGACCAACAGCCGCGACCGGTTCTCGGCGGGAGATGCCTGACCACAGTGCTTCGTGGGAGTGGGCTTGCCCACGAAGGCATCGGCACATACAACTGCATCATCGACTGACCTGGCGCATTCGCGAGCAAGCCCGCTCCCACGGGGCTCGGAGCAATGTGGGCGCGAGGTCAGTTCAGCAGTCCCTTCAAGCCTTCCAGCGGTAGCGGGCGGCTGTGCAGGTAGCCTTGGTACAAGTGGCAGCCCAGGCCTTGCAGGAACGCCAGTTGTTCCGGGGTTTCCACGCCTTCGGCGATGACTTCCAGTTCCAGGCTGCGGGCCATGGCGACGATGGCGCGAATGATTTCGGCGTCGTTGGGGTCGGTGGTGGCGTCGCGGATGAACGACTGATCGATCTTCAGCGTGTCCACCGGCAAGCGCTTGAGGTAGGTCAGCGATGAATAACCGGTGCCGAAATCGTCCATGGCGAAGCTCACGCCGAGCTTCTTCAGGCGGCGCATTTTGCTGATGGTGTCGTCCAGGTTCTGAATGACGATGCCTTCGGTGATTTCCAGTTTCAGCAGCGAGCAGGGCAGGCCATGGCTGCTCATGCTGTGTTCGATGCGTTCGGCGAAATCGTTCTGGCGGAACTGGCGCGGGCTGATGTTCACGCACAGGGTGAAATTCAGCGGATCGACCAGGCCTTCGGCAATCAGGTTTTTGAACGCGCAGCAGGCCTCGTCGAGAATCCAGGTGCCGACTTCGAGGATCAGGCCGCTGTCTTCCAGCACTTTGATGAATTCCCCCGGCGATTGTGCGCCGAGTTCCGGATGGTTCCAGCGCACCAGGGCTTCGGCGCCGATGATGCGATTGTCCTGAGCGTCGATCTGCGGTTGGTAATGCACGTCGAATTCGCCACGGGACAGCGCCAGGCGCAGGTCGGTTTCCATGCGCAGCCGCTCGCTGGCCGCTTTCTGCATGGTGTTGTGGTACATCTGCGTGGTGTTGCGCCCGGAATCCTTGGCCCGGTACAGGGCAATGTCGGCGCGCTTGAGCAGGTCGGTCGGGGTCGAGCCGTGATCGGGAATCAGCGCCACACCGATGCTCGGTGTCACTTGCAGGCGCTGGCCGTCGAGGAACATCGGTTCCGAGAGCAGTTCGCGGATGGTGTCGGCCAGGGCGCGCACCTGGGTGCTGACTTCGTTGCGTGTGCCCTCCAGACCACTGAGCAGCACCACGAATTCATCGCCGCCGAGGCGGGCAACGGTGTCTTCCATGCGCACGCTGGCTTCGAGTCGCGCGGTGATGATTTTCAGCACGGTGTCGCCAACCGGGTGGCCCAGCGAGTCGTTGATGTGCTTGAAGTGATCCAGGTCGAGAAACAGCAATGCGCCGCGCAGGTTGTGGCGTTTGAGCAGGGCGATCTGCTGGCTCAGGCGGTCCATCAGCAAGGCGCGGTTGGGCAGGTTGGTCAGCGGGTCGTGATAGGCCAGGTGGCGGATCTGCGCTTCGGCGTTTTTCAGCAGGCTGACGTCCCGGGCGGTCAGCAGCAGGCACGCGGTTTCGTTGAGGGTGATCGGCTCGACCGAGACTTCCACGGTCAATATTTCTCCGCGCTTATTGCGCCCAAGCATCTCCTGGTGATGAACGCGGCCCTTGATCTGCAATTCGGCGAGCAGCGCCGAGCGTTGTTTTTCCTCGGCCCAGATGCCGACCTGATACACGGTCTTGCCCACCACTTCATCGGCGCGATAACCGGTGAGGCGGCAGAAACCGTCGTTGACCTCCAGATAACGCCCGGTGTCGCGTTCGGTGATGGTGATCGCGTCGGGGCTGGAGTGGAACGCCTTGGCGAACTTCTCTTCGCTGGCCTTGAGTGCCGCTTCCGAGCGTTGTTGCTGGGTGATGTCGCGCAGGGTGGTGACGATGCACGGTTGGTTGCCGACGCTGATCTGTCGGCTGGAAATCACGCAGGTCAGCGACTGGCCGTCCTTGTGCTGGACGATGATCGCGACATTGCTCAGGCCTTGTTCGCGGATCACCCGTTCGATGCGTTGCAGGCTTTTCGCCGAGGCGTCCCACAGGCCGATTTCTTCGGCGGTGTGGCCGATCACGTCGTGGGTGGTCCAGCCGAAGGTCTGGGTGAAACTGGAGTTGATCTCGATGAATTCGCCAGTGTCCTGGCGGGTCACGCAGATCGGGTCGGGGCTGACCTGGAACAGCGTGGCGAATTTCTCTTCCGAGGCTTCGAGGCGCTGTTCGCGTTCGACCTGATCGGTGATGTCCAGCAAGGTGCCGGCCATGCGCAGTGGCATGCCCTGGTCGTCGCGGTAGAGGCGGGCACGGCTTTCCAGATAGCGCGAGCTGCCGTCCGGCAGTTGAACGCGATAGGTCAGTTGATAGTTGCCTGCCGGGCCTTCGCGCAGGCTGCGATAAGCGTTGCGCATGGTGTCGCGCTCTTCGCCGGGCACGCCTTCGAAAAACTCCTCGAAGGGTTCGTGGAAGGGTTTCGGGTCCAGCCCGTGCAATTGCGCGGCCCGCGCCGAGCCGTAGAGCATGCCGCTGGGAATGTGCCAGTCCCAGGTGCCCAGTTGCGCCGAATCCAGCGCCAGGTCGAGGCGTTCCTGGCTGTCCTTGAGGGCCAGTTCCGCCGCTTTGCGCTCGGTGGTGTCGAGAAAAGTGCTGAGCAGGTACGGCTGGCCTTCGAGTTCGACCTTCTGTGCGCTGAGAATGCCGTCGTGAACCTGGCCGTTGCTGGCGCGAAATTGCACCTCCATGCTGATCAGTTCGCCCTTGGCCTTGGTCTTCTTGACCAGTTCCGCGCGCTGCTCGGGATGTACCCACAGGCCCAGCTCCAGGGTGGTGCGACCGATGGCGTTCTGCACCGGCCAGCCGAACAGGCTTTCGAAATACTGGTTGGCTTCGCTGATCAGGCCGTCTTCCTGGCGCGTCAGCAACACCATGTTCGGACACAGATGAAACAGCGTGGCGAAACGTTTCTCCGAGCTGCTGAGCGCCTGTTCCCGTTGCCTTTGGTGGGTGATTTCCCGGATCACCCCGATCATTCGGGGCCGGCCATGCTTGTCGGGCAGCAGGCTGCCGTTGATCTCCAGCCAGTGCAGGCTGCCGTCGGGCCAGCGGATGCGATGGTGCATCGCCTGTTCCAGCGGCGCGCCGGCAATCACCGCGTGGAACGCGCGAATGGTTTTTGCCCGGTCTTCCGGGGGCAGCAGGTCGAGATATTCCAGATCTTCGGGCAGGGGTTGCCGTGGGTCGAAGCCGAACAACGCCTGGGTGCCGCGTGACCAACTGATCTGCCCGCGCTCGATGTCCCAATACCAGGCGCCGAGGCGGGCGCCATTGAGCGCCGCGAGCAATTGCGGCGCACTTTCCCAACTCTGCTCGGAACGCCGTGGATCAATGGCCTGAATACGCGGCATCGGCGGAATACGGTCAACAGATTTCGGCATTGTTAAGGGGCCTTGGGCTGGTTTGGGCGTTTGGCACGGGGATCGCAGCTCTATAGGAGTAGCACAAGTCAGCCGTGAGTCCCTGGCAGATCGATTTGTGCATCCAGCAAGGCCATAAAGGCCCGTGCCGCGTTCGACAGCGTCCGTTCGGTGTGCAGGATATAGCCTAGCTGGCGACTGAGCTGTATGCCCGGCAAAGGTATCCGCGCCACCTGGTCGTCGAGCATGGTGCGCGGCAGGACGCTCCAGGCCAGGCCAATGGAGACCATCATCTTGATGGTTTCCAGATAGTTGGTGCTCATGGCGATGTTCGGCGTCAGGCCCTGGGCCTCGAACAGGCGCTGGACGATATGGTGGGTAAAGGTGTTGCCGCCGGGAAAAACCGCCGGATGACCGGCGATGTCCGCCAGATTGACCGCGCCGTTATTGATCAGCGAGTGCTCCGGGGCGACCACGAAATCCAGCGGGTCGTCCCATACCGGGGTGGCCTTGACCAGTGCGTGAGGGTCCGGAGCCAGCGTAATCACCGCCAGTTCGGCCCGGCCGTGGAGAATTTCCTCGTAGGCCACTTCCGAATCGAGGAACTGAATATCCAGCGCAACCTGTGGGTAGCGGCGAGTGAACTCCCTTAATAAGGGCGGCAGGCGGTGCAAGCCGATGTGGTGACTGGTGGCCAAGGTCAGGCGGCCGCTGACCTCGCCGGTCAGGTTGGTCAGGGCGCGGCGGGTGTCGTCCAGCACGTTGAGAATCTGGTAAGCCCTTGGCAGCAAGGCCCGGCCGGCCTCGGTCAGGCCGACTTCACGGCCCAGCCGATCGAACAGCCGCACCTTCAATTGCTGTTCCAGGCCGGCGATGCGTTTGCTGATTGCCGGTTGCGTCAGGTGCAGGCGCTCGCCGGCACCGGAGAAGCTGCCGGTTTCGGCAATCGCGATAAAGGCATTGAGATTGGCCAGATCCATGGTCGTATTCCAGTTGGTTATTCAAAGCATAAAAAATATGAATTTGAGTTATTCAATCTAACCTCATAGGATCGACCTCACAAGCCAAAGGGATATAGAAAAGCCCAGGGCATAGAAACAAGCTGATGAGGAAACGTCTGATGGCCGGCAAAACGCTCTACGACAAGCTCTGGGATTCGCATTTGGTCAAACAGCGCGACGATGGCTCCGCGCTGATCTACATCGACCGTCACATCATCCATGAAGTGACCTCGCCGCAAGCCTTCGAAGGCCTGCGTCTGGCCGGGCGCAAGCCATGGCGCATCGATGCCAACATCGCGACCCCGGACCACAACGTACCGACCACCCCGGAGCGCAAGGGCGGCATCGAAGCCATTGCCGACCAGGTCTCGCGTTTGCAGGTTCAGACCCTCGATGACAACTGTGATGAGTACGGCATCGTCGAGTTCAAGATGAACGACGTCCGCCAGGGCATCGTCCACGTCATCAGCCCGGAGCAGGGCGCGACCTTGCCGGGCATGACCGTGGTCTGCGGCGACTCCCACACCTCGACCCACGGCGCCTTCGGTGCCCTGGCGCACGGTATCGGCACTTCCGAGGTCGAGCATGTGCTCGCCACCCAGTGCCTGGTCGCCAAGAAAATGAAGAACATGCTTGTGCGTGTCGAAGGCCAGTTGCCGTTCGGCGTGACCGCCAAGGACATCGTCCTCGCCGTAATCGGCAAGATCGGCACCGCCGGCGGTAACGGCCATGCCATCGAATTCGCTGGCAGCGCGATCCGCGACCTGTCCGTCGAAGGCCGCATGACCATCTGCAACATGTCCATCGAAGCCGGCGCCCGTGTGGGTCTTGTAGCGGCAGACGAAAAGACTGTGGAATACGTCAAGGGTCGTCCATTCGCCCCGAAAGGCGCGCAATGGGACGCAGCGGTCGAGTCCTGGAAAGACCTGGTGTCCGACGCCGACGCCAAATTCGACACCGTGATCGAGCTCGACGCCGCGCAGATCAAGCCGCAAGTCAGCTGGGGCACGTCGCCGGAAATGGTTCTGGCCGTTGACCAGAATGTGCCGGATCCGGCCAGGGAAATGGATCTGGTCAAGCGCGATTCGATCGTCCGCGCCTTGAAGTACATGGGGTTGAGCGCCAATCAGGCGATCACCGACATTCAGCTCGACCGCGTGTTCATCGGTTCCTGCACCAACTCGCGGATCGAAGACTTGCGCGCGGCGGCGGAGATTGCCAAGGGCCGCAAGGTCGCCTCGACCATCAAGCAGGCGATTGTGGTGCCGGGTTCGGGTCTGGTGAAGGCTCAGGCTGAAGCCGAAGGTCTGGACAAGATTTTCCTCGAGGCCGGTTTCGAATGGCGCGAGCCGGGCTGCTCGATGTGCCTGGCGATGAACCCGGACCGCCTGGAGTCCGGCGAGCATTGCGCCTCGACCTCCAACCGTAACTTCGAAGGCCGTCAGGGCGCCGGTGGCCGTACCCATCTCGTCAGCCCGGCCATGGCCGCCGCAGCGGCAGTGAACGGTCGTTTCATCGACGTTCGTGAATTGATTCAGGGAGCACAGTAACCATGAAGGCTTTCACTCAGCACACCGGTCTTGTGGCGCCGCTGGATCGTGCCAACGTCGACACCGATCAGATCATTCCGAAGCAGTTCCTGAAGTCGATCAAACGCACCGGCTTCGGCCCGAACCTGTTCGACGAATGGCGCTACCTCGATGTGGGGCAGCCGTATCAAGACAACTCCAAGCGTCCGCTGAACAAGGACTTCGTGCTCAACGCCGAGCGTTATCAAGGCGCCAGCGTATTGCTGGCCCGGGAGAACTTCGGTTGCGGCTCCAGCCGTGAACACGCACCGTGGGCGCTGGAAGAGTACGGTTTCCGCAGCATCATCGCGCCGAGCTACGCCGACATCTTCTTCAACAACAGCTTCAAGAACGGCTTGCTGCCGATCATCCTCACCGATGAAGAAGTCGACGAGTTGTTCAAGCAGGTCGAAGCCGAACCTGGCTATCAGTTGAAGGTTGATCTGCAGGCGCAGACCGTGACCCGTCCGGACGGCAAGTCCTACAGCTTCGAAATCGACGAGTTCCGCAAGCACTGCCTGCTCAACGGCCTGGACGATATCGGCCTGACCTTGCAGGACGGCGATGCGATTGCTTCGTTCGAAGCGGCGCATCGCAAGAGCCAGCCATGGTTGTTCCGCGACGCATAAGCAAGATTTGAGATTGATGTCGTCAAGGCCGGGTTCTTCGTGGGCGTGCTCGCGAAGAACCCGGCCAGGCACCCAAAGCTTTGCCCTCAAAAGGATGTCCCCCATGACCAGCACCGCCCAGCACAGTCAGGTTGTACAAAAGCAATTCGGTGAACAGGCCGCCGCCTACCTGAGCAGCGCCGTTCACGCTCAAGGCACCGAATTCGCGCTGCTACAGGCTGAGGTGGCGGGGCAGGGCGAGGCTCGGGTACTGGACTTGGGTTGCGGCGCCGGCCACGTGAGTTTTCATGTGGCGCCACTGGTGAAGGAAGTCGTGGCCTACGACCTGTCGCAGCAGATGCTCGACGTGGTTGCGGCGGCTGCCGTGGATCGCGGCCTGGGCAATGTGACCACGGTCAACGGTGCCGCCGAGCGCCTGCCGTTCGCCGATGGCGAATTCGACTTCGTATTCAGCCGTTATTCGGCGCACCATTGGAGCGACCTCGGCCTGGCCTTGCGCGAAGTGCGTCGGGTACTGAAGCCGGGCGGTGTGGCGGCGTTCGTTGACGTGATGTCGCCGGGCAGCCCGTTGTTCGACACCTATCTGCAAAGCGTTGAAGTGCTGCGCGATACCAGCCATGTGCGCGATTATTGCGCCGGCGAGTGGCTGCGTCAGGTCAGCGAGGCGGGTCTGCATACCCGCAGCACCAGCCGTCAGCGCCTGCGTCTGGAGTACAGCAGTTGGGTCGAGCGCATGCGTACCCCCGAGGTGATGCGCGCGGCAATCCGCCAGTTGCAGCAGTCGATGGGCAACGAAGTGCGCGAATATTTTGAGATTGAGGCCGATGGTTCGTTCAGTACAGATGTACTGGTTCTGATGGCCGAACGCTAAAAGCATTTTTCCGGGCGCGCCGGTCAGCGGCGCACCGACTGAAGACATGAGGAAAGCATGAGCAAGCAGATTCTGATTCTCCCAGGTGACGGTATTGGCCCGGAAATCATGGCCGAAGCGGTCAAGGTTCTGGAGCTGGCCAATGACAAGTACCGCCTGGGCTTCGAGCTGAGCCATGACGTGATCGGTGGCGCGGCCATCGACAAGCACGGCGTGCCGCTGGCCGACGAAACCCTCGACCGTGCCCGCGCCGCTGACGCGGTGCTGTTGGGCGCCGTCGGTGGCCCGAAATGGGACACTATCGAGCGTGACATCCGCCCTGAGCGCGGCCTGCTGAAAATCCGTGCGCAACTGGGCCTGTTCGGCAACCTGCGTCCGGCGATCCTGTACCCGCAACTGGCTGACGCCTCGAGCCTGAAGCCGGAAATCGTTGCCGGCCTGGACATCCTGATCGTCCGCGAGCTGACCGGCGGTATCTACTTCGGCGCGCCGCGCGGCACCCGCACCCTGGAAAACGGCGAGCGCCAGTCCTACGACACCCTGCCGTACAGCGAAAGCGAAATCCGCCGCATCGCCCGTGTCGGTTTCGACATGGCCCGCGTGCGTGGCAAGAAACTGTGCTCGGTGGACAAGGCCAACGTGCTGGCCTCCAGTCAGCTGTGGCGTGAAGTGGTCGAGCAGGTCGCCAAGGATTACCCGGACGTCGAGCTGAGCCACATGTACGTCGACAACGCCGCCATGCAACTGGTGCGTGCACCGAAGCAGTTCGACGTGATCGTCACCGACAACATGTTCGGCGACATCCTGTCCGACGAAGCGTCGATGCTCACCGGTTCCATCGGTATGCTGCCGTCGGCCTCGCTGGACGCCAACAACAAGGGCATGTACGAGCCTTGCCACGGTTCGGCGCCGGACATCGCCGGCAAAGGCATCGCCAACCCGCTGGCGACCATTCTGTCGGTGTCGATGATGCTGCGTTACAGCTTCAACCTGAACGATGCGGCCGATGCCATCGAGCAAGCCGTCAGCGTGGTTCTGGATCAGGGCCTGCGTACCGGTGACATCTATTCGGCCGGTTGCACTAAAGTCGGAACGCAGGAAATGGGCGACGCAGTAGTCGCCGCGCTGCGGAATCTGTAATCTCTGCGGCCCGCTGCGAAATTCAATACGAAGCAGCGGCCCACTTTTCAAGAAGGTGTAGTTGCGATGAAACGTGTAGGTCTGATCGGTTGGCGCGGCATGGTCGGTTCCGTGCTCATGCAGCGGATGCTGGAAGAGCAGGATTTCGATCTTATCGAGCCGGTGTTTTTCACCACTTCCAATGTCGGTGGCCAAGGCCCGTCCGTGGGCAAGGACATTGCTCCGCTCAAGGACGCTTACAGCATTGAAGAGCTGAAGACCCTCGACGTGATCCTGACCTGCCAGGGCGGCGACTACACCAGCGAAGTGTTCCCCAAGCTGCGCGAAGCCGGCTGGCAGGGTTACTGGATCGACGCGGCCTCGAGCCTGCGGATGAACGATGACGCGGTCATCATTCTCGATCCGGTGAACCGCAAGGTCATCGACCAACAGCTCGACGCGGGCACCAAGAACTATATCGGCGGCAACTGCACCGTCAGCCTGATGCTGATGGGCCTGGGTGGTCTGTTCGAGGCTGGCCTGGTCGAGTGGATGAGCGCCATGACCTATCAGGCGGCCTCCGGTGCCGGCGCGCAGAACATGCGTGAACTGATCAAGCAGATGGGCGCGACCCACGCCGCTGTCGCCGATCAACTGGCCGACCCTGCCAGCGCGATCCTCGACATCGACCGTCGTGTGGCCGAAGCCATGCGCAGCGACGCCTATCCAACCGAAAACTTCGGTGTGCCCCTGGCCGGCAGCCTGATCCCGTGGATCGACAAGGAACTGCCGAACGGTCAGAGCCGTGAAGAGTGGAAGGCCCAGGCCGAAACCAACAAGATCCTCGGTCGCTTCAAGAGCCCGATCCCGGTCGACGGCATCTGCGTGCGCATCGGCGCCATGCGCTGCCACAGCCAGGCGCTGACCATCAAGCTGAACAAAGACGTGCCGATCGCCGATATCGAAGGGCTGATCAGCCAACACAACCCTTGGGTCAAGCTGGTGCCGAACAACCGCGAAATCAGCATGCAGGAGCTGAGTCCGACCAAGGTCACCGGCACCCTGAATGTTCCGGTGGGCCGTCTGCGCAAGCTGAACATGGGCTCGCAATTCGTCGGCGCGTTCACTGTCGGCGACCAACTGCTGTGGGGCGCGGCCGAGCCGCTGCGCCGCATGCTGCGGATCCTGCTCGAGCGTTGATCGCCTGAAGCAATCAAAGAACCCGCGCCTTGAAAGAGGTGCGGGTTTTTTTATGTCCGCGAAGGAGCCGGTGCAGCCCGTGCAAAACCCGGCAGAAATTGCCTGCATCCCCCTCAGCCGGTAAAGTGCCGCTCCCCCCGTTTCGCCAGAGGCCGCACCATGACCCAGACCCTTGATATTGCCGTGATCGGCGCCACCGGTACGGTCGGCGAAACCCTCGTCCAGATTCTCGAAGAGCGCGACTTTCCGGTCGGCAATCTGCACCTGTTGGCCAGCAGCGAGTCCGCTGGCAGCTCGGTGATGTTTCGCAACAAGAGCGTGCGAGTACGTGAGGTCGACGAGTTCGACTTCAGCAAGGTCAAACTGGCGTTTTTCGCCGCCGGTCCGGCCGTCACCCTGAGTTACGCGGCTCGTGCCCATGCCGCCGGTTGCTCGCTGGTCGATCTGTCCGGTGCGTTGCCGGCGGATCAGGCGCCGCAAGTGGTGCCGGAAGCCAACGCTCAGGTGCTGGATGGACTGAACGTGCCATTCCAGGTCAGCAGCCCAAGCCCGTCGGCGACCACCCTGGCCGTGGTGCTGGCGCCGCTGCTCGAACTGATCGACCTGCAATACGTGCATGTCACGGCGAATCTGGCGGTTTCCGCCCAGGGGCGTGAGGGGGTGACCGAGCTGGCGCGCCAGACCGCCGAATTGCTGAATATGCGTCCGCTGGAGCCGAAATTCTTCGACCGGCAGATGGCCTTCAACCTGCTGGCCCAGGTCGGCACTCCGGATGCCCAGGGCCACACGCTGCTGGAAAAACGTCTGGTGCGCGAGTTGCGCCAGGTGCTGGCCCGACCTTTATTAAAGATTTCCGTGACTTGCATTCAAGCCCCGGTGTTTTTTGGCGATAGCTTTAGCGTGACCTTGCAGTCAGCGAACGCGGTCGACCTGGAAAAGGTCAACGCCGCCCTCGAGGACGCGCCGGGCATCGAGCTGGTCGAGGCTGGCGATTATCCGACAGCGGTCGGTGACGCGGTGGGGCAGGACGTGGTCTATGTCGGGCGGGTGCGCGGCGGTGTCGACGAACCGGCGGAACTTAATCTGTGGCTGACGTCAGATAACGTACGCAAAGGTGCGGCCCTCAACGCGGTGCAAGTGGCCGAGTTGTTGATAAAAGGCCTGCTGTAAAAGATACTTGGCAACAATTTGTCGACTGATTCTAGGCGGGCGCTATGCTTGCCCGGAACACTCGATAACGTAATACCCTCCGGGACTTTCCGGGGCATCAAAGAAATGATCGCGCGCGACATCTGTCGTCGTCGCGCGCAATGCCTTACGGCAGCGGTAATCAACATCTTCTCGCTGGCCGAGGAACGTTCAAACAAAGGATGAGGCTATGGTTCAAGTTCGCAAACTGGTGTTAGCAATAGCGGCCGCCTCGGCGCTGTCCTCCGGTATGGCGCATGCCCTCGGGCTCGGGGAGCTGACCCTGAAGTCGACCCTGAACCAGCCGCTGGTGGCGGAAATCGAGCTGCTCGACGTCAAGGACCTCACCGCTGCCGAAGTGGTGCCGAGCCTGGCCTCGCCGGAAGACTTCGCCAAGGCCGGCGTCGATCGCCAGGCCTTTCTCAATGACCTGACCTTTACCCCGGTGCTCAACGCCAGCGGTAAAAGCGTGCTGCGCGTGACATCGAGCAAGCCGCTGTCCGAACCGATGGTGAAATTCCTCGTGCAGGTCATGTGGCCCAATGGTCGCCTGCTGCGCGACTACAGCGTGCTGCTCGATCCGTCCAAGTTCTCGCCGCAGACCGCCGATGCCGCCGCCCAGCCTGCGCCGTCGCAAACCATTACCGCGCCGACCACCGGTGCCACCCATCCTGCCCAGCACACCACCACCCCGCGCGACACCCTCTGGGAAATCGCGGCGAAGGCGCGTACTGGCGGTTCGATTCAGCAAACCATGCTGGCGATCCAGGCGTTGAACCCGGATGCGTTCATCGACGGCAACATCAACCGTCTGAAGACCGGTCAGGTGCTGCGGATGCCGGACGCCGTGCAAAGCACCGCGTTGCCGCAGTCCAAAGCGATTGCCGAAGTGGCGGCGCAGAACGAAGCCTGGCGTTCCGGGCGCCGTTATGCGGCCAAACCGGGCACTGGGCAGCAACAACTGGACGCTACCAAGCGTGGCCGTGGCAACACCGGTGCCGCGCAAAACACCAAGGACAACCTGAGTCTGGTTTCCGCTGAAAGCGCCAAGGGCCGTGGCAAAGGCCCGGCCGGCGATGCCAAGGCGTTGAGTAATAAACTCGCGGTCACCCAGGAAAGCCTCGACACGACCCGTCGTGACAACGAGGAACTGAAAAGCCGCATGGCCGATCTGCAAAGCCAGCTGGACAAGCTGCAGCGTCTGATCGAGCTGAAAAACAATCAATTGGCGAAGATGCAGGCCGAGGGTTCGGGCACCGCCCCGGCCGCTGCTGCGCCAGCCGTGCCGACGGTTCCGGCGATCACTGCCGAACTGGCCGCCACTCCACCCGCCACGCCGGCTGAAACGGCCCCGGCAGTGCCGGCACCTGAGGCGGCTGCTCCGGCCCCGGTCGAGCCGGTGGTCGAGACAAAACCTGCCGCCGATGACGACAAAGCCTTCAACGAACTGCTGACCAACCCGATTCTGCTGGGTCTGGTTGGCGGTGGCGCGGTGGTGCTGTTGCTGCTGTTGTTGCTGCTGGCACGTCGCCGCAAGGCTCAGCAGGAAGCCGAGAAGCATCTGCGCATGGCTCGTGCCCTGGAGGAGCAATCCTTCTCGCCTGAGCTGGACCTGCCGGAAGACAGCTTCGATGGTCTGGAAGTGCCGGCGGCCAGCGTCAAGCTTGCACCTGCACCTGCACCTGCACCTGCACCTGCACCGGTGGTGGCTCCGGTAGTTGCCCCGGTGGTGATGGCCGAGCCGATCGCCGCGCCGCTGGTCGCACCGGCCGCCGAGCGTTCCGACGACGTGCTGGCCAAGGCGCAATCGCACATCGATGGTGGTCGTCTGAACCAGGCGGCGGCGTTGCTGGAGGAGGGCGTCAGCCTTGAGCCGCAGCGCAGCGATCTGCGTCTGAAGCTGATGGAAGTCTACGGTCGCCAGGGTGATCGCGACGCGTTCGTCGGTCAAGAGCGTCAACTGGTTGCCAATGGCGACAACTTCGCCAAGGTCGAAGAGCTGAAAACCCGCTTCCCGGCCATGGCGGTCGTCGCGGCGAGCGGTCTGGCGGCCGCTGCCATCGCGGCCGAACTGGACGCGGAGTACGTCAAGGAGCTGCTGCTCGACGAGCCTGAAGCGCCTGCGCCTCTGGACAACGAGCTGGACAGCGCCTTCGACCTGAGTCTCGACGATCTCGACAAGATCACTCCGGTGGAGCCGGCAGCGGTCGAGCCGCAAGCACCGGTCGAGCTGGACGAATTCCCGTCCGACGATGATCTGAGCTTCGAATCGGTGCTGCAACAGCAGACCGAGATCAAGGAAAACCTCGACGACCTGTCGGAGTTCGACCTGGATCTGGACCTCGGCGCCGAACCGTCGCCAGCCTTGACAGCCGAAGACGACTTCCTGCTGGATCTGGACGAAGGCGTGAAGGATCTGCCACCGGTCGAGGCGCCAGTCGTGGCCGAAGTGCCGCTGGATGACCTGGAACTGCCAGCCGATTTCGATCTGTCCCTGGCGGACGAAATGGACGCCACCCCGGCCGAACCGGACGCGTTCGCGGCGGAGCTGGATGACGTCAACGCCGAGCTGGATCGCCTGTCGAGCAGCATTGCCGAGCCAAGCTTCACTGAAGCCGACGCTGCGCTGGGTGGTGATCTGAACGACGAGGACTTCGACTTCCTGTCCGGTACTGACGAGGCCGCCACCAAGCTCGATCTGGCCCAGGCCTACATCGACATGGGCGACAACGATGGCGCGCGCGACATCCTCAACGAAGTGCTGACCGAGGGTGACGACAAGCAGCGCGGCGAAGCCAAGGAAATGCTTTCGCACCTGGCTTGAGTCTGCGTTCGGCAGTAAACAAAACGGCAGCCCCTCGAGGCTGCCGTTTTTTGTTGGGGGCGGGTTTGCGCACAAAGAGGCCGGGACGTCCGGCGGAGAACTTTCTAGCATCCACAGGCCGCGGCCTTATAATGCCCGCCTTTGTACATCAGCAGGCTGTCCCACCTTGGCAAACATAGATAACCCCGCCGCCGAAATGGCGCCCGAAGGCTTTTTCCGCGTCGCGCTGGGCGTTGAATACAAGGGTTCGCGCTACAGCGGCTGGCAGCGTCAGTCCACGGGTGTGGCCACGGTGCAGGAAACCCTGGAAAAAGCCTTGTCGAAAGTCGCCAACACGCCGATTTCGATCCAGTGCGCCGGGCGTACCGATGCCGGCGTGCATGCCTGCGGGCAGGTGGTGCATTTCGATACCCAGGTCGAGCGTTCGCTGAAGGCCTGGGTCATGGGCGCCAATATCAATCTGCCCCACGACATCAGCGTCAGCTGGGCCAAAGTGATGCCGGCGCATTTTCACGCGCGTTTCAAGGCGATCGCGCGGCGCTATCGCTATGTGATCTACAACGATCAGATCCGCCCGGCGCATCTCAATGAAGAAATCACCTGGAATCACCGTCCGCTGGATGTCGAGCGCATGGCCGAGGCCGCGCAGTATCTGGTGGGCACCCATGATTTCAGCGCGTTCCGTGCCGGTCAGTGCCAGGCCAAATCGCCGATCAAGCAACTGCATCACCTGCGCGTGACCCGTCACGGCAAAATGATCGTGCTCGACATCCGTGCCAGTGCGTTCCTGCATCATATGGTGCGCAATATTGCCGGGGTGCTGATGACCATCGGTGCCGGTGAGCGCCCGGTGGAGTGGATGAAAGAGGTGCTTGAAAGCCGCGAGCGGCGCTCCGGCGGGGTCACGGCCCATCCTTTCGGTCTGTATCTTGTGCAGGTCGAGTATCACGACGAGTTCCCGTTGCCCGAGCGTTTCATCGGGCCACATTTCCTTACCGGATTCTCGGAACTTGACGGCTGACGCCCTCCAATCCATTTGTTACCATCCGGGACTTTCTCGGATTTGCCTTGGGGTTTTATCGACATGTCAGCCGTTCGCAGCAAGATTTGCGGGATTACCCGCATAGAAGATGCGTTGGCCGCCGTCGAAGCCGGAGCCGACGCCATCGGTTTCGTGTTTTACGCCAAGAGCCCACGAGCCGTGACCGTGCAGCAGGCGCGAGCGATCATCAAGGCATTGCCGCCGTTTGTGACCACGGTCGGGCTGTTCGTCAACGCCAGTCGCTGCGAGCTGGGGGAAATCCTCGATGCCGTGCCGCTGGATCTGCTGCAATTTCACGGCGACGAAACCGCCGCTGAGTGCGAAGGCTGGCATCGGCCGTACATCAAGGCCCTGCGGGTCAAGGCGGGCGATGACATCGCCGCCGCCTGCAATGCCTACCCGAGCGCCAGTGGCGTATTGCTCGACACCTATGTCGAAGGCGTGCCCGGCGGAACCGGTGAGGCATTCGACTGGTCATTGATTCCGCAAGGCTTGAGCAAGCCGCTGATCCTGGCCGGCGGCCTCACGCCGGACAACGTGGCCGAGGCGGTCGCCCGTGTGCGGCCTTACGCGGTGGACGTCAGCGGCGGGGTAGAGGCGAGCAAGGGCATCAAGGATCACGCAAAGATTCAAGCGTTCATCAACGCCGTGCGCGGTAACGCGTCGTCGATGTGACGGCTGGCAGACTGCCGCCGTCCATAACAGCACTTGCACAAAGCAGGCATGGCTGAGGGTTTTTGGGGTTGCACGCAGGTCATGTCTCGCGCTGACCGTGGCGTTCCATCGATCATCGCCACACACATGAATTTAGCTGAAGGGCATACGCGGGGCCGCGAACCAGAGCGTTCGGGCCGCCGGTACTGGAGAAAGAAAGCATGAGCAACTGGTTGGTAGACAAACTGATCCCTTCGATCATGCGTTCGGAGGTCAAGAAGAGCTCGGTGCCTGAAGGTCTGTGGCACAAATGCCCGTCCTGCGAGGCTGTGCTGTATCGTCCGGAGCTGGAAAAGACCCTGGACGTTTGCCCCAAGTGCAGCCACCACATGCGCATCGGCGCACGTGCGCGGATTGACATTTTCCTTGATGCCGAAGGTCGCGCCGAGCTGGGTGCCGATCTGGAGCCGGTTGACCGTCTGAAATTCCGCGACGGCAAGAAGTACAAGGATCGCCTGACCGCTGCACAGAAGCAGACCGGCGAAAAAGACGCGCTGATCTCCATGAGCGGCACCCTGCTGGGCATGCCGGTGGTGGTTTCGGCGTTCGAGTTCAGCTTCATGGGCGGTTCCATGGGCGCCATCGTCGGTGAGCGCTTCGTGCGCGCCGCCAACTACGCGCTGGAAAAACGCTGCCCGATGATCTGCTTCGCTGCCTCCGGTGGTGCGCGCATGCAGGAAGCGCTGATCTCGCTGATGCAGATGGCCAAGACCTCGGCGGTGCTGGCGCGTCTGCGCGAAGAAGGCATTCCGTTCATTTCGGTACTGACCGACCCGGTCTACGGTGGCGTTTCCGCCAGTCTGGCGATGCTCGGCGACGTGATCGTCGGCGAGCCGAAAGCCCTGATCGGTTTCGCCGGTCCGCGCGTGATCGAGCAGACCGTGCGTGAAAAACTGCCGGAAGGCTTCCAGCGCAGCGAGTTCCTGCTGGAGCACGGTGCAATCGACCTGATCATCGACCGTCGCGAACTGCGTCCGCGCCTGGGCAACCTGCTGGCACAAATGACCGGTCAGCCGACACCGAAGTTCGTTGCCGCTCCGGTTGAGCCGATTGTCGTTCCGCCGGTGCCTGCCAACGTATGACCGAGCGCACCCTTGGCGAGTGGCTCGCCTACCTTGAGCAGTTGCATCCCTCGGCCATCGACATGGGGCTGGAGCGTTCGCAACAGGTAGCGTCCCGCATGGGGCTGGGCCAGCCGGCGCCAAGGGTGATTACGGTCACCGGCACCAACGGCAAGGGTTCGACCTGCGCTTTCGTGGCTTCGTTGCTGCGGGCGCAGGGCCTGAGCGTTGGTGTCTACAATTCTCCGCATCTGCTGCGTTACAACGAGCGGGTGCAGCTCAATGGCGTCGAAGCGACCGATGCCCAGCTGTGTGAAGCCTTCGCAGCGGTCGAGGCCGGGCGCGGCGACACCTCCCTGACTTACTTCGAAATGGGCACCCTGGCGGCGTTCTGGCTGTTTCAACAGTCCGCGCTCGATGCCGTGGTGCTGGAAGTCGGCCTGGGCGGGCGTCTGGATACGGTCAACGTGGTTGACGCCGATATCGCATTGGTCACCAGCATTGGCGTCGATCATGCCGATTACCTGGGCGATACCCGTGAGTCCGTGGCGTTCGAGAAAGCCGGGATTTTCCGCCAGGGCAAGCCTGCGCTGTGCGGCGATCTGAATCCTCCGCAACCGTTGCTCGACAAGGCGCGCGAACTCGCCTGCCCGTTCTTCCTGCGTGGACGTGATTTCGACCTGGGGATTACCGACCAGCATTGGCAATGGCGTGGTACGGATGCTGACGGCCACGTAGTCGAATTGCGCGATTTGCCGCTGCTCGACCTGCCAATGGAAAACGCCGCACTGGCGTTGCAGGCTTATCTGCTGCTCGGGTTGCCTTGGGAGGCGGGGCAGATTGCTGCGGCTCTGCAAGCCACTCGCGTGGTCGGTCGCCTCGATCGGCGTTCGTTCGAGTGGAACGGCAAGCGCCTGAGCCTGCTGCTCGATGTCGGTCATAACCCCCATGCGGCGGAGTATCTGGCCCGGCGTCTGGCGGCCAGACCTCCGGTCGGCAAGCGTCTGGCGGTATTCGGCCTGCTGGCGGACAAGGATCTGCCAGGCGTCGTTGGCGAACTGAATGCCAGCGTCCAGCACTGGGCCGTGGCGCCGCTGGATTCGCCGCGCGCTCGTCCGGTGGCCGAATTGCATGAAGCATTGCAGAACCTTGGGGCTTCGGTGACGTCTTACGACAGCGTCGCGGCCGCCCTGGAAGGGCAGTGCGCGGTGGCGACCAGTGACGACGAGATTCTGTTGTTCGGATCATTTTATTGTGTCGCCGAGGCCCTCGAATGGCTGGCCCGGCACTCCACGGAGGAAGCGGCAAATGGCTTTGCTGGATAAAGCGTACAAGCAGCGCATGGTCGGTGCCCTGGTGCTGGTGGCGCTGGCGGTGATTTTTCTGCCGATGCTGTTTACCCGTGAAGACGAACAGCGTCAGGTGACGGTCGAAGCGCCGGCAGCTCCGCAGGCGCCGGCTGTTGCGCAGATCCAGATGGAAACGGTGGCTGTGCCGGAACCGCAAGTGTTGCCGCAAGAGCCTATGCCGACTGATGACGAGGTTGCGGAGCAGGTTGCGCCGTCCAAGCCGATTGCCGCTGCGCCGGCTCCGGCACCTGCGGCGCCTGTTGCGGCCGCAAAACCGGTGGCTCCGGCACCGGCGCCCGCCGCCAAACCTGCGCCGATCCCGGCGCCGGCTCAGCCGATTGCTGCGGCTCCCGCCAAGCCTGATACCACCCAGAGTCGGGTTGACGCCAATGGCCTGTCGGTGAGCTGGTCGGTGCAGCTTGCCAGTCTGTCGAGTCGCGCCAGCGCCGAGAGTCTGCAAAAAAGCCTGCGCAGCCAGGGCTACAACGCCTATATCCGTTCCGCCGAGGGCAAGAATCGGGTGTTTGTCGGGCCGCTGATCGAGCGCGCCGAAGCCGATCGTCTGCGCGATCTTTTGAGCCGTCAGCAGAATCTCAAGGGTTTTGTCGTGCGCTTCCAGCCTGAGCGCGGCTAAAAACTATCGCCCGGATTGAAATGCACTGACAATCGCAGCTTACCGACGGCCCTGCGCTCTGCTAAAATGCGCCGCCTTATCCGTCTGTAGGCTGCACTGTGCCATTTACCTGGGTTGACTGGGCGATCGTTGCAATCGTCGCCATCTCCGCTTTGATCAGTTTGAGCCGCGGCTTCGTCAAAGAAGCGTTATCGCTGGTGACCTGGATCATCGCAGGAGCGGTTGCCTGGATGTTTGGTGGCTCACTGTCCGAGTACCTCGCCGGATACATCGAAACGCCATCGGCTCGCGTGATCGCGGGCTGTGCCATCATGTTTGTCGCCACACTGATCGTGGGCGCAATGATCAATTATCTTATCGGCGAACTGGTTCGCGTCACCGGATTATCCGGCACCGACCGGTTCCTGGGCATGGCCTTCGGCGCTGCGCGTGGCGTGTTGCTGGTGGTCGTGGCAGTCGGGCTGTTGAGCCTGGGGCCGGTACAGCAGGACGGGTGGTGGAAAGAATCCCAGCTCGTGCCAAAGTTTCTATTGGTCGCAGACTGGTCCAAAAACCTGATACTGGGTTGGAGCAGTCAGTGGCTTGCCAGCGGAATCAGCGTACCCGCTGATATTCCGTTCAAGGAGCAACTCTTGCCGTCGGCCAAAACGCCTCAGTGAGTGTTGTTCAGTTCAGATCCATTAAGTAGGGGTTGCGTCGCATGTGTGGCATCGTCGGTATCGTCGGTAAGTCGAACGTCAATCAGGCGCTGTATGACGCGCTAACCGTGCTCCAGCACCGCGGCCAGGACGCTGCCGGTATCGTGACCAGCCATGATGGCCGGTTGTTCCTGCGCAAGGACAATGGCCTGGTGCGTGACGTGTTTCAACAACGTCACATGCAGCGCCTGGTCGGCCACATGGGTATCGGCCACGTCCGTTACCCGACTGCCGGCAGCTCGACTTCGGCCGAGGCCCAGCCGTTCTACGTCAACTCGCCGTACGGCATCACCCTGGCGCACAACGGCAACCTGACCAACGTCGAGCAGTTGGCCAAAGAGATCTACGAATCCGATCTGCGTCACGTCAACACCAGTTCCGATTCGGAAGTGCTGCTCAACGTGTTCGCTCACGAGCTGGCCCAGCGCGGCAAGCTGCAGCCGACCGAAGAAGACGTGTTCGCTGCCGTGACCGACGTACACAACCGTTGCGTTGGCGGTTATGCGGTGGTGGCGATGGTGACCGGTTACGGCATCGTCGGTTTCCGTGACCCGCACGGCATCCGTCCGATCGTGTTCGGCCAGCGTCACACCGACGAAGGCGTCGAGTACATGATCGCTTCCGAAAGCGTCTCCCTGGACGTACTCGGCTTCACCCTGATCCGCGACCTGGCACCGGGCGAAGCGGTCTACATCACCGAAGACGGCAAGCTGCACACCCGTCAGTGCGCGACCAACCCGTCCCTGACCCCATGCATCTTCGAACACGTCTATCTGGCGCGTCCGGACTCGATCATCGATGGCGTGTCGGTCTACAAGGCCCGTCTGCGCATGGGTGAGAAACTGGCCGAGAAGATCCTGCGCGAGCGTCCAGAGCACGATATCGACGTGGTCATCCCGATCCCGGACACCAGCCGCACCGCCGCGCTGGAGCTGGCTAACCACCTCGGTGTGAAATTCCGCGAAGGTTTCGTCAAGAATCGTTACATCGGTCGTACCTTCATCATGCCGGGCCAGGCCGCGCGCAAGAAATCGGTACGCCAGAAGCTCAACGCCATCGAGCTGGAGTTCCGTGGCAAGAACGTGATGCTGGTGGACGACTCCATCGTGCGTGGCACCACGTGCAAGCAGATCATCCAGATGGCCCGCGAAGCCGGCGCGAAAAACGTCTACTTCTGCTCCGCAGCCCCGGCTGTGCGCTTCCCGAACGTGTACGGCATCGACATGCCGAGCGCCCACGAGCTGATCGCGCACAACCGTTCGACCCAGGACGTGGCTGATCTGATCGGCGCGGACTGGCTGATCTATCAGGATCTGCCTGACTTGATCGAAGCGGTCGGCGGCGGCAAGATCAAGATCGAGCAGTTCGATTGCGCGGTGTTTGACGGCAAGTACGTCACCGGTGATGTCGACGAGGCCTACCTGAACAAGATCGAGCAGGCGCGTAACGATGCCTCCAAGGTCAAGACGCAGGCGGTCAGCGCGATCATCGACCTGTACAACAACTGAGTGACTACCGGCCCTGAGGGGCCGGTTTTGTATCTGGCAAAAAGACTTTCAATTTTCGAGAACAGGGCAAGGAGTGACAGCATGAGTCAGGAATGGGATGCCGGTCGGCTGGACAGCGACCTCGAAGGCGTAGCGTTCGATACCCTGGCCGTACGTGCCGGTCAGCACCGTACGCCGGAAGGCGAGCACGGTGATCCGATGTTTTTCACTTCCAGCTACGTGTTCCGTACCGCCGCCGACGCTGCCGCGCGGTTTGCCGGTGAAGTGCCGGGCAACGTCTATTCGCGTTACACCAACCCGACCGTGCGTGCATTCGAAGAACGCATCGCCGCGCTGGAAAGCGCTGAACAAGCTGTCGCCACCGCGACTGGCATGGCCGCGATCATGGCGGTGGTGATGAGCCTGTGCAGCGCCGGCGATCATGTGCTGGTGTCGCGCAGCGTATTCGGCTCGACCATCAGTCTGTTCGAGAAGTACTTCAAGCGTTTCGGCGTGGAAGTCGACTACGTGCCGCTGGCGGACCTGTCGGCCTGGGATGTGGCGATCAAGTCCAATACCAAACTGCTTTTCGTCGAGTCGCCATCCAATCCGCTGGCCGAGCTGGTGGACATCACCGCACTGGCGGAAATCGCTCACGGCAAAGGCGCGATGCTGGTGGTCGACAACTGCTTCTGCACCCCGGCGTTGCAGCAACCGCTGAAACTCGGCGCGGACATCGTTGTGCATTCGGCGACCAAGTTCATCGACGGCCAGGGCCGTTGCATGGGTGGTGTGGTTGCCGGTCGCAGCGAGCAGATGAAAGAAGTCGTCGGCTTCCTGCGTACCGCCGGGCCGACTTTGAGCCCGTTCAATGCCTGGATTTTCCTCAAAGGCCTGGAAACCCTGAACCTGCGGATGAAGGCGCACTGTGCCAACGCCCAGCAACTGGCCGAATGGCTGGAGCAGCAGGACGGCATCGAGAAGGTGCATTACGCGGGTCTCAAGAGCCATCCGCAGCACGAACTGGCCCAGCGCCAGCAGAAGGGCTTCGGCGCCGTGGTGAGTTTCGAAGTCAAGGGCGGCAAAGAGGGCGCCTGGCGCTTTATCGATGCGACCCGACTGATTTCGATCACCGCCAACCTCGGTGACAGCAAAACCACCATCACGCACCCGAGCACCACCTCCCACGGTCGCCTGGCGCCGCAGGAGCGGGAAGCGGCGGGTATCCGTGACAGCCTGATCCGCATTGCGGTCGGTCTGGAAGACGTGGCAGACCTGCAAGCGGACCTGTCGCGCGGTCTGGCGGCGTTGTGATCGAGTTGTCTTCTCCCAATGCGAGCACCCATGGCCGCGTTGCGCTGGTCACGGGGGCCGCTCGCGGTATCGGTCTGGGGATCGCAGCCTGGCTGATCAGTGAAGGCTGGCAGGTGGTGCTGAGTGACCTGGATCGTGCGCGTGGCTCGAAAGTGGCGAAGCTACTGGGCGAAAACGCCTGGTTTGTCGCGATGGACGTGGCTGACGAGAATCAGGTGAAAGTGGGCGTGGCCGAAGTGCTGGGGCAGTTTGGTCGTCTGGATGCCTTGGTGTGCAACGCGGCGGTGGCCGATCCGCACAACATCACGCTGGAGAGCCTTGATCTGGCTTACTGGAATCGAGTGCTGGCGGTGAATCTCACCGGGCCGATGCTGTTGGCCAAGCATTGTGCGCCTTATCTGCGGGCGCACAGCGGGGCGATCGTCAATCTGGCGTCGACCCGCGCGGCGCAGTCTGAACCCGATACCGAGGCTTATGCGGCGAGCAAGGGTGGCCTGTTGGCGCTGACCCATGCATTGGCGATCAGCCTGGGGCCGGAGATTCGCGTCAATGCCGTCAGTCCGGGCTGGATCGATGCGCGGGATCCTTCGGCGCGTCGCGCTGAACCGCTGACCGAGATCGATCATGCCCAGCATCCCGCGGGCAGGGTAGGGACGGTCGAAGATGTGGCGGCGATGGTCGCCTGGTTGCTGTCGAAGAATGCCGGTTTCGTCACGGGCCAGGAGTTCGTGGTGGACGGCGGCATGACCAAGAAGATGATTTACAGCGAGTAGATCGCGCTTTAACCCGGGCGTCGGTGGCGGATGTGCCGATGTCTTCGCGAGCAGGCCCGCTCCCGTATTTGGAATGCATTCCTCTTGCGGGAGCGGGCCTGCCCGCGAAAGTGGTCTGGTTGCGCAGGGGAGGGCGGTTGGCGCTGATTCCCGGCGCAGCGACATGATTTTGTCTTTTTCAGAAAAACTTCAATCCTGCTATTGACTTAGGTTCGCTACCTGCGTAAATTTCGCGGCCTCGGAGATGCAAACGGGTGATTAGCTCAGCTGGGAGAGCGTCTGCCTTACAAGCAGAATGTCGGCGGTTCGATCCCGTCATCACCCACCACTCCCGAGAGTCTTGCGAAAGCAAGATGGAAGGCTGAAATGCCTCCACCGACGCGCAGCGGTAGTTCAGTCGGTTAGAATACCGGCCTGTCACGCCGGGGGTCGCGGGTTCGAGTCCCGTCCGCTGCGCCATATTTTACGAGTCAGGCGATGTCTGGTTCGCGATTGCAAAGCACCGAAGCTTTCAATCAAACGAGTTACTTGAGCGCAAGCTCAAAGCGATACGCAGCGGTAGTTCAGTCGGTTAGAATACCGGCCTGTCACGCCGGGGGTCGCGGGTTCGAGTCCCGTCCGCTGCGCCATATCTGCTTCGAGGACCACTGAACGCCTTGAAGCGCCGAAACCAGCAGCTGGCTGATTCGGATCGATAGCAAAGACCCTGGTCGAAAGACCGGGGTTTTTTGTGTCTGAAATTTGACCTTTCCTCCTTTGCCCCCTCCCAAGCTCCGGCTCCCTCATCAGCACAAATCCCACAGTATTTTTTTGATTCTTTAGTCAGATTTTTGTTTCCAGTTGTTTTCCGCAGGCGCAGAAACCTATAAAGTTAACCTTTCGGTCAGCTTTGCACTGTCATCACAGCCCTTTGTTTCGCCAGAAAGGGCTTCTGCAAGACTCGAGATTCCCAGTACATAACCAGAAGGGTGGATCCATAACCACCCAGAGGATGATCCATGTCCAACCGTGAAATATCCCGGCGCTCGTTCCTTCAGGGCGGGCTGGTGGCGGGGGTGAGCGTCACGCTCACGCCGCTCAGCAGCCAGGCGCTGGCTGCCTTGATGGAAAACAGCGTGACCGTGCCGTCCGAGCAATGGCTCGGCAATAACGGCAAGGCACGCCAGCGTAACGATGCCTTGTCCAAGGTCTGCGGCAGCAAAGTGTTTGCTCGCGATATCCGTTCCAGGGACATGCCGGGCTGGCCTCAGCAGCAAGGCCATGCCATGTTGCTGAAAACCATCAAGGCCGACCGCGTCTACGACGGCTATGACCTGTCGTGGCTCGGCGCTGATTTGCAGCCTGATCGCATCGTCACCGCTGCCGATCTGGACCAGGACGGCATCGTATTCCCGGAAGAGCACGCCCCGGACCCGTTGCTGCCGCCAGGCAAGGTGCCGATGTTCATCGGTCATCCGGTGGCGATCCTGATCTGGAACGATTTCGAGCGCTTCCGCCAGGCCAAGAACAAACTCAAATTCAATGACAAAGCGATTCGTTACGGCGCCCAGGTGCCGTTCTACGAAGGCGATCCCTATGGCAGTTTCCGTTACGTGCGCGTCGGCGGTGCGACTTCGGCGGACGAAGATGAGTTCGCCAGCCTCAAGGACTCGATCCTGTTCCCGATGCTCAAGAACCGTCGCCCGGTATGGAATTCCCAGCCGAACCTGCACGGCAACCTGACCGAGCGCGGCCTGTTCTACGCCGACCGCATGAAAAAAGAGATCGACACGCCGCCGGACAACTGGCTGGTGTTCGACGAGCGCTACAAGACCCCATCGATCGAACCGGCCGCCATGGAGCCGGACAACGGCAACGGCTGGTACGACCCGGCGACCAAGACCCTGCATTTCGTCGTCGCCACCCAATGCCCGCTGGAAACCGCGACCGAGACCGCGAAAATGATCGCGCCGTCGCGCTATGGCCTGGCCAATCTGAACATGCACCCTGGCTACACCGTGGGGTACGGTTCGAAAGACCACAACATTTTCGTTTACTACGCAGCCCTTGCCGCGTTGTACGGCGCCGGTGTGCCGGTGCGTCTGGCGAACGACCGCTACGAGCAGTTCCAGAGCGGTATCAAGCGTCACCCGTTCGACATCCGTTATCAATTGGCGGTGGACAAGACCGATCACAGCTTCAAGATTTTCCGCGCGCAAATGAGCGTCGACGGCGGTGGCCGGATCAACTACAGCCCGTCAGTGGCGGCGGTTGGCGCCACGGCGGCGCAGTCGATCTACTACATGCCGCAAAACGATCTGCAGGTCACCGCGTACCACTCCCGCGCGGTTGAAGCGGGTTCGATGCGCGGCTACGGCACCCTGCAAAGCATGGCTTCGACCGAAATGATGGTCGACGAAATCGCCGGTCGCCTCGGTGTCGATGCGATCGACCTGCGTCGCAAGAATGCGTTGCGCTCGGGGATGAAAAACACCCAGGGCGCGATTCCGGCCGGTGCGTTGCGCCTGCACGAGATTCTCGACAAGGCGTCGCTGCACGAAGTCTGGAAAAACCGTGACGCGATCAAGAAGCAGCGCGAAGCGGCGGATCCGGATAACTGGTACGGCGTCGGTTTCGCCATCTGCCAGAAAGACTTCGGCACCGGCTCCGAAGCGCCGATGGCCAGCATCGAGTTCAGCGCCGACGGGCGTATTTCCCTGCGTCATATCGGCATCGAGATCGGCACCGGCATGTCCACTTCGCAAGCGCTGGTCGTCGCCGATTTCCTCGGCAGTCCGGCCCACGATGTGAAGACTGGCGAAACCGAATGGAAGGAAATGCAGCTGGTCACCGCCGGCAACCCTTACATCATGAGCCAGGCCGAGCAGGACAACTTCCTGCGCAATCCACGCTGGGTTGGCAAACTGGCGTCGGCCTCGTCGGCGACCAACTCGGCCTACTACTTCAGCCACGCCACCCGTGAAGCGGCGCGTGTGCTGTTCAACCACGGTTTGTGGCCGGCAGCGCTGGAAATCTGGCGACAAGGCCCGTACGGCGGCCAGGCCAACCCTTATGTGGTGCGGCGTGAAGACGCGCATTGGGTCGACGGCAAGCTGACTGCCAACGGCATGCAGCCACTGAGCTTCGAAGAGCTGGCCAAGCGTGCCCATGAACGCGGTCTGGTGACCGGTGCCACGGTACACGGCTTCAACCGCTGGAGCTGGGCCGAGGCCGAGTACAGCATCGACGGCGTGCGCGAACGTCTGCCGCTGGATGGTCTGGCCGTGAAGTACGGCGATGGCGCTCCAAATGCGAAAAAGGCGCAGATGAACAGCGCCGGTTTCCACTTGCTGGATCGGCAGAACGTCGCCTATCCGGTGGTTCAACTGAACAATGCCGCCGTGACGTACTACAGCCCGGTCGCGACGCTGGTGGAACTGAAGGTCAACAAAGGTTCGGCAGAAGTGGAAGTGCTCAACCATCACTCGTGGCTGGAGTGCGGCCGGGTGCTGGTCGAAGAACTGGTCAAGGGCCAGCTCGAAGGCGGAATCGCCATGGGGATCGGTCACGCGCTGATGGAAGAGATGCCGTTGTACGAGGGCGGGCCGGGGGAGGGTGACTGGAACTTCAACCGTTATCGCCTGCCGATGGCGCGTCACGTTGCGGTGTGGAAACAGACGGCGGAGATCCTGCCGCCCCTGTCGCCAAGCGACCCGTCCAAAGGCATCGCCGAGGTGGTGATGATTCCGGTGGTCGGCGCCATCGGCAACGCCGTGGCTCACGCCATCGGTAAACGTGTTCGCGATCTGCCAATCACTGCTGCGCGCATCAAGGAGGCCCTCAATGGCTAACCGTCCGCTTCAACTGACTCTCAACGGTCAATCCGTCGGCCCGGTGGACATCCCTGATGACCTGCCGATGATCGATTATCTGCATGAATACAAGAACCTCACCGGTTCGCGCCTCGGCTGCGGCCAGGGTATCTGCCACGCCTGCGTAGTGATCGTCGACAACCCGGACGGCACCAGCGAAGAAGTGCGCACCTGTATCACCGGTGCACATTATTTCGAGGGCAAGAAAGTGCGCACCATCGAAGGCCACGCCAAGCGTGACGAGCAGGGCCAGGTCACCGAACTGAACCCGATCCAGCAGCGTTTCGTCGACGAATTCGCTTTCCAGTGCAGCTATTGCGCGCCAGGTTTCGTCAATGCCGCCACCGTGCTGGTGGAGAAACTGCAACGCCAGCCGATCGTCAAAAGCCAGCTGGAGCAGGTCATCGAGGACAGCCTCGGCCATCACGTCTGCCGTTGCACCGGGTACGTGCGTTACTACAACGCCACCCGCAACGTGCTGACCGATCTCGGCCTGGTCAAGGAGGGTTAAGCATGAAGCGTTTATTGACCCGCCTGACCCTGGCGGTCGGGCTGGCTGCGCCGGTGTTTCTGGCGCACGCGGATGATGCGGTCAAGCGCGGCGAGTACCTCGCCCGCGCCGCCGACTGCATGGCCTGCCACACCGCGCCGGGTGGCGCGCCCTATGCCGGCGGGCTGCCGATCGTGTCACCGTTCGGCACGATCTACGGCACCAACATCACCCCGAGCAAGGAGCACGGGATCGGCCTTTATACCGATGAAGAGTTCTTCGCCGCGCTGACCAAGGGCAAGCGTCGTGATGGCGCCAATCTGTACCCGGCAATGCCTTACACCTCGTATCACTTGATGCCGCGAGAGGACTCGGACGCGATTCACGCGTATCTGAAAACCGTCGAGCCTATCGAGCGCGCTGCGCCGGTAACCAGCCTGAGCTTTCCGTTCAACGTGCGCCTGGGCCTGACGGGTTGGAACATGCTCTACGGCAAAGACGTGAAGCTGGAGTCCGCCGAGGGCAAAAGCGAAGCCTGGAAGCGCGGCCAATACATGGTCGACGTGCTCGGCCATTGCGGCGAATGCCACACCCCGCGCGGTTTGCCGGGAGCGATGCAGCAAGACAAACGCATGACCGGCGGCATCCTCAACGGCTATCTGGCGCCGAGCCTGCTGGCGACAGACCTGACGGCACGGGGCTGGAATCATCAGGATCTGAGCACGTTCCTCAAGCACGGGATGAGCGCCCAGGGCACGATGTTCAACGAGATGTTTCCGGTGTTCCACAACAGCACTCAGGGCCTGAACGATCCTGACCTGGCGGCGATGGCCACCTTCCTGCTCGGCGACAAGCCGCCAGCGGCAAAAGAGTTGACCGAAGTGTCTCTGGACAAGCTCAGTGCCAGTGCCCAGCGTGGTCGTCAGGAATATTTGAACGTCTGCGCCGGGTGTCACGCGGCCGGTGGTGAGGGCAAGCCGCACATCGCCGTCGCCATGCGCGGCAACACCACGCTGCGCCTGGAAGATCCGCGCAACTTGCTGCGGGTCATCGAGGATGGCATCGGCGAGCAGAAATTCGCCGGGTTCGAACACATGCAACCGATGCCGGGCTTCGCCGACAAGCTGAGTGCCGAGCAACTGACCGATCTGCTGAATTACCTGCGTCAGGGTTGGGGTGGTCAGGCGGGCGAACTGGCGGTTGGCGATGTGCAGAAGCTCCAGGCTGACGCACCGTCCGTCGAGCATAAGGCGCACTGACCATGCAGCATCTCGATCTGCAAGTGGTGCGCCGAGCGCTGGAGTGGTCGACCGCCGGACAGCGCATCTGGCTCTGTACCGTGCTGACGACCTACGGCTCGGCGCCGCGCGCGCCGGGTTCGCTGCTGGCGGTGAACGATGGCGGGCAGTGGATCGGGTCGCTGTCCGGCGGCTGTGTCGAGGAAGACTTTCTCGAGCGCGTCGCGGAAGGTGCGTTTTTCGATCCGGTCAACGTCGTGCGTTACGGGGAAGGCGACGATCCGCGTTCGCGGGTCAGCCTGCCCTGTGGCGGTATTCTCGATGTGCTGGTAGAGAAATTTGACGCCGGCTGCGAGGTGCAGGCGCATCTGCGTGAACTCGAATCGGCGCTGCTGGGGCAGCGTCGGTTGATCCGCGAGGTCGATCTGGCGACAGGTGCGCGCGGTCTGTTTGCCGATCGCGAGCAAGGTGCGCGGATCGAGCGCGAGATTGATCGGGTAAGGATTCGTGTCGGCGCGGCCCAGCGATTGTTGCTGGCGGGGTATTCCAGCGTGGCGCAGGCATGTGCCGATTTTGCGGTCGGTCTCGGGTTCGAGGTGATTCTCTGTGATCCCCGCGATGAGGTGCTGGAAGGTGTGGTGCTTGATGGCGTGGAGATTCGTCGGCAATTGCCGTCGGTGTTCATTGCCGATGGCGGCTGTCACCGTGATACGGCGGTGGTGGCGTTGACTCACGATCCGCGTATCGACGACCTGGCGATGATGGAGGCGGTGCGCACTGAGGCTTTTTATATTGGTGTGATGGGTTCGCTGCAGACGTCGCAGAAGCGCTTCGAGCGGTTGCGCCGGATTGGCGGGCTGGGGGAGAGCGAGCTGGCGCGGATTCACGCACCGATCGGCCTGAACCTCGGCAGCAAGACCCCGGCGGAAATTGCTCTGGCGGTGCTGGCGGATATCTTGCGGATCCGTAGCGGGATTGCTCGGGAGCAGCTCTGATTCCCGGGCAAAAAAAAGGGCCGCTGTCCTAGCGGCCCTTTTCTATTTGCGGCTCATCAAACGCCCAGTTTGTCCCGCAGCCCGTAATACCATGCGCCCAGCGCGGCAAACGGTGTGCGCAGCATTTGCCCGCCAGGGAAGGGGTAATGCGGCAGATCGGCAAACGCATCAAAACGCTCGGCCTGACCGCGCAGGGCTTCGGCCAATACCTTGCCGGCCAGATGCGTGTAGGTGACGCCGTGGCCGCTGCAACCCTGGGAGTAATAGATGTTGTCGCCCAGGCGTCCGACCTGCGGCAAGCGCGACAGAGTCAGCAGGAAATTTCCGGTCCAGGCGTAGTCAATCTTCACATCCTTGAGTTGCGGGAACGCCTTGAGCATTTTCGGGCGGATGATCGCCTCGATGTTCGCCGGATCCCGCGCGCCATAGACCACGCCGCCGCCGAAGATCAGACGTTTGTCACCTGTAAGGCGGTAGTAGTCGAGCAGGTAATTGCAGTCTTCAACGCAGTAATCCTGCGGGAGCAGGGTTTTCGCCAGTTCATCACCGAGGGGCTCGGTCGTGATGACCTGCGTACCGCACGGCATTGATTTGGCCGCCAGTTCCGGCACCAGATTGCCGAGATAGGCGTTGCCGGCCACGATGATGAACTTGGCCCTGACCTTGCCTTGCGGTGTATGCACCACCGGATTGGCGCCGCGCTCGATGCGCATGGCTGGCGATTGTTCGTAGATCGTGCCGCCCAGGGATTCCACGGCGGCGGCTTCACCCAGCGCCAGGTTCAATGGATGAATATGGCCGCCGCTCATGTCGAGCATGCCGCCCACGTATTGATCACAGGCCACCACTTCGCGGATGCGGCGCTGGTCGAGCAGCTCCAGTTGTGTGTGACCGAAGCGCTCCCACAGGCGCTTCTGTGATTCCAGGTGACCCATCTGCCTGGCCGAGAGGGCGGCGAACACGCCGCCGTCCTTCAGGTCGCACTGGATGTTGTATTTGCTGACCCGCTCACGAATGATCCGGCCGCCTTCGAACGCCATCTGCCCAAGCAATTGCGCCTGTTTCGGGCCGACCGTGCGCTCGATCACATCAATATCACGGCTGTAGCTGTTGACGATTTGCCCGCCATTGCGACCCGAGGCGCCGAAACCGACCTTGGCCGCCTCCAGTACAGTCACGCGAAAACCGTTCTCCAGCAGAAACAGGGCCGAGGAAAGCCCCGTATAACCAGCGCCAATCACACAGACATCCGTCTCCACATCATCCTGCAAGGCCGGACGTGGCGGTACGGCATTGGCCGATGCCGCGTAATAAGACTCTGGGTAAGGGGTGTTCGCCATCCTGCAGCCTCTGTTTAATATATTTTACGAGTGCGTCGATCCTACCCGAGTTGAAAATCCTCCGCCAGCCACCGGAAAATCTTCTTTGCCGGGGCGAAATTAAATATTTTGCATATTCATAGGGTTAGGTGAAAAAAAGGTGTTGACACCCCTCCGGAATTCCGTAGAATGCCGCCTCACAGCAGGCACGTAGCTCAGTTGGTTAGAGCACCACCTTGACATGGTGGGGGTCGTTGGTTCGAGTCCAATCGCGCCTACCAAACAAAATCCGCTCTGCTGGGCGGTCTAGAGGGGTCACCGGAAACGGTGACCCCTTTTTGCTTTCTGCGATTTGCAAAACTTTTGCAGAACCCATCTTGAGCGTTTCTGTGTCGGACTGGATTTTTCGGTTGTGGCTCAATTGCCGTCTATCAGCAATTTTTGTTATCAGCCATGAAAATAGTGTGGATATTGAAAGGCTTACGATTCTATTTAACCAACCGGTTATCGAAAATAGCTTGTTACAAGTACGTTGGTTCAGTAATATCCGTCCCGCGTTCACCACCACGGTTTATGCATTTTTAAATCCCAAGCTTCCATCAGCTGCTTGGGATTTTTTTTGCCTGCGATTTGCCTTCCTCTGATATCCCTTCCTGTCCTTTCGACAAGTATTGCGCTCGACGCTCTGTCGGGCAGAGTCACGCTTTATCGACTACTACTGTCTGGCCGATTTCCTACTCTGCCTGGCGGGAGTTCATCAATGCTAGTTCATTGGTTTCTTGCAGCGATTCATCTATTGGCGTTTGCCTTGGGCTTCTGGGCCGTGTTGACTCGTGGAACGGCATTCAGTCGTCTGGCGGCCGGGGCGGGTGAAGTTCGACGGGTATTGCTGGCGGACAATCTGTGGGGGATTTCGGCGCTGGTGCTGCTCGTCACCGGCGGCATGCGCGCCTTTGGTGGTTACGAGAAGGGTTCTGATTATTACCTGCACCAACCGCTGTTCCATCTGAAGATGACGCTGTTTGTGCTGATCCTGCTGTTGGAGCTCGCACCGATGGTCACGCTGATCAAATGGCGTATTGCCCAGGCGCGGGGCGCGACCCTCGATATCGGACGTGCAAAGGTATTTGCCCGCATCAGTCATGTCGAAGCGTTGTTGTTGATTCTGATGGTTGTGGCGGCCACCGGCATGGCGCGTGGCGTGACGTTCGGCTAGACGGACGGATTCCCTGCTCTTCTTCGGAAACGTCCGACAGCCAACCATTGAAATGATGGTTAGTATCGGTTGCGAAAAAAGGAGGCACGCGCAGGAGGGAGAGGCGTTGCGGGTTTCGTGGCCCATGAGGCAGGGGCGGTACGACGCTTGAATCTTTAGCCAGCCATTACACGAAGGCAAACGAACTGGCTACTGACTGCGATAGGGCTCAGGGAGTCTGCGGCTTGTCCGGGGCGGTCAGGCCAGCCTGAATGCGTTGGTAGATCTCTTCGCGGTGTACGGCAACGTTCTTCGGAGCGTTGATGCCGATGCGAACCTGTTGGCCGCTGACGCCGAGAATGGTGATCGTTATGTCGTCACCAATGTTTATGCTTTCACCGACTTTGCGGGTGAGTATCAGCATGGTCTTCTCCTTGATTGCTTGTGGGGCACCTGATGCAGGCAGTGCAGAGGTCGGTGGTACGTATAGATTAGTGCGAAGTCTCACATTTTGGGTGCATCTTTCTGACGCGCAGATGCGGCATTAATTCCCAGCGCGTAACTATACAGGTGCTGTAATCATCAATCTCGTTGTTTTGTGCCCATTTTGTTGGACTCGGAAAGCATTCGCGAATGTTAAGATCGCCGCTTTCGGAATTCAGAGGGACGCGTTGTGCGCAAATTGGTCTGGGTAGTCGCGGCTCTGGTCCTGGCAGGATGTGGTGAAGGCAAGAGTGTGGATGCGCAAAAGCCGAAGTCGGAGGCCGTTGCGGCGTCTGCCGTAGCCTCGGCACCACAGTGGGATCTTGAGGTGCGTGGTGAAACCACTCAGGCGGTCAGCGACCTGAGCGGCTGGTTGATCGAGCACGCTTTTGTGCCCAGCGTGATCAAGGACAGCAGTGGCAATACCCGGATTCTGGTTGGCCCGTTCAACTCGAAAGCCGATGCCGAAGCGCGTCAGGTTGAGTTGAATGCTGCCCTGGTTCGGGCGAAAAAGCAGAACATCGAATCGCTGGTGATCGAGCGCACAGCCGCTCAGTAAGGGATCCATTCGGCGGGGAAGGCTAAAGGGCGTCTGGTGTGGCTCGTTTCAATGGAGTTACCGACGAATCCAGAAGGAGCTCCCGATGGCCTCCGCCACACCCTACAAATTGTTCGATGTAGTGCTGCGTCAAAAGCAACAGTTAAGCCCTCATCTGATGCGGGTAACGCTTTCCGGTCCGCCAGTGAGCGAGATGGCAACCTGGGCGCCGGATCAGCGGGTCAAACTGTTTTTCCCTGCCCAGAATGGGTCGCCTTCAAGACTGGCTCAAAGTGAAGGCTGGTATAACCGTTTCCGTTCAATGCTGGCGGATCGGCGTCCGGCAATGCGCACCTATACCATCCGTCATTTGCGTGCAGAGCAGGGCGAGGTGGACATCGATTTTGTCTTGCACGGTGAGACCGGTCCCGCCTCGCGATGGGCGTTGCATGCGCAGCCGGGAGAGTCGATGCAGATTCTGGCGCCCGACAGCCGTTTCTCGGGCAAAGAAGCAGGTGGCTACGAGTGGAAGCCTCCACAGAACCTGAAGCAGGTTTTGCTGGTGGCCGATTCGACTGCGTTGCCGGCCGCGATGGGAATCCTGGACGAACTGGCGGCACTTGCCGAGCCGCCACAGACCCAGGCGTTTTTCGAGGTGGAGAGTACGCAGGACATGCTGCCGGTCCCGGATTGGCCGGGTCTGTGCGTGGAGTGGCTGATTCGGGAACAGGCGGGGGCGGCAGTGGCTGGCACGCTGATGGTGGAGGCGGTGCGTCAGGCCGTATTGCCAGTGGATGCATCGTCAGTCGGCCAAGCGATCGAGTTGGCGGATGTCGACATAGACAAGGACATTCTCTGGGAGGTTGCCGACCTGGCTGCCGAGGGATTCTATGGCTGGGTCGCCGGCGAGTCCGCTGCGGTGATGAGTCTGCGCAAACATCTGATCAAGGAGCGTGGCATTCCTCGTGACTCGCTCAATCTGATGGGCTACTGGCGTTACAACAAGCCCGGCAGCTAGCCACAAAAAAGGCCTCGAACTTAATGTTCGAGGCCTTTTTTGTGCGCGGTAGGTCAACCGCAGGCTTTCATATTCACCGGTCCGACGAACTCATTGCCGCGACCCATCACGCACGCCACGCTTTGATTACGCTGGCGTTCCCAGTCCTGGACCGGGTAAGTCTTGTCCCATGCTTCGTAGAGTTGCCGGTCTTGCTTCGACAGGCGCAAGCCATATTGCTTGCTCATGTAGAAATAGGTGCGGGCGATCATGCCGCGAATCGAAGGGCGGGGCATGACCTTCTTCGCCTTGAAGTCGACCTGAGTCAGGCATGAGCCGTACTGGCCTTTCTGCACAGGCAGCCAGCCGTAGCTGAAATTGCTGCGGTCGCCGTTGACCTCGCCGATGCTCGGCACGAGGTTGTGCAAGTCGGCTTCGGCTTTCTGATAGGACGGATCGTAGCGCGTGCAATTCTTGCGACCGCCGTCCTGCCAGCACTGACGCTGATGGCCAAACTCCCAGGCCGGGACAATATGTTCCCATTCGATTCGTGATGCGCGTTTGGCGTTTTTGCGGGGCACATAACCGCAAGCGGCCAGATCTACCTTGTTGCCTGTGTATTTGCAGCCGCAATAAAACTCGGTGGACTGTGGTGCGTACAGCTTCCAGGCGACCTTCTTGGCTTCGTTGAATGTGCGCGGCGCAGCAGCCTGGGCACCGATGGAAATGAACAGCAACAGCAAAGCAAAACAGCGGACACTCATTGAATCAATCTTCCTTAGGCACAACCCAGAAAATCTGCACACCACCATCGTCGCGATAAGCGAGCGTGACGTTGTCGTTCTCGTCAATCTCCTCAAGCAAGCGCTCCCACTCATCCACGGGTTCATCCGCGAGGCGGAAAATCAGGGCGGCTTTGGCTTTTTGTGCGGAGGGGGAATTGATGATTTTTTGAACACGCATGCCCATGCGTTCGTAAGCGTCAGGAGCATCAGGGGAGGTGGCCACGAGGTTATCCTTATTAAGCTGTACGTGCATACAGTATTTAACTGTGGGCATTTTCGCAACTGCTTAAAATTAAAGAGAATCCTCTGACAGCGCTTTTCCGGTTTTGATGTGGTGCAGGTTAAATTTTTCTGCAGGAAAGATCAGAATCAACTGTAGGCATCTCCTCACCACTCGCCGCAATGGCGAGTGGTGAGGAGATGCCCGATCAAGAGCGGATCGGGCGGAGGCGAATCAGTATTCCCAGAACATCCGCTGCAGTTCTTTGCTGTCGTTGGTTTTGGTCAGGGCGACCATGGCCAGGATGCGGGCTTTTTGCGGGTTCAGATCATGGGCGACGACCCAATCGTACTTGTCGTCAGGCTGTTCGGCGTTGCGCAGAACAAAACCGCCGGCATTGACATGAGACGAGCGAATGATCTGCACGCCGTCCTTGCGCAGGGCTTGCAGGGTCGGAACTACGCGAGAGGAAACCGAGCCATTGCCGGTGCCGGCGTGAATGATCGCTTTGGCGCCAGACTGCGCCAGTGCCTTGTAGGCAGTGTCACTGACATTGCCGTAGGAATAGGCGATTTCCACATCAGGAAGGCTCTTGATGTTCTTGATGTCGAACTCCGAGTCCATGGTGTGGCGCTTGGCTGGCAGGCGGAACCAGTAAGACTTGCCCTCTACCACCATGCCCAGGGGGCCCCAGGCACTTTTGAACGCTTCGGTTTTGATGTTGATCATCTTGCTGACATCGCGACCGGACTGGATTTCGTCGTTCATGGTCACCAGTACGCCTTTGCCGTGGGCTTCCTTGCTGCTGGCCACCGCGACCGCGTTGTACAGATTGAGCATGCCATCTGCGGACATGGCAGTGCCTGGGCGCATGGAGCCGACAACAATGATCGGCTTGTCGGTTTTTTCCACCAGGTTCAGAAAATAGGCAGTCTCTTCGAGGGTATCGGTGCCGTGGGTGATCACGATGCCATCGACATCCTTGCTGTCCGCCAGCTCGGCAACGCGGCGGCCCAGTTGCAGCAGGTTGTCATTGGTGATGCTTTCCGAGGCGATCTGCATGACTTGTTCGCCACGCACATTGGCCAGCTTGCTCAGTTCGGGAATGCCGGCGATCAGTTGATCAACACCCACTTTGGCCGCTTGGTAAGTGGCGCTGTTGGCAGCGCTGGCGCCAGCGCCGGCGATGGTGCCGCCTGTCGCGAGAATGACGACGTTGGCGAGTTTGGTCTGGGTTTCGACTTCTTTTGCCTGAGCGGCAGAGGGCAGGAGCAGCAGGAGGGCCATGGCGCCCGGAAGCAAAGTACTGAATGCAGATTTCATTATTTTCTCTTCTAGTAGTGAGACGGTGCTGATGCAGGTTCATCTAGATGCACCCCCGACCGATCTGAATGCCTGGGGTATCGGGAGGGGAGCAGGATCTGTACCAGACGTACTGTGCTTGAGGGAAATGTTTAACCTTATGATTTAAATCAAGATTTGTTCATGGCAAGGTCATCTGCAAAGGGCCGCGCATCCGGGTATCCGAACGCGGGGCATTTTCCTGGTCGGATCTCCGAAAAGGACTACACGACATTGATTGGCGATTCCCACAGCTTTCTAAAGAAATCGAGGTTCTGGTCGATTTGTATGAAAAGGAATACACATCTCAGGGGCTTTTATGTCGATGACAATTGGTTTTTCGGATCCGGGCAAGGTCACCATCGGTGGTCGATCTGTCGATACGATCAATGCGCTGAAAAAGGCCGATCAGGAAGCGGCGGAGAAGGCGAAGGATAAGGATGAAGGTGCTCCCGCTCAGGTCAGAACCGGTGGCGCCGCTCCGGAGGAAAAGGCAGATGAAAGCGGTGGGGCAGGCGGCCAGAGTCTCACGGTAAAAATGCTGCTCAAGCGCATGAAGGAGTTGCAGAAACAGCTGCAGGAACAACAACAGCAACTGGCGGCTGCGCAGGCTGCGAAGTATCCGACGGAAGAGGCCAAGACGACGGCCGTCACGGCTGTTCAGGGACAGATCGCTCAGACCAATGCGGCGCTTGCCGTTGTGGCCGGCAGCCTGGCCAAGGAACTTGCCAAAGAAGCGGGTAGCGGTTCGGTGATCAACACCACGGCATGATGAAAGGGCGGTTCTGCAAGGAATCGCCCTACGAAAAAAGCAGATTTTCAATCGTTGACAAATGTCGGCGGGATTCGCATAGTTCGGTCTACGCAAACGTTTGCGCGGCTTTCGTGGTGGTCTATCCATTGACGCAAGTGGTGCAGCTTATGCCAGTGCAAGCGTTGCTCACAATAATCATAAGATCGGAGTGAACCCATGAAGCTGCCATTCGCTGGACGTCTTCTCGCTGTCGCTATGCTGGCTGCCGCGTCCGCCGCACTGCCTGTCTCTTCGGCTTTCGCCGAATCCCCTGAAAAACCCAAAGTCGCACTGGTCATGAAGTCCCTGGCCAACGAATTCTTCCTGACCATGGAAGACGGCGCGAAGGCCTATCAGAAAGAACACTCCGCTGATTTCGACCTGATCTCCAACGGCATCAAGGACGAGACCGACACCGCGAACCAGATTCGTATCGTCGAGCAAATGATCGTGTCCAAGGTCGACGCTCTGGTGATCGCGCCGGCCGACTCCAAGGCCATGGTGCCGGTCATCAAGAAAGCGGTGGATGCCGGTATCACCGTGATCAACATCGACAATCAGCTTGATCCGCAAGTCGTCAAAAGCAAAAACATCAACGTTCCGTTCGTAGGCCCGGACAACCGCAAGGGTGCGCGTCTGGTCGGCGAATACCTGGCCAAGCAACTGAAGGCCGGGGATGAAGTTGGCATCATTGAAGGGGTCTCCACCACGACCAATGCCCAGGCCCGTACGGCCGGTTTCAAGGACGCGATGGAGGCGGCGCAAATCAAGGTCGTGTCGCTGCAGTCCGGTGACTGGGAAATCAACAAAGGCAATCAGGTTGCCTCCTCGATGCTGAGCGAATACCCGGAAATCAAGGCTTTGCTGGCCGGTAACGACAGCATGGCCGTCGGTGCCGTTTCCGCTGTGCGTGCCGCTGGCAAGGCCGGCCAGGTGAAGGTGGTCGGTTACGACAACATCAACGCCATCAAGCCAATGCTCAAGGACGGTCGTGTGCTGGCCACCGCAGACCAGTTCGCCGCCAAGCAGGCGGTGTTCGGCATCCAGACCGCGCTGAAAATCATCAAGGGCGAGAAAGTCGACAGCGGTGCCAACGGCGTGATCGAAACGCCGGTTGAACTGGTTACCCAATAAGTCTTCTGGCAACACAATGGCGCTCGCCCGTCCGGGCGGGCGCATGGAGAGTTTTTATGTCAGTTTCCGCCCCGAACGCTGTCCTCTCGGTCAGCGGTATCGGCAAGACTTATGCGCAGCCAGTGCTTGCAGGCATCGATCTGACGCTGATGCGCGGTGAAGTGCTGGCGCTGACCGGTGAGAATGGCGCGGGTAAAAGCACCCTGTCGAAAATCATCGGCGGCCTGGTGACGCCCACCACGGGCCAGATGCAATTCCAGGGCAAGGACTATCGCCCGGGCAGTCGCACCCAGGCCGAAGAGCTCGGCGTGCGCATGGTCATGCAGGAACTCAATCTGTTGCCGACCCTGTCGGTGGCGGAAAACCTGTTTCTCGACAATTTGCCAAGCAATGGCGGCTGGATCAGTCGCAAGCAACTGCGCAAGGCTGCCATCGAGGCGATGGCTCAGGTCGGGCTGGATGCCATCGACCCGGATACCCTGGTCGGCGAGTTGGGCATCGGTCATCAGCAAATGGTCGAAATCGCCCGCAACCTGATCGGCGATTGCCATGTGCTGATCCTCGACGAACCCACCGCGATGCTCACGGCTCGCGAAGTGGAAATGCTGTTCGAGCAGATCACCCGGTTGCAGGCGCGTGGCGTGGCGATCATCTACATCTCCCACCGTCTCGAAGAGCTGGCGCGAGTCGCCCAGCGGATTGCCGTGCTGCGTGACGGCAATCTGGTTTGCGTCGAGCCGATGGCCAATTACAACAGCGAACAACTGGTGACCCTGATGGTCGGGCGCGAGTTGGGCGAGCACATCGACATGGGGCCGCGCAAGATCGGTGCTCCGGCCCTGACGGTCAACGGGTTGAGCCGTTCCGATAAAGTGCGAGACGTCTCTTTCGAAGTCCGTGCCGGTGAAATATTCGGTATTTCCGGACTGATCGGCGCGGGGCGCACCGAGCTGCTGCGCTTGATCTTCGGTGCGGATGTCGCCGACGGCGGCACGGTGGCGCTCGGCTCGCCGGCTCGGGTGGTGAGCATTCGCTCGCCGGTCGATGCGGTGCGCAACGGTATTGCGTTGATTACCGAAGACCGCAAGGGTGAAGGCCTGCTGCTCAGTCAGTCGATCAGCGCCAACATCGCCTTGGGCAACATGCCGGAAATTTCCAGCGGTGGTTTCGTCAACAGCGGCGACGAGATTGCGCTCGCGCAGCGGCAGATTGATGCCATGCGCATCCGCAGTTCGAGTCCGACTCAACTGGTTTCCGAGCTGTCGGGCGGTAACCAGCAGAAGGTCGTGATCGGTCGCTGGCTGGAGCGTGATTGTTCGGTGCTGCTGTTCGATGAGCCGACCCGTGGTATCGATGTCGGTGCCAAATTCGATATCTATGCCTTGCTGGGCGAACTGACCCGGCAGGGGAAAGCCCTGGTGGTGGTCTCCAGCGACTTGCGCGAGCTGATGCTGATCTGCGACCGGATCGGAGTGCTGTCGGCGGGAAGGCTGATCGACACCTTCGAGCGTGACACCTGGACCCAGGATGATTTGCTTGCCGCCGCGTTCGCCGGCTACCAAAAACGTGATGCGTTGCTCAACGAAGCAGCGCCTAGGGATCTCCCATGAAAACTGCAACTTCCGCCGGCAAACGTAGTGGCAACTTTTACGGCATGGGCACCTATCTGGGCCTGGCCGGAGCCTTGCTGGCGATGGTCGCGCTGTTCTCGGTGATGAGCAGCCATTTTCTGTCCTATAACACCTTCAGTACCCTGGCCAACCAGATTCCCGATCTGATGGTGCTGGCCGTGGGCATGACCTTCGTGCTGATCATCGGTGGTATCGACCTGTCGGTTGGCTCGGTGCTGGCGCTCGCCGCTTCGACGGTCAGCGTGGCGATTCTCGGCTGGGGCTGGAGCGTGCTGCCAGCGGCATTGCTGGGGATGGCAGTGGCTGCCCTGGCAGGTACTGTCACCGGTTCGATCACGGTTGCCTGGCGTATTCCGTCGTTCATCGTGTCCCTCGGTGTGCTGGAAATGGCGCGCGGTCTGGCGTATCAGATGACGGGGTCGCGTACCGCCTATATCGGTGATTCGTTCGCCTGGTTGTCGAACCCGATCGCCTTCGGCATTTCGCCGTCGTTCATCATCGCCTTGCTGGTGATTTTCATCGCTCAAGCGGTATTGACCCGGACGGTGTTCGGTCGCTATCTGATCGGTATCGGCACCAACGAAGAAGCGGTACGCCTGGCGGGGATCAATCCCAAGCCCTACAAAATTCTGGTCTTCAGCCTGATGGGCTTGCTGGCGGGGATTGCGGCGCTGTTTCAGATTTCCCGTCTGGAAGCCGCCGATCCGAATGCCGGCTCCGGTCTGGAGCTGCAAGTGATTGCGGCAGTGGTGATCGGTGGCACCAGCCTGATGGGCGGGCGTGGGTCGGTAATCAGTACCTTCTTCGGGGTGCTGATCATCTCCGTGCTGGCGGCCGGTCTGGCGCAGATTGGCGCGACCGAGCCAACCAAGCGCATCATCACGGGAGCGGTGATTGTCATCGCGGTGGTGCTGGATACGTATCGTAGTCAACGCGCAAGCCGACGGGGCTGAGACATGGCAACGATCAAAGATGTGGCGGCGCTCGCGGGGATTTCCTACACGACCGTGTCCCATGTGGTGAACAAGACCCGACCGGTCAGCGCGCAAGTGCGGCTCAAGGTGGAGGCGGCAATCAAGAGTCTCGACTACGTGCCGAGTGCCGTCGCCCGGTCATTGAAGGCCAAGACCACCGCGACCATCGGGCTGCTGGTGCCCAATAGCCTCAACCCGTACTTCGCCGAGTTGGCGCGGGGTATCGAGGATTACTGCGAGCGTAATGGCTATTGCGTGATCCTCTGCAATTCCGATGACAACCCGGAAAAGCAGCGCAGCTATCTGCGAGTGCTGCTGGAGAAGCGTATCGACGGCTTGATCGTCGCATCGGCGGGTGGCGACAGTGGTCTGGCGGAAGGCCTGGCCGGTGTGAAAACGCCAATGGTGATCGTCGACCGTGGGCTGGAAGGTGTCGATGCGGATCTGGTGCGCATCGATCACGAATACGGTGCTTATCTTGCTACCCGGCATCTGCTGGAGCTGGGGCATCGCGATATCGCCACCATTGGTGGTCCGGCCAGTACCAGCGTGGCGCAAATGCGTCTGGCCGGGTTTCGCCGGGCACTGAAGGAGGCAGGCGTCGAAGTGCCAGCGGCGCGGATGCTGGAAAGCGACTTTACCAGTACCGGTGGCTACAACGCGGCGTCGCTGTTGCTTGAGAACAATCCGCCAAGCGCGATTTTTGCCGGTAACGACATGATCGGCATCGGTGTGCTGCGTGCGGCCGCCGAGCGCAATGTGCGCGTTCCTGCCGAGCTGTCGGTGATCGGCTTCGACGATATCCAGATGAGCCGTTATGTGTACCCGGCGCTGACCACCGTGGGCCAGTCGATCCTGCAACTGGGCGAGATGGCTGCGGAAGTCTTGCTGAAAAGGATTGCCACGCCGGCCTTGACCACCGATCAGCGGATCGTCACCCCGAGCATTGTCTTGCGAGAGTCGACCGCGCCACTGGCGGGTGTGTTTACCGAGTACCGCTGAAACCGAATTTATGAGTAGCGATGTATGCCAGCAAATGTAGTGGTAATAGGCAGCCTGAACATGGATCTGGTGACCCGTGCGCCTCGTCTGCCAAACGGTGGGGAAACGCTGATCGGTCACTCGTTCGCCACGGTGTCCGGTGGCAAGGGCGCCAATCAGGCTGTCGCTGCGGCGCGTCTTGGTGCGCAAGTGGCGATGGTGGGTTGTGTCGGCAACGATGCATACGGCGTGCAGTTGCGCGACGCACTGCTGGCCGAGGGCATCGATTGTCAGGCGGTCACCACTGTCGAGGACTCCAGTGGCGTGGCGCTGATCGTGGTCGACGACAACAGTCAGAACGCGATCGTGATCGTTGCCGGGGCCAACGGCGCAATGACGCCGGCGGTCATCGATCGCTTCGATGCGGTACTGCAGGCAGCGGACGTGATCATCTGCCAGCTCGAAATCCCTGATGCCACCGTGGGGTATGCGCTCAAGCGCGGCCGTGAACTGGGCAAGATCATGATCCTCAATCCGGCGCCCGCCAGTCGCCCGCTGCCTGCGGATTGGTACTCGTCGATCGATTATCTGATTCCCAATGAAAGCGAAGCGGCCGCGTTGAGCGGTTTGCCGGTGGATTCGCTGGCGACGGCAGAGTGCGCTGCCAGCCATCTGATTGCCATGGGTGCCGGCAAGGTGATCATCACCCTGGGGGCACAGGGCTCGCTGTTCGCCAATGGCACCGGTTTCGAACATTGTCAGGCACCGACCGTGAAGGCTGTCGATACCACGGCGGCCGGAGACACCTTCGTGGGTGGTTTTGCTGCGGCGCTGGCCTCCGGGAAGGCCGAGTCCGAAGCCATTCGTTTCGGACAGGTCGCTGCGGCATTGTCCGTCACCCGGGCCGGTGCCCAGCCGTCCATTCCTGTTTTGTCCGACGTACAGGGTTTCAAATCCGCATGAAAAAGACTCCTTTGCTCAACGTCGCGCTGTCGCGGCTTATCGCATCCCTCGGGCATGGCGACATGGTGGTGATCGGCGACGCCGGCCTGCCGGTGCCTCCAGGTGTCGAATTGATCGACCTGGCACTCACTCACGGAATTCCGGATTTCGTCAGTACCCTCAAGGTTGTGCTCAGCGAGATGCAGGTGGAAAGCCATGCGCTGGCCAAGGAAATCCTCGATAAGCAACCGACAGCACTGACAGCGCTGGATGCGTTGAACGATGAGGGGGCAATCGGGCGGCGTGATCTGCTCAGTCATGAGCAATTCAAGGTTCTCAGCCGGCAGGCGCGAGCGATAGTTCGTACAGGCGAATGTCAGCCGTACTGCAACATCGTTCTGGTAGCCGGGGTAACGTTTTAACGGGGGCATCGACCCTATTTTTCACCAGCACAAGGAATGCGCCATGCACCGCTATGCTCAGAAAATGCACCAACTGATCCGGAGTCTGCTGCTTTTGTCATTGATAACCGCAACTGGCGCCCAGGCGGCAGAGAAGATCGACCTGATCATCGATACCGACCCGGGCGCCGATGATGTAGTTGCACTGCTGTTTGCTCTCGCTTCGCCTGAAGAGTTGAATATTCGGGCGTTGACCACCGTGGCCGGTAATGTGCGCCTCGACAAGACGTCGCGCAACGCGCGTCTGGCGCGCGAGTGGGCAGGGCGCGAGGACGTGCCGGTCTACGCTGGCGCTCCAAAACCGCTGATGCGCACGCCGATCTACGCCGAGAACATCCATGGCAAGGAAGGCCTGTCGGGTGTCACGGTGCATGAGCCGAAAAAAGGCCTGGCACAGGGCAATGCGGTCAACTACCTGATCGATACGCTCAAGAGCGCCAAGCCGCACAGCATCACCATCGCCATGCTCGGGCCGCAGACCAACCTGGCGCTGGCGCTGATCCAGGAGCCGGAAATCGTCCAGGGCATCAAGGAAGTAGTGGTCATGGGCGGGGCGCACTTCAATGGGGGCAACATCACTCCGGTGGCTGAGTTCAACCTGTATGCCGACCCTCAGGCGGCCGAAGTGGTGCTCAAGAGTGGCGTCAAGATGACGTATCTGCCGCTGGACGTGACCCACAAGATCCTCACCAGCGATGCGCGCCTGAAGCAGATCGCGGCGCTTAACAACAATGCGAGCAAGATTGTCGGCGACATCCTCAATGAGTACATCAAAGGGGACATGGAGCACTACGGCATTCCGGGCGGCCCGGTACATGACGCCACGGTCGTGGCCTATCTGCTCAAGCCTGAGCTGTTCACCGGTCGTTCGGTGAATGTGGTGGTGGATAGCCGCGAAGGTCCGACTTTCGGTCAAACCATTGTCGACTGGTATGACGGCCTCAAGGCGCCGAAGAATGCCTTTTGGGTGGAAAACGGCGATGCCCAGGGATTCTTCGATCTGCTGACCGAGCGCCTGAAACGCTTGAAGTAAGCTACAAACCCGCAGGTTTCAGCCTGCGGGTTCTCTCACTCCCGCTCGATATCCGAGGCGCCGGTGTAGTCGCCCGGATACTTCTCGAACACCTGCGCGATGAATGATTGCGCGCCTTGTGTGCCGAGCGTCCTGACCAGCAGATCAATGCTGATCAACGCCAATTCTTCCGGGCTGCCCGGGCTGTATGAGCTATGTCCCTGTGGCCAGACAGCCTTGATATCGGCGGTAATGCTTACGGTGCTCATGATGGGGCTCGAGGATCGGAAATTCGGAATCCTGAGTTAACCACTTTGTCGGTCATTTGACACTGCGACTTAGGCATGAATGCAACGCTATGCGACACTTGGTCTTTTCCGGCTTGATCCAGGACTGACTTGTGCAGATTGATTTGAACTCTCCCGATGGCCTGACGCTTGAAAGCGTGCGTCAACTGCTGGCGTCGGCCAGTGACGACATGCACACCCAGTTACGTGTGACGAAGGCGGGGATTGCCTATATTTCTTCCGGTGTCACGGGTGGCCAGGACATTGACGGTCTGCTGTTTCGCCTGGAAACCTGGGCCAAGGGCTCGGGGTATGTGGGAAATGTCGCGGCCAGCGATGAAGTCTGGGTCATGCAGATTTTCAATGCGCTCAAGGAAAACTGGCCCAATCCGCTGTATGACTACATCGATGTCTACTGAGCATTAATATTCAGTGACGATTCTGTGGTGAGGCATCGGACGTAGCTCAGGCAAACTCGGCGTTTTTCCGATCGTGGGGCAGGGGGCTGCGCCTGTCGTGAAACCAAACGCCGGATTGGCGGTCGCACGATCTCAGCTTAACTATTGAAAGAAGGAGGCTTCATGCCTTGGAAGCTCGCGTCACTGGGTACTGTTATGGCTATGGCCATGTTGGCTGGCTGCAATACAACATCCAGCGAACCGGCCAGCGCTCCTGTGGCGACCGAATCCGGTCATAGCCGCTGTGAGGCTCAGGCAGCAGAGTTCACCATCGGTAAAAAGGCGTCACCGGAGCTGCTGGAGCAGGCACGTTCCCGTGCCGGTGCGCAAAACGCCCGATTCCTCAAGCCCAACGACATGATTACCCTGGAATACCGCTCTGATCGGCTGAATCTGAACACCGATAACAATCTGGTCGTCACCCGCGTCAACTGCGGCTGATCTGCAAAGCGTTTGATCAGGCATAAAAAACCCCGTCACATGGACGGGGTTTTTTTAGTGCGCCGGGAGATTACTCTGGGCGAACTTGTGCAGCTTGCATACCCTTTTGGCCTTTCTCAGCCACGAAGGAAACGGTCTGGCCTTCTTTCAGGCTTTTGAAACCGTCAGTTTCGATAGCTTTGAAGTGTACGAACAGGTCGTCACCGCCACCTTGAGGAGTGATGAAGCCGAAGCCTTTTTCATCGTTGAACCATTTAACGGTGCCGGTTTGGCGATTAGACATGGTGTATCTCCAAGAAACATATATTTTCAGTAGTACTGTGCTGCTCAGGCCAACTGGGCACACCGGGGTATCATAGTCGAAATGTTCGCTTTGGTAGCCCCCCGGCGGCACTGTTTGCTTTCATATTGCAGTCATCTCAGTGGCTGAAATGGCTGAAAGCCCCGGTTTCAAAGGCTTTCAGCCGAGAAAGGAGGGCGTAAAAAAAGCTATAAAAGCTGCGTAAATTATCGGTTTAACAAGCTTTTTCGCGCTTTTCTGACCGCTGGCAGCTCGAAAACCCTATCGCTTGACCTTATTTCTGAACCCGGCAAACCGAGATTTCTTTCAATGCGCGCTGGCCCAGTTCGCCGCTGGGTGGTGTGTTCTTGTCCATCAGTTGGGCGATTTCCTGGGTCGTGAATTTTTTCTCCAGAACGTCGGCGCCGCAGGTGCAATGTTGCTTGGCCACGGTCGGGTTGACGCTTTGGCTGGCGGCTTTTGTGCAATCGTTCATGTACTGCTCTTTTACGCCGGCAGGCCACGCAGCGTGCGCGCTCAGTGGCAGCAGCATGGCCAGCGGGGCCGCGAAAGCGAAAAGTCGGATAAGGCGCATATCTGGAGACTCCTTGGTTGGGTGGTTCGTGGCAATTCTCAGCCCATTTGAGGTTAGACGTACATCTCAAGTTCACCGGATGCCGTGAATAGTGCGCAAATCGAGTCAGGCGCGACTCGTTCGCTTTAATGGCCGGCCATCTGTGCTAGCATGCCTGCCTCGGGCGTTTGCAGGCTCCGGTGACCTTCAGTTCCGGTAGCGGCAGCGTTCGAATACTCTGTTTGAATCCCAGTCACTCTGGTTCGGTTCCCGGTTGGCCGCAAGGCTCCTGCCGCTGTAAGGCAGGCGTTCGTCATTGAATGGCCTGGACCGGATCTTGTACTGGCTCATCCCAACCCACGTGACCTTTGGTAGGGGTCACCACTAGGAGAGGAGGCGCCATGCCAACTATTACTCTTCCCGACGGCAGTCAACGTTCATTCGATCACCCGGTTTCCGTAGCCGAGGTCGCCGCATCCATCGGCGCGGGACTGGCGAAGGCCACCGTGGCCGGCAAGGTCAATGGCCAACTGGTCGACGCCTGCGACATCATCGACAGCGACGCGACGCTGCAAATCATCACGCCAAAGGATGAAGAGGGGCTGGAGATCATTCGCCACTCTTGCGCTCACCTGGTTGGCCACGCGGTCAAGCAGCTGTACCCGACGGCCAAAATGGTCATCGGTCCGGTCATCGACGAAGGTTTCTATTACGACATCGCCTATGAGCGTCCTTTCACTCCGGACGACATGGCCGCCATCGAACAGCGCATGCAGCAGCTGATCGACAAGGATTACGATGTCATCAAGAAGGTCACTCCGCGCGCCGAAGTGATTGAAGTGTTCAAGGCCCGTGGCGAAGACTACAAGCTGCGCCTGGTCGAGGACATGCCGAACGAACAGGCCATGGGCCTGTACTATCACGAAGAATACGTCGACATGTGCCGCGGTCCGCACGTGCCGAACACGCGTTTCCTGAAATCCTTCAAGCTGACCAAGCTGTCCGGTGCTTACTGGCGCGGCGATGCCAAGAACGAGCAACTGCAGCGCGTTTATGGCACGGCCTGGGCTGACAAGAAGCAATTGGCTGCCTACATCCAGCGCATCGAAGAAGCGGAAAAGCGCGATCACCGCAAGATCGGCAAGCGTCTGGGCCTGTTCCATACCCAGGAAGAAGCGCCGGGCATGGTGTTCTGGCACCCGAACGGCTGGACGTTGTATCAGGTACTCGAGCAGTACATGCGCAAGGTTCAGCGTGACAACGGCTACCTTGAGATCAAGACGCCGCAAGTCGTTGACCGTAGCCTGTGGGAAAAGTCCGGGCACTGGGCCAACTACGCCGACAACATGTTCACCACCGAGTCGGAAAGCCGCGACTACGCCATCAAGCCGATGAACTGCCCGTGCCACGTGCAGGTGTTCAATCAGGGTCTGAAGAGCTACCGCGAGTTGCCGATGCGTCTGGCCGAGTTCGGTGCCTGCCACCGTAACGAGCCGTCGGGTGCTCTGCACGGGATCATGCGCGTGCGCGCGTTCACTCAGGACGATGCCCATATCTTCTGCACCGAAGAGCAGATGCAGGCCGAATCCGCTGCGTTTATCAAGCTGACGCTGGATGTCTACGCCGATTTCGGCTTCAAGGACATCGAGATGAAGCTGTCCACTCGTCCGGAAAAACGCGTGGGTTCCGACGAACTCTGGGATCGCGCCGAGGCTGCACTGGCCGCCGCCCTTGATAGCGCGGGCCTTCCGTACGATCTGCAGCCGGGCGAGGGTGCTTTCTACGGTCCGAAGATCGAGTTCTCGCTGAAAGATTGCCTCGGTCGTGTGTGGCAGTGTGGTACCCTGCAGCTCGATTTCAACCTGCCTATCCGTCTCGGCGCCGAATACGTCTCCGAAGACAACAGCCGCAAGCATCCTGTGATGTTGCACCGGGCGATCCTCGGTTCCTTCGAGCGTTTCGTCGGGATTCTGATCGAGCACTACGAAGGTGCATTCCCTGCTTGGCTGGCGCCAACCCAGGCAGTGGTCATGAATATCACTGATAAACAGGCAGATTTTGTCGCTCAGGTCGAAAAAACTCTCAACGAAAGCGGGTTTCGTGCCAAGTCTGACTTGAGAAATGAAAAGATCGGCTTTAAAATCCGCGAGCATACCTTGCTCAAGGTTCCCTATCTTTTGGTTATCGGAGATAAGGAAGTCGAGACGCAGACTGTCGCTGTGCGTACTCGTGAAGGTGCTGACCTGGGCTCGATGCCCGTCTCCCAGTTCACTGAGTTCCTCGCGCAAGCGGTTTCCCGGCGTGGTCGCCAAGATTCGGAGTAATTATTATTAAGCGTGAAATGAGACAAGATAAACGAACTGCACCGAAAGCCCCGATCAACGAGAATATCTCGGCACGCGAGGTTCGGTTAATTGGCGCTGACGGCGAGCAGATTGGCATCGTCTCGATTGATGAAGCGCTTCGTATTGCTGAAGAAGCCAAGCTTGATCTGGTAGAAATTTCCGCCGACGCAGTCCCACCGGTTTGCCGAGTGATGGACTACGGCAAATCGATCTTCGAAAAGAAGAAGCAGATTGCAGCGGCGAAGAAAAACCAGAAGCAGATTCAGGTAAAAGAAATCAAGTTTCGTCCAGGGACGGAGGAAGGGGATTACCAGGTAAAACTACGCAACCTGGTACGTTTCCTGAGTGACGGGGACAGGGCCAAGGTATCCTTGCGATTCCGCGGCCGTGAGATGGCCCACCAGGAGCTGGGGATGGAACTCCTCAAGCGGGTTGAAGCTGACCTGCAAGAGTACGGTTCGGTCGAACAGCATCCTAAGATGGAAGGACGCCAGCTGATCATGGTCATCGCCCCGAAAAAGAAGAAGTAATCAACAGGGCACGGCAGGCCTTCTGATTATGTTTATCAACTGAATGCGGAGTATCCGAACATGCCAAAGATGAAAACCAAAAGTGGTGCTGCTAAGCGGTTTCTGAAAACTGCTAACGGTATCAAGCACAAGCACGCTTTCAAGAGCCACATCCTGACCAAAATGTCGACCAAGCGTAAGCGTCAACTGCGCGGTAGCAGCTTGCTGCATCCGTCTGACGTGGCAAAAGTCGAGCGCATGCTGCGCCTTCGTTAATTTTTGGATCAAGAATAGAGGAAGTAACTCATGGCTCGTGTAAAGCGTGGCGTCATTGCCCGTAAGCGTCACAAAAAAATTCTGAAACTTGCTAAAGGCTACTACGGCGCGCGTTCCCGCGTATTCCGTGTTGCCAAGCAAGCGGTAATCAAGGCAGGCCAATACGCCTACCGTGACCGTCGTCAGAAAAAACGTCAGTTCCGCGCTCTGTGGATCGCTCGTATCAACGCTGGTGCTCGTATCAACGGTCTGTCCTACAGCCGTTTCATCGCCGGCCTGAAAAAAGCGTCCATCGAGATCGACCGTAAGGTTCTGGCTGATCTGGCAGTGAACGAAAAAGCGGCGTTTGCTGCGATTGTCGAGAAAGCTAAAGCCACCTTGGCTTAAGTACCCCCGACAGTCACCCGGCCTCACCTGTGTGGGGTCTGGTGTTAAACGTCATAAATAGGGGAAGAGCCTTCAAGCTCTTCCCCTATTTTGTATCTGGAGTCTGTACATGGAAAACCTGGATGCGCTGGTCTCTCAAGCACTAGAGGCTGTGCAAAGCGCTGAAGATATCAATGCCCTGGAGCAAATCCGGGTTCACTACCTTGGTAAAAAGGGCGAATTGACTCAGGTGATGAAGACCCTGGGGAATTTGCCGGCAGAGGAGCGTCCGCAGGTCGGCGCCCTGATCAACGTTGCCAAGGAACGTGTCACAGAAGTTCTCAATGCGCGCAAGGCGTTGTTCGAGGAGGCCGATCTTGCGGCCAAACTCGCCGCCGAGTCCATTGACGTGACCCTGCCTGGCCGTGGCCAGACTTCCGGCGGTCTGCATCCGGTTACCCGGACTCTGGAACGTGTTGAACAGTTCTTCACCCGTATTGGCTACGGCATCGCCGAAGGCCCGGAAGTCGAAGACGACTATCACAACTTCGAGGCGCTCAACATCCCAGGCCACCACCCGGCCCGGTCGATGCATGACACCTTCTATTTCAATGCCAACATGCTGCTGCGCACCCATACCTCGCCGGTACAGGTCCGCACCATGGAATCGAAACAGCCGCCGATCCGCATTGTCTGCCCTGGCCGTGTGTACCGCAGCGACTCCGATATCACCCACTCGCCGATGTTCCATCAGGTCGAAGGCCTGTTGGTTGATCGCGACATCAATTTTGCCGATCTGAAAGGCACCATCGAAGAGTTCCTGCGGGTGTTCTTCGAGAAAGAGCTGGCGGTGCGTTTCCGTCCTTCGTACTTCCCGTTCACCGAACCGTCCGCTGAAGTCGACATGGAATGCGTGATGTGCAGCGGCAAAGGCTGCCGTGTATGCAAGCAGACCGGCTGGCTGGAAGTGATGGGTTGCGGCATGGTCCACCCGAACGTGCTGCGCATGTCCGGTATCGATCCGGAAGAGTTTTCGGGCTTCGCCTTCGGCATGGGCGTTGAGCGTCTGGCCATGCTGCGTTACGGCGTGAACGACTTGCGTCTGTTCTTCGACAACGACTTGCGGTTCCTCGCGCAATTTCGCTAGTCGTAACGAATTTTTAGGAGAGCAGGATGAAATTCAGTGAACAATGGCTGCGTGGCTGGGTTAGCCCGCAGGTAGATCGCGACGAGCTGGTTGCCCGTCTGTCGATGGCCGGTCTTGAGGTCGATAGCGTAACGCCGGCCGCCGGTGAATTCAGTGGCGTGGTCGTGGGCGAGGTGCTGAGCACCGAGCAGCATCCGGACGCCGACAAGCTGCGTGTGTGTCAGGTCAGCAACGGCACGGAAACCTTCCAGGTGGTGTGCGGTGCGCCTAACGTGCGCCCGGGCCTGAAGATTCCGTTCGCCATGATCGGCGCCGAGCTGCCGGGCGACTTCAAGATCAAGAAAGCCAAGCTGCGGGGCGTCGAGTCCAACGGCATGCTGTGTTCGCAAGTCGAACTGCAGGTCGGTGAAGGCAACGACGGCTTGATGGAACTGCCGGCCGATGCGCCGGTAGGCGAGGATTTCCGCGTTTATCTGAGCCTGGATGACGCGAGCATCGAGGTGGACCTGACCCCGAACCGGGGCGACTGCCTGTCTCTGGCCGGTCTGGCCCGTGAAGTCGGCGCGCTGTACGCCGCTCCGGTCACCCGTCCTGTGGTGCTTGCGGTTCCTGCGGTGCATGACGAAGTGCGTTCCGTAGAAGTGCTGGCCCCGGCTGCATGCCCGCGTTATCTGGGTCGTGTCATCCGCAACGTCGATCTCTCCAAGCCGACGCCGCTTTGGATGGTCGAGCGCCTGCGCCGTGCCGAAGTGCGCAGCATCGACGCTGCCGTCGACATCACCAACTACGTGATGCTTGAACTTGGGCAGCCGCTGCACGCCTTCGATCTGGCGGAAATCAATGGCGGCATCCGTGTGCGCATGGCGGAAGAGGGCGAGAAGCTGGTATTGCTCGATGGCCAGGAAGTCAGCCTGCGTAGCGATACGCTGGTGATCGCCGACCACACTCGCGCGCTGGCGATTGCCGGTGTGATGGGCGGCGAGCACAGCGGTGTGTCCGCGACCACTCGTGATGTGTTCCTGGAGAGCGCATTTTTCGATCAGATCGCGGTAGCCGGCAAGGCCCGCTCTTATGGCCTGCACACCGATGCTTCGCACCGTTACGAGCGCGGCGTGGACTGGCAACTGGCCCGTGAAGCCATGGAGCGCGCCACTGGCCTGCTGCTGGAAATCACCGGCGGTGAAGCCGGCCCGATCATCGAGACGGTGAGCGAGCAGCATCTGCCGTCGATCGCACCGATTACGCTGCGTGCACAGCGCATCACTCAGATGTTGGGCATGGAAATGGATTCGGCCGACGTCGAGCGTCTGCTCGGTGCCTTGGGTCTGAATATTTCCGCTGATGGAGCAGGGCAGTGGCGCGTTGAAGTGCCAAGCCATCGCTTCGATATCAGCCTGGAAGTCGATCTGATCGAAGAGCTGGCCCGTCTGTACGGTTACAACCGTCTGCCGGTTCGTTATCCGCAAGCCCGTCTGGCACCGCAAGCCAAGGCAGAAGCCCGCAGCGATCTGCCGGAGCTGCGTCGCCTGCTGGTGGCACGCGGTTATCAGGAAGCGATCACTTACAGCTTCATCGATCCGAAGCAGTTCGAACTGTTCAGTCCTGGTGTCGAGCCACTGTTGCTGGCCAACCCGATCTCCAACGACATGGCCGCCATGCGTTCGTCGCTGTGGCCAGGTCTGGTCAAGGTGTTGCAGCACAACCTGAATCGTCAGCAGGACCGTGTCCGCCTGTTCGAGAGCGGCCTGCGCTTTGTTGGCCAGCTTGAAGGCCTGAAGCAAGAGCCGATGCTCGCCGGTGTCGTATGCGGCAGCCGCTTGCCGGAAGGCTGGGCACAAGGTCGCGATACTGTGGATTTCTTCGACGTCAAGGCGGACGTAGAGGCGGTATTGGGCTTCGCCGGTGCACTGGATTCGTTCACTTTCGTGCCGGGCAAACACCCTGCGCTGCACCCGGGTCAGACTGCGCGCATCGAGCGGGAAGGGCGTGAAGTCGGCTTCATCGGTGCCATCCACCCTGAGCTGTCGAAAGCCTTGGGTCTGGACCGTCCAGTGTTCGTTTTCGAGCTGGTTCTGGCTGAAGTGGCGCTCGGTAAAATGCCGAAATTCCATGAGTTGTCGCGCTTTCCTGAAGTGCGTCGTGACCTTGCACTGATCGCGCATAAAGACGTCGCAGCCTCGGCTGTGCTGGACGTAATCCGTGAAAATGCAGGCGAATGGCTCACGGATCTCAGGCTGTTTGACGTGTATCAGGGTAAAGGTATTGATCCTGATAGAAAAAGCCTTGCCGTCGGCTTGACCTGGCAGCATCCATCGCGCACTCTTAATGACGATGAGGTGAATTCGACGACGCAAAATATCCTCACCTCGCTCGAACAAAGGTTGAACGCCACGTTAAGGAAGTGACGTATGGGGGCTTTGACGAAAGCTGAGATGGCGGAACGTCTGTATGAAGAGCTGGGCCTGAACAAGCGGGAAGCCAAGGAATTGGTCGAACTGTTTTTCGAGGAAATCAGGCACGCTCTTGAAGACAACGAGCAGGTCAAATTGTCCGGTTTCGGCAATTTCGACCTTCGGGACAAACGCCAGCGGCCTGGCCGCAACCCGAAAACGGGGGAAGAAATCCCGATCACGGCTCGCCGTGTGGTCACCTTTCGTCCAGGGCAGAAGTTGAAGGCCCGAGTTGAGGCTTATGCTGGAACCAAGTCATAACGACGAACTGCCCGTCATCCCGGGCAAACGCTACTTCACCATCGGTGAAGTGAGCGAGCTGTGTGCGGTAAAACCACATGTGCTGCGCTACTGGGAGCAGGAGTTTCCTCAGCTCAACCCCGTCAAACGCCGCGGGAACCGCCGGTATTATCAGCGCCAGGACGTGCTGATGATCCGGCAGATCCGCGCGCTCCTTTACGATCAGGGTTTCACCATCGGTGGCGCGCGTCTGCGCTTGTCCGGTGACGAGGCCAAAGATGACACCACCCAGTACAAACAAATGATCCGCCAGATGATTGCGGAGCTTGAGGATGTGCTGGTGGTTCTCAAGAAATAAAAAGCAGCCTTTAAATACTTCCAGTTTTCAAAAGCTTGCGATATATTCTTGAGCGTTCTTCGAGGTTGAAGAACAGGTTTCACGCCTAGTCGGGGCGTAGCGCAGTCCGGTAGCGCACTAGCATGGGGTGCTAGGGGTCGAGTGTTCGAATCACTCCGTCCCGACCATTATTCCTGAGTAAAATCAGACACTTAGGCCGATCAGCCAGATCGGCTTTTTTGTGCCTGCGCAAAACCCGCGCAAAACTGGCGCAAAACTACCCGGTGATTTCGCTGATATTCAGGTCCGGAATTGCCTCGGACCAGACGATTTCCGCATGGTCCCGCTGGTAGTTTTTGGTCATGCTCTCGCTGGCGTGCCCGGCGATCTTCTGCCCATCCTTCCCTGCTTTCTGATACAGGTGGAGCGATAGCGCCCGCACTTCGTGGAAGCCCGGCATTTCCTCCTCCTTCCATCCTTTGTAACAACCCGCCGCTTCTCGAGCTTCTTTGAAGGCCCGCGTCAAATACCGCTCTTCGACCTGCGTCCAGTGATCCTTCGTCTCTGCCTGTTTCTGTTTCTTGCGATCAGGCCGGCGGTGGATCAGGTACGGAGAGACGATGTCATCCCGGCACCGGCTGATCACAGCCTGGAGCTCATTGGTCACTTTGAACCGTATCCATGCCGCATCACTGGCCTTGGCCGTCTTCTGCTGTACCACATACAGAAACCCTTCCCGAACCCCGTCGAATCGCATGTTGAGGATGTCGGTGCGGCGCTGCGCTGTGATCAGCGCCAAGTCGATTGCGTTCTGCAGCCACTCCGGCGACTTCTCCCTGATGGCTTTCAACCCCTCGATGGTGTGCCGTTTGCGCTGCTTCTTCTCGATCCGGTTAATCGTGCTGGCGGCCGGGTTGTCCGGGCATAGGCCCTTCGCCGCCGCGTGGTTGAAGATATCGATCAGCAAGGCCCGGCACTGGTTGGCCGTCCGTGGTGTGAGGGCGTCCAGCATTTCCGCGATCATGCGGATTGTGATCTGGTCGGCCGCTTTGCCTTCGAACTTCTTTCGGAAACGGCGGAAGTGGACGGCGTATAGCCCGAGCGTGCCCTTGGCCAGTTCGCGCGGCGGCAGTACATCGCGCTCGTATATGTCCAGGAAGCCGACGAACGATTCGGATGTGCTGCCCATTACGGCGCCGATCAGGTCAGCGCCGCGCATGAACTCCAAGTTCAACTGCTTCGCAGCATCGATCGCTTTAATTCGATCAGAGCCGAACTGGAACCACTTACCGTCGGTAGGCCGGCGGTAGCGATAGGTCGAGCGCCGCGAATCGAAGTACAGGTTCTGCGGGAGGCTCTTGTTCGCCTTGTTGCGCGGCCGTGGGACCATCATGCAGCTCCTTTCAATACCATTGCGACCAGGTCGTTCCCTGCCGACTTGCTGAACGCCGTCCAGTCAACGTACCAGAGTTTTCCGATCTGCTCGCCGGGCACCTGGCCGTTCCGGATGTAGTTGCGGATCGCTTGTGGGCACGGAGGCGTGCCGTTCTCGCCCCAGCGACGGCGCTGGAACTCACTGATCTTGATCAGTTCTTTTTTCATGGGGGAGTCTCCACGCCGCCGGCGGCGGCAGAAGGTTATTGAAGGGGCACGCTGTCCAGCCCAGGGGCGACAGTTCGTGCCTGTTGTTCGTTTCGGAAGGACATGTACTGGATAATCCCGCCGCAATCAGCGGTAACCCACCAGAGCCCGAAGAGTTTGTGCGGGCCCTTGATGATCTTCGTGATGGTCATGGCGCACTTCCTTGCCCGGGTGGGCGGTGCCGCGCGGGGCGGCAGAAGGTGGTGATGGGTTATTCGTCGTCTTCGTTTTCTTCCCAGCCTTTGAGTTCTCGCGCCCAGGCAGTCCACTGCTGGCGCTGTTCTTCGCGCATTTCATCCCAGCGCCCGGCCACCTCCGATGAAACGGCCTCCCCAGCCTTGAGCCTCACGGTCCCGCAATTGCTGCCGAGGTCTTCGTCCGCATAACGAACAGTGATTTCGTCATCAGGGTGGAGCCTCGAAAGCTCCATCAGGACCGGGAGAGGGCACGACCAGGCGGTATCGAATGAAAGCTCGCCTGCATCCAGGTCGATCGCCTGGTCGTAAGCATTCCACTTTGTGCCCCAGACATCGCGGGCGAAGTCGAGCGAGTGGAAGTGCCCGGACGATCGCTTGTTGCGCAGCATTTGGATGAACTGCTCGAAGCACTCTTCGCTTAGCTGCAGCACGTTGGCTTCTGCGCGGTTACGCCGCTCAAGTCCTGCAATCAGGGGATTATCGTGAAGAGGTTGAGCGGTGATAGTTACTGCCGCAGTCTCGGCTTGTCCGCTGATCCCGCCCCAAGGGAACACCCCGCGAAAAGGAAGGATGGTGCTGAAGTCGATTTTGCCGCTTTCGTTGATCAGCACCTTTAGGACGTGGGCAGGAGCGCTCACCTTGTTGGTCACATGGTTTGGCATGGCAATAGAATTCCTCGCCCGCCGTACACCGGCAGGCTGTTGAGTTGAAAAAAGGTCTACGGTTATGGCTTCAATGCCAAAGTTTTGGGGTGAGCAATGCGTGAAACACTGGAAGTCGAGTTCGAAGGGAAGACGCACAAAGTTTCGTATTCCGTAGATAAACGGATGGTCACGGTATGGGCTGCAACCTTGTCAAAATCCACGCAGGTTGGCGGGTCTCCACCTGAAACAATTGCCCGAATAATCGCGAAAGAGTTGCTGGCGGAAGCAAAGCAGCAGGGCTTGTTGTAGGGTTGGCTCACCGCTGGACGAGTTCGGCGGGGACCTTCACAGCGCCGCCGCGTTTGGCGAAGACCACGGCCCGGAACACGGCGATTGGTCGGGTTTCGCCGGTTACCCGGTTGAACGGATCGTTCGTCGCGTCGGCCAGCCACGGGTGCCGGTGACCGACATCGACCCAGACGCCGTACTTCTCGATCAGCTGCTCGGCGTCGGGCGGGGCGAAGAGATCCATCTGGCCGGCGACGGGCTGCTGGTCACCCTCGATCGCGTTGATTACCCAGTTCAGCGCCGGGCCGGCCAGTTCATCGGTGCGGACGCTGACCATGCGGCTCATGGCTGTCGCCGCCGGAAGTCGGTGCAGCGCACGATCACCGTCTGCCCGTCGCGGGAGAGCGGCGGCATCGCGCTGAAGGGAAGGTGGCTGCAATTTTGGTGGGCATGGGCACAGGTCGCGCACATGCCGCCTTTGGGTTGGTGGTTCATCACCGAGGCCCTCTGTAGCAGTAGACGTAGGCGAACCAGGCGAGGGCGATCATGGCGTCACCTCGCGGCGAGCCCACCAGCAGACCGGGCCGTCGTCAGTATCGTGAATGGCGAGGCAGAACCAGCCTTCGCCGTCCGGGCGGTCCGGCTCCCAGTAGCTGCAATCCGGATCGTGGGATTCGAAGTAGCGGTCGGCAATTGCCGGGTCTGCGAACTCCAGGCTTACCATGCCAACTTGAAGGCTTTGCTCGGCGATCCAGGCCTTGCACTTGTCGCCGTCACCTTCGTCGAAGTCGGGCATGTCGGGGTGCTGGAACATCCCGTGTTCATCGCGCACGACCGGGGCTGGCTGAATCAGTTTTATCGTTTCCATGGGCGAGCTCGTCCTTGCCGCTATAACGGCTGACTTTGAAGGGGGAGGGAGTTAAGGCTTGGTGGAGTACAGGTGTACTCCTGTCAAGTCGGTGAAGTTAAGTGCGGTGTCGTGCGGTGCCAGTTGTCACGGTGGTAAACAATCACACATGTACCTTTGAGGCTAGCAAGTTGATATGATCATGATCTATGGACCGTATTGTGGATCTGGAGATATATGAACGATCGTGTTGAGTTAAAAAAGCCTGTGGCGGAAGTCTATGTGGCAGCGTTGAATGAGCTCGGTTATTCAGCATCTATTGATGATGAAGGAGATGTCGAGTTTAAAAGTGATGGTGTCGACTTGAAATTCTGCGCGGTGATAGATGAGGATCACCATAAATTTGTGTCTATCAGCTGTCTGTTTTTTTACAAGCTTTCCTCTAAGGATGAAAAGACCAATGTTTATATCGCGTGTAATATTGCAAATCTAGAGACAAAAGTCGCGAAGACTTATCTCAATCGGTCCGGTCGAAGCGTGTCTACTTCCTATGAGTGCTTCGTAGATGAGCTAACAAAAGAAAATATTATGGCAGCGGTAAGATCCGGTGTGGTTACTACCACGGCGGCCATGAAAAATTTTGTGGAAGCGCTTCAAAGTAATTCATAGGGATTAGTCATGGAAGAGCAGGGCTCGCAGCCAAGCGGAAGCTATGGCGGAAAAACTGTTGGTGCATTTAGTGGCGGAATTTACATTTATTTGTGTAATTTATTGCCCGCAGAAGGGCAGCTTAGGGAGTTGGCCGTATATGCAGCTCCATGTGTTGCGGTATGGGGTAAACAGTGGGGGGGGATTGCACTCTATGAAGTTAAGTTGGCAATAATTCAAAAGATTCAACATGTCAAGCTTAATAGGTTGAAGGCTAAGATCGATAGTATGCCGGATGTTCCTGGTGTTCAAGAGTTAAAAAAAGAAGTGTCTGACAAATTTTACAAAGTAAGCGCTGGTTTGGTTCATGCGGCTTTGGATGATATCGCTAAAATGACGAGCACATCACCTTACTCTTCTAAGGAGGTAGATAAGAAAAATAAGTAGTGGCTTGGTTTCGTAGTTTATTAGTTGCCCGCTTAGTACGCTCCCGATCTTTGCAGTCACCCGGATGCGTATTTCCAAGTGAGGATAGGGTTAGGCGGCCAAGCGCTGGTAAAGCTCGATGATGTCTGCGGCGTTTGCTGCGACCAGCGCTTCGGCTTCGTCCGGACAAACACTGTTTCCAATCAGCCGCACTTGGTCGGTCTTTTTGATGTCGCGCCATTCTTCAGCACCGGTGACTAGGTCGACGAACAGTCCGCGATCGATGATGTAGTCCTTGTCGAAGCCTTGAGCGGCCTTCAGTTCAGGCGGTTGCAGCATGCGCAGGGTGATGTCGATCAGTACGTAGCCGCCGACCATCACTATTTCCGCCGGATCTTTGAAGTGCTCCGGCAGGTACTGGTGCATGAACGCGGCGCAGCGGCGTGCTCCTTCCATTTGCTCGGGCGACAGCGTTTCCGGCACCTGTACGGTCTCGACAACTGCCACGCGATCTTTCGTCGGCAGCGTATGCATCGGCTCATTGAGCGAGATGCCATCCTTCTCGTTGCCGTAGTACTTGACCAGATAGGCGCTCACCAGACGCTGGTTGGCGCCTGACTGGCAGATGGTCGATATCGGATCGTACGCCGATCGGCCGTCGCCTTTGTAGAAGCCGCCATTCGCCTGCTCGAAGAACGCTGCGGATACCGCATGGTGCCCGGTGCTGGTAGCCACCACGTTGAGCGGCTCTGTTACTTCAGCTCCGACCGATCCTTTTCGCAGCGTCACCATGTTCGCCGCGGCCAACGCAAAGTGCCCGCCCTTGACCTGGGCAACTTGCGTGCGCAACGGTTCGACCGCGCTAAAGTTACGCTGCGCTGATCCGTTGGCGCATTCGGTGAGGAATGGCGCTGCTATCGGCTGCACCAGCGCGTGATGGGTTCCGCCGGCACTGATCGTCGAAAGCGCTTCGTCTGTGTCGTGCGTGCTGGTGTGTGCCGACGAGGTGCCGCGCATTGGCACGATGAAAGGTTTCGCACTGGTCAGAACATGCCGCCAGCAGCCCTTGGCCACTCGGCGCAGCCTGATTTCGCAGCAGAAAGCTTGAAGTTCCAAAAGCACGCCGTCGAGCAGGGTCTGTGCCTTGACACTCTGGTGGGCGGATTTTACGTGGAGCAGAAGACCCAGCACGCGTGGGCTTCTTGGATTCGTCGGGTAGCCACGGAGCAACGGACATCACCGACAAGATTAGCGTCAACTGCCAGGCCAAGCTCTCCGAGGCCATCACCAAACTCAACGCCATGTTCCGCGACAAGAAGTTCGTCGTGGTATCCCTGCGGCCCGGCAAGGACCGCACGCTCGACCAGAACCGGTTGTGGTTCGCGATGTACAGGCGCATCGCCGAGATGACCCAGATCGGCGACGAGGCCGACGCCCGTCGGTACTGCAAGTTGCACATCGGCGTGCAAATTCTGCTGAACGAGGATGCCGGGTTCCAGGCCGAGTGGTACCGGGTGATGCGTCACCTGCCGTACGAGACGAAGCTGGCCATGATGGGCGGGTGCAAGCTGTTCGGGCCGGACGGCTTCCCGGTGACCAGCCTGTTCAATCGGTCCCAAGGCATTGCCTACACCGACCGCATCATCGCGCGCTTCGCACCACAGGGCGTTTACTTCGACGATCTGCTGAGCCAGGAGGCCGCATGACACTTGAAAGGAAGCAGCCGCGCCCGAAAAAGTGCGCAGTCAAAACCTGCAGGGCCTCATTCGTCCCGAAGGTGAGTTTTCAGTCCTGGTGCTCGCCGGACTGCGCCGTTGTCATCGCGCGGGACAAGCAGGAGAAGAAGCGTAAGTCGCTGGCGATCATCGAGCGCCGCGCGATCAAGGTCCGCGAGGAGAAGCTGAAGCGTCGCGGCGACTACGTGCGAGAAGCTCAGCAGGCATTCAACGCATACATCCGCGCCCGTGACTTTGCCGCCGGCCACGCATGCATCTCCAGCGGAAAACCACTGGACTGGAGCGGAAACGCCGTGGACGCCGGCCATTAACGAAGTGTCGGCTCTGCACCTCACCTGCGCTTCGATGAACGCAACTGTCACGCCCAGAGTAAGCAGGACAACCGGTTTCTTTCGGGTAATGCCGTGGATTACCGGATCGGCCTCATCGCACGCATCGGTCAGGAGGCTGTGAACGCTCTCGAATCCGATCAGAGCGTGCGCAAGTACACCATCGACGACCTGAAGGCCATCAAGGCCGAATACCGGGCCAAGGCCCGAGAACTGAAAAAGGGGCAGGCAGCATGAAATTGATTAACGCACGTCAAGCGTGGACAGACGCACAGCATGAGTCGAACGTATCAATCAGTGCGGCAGCGGCCGACCGAGCAAAATCCGCGACTGTCGTCCGGAAGGAAAAGGCCGCGCTTCGAGAGATCATCTTTGCCGCCCAGGGTGAGGACAAGGAAGAGCGCATCATGGCTGTGCGCCAGAAGATCCACATCGCCGAGACGCGCCGCACGCCTATTGGCCGCTCCACACTCCGAGCCGCCCACCTGGTGACCATGGGGAAGGTGCAGAAGGCAATCGAGTCGCTTCCGTTCCAAGTGCAGCAGCTCGGGCACTACCTCTACCACCCTTGCATGACCGTCATTCACATGCTCAACGCCGAGAAGCTGATCTGGTCAGACACGGACTTTGGCGCGCTCACCAACGCCAAGGCGGCGAAGGTGCATTGCCTGGTGACTGTTGCGCTCCAGTCGTACAAGGCCGAGGCGAACGGCGGTGATGCTTTTGGCCCTGCCCGAGTGTCTGACGCCATGATGAAGCTGTACGGGATCGCCATACAGCCCAAGCACTGGGATCGAGACTGGCTCGAAATCTGGAACTTCCTGCGGAAAGCGATTGAGGAAGTGGATATTCAGGCTCAAGAGCCTATTTGGCAGGTTATTCACGCAGAAAATTCAGAGGATGCGGCATAAAGGTGTTGCCAAGGTGGGGAGTTTGATGTACTTTTCCCACACTGCGCAACTTACCTCCAGCGCACGACAACTTCGAAACCCGGCCAAGAGCCGGGTTTTTGTTAGCTGGTCCTAAAGATCGCTCGCGAAATGTCGATATATTCTTATCGTGCATTCAAGGAGCGGATGGATATGTTCGGTTATCTTGCTGACAAGGCTAAGGCGTTATCAGAATCCGTCAGCGAGACGGTTATATCGGCAAAGGATGCTGTGCTCGACTCTATTGGGGAGGGTGCAAATGCTGCCAATGACTATCTCGAAAAGAACTGGCCGCAGATCGAACGCGTGCTAGTCGATGGCCTACTTACCGTGACGCACGACCGGATCAAGGATGATGAGGCGTTTCTCCTTGTGGCGGAAAAGGCCTTTGAGCTTCTACCTGTGCCTGTTCGTTTGTTACTTCCTCGGTCTGCGTTCCTTGCGCATACAGAGAAGCACCGGGCTTCAATTGTTGAACTGATCGAGGAAAAACGACAGCAGCGATTGGCGCTAGATAGCCCTGTAGAGACAGAGGCAGACGTTCCACAAACGAACTGAAACCCTATTTTCATTCTACGAAAGCCCCGACCTAGTTCGGGGTTTTTTATACCCGGAATTTACCCGTAGCGGGGATAACCCTCGGGAAGGTCTGGGCGTCGATAGCCGGATAGTGCGACGTACGGAATCAACACCGGCAGCCCGCGCAGGATGGCTTCAAGCTGCTCCCTAGCCCTAATAGGTCAAGCGGCGATGAATCGTTCACTACTCACCATTAAAGGGCCTAGACGCATCCGCGGATATTCTTGTGGGTAGGCATGTTATATTTTGGTGCTCTAGATAGATGGAGCTTAGAT